>CAWKIU010000001.1:0-251139 GCA_963849895.1 uncultured Alphaproteobacteria bacterium
GTCGTCTTGCCATGGTCTACGTGCGCGATAATCGCGATGTTTCGCGTGTTCTCACTCATTTGGATTTGAATCGACTATTCTTCGTGAACGACTTCGGCCGGTTTCAGCCGCGCGGCGAATCGCGCCGGATAAACACCCGCCAGCACCGTTACCGCCCAGACCAGCAGTAACGCCCCCGCAAGCAGCAATGCCGGCGGATGGAACTGAATGGTCCATCCGAAGCTCTGCTTGTTGACTACATAAATCAGCACCAGAGAAAGCGCCATTCCGAGCGCCAGTCCAAGGACGCCGGCCAGCAAACCGAGCAGGCCCGCCTCGATCAGGATCATCCGCCGTACCTGTCCCGCGGCTGCCCCGAGATACCGGATCAGCCCGATTTCGCGGCGCCGGTCCAATACCAATGCTAGCAGCGAGTTCGCCGCGCCCAGCATGGCGACCACAATCGCCACTGCTTCGAGCGCCCAGGTGACGGTGAAGGTCCGGTCGAAAACTTCGATGGCCTGACGCCGCAGCAGCTCGTTCGGCGCGATCGCCAGCGGAAAAGCGCGCAGCCGCGTTTCGAGATCGTAGCGGACTTTCGTCCGGTCCACGTCCGGCTGCGCATATACCGCGATGTTGGTGATCGGCTGATCCGGCAGATACCGGAGCAGCGTGGCGCGATCCACCAGCACGTAGCCGCGGTCGCTCGAATACTCGTAGTAAATTCCGGCAACAGTGAGTGGGACAACGCGCGCGCCCAGCGGAATATTGAGCACGTCGCCCACGCGGACATGGTGCTTCACGGAGAAGGGTTCGCTCACGATGGCCCGGTCGCGCCCGATCAGGGACGTAAGAATTTCGTTCGCGCTGCCGGAAAGAAATCGCAGCGAGCGACGGCGGCGCACGATATCCATGACGCCGCCGCCGAACGTCGCGCGCTGGCCCTGGTAGCGGAAATCGAAGGCGTGGAAAATATCCACCTCGGCGACTCCGGGCGTCTGGCGGATGATGGCGGGGACGGTCGTGGCGATGGGTGGAAAAATGCCCGCGCTGGCCGGCCCTTCCCCGCGCATGTAGATGTCCGCCCGAATCTGGCTGTCGAGCCAGACCTGTACGGTTTCGCGGAAACTGCCCACCATTACGCCGACGCTGACCATCATGGAAATCGCCGTGGCCAGCGCCGTCACCACGACCGAAGTACGCGAGAGAGAGGCCACGAGGCTGCGCCCGGCGATCAGGCCTTCGGCGCCTCCGACGCGCTTCAAAAAATTGCGCAGGCCTCGAATCGCGCCGCTGATGAACGCCGGCGCCACAAAGGCCGCGGCCACTACTGCAAAGAGCGTTGCCGCGTAGCCAAGGATCGGCCTCCCGTCGATCGGGCCGAACTGGCAGCAGATCACGGCAATCACAGCCGCGGCCGCTGCGAACGCGAGGTCGCGCGCAACGTGCAGGCGAGTTTCGTGCTCGACAATCGACCGGCGCATGGCCTCGGCCGGAGCGACGCGTCCGGCTTCCCGTGCCGGGATCAGCGCCGATCCGACGGCGACGCCGGTGCCCGTAAGAAGCGCGCCCATCCAGGACCAGGATGAGAGCGCGATGGCCCCCGGCGCGCTGGTGACGAACAGCGCGTTCACCGTATCGGAGATCATTCCCAGCAATCCGGCGGCGAGAAAGCGTCCGAGGAAAACGCCGATGGCCGAGCCGATGAGTCCCAGCATGGCGGCCTCGGCGAGGAAGACCGTCAGCACGCCACGCGAGCTCGTGCCCAGCGCGCGCAGAATGCCGATCTCCGTGCGCCGCCGCACCACGCTGACCGCGATCGTGTTGTAGATCAGGAAGGCGCCGACCAGCAGAGAAATGTAGCTGAGGATGCGCAGATTCCAGCGGAATGCCCGCAGCATGCGGCGATTCTCATCGCTGCGCGCGCCGGGCGTTTCGATCTCCCAGGTGTCCGGAATGGCGGCTTTGACGAGGCGCTCGACCGTCGCGCCGTCCTCGCCCGCGCCGAGAAATACCTCGATGCGGTCGAGCTTGCCGTACATGCCCAGCAGCGCCTGTGCGGCGGCGATGTCCACACCGATCCAGCCGGTATTCTGATTCGGCGCGATGGTCCGGATCGTGAAGCTGGCGGCGGCATCGCGCCCGCGCAGCTCGATCGTGTCGCCTTTGATCCAGTGGAACCGCGCGGCCAGATCGCTTGAAACCACAGCGGACATTTCGAGCTTCTCCGCATCGAAGGGCTGGCCCGCGCTATTTCGATCACTGGCCGCGCCTGCAATGGTATCGATCCCATAGAGGGTTGTCGAACCTCTGCCGGAGACGGCCACCGGCTCTTCGATCACCGGCGCAAAGCGGGCGTTGACGGGGAGCGCAGCGAGTCTGCCCAGAACGGTCTCGTCCACACCGGCGTTGGCCGTAATTTCGTAATCCACTTTGCCCGTCAGCGTGGTCAGTGACGATTCGAACGAACCCGTCGCGGCGTCCCCCGAGAGTTCGATGGCGATCACCACGGCGACGCCCAGGGCGATCGAAAGAATGGTGAGCGCGGTCCGGGTGAGATCGCGGCCCAGCGGTCGCAGGATCAGCCGGCGGAAGAGTTTAATCATGCCGCACTTGGTTTGGACATGCGCCTACCAGCCGCGTTTTCCCGGCATCGAACGACGCGCCTGATAGGCGCATGTCCAAGGGCGAATCGGTTTTGATTACGCCAGGCATCCGGTCTCCACGCTTTCAATTCTGCCGTCGCGCATCCGCACGCGCACATCGGCGATAGCCGCCGCCTCCGCGCTGTGCGTCGCGATTAGGACCGCGGCTCCCAAATCGTCCGCCGCGCGCCGAATCAGCTTGAGCACCAGGTCGCCGCTCGCGGTGTCGAGATTGCCGGTTGGCTCGTCGGCAATCAGAATGACCGGATCGTGGACCAGCGCGCGGGCGATGGCGACGCGCTGCATCTGCCCGCCGGAAAGCTGATACGGAAGCGCGGACGCTTTTTCGGCCAGGCCCACCCAGCCGAGCCTTTCGCGCGCTGTCGTCTCGGTGTTCTTCACGCCGGCCAGCAACAGGGGAAGTTCGATGTTCTCGAGCGCGGTGAGCGAGGGCAGAAGCTGGAAGAACTGGAACACGAAGCCGATCTTACGCCGCCGCAGCCCGGTCAGTTCGGCATCGCCGAGGTTAGACGTAATGAGTCCTCCGACTTCGACCTCGCCGGTAGTGGGGAAATCCATCGCGCCGCAGAGATTTAAGAGGGTCGTCTTGCCGCAGCCGCTTCGGCCGAGCAAGGCCGTCACCTCGCCCGCCCGGCAGTCCAGCGAGACGTCCCGGAGCGCCTCGACCCCGCCCTCATAAATTTTCGAAACTTTGCGGATTGCGATCGGAAACAATTTACATGCGCTCTGTTCTTAGTGTATTCTGGGTTTGCTCTGGTCTGAATTCCGCGCGCAAACGAGAGGATGCTTGCCCCGCTTAGCTCTCTGACACGCGAAGATATGGAAACGCGCCGCCTCGCAGCCGCCAAGGAGCTGCTTTCCGGCGTTTCACAGTCACAGGTGGCCCGCAGGTACGGCGTCAGCCGCACTACGGCGTCGCGCTGGCACCGTTCCATCGTACATAAAGGATTCGAAGGTCTGCGCAAACGCCGCGCCACTGGCCGGCCCTGCCGTCTGACGGTGGATCAGGTGGAGGAAATCCGCAGAATGTACACCGCGGGCGCGCAGGCGTTTGGTTTTGCGACCGATCGCTGGACAACCGGGAAACTGGCGGCAGCCATCGAGCGCCGCTTCGGCATCCGGTACGATCAGGATCACGTGGGGCGTCTGCTGCACAAGTACGGACTGCGCCAGCGCCGGTTCGTCTATACACCGGCGTATGCGGCGGCAGCCGCGACGGCAACTTCGCTGCCAGCGTGATGTGCAGCCGCCTTTCAGGCGGCGCTATAAAAGCATCATGAGCGATCGCGTCCCAAAAATCACGCCGTTTCTCTGGTTCGATCACCAGGCGGAAGAGGCGGCGGCTTTCTACACGTCCGTGTTCCCGAATTCCAAGATCACGGCAGTCGCGCGCTATGGCGAGTCGGGCCCCAGACCCGCGGGCAGCGCGATGACGGTCGCCTTTGAACTCGACGGACAGCTGTTCACGGCGCTGAACGGCGGACCCAACTTCAAATTCACGGAGGCGATCTCGTTTGTCGTGCACTGCCAGACGCAGCAGGAAGTGGATCAGTTCTGGGCGAAGCTTTCGGCAGGCGGGCAGGAAGTGCAATGCGGCTGGCTGAAAGACAAATACGGGCTGTCGTGGCAGATCGTGCCCACGGTGCTGATCGAAATGATGACGGACCAGAATGCGGCGCGAAAAGAACGCGTTGTCAAGGCCCTGATGCAGATGAAGAAGCTGGAGATCGCCGGTTTGGAAGGAGCTTATAGGGGATAGAAGGGATCTGGCGGTCCAAAAGATCCGCGCCGGTCATGCTGACGTATAACGCGCAACCCATTTTCTGGCAAGAGGGTGATTGGTTCGTTTCCAAGTGCCCGGATGTGGACGGTTGGGGCGGCGTAAGCCGCTCGGCTTCCGCGGGATAAGATCTGAGTCCCGTTACACGCCTACCCAGCGTCCCGATACTCCCCGAAAACTCTTCGCAGCGTGTCCGAAATCTCCCCCACCGTCCCGTAGGCTTCGGAAGCGTCCAGAATCGCCGGCATCAGGTTTTCCGTGCCGCGCGCGGCAGTTTCGAGCCGCTCCAAACGCGACCGCAGAGTCTCCGCGTCGCGGCTGGCCTTAAGCTCCCGCAGGGTCTCGATCTGCGCCCGCTCCAGCGCCGGGTCGATCCGAAAGACCGGCGTCTTCTCCCGCTCCTCCATCCGGAACTTGTTCACGCCCACGATAATGCGCTTGCCACTCTCGATGTCTTTCTGGAACTGAAACGCGGCGTTTTGAATCTCCGCCTGGATAAACCCCTTCTCGATCGCGCGCAGCGCTCCGCCCATCTCGTCGATGCGGCGGATATAGTCCAGTGCTTCGCGCTCGATCCGGTCTGTCATTTCTTCAATGTAGAAACTCCCGCCCACCGGATCGGCGGTGCTTGTGACGCCTGTTTCGTACGCGATGATCTGCTGCGTCCGTAACGCCAGTTGTGCCGATTCCTCGGTCGGCAGTCCGAGGGCCTCGTCGCGTGCGTTGGTATGCAGCGACTGCGTCCCGCCGAGCACCGCCGACAGGGCCTCAAGCGCCGTTCGGACCAGGTTCACGTCGGGCTGCTGGGCCGTGAGAGTGGACCCGGCCGTCTGCGTGTGGAAGCGCAGCATCCATGAGCGCTCGTTCTTCGCGCCAAACCGATCCCGCATCAAGTGTGCATAAAGTCTTCGCGCGGCCCGGAATTTGGCGATCTCCGTCAAAAAATCGGAGTGTGCATTGAAGAAAAATGACAGGCGCGGGGCGAAAGAATCGACATCGAGGCCCGCGGCGATCGCCGATTCAATGTAAGCGATGGCGTTGGCGAAGGTAAACGCCACTTCCTGCACCGCGGTGGATCCCGCTTCGCGAATATGGTATCCCGAGATGGAAATTGTGTTCCATTCCGGAACCTCCGCCGTCGCCCAGGCGAACAGGTCGGTGATGATGCGCATGGCGGGGCGCGGCGGGTAAATGTAGGTCCCGCGCGCGATGTATTCCTTCAGGATGTCGTTCTGGACGGTGCCGTTGAGTTTGCGCCAGTCGGCGCCCTGGCTGCGCGCCGTCAGAACGTAGAACGCCAGCAGAACGGCCGCCGTGGAGTTGATGGTCATAGAGGTCGAAACCTCGTCTAACCTGATCCCTGCAAACAGCTTGCGCATGTCCGAAAGCGACGCAACGGATACGCCGGTACGACCCACTTCGCCCGCCGCGAGCGGATGATCCGGATCGATGCCCATCTGTGTTGGAAGGTCGAATGCTACGGAAAGTCCAGTGGTGCCTCGGCTCAGCAGGTACCGGTAGCGCCGGTTGCTTTCCTCCGCCGAACCAAAGCCGGCATACTGGCGCATGGTCCAGAGCCGGCTACGATACATGTCGGGATAGATTCCGCGAGTATAGGGATACTCACCGGGCCTCGATGGCGGTTCCATCTGTTCAGGAGCGGGAAATGTGGCGGGCCTTGAGGAACGAGGAGACGCTGTACACCGCCATCACTACGATGAAAACGATGAGGATGACCAGACGCATCGGGGTCTGGGCGCTGGTGTGACGGAAGATCCCCCACACTCCGCCCACTGCAAACACCAGAAAAATAAAGCCGAGAATCTCATGCCACAGCGAGTGGATCGGCTTAACGGCGGCTGGCAGAACGTGTTTTACGAACTTGCCCGCCGATCGCGCCAGTTGCTTTTGGGGCACGATTTAATCCTATCAAAGGTATTACTTGTACCTGCATTCCGACGCCTGTACAATCAAGGCATTAATGTTCCGAACTGGATTTGGGAACCGATGGCCCTGAAGTTGCATCACAATACGTGGGTAGCGCCCAATGAAAGGGGCAAAACGTGGACGAACGTCTCAAGAGCTTGATGCAGGACCTGGGAAATGCGATCAACGAATCCCTTTCCGACTCCGAGCGCATTGCAGAGGCGATCGGGGAAATCAAACGCGCCGGTTATGACGTCTTCCTTGTTCTGGAAGCTACCATCGGATTCAATAAACGCGACGACAGCGAGGAATCCGGGTCGGAGGAAATGAGCGAGGAGCCGACTGAAGTCGCGACCACCGGGAAGGCCCGCTTCACCACGCAGGATCAGAGATTTCTCAAGGCTTTGCGCATTACCGTGGACGAAGAGGTCTAGCAGGGCAGTTCGCGATAGACTTCCGCAGTCGCCTTCACCGCTGTTTCCCATTTGAACTGTTGCGCGCGGCGTCGTCCGCGTTCCACCAAATCCTCGCGGCGGTCGCCGTCTTGGGCGAGCAGCAGCAGTGCTGAAGCAAGTTCCGCCTCGCTCCGCGGATCGATCAGGATCGCCGCGTCTCCGCATACCTCCGGCAAAGCGGAGCGGTTGCCGGCGATCACCGGAATGCCCGCGGCCATGGCTTCGAGCGCGGGCATGCCGAAGCCTTCGTCGAGCGACGGGAATGCGAAAATGCCGGCGCGCGCGTACCATTGCCCAAGCTGTTCATCTGTGAGATAGCCAGTGACGCGAATCTGGCTGGCGCGCGGACTGGCGGATATCTCGTTCAGCGTTTCCGCGGCTGCGAAGCCCTGGGAACCGGCCAGCACCAGAGTCCAGTCTTCCGGCATGGCGCGGAAGGCGCGCACCAGCATGGCCTGGTTCTTGCGCCGCTGAATCGCCCCCACGCATAACACCACTTTTTCACGCGCGAGAGCCGGGGTGGGTCGCGCCACGACGCCGTGATGGATGACGCGGATGCGCTCGGCCGGCACGTTGAGATAATACTGCACCTGACTCCCGGTGAACGCCGACACCGCGACGATGAGGTCCGCGCCTGCGGCGGCCTCGCGCGCTTGCCGGGCGAAGCGCTCGCGAAATTCAGGCGTGCTGTATTCGCCCGAGAGCACAAAGAGATCGTGAAAGGTGGCGATCTGGCGGCGAAAGCGGCGTTTCGGAAGGCGCTGGTTCAGCCCGTGGAAAAGATCCGCCGTACGATTGCCCCAGGAATCCGCCAGCAATCGGCGCGTCACGCGGGGCGGCCGGGGGAGTGAGCGGGCGCGCCAGAAGCGCTGCCAGCGATAGAACCAGTCCCATTCGTCGGCGAAGTCCGAGGCGGCCAGACCGTTCATCAATTCTCGCGAATACACGCCGACGCCCGAAAGTCCGTCGCCGAGACTGTATGTGGCATCGAGTGCGATCCGCACTAGATCGACTCTACTCCATGCGGTATTCTTTCAGCTTTCGGTACAGCGTAGTGCGGCCGATTCCGAGCAACTGCGCCGCTACCGTGCGATCGCCGTGCGTGTGCGTGAGCGCGTGTTGAATGGCGCGCCGCTCGAGTTCATGCAGCGGCACGACGCCGTTCACTGGTTCTCCGCCCGCTGCCGCCGCGGTCGCCAACACCCCGAGGCTCCGCGCGCGCGCATGATTCACCAGCGCCGAGGGAAGATCGGCGAAATGCAGCAATGGACCCGAGTTGAACGCCATCATGCGTTCGAGGCAGTTCTTCAGTTCGCGCACGTTGCCCGGCCAGTCGTAATCGATAATGGC
Source organism: uncultured Alphaproteobacteria bacterium (assembly GCA_963849895.1). Lineage (GTDB taxonomy): Bacteria > Pseudomonadota > Alphaproteobacteria > Micropepsales > Micropepsaceae > Rhizomicrobium. The sequence goes on from CAWKIU010000001.1 coordinate 8,157, forward strand.
TTCCATCGCATCGTTCGACAGGATGAAGCGGCCATTGGCGGCGGCAAGGAAGGTTTCGATCAGAAGCGGGATATCTTCCTTATGCGAGCGCAGCGGGGGCAGCGTCAGGCGCACCACGTTGAGGCGGTGATACAGGTCTTCGCGAAATCGCCCCGCGGCCACCTCCTTCTGCAAATCCCGATTCGTCGCGGCCACCACGCGGACTTCGATCCGGATTCTTTGCAGCGAACCCACCGGACGCAGTTCCTGTTCCTGCAGCACGCGCAGCAGTTTTACCTGCATCTCGAGCGGCAGCTCGCCAATCTCGTCGAAGAAGGCGGTGCCGCCGTTGGCCATTTCGATCAGTCCTTTTTTGTTGTCCACCGCGCCCGTAAACGCGCCGCGCACGTGGCCGAAGAGTTCGCTCTCCATCACGGTGCCGACCAGCGATCCGCAATCGATGGGCACGAATTGGCCGCGCGGCGCTGCATTGTAGAGCGCGCGCGAGACGACTTCCTTGCCCGTTCCGCTTTCACCCTGAATCAGCACGGGCGAGCGGCGGGTGGCCAGCCTCTCGATCTGGTCGCGCAACTGGACGATCCTGGGCGCACGGCCCACGAACGCGTTCATCTCGGAGTTTTAGTGTCCAGACCCGCCGAACTTCTCTGCGCGTATGGCGTCAGCGACGCGAACACCGGCCAGCCGCGCGCACTCCGCCGCGTCCGCGCCAACCACCGGCGGAACGATGGTCAGTCCCGCGGCCCGCGAGCGCCTGATCCAAATCTGGCCGTCCTTGGTGACATGGCCGACAAGCAGCACTGCAGCGCCCGTTGACTTGGCATAACGCACCAAATCGAAAGACGCGGTGCGAACCTGCGCGATAGTGCCGGGCGCGGCGTCAAGCGCGCCGGTCCAGATCGTCTGGATTAAATCGATGGCGACGACGCCGGGCGTCTTGCCCTTTTCCAGCGTAGCGAGAATGTCCTCGATGCACGTTGCGGAACCGAGCGCCACCGGCGCGTCCGAGAGGCCCATGCGAGCAGCGCGCAGGCGCACCTGCGCCATCGCCTCTTCGCCCGAAATATAGACGGCGCTGCCGCCCGACTTCGCATAGGACGCAAGCGCCTGGAGGATCAGCGTGGACTTGCCCACGCCAGGATCGCCGCCGACAAGCAGCGCCGAACCAGGCACCAGCCCGCCGCCGCAGACTCTGTCGAACTCACCGATGCCGGTGGCCCGGCGCGGCGGTTCGCCGTCCTGGGTTTTCAGATCCTGCAAAGCAAACGCCCTGCCCTTTGCGGGTCTGCGTCCGCTGGGGCCGATAGGTACTGGTGCGCCTTCTTCGACAATGCTGTTCCAAGCACCGCAAGCATCGCACTTGCCCGACCATTTGGCATGAACAGCGCCGCAGGATTGGCAGACGAAGGAGGCGGATTTAGCCACGCGCTTGCCCTCTCTCTTTGCTCCCCCCTTGAGGGGGAGCCGAGAAATTGCGGAGCAATTTCTCGGTGGGGGGTCGCGAGCGCAGCGAGCGCGCTATCGCGCGCACCCCTCCCCGAAAAATTCTCGCAGCACTTCGTGCTGTTCGAATTTTTCGACCCTCCCTCAAGGGGAGGGTCGAAGAGAGGGAGACATCGGGGTCGTGGGATCGTGCCATGATTCGATCATAGCATGGGGCCGCGCGATGCTTACGACGAAGAGCGCGACGCGTACCTGAACGCCCAAGGCTACCGCGTGCTTCGGTTCCCGAACACGCATGCGGCAGACGATATCGGCATCGTACTTCTGACGGTGAAGAACGCGCTCGATACCGCCACCCCCTCACCCTAACCGCCGGTACGCTGGCGCTACCGGCCCCCCGCGTCGCGGGGGGCGAGGGAATATCTCAATGTTCTCCCTCTCCCCCTGTCCGGCGGAGCCGAAGGCGAAGCAGGACTGGGGGAGAGGGTCGGGGTGACGTCCGGCACCCGGGCACCGCCCCCCCCGCGTTAACCATGTTATGAAAAAATTCCGGTTGCGCCACTTGAAATCCTACAACCGCTTCCAAAATTTAAGCCATGAACATTGACGATGCCCACGCCGCGGGCCAAGGCGGCAACGTGACCATTCTTGCGCCCCAATCGCAGGACGACGCCCATCGCCAATCCGCCGCCAGCGAGCTGGCGGCCTATCTGGCGTGCGCCCGAACCATGATCGCCCGCTGCGAAGCGATGTCCAAGGCCGCGCGCGGCGACCGGCTCGGTCCCATCCACGCGGCCGCCCGGCTGATGAACGCCAACGCCCAGGTCGCCCGGGCGCTCGCTCATGTCGCCTTGGTGGAGAGCCGTCATCGGACGATTGTCGAGAAGATTCAATCGCCTGCGCAGAAAAATCCGCAATTGAATTCAAGTTTTTCTCCTCCGGGGGGTGGAGAGGACGCGCTCGCCCAACTCGAACGCCGTTTGGACCATCTTGCGGAGTTGAACCGGCGCGAACAGGAACGTCTGGAAGGCCTCGCCATCGACAGCGCCATATGAAGAAGCAGGTCCTGGTCCCCCCGGCTTTGCGCCCGCCAAAAATCCCCCGCAGGAGCGGCGCGCCGCGCGGCAATCGCAATGCCTTCAGGCACGGAAAGTTCACGCGCCAGCGCCGCGCCCTCTATGCCGATATTCGCGACCACATAAGCCGCGGCCGGGAGATGATTGCGGCGGTGACGTCCCGAACGGCCTACCGCTCCCCCCTTGAGGGGGAGCCGAGAAATTGCGCAGCAATTTCTCGGTGGGGGGTCGCGAGCGAAGCGAGCGCGCCGACGCGCACCCCTCCCCGAAATATTCTCGCAGCACTTCGTGCTGTTCGAATTTTTCGACCCTCCCTCAAGGGGAGGGTAAAATTACCCCCGCACTTCCATCTGGATCGGGCCTTTTTCGCGGCCATGGATAAATTGATCGACATAAGGATTGCCGCAGGTGTCGATCTGCGATGTCGGGCCGGCCCAGATGATCTTGCCCTTGTAGAGCATGGCGATGCGGTCTGCGATTTTGCGTGCGCTGATCATATCGTGCGTGATCGACAAGGTTGTCGCACCGACATCCTTCACCGTATCGACGATGAGATTGTTGATGACATCCGCCATGATCGGATCAAGGCCCGTCGTGGGTTCGTCGAAGAAGATGATCTCGGGATCGGCCGCGATCGCACGCGCCAATCCAACGCGCTTCTGCATACCGCCGGACAATTCGGCAGGCGACAGTTTCGCCACTTCCGGGCCCAAGCCAACCTTGGCGAGCTTTTCGATGGCAATGTCGCGCGCCTTTTTGCGCCGCATTCCGCGACCTTGAATCAGGCCGAAGGCGACATTTTCCCAAACCGACAAGCTGTCGAACAGCGCCGCGCCCTGAAACAGCATGCCGAATTTGCGCAGCACGGTGTCGCGCGCCCTTCCGCCCATCTTCGTTACATCTTTGCCGTCGACGAAGATCTCGCCCGCGTCCGGCCTCAGAATTCCGAGCACGCATTTGATCATCACCGATTTGCCGGTGCCCGATCCGCCGATCACCACCAAGGACTGCCCCGGCTCGATGACGAGATCGACACCGTCGAGCACGACCTTCGGCCCGAAGCGCTTCTTGACGCCTCTGAGTTCAACCTTCGCTGTGCTTATTCCGCGCGCCATATCGATCATTTTCTAGAACAACAGGTTGGTCAGGATGTAATTGGCGGCAAGGATCATGATCGAAGCCGAGACCACCGCGTTGGTCGTCGCCGAGCCGACGCCTTGCGCGCCGCCCTTGGAATGAAAGCCGTTGTAGCAACCCATCAGCGCGATGATAAAGCCGAACACCGCCGCCTTGATCAGGCCGGACGAGATGTCCTGGGTCGTTGCGGAATTGATGGAATTCTTCAGATAGATCGCACCGGTGAAACCGAGGCTCTGCGTCGACGCGATATAGCCGCCGAACACGCCGATGGAATCGGCAATGGCCACCAGGATCGGCATGGAAATAACAGCCGCAATCAAGCGCGGCACAACGAGATATTTGATGGGATTGGTGGCGAGCGTGGTCAAGGCATCGATCTGCTCGGTCACGCGCATGGTGCCGAGTTCGGCGGCAATCGCGGCGGCAACCCGGCCGGCCACCATCAGGCCCGCGATCACCGGGCCCAATTCGCGCGTGATGCCGACCATCACGACGGCTGGGACAAATGCCTCGGCGCCGTAGCGGCTGGCGCCGATATAGATCTGCAACGCCAGCACGCCGCCGGTGAAGAATGCGGTGAGACCCACCACCGGCAACGAGAAATAGCCGATGCGCATCATCTGCTTCAGGATCAAACTCCAATAGATCGGCGGACGAAAACAGGCGGTAACGGCGTCAATGGTAAAGACGACCAGCCGGCCGATCTCGCGCAGCAACGCGAGGACCACCCGTCCAATCGTGGCAAAGATATTCATGGCGCGTCCTCGTAATGGCGTGCGGCGCGGTGCGAAAGCGATGTCAGTATTTCGTAGGAAATCGTGTTCGCGGCCTGTGCGATTTCCTCGAGCGTAATCGTGTCGCCGACGAATTCTACTTGCGTGCCCATGGCAGGCAAGGACGGCAAATCCGTCACGTCCAGCGTCACAAGGTCCATGGAAACGCGGCCCGCGACCGGGACGCGAACGCCGCCGATGGCACCCGATCCACCATTGGAAATGGCGCGCATCAGTCCGTCCGCATATCCCAAGGCGGCCGTTGCAAGCACCGAAGGGCGCTTGGTTCGGAACGTCGCGCCGTAGCCGACACTTTCCCCTTTGTCCGCGCGCCGCACTTGAAGAATCCGCGCTGTAACCCGCGCTGCCACCGCAAAGGGATTAGAGCGTCCCGGATTTGGGTTGCCGCCATACAGGCCGATGCCGGGCCGCACCATGTCGAACAAATAATCCCTCCCCAGCAGAACACCGCCTGTGGCGGAAAGGCTTGCAGGCGTTGGCGGCAGCATCGCCAAGGCGGTTCGAAACCGGTCGAGCTGGACGCGGTTCATTTTCGCGTCGGCGTCATCCGAACAGGCCAAGTGGCTCATCACCAGAACCGGACGTATTCCCTCGAACCGTTTGACATGATCCGCGGCGAGGATTGCCAGCTCCGACGCCGGCAGCCCGAGCCTGTTCATGCCGGTATCGATGTGGATTGCCGCATCGAGGCAGGTCTTGGCGGCCCGCGCCGCAGCGGACCAACCGGCAAGCTCGGCGATCGAGTTCAACACCGGCGTCAGGTGATAGGCGATCAATGCGGGCACGGCATCGGGCTGCGCCCCATCGAGAACGAAAATCCTCGCCTGCGGCGCCAAAGGACGCAGCGCAATTCCCTCGGTCAGCCGGGCAACGAAGAAGGTGTCGCAGCCGGTCTGCACCAGGGTTTGCGCGACCGGAGCCATTCCCATGCCATAAGCGTCGGCTTTCACTACGGCCGCCGCGACGGCAGGACCGGCCAAGCGCTGGACGGTCTTGAAATTGGCGGCAATGGCGCCCAAACGCACCGTCAGGCGCGCCGCCTCGAAATCCGCGATGTCATCAGGACGGTCCATGGGAGCGGGACAATGCAGGCCCGGCGGCCTCGCGTCAAAGCCCTTTGGATTGCTGCCGGCCATGGCGCTCATCGCGGTCCGTTTCCGAAAATGATCTGGTCGGCGCACTCCGTTCCGGCTGCCTTGGCGGCCAGGCACGGGTCGCCGGTGTTCATAATGTCCTGGGCGTGTTCGGCGCCTGTCTGTTTATGCTCCGGCTCCCGTATTCTGGGCGTCGCGTCCAGGGCGATGTAGCCGTCCTTGTCGTACACATAGTGCCAAGGCACATGCTTGCATTTCGCCTGCATCTCGTAGGGCAGATATTCGTAGCTCGATGCGCCGCAGGCGAGCGCCTGGCCGAGCGACAGCGCCGGATCGGTCGTCTGCTGCGTCGGCTTGGGCGGGATCACCGGCAAGGTGATGGCGTTGGGCAGTTCATAGAGCGGCGATTTGGCAGGCAGTTGCGGCACCGATCTGGTCGCGTTGGTGGCGCTTGGCAGCAAAAGCCACAGCAGAGGCGGCTGCAACTGCTGTTTGGCATGCGGCGGCGGCAGCCACATCGCTTCGATCAAGACGAGGATGAAGCCCACATGCAGGAGGGCGACAGCGACGGCGGAGACGACGCGGCGGCGAAAGAGGCTGCGCGCATCCTCGTCCGTCCTCAGATGCGTGACGAACGCAGCCATCGAGGCGGCAAATTCACCGATGAACGACGTCTCTGCCACCAATGTGCCTGCTCACCGACAAAAGGGATCGCCTAGCGGCCAGCTTTATGCCATTCGCCCCGGCAATCCGACTATAGCATTGTTCGTAATGATATTTCGCGTGTCCGGGTGCCCACCGCAAGGCGGATTAAGCATCCGGCTCGCCTTTTCTTGCTTGGCCTGAGGCGAAGCGGGAAACTTGGCTTTTCCTGCGGCCAACGGCGCCGCAAACAGGGGACGACGGACCATGCGCGCGAAAATCATCGCCGCGACGACCATTTTGCTCGGCCTGAGCCTTTCCGGCTGCGACAATCCACCCAGCGCGCCGGTGGTGAATCCGCAGGCCGCGAACCCGCCCTGCAACTGCACGCCGAACCCAGCGCCGGACGTGCAAGCGGCGGCAACATCGCACTACGCGACGCATCGCCATCACCGGCATTGGTCGTCTTATGCTTCGAGGCACAGCTACCAAGAGAGCCAAGCTTATTCTTCCGGCGAGGAATTGCAGAGCACCGGCAGAAGGGAATACGCCCAAGGCAATCAAGCCGATAATTCGCAGCAAACCGAGCAGAATGTCTGGGTCGACGGTTATGGCCGCAGCCATTATGTCCAGGTCTCGGATGCGACGGTCTCCACCCCGCCCGACACCAAGGAGCGCCGCGCGCCCTGGGCCCATTATGACGAAAAGTGCGACGACAAAGACAAATAGTCCGCTTAGCCGTTCCCCTCGTTCAGCAGATTCGAGAACCGCGTAAAGCGATCATCGAAGAATAGATCGATCTTGTTGGTCGCGCCGTGGCGGTGCTTTTCCACCAACACTTCGGCGCGGCGGTGCGCCCGTTCGCACTTTTCCAGCCATTTTGAATGCTCGGTCGAACCGATCTCGGGCTCGCGCGATTTCAAATAATATTCTTCGCGATAGACGAACATCACAACGTCGGCGTCCTGCTCGATCGAGCCGGATTCGCGAAGGTCTGACAAGACGGGACGCTTGTCGTCGCGCGCATCGACGCCGCGCGAAAGCTGCGACAGCGCGATCACCGGCACATCCAAATCCTTGGCAAGGACTTTCAGGCCTTTGGAAATTTCGGTGATTTCCTGCACCCGGTTTTCGGCGCGGCGCGCGGTGCCGGCGACCAGCTGAATATGGTCGATGATGATGGCGCCGATGTTCTTTTCGCGCTTCATGCGGCGCGCGCGCGCGGCGATCTGGGCGATGGAGATACCGCCCGTATCGTCGATGTAAAGCGGCAGCGTCGAGAGGTCCTGCATGGTGAGGACGAACTTCTCCCATTCGCTTTCCGAGAAGCGGCCGTTGCGGATCTTCCACATCTCGATTTCGGTCTGCTCGGAGAGAATACGCGCCGAGAGCTGCTGCGCCGCCATTTCGAGGCTGAACATCAACACCGGCGCACCGCGCGGAATGTCGGCGCCCGCTTCCTTGTCCTGCACATAAGCGCGCGCGATGTGGAACGCCATGTTGGTGGCGAGCGAGGTTTTGCCCATGCCCGGACGCCCGGCGACGATAATAAGGTCCGACGGCTGCAGCCCGCCCATGAGCGAATCGATATCGGTAAAGCCCGTGGCGAGGCCGGAAATCCGCCCGCCGCGCGCCTGCGCCTTTTCCGCCAGCTCGACGGTACGGCGCAGAGCCTCGGAAAAATCGAGCGGCCCATCGCCGTATTTCGAGCTTTCGCTGACCGCGTAAAGCGCCTTTTCGGCCTCTTGAATCTGGTCCTGAGGCCCCTTCTCATGCGGCGCTTCGTAAGCGGTGTTGACGATATCCTCGCCAATGCGGATCAGCGCGCGGCGCACCGCCAGATCGTGCAGGATGCGCGCATAGTCGCGCACATTGGGCAGGGCCGGCGCGGCCCCCGCAAGGCCCGCCAGATAGGCGTGACCGCCAACCTCTTGCAAACCGGGATCGGCCTTCATTGCGGCGTGCAGCGTCAAAGGCGTCAGCACCATGCCGCCGCGCTCGAAGGTTTGCGACATCGCTTCGAACAAGCGCTGATGCAGCGGATCGTAGAATTGTTCCGGCTTGATGATCGCCGACACCGCTTCGAGCGCGCGGTTGTCCACCAGGATCGCGCCAAGCAGGGCTTGCTCGACTTCGATGTCGTACGGAACGTGACGGTAGATCTCTTGTTCCATCGATTTCTTTGTCCGGTACGGCCGCGCCCCATCCGCCAAATAGCGGAGGGCGAATCAAGCGGGGCGACTCACTTACCGCAACCCAGACAATAGGTTTGCTAACAGGTAATTTGGTTGCGCAATGCGAATATTTCTCGCTTGACGCGCTCGCGCTGTTGGACGCGGCAATCGGGCCCGCATCTTTCCTGTGCATGCATTTTAGTTCGGCGAATTCGGCCATGAGCGCATGGCCGTTTTGGATATGCGCCCATATCGCGGCGCGCAGCGCGCGCATTTCGCGCGTATGCCTGCCGCGCTTCAGCGCGTTGCTGTTGCCGGGCTGACCACCGCGCTTGCGCGGCAGCGGCGGCGCGGGTTTGCGCAGCACGCGTTTTCTAGGATGACGGGGGAGCGGGCGCATCTTTCAACACCGGATCGAATTTTTCGCTGGCGACAAGCGTCATGTAGCGCAGCATCTTCAGCCGCAGCTCCTCCTCCAGTTTATTCGCTAAAGTCGAATTCGAATCCGCCATTTGGACCACAGTGGGTTGAATGTGTTCGACTATCGTCCTGCGTCGGCGCTCCAATTCCGCGACTTCGACAAACGCCTGGGCGACGCGCGCATTGGCGATCATCAACCGGGCGGCGGCATAGACGGGCGCGAGCCGGTCGCCCGTGGGCAAAGCGGCCAAATGTTCGCAGTGCTGCACGAGGGATGTGCCGAAATCGAGATACTCGGCCAGCCGCCCCACCGCATGGTGGCGCAGCTGCTCCGTGGACATATCAGCCGTGTCTGTCGTGTCCTCCGTCGGTTTGGGGGTGGTTGTGTGCTCCCCTTGGGGAGCGGCGGCCTTATCCTCCGGTTCAGCGCCCGGCGCGCGGTTCTTGCTCATTATGGAGATATTGCGGTTTGTTTCCCTATTTCAAGGGGGACAACAGGATTTATTTCTATTGCATTGCAGCAACTATATGTGGTATTATAGGTACAGTCATGGGATAGGATGCGTGCGCTCGACCTATGGGCGCGTTGGTTCGTGGAGATGTCTGTGGAGGCGCGAGATCGTTCCGCCGAGGCTGGAATTGTCCGATTGCAATTGAGTGCGATAAAGGCCCCAGCCTGATCCATACAGGCAGGGGCCAAAGGCACGCTTCCTTGGTTGCCGCACTCTGCGGGTTTGGACGCCGACGAGTGTTCTCGGTCAAGGTTACTCAGGCTTACGGGTTTGGACGCCGCTCCTGGCCCTTCGCTAGATTGCACACGTGATGTCAGAATTGCCGTGCTCGCCCGTAAATAATCATGGACGGCAAAGTCGGCATATATTCAATAATTGGAAGGCAAGTTCCTAAGCTAGCTCCGGCATCTGGCAGGCACATATGCGGATGCCCACGCGGTGCAGCATCCATATCGCCATACCTTGGCGTTCGTGGACTTTTGCAACCAGATTTGTCGCCCATTCTGGCTCAAACAACAGGAGATCAATTGGATCTTGGCCAGTTTTTAACGCGGCCTCCGCCTTGGACAATAATTCCTCCCTAACCACCATACCGAGCGCTATTACCGAAAAAACTGGAGCGACATACCTATTTCGAATGTTGACGTATTCTCCTTGCTCATCCCCTGCACCTTTTCCGAACGCGCGTCGGTGGTAAATAATGGCGGCTCTGAGAGACGATTTAGTCTCCTCCGGTATAGAGCCGACAAGCCTGATTGCACCTTCTTGAGCAACGGGCTCAATTGGCATTGTAAGCGTCATATGAGAAAAATCCGGCGAAGACCTTATCGTAAATGTGCGAATTTCTCCTGCTTTTGCTGCACGGTTATCCTCTCCACGCGTCAAAGCTTCATGTATTGTTTGGAGCGCAGAAAAAGAGTGGTTCAATCGTGATCGTCCACGCGCAATTCTACTGCACATACTACCTATCTTAAGTTCTGCTGCCCATGTTGGTAATTTCTGAATTTTTTTTCGTGTTTTTGCTAAGCGAGTTAAGTCGGCTAGCAATGCACCGCAAAATCTAAAAGCAGGACCGTTTGGCTTTTGTTCGTTCGCTAATGGATAAGCCACTAGCGACACCGCTTGTGCGGCAGCTACCAACGGGTTCTCAGCAATCTCAAATATTCTCGGCGACACTGGAGTTGAGGGCCAGTTTGCAGCACGCAAAATCTGTGCGAACTGGGCCGAGTTTGTTCCAATTGACGAATTAATTGGCTTTATTCCCACTCAAACGTCCCCGGTGGCTTGCTCATCACGTCATAGACGACTTGGTTGGACCCTTTGACCTCATTGATGATACGCGTCACCGCGCGCCGCAGGAAGATAGTAAGAAGGACGCCATCGTGCCTCGCGGGATTCTACACATTCGTCAATCTATCTGATCCACCGCATCGTACCCATCTTCGTCATGGCCGGGCTTGACCCGGCCATCCATCGAAACAAAAGAGTCTTCCGGCGCGCGGACGCGCGCCGGCTGGATGGCCGCCTCAAGGGCGGCCATGACGAATGGGGAGCGGGAGTTGAACTGCCTTCAGGATCGACCGGCGCCGAATGGCGCGCTATCCTAGCGGTAGTTTCGGGCGGGGGCTCTATGAAGGCGTGGTTTGCGGCAGTTGTTGTGCTTGCTCTGTCGCTTGGTGCGGCGCGGGCGGAGGTTGTTTTGCGGTTGCCGACGCAGGAGCGCGTTGTCGCCCTCACCTTCGATGCCTGCGAACAGCACAGGCCCAACAAGCTCGACACCGGCATTTCGGATTATCTGGTGGCGCACCACATTCCGTTCACGATTTTTCTGTCGGGCCGTTTTGTCCAGGACAATGAAGCGGCGGTGCGGGCGCTGGCGAAGCTCGACTTCGTGGAGCTGGAGAACCATAGCTGGGACCATCCCAACCGGATGCCGCGCCTCAGCGACGACGCGGTGCGCGACGAAGTGCTGAAGACCGATGACGAGATTGCGCGCGTCACGGGGCGGCGCACCGCGTTCTTCCGCTTTCCCGCCATCACCTATGACGCGCGCACGCTGGGCGATGTCGAGGCGCTGGGCTTTGTCGTGGTGCATTACCGCTGGGAGGTCGGCGATCCCGATCCGCACGAAACGGCCAACCGGATTGTGAGCGAAACGCTGGAGGGCGCGCGGCCCGGCGATATTCTGATCAATCACATCAACGGGCGCGGCTGGCACACCGCCGAAGCCCTGCCGCGCATGATCGCGGGGCTTGAGGCGAAGGGATTCCGGTTTGTGCTGCTGAAGGATTATCTGACGGAGAGGCGCAGCAGGGTGGTCGGGCGCAGTGATACAGCGGCGGGCGAACCGTCCGTCGGAAAGTAAGTTGATGCAATTGTTTCCACCCTCCCTTGAGGAGGGTCAAATTTGCGAAGCAAATTTCGGGAGGGGTGAGCGGCCTGACCCCTCCCCGAAAAATTCGTCGCTTCGCTTGAATTTTTCGACCCTCCCTCAAGGGGAGGGTGAAAAGTACTGAGTGTGCCTCACAAATGCGCCTCGCGTTGCTCGGCCCCCTTCGTCGCGCGCTCACGCGCGCGCCACTTCCCCCGCTACGCGGGGGCAGAAAGCTACTCCCATTCTATGGTGCCGGGAGGTTTGCTCGTCACGTCATACACCACGCGGTTGATGCCTTTGACTTCGTTGACGATGCGCGTGGCGACACGCGCCAGGAAGGCGTGTTCGAAGGGATAGGAATCCGCCGTCATGCCGTCGGACGAGGTCACCGCGCGCAGCGCGCAGACGTGATCGTAGGTGCGACCGTCGCCCATCACGCCCACGGTCTTGACCGGGAGCAGCACGGCGAAAGCCTGCCAGATTTTGTCGTAAAGCCCTGCCTTGCGGATTTCGTCGAGATAGATGGTGTCGGCTTTGCGCAGGATGTCGAGCTTCTCGCGCGTGATGTCGCCGGGAATGCGGATGGCGAGGCCCGGCCCTGGGAAGGGATGGCGGCCGACGAACGCCTCGGGCATGCCAAGCTCGCGGCCCAGCGCGCGCACTTCATCCTTGAAGAGTTCGCGCAGCGGCTCGACCAGCTTCATCTTCATATGCTTGGGCAAGCCGCCGACATTGTGATGCGATTTGATGGTGGCGGACGGGCCGCCCGTCGCCGAGACGCTTTCGATCACGTCGGGATAGAGCGTGCCTTGGGCGAGGAAATCCGCGCCGCCGACTTTCGCGGCTTCGTAATCGAACACATCGATGAACGCCGCGCCGATGGCCTTGCGCTTCTTTTCCGGCTCGCTGATGCCTTCGAGGCTGGAGAGAAACAGATCGCCCGCATCGGCATGCAGCAGCGGGATGTTGTAATGGCCGCGAAACAGCGCCAGCACCTGCTCGGTCTCGCCCGCGCGCATCAAGCCGGTATCGACATAGATGCAGGTGAGCTGATCGCCCACCGCTTCGTGGATCAAGACCGCCGCGACGGAGGAATCGACCCCGCCCGACAGGCCGCAAATCACCCGCCCGCTGCCGACCTGGGCGCGGATGCGCGCGATGGCCTGGGCGCGGAAGGCATGCATGTTCCAGCTGGGCGTAATGCCCGCGATGCCGACGACGAAATTCTTCAGCAGCGCCGCACCGCGCGGGGTGTGCATCACCTCGGGATGGAACTGCACGCCGTAAAAGCGCCGCGCCTCATCGGCGATGGCGGCGAAGGGCGAATTCTCGGACGTCGCCACGACATTGAAGGTCGGCGGGATGGAGACGATCTTGTCGCCATGGCTCATCCAGACGGGCTCTCGGCCCTCGGCATCGCCCAGCCCCGCGAACAATGGCGATGGCTTGGCGATGGTGATGTCGGCGCGGCCGAACTCGCGCGCATGGCCGGCTTCGACCCGCCCGCCAAGCTGCTCGCACATCGTCATCTCGCCATAGCAGATGCCCAGCACCGGAACGCCCGCGGTGAAAACGCTTTGCGGCGCGCGCGGGGTGTTCGCCTCGGTCACGCTGGCGGGCCGCCGGACAGGATGATCGCCTGGGGCTTCGCCGCTTTCAGCGCCGCCTCGGCTTTGTCGAAGGGCACAATCTCACAATAGACCCCCGCCTCGCGCACGCGCCGCGCAATGAGCTGGGTGACCTGGGAGCCGAAATCGATAACAAGGACGGGAGCGGACATGACCGGATTTACGGGCTCGGGGCCTTGCTTGTCCAGCGAGCGGCGGGTCAGCCACAATATTTTTCAAGCCGCTGGCGCGCGCTGGAAAATGGCGGTGAAAAACCCGTCCATGCCCGCCGTTCGGGGCGTGGCTTTGAAGAATTCGGCCATTCCCGGCGGCGAATCGGCAGCGGCAACCTCGCGCCAGACGGTCGCGGCGGGGATGGCGGAAAACTCCGCGTGGCGGGCGAGAAATTGCGCCACGCGGTCGTCGTTTTCGCAAGGCAGCAGCGAGCAAGTCGCATAAACCAGCCGCCCGCCGGGGCGCACAAACGAAGCGCCCTCCGCCAGCAATTGATCCTGCAGCGCCATCAATTCGCTGAGGCGCGGCTGGGAGATACGCCAGCGCATTCCGGCTGGCGCCGCCAGGTGCCGGTGCCACTGCACGGCGCGTCAATCAAGACGAGATCGAAGAGGCCGCTGGGCGCATCCGCCGAAGCGTGGATGATTGTGGCGCCCGCCCGCTCGGCGCGCGGGAGCAGCGGGGCAAGGCGCGCCGGGCGCACATCATGGGCGAAATCTCGCCCGTGTTGTTCATCGCAGCGGCCAGCGCCAGGGACTTGCCGCCCGCCCCCGCTGCGTAATCCAGAACCCGCATGCCGGACGCGGCGGCGCAGAGGAGCGCGGCAAGCTGCGCCGCTTCATCCTGAAACTCGAAGGCGCCGGAGAGGAACGCGGCAGTCTTGCCGAGCTTGGCGAGGCCTTCGCCAGAAGGGATGCGAATAGCGAATGGCGAATAGCGAGTAGTTTCGGCGGCGAAATCTTCGGCGTGAGGGATTCCAGCACGGCCTCGCGCGAGGACTTCAGCGTGTTGACGCGCAGATCGATGGGCGCGCGCGACTGCATCGCCAGCATTTCACCCGGCAATTCCGCGCCGAAAGCGCGCAGCAATTCCTCTTCGAGGAATTTGGGATATTCGCCCGTGACATGCGGCGGCGGCGCGACGGCGGGCGGCGCGGCGATGGCGGCGCGTTCGCCATCACTCAGCGCTTACGGGCCATAACCATCGCCGGTGAACAGCGCGGCGATTTCCTCGGCGCCGTTCTCGCTTGCCAAGGAAGCAATCACCAGCGCGCGCGGGGTTTGCTCGCCCATGCGCCAGGCGAGCGAGGCGCGATGGCGCAGGATGGCATAGACGCGCTCGCCGACCGCGGCGCGATCCTTCGACCCCGCATAGCGCCGCGCGCGAAAAAATTCGCGCATGAAACGATCGGCCGGCTGGTTGCTGCGCTCGAGTTCGCCAAGCAGATCAATCGCAGCCTGCAAACGGGCGGATGGGGTCATGGACGCTACATCCCTGTTCCGCCGCAGAATGCAACCGGCGCCGACCAGCGTCGGAACCGGCTCACTGGACTAGTTCCACGCCGTATGGCCCTAAGAGAAGCTCGCCGACATAACGGTGCCCCAAGAGGACGCCCAACTTCGAACCAGCGATGTGCAGGGTCTTGGGTTCCGTCGTCGTGTTCACATAGAGCGTGCGGCCCTGCACATTTCGCGCATAGACGCCCGGCGGCGTCATCGGGGCCCGCGCGATGCCGAGCTTGGCATAGAGAGAGCGCACCAGCGGCCCGATGATCGAAGGCTGGGCGGCGGTCGCCAAGTAAATGGCCTGCCCCTTGCCGAAATGATTGACCGCCACCGCCACGGATTTCTCCGGCGTGTTCAGGAAGCGCGCAAAAGGCTTCGCGCTATCGAGATCGAGGATTTCGTAATAGCTGTCCGTTCCCTTGGCCTGCTTGCCGGCGATCATTACCGCAAGAGGCTTATCCGAACGATAGAAAGCATTGGTGTGCAAACAAGACGTCCGCCAGCCGACCCGGCAGCGGCGTGTCGAACCACTGGGCGTGCTCGTCGGCCTTGGCGGAATAGCCGGTCATAAGGACGGTACCGCCGCCTTCGACTAACGGCGAACGGCCTCTGCGCTCGCCTTGTCCATAATGTAATCGCCGGCCACGACGACAAGCTTGTATCTGTCGAGCGGATCATGGGCGATGTTGATGATCGCCGTGTCGATATTGTCCGTGAAGAACGGTTCGAAAGCGTTTTTCACCTGCTCCATATACGCCAACTTGTAATACTGCGGAACCGTATTGGGGCCCGGCGGCGGATTGGTCGCGATAGCGCTATCGAACGAATAGGCGATGGCGACTTCGGGCCGGTGATAGCGCGGAAATCCTAGCTTTTGCAGTTTGCGGAACTCGGCGGCGATTTGCGCGAACTCCCCCACTTTCCACGACGGCGTATTGTCGTGATCGACCAGGCCGAACAAGGCCTGTTCTTCGCCGCCGCGATGCGAGTTGAAGGTCCATGCCAGAACCGTCTGGGTATAGTCGATCAGGCCGATATAGGCCCACATGCGGCTGCGGCCCTTGATGCCGTAATCGCCGCCGCCGCCGGCGGTGAATTCGTTGAACCACATCGGGGTATCGAGATCGCCCTTGGTCCCTCATGACGTCCAGGCTCGCACTCACCGGGTCGCCCGGATAGAAACCCCATCCGCCGTAGCTGACATAGTCTTTGTACGAACTGAGATAATCGAAAGGCTTGCCCGGAGCTGTGTCCCAAAGGTTGGAGACCGCAGGAATATTCGGAATGTTCTTCTCCCGGACGGCCTCAAGCTCCTTCAGCGCGGCGATGGTTTCATCCGACCAGAAGCGGTGAAGGTCAAGGTTTCGCTCGTTCGGCCCCGGCCCATTGCCATAGGGCAGTTCGATCTCATCCCAATCGTCGATGGGCGCATCATCGCTGCGTCGCCCAGGCCTTGTTGAGGGCTTGATTGTCCATACTTCGCCTTGACCCAATCGATGAACCACAGACGGTCGGCGGGCGAATAGGACATGAGGGCGTTGCCGATTTCGTTGTCATAGCCCACCGCCAGCAACGCGGGATGGTGCGCGTAATGCTTGGTCAGCGCATCGGCAAGAAGAGGCCTCGCGGCGGTAATCGGGGTCGGGATGTCCTCCATATAGCGCGAAGCAGGTTGGAGCATGACGCCGTCCTGCGTCACGACGTTCACGCCCGGATATTTGTGGTGAAGCCAGATCGTCGCCGGCAGGCCGGGGATGTCGAGAAAAATCTGATGCCGTTCGCCGCATCTCGTCCATGATTTTGTCGAACCAGGCGAATTCGAACTTCCTTTCCGACCGGCTCAAGGGATCCAAGGACAGTCGCCAATGCGCACCAGATTGAATCCGGCCTTTTTCGTGATGGCGATGTGGTTCTGGATATCTTCGGGCGTGCGGTCGATTGGCTGATAGCAGGTCCATGAAGAGCTGCCCTTTGCCCGGCCAATCAGGATGATCCGTGACGCTCTGCGCCGCTGCGGGCCAAACCAGCGGGAGGAGCGACAGAACGACAGTCTGAATCCCATCCGCGCCATTGACCGCCCACGAGGATAGGGGCTTTCGCGGGTGACAATCACGCCGTGGATGTGGCTTTCGGAGAGGCCGGCGTTTGTGATGCGCACGAATTGCGCCCGCGCGTGGAAATCGGCAATCGTCTTGCAGCCGGTATAGCCCATCGCGGCGCGAAGCCCGCCGACAATTCGGTGCACCACGCCGAGCGCGGGGCCCTTATAGGGCACCTGGCCCTCCACGCCTTCTGGCACCAGCTTCAACGTGTCTTTCACTTCGGCCTGGAAATAGCGATCCGCCGAGCCGCGCGCCATGGCGCCGAGCAGCCCATGCCGCGATAGCCCTTATAGGAGCGGCCCTGATAGAGGAACACGTCGCCGGGGCTTTCTTCGGTTCCCGCCACAGCGAGCCGACCATGCCGACATCGGCGCCCGCCGCGATGGCTTTCGCCAGATCGCCGGAATAATTGATGCCGCCATCGGCGACCACCGGAATGCCCTGCTTGCGCGCCGCCGACACCGCATCCATGATCGCCGTCAATTGCGGCACGCCGACGCCCGCCACGATGCGCGTGGTGCAGATGAAGTCTGGCCCGATCTCGACCTCACCGCATCGGCGCCCGCATCGATCAGCGCCTTGGCGCCGTCGGCCGCCGCCTCATTACCCACCAGCACCTGATGTAATTGTTCTCGCGTTTGATGGCGGCCACGGTATCGAGCACGCCCTTGGAATGGCGATGCGCGGTATCGACCACCACGACATCGCATTCCGCCTCGACCAGCGCCATGGCGCGCGGCACGCCATCCGGGCCTACATCGTTGCGGCGGCGACGCGCAGGCCCCCGCGCTCATCCTTCAAGCGTTGGGATATTTCTGGGCCTTCGATGTCCTTCACCGTGATCAGCCCGACGCAGCGATAGGCCGCATCGACCACAGGATCTTTTCGATGCGCCACGCATGCAGCAGCCGCTTGGCTTCCTCCATCTTCACGCCTTCGGGCGGTGACGAGGTTCTCTTTGGTCATCAATTTGGAGATCAACTGGCGCTGATTGGTGGCGAAGCGCACATCGCGGGGTGAGAATCCTCACCAGCTTGCCGGACGCCTCCACCACCGGAACGCCCGAGATATGGTGATGCTCCATCAGCGCCAGCGCATCGGCCAGCGTGGCGCCCGGCGTGATGGTGACCGGGTCGCCACCATGCCGCTCTCGTATTTTTTCACGCGGCGCACATGCTGGGCCTGTTCCTCCACCAACAGATTGCGGTGGTGACGCCGATGCCGCCCGCCTGCGCCATGGCGATGGCGAGCGGGGCTTCCGTCACCGTATTCATGTCGGAAGAGATCAGCGGAATGCCGAGCTCGATGGTCTTGGTGAGGCGGGTGCGGGTGTCGACCTGGCCGGGCAGACGTCGAGGCGGCGGGCACCAAGAGGACATCGTCGAAGGTAAGGGCTTCGCGGATGTTCATGGCGGGGCTCCTGGGTTCGGAACCACTTGGAGCGCCGAGGATTTATCAGCGAGTCGGCGGGGAAGCAAGGATAGGGGGCTGGGGGCCGGGGGGGGGGGTGGCGGCGCGGCCAAGGCGGGCGCGGGGCGGGCGCGCGGCGGGGTGGATTTTGCCAAGGGATTGATAAGGCTTGGAAAAGGGCTTGAGGTTGTTTTCAAGATTTCAGCCCCCTCCCCCCGGTTTATCCTGGTTTCCTACGTTGGCCCGGCCATCGGGGCGCTTCTCGGCAAATCATTGTTTTGGAAAAACGCCAGGGTCCGCCTCCATCCACAACTCCCACAATCACCGCCCAAGCCGGGTGAGGCTTGCTGGCGGTATTATAAAGCAGCTTGATCGTTTGGGATAAGGATTGAGGAAACGGGCGGGCAAAACCGCACGATTTGGATTAAAGGTACTTTGACCTCGTCTCTTTCGTTTAGGGATACTGCAGGTTGCAGTTCTTGGGCTATTCTGAAGCGCAGCCAAATCGACAGGACCAGGATATGAACAAAGACAGACCAATTACTAACCGCCGCATAGCAAATGACTCGATGTCCGTGAAGGCACATGTTCAAACATTGGCCAAATTAAAAACTTCAACAGGTCGCCAAGCGATCGAGAGGTCAGCTTCTTCGGCTCATCATATCGCTACACTACCCAGCGGCCAGTCGAGTTCGACGACAAATACTGGTGGGCAAGCGAACACGCAAAGCTCATCATCGGGGAGCGCCCAATCGACAGGCGACAAAAAGTAGCTCGAATAAATTGATTGGGTTAGTCCAACGGCCTCTCGCTGATTAAATCAGCGAACTAATTTGCGATTGTGGAGAATATCCAGATGATGCGGGGCAAAAAAAGCGCGAAAAGAAGTGTAAAAAAAAGTCACAGACGAAAATCGTCGAATAGAAAAGGCCCCACATCCAGTGGGCATCGTTCTGCTCTCAAGAAAAAGCCTCGTCTCAAGAAAAAGGCCAGCAGCCGGAAAAAGAAACTTCTGCTGCTGGAAGAAAACGCGTTAGGTGTGGGCAAGCACAAGAGAGCCAAAATTGATTGACTGAATAGCACCCTAGGAACAGAACGTGGCTGATTTTTTCGCCGATATGCACTCGGGCGATTGGATACAAGCAGCTCTGCTTGTTGTGGCAACACTTGCGTTTTGTTGGACCGCGTTGACGTTGAGTGAGCAGATACGAAGCAGAGATTTCGAGAATTACTTTTCTTTGTGGGACAGGTATGCGACGGCGTGGCGTCGCTTTCGTGATGCAGAGAAAGATGAAAGATATTTTGAATTCACCGAGTTGATTAACGCGCTAGAAGCGTCATGCCAGTTCTACAATAATAATGTCATTCGTGGCACAACTCGGACTATGGTTCGAACTTACTTAATGGAAGTTCTTCCCGCCATTTTTTGTGACCCGGAAGCAAAAAGCATGATCGAGAAAAGCTTCTCCGGGCCTGATACTTTTTGTGAAATTCGTAGATTTGCCACGGCAGAAAATATCCCTGATGTGCCTCATCTTTCAGAGATACGTGCCGAAGTATATCCTTGTTTTATGTGCTTTCTAAATGCCAGATGTACCATATAGCGAGCGCGCATAGAGGGCGCACGACGTTCTAATCGCTTTATCCCTTCGCGCCACTCGCAATGCATTCAGCGTTGCAGGTTGGCTCAACACCCTCTGTTCAACCCCGGTCATTCATGCTAGGTTACATGTAACCAAACGTGGAAGTCCGGTATGGATATTGCAACCAATCCCAAGTCCTCGCGGCTGAAGGTGCGTGCGCATCGGGCGCGGCTGCGTAAGGCGGGGCTGCGGCCGATTCAGATTTGGGTGCCCGACATGCGCGCGCCCGCCTTCAAGGCTGCGGCGCGCCGCCAATCCAAGGCCGTCGCCGCCAGCGCCAAGGCGCGCGCCGATCAGCGCTTCATCGACGTGGTCTCCGATTGGGGCGAGGCATGAAGCGCGGCGAGATTTGGACGGTTTCCGGCGGCAAGACGTACGCCGGCAAGCCGCGCCCCGCCGTCATCGTGCAGGACGACAATTTCTCGGCCACGGATTCGGTGACGCTCTGCGCCTTCACCACCGACAAGACCAAGGCGCCTTTGTTCCGCCTGGAGATCGCACCCAGCGAACGCAACGGTTTGCGCGCGCCCTGCCGGTTGATGGTGGACAAGATCACCACTGTGCCGAAATCCAAGATCGGCGCGCGCATCGGGCGGCTCGACGATGCGGATGCGATGCGCCTCAATCAGGCGATGCTGGTGTTTTTGGGGCTGGCGGATTCGCCACTGCGCAAGGCGGACCGGTTACGGCCGGGATAGGGCTGAGTAGATTCCGAGCCTGCCCTTAGGTGTCTCCCATTAACTATGGTGGTGACGGGCGAGGCTTTGATCGGCCCGCTGATTGCGTGCGCGCGTCCAATCCAGCGCAACACCCTCTACAGGAGACACCCATGAAAGG
Source organism: uncultured Alphaproteobacteria bacterium (assembly GCA_963849895.1). Lineage (GTDB taxonomy): Bacteria > Pseudomonadota > Alphaproteobacteria > Micropepsales > Micropepsaceae > Rhizomicrobium. The sequence continues at coordinate 28,942 of CAWKIU010000001.1, forward strand.
GCTTAAAAGCTTTCTGACCGCAAGTACTGTGGCGGTTCTTATCGGCGCCGGTGCATTGGTCGTAACGACCGTCGGTGCGTCCGCTTATACGGCCTGCAACAGCAATGGCGAGTGCTGGCAGACCGCTCAGCGCTACAAGACCTATCCGTCCGTGCTGGGAATTCATTTCTACAGCGACAGCTGGGGCAAGCGTCATCATAAAGACAGCAAGTATCAATGGCGCGACAAGCCGACCGACGACCACGGCTACTACGACCAAGGCACGTGGCACAATTTCGACAAAGACCACCACTGAACCGAAGCATTGAGGCGGTGGCTGAAGCAGGCCGCCGCCCCCTTCGTCTCGCGCGGCCAATGCCGCGCGAGACACTTCCCCCGCTTGCGCGGGGGAAGAAAGTAAGGGGCCGCTAGTTGCCGGACAAGCGCCGCCCGGCGGTGAGGCCGCCGATCAGCAACACGGCGAAGATCACCATGAAGACGAAGAACAAAATCTTGGCGATGGCAAAGGACGCGCCGGCGATTCCGGTAAAGCCCAGGACGCCCGCTACAAGGCCGACGACCAGAAAGATGAGTGCCCAACGTAACATGAGGAATGCTCCCGCGTTGATTTCGCCGACTCTGGCGCAGTTCGGCAGCATCTTTACCAGCGGCGAAACCGCCCGGGCATCCTCGGAAACTACTCAAACCCGCGCGGGTTGACCGCTAGCGCCGGGGGGCGCGCCAGTCAATTCGCGCAGCCCGAACGGGCGTGAAGATTGGCCCATAGCGTGTGAAGATAGTTGAGTTCGCCGGGCATGCCGTCTTTCAGCGAATAGGTCTGGGAAAATTTAAGCCCGCGCGCCGGAAATTGCTGCCAGACTACGGTAGCGAAATGCGCGACGCAAGTTTTCGCAACGATCAGGAAAAGCTCCGACGGCAGAAATTGATGCTGGGCGATGACCACCTTGGCGCCGCCCGCGGAGATGTCCTTGATCATGCAGTCGAGCGTGAACGAACCCTGCGGCAGAGAGGGCGGATCACCATAGACCAGCTTGCCGCTGAGACAAGTACGCGTGCGCGCAGGCCTGGGCATGTGAGGGCCGTAGCGATTGTCGTCGCGCGCGAGGTTCATTTCCATCGAAGGATACAATGATCGCTTTTTATTCAGATTCGACAGAGACGGATTGCACGCATGACGTCAATGGATAAGATTTCTTAAGCAGCGGCGAGCATGCGCGGTTGATCGGCAATATGGAAATGGTCGCGTGGGTAATTTCCACGACAGCTTAACGACAATTAGACATCGCGCCGCTCGGCATTAATCAGCGTTTCAATTTGATTTCAACGGCGTCGCGCGCTGCGCGGCACATCATCTTCATCAATCGCACGCGCCGCGTACGTATTAAACAAGCATTTCCTTGCGAAACGGCGCGGCGTAACACGTGCGCCCGCGCTGCATAATTCAAGCGCTCAACGTCACGCAGCCGCAAAGCCACAATGAATCGGGAAACATTCGCGCCCGTTTGGAATCGTTTCCCATGACGCCGAACACATCGCGCCTCGCCATACTGGATCGCCTCAGCCGGATCGGACAGGCTGTCGTCCTATGCGCCGGCATAGTCGTGCTGTTCGGATGGTTCCTGGACATACAAGTTCTCAAGAGCATAGCGCCCGACTTTGTTTCCATGAAGATCAACACCGCGCTGGCCTTCCTTGTTGCGGCCGGCACGCTTTGGCTGTTGCGCGGATCGCAGCCGAAATCGACGGCGCGGCTGGCGGCGCGCATTCTCGCATTCGCGCTGGTTGCGTTTTCGACGCTGATCCTGGCGCAGGATGTTTTCGGTTTCGATTGCGGCATCGACCAGTTCATCATGCGCGATGTTTCCGGGCAGCTGCCCATCATCAATCCGGGACGGATGTCGCCGATAACGTCAATCGGCTTTATCGTCATCGGCATTGTGCTCTTCGGTCTGAAGTCGCGCCGGCGCCTGGTGGCGATCACCGCCCATTGGCTGACGCTTGTTCCGCTGTTTGTCGCCCTGCTTGCCATGATCGGCTATCTCTACGACGTTAATTCGCTGTATCAAGTAAAGCCGTTTGCCTCGATAGCGCTGCACGCATCCTTGATGTTTTTCATCCTCAGCCTGTCGATCTGCGCGGCGGATCCAGCGCATGGAATTGGCGACATCCTGACAAGCGATAGCGCCGGCGGCGTCATCTTGCGCTGGTTTCTTCCAACAATTCCCGTGTTTCTGATTGGGGTCGGCTGGCTGAGCCTGCTGGTCCATAACGCAGGATTTCGCGATACACCGTTCAGCCTCGCCGTGATGGTCTGCTTCAGAATCGGCATTTGCTTTGTCGCTATCATTCTGACCGCCTATGCGCTTCGCAGGTTCGACGTGACGCGCAAGCGCGCCGAGGGCGAAGTGCTCGATCTTAATGCGGGGCTCGAAAAGCTTCTGGAGGAGCGCATCGGGCAAATTGCGCAATTGTCGGCCGCGCTGGCGGAGAACAAATCGCTCGAGCAGGATTCCCTGCACGACGGATTGACCGCGATCGCAAATCGCCGCTTCCTGGATGCGTATCTTGTGCGTCAAATTGCGATCGCGCGGCGGCACAGACGATCCTTGGCTTTCGTTTTGTGCGACATCGACGAATTCAAGAAATATAACGATCATTATGGGCATCGCGCCGGCGACCATTGCCTGAGGAAGGTCGCCGCCGCGATACGGTCATGCGCCAATCGTCCCGCCGACATGGCGGCGCGCTATGGCGGCGAGGAGTTCGCCTTGGTGCTTCCCGACACCAATTTGGTCGGCGCGGCAAGGATCGCCGAAGGCGCACGCGCAGCCGTCGCCGCGCTGAAAATTCCGCATGCGAAATCCCTCGCCGGACCTTATGTCAGCATCAGCGGTGGCGTCTCGGTTTTGCTGTGGACAACCGACATGACGGAGGAAGAGCTGGTCACGACGGCCGATCAATCCCTCTATCGGGCAAAACACGAGGGCCGCAACCGCATCGTCACCACGCAAGCTGCCGCGTAAAATCCGCGGGACGCCTTACGCCTTGATGTACCGCTTGGTCAGCCAAGCGCGCAGCGGCTTATCGTAGACATAGAGAAGTGTCGTGGCGAGGCCGATCTCCCAGGCATAAAGGCCCAGCGCGACCATAGCCAAATGCAAACGATCGGGATGGGTGTTCCACACCCAATGGCCGAACATATAGATGAACGGGTAGTGGATGATGTAGAGCGGATAAGAGATCTCGCCTGTGAAACGGCAGAAGGCGCCGAGACGCCCCTTCACCTCGCTCACCCCCGCGCCCAACATCAAGATCAGCGGGAAGATGAAGATCACGCATCCCGCTTCATAGAGTCCGGTCATCGCGGCGGGCGTCGGTAGCGCGAAAACGGCGATCAAAAGCAGCGACGACAATATATAGGGTTGCGGCACGCGCAACCTCAGCCTCAGGCGATAGACCAAGAGCCCCGCCAGGAAGGGATAAGCCAGGCGTATGGGCGCGACCCAGAATGTATCCCAACTCCAGCCCCAGCCGAGCAAATGGAAGTGCAGCGCGACGCCGATCAGCGCGGCGGCGCTCGCGACGCACAGCAAAATATGAAGCGGGCGCTTCAAGCGATGTCCGAAAAGTCCGAACAGCAGATTGGCGATATACTCCAGGAACAGCGTCCAGGAAGGCCCATTCAGCGAATGGGTTTCGCCGAAGGTGTTGGGCAGGGTCGGCGTCGGCAGCAAGAACAGGCTGAGCGTGAAGATCAGCATCAGCTTTTCCGGCGAAATCGCCATGCCGACGGTCTGCGCCGTGCCGACATTGGGATCGAACAGAAAACCCAGCAGCCCGGCCAGGGCGGCAACGGGCACCATCGGATGCAGCCGGATCAGCCGGCGCTTGACGAAGCCACCAAAGGAAAGCGCGATCTTCGGCGGCGCACCGCGCGTCATCCGGTCGTCATAGGCATAGCCCACGACGAAGCCCGACAGGGCGAAGAAGAAGTCCACCGCCAGATAGGCATGATGCAACGGATTGTGCTGCCAATCGGGCGTCACCATTTCCAGAATGTGAAACGCCACGACGCAAAGTGCCGCGGTGCCGCGCAGCCCATCCAAGACTTGAAAATGCGCTCTCATTCCGCCCGCCCCGTGAAGCGGCGCATCATAATTTCCCCTGTTGCGGCGACGGCATACTTTTTTGACGCATATTTGACCGGCGTTGCGTCCATATTTGTCTGAGTTATACTGAGCCCAGCGATCGAGCAAAATCGTCTCAGGGAGGACATCATGGAAATTTCTCGCAGGTCGGTGTTGGCGGCTTCGGCGGCGGCACCTTTTCTGAGCGGCGCGGGCGCGGCGGGCGCCCAGGCAAGCATCAAGATCGACACCAGACGGGCGCGCGGCGACATCGACCGCAAGATCTTCGGCAATTTCATCGAGCATCTGGGCCGCTGCATCGACGGCGGGATATTTCAGGAAGGCTCGCCGCTTTCGGACAGCGAAGGCTTTCGCAAGGACGTGATGACCGCCGTGAAGGACATGGACGTTCCCTTCCTGCGCTGGCCCGGCGGAAATTTCTCTTCCAATTACGATTGGATGGACGGCATCGGGCCGCGCGATCAGCGCCCGCGCCGTCTGGAAATGGCGTGGGGCACGGTCGAGACCAATCGCTTCGGCACCCATGAATTCATGGATTACATCGCCAAGATCGGCGCTGAGCCCTACATCTGCGTCAATCTCGGCACCGGCACCTGGACCATGGCGCAGCGCTGGGTGGAATACATCAATTCCGACCAGGACACCGCGATCACGCGGCTGCGCAAAAAGAACGGCCGCGAAAAACCGTGGAAGGTGAAATATTGGGGCCTCGGCAATGAGATGGACGGCCCTTGGCAGATGGGCCATCGCAGCGCCGAGGATTACGGCAAGTTTGCGCTGGAAGCCGCCAAGCTGATGCGGCTGACCGATCCCGATGTCAGCTTGATCGCGGCGGGCGCTTCGAACTTCCGCGACGGGGCGGACTGGGTGGGCTGGAACCGCACGGTCATGGACTATCTCAAAGACTATGCGGATTATATTTCACTGCACATCTATGTCGGCAATCCAAAAAACGATTTCGGCGATTTCGTCGCCAGCTCGCTGGAGATGGATCAGCGGATCGAAACCCTGGCCGGTGTGATCGACGCCGCGATGGCGGGGCGCAAGGACGGCCGCAAGGTTCACATCGCGCTGGACGAGTGGAATGTGTGGTATCGCGCGCGCGGCCCCAAGGAGCGCGGCCGCGATATTCTGGAAGAACATTACAATCTGGAAGACGCGCTGGTGATCGCGACTTTCCTGAACTCGCTCGTCAATCACGCCGACGTTGTGAAGATCGCCAATCTGGCGCAGCTGGTGAATGTGATCGCGCCGATCTTCACCAACGACAAGGGCTTGTTCCTGCAGACCATCTATTATCCGCTACAGCTTTTTGCCCAGAATGTACGCGGCAGCAGTTTGCAGCTTCTGGTCGACGCCCCGACGTATAAGAGCAGCCGCTTCGACAAGATTCCCTATATCGATGCGTCGGGATCGCTGGACGGCAATACGCTGGTGGTCAATGTCGTCAATCGCCACCGCGATCAGGCGATCTCCGTGGCGATGGGGTTGGAGGACAAGAGCTTTGCTGGACCGGTCACGCTGTCGGAGGTCAACGGGCCGGACATCAAGGCCCAGAACGATTTCGGCACCTCGCCGGTCAAGACCAACACCACCACCGTCACGCCAAGCGGCAAAGTGCTGAACTACAGCTTCGCGCCGCATTCTTATACGCAGGTCAAGGCGGTGCTGGCTTAAACCGTAGAGCGGGCGCTGGGCGCGGCGAAAGCCGGGCCCGACGCAGCGCTTTGGGCCGGCAAGCGCGAATAGCGCGCGCGGACGACTGCACGCGCGGCCATATCTATGCCGCGCAGGGCAAACCATGTCAGAGGCACGATGCCAAGCTCAACTTGCATCGTCCAATCGGCCATTGCATAGCCGAATCTGAACTGCGAGTTGCCCCATAAGCCAATCAGTCCGAGCATCCAGACAAACAATGCCGAACCGGCGATGATCAGCGCGATCGACAGCGCCAACTTGTCGGTCCAATTCAAGCGATAGCGGATGGACATGGGGTTTCTCGCAACCTCAAACGCGCGGCGACAATAGCGCGCGGCGATGTTGCGGCAGCAAACTCGGAATCTACCCAAAACTGCACCATTGCACGGGGCGAAGCGCCTATCTCACCCTGAGTAGTTTCCGATGCTGGCGCGGCGGCGGCCCCTGCCGGATGCTCCGCTGCCAGCAAAATCTTGTCTCCCCGACGCGCGGCGCTGTGCCCGCCATAGGATTCTTGCCATGACGATCAGATCGACTCTGCTTTCCGGCATCGCGGGCTTCGCGGTTGCCGCCGCTGTGACGTTTGCCGCTCAGGCGCAAGGCGAGCCCTCGGCGCCACTCGCTCCGCCGCAGATGGAAAATCCCGGGGCGACGCCCGCCACCGCGCCATCCGCCGGTCCGGTGAGCCACCATCCCCACCACCGCGTGTCTCGCGGCCAAAGCGGGCCGCAACACTCGACGCCAGCCGAAGCAGCCGCGACCGACGATTTGAACGCCCAGCAGGTCACGGCCGATGCCATGCCGGCTGCGTTCGTCGCGCCTGCCGCACCTGCGCCGGTCGCGCCACCAGCCGCGCCTGCGCCAGCCGCGCCGTCGCCTGCTGTTCCGCCGGCAACGCCGTAACGCGATAGGATTTCATTGCCGCAGCTTCTGGGTGAGCGGCCCCACGGCCGCCACCAGAACTGCACCGAAAACGCAAAACCCCGTCCGCTTTCGCGAACGGGGTCGATGCGCTTCTAACGCTTAGATGTAATGCAATGCTTAGTGGGACTCTTCGATCCCAAGGCGAGTCTCGTCAATCGCAGAGTTGGTGAGGCGCAACGCCTCGGCGCGATGGCCGCGCTTGTTGTGTTCCGCCTGCGCGAGTTCATCGCGCGCCGCGATCAAAGAATTCAACGCCGCATGCATATGTTCCTGGTAGGCAAACGCTTGCCCCATGAAAAAGCCCGATGCCAATAATACGGCGGCGGCAATTCCACTCTTAAGCCCCATCTTCATGAATCGTCTCCCAAATTTTTTCACGGCCAATGCGCCGCGAAACAATATTAATTCATGAATTATTCAAATTCCAGCGAGCGTCACCGCCAAAATCAAATCGTGACGCTAGGTAATCGGCGCGGATAATCACCTGTAGCAGCTTAGTTTTCCAGGTCGGGATACGGCCCTTTGCCGCCGTCCTTGATGAAGGTGTCGATGCGCGCTGTCAGGACCGGCAGCGGCACCGATCCCAATTGCAAAACCGTGTCGTGGAAGGCGCGGATGTTGAACTTCGGGCCCAGCGCCTGTTCCGCTTTGGCGCGCGCTTGGCGGATCGCCATTTCGCCGAGATAATAAGACAGCGCCTGACCGGGCCAGGTGATGTAGCGGTCCACTTCGGTTTCGATTTCGTGATCCGACAGCGCCGTATAGTCGTGCAGATATTGAATCGCCTGGGCGCGCGTCCAGCCTTCGCTATGGATGCCGGTATCCACCACCAGCCGCGCGGCGCGCCAGATTTGATAATTCAACATTCCGAAGCGCTCATAGGGTGTGTCGTACATCCCCATCTCCTGGCCGAGCCATTCGCAATAGACCGCCCAGCCTTCGCCATAGGCCGATATATAAGTGTGCTGGCGAAATTCCGGCTGGTCCTTGTGCTCCATCGCGATGGGAATCTGGAAGGCATGGCCCGGCGCGGATTCGTGCAGCGTCAGCGCGGTCAGATTGTAGAGCGGGCGTGTCGGCAGATCATACGTGTTGACGAGATAAAGCCCCGGCCCGCCGCGCCCCGCGGTGTAGAACGGCGCCATGTCGTCCGGCACCGGCTTGATCGCAAAGCGCATGCGCGGCAGATAGCCGAAATATTGCCCGGCCACGCCGTCGAATTTCTTGGCGATCCAGGCCGCGTGCATCAACAGTTCCTCGGGCGTCTTGGCGTAGAAGCGCGGATCGCTGCGCAGGAATTTGACGAAGGCGGGAAAGTCGCCGGTGAAGCCGGTCTCTTTCATCACATCCAGCATCTGGGCGTGCAGCTTGGCGACTTCGTCGACGCCGAGCAGGTGGATTGCGGCGGGGTCCATGTCGAGCGTGGTGTATTGGCGGATCTGCGCGCGATACCAGGCTTTGCCGTCCGGCATGTCGATGGCCGCCAGCGTGATGCGCGCGCCGGGGACGTATTCATCGTTCCAGAATTTCAAGAGATTCTGATAAGCCGGTTGCACATCGCTGGCGATAACCTTGGCCGCTTCGGCCCGCAGGCTCGCCTGCTGCGCGGCGGGAATCCAATCGGGCATTTTCACGAAGGGTGTGTAGAACAGCGAGTCCTGCGGCGTGCCGTTCGCCACTGCCGTGATCGAACCGTCGCGGCCTTCCAGCGTAACGCGCGGCGGGGTGAAGCCGCGCATCTCGCCCGCGCGCATCTCCTCGATCTCCTCGCGGAAATAGCGCGGGATGTCGCGCATCTGTGCGATCCAGCCTTGGTAATCGGCGAGCCGCGTGAATGGGCGGCGCGCGGTGTATCCGAGATCGGTCCAGAAGGAGCTGTCGGAATTGGCCGGCATCTCATAGTCGCGGAATTTCTGGCTGGCGATGAGATCGGCGATTTGCGGCTTGTAGACATCGTAGTTCAGCTTTTCGGCGGCGGAAAGCTTGTCGCGCTTGATGCCGTCCAGCTTCTTCATCACAGCTTCCCAATAAGCCAGGCGCGCGGCCTGCGCCGCGGGATCGACCTTGGGCAAGTGATTGACGACCGGTTTCTGGCCATCTTCGTCGTCGGCGAACTGTGCCTCGCGCCAATTCCATTCGGCGGTGTAGATGGCGCGCAGTTTGGCGTCTTCGGAGTGTGCGGCGGCACAAATCGTGGTGAGGGAGAGAACTGCGATAGCGAGAATGCCGGTTGCGAATTTCACATCATTCTCCGTACAAAGAACAGTTTGTCGTCGTTTACCGCCTGGGTCCCCGTCCCCTCGCATCGCTGCGCGATGCTCGGCCGGGGATGACACTTCGCCCTACCCTTTGAACCCCGTCGCCACCAGATAGAGTTCGACCGATTGGGCGCGGCTGGCGGGGGGTTTGACGTGTTTGGTTTCGGCGAAGCGTTTTTTCACGCGCGCCAGAATGACATTGGCCGCGCCGCCCTGAAACACCTTGCCGACCATTGCGCCGCCGGGCTTCAGCACATCCTCGGCGAGATCGAGCGCCGCTTCGAACAGCGCCAGCGTGCGGATGTGATCGGTGGCGCGGTGGCCGGTGGTGGGCGAGGCCATATCCGACAGCACCAGGTCGGCCTGTCCGCCCAACGCCTGTTTCAACGCTTCGGGCGCCGAGGCATCAAGCAAATCCAAGTGCAAAAAATCGACGCCCGCGACAGGCTCCATCTCCAAAATGTCTGCGGCGACGACCTTTCCCGTCGGTCCGACGCGCGCCACCGCGACCTGACTCCAGCCGCCCGGCGCGGCGCCGAGATCGAGCACGCGCGCGCCCTTTTTCAAGAAATGAAACTTGGCATCCAACTCGATCAGCTTGAACGCGGCGCGCGAGCGATAGCCCTTGGCCTTGGCTTCCAGCACATAGGGATCGTTGAGCTGACGCTCCAGCCAGCGCTTCGACGACACGGTGCGCCCGCGCGGGCTTTTGACCGTGATATGTTTTTCGCCGCGCCCGGTCATGTCCGCGCCTCGATCATCAATTCGCGCAAGATGCCTTCGCGCAGGCCCCGGTCTGCGACGCGCAGCCGCGCGCATGGCCACACCGCGTATATCGCGGCGAAGATGGCGCAGCCGGGCACGATGAGATCGGCGCGCTCCTCACCCACGCAGCCCAGCGCCACGCGGGCGCGCCGGTCGAGTATCTTCAATTTCTCCACGACGGCCATGATCGTAGAACAATCGTGCCACGAAGCATCGACCCGCGAACGCACATAGCGCGCCAGCCCCATGGCGACGCCCGCCAGCGTCGTCACCGTGCCGGAGGTGCCCAAGAGATGATGGCGCGCCACATCGAATGGGCCGACCGCATCCATCTCGCGGCGCACCGCTGTGAAACGCTCCAGCATGATGGCGTACATCGCGGCGAAAGCGGCTTTGTCGTCGCCGCCATTGCCTTCGGCCAGCGACATCACGCCCAGCGGCACCGAAGCGAAATGCACCAGAGAGGCGACGCCTTCGCCGGGGCGCAGCCAGATCGCCTCCGTCGAGCCGCCGCCGATATCGAAGGCGAGCGCGCCGTCATACGCCGCGCCGATCAGCGGCGCGCAGCCGATCGCCGCCAGACGCGCCTCCTCCGCCGAGGTGACGACGGAGAGCGCGATGCCGGTTTCCTGCGCCACGCGATCGACCAGCAGCTGGGCGTTGGCGGCTTGGCGGCAAGCCTCTGTGGCGATGGCGCGGATGTGGCGCACGCGATGCTTCTTGATGCGCTCGGCACAAACCTTGAGCGCCGCCACGGTGCGCTCCATTGCCGCTTCGCTGAGCGCGCCGGTCTGCGCCACCCCCTCCCCCAGCCGCACAATGCGCGAGAAGGAATCCACCACGCGCAGGCTGCCGTCCGCCTCGCCCACGGCCAGAAGCAGGCGGCAATTGTTGGTGCCCAGGTCCAAAGCCGCCAAAACGGGGTGCACACCCCGCCCGCCCCTGCGCCGCCGCCTACCCTTGTGCCGGCCCTTCTCCAACGCCATCCCCGCTGATTTGCAACCACAACGCTAGCACGAGCAGCGAAAGATACGTATGTCCTTGAAAGACAGGGGGAACCTGGGCTAAACGGAGCGCCCGTTGGGGGATCGTCTAACGGTAGGACCGCGGACTCTGACTCCGCTAGTCTAGGTTCGAATCCTAGTCCCCCAGCCAATTTTACCTGCGATTGCTGCCTGGACAGCGTGGCCGAGAGCTTCCAGATCCACGCGCTACTGCTACGCGACGCATCAAGATGACATTGTTATTGCGTCTGACGTTGCACTGCGGCAATATAGGAATTTAAGTTTCCTGACCGTCGCTTTTTCAGGAAACACTTGAATACCAATAGTTTCCTGGAACGGAATGACAATTTGGTAGTGGGGAGATTCGAAAGTATTTCTGTGGAAAATCGAAGTATATAGTGCCAAGTAGGAAGAACAATTCTGGAATAGAAGTGCTAAGTTAAGTAACAACAACAAGAAACTACAATAAATACAATATTCGGGGATTACGTCTTAGATGAAGGGCCGGAGTAACATTGGCCTGGAGTCTATCTATTCGTGTCCCGTTCAATCTATAAATCGTCACATTTACAAATAGCGCCAACGAATATTTGGCGCGGCATTTGCCGCCTATTCACCCCTTCGTTGCACCGCACCATCGGTTCATTTTTCAGGATCGCCTTCGCCACCGTCGCGGCGCTATTCCTCGGCGGCTGCAAAATGGTTGTGATGGACCCGCAAGGGCCCATCGGCGCGCAAGAGAAATCCATCATCCTGCTGTCGACCGGGCTGATGCTCATCGTGGTCGTTCCGGTGATCGCGATGACGCTTTGGTTTGCCTGGCGGTATCGCGCCTCCAACAAAGCCGCAACCTACGCACCCGACTGGCATCATTCGAGCCGCATCGAAGTCGTCGTCTGGGCAATCCCCTGCCTGATCGTCATAGCGCTCGGGAGCGTGACATGGGCATCGACCCATAAGCTCGACCCGAGCGTGCCGCTCGCGTCCACGATGAAGCCGATCGAAGTAGAAGTCGTCTCGCTCGATTGGAAATGGCTGTTCATCTATCCCGACTACAACATTGCGAGCGTCAACGAGTTGGCCTTACCTGTCGGCCGCCCCGTCCATTTCCGGCTGACGTCGGCAACGGTGATGAACTCCTTCTTCATCCCGCAACTGGGAAGCCAGATCTACACCATGACCGGAATGGAAACGCAGCTCAGCCTGCGCGCCGATCACCCGGGGGTCTATGACGGCATCTCGGCGAATTACAGCGGCCGGGGTTTTGCCGATATGAAGTTCAAGGCCGTGGCGCTGAGCGCATCCGGCTTCAATGCATGGATCGCGCGAGCCCACGCTGCCAAGGCTGTGCTCGACCACACAACGTATAAGACGCTCGCGGCATCCGGCGCGAGCGACGCAGTCGCCTATTACGGCACGGTCGAGCGCGTGCTGTACCACGACATTCTCAACAAATGCATCGGTGGCGAGCAGTGCACCGACGACGCGGTCACGCTCGCCATGGTCAAGGCCTCCGGCGCGACCATTTGCACCCATCCCACGGCCTCAACCGATAAGCCGAAGAGCTAAGCGCCCATGTCTCCCGCCCTCGAAAACATCCTGTTCGGCAAATTGACGCTCGAGGCCGTTCCATATCACGAGCCAATCATCATGACCGCGGTCGGCGGCATGGTGCTGGGCGCCATCGCCGTCGTCGGCCTCATCACCTATTTCGGGCGCTGGAAATGGTTGTGGGAAGAATGGCTGACCTCGGTCGATCACAAGCGGATCGGCGTGATGTATATAATCCTCGCCCTGATCATGCTGCTGCGCGGCTTCGCCGACGCGCTGATGATGCGAACACAACAGGCATTGGCCTCCACCGGGGGACCGGGATACCTGCCGCCGCAGCACTTCGACCAGATATTCACCGCGCACGGCGTCATCATGATCTTTTTCATGGCCATGCCCTTCGTGGTGGGCCTGATGAACGTCGTCATGCCGCTGCAGATCGGTGCGCGCGACGTGGCTTTTCCCTATCTCAACTCCGTAAGCTTCTGGCTGACCGCAGCGGGAGCGGTGCTGGTCAATATATCGCTGGGCGTCGGCGAATTCGCTCATACCGGCTGGCTCGCCTATCCGCCGCTATCGGAGCCCACCTATTCGGCAGGCGTGGGCGTGGATTACTACCTGTGGAGCCTGCAGATCGCGGGCATCGGCACGCTTTTGTCGGGCGTGAACCTGATAACCACCATCCTGACGATGCGCGCACCCGGCATGACGATGATGCGGATGCCGGTTTTCACCTGGACGACGCTGTGCGCCAACATGCTGATCGTCGCGGCGTTTCCGATCCTGACGGTGACGTTCGCGATGTTAAGTCTAGACCGCTATCTCGGCATGCACTTCTTCACGAATGCCGCTGGCGGCAACCCGATGATGTACGTCAACCTCATCTGGGCGTGGGGGCATCCCGAAGTCTACATCCTCATCCTGCCATGCTTCGGCATCTATTCCGAGGTCATCTCTGCCTTCTCGACGAAGCGGCTTTTCGGCTACACCTCGATGGTCTACGCGACGGTCGCCATCACGGTGCTGTCCTTCGTCGTCTGGCTGCACCACTTCTTCACGATGGGCTCCGGCGCCGACGTAAATGCCTTCTTCGGCATCGCCACAATGATCATCTCCGTGCCGACCGGCGTGAAGATCTTCAACTGGCTGTTCACGATGTACCGCGGCCGCGTGCGCATCGAAGTGCCGGTTCTGTGGACGCTAGGCTTCATCATCACCTTCGTGATCGGCGGCATGACCGGCGTGCTGATGGCGGTGCCGCCAGCAGATTTTGTGCTGCACAACTCCCTCTTCCTGATCGCGCATTTCCACAACGCGATTATCGGCGGCGTTGTGTTCGGCTGCATGGCCGGCCTCAATTACTGGTTCCCCAAGGTGTTCGGATTCAGGCTCGACGAACGGCTGGGCAAGATTTCGTTCTGGTTCTGGCTGATCGGCTTCTACGTCGCGTTCATGCCGCTCTACGTCCTGGGGCTGATGGGCATGACGCGCCGTCTCGATCACGTCGACAACCCGGTGTGGCACGCTTATCTGGTGGTGGCGGCGTTCGGCGGGGTTCTGATCCTGTTCGGCATCCTTGCCCAGATTGCACAAATCGCCTTCAGCATTCTCAACCGCGAGCGTCTTCGCGATCTCACCGGCGATCCCTGGAACGGGCGCACGCTGGAATGGGCCGTGGCTTCGCCGCCGCCATTCTACAATTTCGCGCGCATCCCTCATGTGCGCGGCGTAGACGCCTTCTGGGACATGAAGCAATCCGGCGAAGCAAATGCGCTTCACGCCGAGTACAGCCGCATCCACATGCCTCGCAACACCGGGACCGGCGTCATCCTCGGCGGGCTCAGCATCGCCCTAGGCTTCGCCCTCGTCTGGCACATCTGGTGGCTTGCCGGGTGCGCTTTCGCCGCCATGTTGGCGCTCGCCATCTTCCACACCTTCGACGAGAACCGCGACTACTACGTCTCGTCCCGCGAGGTGGCGCGCATCGAGGCTCAACATTTCCAGCAGTTAAGTCAGGAGACCTGAGATGAACATCCAGACACCGCCTCCCGCATCGCAACTTGTCTACGAAGGCGCTCATGAGGGCGTCTTCGTAGACGGCGCCGCACATGGCGCCGACAGCAAAACGCCTCTCGGCTTCTGGATATATCTGATGAGCGACTGCATTCTGTTCGCGTCGATCTTCGCGGGCTTTTCGGTACTCAGGTACAGCATCGCCAGCGGCCCGGACGCCCGCGACTTGTTCGATCTCCACTACGTCGCGACGGAAACCGGGCTGCTACTGGTGTCGAGCCTAACGTATGGCCTGGCCATGATCGGCGCGGAAGCGGGCAAACGCCGCGAAGTGTTCCTGTGGATGGCGGCGACCTTCCTTCTGGGCCTGGGCTTCGTCGGTATGGAACTCCACGAATTCGGCGAGTTGATCGCGCGCGGCGCGGGGCCGGACCGTTCGGCCTTCCTTTTCGCCTTCTTCATGCTGGTCGGCACGCACGGGCTGCATGTAACGGCCGGCCTGATCTGGATGGGTGTCATGTTCGTGCATGTCTGGCGGCGCGGACTGAACGCGGCGAACCGCACGCGCCTAATGTGCCTCAGCCTGTTCTGGCACTTTCTCGACATCATCTGGATTGGCGTTTTCAGCATTGTCTATCTGATGGGAGTTGCATGATGAGCATCGAAACCTCCGAAACCAACCTGCGAATCACGCAAGAGCATTCCGGTCACGGCCATGCCCACGGCGCGAGCCACGGCAATGCTCAGTCCTATCTTATGGGATTTTCCCTGTCCGTCCTGCTTACGGCGGTGCCATTCGCGCTGGTCATGACCCATGCGCTGTCCGCCTCGGCCGTCATGCCGACGGTCGTCGCGCTCGGGCTGGTGCAGATCGTCGTGCACCTCATCTACTTCCTGCACATGAATACGTCGTCCAGCCAGACCTGGAACAACGCGGCCTTCGTGTTCACGCTGGTGGTCGGCTTTATCCTTGTCGCCGGCTCGCTGTGGATCATGTACCACCTGAACACCAACATGATGCCGGGGATGATGCCGACGGATTAAGGCCCGGACTTGTAAAATCCACCACACGATAGCTGCGACGCGGCGAATGGCCACGCAGTCGATCGGCCCACCGCCACCTGGGCCCGCTATCAAGGAGAGCGCCCAAAGCTGGATTACGACATTTGGGGTCCCAACGCCCATCCCCAATATCTGCGTACGGGCAAGACGCTCACAATCACGCTCAAAGCGCCGGCACTTGTCCATTGGGGCGTCAACGGTTGGAAAGCCGTCCGGGACATCGATACGCGCGATACGGGGCATCGCCATTGCGCCAGGCGCGGTCAAGACGCCGATCAACGCCAATGTCTGGCAGGACCTCAAAGGGCTTTCCGATCTCGACGAGAAAATTCCGATGGGACGCATCGGCGAACCCGACGAAATCGGACATGTGATCGCCTTCCTGTGCAGCGATTTGGCTAGCTACATCACTGGTATAACAGTTGCCGTCGACGGTGGCATGCTTCTCTACCCGGATTTCCGCCACGGAGGCTGAAGGCGCGTTGCTTATTTGACTTGGCAGAACACGATGCCGCGGCGAGCAGCAAAGTCCGACCTTCGAACGTCCGCAATTGGTGGTGCATAGGGTCCATTCTGTGCTGAGTTAACGATTCTTTCCGAGTTGGGTTTGTCCTTCTCATGCGTGTGTGGATCGACGCCTTAGACTCTCCTACTATGGACGAGATAGAACAGCGCCGGGATTACGGCGAGCGTCAGCGCGGTCGAGGAGACCATTCCGCCGATCATCGGCACGGCGATGCGCTGCATGATTTCCGAGCCGGTGCCGGTCGCCCATAAGATCGGGATCAGCCCGGCCATGATGGCAGCGACGGTCATCATCTTGGGGCGCACGCGGTCCACCGCACCCTTCATCACCGCTGCGATCAGTTCGGATTGCTGCAGCGCCCTGCACTCCAGCGCGGCTTGAACTTTCGCTTCCGCCAGTGCGTTGTTGAGATAGATCAGCATCACCACGCCGGTTTCCGCCGCCACGCCGGCGAGCGCAATGAAGCCGACCGCCGCCGCGACCGACATGTTGAAGCTCATCGCCCACATCAGCCAGAAGCCACCCGCCAGCGCGAAGGGCAGTGACAGCATCACGATCAGCGTGTCGGCGATCCGCCGGAAGTTAAGCCAGAGCAAGAACAGGATGACCAGCAACGTCGCCGGCACCACGATCCTGAGGCGCGCATTCGCGCGTTCGAGATATTCGAACTGCCCGCTCCAGCGCACATAGTAACCGGGCGGGAACGTGACCTGCGCGGCCACCGCCTTCTGCGCATCGGCGACATAGCCGCCGAGATCGCGGTCGCGGAAATCCACATAGACATAGTTCACAAGCTGGCCGTCTTCGGTGCGCACCATGGTCGGGCCACGCGCGCGGGTGATCTTCGCCACCTCGCCCAGCGGGACCGCGCCGCCCGACGGCAGCGACACCAGCGTATTGGCCGCGATGGCATCGGGATCGCTGCGCACATCGCGCGGATAGCGCAGCACGACGCCGTAACGCTCGCGCCCCTCGACCGTCGTGGTGATCGTCTTGGCGCCGATGGCGTTGGAGATGGTCGCCAGCACGTCGTCCATCGACAGGCCATAGCGCGCGATCTGTTCGCGGTCCGGTGTGATGTCCAGGTAATAGCCGCCGTTCACTCGCTCCGCATAAGCGGATGTCGTGCCGCGCACTGTACGCACTGCCGCCTCGACATCGCGCGAGAGCTTCTCGATCTCGTTCAAATCCTTGCCGTACACCTTGACGCCCACCGGCGTGCGAATGCCAGTGGACAGCATGTCGGTGCGCGCCTTGATCGGCATGGTCCAGGCATTGCTGATGCCGGGGAACTGCAGCGCCTTGTCGAGCGACGCGATCAGCTTGTCGGTGGTCATACCCGAAGGCCACTGCTCTTGCGGTTTTAGATTGATGATCGTCTCGAACATTTCCACCGGCGCGGGATCTGTTGCGGTTTCGGCGCGACCGGCCTTGCCCAAGACTGACACGACCTCCGGGAAGGATTTGATGATGCGATCCTGAGTTTGCAGAATCTGCGCCGCCTTGGTGATGGACAGCCCGGGCAAGGTCGTCGGCATGTAGAGCAATGTGCCCTCGTTCAGCGTCGGCATGAATTCGCTGCCGACGCTCAACGCCGGATAAAAGCTGACCGCGAGTATCGCTGCCGCAATGCCGAGCGTTGCCCAAGGGCGCCGCAACACGGTCGTAATCACCGGGCGATAGACGCGGATCAGAAAGCGGTTGACGGGATTCTTCGCTTCGGGCGCAATTTTGCCGCGCACGAACAGCGCCATTAGCGCGGGCACCAGCGTCACCGACAGCATCGCCGCCGCTGCCATTGCAAAACTCTTGGTGAAGGCGAGCGGATGGAACATCCGCCCTTCCTGTTCCTGAAGCGCGAAGATCGGAATGAACGACACCGTGATGACCAAGAGGCTGAAGAACAGCGCCGGACCAACCTCCATCGCCGCCGAGACAATCACCTGCCGGCGCGGTTCGTCCGGCCCCGCCCGCTCCAGGCGCTTGTGCGCGTTCTCGATCATCACAATAGCCGCATCCACCATCGCGCCGATGGCGATGGCGATGCCGCCCAGACTCATGATGTTGGAGCCGATGCCCAGCGCCTGCATGGCGATGAAGGCGATCAGAATACCGACAGGCAAGGTGACGATGGCAACCAGCGCGCTGCGCAGATGCATCAGGAACAGGAAGCACACCAGCGCCACGATGGCGCATTCCTCGAACAGCGTGCTCTTGAGCGTTCCGACCGCGCGATCGATGAGTTGGGAGCGGTCGTAAACCGGCAATATCTTGACCCCGGCCGGAAGGCTTGCCGCGATCTCGGCGATCCTTTTCTTCACCGCGTGAATGACATTGAGGGCGTTGGCGCCGTAGCGCTGCACCACAATGCCCGAGACCACTTCGCCCTCGCCGTTCAGTTCGGTGAGCCCACGCCGTTCGTCTGGCACGATTTCGACATGAGCGACGGCGCTGAGCAGAACGGGCGTGCCGTCATTGGCCTTCAGCACCACGCTGTCGAGGTCGCGCGGATCTTTGATATAGCCGCGGCCACGGATCATGAATTCGGTTTCGGAAAGCTCGATGGTGCGCCCGCCGACATCCATATTCGCGCTTTCGATGGCGCTGCGGATTTGCCCCAGCGTGACGCCATAGCCGCGCATGCGACTGGGATCGACCACCACGGCATATTGCTTGACGAAGCCGCCGACGCTGGCGACTTCCGATACGCCTTCGGTCTTGGCGAGCGCATAGCGCAGATGCCAGTCCTGAAGGGAGCGCAATTGCGCGAGGTCCTGCGTCTTGCCGGTCAGGGCATATTCATAGACCCAGCCGACGCCCGTGGCGTCCGGGCCGAGGCTTGGCGTCACACCCGCAGGTAATTGCTGGGCCGCGACGTTGAGATATTCCAGCACGCGCGAACGCGCCCAGTAGATGTCGGTCCCCTCGTCGAAAATCACATAGACGAAGGAAACGCCGAAGAAGGACACGCCTCGCACTGTCTTGGCCTTTGGCACGCTGAGTAGCGCCGAGGTCAGCGGGAAAGTTACCTGGTCCTCGACAACCTGCGGCGCCTGACCCGGATAATCGGTGTACACAATGACTTGCGTATCGGACAGATCTGGAATGGCATCGAGCGGGATGCGGCTGACGGCGAGCGCGCCGAACAGCACAGCCACCACCGTACCGATAATCACAAAGCCGATATGTTCCGCCGACCAGCGGATGATGCGGGCGATCATTTGCGCGGTCCCGGCACGAAGGTCTGAAGTGCGGCTTCCAAATTGCTTTCGGCGTCGATCAGGAAATTTCCTGCGGTGACAACGCGTTCGCCCAGCTTCAGCCCCGAGCGGATTTCCACCATGTCGCCGGAGCGCGCGCCGAGCTTCAGTTTACGCGGTTCGAACATTCCGCCCGGTCCCGCGACGAAGGCGATTTGGCGCGTGCCGTCGTCGAGCACGGCGGACATCGGAACCGCTAGCACCGGCGTGGCCGAGACCGGTGCATCGATCCTGACATCGGCATATTGGCCGATGCGGAGCAAGCTTCCCGCATTCGCCACGGCGATGCGCACCTTGACCGTGCGCGTTGCGGGATCGAGCTGCGGATAAACAAACAAGACTTTGCCGTCGAACGAGGATGAGGGATCGTCGCGGAAGGTGATGGTTGCCTTCTGTCCCGGCTTGACCGCGGCGAGATCGCGCTCGGACACTTCCGCCAACACCCACAGATGCGAGACATCGGTGGTCTTGAACAGCGTGTCGCCCGCCACAAAATGCATTCCCTCCACCACGGGCTTGTCCATCACCGTGCCGCTCATCGCTGCCGTGATGGTGATAATGCGGGTGGGGACGCCCTTCTTCGCCATCGCGTTCATATCGGCTTGCGGCACCCCGTATTGGCGCAGCAGGCTCGCGGCAATCCTGACATTCGCATCGGAATGAGTTTGGACCGAGGCGACGTAATCAGCCTCGATCGTCAACACCTCCGGGCTTTCAATCCACACCCGCATCAGGGGCTGGCCGGCGCGCACGACATCGCCCGTCTGGGAGACAAAGAGCTTTTCGATGAACCCGTTGAAGCGCGCCGTCAGGACGGCCTGGCGGTTCTCGTCAGCGGCGACCGTGCCCGTGGCGCGCACCGTTCTGGCGAGAGACATGCGCATAACCGCGGTGGTGCGCACACCGGCGCGCTGAATCTTTTCGGTTGTGAGCCGGATGGCGCCGGGAATTTTCGTCACCTGGTCGGCATAGACCGGGATGTAGTCCATCCCCATCGCATCTTTTTTCGGAACAGGCGAGGTGTCCGCCAAGCCCATCGGATTGCGATAATAGAGAATTCTGGTGAGAGGCTGGAGGCGGCGATGCCGCCTCCGCGCTCTTCTGTGTGGCCGTGACAATAACGCTTCCCTTGACGAGTTTGCCGCCAACCGTCGCCGTGAGGATTACGGCCCAACGGCCAGGTGCGTAGAGATTGGTCTCGACCACCACGACGCCGGGCTGCTTTGATGGAAGCACTTTCGCAGGCGCCGTCATCCCCGCCATCGCGTCGGGGCTCATATCGACACGGACGGACGTCACTATGATGGCGCCAGCTACGGGCTTTGCGGCATTGCCGGCGAGCCGGACGCGAATTTGGGTGCTAACATTCGCAGACACGGCTGGTGTCAGGTTTACCCAATGCATTGCTGCCTGGGCAGGCAGCACGGCCAATACTGCAGCTACAATTATACCAACGATAATGAATGCATGCCTATGCATGAACATCTCCCGGATAACGAATTTGGAAAGTAGGCAGCCGGGGCCCGCACGTGCAGGCCCCGGCCAATGGCCTCAACTCTTCACTGCGAAGTCGCGCCAGATGGCGTCTTCACCGGGAAGCGTGGCGCGGAACGTGACCTCTCCACCCGGACGATGATGATCGCCCGCGCAGATAAAGCCTCCTCGACCGTCAGCCGGCAGCAAATGCGGCACGTTCTGGACCATTGGCGAAGCCTTGATGCCCAGATACGCCGCATGCATCACCTCGATACGGCCATTCGACAGGTCACTGCCCGTGTTCTGATCGACCAGATGCACGGTGACGGGCTTGCCTTCTTCCGGCGTTGCGGAGATGCGAACGTCATAAGCGACGGATGCCCCGATGACATTGGCGGTAAGCGCATAATGGGGGGCGCCATAGGTCGCACCAGCATTTGCCGAACCGATGGTGAAAGCCAGCGCAAGCGCAACCGTTGTGCCGCAAAGCACATTCTTGGAAATCGTATTCATTGTCTTCTCCTGCCCAGGCCTAGCCCGGGACGCATTGATGGATCGATGGGTTGCGTCCGCGCTTTGCCGCGAGCAGATCACTGCACGCACGGGCAGGACGATTCCTGCGCCGCAAGGCAAAGTGCGGTTGGGAGGTCAGGAAATGGGGGGAGGATTATCCGGCGGATAAGTCAAGCCCAGCGTCGGCTCATCGTGATGCCCGACGCGGCCAAATAACGTCACATTCGTAAGCGCGATATGATGCACGGCAGCAGCGGCCATCCCAAAACAGGAGAACATGCCGAGGCAAACCGACGTGCTCTTGCAGGGTGCGCTCGGCTCCTTCTGCGTCTTCATATGATCGCATCCCGAGGCCGCGTGATGAGCACTATGCATTGTCATGGAATGCGGCGCGGGCATGGCCATGGCGCCGGGCTCGACGGCGACAGCAAAAGCCATCGTCACAAGCACACAGATCAAATTCCGCAGAAAACGAAGATCACGCCGCATGCCGGCAAACTAGGCGTCTGGTATGCCAGGTTCAATCGGCGCAGTGCCGCAGACGCAGCTGGCCATTAACGCATTGAGGGTAACGGCGTCGATGCGGTCACCGTTCCCGACATCGCCGATCCTGTCGCTTTCCGTGCCGCGATCGAGAGCGCCAAAAGCGGCATGGCGACGGCCATCTAAACATCTCGACTTGCACCTGCGACGCAACTTCTCAAGAAGCGTTGCGTCGTGCCGTCGCAGATACACCCAAATGTGGCAACATTGGGAAACGTTAATATGCGTCTAGCTCGCGACGTCGGTTAATAGCCGACGTGCGTGTATTCACACGCGTCTCAGAACAGTTCGTGTTGCGGCTGACATTCAAGCCCAACAAACGAGCGTAGCGAGAGGATGTCGTCGATGCCTAATGACAAAATTCCAACAAAAGCAGTCGCGCCCGGCGACGTATCGCGCCGCAATGTTTTGCGCAGCGCAACCATCGTCGCGAGCGGCGCGGCGCTTTTCGCGGCAGCCATAACCACGCAGCGTGCCGAGGCCAAGATGGCGCAGACGGCAGCCGGGTATCAGACAAGCCCCAAGGACGGCAAGAAATGCGCAGACTGCGCGCTCTTTATTGCACCGGCGTCGTGCAGACTTATTGACGGAACGATTAGCCCAGATGGCTATTGCCGGTTTTTCGTCAAGAAGAACTGAGCCCCGAACCAGAGGGTCGCTTGACCGTTTCACAAAATTGGGGGGCACCATGCCTATCCGCCGCGCGCATTCTTCCATCGTTCTTACGTTTGGCCTGCTTACGCTCACCTTGGCCGCCCTGTCTCAGCCCGCGCTTGCCGTTCCGAGCTACGCGCGCCAGACCGGTCTTGCTTGCGAGGCTTGCCACACCGTGTTCCCGCAACTCACACCCTTCGGGCGCGTCTTCAAGGCCAGCGGATACACCCTCTTCAACACCCGCAAGGTGCAGGATATCGACCAGCAAAAGCGCAACACGCTGTCGATAAGCGATCTTCCGCCGATCTCGGCAATGGTCATGGCGTCGTCCAGCTTTGCCGCCAAGGCAAACAACTCCGACTCGAGCAAAACTTCCACGAATTTTCCTCAGCAGCTCAGTCTCTTTTACGCGGGACATATATCCGACAACGTCGGCGCCTTCGTTCAGCTGACCTATGACGACCAGAGCGGCAGTTTCGGAATGGACAATACGGACATTCGCTTTGCCGATATCGCCACGGTTGACGGGCACGATCTGATTTACGGCGTCAGTTTGAACAACAATCCGACGGTCCAGGATTTGTGGAACAGCACGCCAGCCTGGAGCGAGCCGTTCATCGACTCACCCGGCCTGCAAGGACCCGTTGCCGGAACGCAAATCGAAGGCGCGATGGCGCAGACCGTCGCGGGATTATCGGCTTATGGCTTTCTGGACGAGTCGCTCTACGCAGAGGTCGGCGCCTATCGCTCGGCACTTCAAGGAGCCTCGGTGACGGACAACGCAAGCGCCGACAATATGATCATATCCGGCGTCGCCCCTTACTGGCGCGTCGCTTATGAAGAGGACTGGGGAAAGAACTCACTCGAATTCGGAACGCTTGGCGAATACGCCGCGCTACAAAACCCTGTGACGCCTGCCGGCGGCGCCATCAATGAATCGCTGCAGAATGCTCCGACCGACCGGTTTCTCGATGACGGCTTCGATACCCAGTACCAATACATCGACGACAGCAGTCAGATATCCATCACGTCGCGTTGGATACACGAGAATCAAAATCTGGAAGCGAGCTATGCGGCAGGCCTGTCGGCCAACAAGAGCAATAACCTCGACACGTTCAACATGATCGCCAGCTATTTCTTCCATCGCGAAATCGGCGGCAGTCTGGGCTATTACCGTGTCGCGAGCACAAACGATGCGATCTATTTCGGTACGCCGATGGGCAACTCCAACAGCAGTTGGGGCACGGCCGAGGTCGACTACCTGCCATGGCTGAACGTCAAGCTGGGTCTCAAATACACGGCATTCGTCAAATTCAATGGCGCCTCGTCCAACTACGACGGAGCCGGACGTAACGCGTCGGATAACAACATGCTTTACGGCTTTTTGTGGCTGGCGTTCTGACCATGGCGAGGAATCAGATGAAGAACATTGCAAGAGGCTTCGTTGTCGTCGCCATGACGGCTTTCACCTGCGGCGCGTCCACGTTGGCAGTGGCGGACGACACAAACTCGGCAGCCAACGCGGAAGCTATGGTGACATCGGTTTGCCAGAACTGCCATGGGCCGCATGGAGACAGCGTGTCGTCGACATTTCCGCGACTGAATGGCCAGCAAGCGGATTATATCGTCAGCCAACTCAAGAACTTTCGCGATCACAGCAGGACCGATCCCCATGCCATGGCCTATATGTGGGGAATGGCGTCGCAGCTTGACGATGCAAACATAGACGGGCTGGCAAAATACTTCGCCAGCCAAAAGCCGACCAAACCGCAAGGCGGCGGTGCGCTCGCCGCCGATGGCAAGGACATTTATATGAACGGTGCTGCCGCTCAAAACGTGCCGGCATGCCAGGCCTGTCATGGCGACCACGGCGAAGGTAATAGCGTGATACCAAGGCTCGCCGGACAGCATGCCGATTATCTCAAATCGCAATTGGAGGCATTCCGTTCCACGTTGCGCGAAAGCGATATAATGCACGCGAACACCAAGGAGATGACCAACAGTCAAATCGAAGCGCTGGTATCTTATCTCGCCAACGATTGACGGCTGTTCGCTCCGCGATACGCTACAGCTTGCCCGCCGCAATGCTTTGGGCGTCCCAAACCCTAGGGCTGTACGGGTCAATCTCGCCTTGGCGGTAAATTCTAATCATAACGTCCGCACCTGGACGGATGGACGGCGTGCTCGTGCCGTTCGGATACGCGTTGGGCGATTCGACAATCTTGAAATACCGGCATCCGTGATCGAGCGTCAGGCGCGCAGCCTTGAGCAGGATTTTCTGGGTCGCGTCGCGAACGCTGATACCCATTGTGCTCTTGCCGGAAATGACCACCGGGCGATCGCTTCGCATTGGCGGAAGCGGATGGGCGCAAGCCGAAAGCGCGAGGGCGCAAAAGGCGCTTAGAGCTGCCTTTCGGCCATAACGACGCGCGGCGTTCGCGATACTCTTGGATGTGCGCATAAACTCTTCTGTCGTCAAATTTCCCCGCCTATCAGTTTGACACCGTTCGGCGTTGGATCGCACGCGAATAATACCAACCTGCATTGAAGATCATGCATGAGCCCAGCTACGGCGGCCGATGGAGATGACGTGCCAAGGCTGGTCGCGCAGGCGGTTCCAGGCATCACAGCAAAGGGCGACGATCTGGTCGTAGGATTCGAAGACGCGGTTGGACAGCCAGTTTTGCCGTATGAACTGCCAGAGGTTTTCGACGGGGTTCAATTCTGGGGAACGCGGCGGCAACGGCAGGATGGTGATGTTTTGGGGCAGCCGCAGCTTTGCTGTGGTGTGCCAGCCAGCCTGATCCATGATGAGAACGGCATGGGCGCCAGGGGCAACGGCAGCACTGATCTCTGCCAGATGAGCGTTCATCGCGTTGGTGTCACACCACGGCAGCACCAGGGCGATAGCCTCGCCCCTGGCCGGACAGATGGCACCGAAGATATAGGCCCATTTGGTGCGCTGATCGTGCGGCGCGCGCGGGCGGGTTCCGCGTTTTGCCCAACGGCGCGTGATCTTGTTCTTCTGGCCGATCCGGGCTTCATCCTGGAACCAAATCTCGATCTTCACCTTCGGCTTGAGACGCGCACGGATCGCTTCGATTTCCGCGGCGAAGTTTTTTTAAAAGCCTCGACGGCGAACTCGTTCTGCGCATAGTGGCGCGGACGCGCCGTAAGCTTGCGATAGCCCATCGCCTTGAGCATCCGCCCTACCGTCGTCTCGTCCAGCGAGACGCAGAACTCCTCGGACAGCCATTGCACCAGGTCGATCAGCCGCCAGCGCACCACCCCGTCTATGGCCGGGATCGGCCCCCTCTCGACGATCTCCTTGAGCGCCCGGCGTTGTTCGTCGTTGAGCTTCGGCGTCGGTCCCGGTGCCTTGATGGCGATCAACCCTTCCAGGCCATGGCTGTTGAACCGCAAAACCCAGTCGCGCACGCTCTGCAACGTCACCCCGCCAAGGCGCGCAGCCTCGCCGCGCGAACCGCCCTCGTATATCGCGGCAAGCGCCAACAGCCGCCGCGCCTGACCGCTATCCTTCGATCCCCGCGCCAGCCGGCGCAATATTACAGCATCAAAATCCTTGCGAAGCTCAACTACTGACCCCATGACAAACCTCCCTGTTTGTCACGGTAAATCAGTATTCGCGCCTCCCGTAAAGCAAAATGAGTCAGCAACTACGCAGGTTGGTATAAATCCCCACCCACTCGCTTCAGCAATCGACCAACTCCTCCCAAAACTGCGACAACCATGCCTTTTCCACTATTTTATTAGATTAAATCTTGTCGGTATTTTCGACGGTATTTCGGGCACAGCATTCGAAATTTCTTAATGAAATCAATAACGATGAATCCTAGTCCCCAGCCAGCCTTCGCCGGTATTATGGCGCAAGCGGTGGAAGCCTTCGGGCACGGGAGTTCCCACATGAATAGCGAGGTTAGGTTGGAGTTACGTACCGTGTTATGGGTGCGGGCATGGCTGACTACAGTGGCGATTGCGCTAGTCGGCGTAACCGTTTCCCCAAAGGTCCTTTTCTATCAGCAGCTCCTCGACCGGCGGTTCCTCTCCAATATTGAGAGGACGACCTGCGACCTCTAAGGCGGGATTATCCACGAAGAACTTCCGATCCGGGTTATACCGGCTTATGCTATAAGCGAATCCCGTTTGATGGTGCGAGTGCGACACGGGAAATCGATAATCGATGCAGCCTACGAGCACCAATTCAATCGGACCACTTTTGCGATGAAGCGTGGCTGCAATCTTATCGGCCCCAAGCTTTGTTTCGATCAAAATGCGCTGTTTATCGTTCGGCGCGATCAGCGTCCCGAACGCTCTTGGATTGCGGAATGGTTCCCCTCGCATTTCGTCGCAAATGCTATCTCTTTCGGCGCTAATGGCATCAGAATCATACTCGCTGGCGATGATTATCTGGGCGTTCGCATCTACCCCGGTCGCGACAGCCGAGCCGACGTTCTTCGCCAAGATATAAGTCATGAAGTCGATCGAACCATCTTTGGATACAAAAAAATATATGACGGCAGGCTCTCCGACGATCCATGGGCGCGCCTGCTCTTCCATGGCGATGAGCTGTCTATTTACGAGCATTCCGCTCCAGATCGAAACGGCCGTAGATATCGCCACGACGATGACGCCCCAGGTGGCGACAGTTATGGCGCGGCGCTCACGGCGATCTTGCTCCTTTTTGTCGGTGTCCCGCTTATGGTGAGGAATGTAAGGCAATTCTTCGCGCCTACGCTGACGGTGAAATGTAGAAGCACGATAACCGTGATAGCGATTGCCGCGGGTTACTGTGCCATAGTATGCGGATTCCTCCTGGGGCTGTTCGCCCTATTCCCCTTCCCGTAGCCTGACAACTTGGGAGCCAATAGCTTCTAAGCATTGGATAAGAAAAGCCGCTGTGAATCCGCCCCGGCTGATCTTATTCGCAAGGTTCCGCTCTGTCACTGTGCCCCCTATCCAAGCCAAGGTCCTAAGGAAAGTAACGAAGCGACCTTCCCTCCAGGGTGCGCAGGTGCCAAGGTCCGGCTGCACAGCACGGGAGACGCCTATGGGATTGTTCGACAACCTGGAAGCCAAGGCCGGCGAGATCGCCGCGAAGACCGGGATTTCCGTGGCGGATGTCCACGCAATCGCAAACACGTTTCAGGCCAACCTCACCAGCAGCGATGGCAACCCTGAAGAAGCGATTGAGGCCGCTGCCGTGCAGCACGGCTTCGACACGGCGACGGTGCGGGAAATCATCGCCCAGGCCGGCGGTCTGGGGCGCGAGATCGGCGACATTGCCGAACACTCCGTCAAGCCTGGCGGCATCTAGAACAAACGGTCGCGGCGGCGGTCGTCAGGCCGTCATATACCTGACCGGCCTCCCAATCGCAGATGTCCGGTATTATGGTGCAAACCCGGGAAGCAATTCCTGGCCGCGATCTTAGGTAACCAAGCTGCGCGCGAGCGGCATGGGCCAGTGCGAGGCGCGTTTCGGCTGCTCCCTTCAAGTCGTGGAATGTCACTCCGCTTGTGACCACCTTGGTTCGCGCCTTACGCCACGAACCGCGGAACCCGTCAGGGATCTGCAGACTGGCCTGCTGCTATTCCGCAGCGGTCTTTACCGCTGAGTGATCTTGCCGGCAGGCAACATGAGCCAAACCGCGCGGCTTATCGCCGAGTGCCTTCACCAGATCCGCCAGCGACCCGGCGGCTGTAGCACCATCCTTCGCCAGCGCCCGAGCGCGGCATTTGTGGCGTGTGGCGCCCGACCATAGGTGGCAGCGGACCCAAGGCGGTAGATACGGAAACTACTCAATCACGCCGCTGCTTAGGTAGTTTCCGAGGCTGGCCGTTCCGACATTTCGGACTCCATCATCGAAGGGACATGGAAAAACTGGCGACCGGCGTGCCACGTTGGGGCCGGCGATAGACAATGCGACCGTTCGGGGATGCGGACACGCACGAAACCCGCAGCAAGGAACAGGCACCATGACAGCCAATGCCGCCAAATCTCCCGAATCCAAGCCGAAGCCGGACGCGCCCGACACAAAGGACGCGAAGGACGATCTGAAAACCTTGCCGATGGCGGAGGTGGAGAAAAAACTTGGATCGTCGCCGGACGGCCTAAGTCAGGCCGAGGCGACAAAACGGCTGGCCAAATACGGACCGAACGAGATCACGGAAAAGAAGATCAATCCCGTCCTGAAGTTCCTTTCCTATTTCTGGGGGCCGATTCCGTGGATGATCGAAATCGCGGTGGTTCTGTCCGGCGTGGTTCGGCATTGGCCGGATTTTTTCATCATTCTCGTTCTGCTTGTGTCGAATGCCATGGTCGGCTTCTGGGAAGAACGTCAAGCAGGCGACGCCATAGAGGCCCTGAAAGCCAGGCTGGCGACAAAAGCGCGGGTGAAGCGCGATGGAAAATGGATCACGCCGCCGGCGCGAGAACTGGTACCGGGCGACGCCATCCGACTGCGCCTGGGCGACATCGTGCCGGCGGATGCGCGGCTGCTGGACGGCGACGAGGTCTCCGTGGACCAGTCGGCGCTGACCGGCGAGTCGCTGCCCGCTACGCGCAAATCCGGCGATGCCATATTCTCCGGTTCAATCATCCGCCGCGGTGAAATTGGCGCCCTGGTCTATGCCACCGGCATCAACACTTATTTCGGCAAGACCGCCGAACTGGTGAAGGGGGCGGTTACCGTCAGCCATTTTCAAAAAGCCGTGCTCAAGATCGGCAACTACCTGATCATGCTGGCTTTGGTCATCGTTTCGGGAATTGTTGCCGTCTCGATCTTTCGCGGCGACCCGATCCTCACGACCCTGCAATTCGCCTTGGTGCTGACCGTGGCCGCGATCCCGGTGGCGATGCCGACGGTATTGTCGGTGACCATGGCAGTCGGAGCGCGCCTGCTCGCCAAGAAAAAGGCGATCGTCAGCAAGCTGGTTGCCATCGAGGAATTGGCGGGCGTGGACGTGCTGTGCGCCGACAAGACGGGTACGCTGACGCAGAACAAGCTGACGCTGGGCGATCCGTTCTGCCTGGACAAGATCACCGCCGACCAGATCATTCTTGCAGGCGCCCTAGCCTCGCGCGCGGACAACGACGACACCATCGATCTCGCCGTCTTGGGCGGCCTGAAGGACAAAGAGGCGCTGAAGCCTTTTACGGTCACCCATTTCGTGCCGTTCGATCCGGTCCACAAGCGCACCGAGGCCACCGTCAAGGCCGCGGATGGAAGCACATTCAAGGTGACCAAGGGCGCGCCCCAGGTCATCCAGGCACTGGCGGCCAATGCCGCCGCCGTGAAGAGCGCGGTCGACAAGGCCGTCAACGACTTCGCCGCCCGCGGCTTTCGCGCGCTCGGCGTGGCGCGGGCGGATGGCGACGGCAAGTGGCAGCTTCTCGGCGTTTTGCCGTTGTCCGATCCGCCGCGCGACGATGCCAAGGCCACCATCGCGACCGCGCTGAAGATGGGCGTGAAGATCAAGATGGTGACGGGCGACGCGCTCGCCATCGCCCGCGAGATGGCCAAGACGCTGGGGATGGGTGCGAACATCCTCGACGCCGGAAGCCTCGGCGACTCCAAGACCGACGAGACTGCAACGATGGCCAAGACCATCCAAGACGCGGACGGCTTCGCTCAGGTGTTCCCCGAGGACAAATTCCACATCGTCGACGTGTTGCAGAAGCACGGCCATAGCGTCGGCATGACAGGCGACGGGGTGAACGACGCTCCGGCCCTGAAGAAGGCCGACTGCGGCTTCGCCGTTTCGGGCGCCACGGATGCGGCGCGCGCGGCAGCCTCTATCGTTCTGGTGACACCGGGGCTGTCGGTGATCATTGATGCGATCAAGGAGAGTCGCAAGATCTTTCAACGCATGAACAGTTACGCGATGTACCGCATCGCCGAGACGCTTCGCGTGCTGCTGTTCATGACAGCCGCGATCGTCGTCTTCAATTTCTTTCCCCTGACGGCGATCATGATCGTGATGCTGGCGTTGCTCAACGACGGCGCGATCCTATCCATCGCTTACGACAATGTCCTCTACAGGGACAAACCCGAAGCCTGGAACATGCGCACGGTTTTAGGGATTGCCACCGTGCTGGGTCTGGTCGGACCTATAGCCGCGTTCGGTCTGTTTTACCTCGCCGACCGCGTCTTTCACATCGCGCGTCCTGAAATCCAGACCATGATGTATCTGATGTTGTCGGTGGCCGGGCATCTGACGATTTTCCAGACCCGTACGCGCGGCCCGTGGTGGTCGATCCGACCGGCGCGAATTCTTTTGCTGGCGGTGGTCGGAACTCAGACGCTGGCAACGGTGATCTGCGTCTTTGGCTTCCTTGTGACGCCACTGTGGTGGGGCTGGGCCGCGCTCGTTTGGGGCTATGCGCTTGTCTGGTTCCTTCTGACGGACCCGGTGAAGCTGCTCGCCTATCGCGTTCTCGATCACTTCAAAGCGGAGACCAAGATGGAAACCAAAGCCGTACCGAAGCCAGATGCCAAGGCTGACGTCGCCAAACCGGATGCGAAGAGCGCCACCCCACCCGACGCCCCCAAGCCTGACGCCGGGAGCGATTCTCAGCCTGAAGCAAAAACAGAACCAAAACCCCACAGCACATCGGTGCTCGACAAGACGCTGGGGGAAATCCTTCTGGCCGGCATGGCCAAGGCCCCCGAGGATGCCGCGCGCGTCATCGCCGCGGCCCTCACCCCGGCTCACGACCCCGCTGCGGCCACGCCGGCGTCCGACGCCAAAGACAAATCTGCGCCCGATGCTGAGCCCGAAGGCGAGCCCCAGAAGCCGCCGGCTTCAACGCCAAAGGCTGCCGAATGAATGTGAACTCCGAGGCCGGCCAATCGAAAGTTCGTGGCATTTCATTTGTGACCGTAACGGGCCGTAATGTATGCGAAGGCTGATGCACCCGATTAAGTACAATTCACTCACGATCGTTCTGTCGGCGCTTTTCATTGTCTGCATTTCCGCGCAAAGCCTTGCCGGTTGGCGGCTTCAGAACGAGATTTTGGCGGCGCATGGACAGGCATCGGTTAGCTACTGGGTCAACCTATCCACCGGCGCCTTTCTGGAGGGACTCGCCACCAATTGGCAGGCCGCCTTCCTGCAGCTTGCCTCGCTGATTTTGTTCAGCGGCTTCCTCTATCAGCGCGGCGCGCCGCATTCGCGCGATCCGCTCAAGGCAAAGAGCAGAGCAAAAAGCGCGAGAAATGCGCACCGATTTACTTGGGTTTACCGCAATTCTTTTTTTCTCGCGTTCTTGTTGCTTTTTGCCTTCTCGCTTACGCTGCATATCGTCTTCGGCGCCAAGGCTTACAACGAGGAACGCGCGTTCACGGGCCAGCCATCGATCTCCATCGCAACATTTATGCTTTCGGCAAAATTCTGGTCGTCGACCCTGCAAACATGGCAAGCGGAATATCTGGCAATCGCACTCTTTGTCGTGCTCAGCCCCTTTCTGCGCCAGGATGGATCGGCGGAATCGAAGCCGATCGAATCGAAAAACGAAACAACCGGCAGGGCGAACAAATGAGCAAGAGACACCGCTGAAAGGACGAAGATGAAAATCAACACGAAGGACTTTCGCGTCGCCGAAGGTGCCGAGGTCGATCTCAAGAAGTGGCCGACCAAGGTCGATCCCGTTTACAAATCCAAGAGCCAATACAAGAAACTTCTGGACGGCCACGTCGAGAAGCTAAGCGCGCAGCAGCAGCTTCTCTACGCCGACAACCGCCATGCGATCCTGCTGATCTTTCAGGCGATGGATGCGGCGGGAAAAGACGGCGCCATCCGCCATGTGATGTCGGGCGTCAATCCGCAGGGCTGCCAGGTGTTCAGCTTCAAGCATCCCAGTGCCGCCGAATTGGAGCACGACTTCCTCTGGCGCACGACGCGCGACCTGCCGGCGCGCGGGAAAATCGGCATCTTCAACCGATCCTATTACGAGGAGGTGCTGATCGTCCGCGTGCATCGCGACCTTCTGGCCGGCGAGGGCCTTCCAGATGCGCCTCATCATAACAAGACGCTGTGGCACGACCGCTATCGCTCGATCGCCGATTTAGAGAAACATCTCCATGCCAACGGAACCCGTATCGTCAAGTTCTTCCTTCATCTCTCCAAGGAGGTACAGCGCAAGCGCTTTCTGGCTCGCATCGACGAACCGGAAAAGAACTGGAAATTCAGCCTCGCGGACATCGCGGAACGGAAATTCTGGAAGCACTATATGAAGGTGTACGCGGAATGTATCGGCGCAACCAGCACAAGCCATTCGCCCTGGTATGTCGTTCCGGCGGATGACAAGGAAAACGCAAGGCTGATCGTCTCGCAAGTCGTTCTCGATACGCTTGAGGATCTCAAAATGTCCTATCCCAAAGTGAGCGCGGAGCGCCGCAAGGAATTGCTGGCGATCCGCAAGGGGCTGGCAAAGTGAGGTGTTGAATACGCTCGTTCAAACGGCCGGGGCCGACGTCCGGGGCGTTGAGCGCGAAGCGGTGCGCTGCCGCAGCGGCGTTGCTGCGTCCATCGCGGCATTGTATTCGCCGCGGCGCGCGGCCCGGTCGCAGCTAGCGCGATGATACAGAGCCTGCTGTGCCGCCGACACATTGGCCTCCTCGCCGTGCCATATCGCCAAGGCCGGCCTTTGGATGGCGCGGGCAAACGAAAACGCCAACGCCCAAGGCGCTCGCGACTTGAATCGGACATTCATCGCATTCAAGCGGGCCGAGGCCAGTTCGCCCGGTTGCCCGCCCGATAAGAACATAATTCCCGGAACAGCAGCGGGGACGGCGCGCAGGAGGCACGACACCGTGGCGTCGGCGACCTCGTCTACGGATTCCTGCTCGGCGCAGGCCAAACCCGCAAGGACCATGTTGGGTTTCAGGATCATCCCCTCAAGCATCACGCGTTGCATGGATAGCTGGACGAAAACACTTCGTAGAACCTCTTCCGTCACCTCGCGGCATCGCTCCATTGTATGCTCGCCGTCCATCAGAACTTCCGGCTCGACGATGGGGACAAGCCCGGCCTCCTGGCACAATGCGGCGTAGCGGGCCAATGCCTGCGCGTTGGCTTCGATGCAACCCCGGCTAGGGATGCTATCGTCCACGGCAATCACAGCCCGCCACTTGGCGAAGCGCGCGCCCATCGACAAATATTCCCGGAGGCGGACACGCAGGCCGTCAAGACCTTCGGTAATCTTCTCTCCGGGATGACCGGCCAGGCTCTTCGCACCGATATCCACTTTGATGCCGGGAATTATTCCCGCATCGATGAGGACTTTGACAAAGGGCGTGCCGTCCTTTTTGCGCTGGCGGATCGTCTCATCGTAGAGGATCGCGCCATTGATGCATTCGGCGAGACCTGGTGTGGTCACGATCAATTCGCGATAGGAGCGCCTGGCCTCCTCAATCTGGGGAATCCCCAATCTGGCAAATCGCTTGTTGCAGGTCGAATTACTCTCATCCATCGCCAGCAGGCCCTTGTCGCCGGCAACCATCGCCCGCGCAGTGTCGATGAGGTCTTGCGTGTTCACGTCGGGCTGCCCCATTTCCAATTGCGGATCTCCGGCAGGTCTTGGCCGTGCTCATCGATGTAATGTTTGTGTTCGATGAGTTTGTCGCGCATCTGTTGCTTCAGATACGCCCCCTTAGAACCCAGATGCGGCAGGCGATCGACCACGTCTTGCACAAGATGGAAGCGGTCCAACTCGTTCTGCACCCGCATGTCAAAGGGCGTCGTGATCGTGCCCTCTTCCTTGTAGCCGCGGACATGAAGGTTGCGGTTGGTCCGGCGATAGGTCAGGCGGTGGACCAGCCAGGGATATCCATGAAAGCCGAAGATGATGTGTTTGTCTTTGGTGAACAGCGAATCGTAATCCTTTTCGTTCAGCCCATGCGGGTGCTCCGTGCTGGGCTGCAGCTTCATGAGATCGACGACATTGACCACCCGGATTTTCAGATCGGGCAGATGATTGCGCAGGATGGACGTGGCAGCCAAGATCTCCAGCGTGGGTGTGTCCCCGCAACAGGCCATGACGACGTCCGGTTCGCTGCCCTGGTCGTTGCTGGCCCATTGCCAGATGCCGATGCCTTCCGTGCAATGCACCACCGCGGCGTCCATGGTCAGCCATTGCGGGAGGAAATGTTTGCCGGCCACCACCACGTTCACGTAATGCCGGCTGCGCAGGCAGTGATCGAAGACCGATAGCAGGCAGTTCGCGTCCGGCGGCAGATAAACGCGAACGATGTCGGCCTTCTTGTTGATGACGTGGTCGAGGAACCCGGGATCCTGATGCGTAAAGCCGTTGTGATCTTGCTGCCAGACATGGGAGGCGAGCAGATAGTTGAGCGAGGCGATCTTGCGGCGCCAGGGCAGCTCCAATGTAACCTTCAGCCATTTGGCGTGTTGGCTGAACATGGAATCGACAATGCGAATAAAGGCCTCATAGCTGTTGAACAGCCCGTGCCGCCCGGTCAGCAGATAACCTTCGAGCCAACCCTCGCACTGGTGTTCGCTCAGCATCGAGTCCAGCACGCGTCCGGCGGGCGCCAGGAATTCGTCATTCTTTTCCACGCGGGCGTCCCACTGCCGGTCGGTGACCTCAAAAACCGCTTCCAGAAGGTTCGAGACTGTTTCATCGGGACCGAAGACGCGGAAATTGCGCTGGTCCTGATTTAACTTTTCCACGTCGCGCAAAAACGTGCCGAGCACATGTGTATCTTGGGCCTCAACGGCGCCGGGCGAAGGCACGTTCACGGCATGGACGTGAAAATCCGGCATGCGCAGGTCGCGCAGCAGAATGCCGCCATTGGCATGCGGATTGGCGCCCATCCGCCGATCGCCCTTCGGCGCCAACTCGGCCAATTCCGCTATGAGCCGGCCATTTTTGTCGAACAATTCTTCTGCCTTGTAACTCTTCATCCAGCTTTCGAGCAGCTTGACATGATCGGGATGATCGGGATCGACCAGGAGCGGCACCTGATGCGACCGGAATGTGCCTTCGATTTGCAGACCGTCGACGATCTTCGGCCCAGTCCAGCCCTTGGGCGATTTAAGGACGATCATCGGCCAACGCTGCCGAGCGGTGTCGCTTTTATCCCGCGCGTTCTTTTGGATTCGTTTTATGTCGTCGATGGCCCTTTCCAAAACTGTGGCCATGAGCTCATGCATTTTTTCCGGCGCATCGCCCTCTACAAAATAGGGCGTCCAGCCGCAGCCCCGCAGAAACTGCTCCAATTCCTCATGCTCGATGCGGGCGAGCACGGTTGGATTGCTGATTTTGTAGCCGTTGAGGTGCAGGATCGGCAGCACGGCGCCGTCGGTAATGGGATTGAGAAGCTTGTTGGACTGCCACGAGGTTGCCAATGGGCCGGTTTCGGCCTCGCCGTCGCCGATAATGCAAGCGACGATCAGATCGGGATTGTCGAACGCGGCTCCGAAGGCGTGGCTGAGCGAGTACCCCAACTCGCCGCCCTCGTGAATCGAACCCGGCGTCGTTGGCGCGACATGGCTGGAAATGCCGCCGGGAAACGAGAACTGTTTGAACAGCAACTTGAGCCCGGCTTCATCCTGGCTGACGTTCGGATAAATCTCACTATAGGTACCTTCGAGGTACGTGTTGCCGACCAACGCCGCGCCGCCGTGACCGGGGCCGGAGATGAAGAACATGTCCAGGTCGTATTTCTTGATGACCCGATTCAAATGCACATAGATGAAGTTCTGGCCCGGCACCGTGCCCCAATGTCCGACGACCAGCGGCTTCACATGAGAAAGCTTCAGCGGCTCGCGCAGAAGCGGATTGTCGTAGAGATAAATCTGTCCAACCGACAGATAGTTGGCGGCGCGCCAGTAAGCGTCCATCTGGTGAAGCAGTTCCGGCGTGAGTGTGTCGGTTTTCATGGCTTAGGGTTCCTTGATTGAACCAAGATTGAGGACATGGGCGACCGACCCGGCGATCATAAGTTCCTCATCCGTGTGGATGACCCGCACTTTAACGCGACCGGTATCCGGCGAACTCAGCAGTGCATTCTCAGCGTTACGCTTCTGGTCCAGTTCGATTCCGAGAAAGCCCAGCCCATCGCAAATCCGGGCGCGGACTGCGGGCGCTTTCTCCCCGATGCCGCCGGCGAACACCAACGTGTCCACGCCGCCGAGTGCCGCCGCGAAAGCGCCGATCCATTTCTTGGCTTGGTAGCAAAATAGCGCGACCGCCTCTGCCGCCCGCACGTCGTGCGTTTCACGGTTCAGCAAGTCATGCATGTCGGAACTGGTCTGCGATATCCCAAGCAGTCCGGATTCGAAATTGACCATCTCGTTGAATTTCTTCGCGCTCATTTGTTCGGTGCGCGACAGATACCAAACCAATCCGGGATCGATGTCGCCGCAGCGCGTACTCATCGGCAACCCGGCCGCCGGCGTGAAACTCATGCTGGTGTCGATCGATTTGCCGTCACGCACCGCCGCAAGGCTCGCGCCATTGCCGAGATGGGCGAGGATGACCCGACCTTGCGCTGCTTTCGCGCCATCCAAGCGGGCCAGCTCTCCCATGAGGAACGCATAGGAAAGTCCGTGAAACCCATATCGCCGCACGCCTTGCGCCTCGTAGCGGCGCGGGATCGGCAATAGTTGGGCGACACGCGGCAGGTCGTGGTGAAACGCCGTGTCGAAGCACGCCACTTGGGGCAAATCGGGAAATCGGCGATGAAACGCCTCGGTCAGCAGGATTTCCTCCGGCAGATGCTCGGGATCAAACGCACTGAGCTGGTGCAAATCCTCCACCATTGCCGCAGTAAGGCGCTGCGCCTTGTAATATTTCGGGCCGCCATGCACGACGCGATGCCCAACCGCGCTCAACGCATCGTGGTCAGTGCGTTTCTCGATCCAATCCATCAGAGCGTTCACCGCCGCCGTATGGTCCGGCGCGGTCACCACCCGCGAAAAGTTGTCCGCCTGCGCCAATCCTTTCGCCCGAAAGGTCGCGTCGGGCAGCCCAATCCGCTCAACGGCGCCGTCCAGAATCCGCCGGAACGAGTCGCTCACTTCGAACAGCGCGAACTTGATGCTTGATGAGCCGCCATTGATCGTCAGAATGTGCGGATTATTTTTTTTCATGGATCACTCGTTCGTCATCCTGCAATCCGAACGAAGCCAGTTTCGCGCGGGTGGCCCTGTAATCCGTGTGCAGAATACTTCTAATCCCCAAGCCTTCCGCGATCTGAACGAACATCGGCGTGTTTTCGATATAGACCACTCGCTCGGCGGCCACCTGAGCGGCGTCCAGCGCAAGACTAAAAATCTCCAAGTCCGGCTTGAGAAGGTGGACGAAACAGGAGGAAATAAAGAAGTCTACAAACCGATCCAGCTTGAACTTGCGAATCCGATACGCATTGAGCTCGCGCCCTTCGTTGCTGACGACGGCGACCTTCAGCCCGTGCCGGGTCTTGAGCCGAGCGACCAGCGCGAGCATCTCGGTGTTGGGCTTCGACTGCGCGAACATGAAGCGCCGAAAATGAGCTTGGGTGAACCGTCGCTTTTGGTTAAAGACCACCAGACCCAAATATTCTTCCAGCGTGAACTTTCCGCGTTGGTAGGCATCCCAGGTCAGCTGATGGCGATCCTCCATCTCGGCCAGCTCAAACTTGAAGTATGTCGTTGCACGTTTGCGGGCATGTCTGTCCCACCCGTCGGTAAGCAGCACGCCGCCGATATCCAGAAAGAGGCACGTGACCGCAGGCGCTTTTTTCATCGTTCCTAAGTTCCGTCATCGGATCATCGCTGTCGGTGGATGCGCGCGCCCTACCCTGAGACCGCATTGCCGTCACCATGCGGTTTCATTGACGCTGTGTCGTCCGATGGAAGGCGGATACCGGCCCGCGATGGATGTTTTGGCGCGTCATTGCGCCGACGCGACAATAGCTGGCAAACGGCCCTGCGAAGCAGGCTCGGAAACTACTCAGTTGCGTTACTCAAGGGCGAACAAAAGCGGCGCGCGGCATCCTTGCGGGCATGAACTTTTCGCCATGTCCGCGGGGCTTGAGTAGGTTCCGAACCTTATGCGACATGCCGCCGTGCAATATGGTCCGGTTTCGGCAGGTGCAACAGCGCTGCCCCCACCTCATTGTTGGCTTCATGTGCTCGAGAGAGCCGATGAAGTTCGGTCGTTGAAATGACACCTTCCGCTTCCGTTTCTCGCCTCGGACCCGAGTTCAACGATTTTCTATTCGCGCCCATTGGCGAGAGCAGAAATGGAATGCTCCTCAGTGTTCTTTCGGCGCTGGCGCGGCTGAACCTTGATCCCTGGCAGGAGGCTGCGGAATTGGCCCGATTGCCCGGAACAGTTGCAATGCAGAGATTGACCTTGTTGATCGCGGAACTTCCCGACGTACAGTCTGCTCCCTCGGACGCCGGAACGATTGCCGCTCGCCTGGTCGCGCTTTTACCGCACAAAGCGCTTCCCAACATCCCGTCGCGCGAAGCTTTGCTCGGCGCCGGCGCGGTACCCAAGTCGCGAACCATCATGTTTGTGATCTTCATGATCCTCGCGTTAGGAGTTCAATGGATCGCGGCAAGCCATCAGCCGCCGGCGAAGGCTAACAACGCCCATACGCCGGTCGCCAGCACGGCGTCGGCAAAGCAACCGCCACAATCTCGGACCAATGATGATTAACCGGGGCGACGACGCAGACAGGATAACTGGCATGAATGTTTTCAAGACGTTCACCTTGACCTGGTGGCAGGCCGGCATTTTCAAAGTGGGAATGCTGACCTTGGGAATTGCGATTGGCGCTTATTGGCAGGGATTTTTCGGAGGGTACTATTCGCTTCTGATCTTTTTGGCCGCGGTCAGTTTGGCCTATGTCACTTACGTATGGTGGAAGCAATAGATCGGACCAACAATTCTGACCAAGCAAGCCGCCGCTCTTGGCCGAAGCCAATTGCAGCGCGTCTTAGTTTGG
The DNA here is from genome assembly GCA_963849895.1 of uncultured Alphaproteobacteria bacterium. Lineage (GTDB taxonomy): Bacteria > Pseudomonadota > Alphaproteobacteria > Micropepsales > Micropepsaceae > Rhizomicrobium. The sequence goes on from CAWKIU010000001.1 coordinate 68,316, forward strand.
ACCAATCACTAGTCTTCTCCAATCGCGGTCGAGGTCATGAGTTCTAGACGGCCGATCAGTGACGCGGAGTTGGAGACGCTACAGCGTCACACGTTCGACTATTTCGTACACGAGGCAAACCCCGCCAACGGGTTGATCAAGGATAAAACCAAGCCGGATTGGCCCGCCAGCATCGCCGCCACCGGGCTTGCGCTCGCCGCCTATCCGGTTGGCGTCGAGCGCGGGTTTTGGACGCGGAGCGCCGCCGTCGAGCGAACCCTCGCGACACTGCGTTTTTTCTGGAACAGTCCGCAGGGGCCCGAGCCAGACGCCACCGGTTATCATGGGTTCTATTATCATTTCCTCGACATGCAGACCGGACGGCGCGTCTGGAACTGTGAGTTATCGACGGTCGATAGCGCTTTCCTGCTGGCCGGTGCTCTCACAGCCGGTGCCTACTTTGACGCCGAGACCGTCGAGGAGCGTGAAATTCGCGATCTCGCCGATGCGCTCTATCGCCGATGCGATTGGGCCTGGGCACAGAACGGTGAAGCCACGCTGACGCATGGCTGGCGGCCCGATGGCGGGTTCATCAGTTATCGCTGGGAAGGCTATGACGAGGCCCTGTTGCTCTACATTCTGGGGCTGGGCTCGCCGACCCACCCCCTGTCGCAAGACAGCTATGCCGCGTGGCTGTCAAGCTATCGATGGGAACACTGCTACGGCTATGACTACGTCTATGCGGGCGCTCTATTTACGCACCAACTTTCCCACGTCTGGATCGACTTTCGCGGAATCCAAGACGCGTTTATGCGCGACATGGGTATCGACTACTTCGAGAACAGCCGCCGCGCCACCTATGTGCAACAGCGTTATGCCATCGAAAATCCCCGCAAGTTCGTTGGTTATGGAGAGGATTGCTGGGGGATCACGGCGAGCGATGGGCCGGGACCGGAAACGATCAAGCTACGCGGCATCGAACGCAGCTTTTCCGATTACGCCGGCCGAGGCGTTCCCTATGGGCCGGACGACGGTACGCTGGCGCCGTGGGCCGTGGTTGCGTCCTTGCCTTTCGCACCAGACATTGTGCTGCCCGCGATCGATTACTACGTCCGCGAAATCACGCTAAAGCAGTCAAATCCCTATGGCTTCAAGGCATCGTTCAATCCGACGCATCCGGGCGAACCCGGCAATTCCTTCGGCTGTTGGGTTTCGCCTTGGCACTACGGGCTCAACCAGGGTCCAATTGTGTTGATGATCGAGAACTATCGCAGCGGCATGACATGGCGATTGATGCGCGCGTGCACCTATATCCAAGAGGGGCTGCGGCGAGCAGGTTTCACCGGCGGTTGGTTGGATAAACAAAAAAGGAATGCCGTTTGAACACCGAGAAGCATCATGGGGATGCGCCAAAGCCTGCTCGCCAACGCGACTGGAGGCGCATTCATCATTCCCCGCTGTTCTGGGTCGGCGTTCTTCTGTGTATGAGTGCCATCACGATCTACGTGTTGTCCGAAGATCTTTCGTGGCGATTGTTCTAACGCGCAAGGATGATAAGGCTAGGAGGTTCCATGAAGTGCCCGAATTGTAGTGCCGAGTTGGTGCAAAAAGCGCGCGACGGGGTCGAGATGGAAGTTTGCCCCACCTGCCAAGGAATGTGGCTCAGCCGCCAGGAACTGGCGGAGCTTGAAGACGAAGTCTTCGATTTCGGCGATGACGAAAAGGGCAGCTTGATGCTTGGCTCCACGCCCTCAACCCGCAAATGCCCTCAGTGCGAAAATCTCATGAAGACGTTCGAATACCGGTTTTATGACCTCGAATTGGACTTCTGCGAACAACAACACGGCTATTGGCTGGAGGCGGATGAGGACAAGCGGGTCTTGGCACTGATGAAAGAGGAAGAGAAAAATCTCGGAAGAAAAGTTCTCGCCGAGGATAGATTTGCTGCACACCTCCAACGTCTGCGGTCTGGATCCTTGATGGACAGAATTCGCGATTTGGCCGCGGAGGCGATGGACCCCAAACCGAAGCCCGCATCTTAGGACATCGGCGCTGCCGACACATCGCGGCTACGTTTGTTTGAGACTATTCGAGAACCCCAGCCGGCCTTCGCTCTGCGAGCATCACCGAAGCGATTGCCGGCAATACCTCGGATCATTCCCGAATGTCGCTTGCTCAATCCTGCGACCGTAGCCGATAGCCGACACCCTGTTCCGTCAGGATGAGTTTTGGCTGTTCGGGGTCGGCCTCGATCTTCTGGCGCAGCGTGCGAATGTAGATGCGAAGGTACTGCACATCGGTCTCGGTGCCCCACACGTTGTGCAGGATAAACTTGTGCGTCAGCACCTTTCCCGCATGGGTTATAAGCAGATGTAACAGATCATATTCGCGCGGCGTCAGTTTCACGTCCTTCTCGCGAACCGTGACGATGCGGCGGACCAGATCGACCGATAAGTCCCCGCTGCGAAAGATGGGCCGGGCGCCTTCCTGCTGTAAGCGATGGCGCAGCGCGGCACGGATACGCGCGAGCAATTCGTCCATGCCGAACGGCTTGGTCACATAATCGTCCGCGCCCAAGTCGAGCGCCCTCACCTTGCCCACCTCGTCATCGCGGCTGGACAGAACGATAATCGGCGCAAGCGAGCCGGAGGCCCGCAATTGCCGGATGACTTCAAATCCGTCCATTCCCGGCAAGCCCAGGTCGAGCACAATCGCATCCACGCTATTGCGCAGAAGAAAATCCAGCGCGGATTGGCCGTCGCCCGCTTCGTCGATGCGATAGCCTTGCGCCGTCAGGCTTGTGCGCAGCAACCGCCTGATCGCCGGCTCGTCATCGACGATCAAGATACGAATGAGGGCGTTGGTCATGCGGTCTCGTCTCGTGGCGGCGTTTTCTCGTCCGCTACGGGCAGCGAAATGGAAAAATCCGCGCCGCGACGATCCGTTCGATTTCCGGCGGTGATCGTGCCGCCCATGGCTTCCACAAATCCCCGGCAAATGGCGAGGCCGAGGCCCGTTCCCGCCCGTTGACGATCCGCCGCGTGCACCCGGTAAAACTTGTCGAAGATGCGCTCCAAATCGCCGGTAGGAATGCCGTCGCCTTCGTCCATCACGTCGAGCTTCACCAGGCCATTTTGTTGTTGCGCTTCTATGCGGATCGTCGTTCCAGGCGGCGCGTATTTTGAGGCATTGTCGAGAAGGTTGAACAACACCTGTTCAAACAGCACGGGGTCGAGCCTCACCATCGGCAGACTAGCCGGAAGGCGCACATCCACATCGTGACGCGCCAGGACCGCCTCCGCCCGCCGCAATGCACTTCCGATGACGTCACTGAGGTCTATCAAATCGGCGCGCGGCACGATGGCGCCGGATTCCAAGCGCGTCATATCGAGCAAATTGGCGATGAAATGATTGAGCCGCTCCGCTTCCTCCTGGATGGTGCCAAGGAGTTCGTCCTGCGCCGCCACATCAAGCGTCCCGCGATAGAATTTCAAACTTGAAGCCGAACCGAGGATCGAAGCGAGCGGCGTTCGCAGATCGTGGGATATAGAGGTCAGAAGCGCGGAACGAAGGCGCTCGGTTTCGGTCGCGATGCGCGCGCGGTCGATATCTTGCACCAGATTGACGCGCTCGATGGCAAGCGCGGCCTGATCCGCAAGAGAATCAAGCAGGCGGCGCTGATCCGGCGATAAGAGCGGCCCCGGTCTGTCGCTGTCCAATCCGATGACGCCGATTGTTCCCCGGCCCGTTCGCATCGGCAGAAACAGCCGCTTTGCACCGGGAAGCGTGTCGGCGCCGCGTCCGGCCGGGGTTCCTTTGTCCCACGTCCATTTGGCGGCGGCCAAATCGGCATCATCGAGCACATCTTCCGGCGGATAGCCCGCGCGAACCGCCACACTTTCGCCCTCCGGCAGCAGCAACACCACGCGCACCTTCAGCATGTGGGCGATTTGATAGGCGGTCGCCCACAAAAGATCGTCGAGAGAGATCACGCCTGCGAGTTTGCGGCTGAATAGATAGAGGTCCTCTGTCGTGTTGGCGCGTTCGCGCGCCACAACGGCCTGGGTGCGGACACGGGCCGCCAGATTGCTGGCGATCACGGCGACCACGGCAAAGAAGAACAAGGCTACGACGTTTTCCCGGTCGGTAATCGTGAACGTGTAGAGCGGGGGTATGAAGAAAAAGTTGTACGCAAGCATGCTGACAAGGCAGGCGAACAGCGAAGGCCACAGACCGTAGGTAACCGCGCTCGCCAGAACCGCGGTGAGAAATACAAGCGCAATGTTCGAGATGGCAAGATATTGCTGCAAGACAAGACCAACGCCGAGCGCGACCAGAACGATCGCCAGACTTCCGCCATAAGCGCGAATGTCCAATGGCTTGCCCGCGCCGACGGCAACCGCCGCGGCTGTTGATGTCGCTCCCTTCATGGCACGGGTGAGTTGGTCCGGGACGACATGCACATTAATGTCGCCCGCGCGGCGGATAATTTCGTGCGTCGCGGAACGGCGCAGAATTTCCGACCACCAGGAATGCTGCTTTGTCGATGTCACGACATGAGAAAAATTATTGGCATGGGCGTAGTCGATCACGCCGTCCGCAATCGTTGCGGCGGGTACGGTCACCGCTTGCCCGCCAAGCCGCTCTGCAACGCGCAGCGCCTCTGCCACACGGTCGCGCTCGGCTTCGGTGAAACCGGCCGCGCTCGGCGTTTCGACATAGATAGCGGTCCAGGATGCGCGCAAACGGTCGGATAGCCGTCTCGCATAGCGAACAAGCGCGGCCGAGCCGGGCCGCTCGCTGACGCAAACAAGCACCCGCTCGCCGGCTTCCCATGGACCCTGGATCGCGTGCGCGCGCATATAATCGACCACTTGCTCGTCCACGCGCTGGGCGGTGCGGCGCAACGCCAGCTCGCGCAACGCGGCGAGATTTCCAGGCGAGAAATAGTTTTGCGCGGCGCGCTCGGCTGTATCCGGCAGATAGACTTTCCCCTCCTTGAGACGTTGGAGAAGGTCTTCGGGGGTCAAATCGACGAGCTCAATGTCGTCCGCCCGGTCCAGGATGGAGTCCGGCACGGTTTCGCGTACACGCACATGCGTGATCTTCGCAACCACATCGTTCAGGCTCTCGACATGCTGCACGTTGAGCGTCGTGTAAACGTCGATGCCTGCCGCGAGCAGTTCCAGAACATCCATGTAGCGCTTGGGGTGGCGGCTTTCGGGGGCGTTGGTGTGTGCGAGCTCATCGATCAGCGCGAGTTTTGGCCTGCGCTGCAGGATCGCATCCAAATCCATTTCGGCAAGCACATGCCCTTTGTAGAGGAGTCGCTTTTTGGGGATTCGTTCGAAAAATTTTGTCAAGTGATCGGTTTCGATGCGGCCATGCGTTTCGACAACGCCGATGACGACATCGATGTCTTCAAGCTTGCGCTGGCGCGCCTGGACCAGCATCTCAAAGGTCTTGCCGACACCCGGTGCCGCGCCGAGAAAGACCTTCAGGCGGCCTCTACCATCCTGACCCGCCTGCTTGAGAAGGGCGTCGGGTGATGGTCTTGTGTCGCGGTCGTCCCGGTCGTCCGTCATTGCTGCGAAGCCTCCGGGTATAGTCTAGGCCCAGATTGCTCCGCGCGCAGCAGCATTTTGGACGGTCAATCGCTGCCGGATTGAGTCTTATCCAGCGCCAGATTCAGTTCCAATACGTTGACATGCGCCTCACCGATGACGCCAAGCACGCGCCCATCGATGTGTTGCTCCACAAGGCGGCGAATCACCATCGCCGGGACCTTCCGCGCCATTGCCACCCGCTTCACCTGGAACAAGGCGGCAGCCGGCGTGATGTCCGGGTCGAGACCGCTGGCTGACGCCGTAACCAGATCGACCGGCACCGGCGCACTGGAGTTTTCCGTATGCAGCTTGGCAACATCGCCCTTGATCCGAACCAGGAGCGCCTTCGATGTCGGGCCAAAATTCGAGCCCGAGGAGTTTGCCGCATCGTAGCCGTTTCCTGCCGCCGACGGACGGCCATGGAAATACTTGTCGCCCGCAAAACTCTGCCCGATCAGTTCGGAGCCGGCGACCTTGCCGTTCCTTTCCACCAGGCTCCCATTTGCCTGATGCGGAAAGGCGAGCTGTGCGATACCCGTCATTCCCAGCGGGTATGCGATGCCGGTGATAAGGGTCATCAGAAGGATCATGGCAATGGCAGGCCAGATTTGCTTTAGCATGGCGTCCTCACACAAGGCCGACGGCGGTGACGAATAGGTCGATGAGCTTGATGCCGACGAACGGCACCGCGATCCCGCCCAGGCCGTAAATCAAGAGATTGCGGCGAAGCATGCTCGCGGCGCCGACAGGCTTGTAGCTGACCCCGCGCAGCGCGAGCGGGATGAGCGCAATGATGATAAGCGCATTGAAGATGATGGCGGAGAGGATCGCACTCTGCGGCGTGTGCAATTGCATGATGTTAAGCGCCCGCAATTGCGGATAGAAGGCGAGGAACATCGCCGGAATGATGGCGAAGTATTTCGCGACATCGTTGGCAATCGAAAATGTCGTCAGCGCGCCGCGCGTCATCAATAGTTGTTTGCCGATTTCAACGATTTCAATCAGCTTGGTCGGATCGCTGTCGAGATCGACCATGTTTCCGGCCTCGCGCGCCGCCATGGTGCCCGTGTTCATGGCGACACCCACATCGGCTTGCGCCAGCGCGGGCGCATCGTTGGTGCCATCTCCGCACATGGCGACCAGCTTGCCTTTCGCCTGCTCGTCGCGGATCAGCTTGAGTTTTGCTTCGGGGGTGGCCTGGGCGAGAAAATCGTCCACGCCAAACTCCGCCGCGATGGCCGCTGCGGTAAGAGGATTGTCGCCGGTAATCATCACCGTGCGGATGCCCATGGTGCGCAACGCCGCGAAGCGCTCGCGGATGCCGCCCTTGACGATGTCCTTGAGATGAATGACGCCGAGAAGTTTGCCGTCCTTCGCGACGGCAAGCGGCGTCCCGCCGGTCTTGGCAATACGCTCGGCGATCACCGTCAGGCTGGCGGCCGAAGCCGAAGGTCCTACCCAGGCCAGCACGGCATCCACCGCACCCTTGCGGACGGACGAGCCCTCCACATCGATCCCGCTGATGCGCGTCTGCGCCGAGAATGGGATGAAATGTGCGTGCAGCTGTGCCATGTCGCGCCCACGAATGCCGTATTTCTCCTTTGCCAGCACCACGATGGAGCGGCCTTCCGGTGTTTCATCAGAAAGTGAAGCGAGCTGCGCCGCGTCGCCTAATTCGCGCTCATCCACGCCGGGAACTGGGATAAATTCGGTCGCTTGGCGGTTGCCCAATGTGATCGTGCCGGTCTTGTCGAGCAAAAGCGTGTCTACGTCACCCGCCGCTTCGACCGCGCGCCCGGACATGGCGAGCACATTGAAGCTCACCAGCCGGTCCATGCCCGCAATGCCGATGGCCGAAAGCAGCGCGCCGATGGTGGTCGGGATGAGCGTCACAAACAACGCCACCAGAACCAGAACGCTCAGCGTCCCTCCGGCATAAGACACAAAAGCCGGGATTGTCGCCACGGCAAAGACGAAGATGATTGTCATGCCCGCAAGCAGGATGTTGAGGGCAATTTCGTTGGGCGTCTTCTGCCGCTGTGCGCCTTCGACCAATGCGATCATGCGGTCGAGAAAGGTGCTGCCGCGAACGGCCGTAATTTTGACAACGATGGAATCCGAAAGCACGCGCGTCCCGCCGGTGACCGCCGACCGGTCGCCGCCGCTTTCGCGGATCACCGGCGCGCTCTCGCCCGTGATGGCCAATTCATCCACCGAGGCAACGCCTTCCACGACATCGCCGTCGGAGGGTATCAGTTCGCCCGCCTCCACCAGAACTAGATCACCGCGTGCAAGCTCGGTGGCCGGCACCTTTCGCCAAACTTTCATTTCCTGATTGGCAAGTTTCTTCGCCATCAGATCGGTCTTGGTCTTGCGCAGACTTGCGGCTTGGGCCTTGCCCCGGCCTTCGGCAACCGCCTCCGCAAAGTTCGCGAACAGGACCGTGAACCACAGCCAAAGATTTATCTGGAAGGAGAAGCCAAGGTGGGCAACACCCGTCAGAAGGTCGCGCACGAATAGGGCCGTCGTCAGCGTGGCGACGATTTCGACCACGAACATCACCGGATTGCGCGCCATAAGGCGCGGATCGAGCTTCTTGAAGGCCCCGCCGATGGCGGGAAGCAAGATCTCCGGGTCGGTGATCGTGGCGGCAGACATGCGGTTGCGCGTTTTGGAAAGAGCCATGGTCATATCTCAAAAAAGAGTCCCGGCCTGCATCGCGAGATGTTCGACGATGGGACCGAGAGCCAATGCGGGGAAGAAAGTGAGGCCGCCGAGGATGAGAATCACACCGATCAGGAGACCCACGAAGAGGCCGCCATTTGTCGGAAAAGTGCCCGCCGACTCCGGTACGATCTTCTTGGCGACAAGCGAGCCCGCGACGGCCATCATCGGCACGATGAAGAAGAAGCGGCCGAGCAGCATCGCGAAGCCGAGCGTCACGTTATAGAAGGGCGTGTTGGCGGTGAGACCGGCGAACGCGCTGCCGTTGTTTCCCGTGGCCGACGAATAGGCATAGAGAATCTCGCTGAAGCCATGCGGACCGGCGTTGAGCGGACCGGCGAGCCCCGCTTTGGTGACGGTCGCGAGTGCCGCGAACCCAAGGATCGAAGCAGGCAGGATCAGAATGGCGAGCATCGCCATCTTCACTTCCTTGGCCTCGATCTTTTTGCCCAGATACTCTGGAGTCCGTCCGACCATCAGGCCGGCAACGAACACAGCGATGATAGCGAACATCAGCATTCCGTAAATGCCCGAGCCGACGCCGCCAAAGATGATCTCCCCAAGTTGGATGTTCACCAGCGGGATCAACCCGCCCAATGGCGTGAAGCTGTCGTGCATCGCATTGACCGAGCCATTGGAGGCATCGGTCGTGGCGGTCGCCCAGATCGTCGAGTTTGCGATACCGAAGCGGACGTCTTTGCCTTCCATATTGCCGCCGGATTGCAGCGCGCTTGGCGCTTGATCCACATGCGCTGCCGCAATGATCGGATTGCCCTGGCTCTCGGCCCAATAGGAAACCGACAACCCCGCGAAGAACAGAACGCTCATCACCGCGAAGATCGCCCAGCCTTGGCGCGTGTCGCGAACCATCCGCCCGAAGGTGTAGGTCAGCGCGGCGCTGATGACGAGGATCGCCCACATCTCGATCAGATTGGTGATGGCATTGGGATTCTCGAAGGGATGGGCGGAATTGGCATTGAAGAACCCGCCGCCATTCGTGCCCAGCATCTTGATCGCTTCCTGAGAAGCGACCGGCCCTTGCGCGATGAGCTGCCGGGCGCCCTCAAGCGTGGTCGCGTTCGTATAAGCGGCCAGGTTTTGCGGAACGCCTTGCCAGATCAAAACAAGCGCTACGACGATGGAAAATGGCAGCAGCACATAAAGCGTGCAGCGCGTCAGATCGACCCAGAAATTGCCGACCGTTTTTGCAGAGCGCCGCGCGAAGCCGCGAATGAGCGCAATCGCCAGCGCGATGCCGGTGGCGGCGGAGACAAAATTGTGAACCGTCAGGCCCACCATCTGGACCAGATAGCTGAGTGTTGTTTCACCGCTATAGCTCTGCCAATTCGTATTCGTGATGAAACTGATGGAGGTATTGAATGCCAAGTCCGGCCCAACCGCGCCAAGTTTCTGCGGGTTGAACGGCAGCAAGCCTTGCAGGCGTTGCAGCGCGTAGAGCGACACAAACCCGGCAATACTGAACGCCAGCATGGCGAGGGTGTAGGTCACCCAATGTTGTTCTTCGCGCGCATCGACCGCGCAAATGCGATAGATAACGCGCTCCACGGGCCTTAGCACAGGGGAAAGGAGCGTGCGGTCACCCTCGAACACCTTCGCCATGTAGAGGCCAAGCGGCTTCACACAGACCAGGAGGAGTCCGAAATAGATCGCGATTTGTACCCAACCGTTGATCGTCATGTCCGGTGCTCCCTAGAAGCGCTCTGGCCGGATAAGCGCGTAGACGAGGTAAGCCAGCACGCCGAGCGTGACGAGCGCGGCAAGCACATAGTCGAGAGTCATGGGCGCTCCCTCACAGCCGATCGCAGGCAACCGCGTAAGCGATTGTCGCGAGGAAAAAGCCAAGACCTGTGGCGATGAAAATGGTGTCGATCATGCGCGCGCTCCGTTATTCGCGGCGCAGCATCCTGCTTTGCACATATAGATTCGAGCGGGCGTCCGGCGGCCCATCCATATAGAATTCGTATAAGAAGCGGCGTGGACCCGTCCAAAAATGATCTTTGACGCGGCCTCCCAGAATTTGGCCACTCGTTATCCATCTATGACTCTGAAGCAGCACACTAAATCCATTGCCTGAGTATATTCCGAGCCTATCGGGCCCCGCCGCGCGGGGACATGGTCCCTCACCGCTGTCGTGTCGCGCCAATCTGGCGCAGGTGGCAGCTCTGTGAGGAATTCAACATGCGAATACTTTTGAAAGGTGCCGTGATTGCGCTGGCACTCGCCGGCACGACAGTCGCGACCGCCGCTACGGCCAATGCCCAGGGCATGATGATCGGCACATCCGATCATGGCCGCCATCACGCCAGCACCGCGGTCATGTTCGACTTCGGCAATGTCGCCTTCGCCTATAATGACGGCTATTGGGACAACGGCCATCGCTGGCACAGATGGCACAATGAACGCGAGCATCGCGACTTTCGCGACCAGCATGGCGATCACTACCGCAATGGCCGACACGACCATTACCACGGCCATGGCTGGCAGGACCGCTAACACCGTATGATCGAAATCCCCGGCGGCGGCGGCGATGTCCCTCGCTCGCCCGGGACCTCGACTGTTTGCCGGGTGTTGCCCGGATTGGGCTGCGGCAGCGCAATTGCGTCATGCGCTCGGCGACGTTGTCATCGACACGTCGCCATCGCCGCGCTTGCTGCTTAAACCGAATTAACCGTCGACGCATTGCCCGCATTCACACGCCGCACATCGGCGCGCATGTCGCGCCGGTATTTGGCTGAGACGCGGCGAAAGGTGCTATAGTACATCGTTGTTCTTGCCAAAGCCCTGGGCCGAACCCTTGATCGACCATTTGAGCGGTCGGCATGGAACCAACTCCGCGAAGCTTAAGTTGGGCGTGCGGCTTCATCGCACGCGCGGTTTCAACGGGCTTTGCGCCCGCGGCAGAAAGGCCAAATTGATATTGTCGTTCCTTCCAATCTTCGGAGGAAGCCCGCTTGCTTCTCCGTGGGATACCGAGGACTCCATTCGCGAGGAGCTGTTCGGCGTCGAGCGCCTGGAGCAGCACGCCGAAAGCTTGGCCGCCGCCCAGCCGGTTTGCACAAATCCCATCTTCCGCCGCCCACTCTCTGTCCGGCTGAAGGACAATGAAGCGGTTTTGCTGGGCGCCTATCACGTCATCTCCAGCGCCGTGCGCCGGGGCCAGACGATAACGCCGGCCGCCGAATGGATGCTCGACAATTATCACTTGGTCGAAGAGCAAATCCGCGAAGTGCGCGACGATCTGCCTCCACGCTACTACCGCCAACTTCCCAAATTGGCGGGCGGACCCTTCGCCGGATATCCGCGCGTGTTCGGCCTCGCCTGGGCCTTCGTCGCCCACACCGACAGCCGGTTCGACCCGGAAATGTTCCGCCGCTTCGTGCGCGCTTACCAGCGCGTCCAGCCTCTGACAATCGGTGAGCTGTGGGCCGTGGCGATTACGCTGCGCCTTGTGCTGGTGGAAAATCTTCGCCGCGCGGCCAGACGAATCGTGTACAGCCGAAACGACCGCGAGGACGCAGACAATCTGGCCGACCGCCTTCTGGGCATGAACGGCCGGGCCGCCGAGCCGGCCGAATTGGCGCTTCGCCCATACCAACATGCCGAATTGCCCGAGGCGTTCGCCGTTCAACTCGTGCAGCGGCTGCGCGATCAGGACCCCAAGACGACCCCTGCCCTGGTATGGCTGCAAGCCCGGCTGTCGGAGCAGGGAAAATCGGCAGACGAACTGGTGCACAATGAACACCAGCGTCAGGGCGCGGCCAGCGTGACCGTGCGCAACATCATCACCAGCATGCGTCTCGCCTCGGGCGTCGATTGGACGGAGGTGTTCGAGAGCGTCAGCCTTATCGACGACGTTCTGCAATCCGGCAGCGATTTCGCCGGGATGGATTTCCCCACGCGCAATCTTTACCGCAGCGCCATCGAAGTGCTGGCCCGCGGCTCGCATCTGACGGAATTGGAAATTGCGCGCACCGCGCTTCTCGCCGCGGACCATGCAACGCAGCAAGACCACCGTGCCCGCGACCCCGGCTATCACCTGATCGGCGCCGGTCGCACGGCATTCGAGAAAGCCATTGCCTTTCACCCGCCGATACGCAGCTGGCTGACGCGGTTCAACGCCAAGATCGGCATAACCGGCTATATCGCCAGCGTCTTTGCGTTGGCGGCTATCGCGCTCATTGCGGCCTTGACGGTTCTGGGGGCTCGAGGCTGGCCGCTCGTCTTGCTGGCGGTTCTGGGCGCCGTCCCCGCGATGGATTTGGCGGTCGCGCTGGTCAACCGAACGGCGTCGGCTTTTTTCGGCGCGGCGGTCCTGCCCGGGCTGGCGCTGCGCGATGGCATTACGGCGAAACTTCGCACGATGATCGCCATTCCTACCATGCTCACCTCGCGCGCCGCCATCGAAGAACAGATCGAGCGGCTGGAAATTCACTATCTCACCTGCCCGCGCGGCGAGCTTCATTTCGCCTTGTTGTCGGATTGGATGGATGCGCCAAGCGAGCACACCGAAGGAGACGATGTACTCCTCGAAGCCGCTGCCCAAGGCATCGCCCATTTGAATGCCAAATACGCGCCGGGCGAGCGCTTCTTGCTGCTCCATCGCCGCCGGGTATGGAACGAAAGCCAACAAAAGTGGATCGGCTGGGAACGCAAGCGCGGCAAGCTGCACGAACTTAACCGCTTGCTGCGCGGCGCGGACGACACGAATTTCATCGCCATCGCCGGGCGGGCGCCCGTGGCGCCAACGGATGTGCGCTATGTCATCACCCTCGACGCCGATACGCGCCTGCCGCGCGAGACCGTGCGCAGGCTGGTGGGCAAGATGGCCCATCCGCTCAACCGCCCGCTGTTCGACGCCTCGGCTGGGCGCGTGGTCGAGGGCTATGGCGTCCTGCAGCCGCGCGTGACGCCTTCTCTGCCGATCGGCGGCGAGGGCTCGCTGTTTCAGCGCGTCTTCTCCGGCATGAACGGCATCGATCCCTATGCGTCGGCGGTTTCGGACGTCTACCAAGATATGTTCGGCGAAGGCTCCTATGCCGGCAAAGGCATCTACGACGTGGATGCGTTCGAGGCCGCGCTGAACGGGCGCGTGCCGCAAAATGCGCTGCTCAGCCACGATCTTTTCGAGGGCACCTTTGCGCGGGCGGGCCTCGCCTCCGATGTCGAAGTCGTCGAGGAATTTCCCGCCCGCTACGATGTCGCGACAGCGCGCCAGCACCGCTGGGCCCGCGGCGACTGGCAGTTATTGCCGTGGATTTTCGGGTTCGGCAGGCGCGCGCCGCCGCTGATCGGCCGCTGGAAGATGCTCGACAATTTGCGCCGCACGCTTTCCGCGCCGGCTAATGTTCTCGCTTTGCTTGCAGGCTGGACGCTATCCGAGCACGACGCCGCGCTGTGGACGCTCTTTATCCTATCGACCATCGCATTACCGACCTTGATTCCGGTTCTTTCGGATATCTTGCCGCGGCGCGCCAGAACGACGACGCAAAGCCATTTCGACGCGCTCGGCGACGATCTTGCGCTTGCATTTACGCAGACGGCTTTAGCAACGACGTTTCTGGCGCATCAAGCCTGGTCGATGACGGACGCCATCGTCCGCACGCTGTTCCGTCTGCTCGTCAGCCGCCGCAATCTGCTTGAATGGGTCACGGCGGCGCACGCCAATCTCAGTCCCCGGCTTCTCTTGGCCGGCGTCTATCGCCGGATGGTCGGCAGTGTTGTCATCGCCCTTGCGGCTATGCTCGTTGTCGCCCTGGCAGGCAGCGAAGCTTGGCCGGTTGCGATTCCCTTGGCGCTTCTGTGGCTCGCCGCGCCCGCCATTGCCCGCTGGGCAAGCTTATCGCCCATTGCGGCGGGACGCCTGCCGGTTACGGATCGTGACGCGCGCATCCTGCGAAGCATCGCGCGCCGCACTTGGCGCTTTTTCGAAGCCTTCGTCACGGCGTCGGACCACATGCTACCGCCGGACAATTTTCAGGAGGACCCAAAGCCGGTTCTCGCGCACCGGACTTCGCCCACCAATCTCGGCCTTTATCTGCTTTCGGCGGTCAGCGCCCGCGATTTCGGCTGGGCGGGAACCACCGAGACCGTCGAGCGGCTGGAAGCAACGCTCGCAACCATGAGCGCGCTCGAGCGCTTTCGCGGCCACTTCTTCAATTGGTACGACACGAGCGATATGCGCCCGCTCGATCCGCGCTACATCTCCACCGTGGACAGCGGCAATCTCGCGGGTCATCTGATCGCGGTGGCCAATGCCTGCCGCGAATGGATAGACGGCACCGTCTCACCCGCGCGCCTGTTGGACGGTGTCAACGATGCCCTCAGCCTGGCGCGCGAGGCCATTGCCGAACTTCCGGGTGGGCGGCGAACGGTGCTCACCACACGGCAGGAACTGGACAGCGCCATCGATACGCTGGGCGCCGCGATTCATCTTTCGGCGGCGAACGATCTGACGGCGCAGCTCAAGAACCTCGCGAGGCTGTCCGCAACCGTGGTCGACATTACGCAGACTTTGGCTAGTGAAGACGCTGCCAGTTTCGAGATGCTGTTCTGGGCGCGCGCCACGCAAAAATCGATCGCGAGTCATCTGCGCGACGCGGCGCACACCACCGAACATTCAAGGTTGTTGAATTTGCGGCTTCTCGCACTGGAAACGGCGGCGCGATCCATGGCGGACGCCATGGAATTTGGCTTCCTGCTCGATCCGCAGCGCCGGCTCTTTTCCATCGGCTATCTCGTTCAGGAAGGCCGCCTCGATGAAAGTTGCTATGACCTTCTGGCCTCCGAAGCGCGTCTGGCGAGCTTCGTGGCGATCGCCAAAGGCGATGTGCCGTCGCGGCACTGGTTCCGCCTCGGGCGCGCCGTCACGCCGATCGAACACGGCGCGGCGCTGATCTCCTGGTCGGGGTCGATGTTCGAATATTTGATGCCGTCTTTGGTGATGCGCGCGCCGGCCGGCAGTCTTCTGGAACAGACCAATCGTCTGATTGTCCATCGCCAGATCAGTTACGGCACGGAGCGAAAGCTGCCATGGGGAATTTCGGAATCCGCCTATAACGCCCGCGATGTGGAGCTGACCTATCAGTATTCCAATTTCGGCGTCCCTGGACTGGGGCTGAAACGGGGTCTTGGCACCAATGCCGTCATCGCGCCTTATGCGACGGCGCTGGCCACGATGGTCGATCCCGCAGCTGCGACGCGCAATTTTGCGCGTCTTGCCGCAGCGGGCGGGCGCGGTCGCTACGGCTTCTACGAGGCGTTGGACTACACACGCACGCGCCTGCCCGAGGAAATGGACCACGCGATCATTCGCGCCTTCATGGCGCACCATCAGGGCATGACCGTGGTCGCCATCGCCAACACACTGCTGGATGGAAAGATGCGCGCCCGCTTTCACGGCGAACCGATCATCCAAGCGACGGAACTTTTGTTGCAGGAACGCACGCCGCGCGATGTTGCCGCCGCCCGTCCGTGGACGGACGAAGACAAGACGGGCGACTCCGACCGCCTTGAGGGCCTGCCGACGGTGCGTCGCCTGCACACGCCGCACCATTCGACGCCGTCGGCACACCTACTCTCCAACGGGCGTTATGCGGTAATGCTGACCGCCTCCGGGTCGGGCTATAGCCGGTGGCGCAATATTGGGATTACCCGCTGGCGCGAGGATACGACCTGCGACGACTGGGGCTCCTACATCTTCTTGCGCGACGTCAAAAGCCAGGCGGTGTGGTCCGCCGGCTATCAGCCTTGCGGCATCGAGCCGGACAGCTATGACGTCAAGTTCGGCGAAGACAAGGTCGAATATTCGCGGCGCGACGGTGCGATCACGACAATTCTGGAAGTCGTTGTGTCGCCCGAGGACGACGCAGAGGTTCGCCGCGTTTCGATCTCCAATACCAGCCTGCGGCCCCGCGAAATCGAGATCACATCCTACGCAGAGCTTGTGCTGGCGCCGCCGGCTTCCGATACAGCACATCCGACCTTCTCCAAGATGTTCGTGCAAACCGAATACGACGCCAAGGCGGGCGTCATCTTGGCGACGCGCCGCCGCCGGTCATTGGGCGAGTCCGAGATCTGGGCGGCGCATCTTGCGGTGGTCGAAGGCGAGACGCTCGGTGAAATCGAGATTGAAACCGACAGGGCACGGTTTATCGGCCGCGGACGCGACGCGCGGACGCCGGTGTCGGTTATGGATGGACGACCGCTCTCGGGCCGGGTCGGCACCGTTCTTGATCCCATCTTCGCGATCTGCCGCCGTGTGCGCATCGCGCCGGGAGCGACCGTGCGCGTGGCATTCTGGACCGTCGTCGCCTCATCGCGCGCCGAAGTGCTGGCCTTGGCAGACAAGCATCAGGACGCCAACGCATTCGAACGCGCGGCAGCTTTGGCCTGGACACAGGCACAGGTTCAGCTGCGCCATCTCGGTGTGGAAGCCGAAGAGGCCAGCTTGTTTCAGCGACTGGCCGGTCACGTTCTCTACCCCAGTCCGTCCATGCGCCCGCCGTCGGGCACCATCGTGCGCGGCGGCGGCGGGCCGGCGGGTCTGTGGTCGCAGAGCATTTCGGGCGACATCCCGATCGTTCTGGTGCGCATCGACGAAATCGAGGACATCGCCATTGTCGGCCAATTGCTGCGGGCTCATGAGTATTGGCGGATGAAGCAGCTGGCGGTCGATCTCGTCATCTTGAACGAACGCTCGTCCTCCTACATTCAAGATCTTCAAGTCGCCATCGAGACAATGGTGCGCACGAGCCAGTCCCATCCCCGGGCGGGCGACGATGCGGCGCGTGGCGGCGTGTTCGCTTTGCGCGCCGACCTTATCTCGCAGGAAACACGCGCGCTGCTCCCGGCGGTGGCGCGCGTCGTGCTGGCGGCGCGCCTGGGAAGCCTGTCGGACCAGCTCGACCGCTTGCGCCGCGTGAGCATCACGACGCCTCCGCCGCCAAGACGCATTCCTCGTGCCGATGCCTTGCCGTCCCATTCCGTCACGCCGGATCTCGATTTCTTCAACGGGCTTGGCGGTTTCTCGGCCGACGGGCGCGAATATGTAACGATCCTGAAAGCAGGACAGGCCACGCCCGCGCCGTGGATCAATGTCATCGCCAATCCGTCATTCGGTTTCCAAGTCGCAGCGGAAGGCGGCGGCTATACCTGGTCGGTCAACAGCCGCGAGAACCAATTGACGCCTTGGTCAAACGATCCGGTGAGCGACCGGCCGGGCGAGGTCATCTATCTGCGCGACGAAGACACCGGCGAGCTGTGGTGCCCCACCGCGCTGCCGATCCGCGGCGAGTCTTCGCCCTATGTCATCCGGCACGGCCAAGGCTACAGCCGGTTCGAGCACACGGCGCACGGCATCGCGCTGGAACTTTTGCAATTCGTTCCGCTGCGCGATTCGATCAAGATTTCGCGTCTGACAATCCGAAACAATTCGGCGCGAACGCGTCGGCTCTCGGTCACCGCCTATGTGGAATGGGTTCTAGGGGCCTCGCGCACCGCATCGGCGCCGTTTATTGTGACGCAGATCGAGCCGGTAACGGGCGCCTTTTTTGCGCGCAATCCGTGGAACCAAACCTTTGGCTCGCGCGTCGCGTTCGTTGACATGGCCGGCCGCCAGGAAGGCTGGACCGGCGACCGCCGCGAGTTTCTGGGCCGCAATGGAACGCTGGACAATCCGGCGGCGCTTGCGCCGCATGCCTTGAAGTTGTCCAAACGCGTGGGTGCGGGGCTCGATCCATGCGGCGTTTTGCAAACTCCGCTGGAGCTGGCGCCGGGCGAATCCACCGAAATCGTTTTCTTCCTGGGCCAAGCCGCCAGCGCGGCAGATGCGCAATTTCTGATTGCGAATTACCGTACCGCCGATCTCGATGCGGCGCTCAGTGAGGTCACGCAATTTTGGGACGATCTGCTCGGCACGGTGCAGGTTAAGACACCGGACCGCGCCATGGACATCATGCTCAATCGCTGGCTGCTCTATCAAACCGTGGTATGCCGTCTGTGGGCGCGTTCGGCATTTTATCAAGCCAGCGGTGCCTTCGGGTTCCGCGACCAGCTTCAAGACGGGATGGCGCTGGTGCTGGCGAAGCCTGCAATGACGCGCGAGCATCTGCTGCGCGCCGCAGCACGGCAATTCACCCAAGGCGACGTTCAGCATTGGTGGCTGCCGCCGCTTGGACAGGGTGTGCGCACGCGCATTTCCGACGATCGCATATGGCTCGCCTATTGTGTTGCGCATTATATCGACGCCACCGGCGATCTTTCGGTGCTCGACGAACAGGTGGCGTTTCTCGAAGGTCAGACGCTGGAGCCCGGCGAAAGCGACGCCTTTTTCCAGCCGTCGATTTCGGAGCAATCTGCCACGTTGTTCGAGCATTGTGCCCGCGCGCTCGATCAAAGCCTTGCGTTGGGCGTCCATGGCCTGCCGCTGATCGGAACGGGCGACTGGAACGATGGGATGACCTTGGTCGGCGCAGGCGGCAAGGGCGAGAGCGTTTGGCTCGGCTGGTTCCTGCATGCGGCGCTGGCGGGCTTTGCGCCGATGGCGCAGGCGCGCAAGGAGCACGCGCGTGCCGCGGTCTGGCAGTCCCATACCGCATCGCTACAGTCCGCCGTGGAACGGGACGGGTGGGATGGAGATTGGTACCGGCGCGCCTATTTCGATGACGGAACGCCACTAGGCTCCACCGTGAACGAGGAATGCCGGATCGATTCCATTGCCCAGTCCTGGAGCGTCATCAGTGGCGCGGCTGCGCCCGAACGCGCGGCGCGCGCGATGGCCGCGGTCGATGATCAGCTTATCGACCGCGACAGCGCCCTGGCGCTGATCTTCACCCCGCCCTTCGATCACACGACGCTCGATCCGGGCTATATCAAAGGCTATCCGCCAGGCATCCGCGAGAATGGCGGCCAATATACCCATGCCGCGTCCTGGTCGGTGATCGCATTTACGCTGCTGGGTGACGGCGACAAGGCGGCAGGTCTTTTCGCACTCCTCAATCCGATCAGCCATACCAGCACCCGGGCGGATCTCCAGCGCTACAAGGTCGAACCTTACGTTATTGCCGCCGATGTCTATTCCGTGCCGCCGCATGCCGGACGCGGCGGATGGACCTGGTACACCGGATCGGCGGGCTGGATGTATCGCGCCGGAATCGAATCCATTCTCGGCCTTCGCCGTCAGGGCGCGTTCCTGCTCATCGATCCCTGCATCCCCAAGCATTGGCCCGGCTTCGAGATCGTGTTCCGCCATGGCAAGGCGCGCTACGAAATCACGGTCGAGAACCCCAGCGGCGTCTGCCGCGGGATCGCTTCCGCGCAGATCGACGGCGAACCGCTGCCCCATGCGCCGATACGCCTGCCGCTGACCGACGACGCAAAGACCCATACGATCCGCGTCGTCCTGGGGTCCGCTTGAGGCTCGTCCGTCCGCGAATTATCCACAAAACCCCACGGCAAGCGGCGCGCAAGCCGCGCCGGAGTGGCCCAGCCCCCTATTTGGGGACGGTTTCGCGACAAAAACCAGCAATTAGATTTCAAAATGCGTCACAACCACGCAATAACTGAGATTGCCAGGAGCGCCCCAGAAAGCTAATGAATGACGAGAAATCCGGCTTCCTTTGGGGAAGACCGGATCCTGGGTGATGGACGCACGGATATGGCACTGCCGCCGAAACAAGGCCTGTACGATCCGCAGCGCGAGCACGACGCTTGCGGTGTCGGATTCGTCGCCAATATCAAAGGCGCGAAGTCCCATGGCATTATCGTCCAGGGGCTGCAGGTTCTGACCAATCTGGACCATCGCGGCGCGGTGGGCGCGGACCCGCTGGTCGGCGACGGCGCCGGTATCCTAATCCAAATTCCCGATGCGCTGTTCCGCGCTTGGGCGGCGGACACCGGCGTCGCCCTGCCCGAACCCGGCCAATATGCGATCGCCAATTGTTTCCTGCCGCGCGACGAGCAAGCGCGCGCCATCGTGGTCAAGCAGTTCGAGCGTTTCCTGCGGGCCGAGGGACAAGTCCTGCTCGGCTGGCGCGATGTTCCCACCGATCCCACCGGGCTTGGCGAAACTGTCATAGCCGAGATGCCGGTGTTCGGTCAGGCCGTCATCGGCTCGGGCCCGAATATCCGCAGCGAAGGCGCCTTTGAGCGCAAACTGCTCGCCGTGCGCAAGCAAACGCAAAATCCGTTGGCGGCGCTGGCCAAGAAGCACAACCTGCCGGCCATCACCCAGTTCTACATGCCCAGCTTCTCGGCGCGCACACTTATATATAAGGGCCTGCTGCTGGCCCCCGATGTCGGACGTTTCTATCTCGACCTGCAAAACCCGCTGACGACATCGGCCATCGCGCTGGTGCATCAGCGTTTCTCGACCAACACTTTCCCATCTTGGAAGCTGGCTCATCCCTATCGCTTCATCGCCCATAATGGCGAGATCAATACGGTGCGCGGCAACGTGAATTGGATGAACGCGCGCCGGCGTACCTTGGAATCCGAACTGCTCGGCGCCGATCTCGACAAGATGTGGCCGCTGATCCCGCACGGCCAGTCCGACACGGCGAGCCTGGACAACGCGCTGGAGCTTCTGATCGCGGGCGGCTATCCCATGGCGCATGCCGTGATGATGCTGATTCCCGAAGCCTGGGGCGGCAACAAGCTGATGGACCCGCAGCGCCGCGCCTTCTACGAATATCATGCGGCGCTTCTGGAACCCTGGGACGGGCCCGCCGCCATCGCCTTTACCGACGGCAAGCAAATCGGCGCGACGCTAGACCGCAATGGGCTGCGCCCCGCCCGCTTCATCGTCACCGACGACGATCTGGTCATCATGGCGTCGGAATCCGGCGTGCTACCGGTGCCCGAGGAAAAGATCCGGCGCAAATGGCGCCTGCAGCCCGGCAAGATGCTGCTCATCGACCTCGAAGAAGGACGCATCGTCGAAGACGAAGAAATCAAGCGCACGCTGTGCGCCGCCAAGCCGTACGAGGAATGGCTGAAATCGGCGCAGTACAAATTGGAAGAATTGCCCGATGCGCCCGAGGAGAGCGCCGTGCCGGCGAGCGATCCGGCCACGCTGCTCGACCGTCAGCAGGCCTTTGGCTACACGCAGGAGGACTTGAAATTCTTCCTGGAGCCGATGGCGCGCGGCGGCGACGATCCAATTGGGTCGATGGGCAGTGATACACCGATCGCGGTTCTGTCGAAGAAGCCGAGGCTCCTCTACAATTACTTCAAGCAAAATTTCGCGCAGGTCACCAATCCGCCGATCGATCCGATCCGCGAGGAATTGGTGATGTCGCTGATGTCGATGATCGGGCCGCGGCCCAATCTGCTCGGCCATAACGCAGGCACGCATAAGCGGCTGGAAGTCTGCCAGCCCGTGCTGACCGATGCGGACATGCAGAAGGTGCGCTCCATCGAGGAACTGGTCGACGGCGCCTTCCGCACCGCGACCATCGATTGCACCTGGCCCGCAGAGGAAGGCGCAAGAGGGCTCAGCTTCGCGCTCCAACGCATCTGCATGGATGCGACCGACATGGTGCTGGCCGACCAGAACATTCTTATCCTGTCGGACCGCGCAGTCTCTTCGGAGCGCATCCCCGTGCCCGCGGCGCTCGCCACGGCGGCGGTGCATCATCATCTTATCCGCCAGGGCCTGCGCATGCAGACCGGACTTGTGGTGGAGACCGGTGAAGCGCGCGAGGTGCACCATTTCTGCGTGCTGGCGGGTTACGGCGCCGAAGCGATCAATCCCTATATGGCCTTCGAGACGCTGGAGCAGATTCGCACGACCAACGATATTTCACTGAAGCCCTATGAGGTTCAGAAGAATTACATCAAAGCCATCGGCAAGGGCGTGCTGAAGGTGATGTCCAAGATGGGCATTTCGACCTATCAATCCTATTGCGGCGCGCAAATTTTTGATGCTATCGGGCTGTCCTCCAGCTTCATCGAAAAATATTTCACCGGCACGGCATCGACCGTCGAGGGCATCGGCATCAAGGAAGTCGGCGAAGGCTGCGTGGCGCGCCATCGCGCCGCTTATGGCGACAACCCGATCTATCGCGACATGCTCGACGTCGGCGGCGATTATGCCTACCGCCTGCGCGGCGAAGACCATGCCTGGACGCCGGAATCAGTGTCGCGCCTGCAACACGCGGTGCGCGGCAACAACCCGGCGGAGTACCAACTTTTCGCCAGCACGATCAACGAGCAAAACGAGCGGTTGCTGTCGCTGCGCGGACTGATGCGCTTCAAGCTCGCCGAAAACGCCATCGCGCTCGACGAGGTCGAACCCGCCACCGAAATCGTCAAGCGGTTCGCAACCGGTGCGATGAGCTTCGGCTCCATCTCGCGCGAGGCGCATACCAATCTGGCAATTGCGATGAATCGCATCGGCGCGCGATCCAACACAGGCGAAGGCGGCGAGGAAACCGACCGCTTCAAGACGCTCCCCAACGGCGATTCCATGCGCTCGGCCATCAAGCAGGTGGCATCGGGGCGGTTCGGCGTGACGACCGAATACCTGGTCAATTCCGACGACATCCAGATCAAAATGGCGCAAGGCGCCAAGCCCGGCGAGGGCGGCCAGCTGCCGGGCCCCAAGGTGGACAAGCATATCGCGCGCGTGCGCCATTCGACGCCTGGCGTGGGACTGATCTCGCCGCCGCCGCATCATGACATCTATTCTATCGAAGATTTGGCGCAGCTCATTCGCGATCTAAAGAGCGTCAACACCAAGGCGCGCATTTCGGTGAAGCTGGTGTCGGAAGTCGGCGTCGGCACGGTGGCGGCGGGCGTCGCCAAATGCCGCGCCGATCATGTGACGATTTCCGGCTTCGACGGGGGCACCGGCGCCTCGCCCCTCACCTCGCTGACCCATGCGGGGAGCCCGTGGGAAATCGGCCTGGCGGAGACCCAACAGACTTTGGTGCTGAACGGTTTGCGCGGGCGCATTGCGGTGCAGGTCGATGGCGGCATCCGCACCGGGCGCGACGTCGCCATCGCGGCGCTGCTGGGCGCGGATGAGTTCGGCTTTGCGACCGCGCCGCTCATCGCATCGGGCTGCATCATGATGCGCAAATGCCATCTCAACACCTGCCCGGTCGGTATCGCGACGCAGAATCCGGTGCTGCGCAAACGCTTCACCGGCACGCCCGAGCACGTCATCAATTATTTCTTCTTCGTTGCCGAGGAACTGCGCGAGATTATGGCGTCGATGGGCTACCGCACCGTCAACGAGATGATTGGTCATGTCGACCGGCTCGACATGACCCAGGCCATGCAACATTGGAAAGCACAGGGCGTCGATCTGTCCAAGATCTTGCATCATGTCCAGCCAAAGCCCGGCGTGGCGACCTATAATTGCGAAAAGCAAAACCACCGGCTGGAAAACGCGCGGGATCACGAATTGATCGCAAGCGCCCAGGCTGGCATTGAAAAGGGCGAGCCGGTGCGGCTGGAACGCAGCATCCGCAATGTGGACCGCACGGTCGGCGCGATGCTGTCGGGCGAAATTGCCCGGCGTCACGGCCATGCGGGAATGGCCGAAGACACCATCGTCATTCGCTTTACCGGTACGGCGGGATTGAGTTTCGGCGCGTTCTTGTCGCGCGGCGTCAGCCTGGAACTCTTCGGCGACGCCAACGACTATGTCGGCAAGGGCCTTTCTGGAGGACGCATCGTGGTGCGCCAGCCGAAGGGCATCACGCGCGAGCCGACCGAGAATATCATTGTCGGCAACACCGTTCTCTACGGCGCCATTGCGGGCGAAGCCTATTTCGAGGGCGTCGCCGGCGAACGCTTCGCGGTGCGCAATTCGGGCGCCATTGCCGTCGTCGAAGGGACCGGCGATCACGGCTGTGAATATATGACGGGCGGCGTTGTCGTGGTGCTCGGCCATACTGGACGCAATTTTGCGGCAGGCATGTCGGGCGGCATCGCCTATGTCTACGACCCCGACGGCGCGTTCGAGACGCTGTGTAATCAGTCCATGGTGACGCTGGAGAAAATCGCGCCGCCCATCGCCGGCGACGACGACGAGAAACCCCGCCGCCGCAGCGTGAACGTGTTGGATGCCGGAATGGGCGATCTGCTGCGCTTCGATGCGGAGCGGCTGCGCATTCTGATCGAGCGCCATCTGATGCACACCGGCAGCGCGCGGGCGCGGGCGTTGCTCGACGATTGGGACACAAGCCTGGGTAAATTCGTGAAGATCATGCCGATGGATTATCGCCGCGCCTTGATCGATCTAAAGGCGGAACGCGAAGCGGCCAAAGCCGAGGCGGCGGAATAGTCATGGGCAAGGTTACGGGGTTTCTGGAAATCGAGCGGCGCGATCGCGGCTATGAAAAGCCCGATGCGCGCAAATCCAATTTTCACGAATTCGTCAAGCCGCTCGATCGCGCCGAAGTCGGCCAGCAGGCGGCGCGCTGCATGGATTGCGGCATACCGTTTTGCCATACAGGCTGCCCGGTCAACAATTTGATCCCGGACTGGAACAACCTTGTCTATCGCGAGCAATGGCACACCGCGCTCGAGACGCTGCATGCGACGAACAATTTTCCCGAATTCACCGGGCGCATCTGCCCAGCGCCTTGCGAGGCGAGTTGCACGCTCAACATCCAGGAAAACCCGGTCACCATCAAAACCATCGAATGCCAGATCGTCGACCGCGGCTGGGACGAAGGCTGGATCGCCCCGATGGTCCCGGCGCAGAAGACCGGCAAGAAGATCGCGGTGGTCGGATCGGGCCCTGCCGGGCTCGCTTGCGCTCAGCAATTGGCGCGCGCCGGGCATAGCGTCACCCTGTTCGAGAAAAACGACCGGATGGGCGGCTTGCTGCGCTATGGCATTCCCGATTTCAAAATGGAAAAGCACCTGATCGACCGCCGCCTGACGCAGATGGAGGCGGAGGGCGTGGAGATGCGCCCCGGCATCGAAGTGGGCGTCACGCTTGCAGTATCCACACTGCTTGCCGATTACGACGCGGTGGTGATGGCGGGCGGCGCGGAAAGCCCGCGCGATCTTGAGATCGAAGGCCGCGCGCTGTCCGGCATCCATTTCGCGATGGATTTCCTTTCCCAACAGAACAAGCGCGTCGCGGGCGACGACGAATCCAAGGCGGCGCCGAACGGCACGTTGAGCGCCAAGGGCAAGCATGTCGTGGTGATCGGCGGCGGCGATACCGGATCGGATTGCATCGGCACTTCCAACCGGCAGGGCGCGCTTTCGGTGACGCAGCTCGAAATTCTCGCCAAACCGCCGGACAAGGAAAACAAGGCGCTGACCTGGCCGGATTGGCCGCTGAAATTGCGCACCTCCTCCTCTCAGGAAGAAGGCTGCGAGCGCGATTGGTCGGTGCTGACCAAGCGCGCGCTCGGCAAGGACGGCAAGATCACGGCACTGGAATGCGTGCGGGTCGAATGGAAGATCGGCGACGGCGGCAAGATGAATCTGGTCGAAATACCGGGCAGCGCCTTTGAGATCAAATGCGATCTGGTGCTGCTGGCCATGGGGTTCCTCGGGCCGCGCAAAGCGGGCCTTGTCGAGCAGGCCGGGGTCGAACTCGACCCGCGCGGAAATGTGAAGGCGAGCATGAAGGACTTCAAAACCAGCGCGCCCAAAGTCTTCTCCTGCGGCGACATGCGGCGGGGGCAATCGCTGGTGGTATGGGCGATCCGCGAAGGGCGCGATTGCGCGCGCGAAGTCGACAAATTCGTGATGGCGACGGCGGAACCGCTGGGATAGCGCCTGCTGAACGCGCCGAATTCGCAACTGGCGAAAACTGACGGCTCGTCAAGCAGGCCAAATTCGTGCCGAATTTCGCCTGCCCCCGATTTCAATTCGTAATTGTCTGATTTAATCTCGCGCCTGCAGCGGCGCCACAGCCGCGGATCACAGGAGGAATTCGACACAATGGTAGGGATCGGTATTTCGCGCGCCGGCGTCGTCGGCATTGCGCTCGCGGCGCTGGCCACGACAGGCCTCGCACAGGCCAAGACGGCCGCCATGTCCGACATTCAGAAGGCGCCGTTCGGGAAGACCGCCGATGGACAGGCCGTGGATATCTACACGCTGACAAACAAAAACAGCCTTGAAGCCAAGATCATGACCTATGGCGGCACGGTCGTGTCGCTGAAGACCCCCGACAAGGACGGCAAGCTGCAGGACATCATTCTGGGCTTCGACACGTTGGAGCCCTATCTGGCCGGGGTGCCCTATTTCGGCGCCACCATCGGGCGCTTCGGCAACCGTATTGCGGATGGCCGCTTCACCCTGGACGGCGTTACCTATCAGCTGCCCAAGAACAACGGTCCCAACAGCCTGCATGGCGGCGACAAGGGCTTCGACAAGCGCGTGTGGAGCGCCAAACCCATCGAAAGCAAGAGCGGCCCTGAGCTGCAACTGACCTATATCAGCGCCGACGGCGAAGAAGGCTATCCCGGCAAGCTCACGGTGCATGTCACCTATCAATTGCGCAACACCAACGCGCTGGCGATCGACTACAAGGCGACGACCACCAAGCCGACGGTCATCAATCTGACCAACCACACTTATTTCAATCTCTCCGGTGACTTCGATCAGCCCATCACCGACGAGCTTCTAACGATCGATGCCGACAGCTACACGCCGGTCAATTCGACGCTGATACCGACGGGCAAGATTGAGCCGGTGGCGGGCACGCCGTTCGATTTCCGCAAGCCGACGGTGATCGGCGCGGGCATCGACGCCGACAATGAGCAAATTCACTATGGCCCCGGTTACGATCACAATTGGGTGCTGGTGAAGCCGAAGGTGGATGCCATGACGACGGCGGCCGTGCTGAGCGATCCCA
Source organism: uncultured Alphaproteobacteria bacterium (assembly GCA_963849895.1). Taxonomy (GTDB): domain Bacteria; phylum Pseudomonadota; class Alphaproteobacteria; order Micropepsales; family Micropepsaceae; genus Rhizomicrobium. The sequence continues at coordinate 95,478 of CAWKIU010000001.1, forward strand.
CCAGCGGGCGGGTGATGACGGTGAAGACGACGGAGCCGGGCCTGCAATTCTATTCGGGCAACTTCCTCGACGGCCTGCCCTCCGGCAAAGGCACGGTCTTCAAGCACCGCACGGCACTGACGCTTGAGACCCAGCACTATCCGGATTCGCCGAACGAGTCGTCCTTCCCTTCGACGGTTCTGCGTCCGGGCCAGACCTACGTGTCCCACACCGTGTATGACTTCAGCACGGCGAAATAACACTTAGCGTTCTGGCAAAAAATCACGGGAGCGATGCGGACGGCATCGCTCCCGTTTTTGTTTGAACTTACTGAACGCTCAGCACCACGACCGATTTGGAGGGCAGTGTCACGGTGAGGTGGCCGCCCACGATCTTCGCGCCAGTGAACGCCACCGGATGCACGGCGTTCGGGTCGTCGAAGGTGTTGTGGGCGTCCATAGTGGGCGCCGTCAGGATCGTGCCACTGACGCTTTGCGCCTTGGCGCCCGCAATCGCCACCGAGACTTGTGCGGCGTGGTCGGGGTTAAGATTGACCAGCGCCACATCGATATCGCCGTTCGCCAACCGCCCCGCCGAGACGCTGACTTCCGGCACCGTCGTCTTGCCATAGGTGTAGCTCGGCGTCTTCAGGTCCACCGGCAGATCCGTCGCCCCCTGGAAAGGGATGAACATGTGGAAGACGTGATAGGTCGGCGTCAGCAGCATCTTCGGCCCGTCCGTCAGGATCATCGCCTGCAGCACATTGATCGTCTGCGCGATGGAGGTCATCCGCACCCGGTCGGCATATTTGTGGAAGATGTTGAAGTTCGCCCCCGCGATGACGGCATCGCGGATCGTGTTCTGCTGATAGAGGAAGCCGGGATTGCGGCCCGGTTCCGGCAGATACCATGTGCCCCATTCGTCGACATAAAGCCCGACCCGCTTCTTGGGGTCGTATTTGTTCATGATGGCGATGTTGTTCTTCAGATAGGTGTCGATCTTCAACGTGTTCGCGACATGAGAGATCCACTGATCCTCGCCGAAGCCGACCGCGTTGCCCTTGTCTTCCCACTTGCTGCCGTTGATCGTGTAGTAGTGGTAGGAGATCGCATCCATGCCGTATTTGACCGCCGACATCAGCGCCTGGGTGAAGCTGGTATCGGCGTCGTGCCCGCCGCTGGCGATCACGATAGGCCGGGCCTCGGGCTTGGTGCGCACGAACGTCGCGTATTGCTTGAAGATGTCGGCGTAATACTCAGGGCGCATATTGCCGCCGCAGCCCCAGGTCTCGTTGCCGATGGCAAGCATGGCCAGCTTCCACGGCTTGTCGCGGCCAAAGGCCTTGCGCAGGCGGGTCAGTGTGGTGTCCTGGTCGGAGGTAATATATTCCAGCCAGTCGGTCATCTCTTGGGGCGAACCCGTCCCCACATTGGCGCTGACATAAGCGTCCGCGCCGATCTGATCGACAAAATCGAAGAACTCATGGGTGCCGAAAGCGTTGTCTTCCGGCACGCCGCCCCAATTGTGATTGACCGTCACCCGGCGCTGATCGCGCGGGCCGATGCCGTCGCGCCAATGGTATTCGTCGCCGAAGCAGCCGCCCGGCCAGCGCACCACCGGCACATGCAAATCCTTCAGCGCCGCCACCACGTCGTTGCGGATGCCGCGCGTGTTGGGGATCGGCGAGTTCTCGCCAACCCAGATGCCGCCATATATCCCCGCGCCCAGATGCTCCGAAAACTGGCCGTAGACGTTCTTGTTGATCGTCGCCCCAGGCTTGTCGGCGTGGACGACCACCATGGCGGTGGAAGGAGCAGGCGTTTGCGTCGTCGCGGCCGTACACAGCATTGCCAGCAGCGCCGCCGACGATATTGCGATTGCGCGAAGGGCTTTCGAACCAGTCATGAGTTTGCTTCCTGCCTGTGGGCCGGACTTCGTGCCGGACCCGTTATCTCGATATTCTCGCACGACGCTCAAATGATTGCGGTAGGCCAGCCGTCGGCCGACCACACCAGTGGCGCGATCCGCAAGGTCGGCGTACCGTCACGGCGCGCATCATAGGCGTGATAGCAAATGTAGTCTTGCCCCGGATCGCGCAAAATCGAGCAGCCGCCGGGCCCGCGCCAGCGTCCTTGATCCGCCTTCAAGACGATATAGCCGTTGCCGTCGATCATGTCGTACCGATTGTTGTCGCCGTATGGGCCGGAGACATTATGCGAGCGTCCGACCACCGTATAGTAGTTGCTGTCAGCGCCCCGGCAGCAGAAATCGAACGAGACGAAGAGGTAGTAAAGGCCACCCCGTTCGATGATGTAGGCGCCTTCGATCGCATCGGGTGCGTCCCCTTGTATCGGGCGGCGCGCCAAGGAAGACAGTTGCAGGGGACCCGGCGGCGGCTTGAAGGTTAGCGGGTCGAGCTTGACGGTCTTTATCCCACCCCAAAAACTTCCAAAAGTCAGCCAGTGATTTCCGTTGCGATCCATCACATGATTGGGATCGATGGTGTTGAAATCATCGCTGGCCCCAGACTTCAGGACCAAGCCGTGATCCTGCCACTTATAATCCGGCGATGCCGGATTGAGCGTGGTGTTGGTCGCAAGCCCGACCGCCGATGTGTTGCTGCCGAATGTCGAGACTGCGTAGTAGAGAAGATAGGTGCCGTTCACGAGGGAGATATCGGGTGCCCAGATGCCTCCCGTACCCGGAACGGCAGCCTGCGCCCAGGCAGGAATATCCGGGAATACGTAGCCGCCCTTTTCCCAGGTCAGCAAATCTTTCGACATGCGCCACGGGATTTGCTGCCCTCCGCCGCCCGGCTGGTCGGTGCTGAACACATAATAGGTGTCGCCCTCGCGGATGATGGAGGGATCGTGAACGGGCGAGAGATTGCCCGCTAAGCGCGGATTGAGAGGCTCTGGGGTCTGGGCAAATGACGATGTCGTCGGCATGACGCCGGCAATCCCGGCCAACAATGATCCTTGTAGCGCCGTTCTGCGGGTAAGCATGTGAGACCTCCGGTTTGTTATGCGGAGCTGCGTTCGCTGATCGATGGACCTGCAATTCACATAATCGCGGTCGCCCAACCATCCTTGGACCACACCAGCGGCGCGATCCGCAGATTGGGCGCGCCGTGATTCTCTTTGTCGTAGGCGTGATAGATGATGTAGTCCTGGCCGGGATCGCGCAGGATTGCGCAGTGCCCTGGACCGCGCCAGCGTCCCTTTTCTTCCTGGTCGGCCTTGAGAATGACCTCGCCATAACCGTCCATCATCGAGCGGCCCTTCTTGTCGACATAGGGACCGGTGATGCTCTTGGAGTGGCCATAGGCCGTGTAATACGTGCTGTTCGCACCCTTGCAGCAATAGTCGTAGGACGCGAAGAGGTAGTACCAGCCATTCCGTTCGAAGATGTAGTTGGCTTCGATCGTATCGAGGCCGCCTTCCGGCGTCGGACGCGCGGCAATCCCGATGACATGGCGGTCGCCGGGCTTGGGCTTACCGGTCTTTGGATCGAGCTTAATGATTTTGAGCCCCGTCCAGAAACTGCCGAACGCCAGCCATTGCTGGCCCTTGCCGTCGATCACATGGGTCGGGTCAATGCAGTTGTAGCTGTCGTTGGCTAGCAATTCGTAAACCGGTCCATGGTCTTCCCAATGATAATCGGAAGACGTCGGATCCAGCGTTTTGTTCGTTGCCAGCCCGATCACCGACTGGATCGAGCCGAAGCTCGAAACCGCGTAATAGAGATAATACTTGCCGTTGACGAAGCTGAGGTCGGGCGCCCAAATCCCCGGCGTGTTCGGGATTTTTTTCAGCGCCCAATCGGGTAGAGCGGGAAACGCATTGCCGATGTATTTCCAGGCCAGCAGATCCTTCGACGTGTGAACCGGAATCTGCTCCTGCTGCTTTTGATCCATCGTGGTGCAATAGACGTAATAGGTATCGCCGCACTTGATGATGCATGGGTCATGTATCGGCGTGAGGTCGCCCGTCAGCCGGTCGTTCATCGACGCCGGCGCCGCGCCCCAAGCTGTCGTTACGGATGGGAACAGAGCGCTGAGCCCAATCGTCGCCAGGGAGCCCTGCAGCGCTCTGCGCCGGCTGATCGTTTTCAGAATTTCTTGATTTGACGGGACCGGCGTGTCGAATACCGACATCGAAACCTCCGCGTTGTGCTGCTTGCAAAAACGTGGGCGACGGGAGGGCCGCTGTGCTTGCGAACCTTCCCCGCCGCCCTACCAGGGGGAGGAACCCCATTTTTTTACCTTCGACGAGCGACAGGACCGAACCGGACGGTACGCTCCGATTCGGTCCCGGTCACTCAACGGGACGCTAGGCTCTTACATCTTGTAACGCAGACCCACCGTATAGACTTGGTCGTAGTGGCGCGTATCGCGCGGATAGATATTCGCGTAGGCGCCCTGACCAAAGTGGTCCTGGTAAATGCTGTCCATCAGGTTGTTCGCATCGAAGGTAAACACGAGATGGCTGTTCCAAGTGTAGCTCGCCGACATGCCGAGTTCCCCGTAAGGCCGCGTATAGGACGAAGACGGATTTACAGATGTGGCGTCCTGCAACGTGGTGCCGGAAACGTAACTGCTGCGCCAGTTGTAGGACAAACGAACCGACACAGGGCCACTTTCGTACATCGGGACAAAGTTGAAGGAATACTTCGACACGCCGCCGTAAGGCACCTTGTCCGTGCTGGGTAGGTTCAAAAATCTACCCTCGATGAATGTACCGTTCGCCTGGAGGCCGAAACCGCTCAGGAAACCGGGCAACATATCGAACCACTGTGTGTAGCCGGCTTCGAGGCCTTGCAGATGCCCCCCACCGCCATTCTGCGGCCTTGTCACTTCATAGGTTACGCCGCCATGCACTTCCGCTGCGCTCAGATATTGGATGTAACCATCGATCTGCCGATAGAAGACCGTCGCGTTCAGCAGACCGCCTTTGCCGAAATAGTATTCCAGCCCGAGATCCGCGTTGTTGGACTTCACCGGAGCCAGGTTCGGATTGCCGGCCGTGCCGTTGTTCGCGTAGGTGTTCGAGCCGGCAGTCAAGTACAGACCGGGGTTCAACTCAGCGAATGTCGGACGGGTGACGGTACGCCCAACGGCGAGGCGGAGCACCAGATCGTCCTGGAGTCCGAGCTTCGCGTTGAGGCTCGGCATCCAATCGGCGCTCTCCTTGCCGGTTGTGATCGGGGCGTAGGTGATATTGCCCATCGTGTCGACCGACGTCACATATGCCTTCATGTCGGACTTCGTATCAACAACACGCACACCAAAGTTACCGGTGAGAGGCATGTCGTCGAGCATCAGCTCGTAATTCGCCTTGAGGTAAGCGGCATAGCCCAGTTCGCGATCATCGAACGAGTTGCTCTGAATCGCCGCCGGTGCAGTTGTCGGCTGACCGAACGCGGCTCTGAGCGTCTGGATATTGGCGATCGTCCAGTTCGGATTGGCGTTCATCCATGTGCGGATGCCCCAGGCTTTTTCGCCGGCGAAGAAGTCGTCATTGCCGTACGCATTCGTAATAAAGCCGGTGTTGGTGGCCGCTAAAGTATTCGCCCACCAGCCGCCAGCGCAGGCAGCCGAATTTGCCACAGCCGGATCGGCGCCAATCTGATCGGTCCCGCCGTAGCAGCTGATGGCCCCGCCCCAGTCGGCGCGGTTCTTGCCGTAACGGTCGGTGAAACGCACTCCAGCGTCAAGGGACTTCAACACGCCATTATCGCTGAACGTATAGGCCGCATCTCCGCGCCAGTCGATTTCATTGCCGCTCTGCTGGGTCCATTGATCGAAGAGCTGCGTAGGATGGTAGTTCGCAGCAACGAGCCAGTCGGCGGGAGTGGCAACACCCATGTAAGGTGTGCCCGAGTTATTGTAGTTGGTGTCGAATGTTGCCCCGTCGAAGATTGCCGTATCGACAATGACGCCCGTGCGCTTGTAGGCGCTATCGGTATAGTCGAGTTCGCTCGACAGCGTCAGATCCTGGCCCGTCCAGGTGACGCCGGTGGCGGCCTGGTAGGTGTTGGTGCTGTCGCGGAACGACTGATTGCTGGTTAGGTTGAAGCAGCAGATGCTTTCCGTCTTCATCTCGAGAAGACCGTTGGGATCGGTAACGGTCGTGAAAGCAGACGACGAGCTGTCTCCCGGCAGGCCGATGAGGAAATCTTCGCCGTTCGGGTTGCGGTAGCGGGTGTAGAACACCTCTGCAAAGACTTCCGTGTCGCTGTTCGGACGCCATTGCGTGCTCAAATTCACCGAGGCGCGTTCACGGGCGCCGAAATAGGTAATACCGCCAAGCGTGCTGGGATTGTTTACAGGCGTCGTCCCGACGAAGTTGTTCGTCTGGTCGCTGTAGTAGTCGAACGCGTCTTGGTCGATGTAGTGGGTAATCTTATAACTGGCATCGAGCAGGACGCCGATCTCGCCGATCGACGAATTCCAGCGATTGCTCAACAGGATGCTCCCGGACGGATCGACGTGCTTCGCCACCGTGCCATAAGAGGTCTGCAAGCTGCCGGCGATCTCCGAACCGTCGAAATCAAACGGCCGATGCAGACGAACGTCGATCAATCCGGCGAGGCCGCCTTCGAGATCGTTTGCCTCGGTCGATTTCTTGACATCAACGCGGGCCAGAAGCTCGGCCGGGATATCAGCGAGTGAAACATACCGACCGGTCGTGGTGAACATTTCGCGCCCGTTCAAAGTGGTCGCAATATCGGGCAAGCCGCGAATCCAAATCTGGTTGTTCTCGCCGCTGCCGTTACCATGCTGGACCTGAAGGCCCGTGACATGCTGCAAGGCGTCAACGACCTGATTGTCCGGCAACTTGCCAATGTCTTCCGACACAATCGAATCAACGAACTGATTCGCGTTCTTCTTGACGTCGATTGCGGACGCCATGCTGGCGCGAATGCCGGTGACAATAACAGTTTCGACTGGTTGCTGATCCGTCTGGGCATACGCCCCCCCTGTCGCCAATGTCAGCGCAAGGACCGACGCGGAACCGCTTAGTACTTTATTCCACTGCATAATTTCCCTCCCTGGCATCATCCCTCGCAAATGCTGATTCATTCGCAGACGATGTCGATCATTACTCAGACAATTACGATATTTAATTTCGCAGACAAATGCAATACGCGGGCGCAGGGTGCGGTAATGGATGGTGCGCCATTGTGGCTAATCCGCATCAGCCCCCTGTGGAGCGATAAAAGATGAGGCCGGAACAATGGCTACCCAGCGCCCGGCAAGTGCGTCGGAACCGTTGGAATGATACCGACGAACGCCCGCACCACGGCAAGCAGGCGCGGTGTCACGGCCTCCGCAAGGGCGGATTGGGTTTGCGCGGTATAGGATTATAGTGAGCGCTTATGAAGTATGTCGACTTCAAACGAATGAATAAGCTCACCCCAGTCGGACGTCAGCAACCATTCAGCAAAATGTTGCGGTTGCACGGCACGATTGCGCGCGATCTTGGAATCGCAATCCTGTCGGGTAATTATCAACCGGGCGACATCTTAACGGGAGAGGTCGCGTCCAGCGAACGCCTTGAAGTTTCCCGCACTGCCTATCGCGAAGCGGTACGCATCCTGGCGGCCAAGGGCCTCGTCGAATCCAAACCAAAAGTCGGCACCAAAGTCAGCGCCCGCGATAAGTGGCATTTGCTGGATCCAGACGTGCTGACCTGGGCCTTCGAAAAGGAACCCGATCTCACGCTGCTTTATAGTTTGTTCGAACTTCGCGACATCGTCGAATCGGCTGCCGCGGGCCTGGCCGCTCAACGGCGAACGCAAGCACAACTGATATTGATGCGTCAGGCTATCGACGGAATGGAGCGGCACACATTGGCTACGGCGGCGGGCCGGCAAGCCGATCAGGACTTCCATGCGACGTTGCTTAGCGCCACCGACAATCCCTTCATCATTTCGCTGACGACCGGCGTCAATGCCGCCGTCAACACCACGACGATGTTCAAGCAGCGCGACCGCCCGCTTCCACGCGATCCGGTTCCCGATCATATGCGCGTGTATGAGGCCATCGCGGCATCCGATCCCGCCAGGGCCCAAAAAGTGATGAGTCAGTTGGTCCAGCTCGCGCTGCAGGATACGCCCGTGCCCCAAAGACCGGTGAAGCGTCAGAACTGGAGCAAACGCTGCGGCTGAGTTTTCGGGTGCGGCGTATAATCTTCGATCATCCTCTGGCTAATTTGTCCGAGTTATTGATTATAGCGCGGGACACCGGCTGCGGGAGATTCGCGTGCACCTCTCCTTCCTCGACATTTTTATCATGGTTCTCTACGCGACCCTCGTACTCGCGCTTGGCCAACTTGTGCCGAAAGCCATGGCGGGCAGCCGCAAGACGCCTGCGCGCGACGCTCGTGCGCTGCCCTGGTGGGCGATCGGCGCCTCGCTGATCGCCGCCAATATTTCGGCCGAGCAGATCATCGGCATGTCCGGTGCGGCCTATGCGCTCGGTTTGGCAATCGCATCTTACGAATGGATGGGCGCCGCGACGCTACTGATCGTTGGAAAGTATCTCTTGCCGATTTTTTTGAAGAACGAAATTCATACGATGCCGCAATTCCTGCGCCGTCGCTTCGGCCAGGAGATTCAATTTACGATGGCCCTGCTGTGGATCGGGGTCTACATCTTTGTTGCGCTGACGGCGATCCTGTGGCTTGGCGCGACGGCCGTACATGCCATCACCGGCCTGACGCTGCAGATCAGCGTCATTCTGCTGGGACTATTTGCCGGAAATTACGCCCTCTATGTCGGCCTCAAATCGGCTGCCTTTGCCGACGTCGTGCAAGTGGCCATGTTGGTGCTTGGCGGTGTGGTGATTGTTTACGTTGCCCTAGAGAGGATCTCGGGTGGGGTCGACGTCGGCGGCTTGGTCGAGGGTTTCAGAACAATGGTGGCGCGCGCGCCCGATCATTTTCATCTGATCCTGAAACCGGACAACCCTTATTACAAATATGTACCGGGCATTTCGGTGCTGGTCGGCGGCATGTGGGTGATCAATCTCTCCTATTGGGGGTTCAATCAGCACATTATCCAACGCGCATTGATGGCGAAAAGCATTCGCGAGGTTCAAAGCGGCGTTGTTCTGGCTGCCTTCCTAAAACTGTTGATTCCCGTTTTGGTCGTGGTGCCCGGCGTTGCAGCTGTTCTGCTCGTGCCCCATCTCGTGCGGCCGGACGAGGCCTATCCCAAACTTATGACCTTGCTGCCAAGCGGGTTGCTTGGCCTTGTGTTCGTGGCCCTCATCGCGGCGATCGTCGCATCGATGCGCTCGACACTAAGTTCGATCGCCACGATCTTCACGAACGACCTGTTCAAGCTCGTCTATACGAATGCCAACGAGCGTCAGCTTGTGATCGTCGGGCAAGTGGCGGCGATTATCGCGCTCGCCATTGCAATGATTACCGCCACGCCCCTGCTGGGCCATTTCGATCAGGCATTCCAGTATATCCAGGAATATAATGGCTTCTTCACGCCCGGCGTCGTCACGGTTTTCCTGCTCGGAATCTTCTGGAAACGAACGACGCAGACCGGCGCGATGGTGGCGGCATTGGGTTCTCCCATTGCCTCCTTTGTCTATTGGAAATTTTTTCCCGCCGTCCCCTTCATGGAGCGCATCGGCCAGGTTTTCCTGTTCTGCCTAGCTTCCGCGGTCCTCGTGTCGTGGTTACAGAAAAAGGGGGACCAGAAATCGACAGTCGATGCATCGAAGGTCGATTATTCGACCGGTGCGGCGTTTAACATCGCGGCCCTCGTCATCGTTGCAGCTTTGACGCTGCTTTACATTGTCTGGTGGTAATCCAGCGTTCGCCAGGTCTCAGACCGCGCGGAAAGACCATTGGTATGAGTGGGGAATTTGCCGCAAGATGACCCCGTGGCGCCTGCGACGCTTTTCAATTTGTCTGATTATTGAGGTTATGGGTGAAGGGGGGTAAGGTGGTGGCTAGGAAGCAAGGGAAGAGCTTAGCGCCATGAGTGATTTGAAGACGCTTGAAGTATGGTTTGTCACGGGCAGCCAGCATTTGTACGGGCCCGAGACGCTCAAGCAGGTGGCGCGGGATTCGGGCGAGATCGCGGGCGCGCTGAACGAGGCGCTGCCGGTACGGGTGGTGTTCAAGCCGGTTCTGGTGTCGCCCGATTCGATTACCGAACTGATGCTTTCGGCCAACAATGCGCCCGGCTGTATCGGCCTTGTGCTGTGGTGCCACACGTTTTCGCCGTCGAAGATGTGGATCAACGGGCTGAAACAGCTGCGCAAGCCCGTGGCGCATCTGCACACCCAGTACAATCGCGACATTCCATGGTCCAGCATCGACATGGATTTCATGAACCTGAACCAGGCGGCGCATGGCGACCGCGAACACGGCTTCATCTGGAGCCGGCTGCGGCTGAACCGCAAAGTGGTGGTTGGCCATTGGCGCGAAGCCTCGGTGCAGCAGCAGCTTGGCGCCTGGGCGCGGGCGGCGGCGGGCTGGGCGGATTGGCAGGGGGCCAAGTTCGCCCGCTTTGGCGACAATATGCGCGAAGTGGCGGTGACCGAGGGCGACAAGGTCTCGGCCCAGTTCAAGTTCGGCTATGCGGTGAACGGCTACGGGGTTGGCGATCTGGTGGACCGGGTGAACGCGGTCGGCGAGAAAGAGATCGACCATCTGGTGGAGGCGTATGAGGACCTCTACGAGGTGACCTCGGACCTGCGCAAGACCGGCAGCCGGCATAAGTTTGTGCGCGAGGCGGCCCGTATCGAGGCGGGGATGCGCGCCTTCCTGGTGGAAGGCGGCTTCAAGGGCTTCACCACGACCTTCGAGGATTTACACGGTCTGGAGCAATTGCCAGGCCTGGCGGTGCAGCGGCTGATGGCCGAGGGCTATGGCTTCGGCGCGGAGGGCGACTGGAAGACGGCGGCGCTGCTGCGCGCGGTGAAGGTCATGGCGAGCGGTCTGAAGGGCGGCTCGTCCTTCATGGAAGATTACACCTATCACCTGGACCCGGCGGGCCAGTGCGTGCTGGGGGCCCATATGCTGGAGGTTTGTCCCTCCATCGCGGATCGCAAGCCCGCGCTGCAGGTTCATCCCCTGGGGATCGGCGGCAAGATGGATCCGGCCCGCTTGGTGTTCAACACCCCGCCGGGGCTGGCCACGGCCTCGACGCTGATCGACATGGGCAATCGCTTCCGGCTTCTGACCAGCGAGGTGGATGTCATCGCCCCGCCCCAGCCGATGCCCAAGCTGCCGGTGGCCCAGGCCGTGTGGAAGCCGCGTCCTTCGCTGGAGACCTCTTGCGCGGCTTGGATCTATGCGGGCGGCGCCCATCACACCGCCTTCAGCCAAGGCGTCACCTCCGAGATGCTCGAAGACTTCGCCGTCATGGCCGATATCGAGTTCCTCCTCATCGACCAGGACACCAAAGTCCGCGACTTCCACAAAGAGCTCCGCTCCAACGAGGTCTTCTACGCCCTCAATAGAGGTTGGGCCGTTTAAAGCGGGATTGAGACATGAGCAGTAAGTACACCATCGGTCTCGATTACGGGACGAATTCGGTTCGCGCGTTGCTTGTCGACGCCGCGGACGGACGGGAAATCGCCACGGCGATTTGGAATTACGAACACGGCCATGCGGGTGTCGTGCTGAGCCGTGATCCCAACCTCGCCCGTCAGCATCCCGCAGATTATTTGAAGGGTGCGGAGATCACGATCCGCGAGGCACTGGCCACTGCGGAGAAATCCGTGCGCGGCTTCGACGCCGGACAGGTGGCTGGTATCGGCGTGGACACGACGGGCTCGACGCCCTTGCCGGTCGATGCCGACGGCGAAGCCCTCGCCTTTCAAAGCGAATTTGCCGACAACCCCGCCGCGCTCGCCTGGCTGTGGAAAGATCATACGAGCACCGCGGAAGCGGAAGAGATCACGGCGCTTGCGCGCGAGATGCGCCCAAACTATCTCGCCAAATGCGGCGGGGTTTATTCCAGCGAATGGTTCTACAGCAAAATCCTGCACTGCCTGCGCACCGCGCCCGAAGTGTTCGACGCCGCCCATTCCTGGGTCGAGCTTGCCGATTTCGTTCCGGCCGCGCTGACCGGCACTCTGGCGCCCGACAAGTTTACCGCCGGCATCTGCGCCGCCGGGCATAAGGCGATGTATAATGAAAGTTGGGGCGGCTATCCCGACGAGGAATTCCTCTCCCGCCTCGATCCCAAGCTCGGCGCCTTGCGCGCGCGGCTGACCAAGCGTGTGCGGTCGGTCGATACCAAGGCGGGCACGCTGACCGGAGAATGGGCAAAGAAGACGGGCCTACCGGCGGGCATTCCCGTGGCGGTTGGCGCTTTCGATGCGCATCTTGGCGCAATCGGCGCAGGGGTTACGCCGGGTACGCTGGTCAAGATTATCGGCACCAGCACCTGCGACATCACGGTAAAGGCGAACAGCGAAACGCTCGCCGACGTTCCCGGACTGTGCGGCATTGTCGATGGCAGCGTGCTGCCGGGCTTTTTCGGACTGGAAGCGGGCCAATCGGCCGTCGGCGATATTTTCGAATGGTTCGTCGGCACGATCAAGCCGGGCGGCCAGGATGCGCTGTCGCACGAGGAACTGTCGCGCGACGCGCTAAAGCTGAGGCCGGGCGAGTCCGGCTTGGTGGCTCTGGACTGGAACAACGGCAATCGCACCATTCTGGTGGACCAGCGCCTTACCGGACTTCTTGTCGGCCAGACGCTCTATACCACGCCCGCGGAAATCTATCGCGCGCTGATTGAAGCGACCGCCTTTGGCGCGCTGGTGATCATCAACCGCTTCGAAGAATACGGCGTGAAAATCGAACAGGTCGTCAACTGCGGCGGCATTGCGGAGAAGAGCGCGCTGGTCATGCAGATCTATGCCGACGTGACCGGCCGGCCGATGAAAATCTCGCGTTCGGCCCAGACCCCCGCGCTCGGTGCGGCTATCGCGGCGGCAGTCGTCTCCGGCGTCCACAAGGATTTTTCGTCCGCCCAGAAGGCCATGACCGGCCTGAAGTCCAAGGTCTTCAACCCGGACACAAAGGCGCATGCCATCTATTGCGAACTCTACGCGGTTTACCGCACATTGCACGACGCCTTCGGCATGAAGACGTGGCAGGGCAATCTGTACGACGTGATGAAGCGACTGATCGACATCCGCAACCGCGTCCGGGAATGACTACACGATGCTTGAAAGCCTGAAACAGAGCGTATGCGACGCCAATCTCGAATTGGTGCGCGAAGGGCTCGTGATCCAGACCTTCGGCAATGTCAGCGGCATCGATCGCGCGGAGGGCCTTGTCGTTATCAAGCCTTCCGGCGTGGCCTACGACCAGATGAAGCCCGCGCAGATGGTTGTGGTGTCGCTCGAAACCGGCAAGGTCGTGGAAGGCGAATTGCGCCCAAGCTCCGATACGCCGACTCATCTGGTGCTCTACCGCGCCTTCAAGGATATCGGCGGCATAACCCACACCCATAGCCTTTTAGCGACGGCCTGGGCGCAAGCCAAACGCGGCATTCCTCCGCTCGGCACGACACATGCCGACTACTGGCAAGGCGAGGTGCCCTGCACCCGCCTGATGACCAAGGAAGAGATCGAGGGAGATTACGAAGCGACGACGGGAGACGTGATCGTTGAGCGATTCGGCAACTTAGACCCGATGCAAACTCCCGCCGTTCTAGTGGCGAGCCACGGGCCGTTCACCTGGGGCAAGGACGCGCACGACGCCGTCCACAACGCCGCCATCTTGGAATTCGTGGCGAAACTCGCCAGCGAAACTATCCGCATCAATCCGCAAATCGAGCAGATGCAATCGGTGCTGCTGGGCAAGCACTTCCAGCGCAAGCACGGACCAAAATCGTACTACGGGCAAAAATAATAAGATTTGAGAGGGGAAATCTGTCTATGAGTAACGACGCCGTAAATTCGGCCGCCGGCAAAGTCGCTAACTTCTTCAACGCGCCACCCGCCGCACAAGGCCCTGTATTCAATTCGCTGGACTGGTGGATCGTTGCCCTGTTCGTCGCCGTGATGGCGGCGATCGTGGTCTATTCGATGAAGGAAAAAGCCAAGTCCGGAACGGATTATTTTCTCTCCGGCCGCGACAGCGGTTGGCTTCAAATCGGCTCCTCCATTTTTTCCTCCAACATCGGGTCCGAGCATCTCGTTGGCCTAGCCGGCGCCGGCTTCGTTTCCGGCATGGCGATGGCGCATTGGGAGATGCAGGGCTGGATCATTCTTGTCCTAGGGTGGCTTTTCGTGCCGCTCTACGACCGGATGAAAGTTTTCACCATGCCGGAGTTTCTCGAACTGCGCTTCAGCCGCGGCTCGCGAAATATCCTAAGCCTGCTCACCATGGCCAGTCTTGTTCTGACCAAGATGGCTGTCACGATCTATGCCGGCGACGTTGTGATCCGCACGTTGCTCGGCATAAACAGCGTGGACATCTTCGGCTTTCAAATCGACGTGTTCTGGGCGATCGCCCTGGGGCTGGCTTTCACGACCGGCCTCTATACCGTTCTCGGCGGTTTGCGTGTGATCATGTACACCTCCGTGCTCCAAGCGCCGGTTCTGATATTTGGCTCGCTCTGCATTCTGTATGCGGGACTGCGCGTTCTAGGCCATGGCGATATTGTTGCGGGCTGGCATGCGACCGTCGTCTCGGCGGGGCAGAATATCCATCTCATCCGCGCCATAAACGATCCGCAATGGTCGTGGGCAGCTGTGATACCGGGCTCGATGATTATCGGCTTCTGGTATTGGTGCACCGACCAATACATCGTCCAGCGCGTGCTGGCCGGCAAAAATCAGCAACAATCGCGGCGCGGAGCTATCCTGGCGGCGTTCTTCAAGTTGACGCCCGTCTTCATCTTCCTGGTGCCCGGCATGGTCGCCTTTGCCTTGACCAAGGACCCCAGCCTGCACTTCCAGACCAGCGGCGATGCCGCCTACACATCGCTGGTGGCGACGATCTTGCCGCACGGCCTTAGGGGCATGGTGGCTTGCGCCATGATCGTGGCGCTGATGGCTTCGTTGGGATCAAAGTTCAACGCTTCGGCCACGCTGTTCACGATGGACTTCTTCCGCGAATGGTATCCCAACGCCTCGGGCAAGACCGAGGTGCTTGTGGGACGCATAGCCACCACCGTGATCGTGGTTATGGGCATCTGCTGGGTGCTTGTGATCAAGAGCCTGAACTCTAACCTGTACGTCTATCTGCAGAGCGTGCAGGGCTATCTCTCACCTGCCATTGTCGTACTGTTCTTCCTGGGTGTGTTCTGGAAACGCGCCAACTCGACTGGGGCACTATGGTCGTTCATGGTGGGCGTGTTCGGCGGCTTTGCCCGTCTCGCGGCAGACATCGTGATGCGACACGACGACACCTTCGTGAACGGCTTGAAGGACAAGCTTTTCCACAACACCATCACGCTGGACCAGTACAACGCCGCGATCGCGCCGATCAAAGCCAAGTTCGGCTTGATCTTCCAAATCTGGGACATCCACTATCTGTATTACTGTCAAATTCTGTTGGTGATCACTGCGGTTCTGATGATTTCGATCAGCTATATGACAAAGGCCCCAGATCCGAAGACGATCAAATACACCTTCTATGGCGCATCCCCCGCCGAGAAGGCCGCGACCCGCGCAAGCTGGAACACAATGGACGTCATCCTAAGCGGTATCGTTGTCGCCGCCTGCGTCGCGTTCTACTGGTACTTCTGGTAAGCACCAGCGTTTAGTCGAATGGCCTGTCGGACAATTATCCGGCAGGCCATTTTTATGACTTCATAAGCGCCAGCAATCCGGCAAGCAAATCCGTCGGGCTTGGCGGACAGCCGCGGATGTGAAGATCGACGGGGACCGCCGTGTTCACGCCGCCCACGACCCCGTATCCACCCGCAAAAATGCCGCCATCGAAGGCGCAATCGCCAACTGCCACGACCCATTTTGGATCGGGCGTCGCGGCATAGGTGCGTTCGAGCGCCTCACGCATATTCGCTGTGACCGGCCCGGTAATAACAAGGACGTCGGCATGGCGCGGCGAGGCAACGAAATGAAAGCCAAACCGCTCGAGATCGTAGAATCCGTTGCTAAGAGCATGAATTTCGAGCTCGCAGCCGTTGCACGATCCCGCATCGATCTGGCGGATCGACAGGCTGCGCCCCAGCTTCCGCTTCGACGCTGCGTGAACATTTTGCGCCAGCTCCGCCAAGGCGCGTTCGTCAACCTCCGGCGCGCGCTCGGTGTAGGGCAACGCAAACAAGCTTTTGAACAGAAGTTCGCGCATCAGAGATCGTGCCCCGCATAGGAGCAGTTGAACGATTTGTTGCAGAGCGGGAAATCCGCGACGATATTGTCCTCGATTGCCGCTTCCAGCAGCGGCCATTGCAGCCAGGAGGGGTCGCGCAAATGGCAGCGCGCCACCGTTCCATCGACGTTCATTCGCAGCCAGACGAAGATATCGCCGCGGAATCCCTCCACAAGCGTTGTGCCCTCGCCTGCACGCACGGCGACAGGTGCGCGGACATCACCCTTGGGCATAGTCGCGATCAACTGACGGATCAGCGACATGCTCTGTTCGATTTCGCGAATACGAATCCAGATGCGTGCGTCGACATCGCCGCGCTCCATGGTGGGAACCTCGAAGTCCAGCGCATCGTAAGGAGTGCGGGCAAACACCTTGCGTGCATCAAACGCCCGGCCCGAGGCGCGCCCGACAAAGCCTCCCGCGCCGAACTGATCGACCAAGGCGCGCCGAACGATGCCGGTCTTGGTGGTGCGATCCTGCAGCGACGCCGTCTCTTCATAAAGCGTCGCCAAGCCCGGAAAGCGTCTGTCGATATGCGCCAGCAATCGCTCCATCAGGACAATGCCCTGGCGCCCGATATCGACGGCGACACCGCCGGGGATGACACGGTCCATCATCAGCCGATGCCCAAACGCCCCCATCGCCGCGCGGAGCACGCGCTCGCGCAGCACGGCACAATGTGCCAGCATGAGACTGAAAGCGGCATCGTTGCAGATGGCGCCGATGTCGCCCAGATGATTGGCGATACGCTCCAACTCCAGCATCAGCGCCCGCAGATAGGCCGCGCGCGGCGGTATGGCGATGCCGCATGCCGCCTCCACCGCCTCGGCAAATGCAATGGAATAGGCAACCGTAGTATCCCCGGAGACACGGCCCGAGAGCTTAGCGGCACGCTCCAGCGGCGCGCCGATCAGCAGGCCTTCGATCCCCTTATGCAAATAGCCCAGTCGCACTTCGAGACGCACGATGGTCTCACCGCTCGCGGTAAAGCGAAAATGCCCCGGCTCGATGATGCCTGCGTGAACCGGACCCACCGCAATTTGATGCAGACTTTCGCCTTCGACGGGAAGGAAACGATAGGGCTCCAATTGCACCGGTGGCTTCGCTCTGCGGAGCGGATGGCGCCGGCCCCAACGGCCATGATCAAGCCAGGGCCGCGTGTCGGGTGCGCCGTCCGCCTCAAGCCCGGTGAGATCGTGGATCGTACGTTCGAAACGCCGCGCCGGTGTGTGACGAAGACCTATGGAAGGAAAGTGCCCGCTCGTCGCTTCGAGACTGATGATGCCCAGCGCACTGCCACCCGGCTCACTGAGCGCCAGATGGACCATGGCTGGTTCGCCCCAATAGGCAACCAACGTCAGCGCTCCTTCGGTGAGGCGGCGGCCCGCCAATTCCCAAACGTCGCGCGAAACCGCGGCGCGCGGCCAATAGCGCTCAGCGGCTGTCGGCGCGGCGCCGGCGAAGATCTCGGAAAGGGCAGACATTCGCGTTGCTCCCCTATCCCAATAGCCGAGCGACGTGCTGGAACCAGATCACCACCGGACCCGGAATGAAAATGCCGACCGCCAGCACGATCCCCAAATGCATCATGATGGGGATCGGCGACATGCGATCCGGCGCGAGACTTCCGCGCGGTTCGCCAAAGGCTACGGCGTTCAACTTTTGGAACAGCGCGCCAAGCGCAACGAGCATTCCCAGAATGAGCGGAATGGCCAGTAGCGGGCGATGCACGAAGGTCGAGGTGACGACCAGAAACTCACTAGTGAACACGCCGAAGGGCGGTAATCCTGCGATCGCCGCCACACCCGCCACCAACAGCCAACCCAGCATGGGATGGCTGGTCGTCAGTCCGCCGATATCGGCGATCTTCTGCGTGCCCTTGATCCGCGTGATATGGCCGACAGCAAAGAAAATTCCGGATTTCGTGAGGCTGTGCATCGCCATATGCAGCAGACCGGCGAAATTCGCCAGCGGACCGCCGAGCCCGAAGGCGAAGGCGATAATGCCCATATGTTCGATCGAGGAATAGGCGAACAGGCGCTTAATGTCGCGCCGCCGATACAACATGAACGCGGCGAAGAGCAGCGAGCAAAGCCCCATCGTCATCATCACGGCGCCAAGCGCATGGGCCGCGGTGCTCGCGGCTAGCACCATCTTAAAACGCAGGATCGCGTAAAGCGCGACGTTGAGCAGCAAGCCGGACAACACGGCCGAAATCGGCGTGGGACCCTCGGCATGGGCATCCGGCAGCCAGGCGTGCAGCGGCACCAGCCCGACTTTGGTGCCGTAACCCAGCAGCAGAAAGACAAAGGCGATGTTGAGAAGCCTGGGATCGAACTCAGCAGCATGCGCCGCCAGAACGCCCCAGGTCATGGCCGGAAGGCCAACGCCCACAATGGGCTGTGCCGCCAGATAAACAAGGATCGTTCCGAACAAGGCGAGCGCAATGCCGACGCTACCGAGAATGAAATACTTCCAAGCCGCTTCCAGCGCCGCATGGGTGCGGTAGATGCCGACCATTACGACGGTTGTCAGCGTGGCGATCTCAACCGCCACCCACATCAGGCCCGTGACGTTGGTCAGAAGCGCCAGGTTCATCGCGCACATAAGAATCTGATACATCGCGTGATAGAAGCGCAGATGCGTGGGCGTGAGACGGCCTGTCTCCAGTTCGTGCGCAATATATCCCTTGCTGAAGACGCTGGTCGTGAATCCGACAAAGGTGTTGAGTACGATGAAGACGATGTTCAAGTCGTCGACCAGCAATAGGCGCGCAACCGGCGGGCGTATGACCACCAAAGCGAGCGCCGCAAGGAATGTCAGAAACGCCGCGCCGACATTGACCCAGGACGCCAGACGGTAGCCGGGCAACGCCACCAGCAAAAACGCGGCGGCCATGGGAATGATCAGGACGGCGGTCGCGGGGTTGAG
Source organism: uncultured Alphaproteobacteria bacterium (assembly GCA_963849895.1). Lineage (GTDB taxonomy): Bacteria > Pseudomonadota > Alphaproteobacteria > Micropepsales > Micropepsaceae > Rhizomicrobium. The sequence goes on from CAWKIU010000001.1 coordinate 114,716, forward strand.
GAGCGGCGTCATGGCTGCTCCCCGCGAAACGTATCCAGAACTGCGACGTCGACCGTGTCGAAGCGCTCGCGAATGCGGAACAGAAAAATACCGATGACAATGAAGGCGACCAGGACCGAGAACGCCACGCTGGTCTCGACGACAAGCGGCATGCCCTTTGCGCCTGTTGCGGCGAGAACCAGGCCGTTTTCGATCGACATGAAGCCGATCACCTGCCCCACGGCGTTGCGGCGCGACACCATTATGAGCAAGCCCAGCAAAAAGACCGTCAGCGCAAACGCCAGATCCTCGCGCGCCAACACGCCGATGGCGGGCGTCGCATGCAACATCAGCGCGATCGATAATCCGGCGAGCGCCATGCCTGCAAGCATCGTAGGCCCGATGCCGCCGACCGTCTCAATGGAGCGATGAATTTTCAATTTGCGGATCAACCGGTGCAGCACCAGCGGAATGACGATGACTTTGAAGAGGACGGCAATCGCCGCCGTGATAAGAAGATGCGGAGCATCCTGAATTTTCGCCTGCCACGCAACCGACAGCGCGAGCAGCAGCGACTGAACGGCGAAGGCGTTGATCAGCGGTGGGAGTCTGTCCTGATAGAGCAGAATGAAGCTCATCAGCACCAAGCCGCCGGCCAGAAAATGCGAAACATCGAATATCAGAGGGTTCATCTAAAAACTCTCCGAGACAAGGCGCAGAAGCGTGGCCAGTAGGGCCAGCATGAGCGCCGCGCCGATGAATTGCGGCACGCGGAAGACGCGCATCTTGGCGACCGTCATCTCGAAGAAGCCGAGCATGACGGCGGCGGCGAGCAATTTGGCGAAGAAGAAGGCAATCGCGGCGGCGTAGTGGCCAATGTCGCTTCCGGCCGGCGCAATGCCCCAAGGAATGAACAAAGCGCCGATCAGCGACACGTAAAGCATCAGCTTGACCGCACTTGCGAGTTCGATCAGGGCAAGCTGGCGGCCGGAATATTCCAGCACCATCGCCTCATGCACCATGGTCAGTTCGAGATGAGATGCAGGATTGTCGAGGGGAATGCGGCCATTCTCCGCAATCGCGATCATGATGAGTCCGAAAAAGGCGAGCCCGAGCGAGATGTTGAGGCCGACGGCGCCCGACTGCACAAAGGCCGCGATATCCGGCAGCCTTGTCGTGCCGCCGATTAAGGCAAGCGCGAAAATCAGCATCAGCAGCGCCGGTTCGGCGACCGAGGAAATCATCATCTCGCGGCTGGCGCCGATGCCGCCGAAGCTTGTGCCGATGTCCAGCCCGGCCAGCGCCAGCACGAACCGCGCGCTCGCCAGCAGGCCGATAATCACGATAAAATCCGCCGCGGAGCCGAGCCCGGTGTCGAAGGTGAAGGTCGGCACCAGAACGGCGGCCACCCAGGTGAACGCAAAAATTACGGTTGGCGCCGCCGTAAACAGCCAGGAGGCATTGTCGGCCAGCACGACTTCCTTGCGGAACAGTCGGATAAGGTCGCGATAGGGCTGCAGAACGGAGGGTCCGCGCCGGTATTGAAACCGCGCCTTCGTCTTGCGGACCATGCCGGTAAACAGCGGCGCCAAGGCCACGACCAGGACGACCTGCACGCTGTGCACGATGAGTGCGGCGATCAGGTCCATAGCGCGAGCACCGTCAGCAGCACGACCAACGTGACGAACACCACGCCGAGATATTTGCGGATCGTCAGGAACTGAAGAATATTGATGCGCTCGGAAATGGCCGAGACATGGCGCGCCACGGGGGCGTAGAGCATGTCCCATACCGGATCGCGCAATGTCGCAGTGTAGGTCGCCGGAGCCATTTCGCCCGGCGCGGGCATTGTCACCTTCTCGCGCGCGCTAAAGATAATTGTCGCGAACACACGCCGGATCGGCTGTGCGAAGCTTCCGGCGGTGTATTGCGTGGCCGTGCTTGGTTCGGGATAGCCGCAATCCCAAGCCGGCGCGCGGCGCGTCGCCTTGTTCGCGAACCAGCGCACGAGAATAGTCGTCGACCCCACCGCGGCAATCAAACTCGCCATGATGAGAAGTCCGTTATAAGAGTTGTGGCTCGTGGCGGTCGGGAACAGCGCCGCCCAAGGCATCGCCAAGGCTTGCGGCGGCATGTGGCCTTGCGTCAGATATTGGCAAACAGGCCCGAGCAGATTGGTGAAAAAGCCCGGAAAGAGGCCCGCGAAGACACATAGAACGGCCAAACTAAACATTGCCGTGAGTGAGGCCTTGTCGGTTTCACGCGCCGCGCGCGCCACCTCGCTGCGCGCGCGCCCAAGAAAGGTCACGCCGAACGCCTTGACGAAGCATGCGGCGGCAAGTGCGGCGGAAAGCGCCAGAACGGCACCGATCGCGGGTGCGAGGAACTGCAATTCCCATTGCGGAAAGGACGGGCTGAGAAAGACGGCCTGGAATGTCAGCCATTCTGAGGCAAATCCGTTGAGCGGCGGCAGGGCGGAAATTGCCGCCGCGCCGATGAGAAATGCTCCGGCGGTAGCGGGCATCGCGTGGATCAATCCGCCAAGACGATCCATGTCGCGCTCGCCCGTGGCGGTTTGCACCGCGCCCGCGCCGAAGAACAAGAGACTCTTGAATAGTGAGTGATTGAAGACGTGGAAAAGCGCCGCCGTCGCCGAAAGCGCTGCCGCCGCCACAAGCCCGTTGGCGCGGAAAGCAAGCGCTAAACCAAGGCCGACGAAGATGATGCCGATGTTCTCGACGGTGTGATAGGCCAGGAGACGTTTGAGGTCGTGCTGCATCAGCGCGTAAAGCACACCGAGGAACGCGGTGACCCCGCCGACGGCGACCACTAGAACGCCAAGGCGCCAATCAACCGGCCCAAGCAGGTCGAACACAATGCGCACAAAGGCATAGACCGCGACCTTCGTCATCACCCCGCTCATCAACGCGGAGACGTGACTGGGCGCGGCGGGATGCGCCAAAGGCAGCCACACATGCAGCGGAACCAATCCGGCCTTGGATCCGGCGCCGATCAGCACCAGCAACACGACCAGCGCGGTCTGGCTTGTGCCATTCATATGCGCCCGCATGAGCGCGAAGGCGTATTGCCCGTCGGGCCCCGCCAAAATACCGAATGCGAGAAGCAGCGCCAGCGTGCCCAAACTCGCCATCACAATATAAACGAAGCCCGCGCGCAGATTCTCCGCTTTACGGTCGTGGCTGATGACCAGGGCCCACGACATCAACGACATCAATTCCCAAGACAGCAAGAACGCGAAGGCGTCGTCGGCGATCACCACAAGGTTCATGGCGGCGAGAAACGCCGGATAGAACGGAAGAACGCGCTGAGGAGCCTCTTCGTGCTTGCCATAGCCGAGGCCGAAGACACTCGCCGAAAGCCCGCCGAGATTGACGACGATCAGAAAGACGCCGGCCAAGGCATCGATGCGAAAATGCATGCCCTGCCACGGCAGACCGAGCGGCAGGACCGTGGTCGACACGGTATTGTTCCAAAGACTGATGGCACCGACGGTCAGCGCAATGGCGCTTATGATGGCGCAGGCGAGATAAGCGGCCGTATTGGCCCAGGATCGGCGGCTATAAGCTGCGGCCACACAGGCGACCAAGAACAGCGCGGCGACACAGGACAACAAGACGGTGACGAGCATGGGTTCCATTGGTCAGCGCTCAGCCAATTTTGAAGAATCGGCTGTCCTGAGGCGCACACCGCATCCGCCGGCGGTGCTGGAAATGCCCTCGCCGATCAACTCGACGCCAGCTGTTTCCAGCGCGCTGATGATCTTGGCCAGCGAATCCACATTGCCGCGAATGACGCCGCTGCTCGCTTCCATGCGCTGCACAGTGGGATGCGACAACCCGGCCAGCTGAGCCAACGCCCGCTGATCGAGTCCAAGCAGGACTCTTGCAGCACGCAACTGCGCTGTTGTCACCATATACAATGTGTTAGACATGATGTTTTGAACATTATAAATGCAAGTTTCTAGATGGTAATTGATGTTATATCGCATAATTCGCACATGTCACGACCAATTTTTGGGAGATGATGTCGCGCAGCCAAGCCGGTTGACCCAAGATAGTTTCATATGAAACTATCTGCCCGCGACCCCGGCATAGGATTTGGCGACGATGACGCTTTGGGAAAACCCGATCGGCACCGATGGCTTCGAGTTCATCGAATACACCGCGCCCGATATCGGCGCGCTGCACAAGGTCTTCGATGCGATGGGCTTTCGCGCCGTGGGCCGCCATCGCTCCAAGGACGTGACGCTGTATCGTCAGGGCGAGACCAACTTCATCGTCAATGCGGAGCCGGACAGCCATGGCGCGCGCTTTGCCAAGGCGCATGGACCCAGCGCCTGCGCCATGGCGTTTCGCGTCAAGGATGCCGCCAAGGCCTATGCCAAGCTTATCGAGATGGGCGCGCGCCCGTTCAAGAGCCAAATCGGGCCGATGGAGCTAAACATCCCCGCCATCGAAGGCATTGGTGAAAGCGCGATCTATCTGGTCGACCGCTATGCGGAGCGCTCTATCTATGACGTCGATTTTGTGCCGACCGATCCGGCGAAAGGCTTTGCGCATGACGGTGCGGGTCTGACCTATATCGACCATGTCACCCACAATGTCTTTCGCGGCAACATGGACAAATGGTCGAGCTTCTACGAGAAGTTCTTCAACTTCCGCGAAATCCGCTATTTCGATATCGAGGGGAAGCTGACGGGACTCAAATCACGCGCGATGACAAGCCCGGACGGCAAGATCCGCATTCCGATCAATGAATCCTCCGACGACAAATCGCAGATCGAGGAATACCTGCATCACTATCGCGGCGAGGGCATTCAGCATATCGCGTTGGGCACAAACGACATATATGACACCGTCGAAGCGCTGAAACTGCGCGGCGTGCCGTTTCAGGATACGCCCGATACCTATTACGATCGCCTGGACGATCGCATCAAGGATCATGGCGAAGATGTGCCGCGGCTCAGCCGCGACCGCATTTTGATGGACGGCGCGCCCAACGCAGGATTGCTTCTGCAAATCTTCACTCAGAATGCCATTGGGCCGATCTTCTTCGAGATCATCCAGCGCAAAGGCAATCAAGGCTTCGGCGAAGGTAATTTCCGCGCCCTGTTCGAGAGCATCGAGGCCGATCAAATTCGTCGCGGCGTGCTGGATGCAGGGCCACAATGAGCGCGCGCGGCTGGATCGAGTTTCCGCGAAGCGAGGGCGAGACTTCACGCCAGGCGCATGCCGACCTTCCCGCCGGTACGTTCGAGCGCGAGATCGGCCGCGACGGGTTCTTCGGCCCTGCCTCGCATATCTATCATCGCCATCCGCCCACGGGGTGGACATCGATCGATGGGCCGCTACGCCCCCGCGCCTTCGCCGCGAAAGATGCGGGCGGCGAACCGCGCAATCCGGCACTGCTGCTATCGAACGCCAATTGCTCCATCGCCATGTGGTCGTGCCGCACGGCAATGGCCGACCTGATGCGCGACGCCGATGGCGATCTTTTGCTGTTCGTTCACGAGGGCGCGGGCGATTTGTTCTGCGATTTCGGACACTTCGCCTATCGCGACGGGGATTACATTTTGTTGCCGCGCGGAACGATGTGGCGGTTTGAGCCATCGGCAGCCACCACCGTGTTGCAGATCGAAGCGCGCAACGATGCGTTCAAGTTGCCGGAGCGGGGCATGCTCGGCCCGCATGCCCTGTTCGATCCCGCGGTTCTGGAAACGCCCAAGCTCGACGGCGCATTTGTCAAACAGCGCGACGGCGAATGGCGCGTGCACGTCAAACGGCGCGACGCCCTCTCCACTGTCACCTACCCGTTTAATCCACTCGACGCCGTGGGCTGGAAGGGCAATCTTGCGTCCGTGAAACTCAACTGGCGCGATATCCGCCCGGTGATGAGCCACCGTTATCACATTCCGCCGAGCGTGCATGCCACCTTCGCGGCAGAGCGCTTTGTCGTCTGCACCTTCGTTCCGCGCCCGATCGAAAGCGACCCCGGCGCGCTGAAGGTTCCGTTCTTTCATTCCAATGAGGATTTCGACGAGGTGATTTTCTATCACGCCGGCGAATTCTTCAGCCGCGACAATATCCGCCCCGGCATGATGACATTCCATCCCAGCGGCTTTACGCATGGCCCCCACCCAAAGGCCTTCGCCGCTGGCGCTCAGGCCGCCAAAACCGCGACCGATGAGGTGGCCGTGATGATCGATACGCGCGATCCGCTGGATGTCATGGCTGATGCGGAGGCGCACGAAGATCGCGCCTATGCCGAGAGCTGGAAACCAAAGTGAAACTCGCTTCTCTCAAACAGGGCCGTGATGGTGCGCTGGTTATCGTGTCGCGCGACCTTGCACGCTGCGTTGCAGCGGCGGGCATAGCGCCCACACTGCAGGCGGCGCTGGACAATTGGGCCGAGGCTGCGCCGCGCCTTGCTCTGCTCTACGACCGATTGAACGATGGCTGGGTCGAAGGAGAAGAAATCTTTCACGCCGACGAATGTGCCAGCCCCCTGCCCCGCGCCTATCAATGGGCGGACGGCTCGGCCTATGTCACGCATGTCGAATTGGTTCGCAAGGCGCGCGGCGCGGAAATGCCCGCTAGCTTCTGGACCGAACCGTTGATGTATCAAGGCGGTTCGGACGGGTTTCTCGGACCGACCGACCCGATATTGGCCGCCGACGAAGCCTGGGGCATCGACTTCGAGGGCGAAGTCGCGGTCATCACCGACGATGTTACGATGGGTTGCTCCGCGACGGAGGCGCGCGCCCGTATCAAGCTGTTGATGCTGGTCAACGACGTCAGTCTGCGCAATCTCATACCGGCGGAACTCGGCAAGGGCTTCGGCTTCTTCCAATCCAAGCCGGCGAGCTCCTTTTCGCCCGTCGCCGTGACGCCCGATGAGTTGGATGCGGCCTGGCGCGACGGCAAGGTCCATCTGCCGTTGACAGTGCTTTTCAATGGCGAACAATTCGGCGCGCCCAATGCGGGCGAGGACATGACGTTTTCCTTTCCCGAATTGATCGCGCACGCCGCCAAGACGCGCGCGTTGACGGCGGGAACCATCGTGGGGTCAGGTACGGTCTCCAACAAGGATCGCAGCGCCGGTTCCGCCTGCATTGCCGAGCGGCGAATGCTGGAGCAGATCGAAAGCGGGTGCGCCACGACACCGTTCATGAAGTTCGGCGACCGCGTGCGCATTGAAATGTTCGATACAGAGGGGCGCTCCATCTTCGGAGCGATCGATCAACATGTCGTCCAGTACAAACGCTGACTTCGCGCTTTATGGCTATTTCCGCTCGTCAGCGGCGTTTCGCGTGCGCATCGCCCTGAACCTCAAAGGCATAAAGCCTGAGCTGCGCTTCGTGCATCTGCGCAAGGATGGTGGGCAACAGAATACGGCGGAATATCTGGCGTTGAACCCGCAAGGGCTCATTCCGATGCTAGTGTACAAGGGCGCGGTAATTGGCCAATCGCTGGCAATTATCGAGTATCTCGACGAGATTGTGCCGGACCCCGCCTTGCTGCCGCGCGATCCGGCGGGCCGGGCGCGCGTGCGCCAGCTTGCCGATGCCGTCGCCTGCGACATCCATCCCGTCAATAATCTGCGCGTTCTGAATTATCTGCGCGACGAGCTTGGTGCCTCCGACGAAGACCGCACCAAATGGCAGCGGCGCTGGATCATGCAGGGATTTTCGGCGCTGGAGACCTGGCTTTCGTCGTCACTGCAAACCGGCCGGTTTTGTCACGGCGACCAGCCGACCATGGCCGACATCTTCCTTATCCCCCAGATGACCAACGCGCGGCGCGTCCATATCGACTTGGAGGCCTATCCCACGCTGCTGCGCATCGAGAAGGCGGCGTTTGAATTGCCGGCCTTTGTCGATGCCCAGCCACAGATGCAACCCGATGCCGAATGACACGACAGAGGCGACGCGCCTCGACCTCGAGCGGTTCATTCCTTACCGTCTTTCGGTACTGACCAACCGCATGTCGAGCGCTATCGCGCGGCACTATTCGCAGCGTTTTTCGCTGTCTATTCCCGAATGGCGCGTCATTGCGGTGCTGGGCGGGATGTCGGGGCTCTCGGCGCAGGACGTTGCGCAGCGTACCGCGATGGACAAAGTACAAGTCAGCCGGGCCGTGGAGTCGTTGGTGGTCGCTGGGCGCGTGACACGCAGCGCCGATGCCAAAGATGGACGCGTGACGCGCTTGTCCGTCTCCGAAAAGGGGCGCGCAATTTATGAAGAGGTTGTTCCGCTGGCGCTCGACCTGGAGGAACAGTTTCTCTGTGCCTTGAGTGATAGCGAACGTCAGACGTTTCAAGCGCTACTGACAAAGCTATCAGGCGAAGGGCGCTTGCTGGACGCGGTCAAATAGGCGACGCACGCTCCTGTTGTTCGCTCTTCCGCGCGAAATAACAGATATAAAGATAGCATGCCGCCGGGATCAAGAAGGAGATCGTGAGCCCTATGGAATCGGCAAACGAGGCTTGCGCCATCGGCATCACCGCGCCGCCGAAGATTGCCATGATGAGGATACCCGAACCGCTGCCGGTCAGCGGCCCAAGCCCGCGAATGGCTAGAGTGAAGATAGTCGGGAACATGATGGAATTGCACAGACCGACCAGCAGGATCGCGACCATCGCGATCGTTCCATGTGTCGCAATCGATATCAGGACGAGCCCGGTTGCTGCCAGACAGTTGACCGCCAATATTTTCGACGGCGAGAGGTAACGCATCGCCAGAGCGCCGATGAAGAAGCGCCCAACCATCGCACCGCCCCAGTAATAGCTGAGATAGGACGCAGCGGCGGCGGTCGTCATATGGCTGATATGTGGTGAGGTGAGATAGCCGATCAAGAAGCTCCCGATAGACACTTCGGCTCCGACATAAAGGAAGATCGCACCCGCGCCCAGTATCAGCAGTTTGTGATGCCACAACGTGTCCTTGGCTTCCTCGGCGGTTTCGGGTTGCGTCGGTATCTTGGGCAGGCTCATCACCCAAAACATGAGTGCGAGCAGGAACAAAACGATGGCGATGCCGAGATAGGGCATCTGGACAGCGCGCGCATCGACCAATCTGTCTTTAAGACTTTCCACTACTCCGGCCGCCGCCGTGCCAGCCTTGGTCTGGGACAGGATCAGCATGCCGCCAAAAAACGGAGCGAGAAACGTTCCGAAGGAATTGAAGAACTGCATCAAATTGAGCCGGGCGGAGGATGTGCGCTCCGGCCCGAGAACCGCGGCATAGGGGTTTGCCGCGACTTGTAGCAGCGTGATGCCCGCGGCTAACACAAAGAGGGCAGCGAGGAAAAGTTCATAGGACGCGAGGCCCGCCGAGGGGATGAAAAGCAGACAGCCGCAGCCCATTACGATAAGCCCGACCATGATCGAATATTTGTAGCCGATCCATTCGATCAGTTTGGCGGACGGCATCGAAAGCAGAAAATAGGTGCCGAAGAACGTGAACTGGATCAGCATGGTCTGCACATAGTTCATCTCGAACACCGCCTTGAGATGCGGTACGAGGATGTCGTTCAGGACCGTGCAAAAGCCCCACATGAAGAACAACGTCGCCAAAATGGAAAGCGCGACGATGTAATTCCCCTTCGGCGCGTCTGGCGCACCGGCAACCCGAACATCCACGGACGAACTCCCTATGCTTGGTCCTCGTTCTGCAAAGGACTCCAAGGTGATACCGGTGTGAAAGTGGGCCCGCCGCCCCTTTCGTATGACAATGCTTTCCGTTACTGGATTTACTAGACACCGCCAATAAGCCGCTTGTCCATGCGGTCAGCGGGCAAAAAGACCGGCCGCCAGACAGGAGGGAAGCAACCCATGACAATTACAATTCGCGTGCTCGCCGCCGGCGTATTGGCGTCCGCTCTTAGCGCCCTTCCCGCCATGGCCACCGAACGGGTGGTGACGGGGGGCATCGTCCACGGCGTCGACCTGCCGGATGGAGGTACATTGTTTCGCGGCATGCCCTATGCCCAGCCGCCTGTCGGTGCGTTGCGCTGGAAGCCCCCCGCGCCGGTTATACCGTGGCAGGGAGTGCGCGATGCAACTCTGCCCGGTCCGCCCTGTCTCCAACGCTCCTATGAGTGGAACGCGCCCGACGCTGCGGCCAGCAAGGAAGACTGCCTCTATCTCGCCGTCCGCTCACCCAAGCATGCGCCGATGGATCGGCTGCCCGTCATGTTCTGGATTCATGGTGGCGCGAATCGCGCCGGCTCCGGCATTGGCTACAGCACATCGGACATCGACAAGCGCGGCATCGTTCTGGTGACCCTGCAATACCGCCTCGGCATCTTCGGATTTCTCTCGCTGCCGGCGCTCACGGCTGAATCGCCCGCGCACGCCTCGGGAAATTATGCGCTGATGGATCAAATCGCCGCGCTGAAATGGGTGAAAGCGAATATCGCAAATTTCGGCGGCGATCCGAATAACGTGACGATCTTCGGCCAATCGGCGGGCGCCCAGGATGTGGGCCTTCTTATGCTGTCGCCTTTGGCCAAGGGCTTGTTCAACAAAGCCATCGAGGAGAGCGGAACGGCCGGTTTCGGCGTGCCGCCGCGCACGCTCGCACAAAACGAGAAAATCGGAGAGGACCTTGCGGCGTTGATGAATGTCCCACCAGGGGCCGATGGCCTTCAGGCGCTGCGGGCGGCATCCGGCGATGCGCTGCTCGACGCAACGGACAAGCTTTTGCCGCCGATCGAGGACGACAGTTTCATCTGGCTGCAGGCGGTGGTCGATGGCTGGGTCATACCGCAAACACCCGCCGAAATATTTGCGCGGAAGGGCCAAGCGCGCGTGCCGCTCGTGATCGGCAACAATGCGCGCGAATTGGACCTGCATGGCGGTCTCCCGGCCGCGCGTCATTGGATCACCGAGAGTTTCGGACGGAACGCGCCGAAAGCGTTGGCTTTTTATGGATTAAGCGGTCCTGATAATCCACCGGACGATCCCGTTCTTGGCGATGTCGCAACCCAAATCGCCGACGACGTGACATTTCGTTGTCCCGCGAACTTCGTGGCACAGCATCAGCAAACCATCGGCCAAAATGTCTGGCGCTATCAATTCGATGTCGCGAAAGCGGACTCGGACAAGCCGGTGTGGCACTCTTCGGAACTCTCCTATGTCTTCGATGCGCCGCCGCCCGGCGCGACTTGGCCGCCAGTGCAGGCCTATTGGACAAACTTCGCCAAAAGCGGAAATCCGAACGGACCGGGCCTGCGCCCTTGGCCGCAAATGGGCGCCAGCGGACGATATATCGAATTCACAACGCATGGCGCCATGATTGGCCAGAATTTGCGTGGCCCGCTGTGCCGGTTGCTGAATAATTTCTAAGCCAGCGGCTTATTGCGCGCTCGTATCCGGGTCGACAAAAAAGGGCGGCCGTCTTTCGACGGCCACCCCGGATGCTAGTCGATTTTAGTAACGCTTAGAGTTTCGCCTTCACGCCGAAGAAGTACCGAGTGCCGCTATTGTCATAAGTGAACGGCATGTTCGGGAACTGCAGATAGGTATGAGAGGCTTCGTCGGTCAGATTTTGAGCCGACACGCTGACGCTGAAATGCTCGCTGATGTCGTATGACACCTGAGCATCGAGCTCGCCGTACGGCGCCGTGAAGACACCGTAGTTCGGAGAAGTGCCGCCATTCGTCGTGTCGATCGGTGAGAAGATGGACCCACCGAGTCCGTCATTGACCGCCTTACTACGCCATGAGTACGACAGACGCGCGTCGAACCCATAGTTTTCGTAATAGACCGTACCGGTCGCCGCATGAGACGCCACGCCCGGGATCGGCAAGTGCGAGCTGAACGCAGTGGTCAGGTTCGAAGTGGACTGGGTATACGTGTAATTGGCCGCGAAACCGAAGCCATCGTCGAACGCGTATTCCCCTGACAGTTCGAGGCCGTAGATCGAGCCGTGACCGCCATTGATCGGCTGGTTGACCGGGCCTGACGTGCCGCCGAAATCGTCCATCACAAAGGTCGTCACGTTTTCATTTGCTTCGAAGCTGTCAACTGCTTTGTAGAAGGTGCTGACGCTGCCCAAGGCGCCTGGGGCGAAATAGTCTTCCCAAGCAAGGTCGACCTGGTTGGCGCGATACGGATCCAACTGCGGATTGCCCGCGTTGCCGTTCGCGAATTCGAAGCCGTCTTCCACGCAGCCCGCCGAGCCCGGAACGAGAGACGTACTGGTGTGGATGTTGCACCGCCCGCCGCCGGTCAGACGCGTGAAGTTGTAAGATTTGCCGACGCCAACAGAGAACAGATCCGCCGGCGACACCACCCGCGCTGCGCTGAAGCGGACGATCTGATCGTCCGTGACAAAGAGCGAGAGGTTCATCGACGGCAGGACATCAAACGTATATTTCCCCGAGGTGAACGGGATGTTGTTGTTGTTCACGCCGTTCCAGGTGGCCGTACCATAGGACGTCGGATTGGGCGCCGACGAAGCACCGTCCACCGTCTGGTTCGTCATAACAACACGAACACCGAAGTTGGCATGGAACCCCTTCTCCTTGTTGCCCAGATCGGACATCAGATAGAAGGACTCGCTGCTCTCATGCACCTTGAACGAACTCAACGTGTCGGGGAAGAATGCTTCCGAGTTGTTGGGCACCGCCGTTTGGCTCACGGCACACCCTGCCTGAGCCGTGGAGGTGCAAGGTACGCCCGCTGATGTAGCGGCTGGCGCCATGGTCGGCACGTTCGCCGCTTGGTTCCAGATCTGATTGAGATACGTCGCCGGGTTGGTCAGACCGCCGGTGACCGGGTTCTTCACGATCATATTGCCGAACATGAAGCTTTTGACGGTCAGCGCCAAAGTCGGATTGGACGTCGCGGTATCGTACGGGATGGCCGCATAACCCGGGTCCTGGTAGTAGAGATAAGACCCGTTACCGGCGCCGTAACAGCAGTTGGCGATGTACGCTCCGCTATCCGCCAAGCCGTTGATCAGGTAACGGCCGAAGGTTTGGTCGACGTCGCGCTGAGCGATGCGGAAGCCGCCCGTGATGCTGCCGTCGACACCCCCAAGGAAGCTAGGCTTGTAGGTCAAGGAGCCTCTGATGGCGTCTTCCTGCTCCTTCGCTTGGTTGCCCCAAGCCCAGGAGGACTTGAACAGCGTATAGGCTGGATTCGAGAGCACATCCGCGTAAGCGCCGATATATTTCGCGACTGGTAGACCGGAATCGCCACCATTGCTCCATTGCACCTGGAGCGCCGGATTGCCGGTGGTGCAACTTGGCGAGAAGTTGTTGCAGCCCGGAGCTGTCGGCGCGATTGAGGCCGATTGGCCGTCTGCCGAATAATAGCCATGCTCGACGTCTTGTTGAGCGGCTTTCAGGGTCGAGGTCGCACGCGAGTAAGAGACATCCAACGTGCCAGTGAGCGGGCCGCCATCATCCCAATTCGTATGCCATTGGATGTTGTGGGCGTCCGAGCCGGCCACCTGAGACAGCGTCGCCCCTTCTGCACCCTGCAGGTAGAACGTCGCCGACTGCACGACACCGTTCGCGTCAATCGTATACGGATTGTCGGCATCGATGCCCGGAGGGCTGCTTCCCCCCACGTTTGAGGTCGAGCCCGATCCGTTGAAGCCGACCTTATCCGAATAGTTGAGGGTGTTGTCCGACGTGTGTGAATAGAACCAGTTCAGGCTCGTCGTGATCGACGCCGTGGGAGCCCAGTTCACACCGAGCGTCGCACCGATCGTTTTGCTCTTGTCGTAGACATCGCTGAAGTACGCATATTGCGGCATGAGATATGGCGTCGTGAGATTGCCTTGGCCACTTGGGCAAACAAGCGGAGTACCAGAGCAGGGGAGCAGCGGGCCAACGCCGGTATAGCCGCTGACGTCAGCCGTGGTGATGTTCCAAGGACTGCGGTTGTAGGATTCGTACTCTTTGGTATGGGTGTCTGTGTCATCGTACGAGACGCTGCCCGTGACCGCAAACGTGCTGCTGGGTTTGTACGAAGCCACGAGCGTTGCGCTCGGCGTCACACCGCCGCCGCCCGAACTCTGGCTCGTTGTCGTTCCGCGCAGATTCACCACGGCGGAAAGGCCATCCGGCCCATCTAACGGATTGCGGGTTTTGAGATTCAAAATGCCGCCCATGCCGCCTTCCGTAAGACTCGCGTTCGGGCTCTTGTAGACGTCGACGCCGCCGATTTCTTCACTCGGAATACCCGAGAGAGAGTCGTATTGAACGTTGGCATTGCCGCCGCCGCCAGAGGCTTCACCCTCTCTGTAGAATTCCTTGCCCGTCAGAAAGACATCGCCATTGAGCGTCGTAAGATTCTGGCGCAGGCCGTCGATCAAGACCGCTGTGCCTTTACCTTGGTCGCGGTCGATCTGCACGCCGGGCAGACGCTGAAGTGATTCAGCCACATCCTGGTCGGGCATCTTGCCGACATCTTCGGCAGTGACGGACTCCATGATCAGATTCGAGTTCTTCTTCAACTCGAGAGCGTTGGCCAATGATGCGCGGAAACCCGTGACGGTTACCGTTTCGATCTGGTCCGAAGCCGTTTGGGCTTGGGCTACTGCGCCACACGCTCCGATCATGAGCGCGGCCACAGCCGTATGCGTGCAAAATCTTAGATTGGATTTCATTTTAGGCGTCCCCTTCTGAAGTTTTTTTGGCGGTGCGTGCCGACATTTCGCGACACCACCAGTTGCGAGTGAAACCTACACTGGCGAGTAAGCGCTTTCTATAAGGCAATGACAGCGCATACATTATTCGTGGCCGTGTTGCCATAAAGGCACAATTTGCTCATCAATTGCGCGTTTTTATTCAATATAATCAATAAGTTATAACAATCTGTGGTAGCGCTACCACGCATCAAAATGGGCTTTTTCACGGGGCGGCTTTGACTGCAAAAATCGACCGATAAAAATTCTACTTTAGGTATGTCGCAGCCCGTTCCGCCACGGCATTGAGGGGGTCGTAAATGGCTGATAGGACGTAATCTTTCATTCTGCAACGCAGCGTGCTAGCCACGCCGCGACGGCCTTGCGACGCATGATCCGGCGCGAAAAGCGGCAAACTCGACGAGGCGAATGTGGAAAAAATGAACGGTCAGCTTCGGACATTGGCATCGAACTTCGAGCGATGGTTGATGGATGATGCTCTGCCGCTGTGGTGGGAACGTGGTGCCGATCACAGCCAAGGCGGATTTCACGAATTGCTGGAGCAAGATGGGCAGCCGCCGCCAAATTTGGCGCGGCGCGCCCGCGTGCAATCGCGCCAGAGTTATGTTTATGCCACGGCCGGCATGCTGGGGTGGTCCGGCCCCTGGCAAGAAGCGGCGCCTCAAGGGCTCAATTATCTGGACAAATATTACCGCCGCAGCGATGGCCAGTACTGTACCTTGGTCTCGCATGACGGCGGAGTTCTCGACGAGACCACGCTTCTCTACGACCAAGCCTTTGCGCTTCTCGCAATGGCGTCGGTTCAAAAGGCCCTTCCCGATGGCGTGGATTTCAAGAATTCCGCACACGCACTTTTAGGCCGAATTCTTCAAACCCGGCGCCATAAGGCGGGCGGCTTCGCGGAGTCTGCCGGATATCAATTCCAGTCCAACCCGCACATGCATCTGCTCGAAGCTGCGCTTGCCTGGTGCGATGTTGAACCGGGATCGGAATGGGATGCGCTGGCGGATGAGATCGTCGCCCTATGCCTTGCGAAGTTCGTTGATCCGCAGGGCGGATTCTTGCGCGAATTCTTCGACGAAAATTGGCGGCCCCACGATGGCAGCGCCGGTCATATCGTGGAGCCAGGACACCAATTCGAATGGACATGGCTGCTCGAGCGATGGGGGCGAATGCGCGGCGACGATCGCGCGCGCGCTGCGGCGCGCAGGATGTTCGCCCAGGGTCAGCGCGGCGTCGCCGCGGACCGAGACGTGGCGGTCGACGAATTATCGGACGATTTTTCTGTTATGCGCGCCACCGCGCGGCTTTGGCCCCAGACTGAGCGGACAAAGGCGGCACTCATACTTTCGCAATCGGCGCCAGCCGATCAGCGCGAGACCTACCTTTGCGAAGCCTATGCAGCCGCAAGCGCATTGTGGCGATATCTGCAAACGCCCATGCCCGGACTTTGGCGCGACAAACTCATGCCCGACGGAACATTCGTCGAAGAGCCCGCTCCGGCAAGCTCGTTTTACCACATCATTTGCTGCATCGCGTCGCTGCGCCAGACACTCGGCAGCTAGCAGAAACCCGGCGGCTATTTCGGCAAACCGGCTGCCAATTCGCCTTCACGCCAAAGCCAGGCGGCACCGCGCACGCCGCTGGAATCGCCGTGGACGTTCTTGAGGATGCGGGGGGGCGCTTCGGGCGTGAAGGAATATTTCTCCACGCGCGCCGGCAACTCGCTGTACAGCGCGTCGATCTTCGACAAACCGCCGCCGATGACGATCACGTCCGGATCGACAATGCCCACAACCGTCGCAATCGACCGCGCAAAACGATCAAGATATGCGTCCAGCACGGCCGCGCAATCTTCGTCGCCCAGTTTGGCAGCGGCGGCAATGTCGGTCCCGTTCAGCTTCCGGCCAGTGCACTTGGTATATTGGGCTGCCAGCGCGGGGCCGCTGCACCAGCTTTCGATACAACTTAGTTTGCCGCAATAGCAGCGCGGCGCATCGTTGGTTTCCTCGGCCCGAAAGGGTCCCGGCAGGGGATTATGGCCCCATTCTCCGGCGATGGAATGCGCACCGGTCAGCAGGCGCTGACCGATACAAAGTCCGCCCCCGACACCGGTACCGGCGATAATCCCGAACACAATGTCGTATCCCTTGCCGGCTCCGTCGGAGGCTTCCGAAAGCGTGAAGCAATTCGCGTCGTTTTCGACGCGAACATTGCGCGCCAGCGCAGCCGCCAAATCCTTGTCCAACGGGTGCCCGTTCAGTTGCGTCGAATTCGCATTCTTCACAAAGCCGGTGCGGTGGCTAATGGCTCCGGGAAACGCAACACCCACCGTCCCGCGTACGCCGAGTTTGAGTTCCGTATCCCACACCAGATCGCGAATTGCGCGAACGGTCTCTTCATAGGAGGTCCGCGGCGTGGGAACACGCTGGCGAAGCAATTCCTCGCAACCGTCGCCCAAGGCGACGATTTCGATCTTGGTGCCACCGAGGTCTATGCCAAAGCGCATACCCAATATTCCGATCATTTCCGCTTCCGCTTGGGCGCGCTGTTATGAGAACGCAAGCGCTGTGTCAATCTGCGGCGGGTTGTACGATACCGGCGGTCCGCCGTCGCGATATTTCTGCAAGTAATCATCGCGCGTGAGAAAGGACGGCAAGATTGCGCGACGGCGCTGTTCGCGGGATCGCGAGTGGCGCCAATGGCCGGGCGTGCACGCAATGTCGCAAGCAAGGTAATGGCTGGCACCCAATCCGGCCGGACGACCATGTGGGATGTCTGCGAATTCCGCCCCATATGCTGATTTTCCTCTTTTATCATACAATTCAAAGCGATAGTCTGAGCGCCGATTGGATTGGGCGGATGAACATGCGGCTACCGGGACGTCGCGAAGCGGGCAAGCAACGCCCCGACGGATCGTCTCTCGACCATATTGTCGACCCCGATCACGCACTGGTTAAGCTCGCTGCAGCCATCGATTGGCGGCGGCTGGAAGCGCATTTCGATCCCGCGCTGATAAACCGTCCAGGCAGTTCCGCATTTTCAACTCGGCTTATGGCGGGACTTGCGATGCTCAAGCACATCCACGGACTTTCAAACGAAACGCTGTGTCAGCGTTGGGCGGAAAATCCTTATTATCAATATTTCTGCGGTGCGAAGCTGTTTCAGCACAAATCGCCGTTTGACGCCGAATCGTTGACGCGCCGGTTCGAGCGCCTCGGTGAAGCCAAACTTCAACCCGTACTGCGTCAGTGCCTGCCGGCCGCGAACAGAGGGCAATCGCCCGATCTCTCGCATGGGGCCCGCGCGGACAAACAAGCGGCAAGCGCCAAAGCTGCGCCGCCAGTGGCTATGCCGATATCGCCCGGGACAGCGCACAAAGTCGTTGAATCACAGACCGTAAAGAATGGCGGCTCCGAAACACAAAAGCCGACCAGCATTTACGATGTGGCAAAGCATGCCGGTGTGTCGATCAAGACCGTATCGCTGGTGCTCAATCACAGGCCGAATGTAAGCCTAAAGACGCGAAAGACCGTCCTGGATTCCATCAGTGAGTTATCCTATCGCCCGAATATATTTGCGCGCGGCCTCGCCAGCGAAGGTTCGTTCCTGATCGGGCTTCTGTACGACAATCCGTCGGCCAGCTATGTCGCCGATCTGCAGCTAGGCGCGCTCGCGCGCTGCCGCGAGGAAGGCTACCATCTGATTGTGGAATTGATGGACGCGCAGAGCGCAGATCTCGGCCAGCGCGTGCGCTCCCTGGTCAGCGAGTCCGTGCTGCACGGCGTGATATTGACGCCGCCGCTCTGCGATGCGCAGGTCGTGATCGATGCCTTGACCGCCGCGCGGGCTCGATTTGTGCGCATCGCGCCGGGCAATCTGCTGGCAGGCTCGCCGAGCATCAGCATCGACGACCGCAAGGCGGCGTATGACATGACGGCCTATCTGATCGGACTGGGTCACCGCCGGATCGGCTTTATCAAGGGTCACCCGGACCATCGCGCGGCCCTTGCGCGGCTTGAGGGGTATCGCGCGGCGCTTGCCCATGCCGATATTCCGTTTACGGAGGAGCTTTGCGCGGCGGGGTTCTTCTCATATCAATCTGGGCTGGAAGCGGCAGAGCATCTCTTGTCGCTCAAGAGACGGCCGACGGCGATTTTTGCGGGCAATGACGACATGGCGGCAGCCGTGCTCGCGGTGGCCCAGCGCTTCAACTTGAAAATCCCGCAACAGCTATCGCTTGCCGGCTTCGACGATTCGCTTGTCGCGCAAGTCGTATGGCCTAGGTTGACGACATGCCGCCAGCCAATCAAGGAGATGGCGGCAGCTGCCGTTTCACTGCTGATACAAAAGCCGCAAGACGATTTGCCGCCGGAACGTCATCTCAAGCACGAGTTGATCGTGCGCGAATCGACCGCTCCGCCCGAGAGCTGATCCGCTTCTGCCCTAGATGCGTTCCATTGGGATGACGTCCACGCCCACTTCGATGACGTGATCGGCGCCACCGGTCACGATTCCGTTGATCGGAGCGACATCGGAATAATCGCGGCCCCAGGCGAGCGTGATGTGCTCGTCGCTCGGCAACACATTGTTGGTGGGATCTAGATCGACCCAACCGTACGGCGGCGCCCATACCGAGAACCAGGCATGACTGGCATCGGCACCAAGCAATCTGGGACGCCCCGGAGGCGGTTGTGTGAGGAGATATCCGCTGACATAGCGCGCCGAAAGTCCCAGCGAACGCATCGCGGCGATGCCGATTTGGGCGAGATCCTGGCAGACGCCGGCCCGGATCTCGAAGACGCGGTCGATAGGCGTCGAGGCGTCGGTCACCGTCGTGTCGTAGCGAAAGTCCGAATGGATGCGCCCCATCAGGTCGACGGCGCCTTCAAGCAACGGCCGCCCGCGCGGAAAGCTTTCACGGGCATAAGATGCAAGATCGGCCGTAAACACCGTCAGCGCGGAATCAAATGCGAATTGCACCGCATCGCGCGCACCGGGCCCGCCCGGCTGCTCAAGCAGGACATGAACGGCCTCCCACAATTCACTCGCCGCCGCATTGCGTTCCCCCGCCGGCACCGCATTCACTTGGCTTTCGGCCAGCAATTCGAGTGTGCCGTGCGGCTCCTCCATCGACAGCCATTCGGCGCCGTTGCCGAAGAAATCTTTGCGGCGCACACGCTGCGCGGGCTCGGGCGTCACGTCGAGTACATGGCGCGTCACCTTTTGCGTCGGCGTACCGCGCGGGCGCAGATGGACCAGATGACGTGACGTCGACACGTCCTGGAGATAGCGATAGACGGTGCGATGGCGGACAAGATAGTTCATCAGCCCGCCTCGCTCCGCGCGGCGCCGGCGCGCCGCCGCGCGGCGTGCTGAAAATAGGCGTCGGCGACCGCGTTTGAGAAACGTTCCATCGCATCGTCGATAAATTCAGCGAGTGTGACCAGCGCCGTGCGCCTGCCCGATTCGTCCGCCATCGCCAGCGTCGCCGGATTGCAGGCGGCAATCGCAACACGCGCTTCTTCTACAATGGCTTGCACGATTCCGCGCTGCTGGACCTGGGTCAGTTTGGGGAATTTTTCCGCATGATCGGCGATCGTGGCAAGTTGGTATGAAACCGACCGCGGATTGGTGTGATCGAAAAGCAGAAGGTCGAGGACCGGCGCGACTTGAAACTGATTCAGATAGCGGTAGCGATAGGTCATGGCGCTGTCGGCAATCTCCAGCGCCAAATGAATTTGCGCAGCGTCGCTTTCATTTTGCTGCGAGAGCGTCTGTTGCATCAGCCAACTGGTGTGACAAGCCCGTTCAACACGACGGCCGAGGTCGAGAAAATGCCAATTGGCGCCGCGCGTCATATTCTCGGCCGACAGGCCAGACAGCGCCGCTGTGCGCCGCACCAGCGTGTCGAGATAGGTACGCGCGCCCGCGGCATCGAATTCCTCGCTCGCACCCGGCGGCATATCGGGCGTGGTCAGCGCCGTGATGGCGCGCCAAGTGTCGAGCGAGAGCCGGTCGCGAACCGACCAGGCCGTTCGCTCCACACGCGCAAGCAGGCGCTGCAAACCTTGCGTATCGGAGCCGAAGACCGCGCCTTGCAGTTCACTGGTCAAACGCAAATCATCGCCGAGGGCGGCTTCGTCGATGGCCTCCTCGGTTGCCTGCGCGAAGGGCAGAAGCATCCGGCGGGACAGTTCGGCGTCGATTGCCGTCGTCTCCATGCCCATGTCGTCGCCGAGCCTGAGCACCACCGCGCGCAACACGCGCACAAGATTTTCCGTGCGTTCCGCGTACCGCCCGAGCCAAAAGAGGTTGTCCATGGCGCGGCTGGGCGCTTCATCGCCCGCACGGCGAATTTCGACAGCCTCGGCCGCTGGGCGCAGCAGGCTGAACGTGTCGACCGGCCCGTTCGCCAGTACCCAGACGTCCTTGCTGGCGGAACCCGATTGCATCGACAACGCACGCGCAGTCTCGTCATAAGCAACACGCGCCAGGCCTCCGGGCATGACGACATAGCCATTCGGCGTCCACGCCGCGAAGACGCGCAGCGACATCGGACGCATGCCCAGCTTGCCGTTTTCAAATGCCGGCGCGAGGCCAAGCGGCGCCATATCTTGCACCACGATCGTCGAGCCGCGCCGTTCGATACGATCGGCGAAGCGCGACGCCCCTCCCTTGATCTCGTTCCCAAGTCTTGCGGAAGAATTGCGCGAAAACACGGGGCGCGCATCGAACGCATCGCGCACGATGACGTGTTCAAGGCGCGCCAGCGCTTCCTTACGACCCCATTCTGTTCCGCACCAAACGGTCGGAATATCGTTGACCAGCAATTCCTCGCCAAACAGCGCCCGCGCGATGTTGGGCAGATAGGCGTCCATCGCCGGCGATTCCACGACGCCACCACCAAGCGCATCGGCGACCACCACGCCGCCAGCGCGCACCGCTTCGACCAGTCCGGGGATGCCGAGCGTCGAGTCGGCCCGAAATTCCAGGGGGTCGCAAAAATCGGAATCGAGACGGCGGAAGATCACGCCGACGCGCTCCAGCCCCGCCAAAGTTTTCAGAAACACCTGCCCGTCGCGAACGGCTAGATCCTGTCCCTCCACCAGCGACAGGCCGAGGTAATGCGAGAGATAGGCATGTTCGAAATAGGATTCGTTGTAAGGGCCAGGCGTCAACAGCACCGACCTGCCCGCCCCGCCCGCGAGATTTAGTGCCGCCTCGCGATAAGCATTAAAGAATGAGGCGAGCCTTCGCACGCTCATCTCGGCAAACAGATCGGGAAAAGTTTGGCTGACGACGATGCGGTTTTCCAGCGAATAGCCAAGCCCGCTTGGCACATCGGCGCGGCTGGACAGCACCATCCAATGACCATCTGGCATGCGGGCCAGATCGATGCTGTAAAGATGCACATGCACACCGCCCGCGGGCTTGGTCCCCATCAGCGGGCGCAGGAATTGCGGATGACCCAGAACGAGCTGCGGCGGCAAATGCCCGCCGGCGATCAGCTTCTGCGGCCCATAAATATCGGCGAGGATCGCATCGGCCAGGCGCGCCCGTTGGATCACGGCCGCTTCGATTGCGGCCCAATCCTCGACGTCCAAGACGAAGGGCACGACATCAAGCTGCCAGGGTCGCGCACGCCCTTCCGCGTCGTCATAGACGTTGTAGGTGACGCCGTTCTCGCGGATCATGCTCTGCGCCGAGGCGAGACGGCGGGCATAATCCTGCGGCGACATCTGCGCGATGGCGTCGGTCACGCGCCGCCAATGCGGTCGCAGATACCCGTCCGGTCCGTGCATTTCGTCGTAACGGCGCTCGGAATATTGCATTTGCGGAGACTTCACCGCGATCCCAAAACTCGATTCCCCCATCTACTGTACCCGCCTCAGATCGAGCGTGTGAGGAAAATCGGGGCTTATATCGAGCGGTGGGGGCTCGAACACGCCTTGGGTAAATCCGAACGGTTCGAAGCGCGCCAGCCGGCGGCCCTCGGCTTCATAGGCGTTAACGGGAAACGTCGTGTAGTTGCGCCCACCGGGATGGGCGACGTGATAGGTGCAGCCGCCCAGCGAGCGTTTGCGCCAGCCATCCCAGATTTCGCAAACCAGCGGCGCATGCGATCCGATGGTGGGATGCAGCGCGTGGGGCGGCGCCCAGGCGCGATAGCGCACACCGCCGACCGCAGCGTCCATCGCTGTGACGGTCAGCGGCACGCGCCGCCCATTGACGAGAATTTCGTGGCGGCCCGGCGTGAACCCCGAAACTTTGACTTCGAGGCGTTCCACGGAGCTGTCAACAAAACGCACCGTGCCACCCACCGCGCCTTCCTCGCCCATGACGTTCCAAGGCTCCAGAGCTTGGCGCAACTCGAGATGAAGTTCGTCATAATGCACCGCTCCGTAGAGTGGGAAACGGAACGCCCAATGCGGCTTGAACCAATCGGCGTCGAAGGCAAATCCGGCCGCGTTCATATCGGCGATCACATCCGCAAAGTCCGCCCAGACGAAATGCGGCAGCATGAATTTATCATGCAGCGCGGTTCCCCAGCGTACCAGCGTCGAACGGTACGGCTTCTCCCAGAAGCGCGCGATCAGGGCGCGCAAAAGCAATTGCTGCGCCAAGCTCATCTCGGCATGTGGCGGCATTTCGAAGGCGCGAAACTCCACTAGACCAAGTCGGCCTGTCGGTCCGTCGGGCGAATAGAGCTTATCGATGCAGATTTCGGTGCGATGCGTGTTGCCGGTCACGTCGATCAGGAGATTGCGGAAGATGCGATCGACCAGCCAGGGCGGAATGTTGGCTTTCGACCGCTCGGGCACCTCAGCGAAGGCAATTTCCAATTCATAAAGCGAATCGAGCCGCGCCTCGTCGAGTCGCGGCGCCTGGCTTGTGGGTCCGATGAACAGACCCGAAAACATATAGGACAAGGAAGGATGGTTCTGCCAAAAAGCGATCAGGCTCTTGAGCAGATCGGGCCGCCTGAGAAACGGGCTATCGGCGGCCCTCGCCGCGCCCACCACGATATGATTGCCGCCGCCGGTGCCGGTGTGCCGTCCGTCGAGCATGAACTTCTCGGTGCCAAGCCGCGTGAGCCGCGCTTCTTCGTAGAGCACGGTAGTGATCGCAATTTGCTGGCGCCAATTCGTCGCCGGATGGACGTTCACCTCAATTACCCCAGGGTCGGGCGTGACTTTGATGACGTTGATGCGCGGATCGTAGGGCGGGGGATACCCTTCGACATGGATGCCGGCGCCGATCTCGGCGGCTGTGTCTTCCACCGCGGAAAGCAGGTCGAGATAATCGGCGGCGGTCTCGGTCGGCGGCATGAAAACGCAAAGCCTGCCGTCGCGCGGCTCGACTGACAGCGCGGTACGCACGCTGGCGCCTTCCATCGGCGGCTCCTGGTCGATGCGTTCGCGCCGCGCCGCCCAGGCCGGATCGCGCACCGCGCCCGAGAGAAATGGCTGGCGATAGGCATCGACGCCGGGAAGCAGTGGCAGATGCGCGAAGGGATCGGGCGGCTGGACGACCGGCCGCGCCGCCGGTTCCAGCCAGGGCAGCGATTCCAACGGCAAGCGGAAACCGACAGGTGAATCGCCGGGCATGAGCTCAAGCCTGCCGCTGCGCGTGGCCCAGCGCTCGGAGCGCCAACGCCGCCTGCCCTGTGCGTTCCAACTTTGCACCGGCAACACGAAACCGACCGGCTTGCGCAAGCCTCGCTTAAATACGGCGGCGAGGCGCGCGCGTTCTTCCGGATTCTCTATTTTCGATTCGAATGGATCGACATTAACCGGCAACGCCTGTTCCTTGCCGATGTAGTGCCAAGGGTCCTCGTAGGCAGCAATCGCATAGCCCGGATTGAGATCGAGCCGGCGCGCAATGCCCGATGCCAAGAGCGCCGCCTCTTCGATGCCAGGCGCGTGATCGTCGTCTTCGCGCGCGATCAGCTCCTCGTTGCGCCAGAGCGGCATTCCATCGCCGCGCCAGAAGAGCGCAAAGGCCCAACGCGGCAGGCTTTCGCCGGGATACCATTTGCCCTGCCCGTAATGCAGCATAGCTCCCGGCGCGAATCGCTCGCGCAAGCGGCGGATCAGCGTGTCGGCGAATTGGCGCTTGGTGGGACCGACAGCGGCGGTCGTCCACTCCTCGCCGTCCATGTCGTCTATGGCGACGAAGGTCGGCTCTCCGCCCATGGTGAGGCGCACATCGCCGCTCTGAAGCGCGTCATCGACCTTATCGCCAAGCTTTTCGATGGCACGCCATTGATCGTCCGTATACGGTTTCGTGACGCGTGGCGGCTCATGGATGCGCGCGACATGCATCTCGAAATCGAAACTGACCTTGCATTCCTCCAGCGCACCCGAAATCGGCGCCGCTGCCGTCGGGTTGGCGGCGCAGGCCAATGGGATGTGCCCTTCGCCCGCGAACAAGCCCGACGTCGGGTCCAGCCCAACCCAGCCCGCGCCCGGCAGATAAACCTCGCACCAGGCATGCAGATCGGTGAAATCGACATCGGTGCCGGACGGACCGTCGAGCGATTTCACGTCGGGCTTCAGCTGAATCAAATAGCCGGAGGCAAACCGCGCCGCCAAGCCCAGATGGCGCAGCACTTGAACGAGAAGCCATGCCGAATCGCGGCAGGAGCCCGAGCCCTTGGTCAGCGTCTCTTCCGGCGTCTGAATGCCGGGCTCCATACGGATCAAATAAGAGACGTCGTGCTGCAACCGAGCATTGAGCGCAAACAAAAACGCGGTGGTCGGCGTCTCCTCGAGCTTGATGGCGTCGACATAGTCCTTGAAGCGCGGACCGAGCGTCAGCTTGCGGAAATAGGGCCGTAAATCTTCGGCAAGCTCTTCGTCATACGAAAAAGGGAAGGTTTCAGCCTCGGGCTCCAAAAAAAAATCAAACGGATTGATGACGTTCATCTCGGCGACGAGATCGACCGTCACCGTCAAATGTTCGGTCTTTTCCGGCACCACGATGCGCGCTAGCCAGTTTGCCTGCGGATCCTGCTGCCAGTTGAGGAAGTGGTCCTCGGGGTCAGCCGTCAGCGAATAGGACAGGATCGGGGTGCGGCAGTGGGCGGCAGGACGCAGGCGCACGCTCTGCGGACCCAGCAATACGGGCCGGTCATAGCGGTAGCGGGTGACGTGGTGCAGCGCGACACGAATAGTCATTGTCCGAGAACTATGCCGCAACTGCGAAATGGGCGCTATGCCCGGTTTGGTGCATCCAGGCTCATCCTGGGGAAATATGCCCCGCTGTATGCGCACGGCGGGCGCGAACAGCTTGCGAACTCGCGCCGCTCAGGCATTATGCCAATGTGACGCATCGTGCCGCCGCCGGACGATACGGTGCGCCCCGGGGTTTTATCCGGCAGGCATGGCATCGGCATACTCATGGCGAACTTTGACAATGGCGAATCGCGGCCCATCGCCCAGGCTTCGGCGAAGGGCACCGTAAAATGGTTCAATGCAACAAAGGGATACGGCTTTATCACGCTTGAGAATGGTGGGGACGCGTTCTGCCACGCTTCGGCGCTAGCGGCGCTGGGCACACCCAATATTCCCCAAGGCGCAACGATCGTTTGCGACCTGCAAGAATCCCCCCGCGGGCTTCAGGTTGTGACCGTCCACACTGTGGATACCTCCACGGCGGATCCCAGCCCGCCACGGCGGCCCAAACGCGAGTTCGGTGAAACCGGTGGCCGCGGCGGATTTGGCGGCGGCGATCGGTTCGGCGGGGGTGACCGGTTCGGCGGCGGCGCGGATCGTTTTGGCGGTGGAGGCTATCGCGAGCGCGATGCCGGACCCAGCGGCCCAATGGTCGATGGCAAAGTTAAGTTCTTTAACGACCAAAAAGGATTTGGCTTCATCATGCCGGATGACGGCAGTGGCGATGTCTACGTCCACGCCAGTGCGCTTCGCCGGTCGGGTGTCTCCGCGCTGGAGACGGAACAGCGCGTGCGCTTTTCCACGCGCCAAGGAATGAAAGGCATCGAGGTCGATCGCATCGAAGTGATCTGAACCGGCTTTCTTGCGGCCAAGAGAACAGCGGAAAATTGCCTCTTTTCCGCTAGTTGAAGCATCTTCTATTGGTGCAGGACTGACCTGCGTTTCATAATATCCGTCTGCCCTTGAATCCCCACAATTCGCCCATATGTAGCGTCAATCAACATTGGACCGGCATAGACGGTATCGAACGACCGACGGTGGGGCCATGGACGTCCGTGCAGTTTGCCTTGGGATGCTCGCGCCGATCGATTGCGGCGCGCGCCCGCTCGCGAAACCCTTCAAATTGCAGCACGAAAGAGCAAGGCCGGGGCCCGATGCCTATCGCCTTGTTAAGCATTTCGGTGAGGCTGCCGATTTCGATTCATTCCTTGGGCGTGGTACCGAAGCCGTGATGCATCCGGCGCGGCGCACGTGCGGGTAACTGGAGCAAGCCGTGTTCGAAAACTTCAAAATTTTTGTTACCGAACTCTACGAACGCATTATGCCGGGCTTCTGGTTTGCCATGAGGCCTCAGTATAAAGCGGCGATCGGGATCGCCGTTGTCGTGACAGTCTGGTTGCTGACAGGCCTGCTGCGCTTTGGCGGACATGCGGCCGGCGATGCCGAGGCCAAGACGAAGACCGCCGCGGACGTTCCGATCGTGCGGGTCATGGCGATGACCAGTCAACTGCACGATGCCACGATCATCGTACGAGGCCGTACCCAGGCTTTACACGAAGTGGACGTCCGCGCCGAAGTCGAAGGCGTGGTGAAGGCCCTGCATTTCGAAAAAGGCGATCGCGTCAAGCAGAACCAAGTGCTCTGCGAAATCAAGCTCAACGACCGCGGCGCGCGCGCGATGCAGGCTCAGGCGCAAGTGGCGCAGGCCGGTAAGGAAATGCAGGTTGCCGAGGATCTTTATAAGGACGGTTTCCGGTCCAAGACACAGATGGCGCAGGCAACGGCGAATTATGAAGCCGCCAAAGCCGGCGCCGCCACGATGAACGTCCAACTCGCCAATACCAAAATGCGCGCGCCGTTCGATGGCGTGGTCGATGACCGCTATGTCGATGTCGGCGACTACATGCGCACGGGCGACAAATGCGCCATGGTGATCGCGCCGGAGCCCTTCCTGGCCGTCGGTATGGTCAGCGAAGAGGAAGTTGGAAAAATCGCCGTGGGTGGCAATGCAAGCGCCACGCTGGTGACGGGACAAACCGTGGCCGGGCATGTCCGCTTCGTGGCCGACCACGCCGATCAAACGACGCGCACGTTCCGTGTCGAAGTCGAATTGCCGAACCCCGACGCGACGCTGCGCGATGGCGTCAGCGCCGACATCCACATTCCGGTGAGCCGCGTCCCTGCACAGAAAATATCGCCCGGCATTCTCGTACTCGACGATTCCGGCAATGTCGGGGTGCGTGCCGTCGCGCACGGGATTGTGCAGTTTTTGCCGGTACACATTATTTCCGACGGCCCGGACGGAATGTGGGTTGCAGGCCTGCCCAGTCGCGTCGACGTCATCACCGTGGGGCAGGAATTCGTCACCAACGGCGAACGTGTGAAAACGGTGTTCGATAAAGGCGGAAAGGCGTCATGACCAGAATCGTCGTTTGGGCTGTCAACAACACCCGCCCGATCCTGGCGCTGATCCTGGTCGTTCTGGTCGCGGGCATATACGCCTTCATTGCGATTCCCAAAGAGGCCGATCCCGATCTTCCGATTCCGTATATCGCCGTTTGGGTCACCTACCAGGGTATCAGTCCGGAAGACGCCGAACGACTGCTGGTAAAGCCGCTCGAAGCGAATTTGCGCTCCATCGAGGGCATCAAGCAGATGACGGGGCGCGCCCGCGAAGGCAGCGGCGAAGTCGTCATGGAATTCAATGCCGATTTCAACAAGCAAAAAGCGCTGGAGGACGTGCGCGCGCAGGTGGACGCCACCCGCCAGCGATTACCGCCCGAGGCCGATCCGCCCGGCGTATGGGAGGCCAACACGTCGTCCGAGCCGGTCATTACCGTGGCGCTTTCCGGCGATTTGCCGCAACGCACGCTGATCCGGCTCGCCCGCAACCTGCGCGACGACATCAAGACGATTCCCAGTGTGCTGCAAGCCGATATTACGGGCGCCAGCGACGAGCTGCTGGAAATCACCATCGATCCCGCGAAGCTCGAAAGTTACGGCATCACGCAGGGTGAGATATACAATGCGGTCAGCGCCAACAACAATTTGATCGCGGCCGGTTCCATAGACACCGGTCACGGCAATTTCGCCGTCAAGGTTCCCGGCGTTATCGCGACGGCGCAGGACGTCCTCAATCTGCCGATCCGCTCGACGGCCGATTCCACCGTGACACTGCAGGATGTCGCCAGCGTTCATCGTACCTTCTACGACGCGACCACATATGCCCGCATGAACGGACAACCGACCGTCGCGATCGACGTCTCGAGACGCAGCGGCACGAACATCATCGCCAACAACGAGGCGGTGCGTGCACTGGTTACGCGCGTTCAGAAGTCCTGGCCGCCGGGCGTCCATGTCAATTTCATGTTCGATCAATCCACCTTCATTCGCGATCAGCTTGGCTCGCTGTCCGACTCGATTCTGCTCGCCATCCTGCTCGTGATGATCATTGTCGTCGCCGCATTGGGGGTACGCTCCGGACTGTTGGTCGGCGTCGCAATTCCCACATCGTTCCTGATGAGCTTCATGGTCCTCAACGGACTGGGGATTACGCTCAACTTCATGATCATGTTCGGCATGCTGCTGTCGGTGGGTATTCTGGTCGATGGCGCCATCATCGTCGTTGAATATGCCGACCGCAAAATGACCGAGGGCCATAGCCCTCGCGAAGCCTTCGCGGAGGGCGCCATACGTATGTTCTGGCCGGTGGTCAGTGCAACCGCAACAATGATCGGCGCGTTCCTGCCGATGCTTTTGTGGCCCGGCATGGTCGGAAAATTCATGAGCTATTTCCCGATCACGCTCATCATTGTGCTGGGCTCTTCGATGGTCGTGGCACTGCTCTTCCTGCCGGTTCTAGGCGGCTTCTTCGGCAAAGCCCCACTGCGCGACGCGGCACATGAGAAAGCCATCGAAGCGTCCGAGACCGGCGACTGGCGCGAAATTCCCGGTATTACGGGCTGGTACGCCCATCTGGCGGCGCGTCTGACGCGTCACCCTGGGAAAGTAATCGGCGGAGCCTTCGGTGTTGCAGTCCTAATCCTCGGGCTATTTGTCGTTTTCAATCACGGAACGGTGTTTTTCGTCGATACCGATCCAGATATGGCCAACATCTACGTCTCCGCGCGCGGCAATTTGTCGGCCATCGAGAAGCGCGACCTCGTCATGAGTGTGGAAAAGCGCATCGAAGGCGTCGATGGTTTGGCATACATCTATGCAACGTCCGGCCATTCGGGAAACGACGATGCCCCCGTCGATAATATCGGCCGCGTCATGGTCGAATTGAAACCCTATGAGCAGCGCCGTCCTGGAAACCAGATTATCGAGGAGATTCGCAAGAGAACGGAAGGCATGGCCGGCTTGCGCATCGAAGTGACCAAGCCGGGATCCGGCCCGTCCAACAGCAAGGACGTCGATATCGAGGTCACATCCGACAATTATAGCGCTATGTCGGTGGTTACCGACGCGCTTCGCCGTCACATGGATGCGCAGCCGGAATTGCGCGACATCGAGGATACAAGATCGCTTCCCGGCATCGAATGGGACATGAAGATCAACCGGGAAATGGCCAGCCGCTTTGGCGTCAACGCCCAGCAGATCGGAACGGCTGTTCAGCTTGTGACCAATGGTATCTTTATCGCCCGCTATCGTCCGGACGATACGGACGACGAAGTGGATATCCGTGTACGCTATCCGAGCGCCGCGCGCGGCGTTCATGCGCTGGACGATTTGAGAGTCGCCACCAATACGGGCGCCATGGTTCCGCTGAGCAATTTCGTGACGCTGAAAGCGTCGCACCAGACGAACTCCATAGAGCGCATTGACGGACGGCGCGTCTATCATGTGCGCGCCAACATGAAACCGAACACGGTCCTTCCGAGCGCCGAACAAGTGAAGCTTCAGAGCTGGATGGACAAGCAATCGTTCCCAAGCGATGTGCATGTCAAATTCGGCGGATCGAGCCAGGATATGGACGAGACGGCCGCATTCCTGCCCGTTGCCGCCTTCATGGCGCTGTTCCTGATCGCCATGGTTCTGCTTGTGCTGTTCAACAGCTTTTATCACACACTCCTGATCCTGATTGCCGTGATCATGGCGATCATCGGTTCGTTGCTCGGCATGCTGGTCATGGGGCAGACCTTCTCGATGATCATGACGGGCACCGGGATGCTGGCGCTCGCCGGCATCGTGGTGAACCACAACATCGTGCTGATCGACACCTATCATCGACTCAGGCTTTCGGGCATGGAACCGATCGAGGCGGTGATCCGATCGAGCGCGCAACGCTTGCGCCCTGTGTTCCTCACCACCGTCACAGCGATCGGCGGCTTGCTGCCGATGATGTTCGCCATCGAGATCAATTTCTGGCAGCGCACCGTGACAATCGGCGCGCCGACGCCGGGAATGTGGGTGCAGCTATCGACCGCCGTCATCTTCGGTCTGGCATTCTCCAAGATGATCACGCTCGGCCTGGTTCCGGCCATGCTGGCGCTGCCTGAGCGCAAGCGCCAGACCGGACGGGGCTTCATCTGGCTGATGGGCGTGATCTGGCGCTTTGTCGCGTGGCCGTTCCGCTTCGGATGGCGGGCTGGATTGCGCGCTATTGGCCGCGGACCGGAGCCCGACGCGCAACCGGCGGAATAACTAATCCGCCGCGATTGGCGCCGAGCGCGCAACGCCAGGCGAAACGTCGGGATCGTTCTCGACTTCCTTGAGCTTTTCGCGGGCGGCCGCGGCCTCTTTCTGCTTATTCCACATCGAGGCATAGGCGCCGTTGCGGGCGATAAGATCGTCGTGCTTGCCGCGTTCCACGATCACGCCATGCTCGAGCACCAGGATTTCGTCGGCATCGACCACCGTCGAAAGCCGGTGCGCGATAACCAGCGTCGTGCGGTTCCTAGAGACTTCTTGCAGCGCGCTTTGGATTTCGCGTTCGGTGTGCGTGTCGAGCGCCGACGTTGCTTCGTCGAGCAACAGGATTGGAGGATTCTTCAGGATTGTGCGGGCAATGGCAACGCGCTGCTTTTCGCCGCCGGATAGTTTCAACCCGCGTTCGCCAACCATGGATTCGTAGCCAAGCGGGAGATCAGCAATGAATTTGTCGATTTGGGCGTGACGCGCCGCTTCTTTAATTTCGGATTCGTTCGCGCCGATACGCCCATAAGCGATATTGTAGCGCACCGTGTCGTTGAACAGCACGGTGTCCTGCGGAACGATCCCTACCGAGGCGCGCAGCGACTCTTGGGTCACATCGCGAAGGTCCTGTCCGTCGATGGTCACGCTGCCGCTCTTGATGTCGTAAAAGCGAAAGAGAATGCGTGAAATTGTTGACTTTCCGGCACCCGACGGACCGACAACGGCAATCGTCTTGCCGGCGGGCACCGTGAAACTGATGCCTTTGAGCACAATGCGCTCGGGGTCATAGGCGAACACCACATTGTCGAAGCGAATTTCGCCGCCGTGGATCTTGAGCGCTTTGGCGCCCGGCTTGTCCGTCACTTCCTGCGGCCGGTGGAGCAGACGGAACATCGCGTCCATATCCACCAGCGCCTGCGTGATCTCGCGGTAAACCGTGCCCAGAAGATTGAGCGGCTGATAAAGCTGCATCAGGATAGCGTTCGCCATCACGAAATCGCCGACCGAGAAACGCCCGGCCTTGATGCCGATGGCCGCAAGCACCATCACCGCGCCCATGCCCAGCGCGATGATCGCCGCTTGCCCCGTGTTGAGGATCGACAGCGATGTCTGGGCCTGGATGGACGCGCGCGCGAATTTCTCCATGGAACCGTCGAAGCGGCGCGTCTCATGTCCTTCATTGTTGAAGTACTTGACCGTTTCGTAATTGAGCAGGCTATCGACCGCCTTGGTGTTGGCGTCCTGATCGCTCGCATTCATGTCGCGGCGGAACTGGATGCGCCAGCGCGTAATGGCGAAGGTGAACCAGACATAGGCCGCCACCATGGCGATGGTGACGAGCGTGATCCAAACATTCAACTTCCACAGCATTTCCGCGCTGAAGATCAGAAGCTGCAGCAGTGTCGGGAAGATGCTGAAAATAGCGAACGACAGCAGCGTATCGATGCCCTTGGTGCCGCGCTCGATCACACGCGATAGGCCACCCGTTTTGCGTTCCAGATGAAAGCGCAGCGACAGGGTGTGGATGTGGGCAAAAGTCTTGACGCCGACTTCGCGCAACGCGTGATACTGCACCTTGGCGAAAATCCCGTCGCGCAATTGCGCCAGCGCCTGCATCAGAATGCGCGCGACGACATATGCCCCGACCCAGCCGAAGGCGAGCGCCAATGCAATGGTATAGGCCGGCCGGCCCGCCAGTACGTCGGTCGCCCGCCCCATGAAGATGGGAAACACCGCCGTGGCAAAGATGGCCAGAACCAGACATATCATCGAGACCAGAACACGGCCGCGCAAATCGGGCCGGCCCTTTGGCCATAGATAGGGCATCAGCATCCACAGCGGACGCAGGGATGGGGCGCCGTCGCCTTCCTCTGTCAGCGGGCGGGCCATGTCAGTGCCCCATATTGGCGCCGCCGAACATCAGGAATCCTGCGATCAGCGCGGCGAGTGCTATCAGACCGATAATAATGAGAGAACGCGGCACGGGGACGACCCTTATTTGGATATGTTCATTTTTGGAGAACCTGTTTAGGAAGGCGCGTGTCCCACCGCAACCCCGCCCGAGCCATGGATAAAAGCAAGCCTGCCATCTGTGTGTTCTGCGGCTCGTCCTTTGGGTCCCGGCCCGGCTATGCCGCTGCGGCACGTACCCTGGGCCAGTTGATCGCGGAACGGGGCTATTCGCTGGTTTATGGCGGGGGCGCGCCGGGCCTTATGGGCGAAACCGCCCGCGCCGTGCGGGGTGGCGGGGCCGACGTGGCCGGGGTCCTGCCCGAGTTCTTGCGCTGGATCGAGCGGCCACCGGAATGGGAGCAGAATCTGACCATTACGCCCGATCTGCAACTCCGTAAGACCCGCATGCTGGCGATGTCGGACGCTTTCGTCGTGCTGCCGGGCGGGGCCGGGACGATGGATGAATTCTTCGAGGTGGTCAGTTCGGCGAATTTGCAAATTCTGCCCAAGCCGATTGTCGTGGTGGACACCGACGGCTTCATCGCGCCGCTGCAAGCGCTGATGGAGCACATCGTGCGCGAGGGCTTTGCCAAGCCGGCCCTGCTCGCCACCTATAAGGTGGTCGCGACGCCCGAGGCGGCGATGGATGAGATCGACCACGCCTTAGGCCCGTTGGCGGGCCAGTGACCGGCCGATCGGCCCGTCCAGTCCCACCAAAATCAGCGCCACCCAGACGCAGCCGAAGGTCGCCGCGTCGCTTGGCGTGAAAGGCTCGTGGAAAATCAGCGTCGCAACCGCCAGCGTAATCGTCGGCGAGAGATATTGAAGAAATCCCAAGGTCGTCATGCGGATGCGCCGCACCCCCGCCGCGAACAGCGCGAGCGGTATGGCCGTCACCGGTCCTGCCAGGATCAACAAGGCGTTGGTGGAGAAATGCGCCGACGGGAACGCACCGGTCCCGTTCCAGGCCAGGAACACCACGATGCCGAGGGTCAGTGGGAACAGCAGGCAGGTTTCCACAGTCAGTCCGTCCAGCGGGTCGACCGGTGTCAGCTTGCGTACAAAGCCGTAGAAGCCGAAGGACAGCGCCAGGCTGAGCGCGATCCACGGGACATGGCCAAGGTCGATGGCCTGAACACCGACGGCAATCGCCGCCAGCGCGATCGCCGCGATCTTGAGCTTGGAAAGCCGTTCGCCCAGAATCGCCACGCCCAGCACGATCGAGAGCAGCGGATTGATGTAATAGCCGAGCGCCGCATCCACGATGTGCCGGTTGGCAATGGCCCATATGTAGATCGTCCAGTTGGCGGCAATCAGCACGCTGGACAGCGACAAGGCCGCGAGCAGCCGCCGGTTGCGCACGACTTGCCACACAATTCCAATTCGGCCGCGCGCCGCCATGACGCCCGCCGCGAACAGCGCGCACCACAGCATGCGGTGGATCGACAACTCGATCGGCGGCACGCTCGCGAGCAAATCCCAATAAAGCGGGAACAAACCCCACAGCGAATAGGCCGCGCCGGCGTAAAGAATTCCGGCCGTCTCGTTGGACGGTGGCGTGGGATTGGGCTCGGACATGACGCTACTCTAAAGCGTCTTGCGGCGGCGCGCTCGCCAAAGGTTTCAAATCAGCCATGCGCGCCGCGCTTCGCTCAAGGTTTTGCCCCACTTCGGAGCAGTTTGTAGCGAATGGAGTCCTCCAGCGCGGCAAACGACGCCTCGATGATATTGTCGGAGATGCCGACCGTTGACCAGCGCGCATCCTGGCCGTCTACGCTGTCCACCGTGACGCGGGTGATGGCATCGGTGCCGGTGTTGAGGATACGGACTTTGTAATCGACCAAGCCAAGATCGGCGAGGAACGGCGAATAGGCGCCCAAATCCTTGCGCAGCGCATTGTTCAGCGCATCGACCGGGCCGCGCCCCTCCCCGACATTGTGCAGGGTTTCGCCATGGACTTTCACCAGCACGGTGGCTTCCGACACGGTCACAAGCTCACCAACCGCGTTGTGCCGCTTCTCGACGATGACACGGAATTTCTCAACCTCGAAATATTCCGGGATCAAGCCGAGCGCGCGGCGCGCCAAAACCTCGAATGAGGCTTCGGCGCCGTCATAGGAATAACCCTCGAATTCGCGCTGCTTGACGGTCTCCAGCAGCAGCATCAGGCGTGGATCGCCCGGCTCAACCTTGACGCCAATCTCCGCCAGCCGCGCCAGAAGGTTCGAGCGGCCGGACTGATCCGACACCAGGATGGTGCGCATATTGCCGACGGTTTCCGGCGTCACATGCTCATAGGTGCGCGTGTCTTTCTGCATGGCGGAGGAATGCAGCCCGCCCTTATGCGCGAAGGCCGACGGGCCGACATACGCCGCGTGGCGGCCCGGTGCGCGATTGAGAATCTTGTCGAGCATCCGCGACGATGCGCGTGACCTCGCGCAATTGCGCCATGCTGACGCCGGTTTCGTATAGCGAAGCGAAGGGCTCCTTCAGCATCAGCGAGGGCAACAGCGAGCAAAGATTGGCATTGCCGCAGCGCTCGCCCAGGCCGTTGAGCGTGCCCTGGACCTGGCGTGCACCCGCGCGCACAGCGGCGAGGCTGACGGCGACGGCTTGTTCGGTATCATTGTGCGCATGAATGCCGAGCGCTGCCTCCGGCAGCTTCGCCTTCACCTCCGACACGATGCGCGTGGCGTCTTCGGGCATCGATCCGCCGTTGGTGTCGCACAAGACGATCCAGCGCGCGCCCGCTTCATGCGCCGCGCGAATGCATTCCAGCGCGTAATCGGGATTGGCCTTGTAGCCGTCGAAGAAATGCTCGGCGTCGAACAGCGGCTCGCGGCCGGCTGCTTTCACCGCCGCGATGGATTCGGAAATGCTGTCCACATTTTCGGAGCGCGGAATTTCCAGCGCCACATCGACCTGGAAATCCCAAGTCTTGCCGACCAGACACACCGCATCGGTCGGCGCATTCAGTACCGCCGCGAAGCCCGGATCGTTGGAGACGCTGCGCCCGGCGCGCTTTGTCATCCCGAATGCGGTAAAGCGCGCGCGTTTCAGCGGCGGGCGTTCCTTGAAGAACGCGGTGTCGGTCGGGTTGGCGCCCGGCCAGCCGCCCTCGACGTAATCGATGCCGAGCGCGTCGAGTGCGAGGGCGATCTGGCGCTTGTCTTCCACCGAGAAATCGACGCCCTGGGTCTGCGCGCCGTCGCGCAGCGTGGTGTCGAAAAGAGTGAGGCGTTCCTTGGTCATTTCGCCTCTCCGTTTGTTTTCAACGGGTTATGGATTCTTCGGCAATAACATTGTTTTTCGTTTTGGGCCGTACCCCCCCGGGGGGGAGGGGGGGAGGCGTGCCGCCGGACCGAGCGGCGGTCGGACGCAATATCTTGATATGGGGTCGCGGCTGCCAATTCCAAGAGCGGCAAAGCGGCAAAAGCACGCGCTTCCTTTTCTTCAACCCTCCCCTTGAGGGAGGGTCGAAAAATCGGAGCGAAGCGAAGATTTTTCGGGGAGGGGTAGCGCGCATCAGCGCGCTTCGCGCGACCCCTCCCCGAAGCCGTCTTTGCGCTGCCGCGCAAATCCGCCTTCGACCCTCCCTCAAGGGGAGGGTCAAGATGGAAAGATCGACCGCTCATCGCTTCACCTCCCAGGTCGTACCTTTGGGGCCGTCTTTCAGTGTGATGCCCTTGGCGAGAAGTTCGTCGCGGATGCGGTCGGATTCTTTGAAGTCCTTGGCGCCGCGCGCAGCCGTGCGAGCGGCAATCTGTGCGTCGATATAAGCGGGTTCGACATCGGTTTCCGACAGCGCGTCGGCGTGCCAGGCAAACAAGCCCTCGAAGCCGAAATAGTTCAGCGTGCGGGCGAGCGATTGGACAGCGTGCGCATCACCCAAGGCTGCCATGTTGTAGACACTGTGAAGCCAGGTTATCAGGCTCGGCGTGCTGAGATCATCGGCAAGTTGATGCGCGGCTTCGGCCGGAAGTCCGGCCTCAGGCGTGACGCCCCGTATCACGCGCGCCCATTTTTCCAGAGTCGCCGCAGATTCTTCCAACGCATTCAGGGTGAAATCAATCGGCTGGCGATAATGCGTTCGCAGCATCGCGAGCCTGAGCACTTCGCCGGGCCAAGCGCGCCCGCCGAATTTCTTGGTCGCAAGCAACTCGTTGATGGTGATGAAGTTGCCGAGGGACTTCGACATCTTCTCGCCCTCGACCTGAAGAAAGCCGTTGTGCATCCAAACCTTGGCCAGCGGATGTTCGTGATGGGCGCTTTCGCTTTGGGCGATTTCGTTTTCGTGATGGGGAAACATCAGATCGATGCCGCCGCCGTGAATGTCGAAGGTCTCGCCCAGCAGCGCTTCGCCCATCGCGGAGCATTCGATGTGCCAGCCGGGACGACCGCGACCCCAGGGCGAGTCCCAGCCCGGCGTCTGCGCGTCCGATGGCTTCCACAATACGAAGTCCATCGGGTTCTTTTTGTAGGGCGCGACTTCGACACGCGCGCCTGCGATCATTTCGTCCAGCGGGCGGCGCGACAGCTTGCCGTAATCGGCCTTCGACGACACGTCGAACAGCACATGACCTTCC
This sequence comes from uncultured Alphaproteobacteria bacterium, assembly GCA_963849895.1. Lineage (GTDB taxonomy): Bacteria > Pseudomonadota > Alphaproteobacteria > Micropepsales > Micropepsaceae > Rhizomicrobium. The sequence continues at coordinate 152,734 of CAWKIU010000001.1, forward strand.
GCGGGATAAGCGTGACCCGCCGCGACAAGCTTCTCGATCATCGCGACCATTTGGGAGACATATTCGGTGGCGCGCGGCGTGTGTGTGGGCGCCAGGCATCCGAGCGCCGTCACATCATCAAGATATTGCTGCGCCGTCGCGTTGGTGATTTCCACCCGCGCGGCTTCGACGCTCACGCCCTTCTCGCTCGCCACCTCGGCGGCGCGCGCGTTGATCTTGTCGTCGATGTCCGTGATGTTGCGGACATAGCGGACATGCGCCGCGCCATAGAGATGGCGCAGCAGACGGAACAGCACGTCGAACACGATCACCGGGCGCGCATTGCCGATATGGGCGTAGTCATAGACCGTCGGGCCGCAAACATAGAGCCGCACATTCTCGGGATCGAGCGGGGCGAAGTCTTCCTTCTGCCGGGTCAGGGTGTTGTAGAGGCGAAGTGTCATGGTGTTCTTCTTACAGTGATTTGGTGTTTCCCCCCACCCGATCCGACTTCGCTACGCTGCGCCGGATCGACCTCCCCGCGTTGGGGGAGGTAAAATTGACTTGTACCCTTACCTCCCCCTTGCGGGGAGGTCGAAGCGCGAAGCGCTTCGGGTGGGGGTTATTCTGCTTTGGGGTTTGAGCAACAGGGATTTCGCGGCGGTCAGCCGCAAATTCGATACGCAATAATCTGGCGGAACTGGTTCACGCCGTTTCCCCTTGAAGCCGCGCAATGGCTCGCGCGCGCCCGATGAGGGGTAGCAGCTTTTTCAGCTCCGGTCCATGCTCGCGGCCTGTCAGCGCCAGGCGCAGCGGATGGTAAAGCGCCTTGCCCTTGACCCCAGCCGCCGCGCCGACCGCGCCGGTCCAGCCGCTCCAGGTCGTTTCATCCCAGGGTTCCGGCGGCAAGAGCGCCCGTGCTTGGGCGATCAGCGATGGGTTTTCGATCACCGGCGCGATGGGGCCTTTGACCAGCGTCCAAAGGTCGCTCACCTCGGCAAAGCGCGTGAGATTGGGCTTCACCGCATCCCAGAACGGCGCGCCGCCATCGATGCCCGCGCCCGCCAACCGCGCCGCCACTGCCTCGAACGGCAGAGCGTGGAGCAGCTTGGCATTGAGGTTGGAAAGTTCCGCCGGATCGAAATGGGCGGGGGCACGGCCGATCTTCGCGATGTCGAAACCGGCGACGAGTTCATCCATCGTGGTGTGCGGCGTGACGGCGTCGGAGGTGCCGGTCTTGGCGAGATAGCTGACCGCCGCCATCGGCTCGATACCGTCTTCGCGCAGAAGGCGCAATGACAGCGAACCGAGGCGCTTGGACAGCGCTTCGCCGCCCGCGCCGATCAGCAGCGGGTGATGTGCGAAGGCGGGAGGCGGCGCGCCCAGCGCTTCGAAGATTTCCACCTGCACCGCTGTGTTGGTGACGTGATCCTCGCCGCGGATGATGTGGCTGATGGCGAAATCGACATCGTCCACCACCGAGGGCAGTGTGTAGAGAAAGCGTCCGTCTTCGCGGATCAGCACCGGATCCGAGAGATTGGCGGTATCGATCTCGACATCGCCTCGGATCAGGTCGCGCCAGGCCACCTTGGAATGCGAAAGCTTGAAGCGCCAATGCGCCTTGCGGCCAGAGGCTTCCAGCTTGGCGCGCTCATCGTCGGTGAGCTTCAGCGCGGCGCGGTCATAGACCGGCGGCTTGCCGGCGGCGATCTGGCGCTGGCGGCGGCGGTCGAGTTCGAGCTGGGTTTCATAACAGGGATAAAGCTGCCCGGTGGCTTTCAGCTTGTCGGCGGCCTTCTGATGCGACGGCGCGCGTTCGGACTGGCGCGCGAAGAGGTCATGCGCGATGCCGAGCCAATTCAGGTCTTCGACGATGGCGGCTTCGTATTCCTGCTTGGAGCGTTCCGCATCCGTGTCGTCGATGCGCAGCAGGAACTTGCCGCCCGCCTTGCGCGCGAACAGGAAGTTCAGCAGCGCCGTGCGCGCATTGCCGACATGCAAGAGGCCGGTGGGCGATGGGGCAAATCGGACGACTACCATGTTTTACCCTCCCCTTGAGGGAGGGTCGAAATTTGCAGAGCAAATTTCGGGGAGGGGTCATGCGGAGGGCAGAGCGCTCGCTGTGCTCGCGCACCCCCCACCAAATTCGCTGCGCGAATTTGGCTCCCCCTCAAGGGGGGAGCAAAATTAGTTGGCATCATCTCGCATCCCTGAACGCATTGGTGATCGGATAGCGCCTGTCGCGGCCGAAATTGCGGGGGCCGATTTTGACGCCGGGCGGCGCCTGACGACGCTTATACTCCGATATGTAAAGCAAATGTTCCACGCGCTTGACGGTTGCGGGCTCGAAGCCCTTGGCCACGACCTCCTCAAACGACATTTCCATTTCGACCAGGCATTCCAAGATGCCGTCGAGAATTTCGTAAGGCGGTAGCGAATCCTGATCGGTTTGATTGTCGCGCAATTCGGCGCTGGGCGGCTTGGTGATGATGCGTTCGGGGATGACGCGGCCGGGCGGGCCGAGCGCGCCCTTGGGCACCGCCCCGTTGCGCCAGCGCGCCAAGCGGAACACCTCCATCTTGTAGATGTCCTTCAGCACATTGTAGCCGCCGCACATGTCGCCATAGAGCGTGGCATAGCCGACGCTCATCTCGGACTTGTTGCCGGTGGTCAAAACCATCGGGCCGAATTTGTTGGAGATCGCCATCAGGATCAGCCCGCGAATGCGCGACTGGATATTCTCCTCTGTCGTATCGGGCGCGCGGCCCGCGAATACCGGACGCAGCACATCCGAGAATGTGTCCACCGCGCGTTCGATGGGGATGGTCTCATAACTGACGGTCAGCAGTTGCGCGCATTCCTCGGCATCGTCGAGGCTGTCTTGCGCCGTATAGCGCGACGGCATCATCACGCAACGCACCCGTTCGCTGCCCAGCGCATCGACGGCAACCGCCGCCGACAGCGCGGAATCGATCCCGCCGGAAAGACCCAGCACGACGCCGCTAAAGCGGTTCTTGTTCACATAGTCGCGCAGGCCCAGCATCATGGCGTGATAGACGGCTTGCGAACGATCTTCCGCTTCGGCGCGCTCGCCGGGCAAGCAGACCCAGCCGCCGTCTTCGCGATGCCATTCGGTGACGACAACCTTCTCCTCCCAAGCCGGAAGTGCCCAAGCAACCTTGCGGTCGGCATTGACGATCAGCGAAGCGCCGTCGAACACCAATTCGTCCTGCCCACCGACTTGATTGAGATAAACCAGCGGGCGGCCGGATTCCGTCACGCGCGCGGCAACCAGATTGAGCCGCACATCTTCCTTGCCTGCTTCAAATGGCGAGCCGTTGGGCACCAGCATAATTTCGCCGCCAGTCTCGGCCAGGCATTCCACGACTTCGGGCGTCCAGATGTCTTCGCATATCGGAATGCCCAGGCGCACGCCGCGCACCTCAAGCGGGCCGGTCAGCGGCCCCGCCGCGAACACCCGCTTCTCGTCGAACACGCCGTAATTGGGAAGATCGTGCTTGAAGGTGCGCGCGGCGATACGACCGCCGTCGAGCAAGGCCATCGCGTTATAGAGCTTGCCGCCTTCGCGCCATGGCGTGCCGATCAAGACCGCCGGGCCGCCATCGGCGGTGTCCTTGGCGAATGTCTTGACCGCTTCGTAAGCGTCGTCCTGCAGCGCGCGCTTCAGAACGAGATCTTCGGGCGGATAGCCGATGATGAAGAGTTCGGAGAACAGGATGACGTCGGCATCTTCCGCCGCCGCCTTCATGCGCGCGGCGCGCGCCAAGGCGAGGTTGCCCGCAATGTCTCCCATGCAGGGATTGAGCTGTGCCAGCGCAATGCGGAAACGGTCTGTCATCGCGTGCTGTTTAGCGCGCTATGACGGCAATAAAAAGGGGGAAACCATGTGCTTGAATTTCCGTCATTCCCAAAATTGGTTTCGACTATATGGTTAGCTAATTTTGCTTTCCTAATAATGCCACTGCGGCAATACCTTATACATCTTTATTCAATACCAAATCGTTCCATACTTCGTCTGCCAACAATTCAAATAGATCTTCATTTTCTTTCGGCCACCGATGGATGGCGACATGCGCGTGATTATCATCAGTCCGCTCGTGAAGAATGCGAATTTTTGTGCCGTCACGATTTGCCGCCTCAGAAATGCGGCCTACCAAGCCAAATACGTATCCGCTCTTTGCGCCGGGCTTCAACTTGCTTTTTCGAAGCGCGGTTATCGCAGCTGTGACTTGAGCAGCGCGCGCGCCTACGTTCTCAAAGAATTCGAGCCACGTCGCTGAGAGTTCTCGCTCGCCGTCCCGGAGCTTGAACGCAGTAGCTAACACACCGAGAACATTATCGTCCTCGTCTTTTCTTAACTTTGACCAAGGAACATAGCGAATGAGCGAATGAGCGCTCGGAACGTATGTGCTAGGCACGGCGAAACCATTTCTGTGGCTCGTAAGGTTCAAGAATTACTGACAAACGCCTGAGTGAATCAATGCCGGCCGCACGCACACGCATCTCATCAGTATCTCGAGCGATTGACCAACGAATTTCGTCGTTAGCGAGACATTCAATCGTGAGCTTGTCGTTTCCATTAGTCCACGCGGCAATAAGATTCCCATTAGCAGCGGCACCCAAACCGGGCCGCCGCTCTGGCTTGATAGACAGCAACATTCTTAGAAAGGTCGCGTATGAATCATGCACGGGCGGGGCATCTTGCTCATCCCATTCATTCACATCTAGAAGGCTATCAAGTTGAGCAAACAATCGATCACGCCACTGCCGATCGATGTGCATCGCAATTTGTGCAGTGAATATTTTAAAGTCTGCCAGCGAATCATAAAGTCGCACCGGCAACTTCGCTCCCACCTCACTCCGAACTAGAGAATAGGACTCAAACCTATTATCCCATTAAATCAAGGTGCGTGGCCTCAGTTGGCCGCCAGATAGGCGGCAATTTCCGAGTGATCGCGCCGCATTTCGGAACGCTCGGCTGCCTCGTCGATCCGCAGCGCCGTTTCCAGCGCACGCCGGGCCTGCTGCGGACGCACCAGCGGCGAAGTGCCGTCGCGCACCGCCGCCACGAAGGCGCCGACCGACTCGGCCAGCGGATCGCCCATCTCCAAAGCGTTGAGCGGGCGCGGCGTCGTGTTGACGACCTCGTGCGTCAGGAAGTTGATATCGACCATGCCGTCGGCATAGACCGCGCGCATGCCGCGCCGGCGGGTCTCGGCGACGCGGCTGGTTTCGAGCCGCGCCACGGCGCCGTTCTCGAACATCACGGCGGCGGAGACTTGGTCGGCGAAATGGGCTTTCTCGGTGCGCCCGCGCGCCTGAACGCTGCGAACCTTGCCCGGAATAAGCTGATGGACGAGATCGAGATCATGGATCATCAGATCCAGCACGACGCTGACATCGGTGCCGCGGCCGGACCACGGGCCCTCGCGCCAGCACGAAACTTCCAGCGGCGTCTCGGCGTAATCAAGAAGACCGGTGCGGGCGAAGACGAAACGCTCTTGATGGCCGACGGTCAGAACCCGGCCCGTCCGCTCGGCGAGCAGGATCAGCGAGTCGGCTTCCTCGATGCTGGTGGCGATCGGCTTTTCGACAAGCACATGAGCGCCGGAATTCAGGAACGCGCGCACGATGGCCGAATGGGTCACGGCCGGCGAGCACACGCTCACCAGATCCACCGTCCCGAGAAGGTCGCGCCAATCCGCCACGGCGGCAACGCCATGGGTCGTTTGCGATGCCTTGCGCACCTCCGCCGACGGATCGGCGATAGCCACAAGCTCGACGCCCTCAAGGCCGCGATACTTCGTGGCGTGATGACGACCGAACGCTCCGGCGCCGATGACGGCGGCCTTGAGCGGTCCATTCCCTCGCGTAAATCGAATTGGCGACACAGGAAAATCCCCAGAATCACAGGGACATAAGGGGTGCCGCGGGCCCTTTGCGCGAGTCATAAAATGTTTCGGCTTGTTACACCCCGCCCCACTGCTAGGTTTAGGCCCGCCGAAGACCAGCTTTTAAAAGGTTAGGGAGACGCCGATGGGGACTGGAAAAAACCGGGACATCCGCCTGAAAAGCCGCCCATTGGGCATCCCGACCGCCGCCGACTTCGAGCTGGTGGAGTGCGACATTCCGTCCCCAGGCCCCGGGCAAGTGCTGGTCCGCAACCTCTTTATGTCCGTCGATCCCTACATGCGCGGGCGGATGATGGACCGCAAGAGCTATGTCCCGCCCTTCCAGATCGGCGAGGTGTTGCAGGGCGGCGCAGTCGGGACGGTGGTGGAAGCGGCGGCCGGCGCCCCGTTCAAGCCCGGCGACCATGTTCTCAGCATGAACGGCTGGCGCGAATGGTTCGTGTCGGACGGCGCGGGGATGCAGAAGGTCGATCCGTCGCTGGCGCCGCTTCAGGCTTATCTGGGCGTCCTGGGTATGACGGGCCTGACCGCCTATGCGGGAATGCTGCGCATCGGTCAGCTCAAGAAGGAGGACCGCGTCTTCGTCTCGGCGGCATCGGGCGCGGTCGGGGCCATCGCGTGTCAGATCGCCAGGAACAAGGGCTGCGAGATTGTCGTGGGCTCGGCGGGATCAGCGGAGAAATGCGCCTATCTGAAGGATGAGCTTCGCTTGACCGAGGCGATCAATTACCGCGAGACCGACAATCTCAGCGCCACGCTGGCGGATGCCATGCCCAGCGGCATCGACGTCTATTTCGACAATGTCGGGGGAAGCCATCTCGCCGCCGCGCTCGACAATATGCGCCAGTTCGGGCGGATCGTCGCTTGCGGGATGATCGAACAATACAATGCCACCACGCCGCCCAAAGGGTCCGTCGAACCTCATCAACATCGTGGGGCGGAGCCTGACCATGCGCGGCTACATCGTGATCGATCACGTCGACATGATGGCCGACTTCGCGCGCGATATGGGCGAATGGATCGCCCAGCGCAAGATGACCTGGCGCGAGACGATCTATGACGGCATCGAACATGCGCCCGACGCGCTGATCGCGCTGTTCGAAGGTCTGAATTTCGGCAAGATGCTGGTGAAGCTGGGCGAAGACTAATGCCCGTTCGCCAGCAGCGAGGCCAGCGCGGCGAAGATCAGATAGGACAGCATCAGCGGCGCCAGCCCGATGATGAGCGCGCCCGGCAGGCCCGCGAAGGCGCTGCACGGCAGAAAGCCATAGGCCGTGCCGACAAAGAGCATCTGAACGCCGACGATGGAAGCGAAGCCGAGCGCGAAAGCGCGCATCGCCGGGCCCAACGCGGTGGGGCGCGCGGCACGCTCCAAGCGGATGATCCCGGCAGAAAGTTTGAGGTGCGACAGCGCCGAGCCCAGAAACACAAAGGCCAGAAACCAGGTGGAGGCAGAGGCGAAGATTCGCCCGCCATCCAGCGAGCAGGATGCGAGCGTATCGGCCAAGGCGCGCTGGCCGGGCACGACGAAATAGACCGCGGCTTCCAGCGCGTCGATGACGGGCCCGCCGAGATGCGCGGGCGCAAAAAGCACTTGATCGAGGTAACTCAACACGACGAAGCCCGCGAACACGGTTTCGTTGAAACCAGGAATGAAATCGCGCCGCGTCATGCGCTTCACGAGCGGGGTATGGCCCGCCGAAGCGCCGAAGCCGCCTGCGAACACCAGACCCATCGCCATAAAGAGAAGAAGGCAGACCGCCAGCGCCGGCAATACGGCGAATAGATCGGCGCCGCTCTGCAGCGCGAGACGAACCGCATGCGCGCCCGCGTAAAGGCAGACCAGTATCCAGCCCTTCGCCAGGAGACGCGCAACACCCATCGTCTTCCTCTCCCAGCGAGATCGTGTGCCCTAGGCCGGTTTGATGTTTTCGGCGCGCAAACTCTCGGCCAGCAGGAAAGCCAGCTCAAGCGCCTGGCTGGCATTGAGCCGAGGGTCGCAGCGCGTGTTGTAGCGGTCGTGCAGATCGACAGCGGTGATGTCCTGTGCGCCGCCCAGTGCATTCGGTGACGTTCTGGCCGGTCATCTCCAGATGCACGCCGCCAGCATAAGTTCCCTCGGCGCGGTGTACGGCGAAAAAGTCCTTCACTTCGGCCAGCACGCGGTCGAACGGACGCGTCTTGTAGCCCGTTGCCGATTTGATCGTGTTGCCGTGCATCGGATCGCAAGACCACACGACCTCAAAGCCTTCGCGCTTCACCGCGCGAATGAGGCCGGGAAGCTTGTCGGCGACCTTGTCCGCGCCGAACCGCGCGATCAGTGTCAACCGCCCCGCTTCGTTATCGGGATTAAGGACCGAGACAAGTTTGAGAAGTTCGCCCTCGCTCATCGAGGGGCCGCATTTGAGGCCGAGCGGATTCTTGATGCCCCGGCAATATTCCACATGCGCGCCGTCGAGTTGGCGCGTGCGGTCGCCGATCCACAGCATATGCCCGCTGGTGGCGTAGTTTTCGTGGGTGATGGAATCCTGCCGCGTCAGCGCTTCCTCATAAGGCAGCAGCAGCGCCTCATGGCTGAAATAGAAATCCACCCGCGAGGTTTGCTGCCTGACCGTATCGGCCAAACCAAAGGTGCGCAGGAACTCGCTGCCGTCGTCGATCTTCTGGACGATCGCCAGATAGCGCTGGCGCAAATCCTCATGATGATGGCTTTCGAGATACCAATGCCGAGCGCGCGAAAGGTCGGCATAGCCGCCGGTCGCGAAGGCGCGCACCAAATTGGCCGTCGCCGCCGCCTGGAAATAGGCGCGGATCATCCGGTCTGGATCGGGCTGACGTTCGGCGGCGGTAAAATCCTCGCCATTGATGATGTCGCCGCGATAAGAGGGCAGCGTTACCCCATCGCGCGTTTCGCTATCGTCGGAGCGCGGCTTGGCGAATTGCCCGCCGATGCGCCCCACCTTCACCACCGGCAGATTGACCGCGAAGGTCAGCACCATGGCCATGCTGAGGAAAACGCAGAAGGTGTCGCGGATATTGTTGGCGTGGAATTCGGCGAAGCTTTCCGCGCAATCCCCGCCTTGCAGCAGGAACGCCTTGCCCGCCGCCACCTGGGCCAGCGAGGCTTTGAGCTTGCGCGCCTCGCCCGCGAAGACCAGCGGGGGGTGGGTCCTCAGCTTGGCTTCGACAGCCTCCAGCGCCGCCGCGTCCGGGTAGACCGGAACTTGACGGATCGGCTGCGAACGCCAGCTTTGCGGGCTCCACTTATGGGCCACGCGAGACCTCCATTTTAGGGTCCCCGGATATAGGGGAACCCGCCCGCGTTTACCAGCGACGGGGCGGGGCGTGGTGAACGGGGGCGGACGGGCGCGAGACGCAATTTGTGGGGCGCCAAGCGGCGACTTGCGCAAGGCATTGATAGTTGTTTTCAGGAATACGCCAAAGTACCGAGGCCCCCCTCCCCCCCGTCGGCTCCGCCCCGCCTACTTCCGCAAGATAATTGTTCCACGATTTTGCCCGGGGTACCCCCCACTTATCCAAACCTCCCGATCACAGGGGTAAACGACTAGCAGCTATTATACGCCCGCTTGAAGGGGGTGGGATAAGGTGCGTGGTGAATCACAAGAAGCAGATCACCATGTTCAACCGACGCCAGGCTTTGGGATCGCTCTTGGGCGGCACCGCCGTATTGGCCGCGCCGTCCGCCGAGGCAGCCAAGCCGCATGCGGGTACAACAGGCCATTTCAAACCCACGATTTCAGATTCCGGAATCGAATGGGCCTGGATGACATGGCCGCGCGGCATCGAGGGTCAGCGCAAGGCGGATCTCGGCAACGGCACCTTCCTCAACCCCATCGTCAGCGGCGATCACCCCGACCCCAGCATCATCAAAGAGGGCCGGGACTATTTCATGACGTTCTCGACGTTCGATGCTTATCCGGGGCTGACCATCTGGCATTCGCGCGATCTGGTGAATTGGCAGCCGGTGACGTCGGCGCTGACCAAGCCCATCGGGTCGGTGTGGGCGCCCGATCTGTGCAAGCATGAGGGGCGCTACTTCATCTACATTCCCACCCATGCGCCGGGCGGCAACACGATCTGGGCGATCAGCGCGTCCGACATTCGCGGGCCATGGAGCGATCCGGTCGATCTGAAACTTCCGCACCATATCGACCCCAACCATGTCGTGGGCGAGGACGGCAAACGCACTCTCGCACTCAGCGGCGGCGACCTGGTGGAACTGACGGATGATGGGCTGGCGACGGCGGGCGCGCCCAAGCATATCTACGATCCGTGGCATTACCCCGAAGATTGGGTTGTCGAATCCTTTTCGCCGGAAGGGCCGAAGATTATTCGGCACGGCGAATATTTCTACATGCTGACGGCGGTGGGCGGCACCGCCGGCCCGCCCACCGGGCATATGGTGATCGTTGCGCGGGCGCGCTTCCTTCACGGGCCATGGGAGAATGGGCCGCACAATCCCATCGTGCGCACCACATCGGCGACGGAAAAATGGTGGTCGCGCGGCCATGCCTCGGCGGTCGAAGGCCCGGATGGAAGCTGGTGGCTGGTTTATCACGGCTATGAAAACGGATTTTGGACGCTCGGCCGCCAGACGCTGCTGGCGCCGATGGAATGGACCAAGGACGGCTGGATCAAAGCGGGCGGCGGCGATCTCTCGCGCCCGCTGAAGAAACCCGCGGGCGGCGAGGCGCTGGCGCATGGCATGGCGCTGTCGGACGATTTCACGGCGAACCGTTTTGGCGATCTGTGGAGCTTCTACGATCCCGGCCCGGATGAGATGGAACGCGTGCGTTATGCGGCCGACGGCTTGCACGTTCAGGGCAAAGGAACGCAGCCCTTCGATTGTTCGCCGATCAGCTTTCGCGCCGGCGACCTATCCTATGAGGTCGAAACCGAAATCGAGATTTCCGGCGGCGCGCAAGCCGGATTGCTGCTGTTCTATAACCACAGACTTTATTGCGGGCTGGGCTTTTCCGCCGACAAATTCGTGATGCACCGCAATGGTCTGGACCGAATTCTGGCGAAGCCCGGCGACGTGGGATCGCGGCTGTTCCTGCGCATCGCCAATGACCGCCACATCGTGACCATTCACCACAGCATTGATGGTCAGCATTGGACGAAGTTCGGCGCGCAGATGGAAGTCTCGGGCTACAATCACAACACGGCGTATGATTTTCTCTCGCTGAGGCCGGCAATCTATGTGGCGGGGCCTGGTGCGGCGCGGTTCGCAAACCTGAAGTATCGCGCGCTGTGAATTTGGAGAGCACGACATGACGAAGACATTTGTGATGTTGCTGGCAGGCATCGCCGGGCTTGGCGCCACGGCGGCGATGGCCGCGCCGCCCATGGTGGTAGTCGACGAGAACAAGACGATCCATGAGGAGGCGCCGCCGCATGGCGCTATCGGCATGTCGACCGCTTATCGCATCACCGACGCTGTGCCGGGGCGAACGATGGAGTTCCGCAAGCGCGCGCTGCACAAGGGCGCGGCCATTGGGATGCATCTCATCGCCCATGACGAGGTTTACTACGTGGTCTCGGGCTTGGGCGAAGTGACGTCGGACGGCGTCAGCCAACCAGTCACCGCAGGCATGACGGCCTATTTGTATAACGGAGCGAATGTCGGCATCGTCCAAAAAGGCGATGAGCCTTTGGTGCTGATTATCGCCTATCCCCTGCCCGCGCCGGTCAAGAATTAAGCGGGGCTAATTCCCCGGCCTCGCGCTGATGCGCAGTTCGATGCGGCGGTTGCGCGACTGCGCGACGTGATCGCCGGTCATGACTTTCAGATTTGTCGCGCCGAAACCGTGCGCCTCCAGGCGCGCGGCGGCGATGCCATCTCCGACCAAGGCCTCGGCGACCAGCGCGGCGCGCTTCTGGGTGACATCCAGATTCTGCTGCGGCGTTCCGGCGGTGTCGGTATAGCCGTTTACCGCAATCTGCGAATGATTGTAACGCTGCAGCGTTTGCGCCACGCCGGCCAAGAGAGCCTGCCCCGCGGAACTCACGCTTGTTCCCGTGAAGAGTTTGTCGTTGGCAATGACGAGCACAATGTCCTCGCCCTTGCGCAAAACGCCGACGCCGCGCCCGCGCAGGCGTAGGCGCAGTTCCCGCTCCTGCCCGTCCATATATTTGTCGATGCCAGCTTGGCTGAGCGGTCCCACGGGACTAACGGGCAGCGAGCTGGGTGCGACAGCGGGCGTACCGGCTGGCGTCTGCGGCGCGGTGGTGGACGGCGGCAGCGTCATGCCGCCGCGCATCGGCGGCTCGTTTTGGCAGGCCGCCAGTGTTAGAGCGGCGAGTGACGCAACGGCAAGAGGAACCGAAAATCTTTTCATTGCGCACTCCTTCATTCGCCGCGGAACCATGGCATGATCGGAAAAATTCCCAGGGAGCGGAACATGCAATTGTTCGATCTAAGCGGCAAGGTCGCGCTTGTCACGGGTTCTACCAAGGGCATCGGCAAGGCCATCGTGCAGCGCTTGGCCGAACATGGCGCCCATGTCGTGGTGTCGAGCCGCAAACGCGACGCCTGTGAGCGTGTGGCCGCCGAAATCAATGCCGCATACGGCAAGGGCGGCACCGTCGCTGCGCCCATCCCCTGCAACATCAATCACAAGGAAGAATTGCAGGCGCTGGTCGATACCACGCGCGAGGTGTTCGGGCGGATTGACGTGCTGGTATGCAATGCCGCGCTCAACCCCTATTTCGGGCCGGGCATGGAGATTCCCGACGAGGCCTTCGACAAGATCATGGGCGCCAATGTGCGCTCCAACCATTGGCTGTGCCAGATGGTGCTGCCGCAGATGGCGCTGCGCAAGGATGGCGCGATCATCATCGTGTCGTCGATCGGCGGGCTGAAGGGTTCAGCAGCCATCGGCGCCTACTGCATTTCCAAGGCGGCGGATTTTCAGCTGGCGCGCAATATCGCGGTGGAATATGGGCCGCACAACATTCGCGCCAATTGCATCGCGCCCGGATTGGTGAAGACCGATTTCGCGCGCGCGCTGTGGGATACGCCCGAAGCCGAGAAGCGCTCGTCCTTCGCCAATCCGCTGCGGCGGCTGGGCGAGCCCGATGATATCGCGGGCGCGGCGGTGTTCCTCGCCAGCCGCGCGGGATCGTGGATGACGGGACAGACCATCGTCATCGACGGCGGCACGACAATCGCATAGCCTGAGTGTCCGATAGGAGAGCGCCATGATCCGCGTGATGTTTTTGGCCGTGTCGTTTGTTGTGTTTTCCGCCGCCGCGCTGGCGGGCGATGTCGATTGTTCCAAGGCGATGACGCAAATGGATATGAACATCTGCGCCGACAGGGATTACCAGGCGGCGGACAGAAAGTTGAACGAGGCTTACGGCAAGTTGATGACCGCGCTGGGCGACAAGAATTATCAGGCCAAGTTGAAGGCTGCCCAGCGCGCTTGGATCGCCTATCGCGACACCGAATGCACATTCGAGGTCGCCGAGAACGAAGGCGGCAGCATCTATCCGATGGTCTATTCGCTATGCGAGACCAAGCTGACCGACGCGCGCACCAAGGAATTGCAGAGCTATCTCGCCTGCTTCAAGAATGCGGAGAAGTGCGAATAGCCGCTACCGCCCCAGCACTGATTCCGCGCTCGCAAAAGGAAGGCCTTGCGCGTCGGCGACGGCTTTGTAGGTCAGCGTGCCCTTGTAGACGTTCAGCCCGCCGCGCAGATGCGGGTTCGCCTTCAGCGCCTTGTCGGTTCCCTGATCGGCAAGCGCCAGCGTGAAGGGCAGCGTCGCGTTGTTGAGTGCGAAGGTGGAGGTGCGTGCCACGGCGCCGGGCATGTTCGCCACGCAGTAATGCACCACATCATGCACGCGATAAGTGGGATCGGCATGCGTTGTGGCGTGGCTGGTTTCCGCGCAGCCGCCCTGGTCGATGGCGACATCGACCAGCACCGAGCCCTTCTTCATCTGCTTGACCAACTTCTCGCTGATGAGCTTGGGCGCGGCGGCGCCCGGCACCAACACGCCACCGATCACCAGATCGGCGGAGATCACATGCTCCTCGATGGACGCGATGGTGGAGAAGACCGTGTGAAGCTGCGCGCCGAACTGCAGGTCGAGTTCGTAAAGCCGGTGCAGCGACACATCCAAAACCATGACATGCGCCTCAAGCCCCATCGCCATTCGCGCAGCGTTGGTGCCGACCACGCCGCCGCCGAGGATCACCACTTTCGCGGAGGGCACCCCGGGCACGCCGCCGAGCAGCATGCCGCGTCCGCCTTGCGCGATCTCCAGACAATGCGCACCCGCCTGGATCGACATGCGCCCGGCCACTTCGCTCATCGGGGCCAGAAGCGGCAGGCCGCCGCGCACATCGGTGACGGTTTCATAAGCGATGGCAATCGCACCCGAGGCGAGCAAGCCTTTGGTCTGCTCGGGATCCGGCGCCAGATGCAGATAGGTGAAAAGCGTCTGGCCCTTTTTGAGCCGCGCAATTTCGACCGGCTGAGGCTCCTTCACCTTCACGATCATGTCGGCGGCGTCGAAAACCTCGGCAGCGGTTTTCAGAATTTTCGCGCCGGCGCGCACATACATCTCGTCGGTCAAGCCGATGCCATCGCCCGCCATCGTCTCTACGAACACCTCATGGCCATGCGCCGTGAGTTCGCGCACGGAACTGGGCGTCAGACCGACGCGATATTCGTGATTCTTGATTTCTTTCGGCGCGCCGACTCGCATCGTAATCTCCGCTGGGGAAGCAGGGTCAAGCTAGCAGAGGGCTTAGGGGGGTCAAGAAGCCCGCGCGCATTGCGTCCTTACGCCAACCGAATGGCAGACACTTGCGCGGCGCGGGCCCGCTCCGACCGATTGTTTCCAAAGGGCCGAGAAAAACGGCCCGGCGCCATGAGCGCCGAGCCGAGAGATTCGATTAGCGTCCGTCCGCTAGTGGCTGTTGTTGTCGTCGTCGTGATGGTGATGACCGTCCTTGTTGTCAGCTTTGCCGCCAGACTTACCGCTGTCGGTCGAGCTGCCGTGCGAACCGCCATTGCCGCCGGAATTTCCACCGCTCATCCCGCCGCCGCTCATGCTGCCATGCGAACCGCCGTGGTCATTGGAATGATCCTCATGCGATCCGCCCGAACCGCCGGGCTGCATCAAGCCCATAAATCCGCTTTGATGGCCGTGGCCATTATCGCCGTGGTCGTGGCCGCGCATGTTGTCGCGGTTGTCGTTGAACCCGCGATCATGCCCGCGATCGTTGTTGTGGTCGTGCTGCCAACGGTTGCGCCACTCATCGCGCATGCGGAAGCCATGGTGATCGTAATATTCGAAACCGAGCGCCGGACCGTAGCGATCGGAGCAGGCCCACGACGGGCGCGGACGATCCCACTGATCGTTTCTCCAGTTGCCATGTATCCAATACATGGTGCGACCGCGGTCGCGGCGGTAGTAAACCGGCCCCTTATACCAATCGCCGCGGAAGTAGACCGGGCAGTAATAGACCGGATAGTCCCAGAACGCGTCGGGACAGCCCCACTGGTCGCAATAGCCGCCGGAATCGTAAGAAAAACCGATGCCGGGCACGCCGACATTGATCGAGAATCCCGCGGCGCTCGCCGGCGCCGCCGTCAACATTGCGGCACCGGTCAATACCGCCGCAGTCACAGCCGTCTTCAAGAATTTCCTCATGTTAGGCGTTGCTCCCTTTTCAGCCTTCATCCTGCGTTGCACGATTCGTGTCGCACGCAGCTTGGTATAAGTTTGTGATGGATCGACTGTCGAGCGCAATCGCCTAATGGTGATGCCCACCGCCATCATGGCCGCCACTGCCGCCACCGCTGTGGCTGCCACCGCTGCCACTGTGTCCGCCATGGCCGCCGCTGTATCCGCTACCGCCGCTGTGGCCGCTGCTGCTGTGGCCACCGCCGCTGTAATTTGCGCCGCCATTGCTGTGGCCGCCGTAGTTTAAGTCGCGACTGCTGTGGCCGCCGCCATCGTTACCGGACCAATGCTGGCTGTTGCCGCCGCCATTGCCGTAATAGGCGCGTCCACCGTCGGACCTGCCATGGGAATCGCCATATCCGCCACGGCTTTCGCCATGGCCGTATCCGCCGCGATTGTCATAGCCTCTGTGCGAGCCGCCGCGTCCCCAACCGCCGCGATCGTTCCAGCGAATTTCGGGACGCCCGCCGCGCCATTCGTCGTGACGCCAGCCGCCGTTCAGCCAATACATACGTTCGCCACCGTACCAGCGGTAATAGATCGGTCCGCGATACCATTCGCCGCCATAATAGATCGGATCGAAATAGACCGGATAGTCGCAGTAATCCGGCGGCAAGCCCCATGGCGGCGCTTGATCGTAATAGTCGTAGTAATCGCACGGATCGCTGAAGCCGTTATATCCTTGATCGCCATAACCGAACGATATGCCGACATCGACACGCGCGGACGCGGACTGCGCGCTGAGCGCCGCCGCGCTTGCCATCAGCAGCGCGCAAAATGTCATTTTTCCAAAGTGTTTCATTTTAACTCCCGCTGCATGACCGATTCCGATCGAACCAGTCACCCTTCGCCCCATTAAGCTGTGGCCCGCGTCAAACCGGCTTGGCGCGGGCCACGATTTTCGCCTAGTGGTGATGTCCACCGCTGTGGCTGCCACCATAGGAACCACCACCGCCGTGGAACCCACCGCCGCCGCTATAGCTTCCACCGCGACCCCCGCCGCTGTAACCGCTATGGCCGCCGGCATAGAAATGCCCGCCGCCGCGATAATGGTCGCTGGTATGCCAGCCGCCATTTACGTAGAATTCGCGGTGGCCGCCGTAATAGCGGCTCTGCAATGGTCCGTCGTACCAGGTGCCGCCGAAGAAGATCGGCGGGCCGTCATAATAGTCGTAGTAGTCGCCGTAGTAGTCGTCGCATTCGTACGGATCGTAGTAACGGCTGTACGGATTGCAGATCGCGGCGGCCCGTGGCGGCCCGTAATAGCCATAACCCGGTCCCGACACCGACGCCGATGCCAATCGATACACGCGCGGCGGCCGGCGTGGTGACGGCGAACGCCGTTCCTGCCAGCAACATCGCACTCAGAGCAAATATGGCGACCTGTTTCATGGTTCCAACTCCTTCTTCGCCGACCAATTCGTTGGCTGGAATCTGAACCCGAGCGGCTGAACCGCACATGAACGGCTTTGTTATTTTCGGTTTGGCCGCACGCCTCAGGCGGAACGGCCCCTGCCTTCAATCGGCCATATTTCGACAAGCGTTTCGCCGCGCACGACATGAAAGCGGTCATAAAGATTGACCGTCGGGTCGCAGTGCGGAACCACGCATGCGACAACATCGCCGGGAACCAGCTTGCGGGTTTCCTGCGAATAGATGATGCCGCCTTGCTCGTCGCCGAAGAAAAAATAGATGGCGCCGTCCGGCGCGCCGCGGGCAATGACGGGCGCGCCCGCATCGGTGGCGAAGGCTTTGAAGCCCGCATCACTGGTGGCGAGCCCGGTGCGATTGGCGCTGATGACGGTGGTCTGGACAAACAAGGACGTCTCGAACGGCGCGCGACCGCCGGGGTTCGTCCAAACTTCATTATATTGACGATCCATGAAGACATAGGAACCGACTTGCAGCTCGCTGAGTACGCGTGCATCGGGATCGATGTCGAAGGTGCCGGTGCCGCCGCCGGAAATAATTTTCGGCGCAAGCCCGGATGCGGCCAGCACATCGCGCAGCGCGCCAAGTTCCTTCATCGCGGAGAGCGAAGCATCGCGCCGTTCATTCGGCGATTCCATGTGCTGAACCTGCCCCGCGTAACATTGCAGGCCCATATATTCGAGGCCATCGGCATCGGCGACAAAGCGCACCAGCGCGGGCGCATCAGCCGCCGCGATGCCGGTGCGGCCCAGCCCGGGATCGATGTCGACCAGGATTTTCAGCGATTTGCCCGCGGCGCGCGCAGCTTCGCCGAGACGCGCGGCGATATCTGCGTTGTCGCAAACCGCCATGAGATCGCCGAGACGGGCGTTGAGCGCGACCAGCCGCGCGATGGCGCGTTCGGTAACCACCGGCGAGGTAATCAAGTATGGAGTCGATGCCGCCATCGGCGAGCGCTTCGGCCTCGCCCAGTTTGGCGCAGCATATGCCGAGCGCCCCCGCCGCAATCTGGCGCTTGGCAATCTCGACCGACTTGTGCGTCTTGGAATGCGGGCGCAGCGCCACGCCATGTTTCTTGGCATGTGCGGCCATCGCGGCGAGATTGCGCTCCAGCGCATCAAGGTCGATCACCAGCGCGGGCGTCGCCAGCTTCGCCCGCCCGCCGGGAACATTAATCAGGTCGGCATTGAGATCGGCCATGAAATGCGCTCTGCTTTCGATTGCGATGCGCGATTATGCTACAAATCCGCCGCAGCGATAGCGGCACCGACGCCGCGTAAACTTTCGAACACGGCGCCGACGATTGATGAAGACCTTTTATTCCCCCATCCACCTTGCCCACGAACCGCTGATGCAGTTCGAGGGCGGCCAGTTCCTGCCTGCCGTGGAAATTCCCATCCGCGCCGAGCGGGTCAAGGCGGAACTGGAAGCGCGCAAGCTGGGGACCATCCACGCGCCGCAGCAATTCGACAACGCGCCGATCTTGCGGGTGCATGATGCGGGGCTGGTGGAATTTCTGGGCGTCGCGTTCGACGAATGGACGCAGCGCTATGGCCCCAAATCGCCCGCCGCGATTGCCTCGGCCTGGCCCGCGCATGGCCTGCGCGACGGGCGCAAGGGCGACATCGAGGCCAAGCTCGGCAGTTATTCCTTTTGCGCGGATACGCCGATCGTCAAGGGCACCTGGGCGGCGGCGCGCGAAGCGGTGAACGTGGTGCTGTCGGGCGCGGCGGCGATCAAGAACGGCGATACCAGCGCCTTCGCGCTCACCCGCCCGCCGGGCCATCACGCGAGCGCCGATGTCTATGGCGGGTTTTGCTATCTCAACAATATCGCCATCGCGGCGCAGTGGTTCGCCGATGCGGGGATGCGCCCGGCGATCCTCGACGTGGACTATCATCACGGCAACGGCACGCAGACCATCTTCTATAATCGCCCCGACGTGTTCTTCTGTTCGGTGCATGCCGATCCGCGTTTCGCCTTTCCCCATTTCCTGGGTTTCGCCGACGAGCGCGGCGCGGGCGCGGGCGAGGGGGCGAACCTCAATCTGCCGCTGCCCGCAGGCACCGATTGGGCGATCTATGAGGGGGCGCTGGCGCGCGCCTTGGCCGCCGTGGAGGCGTTCGGGCCGGATGTGCTGCTGATCTCGCTGGGCCTGGATACGTATATGGACGACCCCATCTCGATGTTCCGGCTGCAGCCAGCCGACTATCTGCGCCTGGGCGAGCGCATCGCCAGCCTAAAGCGCCCGACCCTTTTCGTGTTCGAGGGCGGCTATAACATCGAGGCCCTGGGCGAGATCGCGGTGAATGTTCTCGAAGGTTTCACCTCCCGCGCCCCTTGACGCCCGCCATGGGCGCACCTATCTACCGTTCGCAGGTTGGCACTCCTGATATGGGAGTGCTGCCGCCTGGAGGCCTATGCCCCAGCTCTGTCATCAACATGTTGAAATAACTAACCTTTATTGAGGAGGCAGTCCCCTATGAAATTCCGCCCGCTAGGCGACCGTGTGGTCGTCCGCCGCGTTAAGGAAGATCAAAAGACCCCCGGCGGCATCATCATCCCCGATACCGTCCAGGAAAAGCCGCAGGAAGGCGAGATCATTTCGGTCGGCCCCGGCGCCCTTGACGACAACGGCAAACGCGTCGTTCCCGAGGTGAAGGCCGGTGATTTCGTGCTGTTCGGCAAGTGGTCGGGCACCGAGGTGAAGGTCGACGGCGAGGAGCTCCTGATCATGAAGGAGTCCGACATCATGGGCATTCTGGAAGGCCGCAAGGCATCCAAGAAGGCGGCCTAACGGTCCCCTCGCCCTCACAACGAATTCTGGAGAAATAAGAACATGTCAGCCAAAGACGTAAAATTCGGCTCCGACGCACGCGAGCGGATGCTGCGCGGCGTCGATATCCTCGCCGATGCCGTGAAAGTGACGCTGGGTCCCAAGGGCCGCAACGTCGTCATCGAGAAGAGCTTCGGCGCTCCGCGCTCGACCAAGGACGGCGTCACCGTCGCCAAGGAAATCGAGCTTCACGATAAGTTCGAGAACATGGGCGCGCAGATGGTGCGCGAAGTCGCTTCCAAGACCAACGACGCGGCCGGCGACGGCACGACGACGGCAACGGTCCTGGCCGCGGCGATCATGCGCGAAGGCCTCAAGCTCGTGGCCGCCGGCATGAACCCGATGGACCTGAAGCGCGGCGTCGAGAAGGCGGTGGAAACCGTCGTTTCCGACCTCAAGAAGCGCTCCAAGAAGGTGAAGTCGAACGACGAGATCCGCCAGGTCGGCACGATTTCGGCCAATGGCGACACCTCGGTCGGCAAGATGATCGCCGAAGCGATGGCCAAAGTCGGCAACGAAGGCGTCATCACCATCGAAGAAGCCAAGACGGTCGAGACCGAATTGGACGTCGTCGAAGGCATGCAGTTCGACCGCGGCTATCTCAACCCCTATTTCGTCACCAATGCCGAGAAGATGGTGGCCGAACTGGAAGAGCCCTACATCCTCATCCATGAGAAGAAGCTGGGTTCGCTGAAGGACCTTCTTCCGATCCTGGAAGCCGTGGTGCAGAGCGGGCGTCCCCTCGTCATCATCGCCGAGGAAGTCGAAGGCGAAGCGCTGGCGACCCTGGTCGTCAACAAGCTGCGCGGTGGCCTCAAGGTTGCCGCCGTGAAGGCTCCCGGCTTCGGCGATCGCCGCAAGGCCATGCTGGAAGACATCGCCATCGTCACCGGTGGTCAGGTCATCAGCGAAGACCTCGGCATCAAGCTTGAGAACGTCAAGCTGACCATGCTGGGCACCGCCAAGAAGGTGCGCATCACGAAAGACGACACCACGATCATCGACGGCGTCGGCAAGAAGGCCGACATCCAAGCGCGCGTCGGCCAGATCAAGCAGCAGATCGAGGAAACCACCTCGGACTACGACAAAGAGAAGCTGCAGGAACGTCTGGCGAAGCTGGCTGGCGGCGTTGCCGTCATCCGCGTCGGCGGCGCCACGGAAGTGGAAGTCAAAGAGAAGAAGGATCGCATCGACGACGCACTCAACGCCACCAAGGCGGCGGTTGAGGAAGGCATCGTGCCGGGCGGCGGCGTGGCGCTTCTCTATGCCACCAAGGCGCTGAAGGACCTCGTCGGCGACAACGAAGACCAGACGCAAGGCATCGCGATCGTCCGCAAGGCGATCCAGGCGCCGATCCGTCAGATCGTCGAGAACTCGGGCGTCGAAGCCTCCATCGTTGTGGGCAAGCTGCTCGACCAGAAGTCGGCGACCTTCGGCTACAACGCGCAGGCCGAAGAGTATGTCGACCTGATCGAAGCCGGCATCGTGGACCCGACCAAGGTCGTGCGCACGGCGCTGCAGAACGCGGCATCGGTCGCCGCGATCCTGATCACCACCGAAGCCATGGTGGCCGATCGCCCGAAGAAGGAAGCGGGCGGCGCGGGCGGAATGCCCGGCGGCGGCATGGGTGGCGGCATGGGCGATATGGATTTCTAATTCGACGGCGCGGCAACGCGCCATCGAATTACCGCGGCGTAGCTCCGAAGGAGCGAAGCCGGGTAATCCAGCGTTCAGTCTGAAATACGGAAAGCCCCGGTGGAGACACCGGGGCTTTTTTCTGCGATGTTGTTGCCGAACAAACTCTGATATTTTGCGATTCTTCTCTGAGTTGGCGACGTTTCCGCCGGCTGGCCCCATCACATGGAGACAGCTATGGCTGCTTTTCGTCCGACTTCACTGGAAGACGCGCTCAAGTGCATCGAATTCGCAAGTCGAAGAATACATCGAGTCGGTCGTACTCCTGACATGTGGGAACTCGACCGGGTATCGTGTGCGTGGAACGCGCTTTGGGGCGGGATGTTCACGCTCGCAGTCACCGAGGCGCGCGTAGCGCTGACACCGCCAACAGAGCGCGCGAAAGGTTGGCAGAATGGTATGTATCGCTGGATATGAACGCCACCGTTACACACCACGCATTAGCTCGTCATGGCCGGGCTTGACCCGGCCATCCAGCGAAACAAAAATCTTCCGGCGCGTGGACACGCGCCGACTGGATGGCCGCCTCAAGGGCGGCCATGACGAATGAGAGAGGTTACGATGACGACGAACGGAAAACTTGCGGTATTGAAGGCGGACATCGACAAGGGCCTGAAGGATTTAGCGGAAGGACGTGTGAGCGACTTCGACGTAGAGCGCATCGTCAGGCGGGGAAAAAAGCTGCTGCGAGATCGAAACTCATAGCCCGCGATAAGCTTTTTCGTCCGCTTTGCCCGCCCACTCTCCAAAACTGGCGAAGGGATCGTCTTCCGCTTCCGTCCGCGCTTTTTCGATCACCACGCGCTTGCCGTCGAACACATAGCGCAGCAGATCGCCGGGCTTCAGCCCCAGTTTCTCGCGCACGGCTTTGGGGATGACGGTTTGCGACTTCGATGTGATTTTGGATATGGGTGACTTCATGGCAGCGCGCTCACGATAGCGACGAGAAGGTTAGACATCCTGCTAGCCCGGGCAAGTGCCCCTTGCCGCGCGGCCCCCTTCGCCCGGCTTCGCCGGGCACTTCCCCCGCTTCCGCCTTCGCTAAAGCTACGGCGGACAAGTTGCGGGGGCAGAAAAAAATTACTTCGTCACCGTATCCGACAGCGTCCACACCACTTGTGTTGTCCAGGGGACATCGGTGAGTTCGCCGTCTTTGATGGCGGGGCGGTAGTGCCATTTCTTCACGCAGTCCACCGCCGCATCGTCAAGGCGGTCCGAGCCGCTGGACTGGGCCACCTTCACATTGTCGACCGTGCCGTCGGCGTGGATCAGATAGCTGAGATCGGTGGTGCCTTCCTGGCCCCACAAGCGCGACCAGAACGGATAATCGTCATGGCAGTCGCTCGGCTTGGACAGCGTGGGCGGCTGCGAGATTTTTTGCAGCACGGCAACGCGCTCCTTGACGATGCGCACCGGCAACGGCGTCGCCGAGTGGACCGTCATCATGAGCCCGATGTGATAGACGAAGAGCAGCGAGGACGCGGTGGCCAACCCGCCCGCGACGATCCATGCATAAATGTTGTGACGAAAGCGCTCGTTGAAGAAGAGCCCGGACGACACGACGAAAACGATGAACTCGATGAAGATCATGCCGGGCCCGCGGCGCCCGCATGGGGCGCTTCCTTGACGAAGGGTTCGACCTTGCCCTTCAGCTTGATGGTCATGGCGTTGCCGTGGCGATCCACGCTTTTGCCGGCGACGACGCGGATCCAGCCCTCGCTGACGCAATACTCCTCGACATTGGTCTTTTCCGTGCCGTTGAAGAGGATGCCCACGCCGCGCTCCAGCAGCGCCTCGTCGTAATGGGGGCTCTTGGGATTGGTGCAGAGGCGGTCGGGCAGCGCGTCGCTCATGGCGAATGGCCTTTTCGGCAGCAGGGATTAGCGCCCAGGGTCATAGTCGATTACGACCTGTAATCCAACGCGCAATTTCAAGGCTTGATCGGCGGCTTGTTTGGTCGTCCAGTGCGCCCCGCCACCCCGTCACGGAGCCTGCCCATGTCCTTCTCGATGTACGACGCCTCCATTCCCCCCATGATCCGCGTGCTTCAAAGCCTGTCGAAAATTCTCGACAAGACTGTGGCGCAGGCCACAGCCGACAAGATCGATCTGTCGACGCTGCTCGACGCCAGGCTGGCGCCGGACATGTTCGCCTTCCCGCGCCAGATTCAGATCGCGACCGACGCGGCCAAAGGCGCCGCCGCGCGCTTGGCCGAGGTGGAGATTCCCAGCTACGCCGATACCGAAACCACCTTCCCCGAACTTCAGGCCCGCATCGCCAAGACCGTTGCCTTTATGCAAAGCGTCGATCCCAAGAAGCTCGAGGGCGCGGAAAGCCGCCACATCACGATCACGACGCGGACGCGCACGCTCGAGTTCAACGGCTGCGAATTCCTGACCGAATTCGCGCTGCCCAATTTCTATTTTCATGTCACGACCGCATACGGATTGCTGCGCAGCAAAGGCATCGTCATCGGCAAGCAGGATTTTCTCGGCAGCGCCTAACCGGCACCGCGAAATCCATGCGCGAAAAACCCGGACACGATCCCGGTTTTTTTGCACAAGCTTCATATCCCGGCGCCGAATTCTGGCTATAATGGCGCAGGCGCGCCGAGTCTGAGCGTGACCGTCAATACAGGGAGAAAGACATGCATTTGAAAGCGCTACTTGGGGGCGCGGGCCTTGCCGCCGCGCTATTGTTATCGAGCAGTCTACCGGCTCTTGCCGATCACGCAGATGCGTGCCGCATCAAAATCGAACGCGCCGAAGCGCGGCTCGACAACGCCATCGATCGTTACGGCCGCGATAGCCGCCGGACACGCGATGCCCGTCACGATCTCGAGAATGCCCGCGACTGGTGCGGACATCACGACCATAGCTGGTTGGACACCCATGTGTACCACGAGCATGGCGACGACATGCACGGCGGCGGCATGCACGACGGCGATCATCACGATCATTAGGTCAGCGTCTCGCCTTTAGGCCTCGGGAGCAATCCGGGGATATAGGAAAAGGGAGCCAGGTGGTGCTTTTGGCATCACCGGCTCCCTTTTTCTTTTTAACGCCCAGTCATTTGCTCCAGCTTTTCGGGATAGCGCGCGCCTTGAACCGTGACCGCTGAAGCGGCGTTCTCGATGGCGCGCAAATCGTCCGGCGTCAGTTCCAAAGCAGAAGCTGCGATGTTCTCATCCAGCCGGTTCAGTTTTGTGGTGCCGGGAATGGGGACGATCCACGGCTTCTGCGCAAGCAACCAAGCCAGTGCGATCTGGGCCGCCGTCGCTTTCTTGTGCTGCGCGATGCTGTTCAAGAGGTCGATCAGCGCTTGATTTGCTTTGCGGGCTTCCGGCGAAAAACGCGGCAACGTGTTGCGGAAATCGGTGCTGGCAAAAGTCGTGTTCTCATCGATTTTGCCCGTCAGGAAGCCCCTGCCGAGCGGGCTGTATGGAACGAAGCCGATGCCGAGCTCTTCCAGTGTCGGAATAACTTCGGCCTCCGCGTGTCGCCACCACAGCGAATATTCGCTTTGCAGCGCTGTGACAGGCTGAACCGCATGAGCACGCCGGATGGTATTCACGCCGGCCTCGGAAAGACCGAAGTGCCTTACCTTGCCTTCTTGGATCAGGTCCTTGACCGCGCCGGCCACATCCTCAATCGGCACGTTTGGGTCAACGCGATGCTGGTAGAAAAGATCGATGACGTCGATCTTGAGCCGTTTCAGCGACGCCTCTGCCACCTCTTTGATATGCTCGGGCCGGCTGTCCAAGGTGGGCGCGCCCGTCATGCCCCGTGGGTCCGTCTTGATATTGAATCCGAATTTCGTGGCGATGACGACACGGTCGCGCAGGGGCGAAAGCGCCTCGCCGACGAGTTCTTCATTCGTGAACGGCCCATAGACTTCCGCCGTGTCGAAGAACGTGACGCCGCGTTCGACAGCGCCTCGAAGCAGCGCGATCATCTCCGTCTTGTCCGCCGGCGGACCATAGGAAAAGCTCATTCCCATGCATCCGAGCCCCAGCGCGGAGACTTCGAGATTGCTCTTGCCGAGTTTGCGTTTCTGCATTTCGCCTGATCCTGATTTTCTGTTTCGACAAGGAAGATAGGGGGTGCATCGTTCAGTGATGGATGCGCTTCGCTATCGCGAGACAGCGCTGCGATAACGGGCCTACTTGGCCTTCAGCATCCCTTCTTCATCCAGCCAGTTGTAAAACAGCGTCGGCCAGATCGCGACGTGCGGCGGGTTGGTGGGGCGAACGCCGAAGCCGTGGCCGACGCCGGACAGCATATGCAGCTCGGTGGAAACGGCCGCCGTCTCGAAGGCGAGATAGAGCGAAGGCAGCGGCTGGGAAATGTCGTCTTTTTCGCCGCCTAGCAGGAAGGCGGGCGGAGTATCCTTCGGCAGCGGCAGATCGGCCTTCACGGCGGGATAGATTAGTCCCATGAACGCCGGGCGCGAACTCTCGCGGTCGATAGGGTCGGCGGCATTGGGATCGCCAACGTCGAAATGCGTTCCGGCCAGCGCGGCCAATTCTCCGCCCGCGGAAAATCCGATCACACCGACGCGCGCCGGATCGATGCGCCACTCGGCGGCGTGCGAGCGCACCAGGCGGATCGCACGTTGTGCATCGGGCAGCGAGTCGCCCATCAGCGTGTAGGTGGAGCCCGGCGCTTTCGACAGACGATATTTCAGCACGAAGGCCGCGATACCATGATCGGCGAGAAACTTCGCGACGCGATAACCCTCATGGGTGATCCAGATTTCGCTGTGTCCGCCGCCGGGGATAACGATGGCCGCAGCCCCGGTCGCGTTCTTCGCCACCGGCAGATGGGGCGTGATCGAGGGAAAATTGATGTTGGAGAGTACCTGCTCGTCTGGCGGGTAGATGCGCATGGTCTCGGGCGAGGTCTTGCCCTCCGAGCCGGGCGCACCGTTTGGCCAGAGCAAGATCGGATGCGGCGTGGTGGATGCCCGGGTCCGCTTGAGCGCCGCCGACGCAGCCCCGATCGTCAGCGCCAATCCGCACAACCCGGCCAGCAATGCTTTCCCATAAGCCATCGTTCCCTCCGGTTTTTCCTAAGTATGAGGCGGCGTGGTCGCTAGCGAAAGGCCGTCTCGAAGGATGAGACCCTGCTTCGCTTGACTTGGAATAGGCGGCTGGAAGATGGTCCGGGCTCCAATTTCGAGGAAAAGCCCGTGTCAACGCCAGAACAAGCCGCCAATGTCTCCATCACCTTGCCGGACGGCAAGACGATGACGTTCGCGCGCGGCGTGACCGGGGCGGAGATCGCGGCGTCCATCGGGCCGGGGCTCGCCAAAGCGGCGCTGATCCTGGAGGTGGACGGGCAGGAATACGACCTGTTCCGGCCTATCGAGCACGACGCCAAAATCCGCATCATCACCAAGAAAGACGACAAGGCGCTGGAGCTGATCCGCCACGACGCGGCGCATGTCCTGGCTATGGCGGTGCAGGCGCTTTATCCCGGCACCCAGGTGACTATCGGCCCTGCGATCGACGACGGCTTCTATTACGACTTCGCGCGCGATGTGCCCTTCACGCCCGAAGACCTCATCAAGATCGAAGCCAAGATGCATGAGATCGTGAAGGCCGATCTGCCGACGCGCCGCGAAGTGTGGCCGCGCGACAAAGCCATCGCGCATTTCAAATCCATCGGCGAGACCTACAAGGCCGAACTGATCGAGGGGATTCCAGCGGGCGAGGATGTTTCGATCTATTGGCATGGCGACTGGCACGATTTGTGTCGCGGCCCGCATTTCGCGACCACCGGCAAGATCGGCGACGCCTTCAAGCTGAGGTCGATCGCGGGCGCCTATTGGCGCGGCGACTCCAAGAACGCGCAGCTTCAGCGCATTTATGGCACCGCCTGGCGCGACCAGAAGGAACTGGACGCCTACCTCACGCGCTTGGAAGAAGCGGAAAAGCGCGATCATCGCAAACTCGGCAAGGAGCTGGAGCTTTTCACCTTCTCGCCCGATGTCGGCGCGGGCCTGCCGCTGTGGATGCCCAACGGCATGGTGATCCGCCAGGAACTCGAATTCCTGGCGCTGCAGGAAGAACGCAAGGACGGTTATGTTCGCGTGGCGACGCCGCACATCACCAAGGAAGCGCTGTATCTGCGTTCGCGCCACCTGCCCTATTACGCCGACACGATGTATTCGCCGCTCGATATCGACGGCGAGAATTACTATCTGCGACCGATGAACTGCCCGCATCATCACATGATCTATCTCGCGACGCGCCATTCCTATCGCGAAATGCCGCTGCGCATCGCGGAATACGGTCAGGATTATCGCTACGAGGCCTCAGGCGGCTTGACGGGGCTGATGCGTGTGCGCGGCTTCTGCATGAACGACGCGCATATCTATTGCCGCTACGACCAGGCCAAGGAAGAGTTCATCAAGGTCATGCATCTGCATGCCCGCTACTACGACCTGATGAACATCAAAGACTATTACATGCGGCTTTCGCTGCCCGATCTCGACAAGCTCGACAAATATGTCGATCAGCCGGAGAAATGGCTGACCGCGCTCGACATCATCCGCGAGGCGATGAAGGAGTCCGGCTATCCGTTTGTGGAGGCCAAGGGCGAGGCCGCGTTCTACGGCCCCAAGATCGACTTTATGATCAAGAGCGTGATCGGAACCGAATACACGATCTCGACCAACCAGCTCGATTTCCTGGCGACCCAGACATTCGGACTTTCCTATATCGGCGAGGATGGCGGCGAGCATCCGGTTTATGTCATCCACCGCGCCCCGCTGGGCACGCATGAACGCTTCACCGCATTCCTGATCGAGCATTATGCGGGCGCCTTCCCGACCTGGTTGGCGCCGATACAGGTGCGCGTCATTCCGATCAGCGAAAAAGCCAATGACTATGCCGAAAAGGTGCGCAAGGCGCTGTTCGACGTGCCGGTGGTCAACGGCACAGCGGGCCTGCGTGTCGACATCGATACGACGTCCGAGCGTATGCAGAAGAAAATCCGCGACGCCCAACTCCAGAAAATCCCCTACATGCTCGTGGTCGGCGAGCGTGAGGCCGCCGAGGGCAAGGTGGCCGTCCGGCTGCGCTCGGGCAAGGATTTGGGCCCAATGCCGCTGGAATCCTTTATTGCCCGCATCAAAAACGAGGCGGAATCCCGCAGGGATGTGGCGGAATAGGGCTTGCGAAAGATGCGGTTATTCCTATTCTTGCGCCAATCAGCGGTCGCCCGCCTGAACGAGGATATTCGCCCTGCGCCCATAAGCTCAAACAGGTTTCGCGAGGCTGAAGAAACCCCGTGAGGCGTGCTTTCGCGCACGGTAATTAAACAAAGGAGAGAGTCATAGTTCCCAGACGTTTCGCATCGCAGGCACCTGCCCCCGCCAAGGATGGCCCTCGCGTCAACGAAGAAATCCTCGCCCGCACCATTTTGCTGATCGGCGACGACGGACACAAATACGGTGAAATCGGTACCGACGAAGGCCGTGCCATCGCGGAGGAGAAAGGCTTCGACCTGGTCGAAGTCTCGCCCGATACCACGCCGCCCGTCGTCAAGCTGATGGACTACGGCAAATACAAATACGAACAGCAGAAAAAGGCCGCCGAGGCGCGCAAGAAGCAGAAGGTCATCGAGATCAAGGAGATCAAGATGCGCCCGACCATCGACGACCACGACTATGAAGTGAAGATGAAGGCGATGCGCCGCTTCTTCGACGAAGGCGACAAGGTCAAGGTCACGCTGCGTTTTCGCGGCCGCGAAATGGCGCATCAGCATCTCGGCATGGAGCTGCTCAACCGCGTCACCAAGGACACCGAGACCATCGCCAAGATGGAGCAGTGGCCCAAGATGGAAGGCCGTCAGATGATGATGGTCCTGGCGCCGCGCTAAGAACCCCCTCCGCTTCGCGGGGGCGGAAAGAAAGAGCGATTGGTTTCTGCCCCCGCGCAGCGGGGGAAGTGGCGAGGTCCTGAGCGACAGCGAAGGACGCGAGCCGAAGGGGGCGGAAAACACAAAACCCTCATGCGATGCATGAGGGTTTTGTCTTACAGCCCCGATAAAATTCTCTTAGAGGAACCGCGACGCGGCATGCATCGCCGTATTGCCGATGTCCTGCAGCGGGCCCAAGGGCTGAATCGTGTCGTGGGTGTCTTCGATGCGCGGACGCCCCGACATCAGCTTGTAGGCGACGCGTCCGTCCTGCATCAGCAGGACGACCTCGGCCGTCCAGCCGCTGTCATACGTCACGCGTTCGAAGCCGAGCAGATCGAGAAAGATGCTGCCCATCCGGCGCGATTCGATATGCGCTGGACGGAACACATAGGCCGAACAATGATCCTGCGCTTCGATGCAGGATTGCACCGGCATCGCCAGGCGGTCGAACGACATTGTATTGCTCGGCATGAAGCGCTCGATCACACCGAGATAGGAGAGAACTTCGACATTCGGCGTTGTCACCGTGTCGAAGCCGAGTTTCTTCAAATCCCCTTCGCGCGTCTGGCCCGGCACGATGTCGGTATAGGCGGCCTGAACTTGATCGTAAGTTTGGAAACTCTGACTCGATAATTGCGTCTCGTGCGGCAGAAGGCCAAGCCCTCCGCAACCCACGAGCGACAGCATGAACGTCACGCTGACAAATGTTTTAGCTGTGCGGAATGAACCGCCCGACGCCCCATTGCCCATTTTTGCCCCAACCCAACAAATGTACAGGCACCACATTTTCTTATTTTTTTTACGCTAACGAATTTTTCGGAGGATGGGAAGAACTTGCTAGGTTTATCATCGTTCTAATTGGCGAGATGGTTACCGGCCGCGCCCGCCTATCGCAGAAAGTTCACAATTCGCACCCGTAAGCACAACAGCCAACGTCCGGCCGGATATCGCGCATTTGTCGCAAATCAGCGCCGCGAGACCTGCCGCTCCGCTCGGTTCGACGAGCAATTTGAGGGTGCGCGCCGCCAAAATGACCGCCGCGGCGAGGCTTTCGTCGTCGACCGCCAACGCTTCGGCGAGATGGCGCTTCGCAAGTGCGAAGGGAATTTTGCCAGGCATCGGCGCCATCAAAGCATCGGCAATGGAAACCGCGCCGCCCGGTGCGGCAATCCGCTCCCCTGCGGCAAGCGAGCGGCGCATGCCGTCATAATCTTGGGGCTCGACGCTGACGACCCGTGTCGCAGGGCTTAGTACCGAAAACGCCAGCGCGATCCCGCTGACCAATCCGCCACCGCTGCAGGGCGCCAGAACCGCATCGAGCGTCACGCCGCGCCGCGCCGCCTCGTTTGCGATTTCCAATCCGACCGTGCCCTGCCCTGCGACAACGCCGGCATCGTCAAACGGGCGAATTAATGTTGCGCCGCGCTGTTCGCAGATCGCGCGCGCAATGGCTTCGCGGTCGTCGGTAATCCGGTCGTAGAAAACGACGTCCGCGCCATAGGACCGGGTTCCCTCCAGCTTGGGTGCCGGCGCGTCCTTGGGCATGACGATCAGCGCCGGGACACCCAGCAAACCCGCCGCGGCCGCAACGCCCTGGGCGTGATTGCCAGACGAAAAAGCCACGACACCCTTGGCGCGGTCGGCGGGCGGTATTTGACTGATCGCGTTGAAGGCGCCGCGAAACTTGAACGAGCCGGTGCGCTGCAGGGTTTCGAGCTTGAAGAAGACGCGTACGCCAAGTTTCCGGCTGAGGTCCGCATTTTCGATCAGCGGCGTTTGCATGGCATAAGGCGCGATGCAGGCTGCGGCGCTCTCGATATCGGCGAAGCTGGGCAGCTTGACAGCCATCGTATAATCCATCGCTCTGCCATGAGGTCCCTTGATGTCCAAGCTTAGAGGATTCTGCGCCTTCGTCGCCGTATTTTTGTGGGCGGCGCCGGCCATGGCGGCTCCGTCCGTGCTGGCGACGATCAAGCCGGTCCACGCCCTTGTCGCCGCCGTGATGCAAGGTGTGGGCACGCCCGAGCTTTTGATCGGCGGCGCGCTGTCGGAACATTCCTACGAACTGAGGCCATCGGGCGCGCGCAAGATCGAGGTCGCGGCGGTCATTTTCGAGATCGGGCCCGATCTTGAATCCTATCTCACGGGCCCGCTTGCCACACTAGGCGCGCATGCCGACGTCGTCGCGCTTGAGCATGCACCCGGCGTCCATCTTCTGCCTGCCAGGCGCGGCGGGCTTTGGGAAGATGGAAGCGACCCCGGCGATGGCCCGACCGATCCGCATTGCTGGCTCGATCCGCAAAATGCCATCGCCATGACGCGCGCCATTGCCGCCGCGCTGATCAAGACCGACCCGGCACATGCCGCCGCCTATCGCAGCAACGCCGCGCGCCAAATCACCGCTCTTGGGGCACTCGACAAGGAATTGGCGGCACAGCTCGCGCCGATACGAAACCGGCCCTATATCGTCTTCCACGACGCCTATCACTATTTCGAGACGCGCTATGGCCTTCACCCCTTGGGCGCGGTGACCGTGGCGCCCGACCGGCCCGTCGGCCCCAGGCGCGTCGAAGCCTTGCGCGATGCGATCGTCGCGGGGCGCGCTGTCTGTATTTTTCGCGAACCCCAATTCACACCCAAGCTGATCGATTCTTTGGCCGAAGATACGAAGATACGCATCGGCGTACTCGATCCCTTGGGCGCCGCGCTTGCGCCTGGGCCTGCGCTCTATCCCGAACTGATGCGCGCATTGGCTGGGTCGCTGACCGGTTGCCTGGGCAAAAATCGTTAGCGCAGGCCAAGGTGGGAGGGTATGGTCCCCTCTCGCGAAAACAGCTTCACGCCTATCTTGGACGACGGCCCATGATGAAGTCGTACCTGCCGCATAATGGCGGACTGGTTGCCGCCGCTGAAACCGAGAGCAAAGCCTTCGCACCCGCAACGCTGTGGATCGATCTTTACAATCCGACGCAGGCGGAACGCGACGCCGTGAACACAGCACTCGGTATGGAGCTGCCGACGCGCGCGGATATGGAAGAGATCGAGGTTTCCAGCCGGCTGTACTCGGAAGACGGCGGCCTGTTCATGACGGCCCTGGTGCTCGCCAATAGTGGAACGGAAAGGCCGGTGGCGGGCGTGGTGACGTTTGTGCTCGCCCGCGAAAAACTCATTACCATTCGCTATGCCGATCCGCAGCCGTTCCGCACTTTCGAGGCGCGCTGCAGCCGCAGCATGATCGGCGCCAATAAGGCGGAGAACGTGCTGATGGCGCTGCTTGACGTGATCGTCGACCGCGCCGCCGACATTCTGGAGCGCGCCGGCGCCGAAATCGAAATCACCTCGCAGGAGATATTCGATCCCGACAATGTCGGACACCCGATCGGCTCGCGCGACTTTCAGGAAGTGCTGCGCACCCTCGGCCGCAAACACGATATGAGCGGAAAAATCAGTGAGAGCCTGCTTACCATCGCGCGCATGCTGGCGTTCCTGGCGCAGGCCATGGATACCACGCCGAACAAGGACGTCCTGCCGCATGTTAAAACGCTGACCAGAGACGTGCAGTCGCTGCAGGATCATTTGTCCTATCTGGCAAACAAGCTGAGCTATCTGCTCGATGCGACGCTCGGCCTCATCAACATCGATCAGAACAACATCATCAAGATCATGTCCGTCGCGGCGATGGTGTTCCTGCCGCCGACCTTGATTGCCTCGGTCTACGGTATGAACTTTAAAGCCATGCCGGAACTGGACTGGGGATGGGGCTATCCGTTTTCGATTTTCCTGATGGTGGTGTCGGCGGTCGTGCCCTATCTCTGGTTCAAGCGCAAAGGCTGGCTATAGCGTTTTTCGCTCAAAGAGGTTGACATGACGACGTTCAGGAGCGCCCGCCTTGTCTTTGCCCTGACTGCTATGTGCTGCATCGATGCACAGGCGCAGGCCGCAACCCAGACCTGGTCGTTGCATGGCCAAGCGACCATTGTCGACCAGTATCACCCAGCGTTTCGTTCTCCCTATCGCGGCGCGAACAGCCTCGATCCCGGCAGCCGTGGCGACGAAACCTTCGATGCGACGCTGTTCGCGGGTGCTCGCCTGTGGGACGGCGGAGAAATCTACGCCAATCCTGAAATCGATCAGGGGTTCGGGCTGAGCAACACGCTTGGTCTTGCGGGATTTTCAAGCGGCGAGGCCTACAAAGTCGGCAGCTCCGATCCGTATTTTCGCCTTCAACGGTTGTTCTTCCGCCAAACCATCGACCTGGGCGGTCCGGCCGAAAGCGTCGAGTCCAGCGCCAATCAGCTCGGGAACACACGGACAGCGGACAATCTGATCCTTACAGCCGGAAAGATATCGGTCACCGACATCTTCGACACCAACGCCTACGCCCACGATCCCAAGGCGGATTTCCTCAACTGGTCGGTTATCGACGCCGGCGCCTTCGATTATGCGGCCGACGCCTGGGGCTACAGCTACGGCATCGCGGCGGAATGGACTCAAGGCTGGTGGACTCTGCGCGGCGGAATTTTCGACCTGTCGCGGAAACCGAATACAACAGCCCTCGAGCGGGGCTTCGGCCAATTCGAACTGGTTGCCGAGGCCGAGGAGCGCCATGAAATTTTCGGCGAGCCGGGCAAGCTTAAGCTGCTCGGCTTCGTGAATCGCGGGCGGATGGGCGCCTATGCCGATGCCGTTCGCCTCGCCCAAAGCTCGGGCGCTCCCCCCGACACCGCGTTGGTGCGCCATTATGCGTCCCGTGCGGGCGCATCAATCAATATCGAGCAACAAGTTCACGGTGACCTGGGAGTATTTGCGCGCATCAGTTTCAACGACGGCAGCAAGGAGGCCTACGAGTTCACCGAAATCAATCGCTCCATTTCCGCCGGCTTATCGCTGCGCGGCACAGGTTGGAGCAGGCCAAACGATTCGGTCGGTGTGGCAGGTATCGCGAACGAGCTTTCCGCTCCCGCCCGAGCCTATTTTGTCGCGGGCGGAATGGGAATTCTGATCGGCGACGGCCGGCTTTCCCACTACGGCGCGGAATGCATCTTCGAGGCATACTATTCTGCCCAATTGACGGAATGGCTGTCGGCAAGCACCGATTATCAGTTCGTCGCCAATCCCGCTTACAATCGAGACCGCGGGCCGATTTCGATCTTGGCTCTGCGCGTGCATGCGGATATCTGAGCCAATGAGGCCCGCGACAATCGCAACCCTGTGCAAACCGGACCGGTTGGATATGACCGGCCGATGAAAAACCTTCCGCTCGGTATTTCGCTCAAGATCGCCCAGACCATTGCATTCTCGCTGATGTACGCCGCCATCAAGCTCGCCGGGAATGTGCCGGTGGGCGAGGTGATGTTCTTTCGCTGCTTCTTTGCCTTCCTGCCGCTTGTGGCTTGGACCATGGTGACGGTGGGTCCGTCCGCCGCAATCAGGACCAAGCGTCCCGTCTATCATATCGGCCGTTCGATGCTGGGCGTGGCGGCGATGTTCTGCAATTTCGCCGCCCTCAAGCTGTTGGCGCTGGTGACGGTTACCGCCTTCAGCTTCATGCAGCCGATCTTCGCGGTCATCCTGGCAGCGCTGCTGCTGCATGAACATGTCGGGCGCTATCGCTGGGCGGCGGTGGTGGTGGGCTTTGGCGGCGTCTTGATGATGATGGAACCGCATGGCGGACTTGCCGCCTTGCTCAGCCTCAACTTATCGCGCGGCGTGGCTTATGCGCTTGCCTTTTCGCTGTTCTCGGCCTTGGTCGTCGTTCTGATCCGCCAGATGAGCGCGACCGAGCGCGGTGAAGCCATCGTGTTCTACTTCATGGCGTCGGGTGCGGTCGCGGGGGCCGTAACTATGATCTGGGACCATGCGGCGCTGAGCTTCGCGCAGGCGGGGTGGCTGATCTTTTGCGGCGTGGTGGGGGGCATCGGGCAAATCTGCATGACCTATAGCTATCGCTATGCCGAGCCGTCCCTGCTCGCCTCGTTCGATTACCTGTCGATGATCTGGGCGACGCTGCTGGGCTATTTCGTCCTGGCGGAGATCCCCGAAAAGATGGTCCTGGCGGGCGCTGGTGTCGTGATCGTCTCGGGCCTGTTCATTGTCTGGCGCGAGCGGCGCCTGCATCTGCGGCGCTTGCCCGCAAGCCGTTATCTAACGCCGCCTTGCAGCGCGTCGAGCGCGGCGATCAGTTCGCGGTCCGAAATAATGCGCGACTTCGCCGCGCACGCCTTCATAGACCGTCGGCCCGTCGCCCGCGCAGATCAGGCTGCCGTCAACCGCTTCGGGCGAGGGCACCAGCGCGCCAAGTTCGAAGGTCAGCGGGAAGAGGATGCTCACCATCGGCTTGTAGAGGTGATAGTCGAGGCCGTTCTCCAGGCAGTAAGCATGTATCTTGCAGCCACGGCCCGCGCGGTCGGCGAAGACGCATTTGCCATCGACGGCGCGGGTGCGGCCATGCCGGCCGGAGGGGAATTCGGCATCCTCAGTCAATTGCGCCGTGAACCAGTGCGAAGACGGCGTTCCCGCGAAGGCCTCGAACGGCGTGCCGAGGCCGCGCAGCCGATCCATATTCGCGGCATCGATATCGACGCCATAATTGCAGCATTGGTCCTTGCAGAAACCGCAGGCCATGCAATGGGTGAAATAGCGCAGCGCGAAAATATCGGGATCAACGGCGCGAATGACGGGCGCGCCGAAGATCGAGGGATAATCCTGGCCAAGTGCAATCATAGCGCCGCCAGCGCGATCTTCTCGATCAAATCCGCGTACGACATGCCCGCGCGATCCGCCGCTGCTGCAAAGCCCGCATCGGGCGCGATGCCGGGGTTGGGATTGATCTCCAGGATCAGAGGATGGCCCCTCAGGTCGACGCGGAAATCGACGCGCGCCGTGCCGCGTAGCTTGAACAATAGCCAGGTGCGCTCGGCCAGACTGCGAAGTTCACGCGCCAGGGCCGGTTCGCGTTCCTCGACGCCGAAGCGGCGAACCGTGCGCGTGGACTCGAAGGATTTGTCGTCCCATTTGGCGATATAGCCGACGATCTTGGGCCGATCCGCCGGCCATTCCTCGAAGGTCATCTCGGCCATGGGAAGAACGCGCGGCTTGCCCGCCTCTTCCAGCACCGCGATGTTGAATTCGCGTCCCTCGACATAGGCTTCGGCGAACCACTGCCCGCCGAAGCGCTCGGCACAGCTCTGCGCCCGCGCCGGGACGGCGTTCCCCACCACCACGGCGCCATCGTCCAATCCGACCGAGGCATCCTCATCGGCGGCTTTGACGATGTAGCGCGTATCGGCGTCCAGATCCGCCCAACCCGGCGGCTCAGACCAATCGGGCGTCGGCAGCCCGGCTTCGCGGAACATCCTTTTGGTGCGCGGCTTGTCGCCGGTGACGATCAGCGGCTCCGCGCCGGTCCCGGTGTAGAGCGGCGCCAAGCCCGTCCAACATCTGGGGGGCGAGATAGGCCAGCCGCCCCTGTCCCTCAATCCCTTCGACCAGATTGAACACCACATCAGGCGCTTGCGCCGCGATTAGCGCGCGAAGCTTTTCCAGGTCGGGAAAAAATGCCGCCAACTGCGCGTCATGTCCGCGCGAAATAAGCGCGCCTGAAATCGCCTCGGCAGCGATCAGCGTGTCCTGGTCTTCGGGCGGCGCATCGGGCGGCACATCGGAGTGAAGGACGAGGACCTTCATCATTCCGCCGCGCGGCGCAGGGATGCCAGTTCCGGGTGACGCCGGAAGAACGATGCCATGATCCTGGCGATCAGGTCTTGATAGCTGAGGCCCGCAAACTCGGCGATGAAGCACAGGTCGGAATGGCCCGGGCGCAGACCGGCCAGCGGGTTCACTTCGATGAAGTGCGGCGCGCCCGCGCCGTCGCAGCGAATGTCGATCCGCCCGCCGTCGCGGCAACGCAGCGCGCGCCAGGCGTCCAGCGCCACCTTGCCGGCTGCCGCCGCCTCCGGCCCGCGCGAAGGAACGATGTCCACCTTGTCTTCCCAGCCGTCGCTTTTGTTCTCGAGCCCATAACCGGCCCCGACGAAATTCGCCTTGGGCACGATCTCGCTGACGCCCAGCACTTGGGCATCCTCGCCGGTGCCGACGATGCCGACGGTGAACTCGCGCCCACTCAGGAAGGTCTCGACCAGAACGGGTTGAGCGAACCGCGCCAAGAGATCGGCGGCCACCGCCGCTAGCTCCGCAGCGTTATCGACCTTGGAGCGGGCGTTCACGCCCTTGCCGGAGCCTTCGGCGACGGGCTTGAGGAAGAGCGGGAACGGCAGGGCGACCTTCGCCGCGTCCGCGATACGCTCGATCACAGCGAAGTCGGCGGTCGGGACACCTTGGTCGCGCGCCACGCGCTTGGCCATCGCCTTGTCGAGCGACAGCGCCAGCGTCAGCGGATCGGAGAAGACATAGGGGATGTCATAGGCTTCGAGCAGCGCCGGGGCCTGCGCCTCGCGCGCCACGCCCTTTAGCCCTTCGCAGAAATTGAACACCGCGTCCCAGCGCTCGCCAGCCACCAGACGCTCGGCCAATCGGCGCACCGTGCCGATGCGCACGGGCTCGTGCCCCATGGCGGACAAGGCATCGCAGATCGCCGCGATGGTGACCTCGCTGTCGAACTCGGCCGTTTCTTCCTCGCCATAGCCCATGGCGCGGTAGTCAGCCCTGAGGTCGTAAGTGACCCCGATGCGCATGAGATGCCCCGCCTACTCGGCCGCGAGGCGCTGCACGCCGCGCCCCAGCGTGCCGCCGGGATCGGGATAGCGGTAGACCTTGCCTTCGAAATTGCGCAGCAGCAGATCGTCGCCATCGCGCCCGACCACCGGATCCGGCGCGAGCTGAATCTTGCCCCCGCCGCCAGGCGCATCGATGCAGAACATCGGCGTCGCATAGCCCGTGGTGTGGCCGCGCAGGCTGGCGATGATCTCCAGCCCCTTTTCGACCGTGGTGCGGAAATGCGCCGAGCCGCGGATCGGGTCGCACTGATAGAGGTAATAGGGCTTCACCCGGCGCTTCAAAAGGCCGTGCATCAGCGGCACCATGACCTTCGGGTCGTCGTTGACGCCCTTGAGCAGCACCGTTTGCGAGCCCAGCGGAATGCCGGCATCGGCCAGCCGCGAGGTCGATTCGGT
Organism: uncultured Alphaproteobacteria bacterium; assembly: GCA_963849895.1. GTDB lineage: Bacteria > Pseudomonadota > Alphaproteobacteria > Micropepsales > Micropepsaceae > Rhizomicrobium. Next base: position 191,390 of record CAWKIU010000001.1, read on the forward strand.
CACCTCTTCGGTCAGCTCGGCGGGATGGGTGACGTGAATGCTCATCCACAGCGGATGATATTTGCGCAGGATCTTGACCAGATCCTTGGTGATGCGTTGGGGCAGCACCACGGGAATTTTCGTGCCGATGCGCAGGAACTCGATGTGCTTGATCGCCCGCAGCCGTCCCAGCAGCCAGTCCAGCTTGTCGTCGCCCAGCGTCAAAGGATCGCCGCCGGACAACAGGACGTCCCGCACTTCGCTATGGGCTTCGAGATATTCGAGCGCCTTTTCCCATTGGCGGGTGGAGAATTGATATTCGCCGCCCGGATTGCCCACCACGCGCGCGCGGGTGCAATAGCGGCAATAGGTCGAGCAGGTGCCCGTCGTCAGGAACAGCACCCGGTCGGGATAGCGGTGGACGAGACCGGGAACCACCGTGTCGTGGTCCTCGTCGAGAGGGTCGTCCGCTTCGCCGGGGCTTCGGACATATTCCTCGCCGGTCATGATGTGCGTGCGCCGCAGCGGTTCGAGCGGGTCGCTCCGGCCCATCAGGCTGGCGTAATAGGGGGTGATTCCGACAGGCAGCGCGCCTTCGTGGCGTCCGACCGCGGAGCGCTCGTCGTCCGAGAGCGCGAAAATCCGCGCGAGCTCATCGAGGGTGCGGATGCGGGTGCGCATCTGCCAGCGCCAGTCGTTCCACTCCACCGTCGAGGTGTCGGGATAGAAGTGGCGATAGAAGGCGCGGGTTTCGGGATTAACGGGAAAGCGCAGCGGAGCCCGAGACTTGGCGGCTGCGATGTTTGTGACTTTGTTCGCTTCCTGGAGCGCAACGTCTTGTGCTAGGGCCGGTCTGGATCGGACGGGCCGTAACGGAGGCTTGGCTTCGCGCCCCCGCATTGCTTGGAGACTCATCTTGGTCTCATCACGCTCCGAAAGCTGCTACCACGCGAAAGCCCCGACAACTCCCCATCAACTGGTGCAACAGACTCGCGGATATTTAGTAGCTTCAAACGGTTCGTCAAGTGTAGAGACGCGAGTACTGGTCTTGGGGACAGACTGACAAACGTGACTGGTGACGAACCCACCCCAATATTGAAGGTGCCATAAGAGTTGGCGCGCCGTCCATCTTCGAGTCCGAAAGTCACGTGGGGCACTAAGGCGAAAGTTTTTCGAGAACAGGTGTTTGGCCGCCTTTCCGCCAACCTCGCTCAACTTTGATCTCGCGTTGGCGAAGCGCCTTCTGGGGTGGGCGCGGATTTCCGCAGGCGCGACGAGGACTACTCGGTGACGACACCGGCACATCGATGTGAGTGCCGCAAAAGGGTGTGAGCAGTCGAGGCCGACGCGCATTATTCAGGCGGCGGTGCGCCCTCATCGGGTGTCGGGACGACGCGATAGATTCGGATGTGGACCCGGCGGCCTCGCGAGTAGTTGAAGCCGGAGATCGAACCGACCTCGGTCGCGTCCGTTTCCAGCTCGGCGAGTCGCGCCTGGAATGCGGTGCGCTCAGTTTCCTCCACCAGCGCCAATCCGCCTTGCGCCGCGCCAGCTCCCGCCGCGCCGCGCCCGTCGGTTAGACGGGTCCGCGTGCCGAGCAGGAAGACCAGGCTGGGCTCGGTATAGCCGGCGAGCGCGGGCGGCGGATCACCTGGCTGGGAAAGTTTCGCGACTACGGCGGCGGCCCTTGGACTGATCCAGAGCTGCTCCAGCCGTGGCGCCGCGCCCAGCGTCAGCGTCGGATAGAGGACGAGGGCCGATGCGAAGGCGAGGCTCGCGGCGGCGAGGTTTGCTTGGCGCAGGAACGCGATTAGTGCCGCCAGCGACAGCGCGCCGCCTATCGCGGCAAGCGCGATCAGCCACCACGTTGTTCCGTCGCCATTAAGCTTGGGCAGAATGATCGGCGCGGCGACCAACGCCGCGGCGCCGAGCGCGAATTGCACGGCGGCGACATAAGCCAGCACACGTTCCCAGCGCGATGCGGCGGAGCGCGGCGCGAACGCCCAGAGCGCCGCCAGCATCGCCAGCGCCGGATAGATCGGCAAGATGTAATGGGGCAGCTTCGTCGGCACGAGCTCGAACATCAGCCAGCAGGTCCCCGCCCAAACCAGCAAGAACCGAATGGCGGGTTCGGCGCGGTCGCGGATCGCGGCGACCAGTCCCGGCAACAGAAACAAGATCGCCGGCCAGAAAGTCAGCGTCGACAGTAGGAGATAATAGCCGGGCGGCGCGCCATGCGATTCCTGCCCGCCCTCCAGCTTGGTCGCGAAGTCCTGACCAAGCGACTGCTGGAAGAAATGTCCGTGGCTCTTGATCGCGATGGCGATGGCCCAGGGCGCCACCAGCGCCAAGACGACACCAAGCCCCATCCAGGGCCGTATGCCCTTCAGCCAGCGCCACTCGCGGTCCCACAGCGCGAGGCCAATAGCCGTCAGCCCGAACACCGCGAACACCAGCGGACCCTTGACGAGGACGCCAATGCCGAAGGCGAGCCAGCCGAGGAGTATCAGCTTGATGCCGGGCGGCGGCTCACCCCGTCGCGCGGCCAGATAGACGCGCAGCAACATCCCCTGAGCGCCGAGCACGCAGGCAAGCAGCACGGCGTCGGTTGTGGCAATGCTCGCCTCCCCCGCCATGAGCAGCGTTGCACCAAGAAGCGCCGCCGCCAGAAAGGCCGTCCCGGCGGCGGCGAAGGCGCGCGCGCACCAGAAGGCGAGCCATACCGCCCCAACCGCTCCCAAGAGCGACGGCAAGCGGTAGGTCCAGATGTGATCCTTGGCGCCGAGCCCGGCGATGGCCGTCGTGGCGGCCTGCATCCAATAGATGCCGACGGGTTTCTTGTAGCGGGGCACCGCGCCGAAACGGATGTCGACGAAATCGCCGGTCTCCAGCATTTGCTTGGAGGCTTGGGCGAAGCGGCTCTCGTCGCGGTCCAGCGGCGGCAAGGTAAAGACGCCGGGCGTCCACAAGGTCAGGCAAAGCAGAGCCAGCGCCAAGAGCGGGCGGCGCGACAGCCAACCCAGCAGGCGCGCGGCGGGCTTGGCCGGAAGGTCCGCGACCTCGCTCATGTGGAACGCCTTTTGTATCGAGCCGCCGCGGGGACTTGCCGCTGAGGGGAATTAGGCAACGAATGGGTCATTCCAGAACAAGCCTGTTTTATGGCGGCGCGGACCTGTATAAGGCGCGCGCCCTTTTGGACCGCTTGAAGACGCCGCCTCGGCGGGAGAAGCCGGCGGATGCCACCCTAGTCTACGACGGAATCGAACGGAACCTCAGCATGGCAGTGGCGCTTTCCGTGGTTGTACCCGTGAAGGACGAGGCCGAGAACGTCGGCCCGCTGGCCCGCGAGATCGCCTCGGTAATTTCCGGCGAGACCGACGCGGAGATCATCTTCATCGATGACGGCTCAAACGACGGGACGGCGGCCGCCCTGACCGCGCTCAAGGCGCAGATCCCCTCGCTTCGGGTGATCCGCCATGGCGGCAATCTGGGCCAGAGCCGCGCTATCCGCACCGGCGTGCGTGCCGCGCGCGGCGAGATCATCGTCACCCTCGACGGCGACGGCCAGAACGATCCCGCCGACATTCCAAGCCTGCTTGCCGTGCTGCGAGACACCTCGTCGCACACCATCGGACTGGTATCGGGCGTGCGGGCAAGCCGCAAGGACACGGCCAGCCGCAGGCTCGCCTCGCGCGCCGCCAACAGTATTCGCCAATGGCTGCTGAACGACGGCGCAACCGACTCAGGCTGCGGGCTGAAGGCGTTCCGGCGCGAGGCTTATCTGACGCTGCCCTATTTCGATCACATCCATCGGTTCCTCATCACCATGATGATCCGCGAAGGCTATGACGTGCGCTTCGTGAGCGTCAATCATCGCCCGCGCCTGCATGGCAAATCGAAATACACCAATTTCCGGCGCATGCTGGTCAGCATCCACGATCTGCTCGGCGTGCGCTGGCTGCAAAGGCGCTTTCGCGGACGCACCGAGGCAAAGGAACTGTGACGATGGCACATCTGCTGACGTGGCTGACCGCCAATCACACGAGTTGCGCCACGACGATTTATGCCTGGTTTCTAGTCGGTTTTCTCGGCCAAGCGCTGTTCACCTCGCGCTTCCTGGTGCAGTGGTTCAAGAGCGAGATCGTCGGCAAGAGCGTGGTTCCCTTGGCGTTTTGGTGGTTCAGCGTTGCGGGTGGCATCGTCATGCTGGCCTATTCGGTCTATCGGATGGAGTCCGGTTCTTCATCGCAGGCCAGGCCGGCGGCCTCGTCGTATATGCCCGCAATCTCTATCTGATCTACCGCGAAAAATCGGCGGCTGTCAGCCCATCTTAACCATGTTGTCACGGGCAGGCCTTACACGGGCCCCAGTTTCGCCCCATTATGGTACAAGCCTAGCCGGGGCTCATTTTCGACCAGGGGAGGATATCCATGCTTCGCTTGTTTCCGCTGCTGATCATTCCGGTCATCATCTACAATCTGTTCGTCTTGGGGGGTGGTGTCGCTGCACATCACACGGTCCAATCCTTGGGGACGGCCAGCTTCGTCATCACCATGTTCTCGGGCGATCCGTGGAACATCAGCTTCTTCGACTTCCTGCTTCTGCTGACGCTGGGGCTGCTGTTCGTCGAGGTCATCAAGGCGACGCACACCACCTCGAAAGAACTCATCAATCACGGGCTGTCGATGCTGACCTTCGTGGTCGCGCTGATCGAATTCATCACGCTAAAGGGCTTCGCGACGTCGACCTTCTTCTTCATCATGCTGATGACGCTGTTCGACACGGTGGCGGGCTACACGATCTCCATCGTGGCGGCCGAGCACGATCTGGGCCTGGGCAAAGCCGGCACGGATTAGTCGCCCAAGCGCTTTTGGGGCATTTGACGGCAAACGGGCGGCTTCCAGGCCGCCCGGCTTGCTTTGCAGGCCAATTGATATAAATCCCTCCGCCAGTTGGACAGGTGGCCGAGTGGTTGAAGGCGCACGCCTGGAAAGTGTGTGAACGTTAATAGCGTTCCGAGGGTTCGAATCCCTCCCTGTCCGCCAGTTTCGCCAGGATCGCCCGGACTTGCTCGAAATCTTCGTCGATGCGGATGCCTGCCCGGTAAAACGGGAGGTCGAACAAGTGGCTACCCGCCACGGGCTGGTGGTTCACATCGTCTCCAATGGCGGGATCAGGCCGAGTCCCAATCCGCTGCTGCGCAATGTCATTGTGGCGGAAGGCCCCGATGCCGCGGACGACTGGATCGCCGAGCACATCGGCGCAGGCGACATTGCGATCACTGCCGATATTCCGCTGGCCTCGCGCTGTTTGACGAACGGCGCTGTGGTGTTGGGGCCGACCGGCAAGCCCTTCACCGAAGAGAGCATCGGCATGGCGCTGGGCATGCGCGATCTGCACAAGCATCTGCGCGAAGCGACCGGTCAGCAAACTTTCAATGCGGGGTTCACCAAGCAGGATCGCTCGCGATTCCTCGGCGCGCTGGAAACCGCCATTCAGGCGATCAAGCGGACAGCACCGAGGCCCTGATCCGGTCATGACTTGACTTATTGCGGCGCAGCATCCATAGACAGGCTTCCTCGCGGTCGCACGACGCGCGCCGAACCCCGGTGTGAAGTCACGGCGAGATCAATAATCAACATACCGTTCGCTCCAGATGTGCGTGGAAGACGGCAACATTGCCGCCCGTGCGCCTAAATCGCTCTGGTGCCAACAAGGAACAATTGTGACTCAACAAACTTTTTCGACACTCGGCGTGGCCGAACCGCTTTTGCGCGCCCTCGCCACCGAGAATTATACGACGCCGACGCCCATTCAGATGCAGGCCATTCCGCTTATTCTGTCCGGCCGCGACGTGCTCGGCCTAGCGCAAACCGGCACCGGCAAAACCGCCGCGTTCGGCTTGCCGCTGCTGCAGCGTTTGGCCCAGGACACGACCCGCCCTGCCCCGCAAAGCATGCGTGCGCTCATCCTGGCGCCGACACGCGAGCTTGCCGTGCAAATTCATGAGAGCCTGAAAATCTATGGCCGCCATCTCAAGCTTCGCCATGCGGTGATCCTGGGCGGCGTCAATCAGAACACCCAGATCAACGCGATGCGCCAAGGCGTCGATATTCTGGTGGCGACACCGGGGCGTCTGCTCGACCTCGTCAAGCAGAAGCAGGTCAAGCTCAATACCGCCACCTCGCTTATTATCGACGAAGCCGACCGCATGTTCGACATGGGCTTCATCCGCGATGTGCGCAAGATCGTCGCCATGCTGCCGCGTCAGCGCCATTCGATGCTGTTCTCCGCCACCATGCCGACCGAGGTCGCGCATCTGGTGGGAGAAATTCTGCACGATCCGGCGCGCATCGACATCTCGCCCACGAAAATCATGGCCGATCACATCGACCAGCGCGTCCATTTCGTCGAGACGCGCGACAAGCGCGCCAGGCTGCTGTCGCTGCTGGACGATCCGGCGATGTCGCGCGTGATCGTCTTCACGCGCACCAAGCACGGCGCCAACAAGGTCGCGGCGACGCTGTCCCATGCGGGGCATACAGCGGCCGCGATCCACGGCAACAAATCGCAGAGCGCCCGTCAAAGCGCGCTGGAAAGTTTCCGCAACGGGCGCGCCCGCGTATTGGTCGCGACCGACATCGCGGCGCGCGGCATTGACATCGACGACGTCACCCATGTCGTCAATTTCGAATTGCCCGATGTCGCCGAAAGCTATGTTCACCGCATCGGCCGCACGGCGCGCGCCGGCGCCGGCGGCATCGCGATTTCGCTTTGCGACCGCGAGGAGATGGGCAGCTTGCGCGCCATCGAGCGGCTGGTGAAAATTCAGCTTAGCGTCGTGGGCGAGCGTCCGGTCGATAGCGGCCCCACGCCGCGCAAAATCGATTACGCCAAGCCGCGCAACAAAGGCCGCTTTCGCGGCGGACGGGACGGACGGCGCGTCGCTTAAGGCCGCCCCGCCACTTCGTCGATATGCTTGAGCAGATCGCGCGGGTCTTCATAGACCCTTATGGCGCCCGCGCGTTCCAGCTCGTCTTGTCCGTAACCGCCCGATAGCAATCCGACGCCGAGCGCGCGGCAGCGCCGCGCCGCCAGCATGTCCCAAATGCTGTCGCCGACCACGATCGCGCTTTCAATCGGCGCGCCGAGACGTTCGGCGGCCGTAAGAAACAGATCCGGGTCCGGCTTGGCATAGCGCACTTGATCGCGCGTCACGACGGGAACCACCGAAGGATCGACGCCCAGGGCTTCGAGATTGTGGGCGGCGGTTTCCATTCGTCCGCTGGTGGCGATGGCCCAAGGCGTCTTCGCTTCGGTCAGCGCCGCAAGCAATTCCATCGCGCCGGGAAGCGGGCGCACGCTCTTGGCGTTGCGCTTGTAGGCGGCGGCGTGCTTCTGGCGCAGTCTGGCGATGAGTTCGGGGGTAATTTCCAGATTGGTCTCACGTAGCAACTGATCGGTGAAAAGCCCGCCGCTCATGCCGATCTTGCGGTGAATGCGCCAGACGGACAGCTCGATCCCCTCCTCATCCAGCGCTTCGTGCCAGGCCAGGACGTGCTGATAGACGCTGTCGACCAGCGTGCCGTCGAGATCGAAAAGAAACACATTGTGGATGTGCATGGCCGAGACCTCCAAAGGGATAGGCGCGCCTTATCACATTATCATGAGGCAGGCGTCAGCATAGCGCAGCGGCCTTGCATTGATGCGCCACTTTGACCAATTCTGGCATGCCCGTCCATTTCCGTGAGGGATCGCATGAAGCTCGCAGCCCTTGGCGCCGTCATCGCCCTTCTGACCCAGGCCGCTTTTGCGCAGACGCCCTCGCGCGTGGTGCTGCCCGATGACACCGCGCCGCTGCACTATGACGTTTCGATCACGCCCGACGCCGCCGCCGCGACGTTCACGGGCATGGTCAAGATCGACATCGACGTGCGCCGGCAGACTTCGCAGATCGAACTGAATGCCGCCGATCTGTCGTTCACCCGCGTTACGCTCTCGGGCGTTGCGGCGAGCCCGCAGGTTTCCTATGACGCCGCCAATGAAACGGCGACGCTCAGTTTCCCCGCCCCCATTGCGCCGGGGAAATATGTGCTGTCGATCGACTACACGGGAAAGATCAACAACAATGCCGCGGGGCTGTTCTATCTCGATTACGATACGGCCACCGGCAAGAAGCGCGCACTGTTTACCCAATTCGAGAATTCGGACGCGCGCCGATTCCTGCCCTGCTGGGACGAGCCCGCACTGAAGGCGACGTTTACGCTGACGGCGAGCGTGCCCGAATCTGACATGGCCGTGTCCAACATGCCCATCGCCGCGACGGACACGCTGGCAGGCGGGCTGAAGCGCGTGCGCTTCGCCGAGAGCCCGAAAATGTCGTCTTATCTGCTATTCTTCGGGCTTGGCGATTTCGAGCGCATTTCGCGCATGGTGGACGGCGTCGATATCGGCGTCATCGTCAAGCGCGGCGATACCGATCAGGCGCGCTATGCGCTCGACGCCGCGGCGCACATCCTTCCCTATTACGAAGAATATTTCGGTGTGAAATATCCTCTGCCCAAGCTCGACCTCATCGGCGGGCCGGGACAGAGCCAATTCTTCGGGGCGATGGAAAATTGGGGCGCCATCTTCTTTTTCGAGCGCGACGTTCTCGTCGATCCCAAAATATCGACCGAAGACGACAAGCGCGGCGTCTATATCACCATCGCCCATGAGATGGCGCATATGTGGTTCGGCGATCTCGTCACCATGGATTGGTGGGACGGCATCTGGCTGAACGAGGGCTTCGCCTCCTGGATGGAATACAAATCCACGGACAGCTTTCATTCGGAATGGAATGTGTGGCTGCGGGCGCTCGGCTCGAAGGAGCGCGCCCTGCGCGTCGACGCGCGGGACGGAACCCATCCCATCATCCAGCCGATCCATGATGTGTTCCAGGCGAACGAAGCTTTCGACACCATCACCTATTCCAAAGGCATGTCGGTCATCCGCATGCTGGAAGACTATGTCGGCGATGACGCGTGGCGCGCAGGCGTTCGCGCCTATATCAAGGCGCATGAATATGGCAACACCGTCACCGACGCGTTGTGGGCCGAAATCGACAAAGCCTCGCCTCTGCCGGTCACCCAAGTGGCGCACGACTTTACCCTGCAAGAAGGCATACCGCTGATCCGCGTTAGCGCGACGCGCAAGGGCATCGCGCTGACGCAAGACCGCTTCGTTGCCATGAAGAGCGGTCAAGCCGCTACCACATGGCATGTTCCGGTGATCGAAAAAGCCCTGGGCGGCAAACAGCAATGGGGTGGCCTGGTCAGCCGCGACAAACCGGCCACCGTCGCGCTTCCCAAGGGTGCCGTGCCGATCGTCAACGCCGGAGGCGCGGGCTATTTCCGCACGCTCTACGACAAGACGCTGTCCGCCGAACTGGCGCGCCATTTCCATGCAATCGCACCGGCGGATCAATTGGGTCTGCTCGACGACGCCAGGGCGCTGGGCTTTTCGGGCTATGAGCCGATGGCAAATCTTCTGGCGCTGGAACGGCAAGCACAGCCGGGCATGAACCCCGTCGTCCTCGCCAACATCAGCGACCAGATTTTCCAACTCGATACGCTTTATCGCGGCCTGCGGGGCCGTGGCGCGTTCCGGGCCTTTGGTTTGCGGATGCTGCAGCCCATTTTCGCCAAGACCGGATGGACGGCGAAACCCGGCGAGGATCCCAATATCGCGCCGTTGCGCGCCAGTTTGCTGGACGCTTTGAACCAACTCGACGATCCAAAGGTGATTGCAAGAGCCCGCGCCCTATTCGCAGCCTACCTTACGAATGCAAACAGCCTATCCGCCGATCTCAGAACCAGCGTGCTAGAAATCGTTGCCGACCATGCCGACGCCAAGACATGGGAGCAACTGCACGCCTTGGCGAAGAATGCAAAAAGCTCTCTGGAAAAGCGCCAATTCTACGTTCTGTTGGGAAGCGCGCATGACCGCGCATTGGCACTGCGCGCCTTAGCGCTGGCGCAGACCGACGAAGCGCCCGTCACCATGCGCCCGGCGATTATCGCCGCGGTGTCGGAGTATTATCCCGACATGGCCTTCGATTTCGCCGCGTCGCATGCGGATTGGCTAAACGCCATGCTGGAGCCTGACAGCCGCAACGAATTCGCGCCCAGGCTGGCTGCATCCTCCACCGATCCGGCCACGCTCGCCAAGCTCGACGCCTATGCGGCCGCGCACATTCCGGCCACGGCGTTGCAATCGACGGTGAAGGCCAAGGCAACTATCGCCTATTCCGCGATGGTATGCGCCAAACGTCTGCCTGAGATCGACCGCTGGCTAAAACCGCATCACCACTGACAAGGCGAAATCACATCACTTGGGCGTCACCGGGTGCGACGCCAGAGCGCCGACCACAATTGTGCCGACCGGCAGCGCGCCGATGACCGACTTACCGCGTTGGTCCCATTTCATGGATGATGCCCCGTCTTTACCGGCTTTCTGAACTTGAGGATGAATTGGTCGGTGTGGCCGCGAATGCTCGTGTCGAACACTCTTGCGGTGCGCGGATCGGATGGATTGCGCAGCGCGTTACTCTCGCCGACCAGTTTGAAGCCCGCCGCTTCCACTTCCTTCTTCACCACCGCTTCGTCGATGCGGTGCAACGTGTCGGTGTCGGCGATGCCCGAGCCTTTCGCCGCCGAATGGTCCAGCACGATGTAGATTCCGCCAGGTTTCAAAGCGTTATAGACGGCCTTGTTGACCAGAGCCGTATCGGCGGGCGCGAAAAACTTGTCTTTCAGGTCATGATAATTCTGCGAGGTCCACACGACGTCAAGTTCTTCGGGCGCGACGATCTGATTGATCGGCCCATGGACGACGCTGACATTGGGATATTGTGCAGCGACCGCCATGATGGGTGGTTCCTTGCCCTTGAAGAAGGAATCGATCTCGACCGGCTGATAGGCATAGACATAACCCGTCGGCCCGACCGCCTTGGCGAAGAGGCGGGTGAAATATCCCCCGCCTGGAATCATATCCATCACGCGCATGCCCGGCTTGATGCCGGCGAAAACAACATTGCGACAGGTTTGCGGTCGACATCGCGTGCGGTGTCTTCTGCCGGGCCGTGCGGCATCGCTCACGGCGGCCTTACGGCGGCTGGGAACCGGGGCGGCGGTAGCGCCCGCCGACAACAAAATCACAGCAAAAGCCGCCAGGGCAGGATAGCGTGTCATGTTTCCTCTCCACTTTTTGCTTGAGGGAGATTATGGCACGGAGTACCGAGCGGCGCGAGCAAGGCGACGATCCCATCACATGAGCGTGAACGAACAACCGGCAGACCTTATAGCGGCGCTGCGCGGCATGGGCCTCGTCGCCGAAGGCGAAAATTGCGCTGTCCGCGCCTTGTCGGGCGGGGTGTCCTGCGAGGTGTTCGCGGTCGAAACCGGCGGACGCAGCTTTTGTGTCAAACGGGCGCTGGCGAAACTTCGCGTGGCGGCGGACTGGCGCGCGCCCGCCGAGCGCAGCCATGCCGAAGTCGCCTGGATGGAACTGGTCGCAAAACTAGATGCCCAGCTTGTGCCGCAAATACTCGGCGAAGATAGAGAGCGCCACCTGTTCGCCATGGCATTCCTGCCGCCAGCGGATTATCCGGTGTGGAAAGTGCTGCTCGCCGATGGTGTTGCCGATCCTGCATTCGCCGCGCGGGTCGGCGATGCGCTGGCGCGTATTCATGCGGCGACCGCCGGACGCGAAGACATCGCGCGCGCTTTCGCCAATGGCGCACAGTTCCATGCGCTGCGGATCGAGCCCTACCTGCTCTACACCGCTGGGCAGAATCCCGATGTGGCGGCGCAAATCCGCAAGCTGGCGCACGGGGTCGAGAACGCGCGCATCGCTCTGATGCACGGCGATGTCAGCCCGAAGAACATTCTGCGCGGACGCGATGGACCGATTTTTCTCGATGCCGAGACCTGTTGCTACGGCGACCCGGCATTCGATCTGGCGTTCTGCCTCAACCACCTGCTGCTCAAGGGCGCATGGCACCGCGAACATGCAAACGCCTATGGCGCATCGTTTGCTGCACTTAAGAATGCCTATTTCGCCAAAGTGGATTGGGAGGAAACCTTAGGGCTGGAGGGACGCACCGCCGGGCTGCTCGGAGCATTCCTGCTGGCGCGCGTCGATGGGAAATCCCCGGTCGAATATCTGGACGAAGACGGCAGGGTGTTTGTGCGGGCGATGGCGAAGGAATTTCTAACCGCCGGCGCCGCGACGCTGGACGCCATGCTGGCGCGCTGGAATGAGGCTTTGTTCTCACCCAATTCCATAACCGGACTGCGGAAATAACATATTTGAGTGTTGGGCTTGGTCAATGCGGATGGGTTTTCGTCCGAGTCATGCCTAGTATGCGCGCCATTAGCGGGGGCTCATGACCATCTTCAATCGACGTAAAACCATCGACGGCGCTGCAGAACATCCTAGCAACGAGCGTCTGCGGCGAACGCTGTCCTGGCCGCATCTGGTAGCGCTGGGCGTCGGCGGAATCGTCGGCACGGGCATCTACACCTTGACCGGCATCGGCGCAGGGCTGGCGGGACCGGCGATGATCCTGTCCTTCGTGATCGCGGGAACGGTAAGCGCCTGCGCGGCGCTCGCCTATGCCGAGATGGCGACGATGATGCCCGCCGCCGGAAGCGCCTACACCTACAGCTATGTCTCGATGGGCGAACCCGTCGCCTGGTTCGTCGGCTGGAGCCTGATCCTGGAATACACTGTGGTTTGCGCTGCGGTCTCGGTGGGCTGGTCGGCTTATGCTGCCGGGATTCGTTCATTCGCTCGGTGTGACGCTGCCCGCGATGCTGCTGGCCGGACCTGTGGCGGGCGGGCTGCTCAATTTGCCCGCCGTGCTGATCTCGTTCGCCGTTGCGGGATTGCTGGCGCTTGGCACCAGGGAAAGCGCGACGGTGAACTTCATTCTGGTGGCCGTGAAACTCGCGGCGCTGGCGGCGTTCGTCGCGCTGACCCTGCCGGTGTTTCATTTGGCGCATTTCACGCCCTTCATGCCTTATGGCTGGTCCAGCTTGTCGCCCGAGGGCGCCAAGCTTGGCGTGCTGCCGGCGGCATCGCTGATCTTCTTCGCGTTCTACGGCTTCGACACCATCTCCACCGCCGCCGAGGAAGCCAAGAACCCCGGCCGCGATCTCGCCATCGGCATCGTCGGTTCGATGCTGCTGTGCACGGTGATCTATATGGCGGTGGGCGCGGGCGCGATCGGGGCGCTGCCGATTGCGGACTTCGCCAAGAGCGCAGAGCCCTTGGCGTTGATCCTGCGCACGCTGGACCATCCGATGTGGGCAAACCTTGTGGGTCTCGCCGCCATTGTCGCGCTTCCCACCGTCATCATGGTGTTCATGTACGGCCAAAGCCGCATCTTCTTTGTGATGGCGCGCGACCGGCTGCTGCCAGCTTGGCTCGCGAAAGTCAGCGCCCGCACCCAGACGCCCATCGCGGTGACCTTCTTCACCGGTGCGGTGGCGGCGGCCATTGCAGGGTTGGCGCCGCTGAAGCTGATCGCAGAACTGGCCAATGCCGGCACGCTCTGCGCTTTCGTGGCGGTGGCGCTGTCGATGATCATTCTGCGCGTGGTGTCGCCGAAGCGGCCGCGCCTGTTCGCCACGCCGCTCTGGTGGCTGGTGGGACCGGCGGCAATTCTTGGCTGCCTCTATCTCTTCTGGAGCCTGCCCGGCCTGACGCAAGGCTTGTTCGTGATCTGGAACGGCGTCGGCCTGCTGGTCTATGCGCTCTACGGCGTGCGCAAGAGCAGGTTTGCCAAGGCCGCTTCCGGCAAGAAATAGGCGGCTGCTGAGCATCGCACCGCGAGCAGTGCCGCCTCAACCCTTCATGATCCGCTGGAGATATTCGCTGTGCGTTGGCAGTGCCTGGACCGTGCGGCGGATTTCGTCGCGCATGTCCTTCAGCTGTTTGCGTACGTCATCGATGTCATGCAGATCCACCAAGGGATCGTATGACTGCGGCATGACGTTCTGACCGATCATGCACGGCACCCAGTCTGCTAAATCGAACAGCTCATACGGGTGGCGCGGCGGAACCCGTCCATGGCTGCGGAAAAGATCGATGCGCTGCTTGAGCGAGGCGGGAAGCTCCATGGTGCGGACATAATCCCAGAAGGGCGAGTCATTACGCTCCGTCGCGTTGTAATGGAAAATGATAAAGTCACGGATGTCTTCGAACCGCAGGGCAATATTGCGATTGTATTGATCCATGTCGGCGGAATTCGGCGTGCGCGCCGGGAAATTGAGCAGCAAGGTGAGGATGCTGGACTGGATCATGTGAATGCTGGTGGATTCGAGGGGCTCGATGAACCCGCTGGCGAGGCCAACCGCCACGCAGTTCTTGTTCCAGAATTTCTTGCGCACACCGGTCGTGAATTTCAGTTGCCATGGGTCGCCCAGCGCCGGCGCATCGAGATTGGCCAGCAGCGCTGCAACCGCGTCTTCATCGCTGATATACTTGCTGCAATAGACATAGCCGTTTCCGGTGCGGTGCTGAAGCGGAATGCGCCATTGCCAACCGGCCTTGAGCGCGGTGGCGCGCGTGTAAGGCGTCAACTCGCCGGCTGTGCCGCAATGAACGGTATAAGCGCGGTCGCAGGGAAGCCAGTGCGACCAATCCTCATAACCAGTATGCAGCGCCTGTTCGATCAACAGGCCGCGGAACCCGGTGCAGTCGATGAAAAAATCTCCTTCGATGCGCTCGCCACCCTCGAGCAAGAGCGCCTCGATATAACCGTCCTCGCCGCGCAGCTGGACATCGACAATCCTGCCTTCGAGTCGCTCAACGCCGAGCCGCTCCGAATATTGGCGCAGATATTTGGCATAGAGCGCGGCGTCGAACTGGTAGGCCGACGACCACATCGAGAATATCGATTTGGGGTCGGACGATTGCTGGGCGCACTTGTTATGCATCGACGCCAACGAGCACAGCGAATATTCGTCGAGGGGTGGCATGTCGTCGCCGAGCTGGCGCAGCTTAAGCCAGAATTGATGCAGCTGATCGATGCTTGGCTTCGTGCCCAACGAGCCGAAGGGGTGATAATAGGTGTGACCCAGCCGCAGCCAGTCGCGGAACTCGATCGAAAGCTTATAGGTTGCTTGGGTTTCGCGCAGAAAATCGCCTTCGGCGATCCCAAGAAAATGGTTGAACCCGCGGATCGGCGGCACGGTCGCTTCGCCGACGCCCACGGTGCGAATGTCGGGGGATTCGATCAGGCGGA
The DNA here is from genome assembly GCA_963849895.1 of uncultured Alphaproteobacteria bacterium. Classification (GTDB taxonomy): domain Bacteria; phylum Pseudomonadota; class Alphaproteobacteria; order Micropepsales; family Micropepsaceae; genus Rhizomicrobium. Next base: position 206,661 of record CAWKIU010000001.1, read on the forward strand.
TCGAACAATGCCGGCCGAGCCGGCGCGACAAGGCTGCTGCCGACATCCAGCCCGCTGTGCCTCCGCCAGCGATGACGATAGTTCGCGGAAGATTGTCCATCGCACTACGATCCTTTCTCCCCAAAGAAGGAATTTACGATTGCGGCAATCGCTGAACGAATATTGGTGCGAACTTAGTCCTTTACATCCAGCGGCACGCCGGGTTCGGATTTCGCGGCGTGGATCACCAGCGCCGTCTTGACGCTCGCGACATTCTTTTCCGCCGTCAGCGTTTCGGTGATGAAGCCCTGGAATGAGGAGAGATCCTTCGCCACGCACTTCAACAGGAAGTCCACTTCACCCGAGAGCATGTGGCACTCGCGCACCGCGGGCCAGGAGCGCGTCTTCTCTTCGAACTGCTTGAGGTCGTGATCGTGCTGGCTGGCGAGACCGACAAAGGCGAAGCCGATCACCTCGAAGCCGAGAAGCTTGGCGTCAAGATCGGCGTGATAGCCTTGGATGTAGCCGGCCTTTTCGAGCGAGCGCATGCGTCGAAGGCATGGCGGCGCGGTGATCTTCGCGCGCCGCGATAATTCGACATTGGTGATACGGCCGTCAGCCTGTAGTTCTGCGAGGATGCGAAGGTCTATGGAATCGAGCTTGTGATGCTCCACGGGGGTACCCGATGTGTGCGCGACGGCGGTTATTAACCCGATTATCCCATCCTGCGCAATAATATTTCTTACTAGGGCGGTATGCGACTGATTGACATGAGTCGGCTGCTTTGGATTCCCGCCCGCGCCAAACCCCTCCTAAGTCTCTATTCTCGCGAGACGATCGGCTGCGCTTGACGTTTGGTTCCGCGCTTCCGATATCAACTCTTGCAGCCACCGAAGCTTGGGCGCCCTTCGTCCGTGCTCCTCTGAATGAAAGCTACGCCCGTGTCAGCCAAAGTCGTGATTCTGGGAAGCGGCCCCGCCGGTTGTACGGCGGCGATCTATGCCGCCCGCGCCATGCTGGAGCCGATGCTGATTGCCGGAATTCAGCCGGGTGGACAGCTTACCATCACCACGGAAGTCGAGAATTACCCCGGTTTCGCCGAGTCGATCCAGGGCCCCTGGCTGATGCAGCAGATGGAGGCGCAGGCCCGGCATCTGGGAACGAATTTCGTGCAGGACATGATCGCGTCGGTCGATCTGGCGAAGCGGCCCTTCACGCTGATCGGAGACGGGGGCGACAGTTACGAAGCACAGACGCTTGTGATCGCCACCGGCGCCCAGGCCAACTGGCTCGGCCTTCCCACCGAGGGCAAATTCCAGGGCTTCGGCGTGTCGGCTTGCGCCACCTGCGACGGTTTCTTCTATCGCGGCAAGAATGTCGCCGTGGTCGGCGGCGGCAACACGGCGGCGGAAGAGGCTTTGTTCCTGACGAATTTCGCCGACAAGGTGACGCTGATCCATCGCCGCGACACACTGCGCTGCGATAAGACCAATCTGGCGCGTGCCGAGGCCAATCCCAAAATCGACATCGTCTATCACCATGAAGTCGTTGAAGTCCTGGGCACCGAAGAACCCAAAGGGGTTACCGGCGTGACGCTGCGCTGCTGCCATACCGGCGAGACGCAGACGCTGCCTATCCACGGGTTGTTCATCGCCATTGGGCATTCGCCCGCCACGTCGTTGTTCAAAGGCCAGATCGCGATGGACGAATCCGGCTATATCAAGACGGCGCCGGATTCGACCGCGACCAGCGTGCCGGGCGTGTTCGCGGCGGGCGACGTGAAGGACAAGGTTTTCCGCCAGGCGGTGACCGCGGCGGGTATGGGCTGCATGGCGGCTCTGGAAGCCGAGCGTTTTCTGGCGGGTGGACATTAAGACTGCGGGTCTCATGCTTCGACAAGCTCAGCATGAGGAAGGGTTCTAAATTGCCCTCATCCTGAGCTTGTCGAAGGATGAGGATGGGGCGGGTACAATATGGACTGGGATAAGCTTCGCATCTTCCACGCGGTCGCCTCGGCGGGCAGCTTCACCCATGCCGGACAGATGCTCATCCTGAGCCAGTCCGCGGTCAGCCGGCAGATCAGCGCGCTCGAAGAAGAAATCACCACGCCGCTGTTCCAGCGTCATGCCCGCGGCCTCACCCTTACCGATGAAGGCGAAATGCTCTATGCGGCGGTCAGCGATGTGCTGGCTCGCCTGGCGCAGGCCGAAGAGGCGCTCAAGAATGTGCGCGAAGCCCCGCGCGGCACGCTGAAGGTCACGGCGAGCCACGGCATCAGCTCTTATTGGCTGGTTCCGCGTCTTCACCTGTTCCTCAAGGAATGCCCGGAAGTCGAGCTCTATCTGATGATGGAGGATCGCGAACTCGATCTTGCCCAGCGCGAGGCCGATCTTGCCATTCGCATGCGCGCGCCGGTGCAGGCCGATCTCATCCAGCGCAAGCTGTTCACCGTGCACTATCACGTCTATGCGAACCGGGAATATCTGGTGGCGCACGGCGAGCCGCAAAGCCTTGAGGACCTCGGCGAGCACACCATCGTGGGCTACGGCGAAACCGCCGCGCCGGAAATCCGCGAGGTCAACTGGCTGATCGAGCAGACCCGCCGGCTGATGCGTCCCGGCGGCAAAGGGCGCACGATTCGGATTAACAATGTGACAGGTATCCTGGGCGCTGCGATCTCCGGGCTGGGCGTTGCGACCCTGCCGGACTATGTGGCGGCGGCCCATCCCGAGCTCATCCGCCTTTTGCCCGAGATTCCCTGCCCCTGTTTCGACGTCCATCTGGTCTATGCCGACGCGCTGCGGCAATCCAAGCGGGTGGCGGCTTTCCGCGATTTTCTGGTCAAAGAAGCCAAGGAATGGCGCTATTGAAATCCCAAAAATCGCCCCTATCTAAATTGTACGGCGGGCCTTTCCCCCAAGGTCCTGCCGCCGCGAAGCCCCCCTTCGCGAGAGCCTAGGGCGGCGTTTATCGCCCGGGTTCGGCTCGCGCCCCAAATACGCGGGCATCCCAAGCTGTCCGCCGGAGCGGTCCCCCCCGCTCCGGCGGCTTTTTATGTGAGACGTGCTAAAAGCCGTTTCGCGGTTGGAAAGATCGGGAGGCAGTTTCCATGTCGAAGGTATTTACGAAATTTGCGGGCCGTATTGCGGTGCTGTGCCTTGTGGGCCTGGCCGTGGCCGGATGCGGCATCAACACCGTTCCCACGCAGGACGAGCAGGTCAAAGCCGCCTGGAGCCAGGTGCAGAACGAGTATCAGCGCCGCGCCGATCTGGTGCCCAATCTGGTCGCGACCGTCAAAGGCTATGCCGCCCACGAACAAAACACGTTCACCGCGGTGACCGAGGCGCGCGCCAAGGCGACGCAGATGGTGCTGCCGCCCGACATCCTGAGCAATCCGCAAGCCTTCCATCAGTTCGAACAGAACCAGGCGCAATTGTCCGGCGCATTGGGACGGCTGCTCGCGGTCAGCGAATCCTATCCGCAGCTGAAGGCGGACCAGAACTTCCTGGTCTTGCAGGCGCAGCTTGAGGGCACCGAGAATCGCATCGCGGTGGCGCGCCGGGACTACATCCAAGCCGTGCAGGCCTATAACACGACGCTGCGCACGATCCCCAGCCGTTGGATCGCCGCGATCTTCTATCCCGACGCCAAGCCGCGCGTGACCTTCACCACCAGCGAACAGAACCAGCAAGCACCGAAAGTCGCATTCTGATGCGCCGCGCGGCGAGATCCTTTGCGCATATCCTTGCCGCCGCGCTGGTTGCCTTTGTTTTGGCAGCCGGCGCGGCGCAAGCGGCGCTGAGCTTTCCGCCGCTCACAGGGCGCGTCGTCGACGACGCGGGCATCCTATCGGGCGACGCCAAGGACAAGCTGACGGCGCTTCTGGCCGAGCACGAACAGCAGACCGGCAATCAGGTCGTCGTGGTCACGCTCAAATCGCTGCAAGGCACCGACATCGCCGATTACGGCTATCAACTCGGCCGCGCCTGGGGCATCGGGCAAAAGGGCAAGAGCAACGGCGCGCTTATCATCGTCGCGCCCAACGAACACAAGACGCGCATCGAAGTCGGCTACGGGCTGGAGGGCCAGCTTACCGACGCGCAATCCGCTCTCATCGTCCAGAATACGATGCTGCCCTATTTCAAGAAGGGCGATTACGATTCCGGCGTGCTTGCCGCAACGGTACAGGTGCTTGAGGCAATAGGCGGCAAGCCCTCAAACGTGGACCAGCTCCCGCAAGCCCAGCCCGACGCACAACCCAGCGGCCATGGCGGTATTCCAATTTTCTTCATCGTCATCATTTTGTGGGTCGTGTTCGGGCGCTTCTTCTGGCCGCTGCTGTTCCTCGGCGGCATCGGACGCGGCGGCGGGTTCGGCGGTGGCGGCTTTGGCGGTGGCAGTGGCGGAGGATTCTCCGGCGGCGGCGGCTCTTTTGGCGGCGGCGGCGCATCGGGAAGTTGGTGACAATGATGCATCTCAGCCAGAAGGATCGGGCGCGCCTGCACGCGGTGGAGCACACCGCAGCCGCGCGCACGCAAGCGCGATTCGCGCTGGTCGCAGTCCATATCAGCGACCGCTATGGCCTTTATCCTCTGATCTATGCGGCAGTGGCCGGAATGACCGTGCTCGGCGCACTTGCGCTGTTCTGGCCCGAGCTTTCCCTACGCAGCGCCTTTTATGCGGCGGCGATCACGTCCGCGACCATTGCGCTGCTGCTCGATTGGCTGCCGCTCAGGCTGTTATGCGTACCGAGGCACGCCCAGCACGCCCGTGCGCGCGAGATGGCGCATCGCGCCTTTGCCGCGCGCGTGCTGGCCCAGACCGATCACAGGCCGGGCATTATTTTCTTTGTTTCGCTGGCGGAGCGTTATGTGGAAGTGGTCACCGACCGCGATGTCGATCTAAAGGTGCCGCAAAAAGTCTGGGACGCGATCATCGCGGACTTCACAGATGCAGCACGCAAGGGACATGTCGCCGACGGCCTGGCCTACGCCATCGGCGACTGCATCCGGGTCCTGGAAACACATTATCCACCCAAGATGAGTGGTCCCGAACTCATCTATTGATCGCCATGGCCGCGCTGACGCGGACCATGGCAACCAATAGGCTATGTCATGCCGCCGCTTTGCGCGTCGCCACGATCTGATCGGCTACTTTGCCGGTGAGTTCCGCCAAATGGTCGAACTTCATCTCGAACGTGCCCACGCCTTGGGTGAGCGACCTGAGATCGATGATGATGTTGTCGAGTTCCGCCTGGGGCATCTCGGCTTCCACCGTGTCCCAGCCGTTCCATCCGGCACGAACGTCGAAGCCCAACAGCTGGCCGCGCCGACCACTGACCACGGCATTGACTTTGGCGGTTGCCTCGCTCGGCACATGAATTTTCACATGCATGATCGGCTCGAGCAGGACGGGCGAACATTGCGGCATGCCTTCCTGCATGCCGATACGCGCCGCAGTCTGAAAGGCCGCGTCCGAAGAATCGACGGAGTGATAGGAGCCGTCGTTCAGCGTGACGCAGACATCGACCACCGGAAAGCCGAGCGGACCGGATTTCAAATACTCGATCACGCCCTTTTCCACTGACGGGATGAATTGTTTGGGAACTACGCCGCCGACGATGTCGTCGACGAAGTCAAAGCCCGCGCCGCGCGGCAACGGCTTGATCTCGATCACCACATCGCCGAATTGGCCGTGACCGCCCGATTGCCGCTTGTGGCGGCCGCGCTGGGTGACCGCTTTGCGGATGGTCTCCTTATAGGGCACGCGGGCCGGACGGACATTGAGCTTGAGCCCGTATTTGCTGGCCAGTTTTTCAGCGGTGACCTTGAGATGGATTTCGCCCTGACCGGCGAGAACCATTTCATGCAGCTCCGCATTCTGCTCGAAGTAGAGCGAGGGATCTTCCTCCGTCACCTTGGCGATGGCGGCGGTGAGCTTGACCTCGTCCTTGCGGTCGGCGGCTTCGATCGCCAGCCGGTAGACCGGCGACAGCATCTCCACAGCCTTCTTAGGCGGCGCCGTCTTGGCGCTCGACAGCAGATCGCCGGTGGCAATCCCTTCCAGCCGCACCAGCGCCACCGTATCGCCGGCCTTTGCGTCGGCAACTTTTGTCTGTGCCTCGCCCTTGAGCGCGAAAATCCCGCCGACGCGCGCTTCGCGGCCATCGGAGGTATGAAACACCGCGCCGTCCTTCAGCGACCCGCTCATCACCCGCGACAGCGACAGCTTGCCGCCATGCGCGGAATAAATGGTCTTGAGGACTTGCACGATGGTGTCGCCGTTCGGCTGCACGCCAAGCCGCGCCGCCGCCGCGCCGACTTGCGGAACTTCGTGGCGCAGCGCTTTCAAGAGCCGGCGAATACCGTGATCACCTTCCGCCGAACCGATCAGCACGGGAACCACGAGCCCTTCCGCAAGTTCGCGGGTCAGGTCGGTGAAAATTTCGTCGCGCGGCGGCTCGATGTCAGACAGCAGTTCCTCCATCAGATGCTCGTCGTAATCGGCGAGTTTTTCGAGCATCGAGAAACGAGCTTCCTTCTCGCGATCCTTATCGGTGATTTCGCCCAGTTCCGACGGCGCGTTCTCGCGATAAAAATAGGCGCGTTCCAGCGCCAGATCGACAAAGCCGGTAACCACCTCACCTTCCCAAATCGGAATCTGGCGCAGCAGAAGCGCTGTGTCGCTGGCGCCCTGGAGCATCGCCAGCAGATCGCGCACCGACCCGGTCGCCTTGTCGATTTTGTTGACATACAAGAAATGGGGAATACGCAAATCCGCGAGCCGCTTCAGATAGGGGCGCAGCATCTGCACCTTGGCGGCTTCGGGCTCGACCACAACCACGGCCGCATCCACGCCCTGAAGCGCGAACAGCGTATCCTGCAGAAATTCGATCGAACCGGGACAGTCCAGGAAGGTGAAATTTTCGCCCAGGTAGCTTGCGGTCGCGCAATTTGTTTCGACGCTCATCTGGCGGGCGCGCGCCTCGGGGCTGAAATCGCCGACGGTGTTTTTTTGTGCCACGGAGCCTTTGCGCGGCACCGCTTCGGTGATGAAAAGAATGCTCTCGAGCAGCGTGGTCTTGCCGCTGCCATAAGGTCCTACCAGGGCCACGGTACGTGGCCCTTTTCCTCCATCGTTTGCCGACATTGCAATCCTCCTTCGGACCCCTGGGAGGGGTCCGGGGGGGCGCGGCGGGCGCTTCTTCCCGAACGGTCGGGCCGCGTCACGCGCCCCACTTTGTTGTGGGCAAATGCTCGCGCCATTGGACAGCGTTGGCAAGGGGGCGGCGCTGCGTCCCGCCTCACTATCGGGGCGGCTTTGCGCTCTATACTGTCGCAGTGCCGGTACAGTCGAGGTTTGCCTTGCCCCAACGCGTAGCGCCAGAGCGCACGACCCATCCCGTGCTGTTCCTCCTGCTGTTCTTGCCGATGGGAATTTCCAACGGCTATGTCGTTGTCACTCTGGCCTATCTGCTGGCAACGGCCGGCGTCGGCGTCGATGCCATCGCCTTGCTGGGTGTCTGGGCGCTATTTCCCCAGGTCTTGAAAGTGATCGGCGGACCGCTGGTCGATACGACGCTCACCAACAAGGCTTGGTATCTTATGGCCGCGTTGGCCACCGGCATCTTGATCGCGGCAACAGGCGTCATTCCCGCGAACCAGACAAATCTGACGCTGATCACCGTTCTCGCCTTCGCGATCAGCATCGCATCCGCTTTCTCCGCGTTGGCGGCCGACAGCATCATGGCCTACGCCACCAAGCCTGAGGAAAAAGGTCGCGCAGGCGGCTGGAGTCAGGCGGGCAATCTCGGCGGTTCGAGCATTGGCGGCGGATTGGGCCTTTGGCTCTCGCAGAACTTCACGACGGACGGAAATCTTGCTGCCGGACAATGGCTCACCCGGCACACCTCAATCGGCTGGTTCACGGATGCCGGTCTATGGATCGGCCATCACACATCGGCCGTCGTCGTCGCCGGTTTCGGCGTTGGCCTGCTTTGCATCGTGAGCGCCTTCGCTTTGATTTTCGTCCACGAGCCCGTCGTCGAGCATCGTGAGACGTCATTCGGGAAAAGCATTGCCAATGTCGGCAAGGATCTCTGGAGCCTGCTCAAGTCGCGCAAGGGCCTGCTTGCCTTTGTGGCGATGAGCCTGCCGATCAGCGTCGGCGCGCTGACTCAATTGTGGTCGGCAGTGGCGGCCGACTGGCACGCCTCCGCCAACTGGGTCGCGCTGATCAACGGTTTTCTCGGCGGTATCATCACGATGGTGGGATGCATCGTCGGCGGCTGGGTTTGCGACAAGATGAACCGCATGGTCGCGTTCAATCTGTTCAGCCTCGTCTGCTGCGCCTGCGCCCTGGTCATGGCTGCCGCGCCCCGCACACAGGAAATGTATATTCTGTTTGTCGGGCTCTACATGCTGATCACGGGCTTCTGCTATGCGGCCTTCGGCGCCGTGGTGCTCGAAGCCATCGGCAAGGGCGCGGCCGCGACCAAGTACAATCTCCTGGCGGGGCTGGCTAATGTGCCGATCATGTATCTGTCGTTCATCGAAGGCAAAGCATATGTCTGGCACGCGCCGACGTGGATTCCCTGGCATCGCGCAACACTGATGCTGATGACCGAAGTGCTCTTGCCCGTGCTAGGCACCCTGGTATTTGTGGCTTTCGCGGTGCTCACGCGGCGTTTCTATAAAGTGAAAAATTTGGCAGCGGCGGCGTAGGCGCCTCTTCCCAGGGCTAGCCCTCCGGCGTCTCGTCGTCGCCGAATAGCACCAGTACCGAGCCGTTTTCGGCGGCAAGCGTCTGCGCATGCGCTTCCAGTTCGTTTGCGGTTCGCAGAATGAGTTCGCGATAATAGCCCGCCTCGCAGTCGGCGGCGCGCGCGCGAAAGCGCTGGACCATCTCCAGCAATTCCTTTGCTCTAACCGACCGCAACTCCATCCCGACAAGGCCCCGACGTGGCTTGTTTATTCCGCCGCGACGAACGGCTCGACCGTAGGGATGATGCCAGCGGAAATTCATTAATTAAAGCTAAAGTTGTTATCATACTACATCAACTTGGACGTGCATTCAGGACCCCAAAAAGGGGCATCAGCGGACGCAATTTGCCGCAGTTGCTAGCGCAGGGCGCCGCAGAATCTCTGAATTCGCGTGCAGGCTTCCTCGAGCAGCTTGTTCGAGGTCGCGTAGGAGATGCGGAAGAATGGTGAAAGCCCAAATGCCGCACCATGGACCACCGCCACGCCTTCGGCCTCCAAAAGCTCGGACGCAAAGTCGCCGTCGGTCGCGATGACCTTGCCGGACGGGGCGCTTTTGCCGATCAGCTTGCTGATCGAGGGATAGACGTAGAACGCGCCTTCCGGCTTGGGGCATTCGATGCCGCTCGCCTGATTGAGCATGGAGACGACCAGATCGCGGCGTTCTTCGAAAACCTTTGCCCGTTCGGCGATGAAATCCTGCGGGCCGTTCAGCGCTTCCACGCTCGCCCATTGGGAGATGGATGTCGCGTTCGTTACCGATTGGGATTGCAGTTTCGCCATCGCCTTGATCAGCGGCTCGGGACCCGCGCAATAACCGATGCGCCATCCGGTCATGGCATAGGCTTTCGAGACGCCATTCATCGTCAGCGTGCGCTCATAAAGCCGCGGTTCCACCTGGGCGACCGTCCAGAACTTGAAGTCGCCATAGACCAGATGCTCGTACATGTCGTCGGTCAGGATCCAGACATGCGGATTGGCCACCAAAACATCGGTCAATGCCTGTAATTGCTCGCGCGAATAGCAGGCGCCGGTTGGATTGGAGGGCTGGTTGAAGATCAGCCATTTCGTCTTGGGCGTAATCGCGGCGGCAAGCGCTTTCGCCGTTAGGCGGAACCCGTCCTCGATCTTCGCTTCGACAACGACCGGGACGCCGCCCGCCAAAAGAACGATGTCGGGATAGCTCACCCAATAGGGCGCAACGCAAATGACTTCGTCGCCGGGATTGAGCGTCGACAGCATGGCGTTGAAGATGACGGCCTTGCCGCCGGCCGCCACGAACGTCTGCGACGGGGTGTAGTCGAGGCCATTCTCGCGCTTGAATTTGGCGGCAATGGCTTTGCGCAGTTCGGGGATGCCTTCAACCGCGGTATATTTGGTTTCGCCGCGCTTGATCGCCGCGATGGCCGCATCCTTGATATTGTCCGGCGTGTCGAAATCGGGCTCGCCCGCGCCAAGCCCGATGACATCGCGCCCGGCGGCCTTCAGTTCGCGCGCCTTTTGCGTCACCGCGATGGTGGGCGACTGCTGGATGCGGCCGAGCGATTCGCTGAGGAACCCTTTGGGCAAGGACGGTACGGACATGGCGACCCCCGCTGTTGGCGATTAACCGTTCAAGTACCAATCCTGCCGCCGCCCAGGCAAGACCCGCAAAGTCACAGGTGGCATGCGCCCCACAGCTATTACTGATTTTAAACCTCAGTTTGGTATTATGGGCTGCACGAGGAACCTCGCCATGCGCCAGTTTGCCGTCCTTTTGCTTGCGAGTCTCACACTGGGTGCCTGCTCGAAGCCGGCGCCGCCGGTGGGACGCTGGGCCGGCCATTATGAGTCGGGCGATATCCTGGTCGATGCCCGGTTAGAAATCGAAAAGAACGGCATGGTTCGCGCGAGCGCCCTCGATCTGCTGGGCGCCAACGGCGTCTCCGATGAGGACCGTGCCGCGATGCATGCGCATTTGGCGGCCGATCTCGCGGAAGGCTGGGACGAGGCGGTTCCGCGACCGATGGATTTCGATGGCGCGGTCTTCCGCAAGCCCGGCGGCGTTGCACCCCAAATGGAGTGGGATTCGCATACCCAGAAGATGACGCTGGTATTCTATTTCGGCCGCGAACACGCCTTGCGCATTCCCATACAGGCCGTGAACGATTTCAGCGCGGACCCCTGGGCGCAATAGCGCCGCTTACCATTTGTGAAATACGAAAAACGCGGCGAGGCTCAAAAACGCAAACGCCACGATGTGATTCCACTTGAGTGCCTCGCCGAGATACGTCACCGAGAACACGGCAAAAACGGCCAGTGTTATGACTTCCTGCATCGTCTTGAGCTGGGCCACAGAATAAACCGAATAGCCGATTCTGTTGGCCGGAACGGCCAGGCAATATTCGAAAAACGCAATTCCCCAACAGACCGGAATGACAAGCCACAACGGCGCGGCGGGAAATTTTAGCTGGCCATACCAGGCGAATGTCATGAACACGTTTGACATAAGAAGCAGGCCGATCGGAGCTATGGCACGCCAGGTCATCGAATCCTCCGGTGGGGAACAGATAAACGCATGATTGCCGACAAGCGCCCGCCTGCCAATTCATCCAGTTCGGACGTGGACAGCGATTACATTCGCCGCACTTCGAATCTAAACAAAAATTGTTTCGCGATCTCCGGCGCGGACTGCCCGCACGCGACATTCCGATACAAATTCAAGCGATCCCAGGACTATCCCCCGAACCCCGCGCGTTCCAATCTACGGCGTCAAAGCCGTCGCCTCACGGCCAAGAATTCGGCAGCGAGTCGGTAGCGATGTCCAGGCTGTGCCCCAATCGGCGCTCCACCAAATGGGCACAGTCACACGGACGGCCGGACCACTTCGGATCCCCCAAGGCCGAGGCAAGGGCCGGTCGTCCGAACCTGGACTTTTTGGCAGTTTTCCCAGTTTCCAGCCTCGTTCAGAAAAATAGGTTGTCCTGGGTGCGACACACCCCATATTGGCGTTGGATACCCATTCCTGCCATAACGGCGGCGCGCGGCGCGCGCGATTGCGATTGCAGCGAGTAACCCTATGAAAATTCGATTCCATTCTGTTTCGATTGCGGTTCTGGCCCTGGTTCTGACGGGCTGTTCGACCTCCCCGCCCGTCGCCATGAAGGCCAGCGAAATGCCCGGCGCCTTTACGGCTCCGACAACACCCGGCGCATCGGAGACGATCTCCACCGAATGGTGGAAGAGCTTCTCCAACCCGGAAATGACCGACCTTGTGACGACCGCGCAAGCGAACAATCTCGACCTTGCTCAGGCATCGGCGCGCGTCCTTCAGGCGCAGGCCGAAACCGGCGTCGCGACCTCGGCGCTGTTCCCCAGCATCGATCTGAACGGCAGCGGCAAGCGGCAAGGCACCAAGACGCCCGGTACAACCTACAACACGTTCGGTGCGTCGCTAGGGGCCAGTTACGAGCTCGATTTCTGGGGACAGGCGCAAGACAACATGCGCGCCGCGCGCAATTCGGCGCGCGCTGCGATTTATGCGCGCGATGTCGTTTCGCTCACCACCACGGCCGACGTCGCCAATACCTATTTCGCCGTCCTGGCGCTGCGTGAGCGCATCACCATCGCCAAAAAGAACATCGAGGCCGCCAAGCGCATTCTGGCGATCACCCAGGCCAAGCTCGACAACGGCGCGGTCTCCAATCTTGAACTTGCGCAGCAGCAAGCACTCCTCTCCGGCGAAGAAGCGCAAATTCCCGCGCTCGAAGAGCAGGAGCGCGAAGAGCGTTATGCCCTGGCGATCCTTCTCGGCCGCGTGCCCGAAGGCTTCGACGTGAAAGGCAACAATATCGACGATGTGGTTGCGCCGCCGGTCGGCCCAGGCATGCCCTCGTCGCTGTTGCAACGCCGCCCGGACATCGCCGAGGCAGAAGCGAATCTACTAGCCGCGCACGCCAATCTTGATGCCGCGCGCGCCGCTTTCCTGCCAGCCATCGGGCTGACGGGCTCCGGCGGTTACGCTTCGGGCGCGATCTCCTCGCTGATCAATCCAAGCAACCTTGCCTGGAGCGTCGGAGCATCACTGCTGCAGACCATCTTCGACGGCGGCCGCCTGACCTCGCAGCGCGATGTTGCGCAGGGACGGGAGGCCGAACTTGTCGCTGCTTATCGCAGCACCGTGCTGAATGCCCTTTCGGATGTTGAGAGCGGGCTTGGCAGCGTCTCGAGCCTCACCGACCAACAACGTCTGATCGATGAGGAGGCCCGTAACGCCGCGGAGGCCTTCCGCATCTCCGAACTGCAATATCGCGAAGGCGTGGCCGATCCCTTGGCCGTGCTGCAAGCCCAGCAGACGATGTTCACATCGCAGGACACGCTGGTCCAGATGAAGCTGGCGCGGCTGCAGGCCGGCGTTGGGCTCTATCGCGCGCTCGGCGGCGGTTGGACGGTGGATGCGGACAAGGACATTCCGACGCGAAACACCTTCGTGCCGGTGCCGGACCTCACCGATTTGCCGATCGGCAAGCCGTTCTAATTTCCCGCCGCGCGTTTGCTCCACGATATGGGACCTGACATATTGTCAGAATAAGAACGATTATCAGGGATCGGGGACATGAACGCGCCACTGCGCCCGCCAACCGGCGAGGTGCTTGACGTTGCCATCATCGGTGCGGGCTTTTCGGGCCTGTCGATGGCCATTGCGCTCAAAAAAGCCGGCCGCAGCGCGTTCCGTGTGTTCGAGAAGGCGCCGGATTTGGGCGGCACTTGGCTGTTCAACCGCTATCCCGGCATCGCATGCGACGTCCCCGCTTTCCTCTATTCCTTCTCCTTTGCACAGAACCCTGCCTGGTCGCGCGCCTATTCGCCGGGCGAGGAGATTTGGCGCTACATGAAGCGCGTTACCGAGGAGTACGGCCTGGCGCCGTATCTGCGCTTCAACGCGCAGGTGATGCACGCACGCTATGACGAAGGGAACCGATTGTGGTGCGTGACGCTGGGCAATGGCGAAGAGATATCGGCGCGCGCGCTGGTCACCGGAACGGGCGCGCTGCATGTCCCGGCGCTGCCGGTTATCGAAGGGCTTGTGAATTTCGTCGGTCAGAAATTTCATTCTGCGCAATGGGACACCACGTTCGATCCCGCCGGCAAGAGCGTGGCGGTGATCGGCACCGGCGCCAGCGCCATCCAGATTGTGCCTGAGCTCGCCAAGCAGGCAGCTCAGGTCACGCTTTTTCAACGCACGCCCGCATGGGTGCTGCCGCGCCAGGACAAGCCGACATCGGCGCTGATGAAGAACCTGTTCCGCCGCGCCCCGCTGATTCTGCGGGCCTATCGCGCGCTGATCTATACCCGGATGGAGCTGCGTGCCGTCGCCTTCGCGGTTTATCCAAAATTGATGAAGCATCTCGAAAAGCTGGCGCTTGCTTATCTTGACGCCACCATTGCCGATCCCAAGCTGCGCGCGGCGCTCCGGCCCGACTACACCATCGGCTGCAAGCGCATTCTCATCACCGATGACTTCTACCCGGCAATGAACCGGGCAAACGTCGCGCTGGTCACCTCGCCTATTGCCCGGATCGAGCGGGACGCCATCGTCACGCAGGACGGCGAGCGCTGTGCGGTCGATGCGATTGTGCTTGCCACAGGCTTCGCCGTCACCGATTGGATTCCCGGCGTGCGGATTGTCGGGCGCGGCGGGCGCGACCTGACAAAGGAATGGCGCGATGCCGGCGCGGCGCGGGCCTATTACGGCATTGCCGCCGAAGGCTTCCCCAATCTCTTCATGCTGCTCGGACCGAATACCGGGCTTGGCCACAACTCGCTCATCTTCATGATCGAAGCACAGACGCGCTACATCATGCATTGTCTGAGCTGGTTGTGGTCCGGTGCGGCGGGCAGCATAGAAGTGCGCGCCGAGGTGCAGCACCAATTCAATCGCAGGCTCGATGCAAAGATGAAGCGAACGGTCTGGATGTCGGGTTGCAGAAGCTGGTATCTCAACGCGAACGGCAGCAATTCGACGATCTGGCCGTCCTTTACGCTGAGCTATTGGTGGAAGACCCACCGCGCGCGCAAGCGCGACTTCCATCTGAAACCCACAACATCCTGAAGCCTTTGCCGTGGGACGAAGTCTGCTATCGTCCGCCCGACAGCGATCCGGTTGCCCGCCCTTATGCCCTTCAATTCCTATCCCTATCTCGTCTTCATCATCGTTATCGTGCTCGCCTTTCTGGTGCTGGAGAAGCGATTCCCCTGGGCCAAGCGCGCCTTCCTGCTGCTCGTCTCCTATGGCTTTTATGCTTGGTGGCGGGTGGACTTCATCGCGCTACTGGTGGGCTCCACGATCGTCAACTACGCCTTGGGGGGAGAAATCACGCGCCGCCATGCGCTCGGCAAATCGACGCGCGAATTGCTGATCGTCGGTCTGGTGTTCAATCTGGGCCTGATCGGGCTGTTCAAATATGCGGGCTTGTTCGTGGTGAGCGCGGACGGGCTCCTCGGCCTGAACTATCCCATCCCGCATCTTTTCCTGCCGCTGGCGATCTCGTTCTTCACTTTTGAGCAGATCAGCTATCTGGTGGATGCCGCCTCCGGTAAAGCGCAGCGCTATTCCTTTTTGGATTATGCGCTGTTCGTGAGTTACTTCCCGCATCTGATCGCCGGGCCGATCGTGCGCTACAACGATTTGATCCCGCAATTCTCGCAAAGCCGCACAAACGCCCAGCGCGACGAGGACATCTCGCTGGGCGTTACGCTGTTCTCCATCGGTCTCGCCAAGAAAACGCTGATCGCCGAGAACCTTGCACCCTTCGCCGATGTGGTATTTTCCGCCGCGCACCAGGGCGTCGCAGTCAGTGCGTCGGACGCCTGGCTGGGCACGCTGTTCTTTGCCTTCCAGATCTATTTTGATTTTTCCGCCTACACCGACATGGCGCTGGGCTCATCCTGCATGCTGGGCATCCGCCTGCCGTTCAATTTCAACTCGCCCTACAAGGCAGCCAGCATCATCGATTTCTGGCGGCGCTGGCACGTTTCGCTGTCGACATTCCTGCGCGACTATCTTTATTTCCCGCTCGGTGGCAACCGGCACGGGACGGCGCATCGCTACGCCAATCTGATGATCACCATGCTGTTGGGCGGGCTGTGGCACGGCGCAAACTGGACCTTCATGATTTGGGGCGGGCTGCACGGCTTTTATCTCATCATCAATCACGCTTGGCGGACCATGTGGGCATCCACAAATTTCAAACCCCCGCGCGCGCTGGCGCCTTTGGCGCATCCCGCCTCCGTGTTGCTGACCTTCGCGGCGACGACGTTGGCGTGGGTGGTGTTTCGCGCCGATAGTTTTTCATCCGCCGCACGGATGCTGCGCGGTCTTGCCGGGTTGGGCGGGACATCGACGCTGGTGACGTTTTCGCCGCTGGCGGGTGGCGCCATCGCCCTGTTGTTCGCCATTGTTTGGTTCGCGCCCAACAGCATGGAGATGACCTGGCGCTTCCGCCCGGCGCTCGATCCGCCAAAGGGCACGTCCAGCGTGCGGCAAATCCGGTGGTTTCGCTGGCAGCCCAGCCGCGCCAGCGCGGTCACCATGGGTCTCGTTTGCGTCGCCGCCATGCTGGCGCTGTCCAACCTCAGCCCCTTCATCTATTTCCAGTTCTGAGCCATGAGCGCAAAACGCTACCTCGTCTGGTTTTTGTCGGTCGTCGCGCTCGCGATTGCCGTGCTGATGATGTTTAACGCCGTCGCCGAGCGCGTTATCCTCACCAACCGCAACGGCCCTAGCATTCAAACAGTGTCGGGCTTCGAGCGGGTGCTGAAGCCCGCATGGCTCGACAGCGAGGCGCCCGCGCTGGTGTTCGTCGGTTCCAGCCGAATCCGCGAAGGCTTCGACCCCGTCCTGATCGACCCGGCGTTCCACGTGAAGAGCTTCAATTATGGCGTTTCCAGCATTACGCCCTATGAAGCGCGCCGCTTTGTGCAGGACACGCTGGCGCATCCTTCCGTGCGCACCGTGGTTCTCGCGCTGGACGCCTTTGCGGGCGGCGAGCGGGCGCAGAAGATCGGGCCGGGCTTCGACGAATTGCGGCTGGCCGTGACCGCCGATGGCGCGCCCACGCCGCGGCGCGCGCTGTGGCTGTTCACCACGCGATATCTCAGCGGCGGGGCGGCGGGCATGCATGCCCTTGGTCTGTATGACCTATTGCAACTGGGCCGGAACCAGACTGCAGCGGACCGTCCCGACCTGTTTGAGGCCTATAGCCATATGACCAAAGCGATCATGCGCCGCGACCTTGCCAACCGGGCACTGCGGGTCATGCGCATGGCGCCGTGGCAGCATGAGGAATTCAAAGCGACGCTTGGGGCGTTCTGCCATCGCGGCGATGTGCATGCGATTCTGTTCTTCCCGCCCGACAACGGCGCGATGATCGCCCGCTACCTCCAAAACGACCGCGCCGGACTTATGGCCTTCAAGAAGACGGTTCAGCTGGACGTCGAACGCCACAACGCTGCGTGCGAAGGCAAGGTGTGGCTGTTTGATTTTATGACCGACAACGCGATCACGCGGGAGAAACTGAAAAACGGCGAAAGCGCGAATTATCTCGACCTTATCCATTTTCGACCGCCGGTAGGCGTGCGTCTGCTGGCACGGATGCTCGGAACGGCCAAAACGGACCAAGACCTGAGTAATTAACCGGCGACCCCCAGGGGCGCTTTGCTCTCAAGGCCCTAGCCCGGCTAGAATACGCCCGAATGGGCATTCCCGAAGACGCCATCGATACCGACACGGCCCCCACATTCGACGTCTCGCGGGGGGCGAGAAAACTGCGATTGACCGCCGGCGGCACCTGGACGGTGCTCCATGCCGCAACGCTCGATCCGCTGCTGCTTGCAATCGACGCCAGCGGCACGTCCGAAGCCGAAATCGACGGGAGCGAGATCGCCAAGCTCGACAGCACCGGCTGCTGGCTCCTGGTGCGCACCAAATTGTGCCTCGAAGCGGCCGGCTTGCGCGTCACACAGTTCGATGTGCCGGCACTTTATGCGCCGCTGCTTGCCAGCATCGAGACCGAGCATGTGACGGCACCCGTGGTCATTCCCCAGGACCATTCGTTTAAGGCGTTCCTCGAGCGCACCGGGCGCTCCACATTCGATGTCATGCATCAGGGATACGGCATCCTTGGCTATATCGGACGCGTGACCGTGGAATTTCTCGAGACGGTCTACAAGCCGCGCGGAAAGCTGCGTGTGGCAGCCCTCGTCCACCAGATCGAGGAAGTGGGTATCAACGCATTGCCCATCGTCGGACTGCTGATGTTTCTGATGGGCATCGTGCTCGCCTATCAAGGCGCCGACCAACTGAAACGCTTTAGTATGGAAATTCTTACCATCAACGCGCTCGGCATCGGCGTTTTGCGCGAGATCGGCGTGTTGTTCACCGCGATCATCGTGGCCGGACGTTCCGGCTCTGCCTTCACCGCCCAGATCGGCACCATGAAGGTGAACGAAGAACTCGACGCCATGCAGACGATGGGTCTCAACGTCGTCGACGTCATGATCCTGCCGCGCGTCATCGCGCTGGTTATCGTTTTGCCGTTTCTCACTTTCTATGCCGATTTGATGGCCATGATCGGCGGCGCGGTGATGTGCTACTTCGATCTCGGCATCACAATTCCGCAATTCGTGCGCCAATTGCACGAAGCCATTACGATGGAGACGTTTCTCGTTGGGCTCATCAAGGCGCCGGTATTTGCCTATGTCATCGCCATGGTGGGTTGCTACGAAGGAATGCAGGTGGAGCGCAATGCCGCCAGCGTGGGCAAGTTGACAACCCGGTCCGTGGTGGAATCGGTGTTCCTGGTTATTGTTCTCGATGCGGGATTCTCCGTGCTGTTCTCGCTCTTGGGGATTTGAATGACCGGCGCGGAAAAAGAACCCATCATTCGTTTGCGCGACGTTGTGAGCAATGTCGGCGGGCGCATGATTCACGACCATATCGACCTCGACGTCTATCGCGGCGAGGTGTTGGGCGTGGTCGGCGGTTCCGGTTCGGGAAAGTCGGTACTGCTTCAGTCTATCGTCGGATTGCGGCGGCCCTCGCAGGGCCTGGTGGAGGTGTTCGGCACGGACGTCATGGAGGCCGACGAAGCCGGGCTGCGCGCCTTGCAGATGCGCTGGGGCGTGCTGTTCCAGGACGGCGCGCTGTTCAGCTCCCAGACCGTGGCGCAGAATATTCAAGTTCCGTTGAACGAATACACCACCATGTCGCAGGTATTGAAAAACGAAATTGCGGCCATGAAACTCTCCATGGTCGGGCTGCCCGAAGACACCGCGCTGAAGCATCCCTCAGAGCTTTCCGGCGGCATGAAGAAGCGCGCCGGACTGGCGCGCGCGCTGGCGCTCGATCCCGAGCTTGTATTCCTCGACGAGCCGACATCCGGCCTCGACCCGATTTCCGCGAGCATGTTCGACGAGTTGGTGCGGGGCCTTCAAAAAAGTCTCAATCTCACGGTCTTCATGGTGACCCATGATCTCGATTCCTTGAAGGCGACAACCGATCGCGTGGCGGTGCTGGTGAACGGCAAGCTGAAAGTCGGAACCATCGAGGAATTGAGGCACGATCCCGATCCCTGGATTCAGGAATATTTCTGCGGCCCGCGCGGACGCGCGGCCCTTTCGTCATGAGGTGACGGTATGGAAACAAAAGCAAATTATGTGGCCGTGGGCGCTTTCGTGCTGGCCTGTATGCTGGGTCTGGTCATCACGCTGCTATGGCTCTCCGGTCTGCAATACAGCCAGGAGTTCGCCTATTATCAGGCCGACTTCACCGGCCCGGTGACGGGCCTCGGGAAGGGCACGACGGTTCGCTACAACGGCATCGAGGTCGGCCGTGTCGATAGCGTGAAATTCGACCCGAACGATCCGCAAGTGGTCATTTCCACGCTACAGATGCAGCCCAATCTCGGAATCCGAGAGGACTCCATCGTGTCGATCGAGAGCGAGGGGCTGACCGGCGGCTCCTATGTCGAAATTTCCGGCGGCAGCAAAAATGCGGCGATCCTGAAACCGAAGGAAGGCCAGCAATACCCATTGATCAAATCGGCCCCGTCCACGCTGCAGAAGCTCGCGAAGGGCGCCCCGCAACTCCTCGAAAAACTCAATATCGCTGCCGACAAGCTCAATGCCGTTTTGAGCGATGATAATCAAAAGGCCTTCGCGCATATCCTGGCGAACCTCGACCAAACGACAAGCGTGCTGGCCGCGCGCTCGGGCGATATCGATGCAACCCTCGCCGATCTCTCAAAAGCCTCGAAGGCATTGCCCGGAACCATCGCCGATACCGATGTCACCGTAAAAAAACTCGGGCAGCTCTCCACCGACAGCGACGAATTCGTCAAGGGTGAGGGGCTGGCGCAGCTTGCCGAACTGCTCGCCGACACAAGGCGCCTTGTTATAAGTGTTAACAGGTTATCGGACGAACTGAACAGGCAACCAACAAAGCTGCTGTTCGGCGACCGTCGCAAGGGATATACGCCAAAATGAAAGACACCCATTCCATGTCGATGAACCGTCGTGGACTATTGCTGATCGGCGCTTGCGGACTCGCGCTAGCGGGTTGCGGCGACTTGATAGGCCCCGCACAGGCGCCACGCCTATTCCTGCTGAGGCCCGCACCGCCGGCGGCGGCACCGGGGCCCAAAGTGCTATGGGCGCTCTCGATCACGCGGCCCGACGCATCCGCTGGCCTTGATACGCAGCGCATCGCTATCATGCGTCCGCCCGCGACACTCGATTATTACGCCGACACGGCTTGGACGGATCGCGTGCCCGATCTGGTGCAAGGAACGCTTGTTCAAGCCTTCGAGGCCAGTGGACGCATAGACGCCGTAGCCAGCGACAGCGACGGCGCGCGCGCCGATTACATTCTATCGACCAATTTGCTCGATTTCGAAGCGCGTTACGACCAGCCGGACGGCATACCGGTGGCCGTCGTGCGCATCGGGGCCAAGATGATCGGGGCGCTGAAACGCAACATCGCCGGCAGCTTCGAGACCACCGAAGAAGTTCCCGCTAGCCAAAACTCCGTCGAAGCAGCGGTGGCAGCGTTCGATGACGCCTTGGCGGGCGCGCAGGCGAAGATCATGGCTTGGGCGCTGGACATGCCAAAGCCATCAAACGGATGATGACCTAGCCGGTCACCGGCTTGCCGTTGATCTTTACATTGCGAAACGTGATGCCCTTCACGTTCTTGATGATGTTGGGTTCGGCCACGTTCTGGAAATCGCAGTCCCGCAGGGACAGATCGTAGATCGGCGCGTTCTGATAGCCCTGCGCGTCGATGGCGCAGTGGCTCTTGCCGTTGACGAGCGCCTCGATTTCGACATCGCGCACCACCGGCGTGAAGGAGCCCTTGGCGCCTTCTTCGTAATTGAAGTCGATGTTGAGGACCGTGCGGGAGACTTGGCCCACGACCAGGCGCCGAAAATAGAGATGCTCCAGCACGCCGCCGCGCATGGCATTGTCTTTGAGCCGAATAGCATAGTTGAGCTCGGAGCTGTCCATGTGGCAGTCCTCGACGAACACATTGCGCACGCCGCCTGTAATTTCGCTGCCGACTGCCACGCCGCCATGACCGTTCTTCATGCGGCAATTGCGGATCACGATATTCTCGGAGGGGACATTCACGCGCCGCCCGTCGCCGTTGCGCCCGGACTTGATCGCGATGCAATCGTCGCCAGTGTTGAAGAAACAATTGTCGATCAAAACGTCGCGGCAGGATTCGGGATCGCAGCCGTCGGTGTTCGGCCCGCGGCTGTCGATGGTGAGGTTGCTCACCGTAACATTGCTGCAAAGGACCGGGTGGACCTCCCAGAACGGCGCGTTGCGGATGGTGACGCCGTCGATCAGCACGTTCTTGCATCGGTAAGGTTCGAAGAAGCCCGGCCGTAGACAAGACCCCTCTCCAAATATCCTCTGTTCGACCGGCACGCCTTGTTCTCCCATGGCGAATAACCGGCCCCGGGCTTGCTCCTGCTTGGGCATGCCCTCGCGCCAGCCGAACGGCGAATTGCCCTTCCAGGGCCACCAATGGACATTGTCTGCTTGCCCATCGATCGTGCCCTCGCCGGTCACCGCGATATTCTCCTGCTCGAAGGCGTAGATCAGCGGCGAATAGTTCATCAGCTCCACGCCTTCCCAGCGGGTATAGACCAGCGGTAGGTAATCTTTGGGATTGGTGCTGAAGCGGATCGTAGCGCCGCGTCCGACATACAGATTGACGTTGCTCTTGAGATGGATCGGGCCGGTAAACCATGCACCGGCGGGCACACTCACGCGCCCGCCCCCGGCTTTGTTGCAGGCGTCGATTGCGCGGGCGAAAGCCTCGGTGCAATTCGTCTGGCCATCCCCGACAGCGCCAAAATCCTTTATCGCGAAATCTCGCTTCGCAAATATTGGCCGCTTGATCCGCCCGACTATCTGCGCCATGCGCGTCCATGGCGACGGAGCTGCGTCCTGCTTTGCGCTGACGATGCTTGGCGTCAAAACAGTGACACCGGTAGCAATCGATGCTTGAAGCAATTGGCGGCGGTTGGTCATGCTTGTTTCCTCAGATTTTTTTTGAACGCGACAACCAATCCGCTCAGAACGGTGGCGTGCGATGGCGAGCGCTTTTTTATCAGCAAGGCTCTCAACCATGCCGCTTTGACTTACGTCCGGCAAGGGGGTGAATTGGCGCCGCCGCGTTGCACTGGGGCCGATATAACAAGGAGGGGAAATGCTCGAATTTGACAGGCGCGCGCTTCTTGCCGCGGGGTTCGCCGCCATGGGCATGCGCGCACTCGGCGCTCCCTCCTATGGCGCAAAGGCGCAGTTGAGGCTGCAGCCGGATGTGCCGCTCAATGATATTCCGTTGAACTACAACGGCTTCAGCATCGAGACCATCCAGCTTTCCGATCCCGCTTACTACCACGCGGAGAACACAAGCCTGATCGCCCTGCACCGGCGGTTGACGACGAACGGCGTCCTGCGGCTCGGCGGCAATTCCAGCGAGTTTTGCTGGTGGAAGGCAACCCCGGATACCAAGCAGCCCGATGTGAAAGCGGCGGGCGTAGGCCGCACCGACAATTTCATGCCACAGCATTTCACGCCGATCACGCCGCAGGCCGTGGACAATCTGCGCGGCTTTCTCGACGCTTGCGGCTGGAACTGCATTTGGGGGCTGAACTTCGGCACCGGCACGCCGCAGCGCGATGCCCGCGAGGCCGCTTATGTTGCCGAGGCGCTGGGGCCAAGGCTGCTCTACTTCCAAATCGGCAATGAGCCGGACCTTTATAAGACGCCGAACAATCTGCTGCGTCCGGCGGGATGGGACTTTTCCGACTACATCAACGAATGGACGGCGATTGCGAAGGCGGTGACGGCGCAAGTGCCCGGCGCTAAGTTCGGCGGTCCCGATGGTCCGGTGGACTGGGTCGCCCGCTTTTCACAAGAGGCGCCCAAGCGTATTGGCGCACCACTCGCCGAGCTCAGCGCGCACTACTACGCCGAAGGTCCGCCAGATTCGCCCGATGCGACGATCGCCAATCTGCTCAAAGGCGATCCGCGCGTTGCGCAAAGCATGGATGCCATCATGCCGGCCGCGCGCGCGGCAGGGCTGGCGTTTCGTATGACAGAGGGCAATAGCTGCTATCGCGGCGGCAAGCCGGGCATGAGCAACGCACTCGCCTCAAGCCTATGGGGCGGAGATTATATGCTCGACATGGCGGCGCGCGGCTGCAAAGGCATCAATTTCCATGGCGGTCCCGGCGCGCAGATCGCGGCCAGCCTCGGCG
Organism: uncultured Alphaproteobacteria bacterium; assembly: GCA_963849895.1. Taxonomy (GTDB): domain Bacteria; phylum Pseudomonadota; class Alphaproteobacteria; order Micropepsales; family Micropepsaceae; genus Rhizomicrobium. Next base: position 230,212 of record CAWKIU010000001.1, read on the forward strand.
ACAAGCTTCCCGGCGCGCGCAATGCCGCCGATATGGAAACGGCCAAACTCGGCACGTTCTATTCGCCTTTCGAAGGCAATCGCGCCGTCGGGTTTGGCGCGCGGCCACTGTTCTACGGCATGATGCTGGTCGAACAACTGGCCGGCACGACGCTCTTCGCCAATACCTTCGACACCGCCGGCGCCAACGCGACCGCATACGCGGCAACCGCGCCGGATGGATTGCGGATTGCCTTGTTCAACAAGGATGCCGCGCGCGACCTCGATGTGCATATCGATCTTGCCGGTCTAAAAGCGCGCCGGGCGACGGCGTGGAGGCTGACCGGGCCTGCGCTCGACGCGACAACAGGGATAACACTGGCGGGCGCGCAAGTGGCACATGGCACCGCGAAATGGCATCCGCAAAAAACGCAAACGATCCCCGTTCGCGATGCGTCGCTCACCATTGGCTTACCGCACGCCAGCGCGCTGCTGCTGTTCGTGGAGCGCTAGGTCCGCCGCAGCCTCGAAACGAACTTTCGCACGAAAATAAAAAGGGGCCCTTTTCAGGGCCCCTTTTTGATGGCGGACAGGGTGGGATTCGAACCCACGATACCCGTCAAGGTACTCCGCATTTCGAGTGCGGTGCCATCAACCGCTCGACCACCTGTCCGTCAAGCGCGATCAAATACTTAAGGCTGGCCCCCAGTGCAAGCCGCATCGCGGCGGGCCCCATCTTGGGGAATCGGCGCCCGCTTGCCGGCGCAGGGCAATGCGCGCAAAACTAGCCTATTCCCCGCCCGCCAGCCAGACGACGCTGGCCTCGCCTCCGGCCATGAGCGGCATCGTCAGCGCCAGCGCAGCCTGCATTTCACCGGCGAACCCGAACGGCGGATTGACGACGAGAAGCCCCGCCGCACCCAGCCGATCCGTGACGGCGCCGCCTCTGCGCACGTCGATGCGCAATGCCTTTTTGGCGCCAGCCGCCAGCACTTCGCCGCACAAGCCATTCGCTTCGGCGGGCGACTTAATCGGAAACCAGATGAGATAAACGCCGGTGGCAAAGCGGCGAAGGGCACCGGCCATGGCGCGCGCGACCAGGGCCAATTCATCCGGCGCCTCATAGGGTGGATCGATCAGGATGACACCGCGCCGTTGCGGTGGCGGAAGCAGCGCCGCCAATCGCGCGTAACCGTCGGCTGTTTGCGTCTCGGCATTGCGGAACGGTTTGAGCGTCGCGGCCAACGCGGCTGCATCCTCGGGATGCTTTTCAATGGCAAGCAACCTGTCCTGGCGCCGCAGCAACTTGGCCGCGATCAGCGGCGAGCCCGGATAGGCGGAAGCCCCTGCTGCGCGCACCAGATCGAGATAGGCCGCCAGCGCCGGTGGACCGGACCGCAAACCCGCCAGCCGCCCGATCCCGTCCGCAGCCTCGCCCGTGCGCAGCGCCTCCTCGCCCGAAAGGTCGTAGGCGCCGCGCCCGGCATGGCTATCGATGACAGCAAAGGCGGCGTCTTTCTTGCGCAAGTGCTGCAGCACCGCGACAAGCGCCACATGCTTGGCCACATCGGCGAAATTACCCGCATGAAAGGCGTGGCGATAATTCATGTCCGTCGGATCCACGACAAATCGTCATGCCGCATCGCACAATCGGCATTCGCACGGCAAGGGGGGAACTCAAATCGCGCAGGTCCCGGACAGCGTGGCCGATTTGCCGCGGTTCGTGCCGACAAGCTGCTTTACAGACGGACAATTTATCATATAAATCGCAGCGTCGAAGCGGGCGGCATAACGGCCATGAGGCCGATTGACGTCATGGGGGTTGTTCGGGATGTCTTCTTCGGTCTCGCTTCGGGACAAATCGAGCCTTACTGTCCGTATCTTGGGGGGCGAGTCCCGCGCGGCGCGCGCCTCTTTATCCGTGCCTGGTTACGCGCCTTCGCCGAAACAATCGCATAACGCTACGCGTCAAAAATAAAGCAACACGAATACGCTTGGGATCGCAGGGAGACTAACGCAAATGCACCTTTCTACGCTCGACCTCGTTGTTGTGGCGGTCTACGCCGTCTTCATCGTGACGCTGGCCCAGATCGTCTCGCGCGAAAAGGCCGGCCACCAGAAGAACAGCCAGGACTACTTCCTCGCCAGCAAGTCCCTGCCCTGGTGGGCTATCGGCACCTCGCTGATCGCCGCCAACATTTCCGCCGAGCAGATCATCGGCATGTCGGGATCGGGCTACGCGATCGGGCTCGGCATCGCATCCTACGAATGGATGGCGGCGCTGACGCTGTTGATCGTCGGCAAGTTCTTCCTGCCGATCTTCCTGAAGAACGACATCTACACAATGCCGGAATTCCTGCAGCGGCGTTACGGCAAGCATATCCAGCTTGTCATGGCGATCTTCTGGCTCGTCTTGTACGTGTTCGTGAACCTGACATCGATCCTGTGGCTCGGCGCCACAGCGGTGCATACGGTTTCCGGTCTGTCGCTGGAAACCAGCTTGATCGTGCTCGGCCTGTTCGCGGGCAATTACGCGTTGTACGGCGGTCTGAAAGCTGTCGCCCTGACCGATGTCGTGCAAGTGTCGATGCTAGTGCTGGGCGGCCTTGTGATCGTCTATATCGCGCTGGAGAAGATCGGCGGCGGGGGCGGCGTCGCCGGATTGTGGCACGGCTTCCAGATCATGCAGGCCAAACTTCCCGGACACTTCCATATGATCCTCAAGCCAGACAATCCGTACTACAAGGATCTGCCCGGACTGTCGGTGATCCTGGGCGGAATGTGGGTGGCGAACCTGTCCTATTGGGGTTTCAACCAGTACATCATTCAACGCGCCCTGGCGGCGAAGAGTATACGCGAAGCGCAAAAGGGTATTGTGCTGGCCGCCTTCTTGAAACTTCTGATTCCAGTTCTGGTCGTCGTACCTGGCATCGCGGCCGTCATCCTGGCGCCCAATTTGGCGCGGCCCGATCAGGCTTACCCGACACTGATGACGCTGCTTCCGAGCGGCCTTTTGGGATTGGTGTTCGTTGCCCTAATCGCCGCAATCATTGCGTCGATGGGCTCGAAGATCAATTCAATCGCCACCATCTTCACGATCGACGTCTTCAAGACGATGTATAAGGGCACGAGCGAGCGCATGCTGGTGATCGTGGGTCGGCTAACAGCTATCACCGCGCTCATCATCGCCATGATCACGGCCAAGCCCCTGCTCGGCAGCTTCGATCAGGCCTTCCAATACATCCAAGATTTCTCCGGCTTCTTCACGCCCGGCATCACTGTGATCTTCCTGCTCGGCCTGTTCTGGAAGCGGGCAACCGAGGCTGGCGCGTTGACGGCTGGCATTTCGTCGGTGGTGTTATCCTACATCTTCTTCAACAAATGGCCCTATATCCCGGCATTCGATGCGCTTGGAAAAGTTCCGTTTATGAACCGCATGGGCTACGTGTTCTTGATGTGCCTCGGCCTCGCCATCGTCGTTTCGCTGATGCAAAAGCCGAAGCCGGAAACATCGACCATCGACGTCAAACAAATCGATTATTCGACGAGCAAGTCCTTCAACATCGCCAGCGTGGCGATTGTCGCGATCCTGGTCGCGCTCTACGCGACGTGGTGGTGAACGGACAACTTCAAGCTGGTTCCCGATCCAATTAATCCGGGCGATGGTGCAATGCACCATCGCTCAGCGGGCCGGCAGAAAGCGTTTACCAAAATTGATCATGAATCAGCTAGTCTGACGACGGGGAACCAGCCATCTTGGGCGCTATGCACCTCTCGTTGCTCGATATTTTTGTCGTGGTCGTATATGCGACCTTCGTGCTTTCGTTGGGCCAGTACGCGGCATGGCGCAAGGCGTCCCAACTCAAGAACGGGATGGATGGCGCCGCGCAGAGCCGCACGCTTCCCTGGTGGGCCATCGGCACATCGCTCATTGCGGCCAATATCTCCGCCGAACAGATCATCGGTATGTCCGGCTCGGCCTATGTGGGTGGCTTGGCGATTGCCTCCTACGAATGGACGGCCGCGCTGGTTATTCTAATCGTCGGCAAGTTTCTTCTGCCGGTATTCTTGAAAAACCAGATCTACTCGATGCCGGAATTCCTCAAGCGGCGGTATGGCACCACCATCCAAGTGGTGATGACCGTGTTCTGGCTGGTTCTGTACGTGTTCGTATATCTGACCGCGATCTTATGGCTCGGCGCCACCGCGGTTCACGCCGTCACCGGGTTGACGATGCAGATCAGCATTATTCTGCTTGGCTTGGTCGCCGGCAATTACGCGCTCTACGTCGGTTTGAGGCCGGTCGGCTACACCGATGTGGTGCAAGTGTCGGTTCTGGCGCTGGGCGGTTTGGTAATGGTCATCGTCGCGCTGGAGAGGATTTCCGGCGGTTCCGGCCTGTCGGGATTGTTCTCCGGTTTTCACATGCTTACGACGCGTCTGCCCGATCATTTTCATATGATCCTGTCGCCCAGGGACGCCTATTATAAATATTTGCCAGGCATTTCCGTACTCGTCGGCGGCATGTGGATCATCAACCTGGCCTATTGGGGCTTCAACCAGAACATCATTCAGCGCGCCCTGACGGCAAAAAGCGTGCGCGAAGCCCAGAAGGGCGTCGTGTTGGCGGCCTTCCTGAAGCTGCTGATACCGGTATTTGTCGTCCTGCCAGGCATAGCTGCCGTTATTCTCGTGCCCAACCTTGCCCGGCCGGACGAGGCCTATCCGCAGCTTATGGCGGTCATGCCGGCCGGCTTTCTTGGGCTTGTGTTCGTGGCGCTGGTCGCGGCGATCATCGGTTCGATGGGATCGGCGCTGAGCTCGATCGCCATGATGTTCACCTCGGACATCTTCATGGTCCTTCACAAAAGCGCAAGTAAGCGGCTGGCGGTTGCCGTCGGTCCGTTTGCGGCCATCATTGCACTGATCGTCGCGATGGCGATGGCGTATCCGCTGCTCGGCCATGTCGATCAGGCCTTCCAATATATCCAGGAATATGCCGGCTTCCTCTCGCCGGGGGTCGTCGTGATCTTCCTGCTGGGCATGTTCTGGAAACGCGCGACGGAAGCGGGCGCGCTCGTCGCGGCGGTGAGCTCCGTCGTCGTCTCCGTTTTCATGTGGGCTTACTTCCAACAGATCGCGTTCATGAATCGCATGGGCATCGTGTTTCTTATCTGTCTGGCCTTGGGGATCGCGGTTTCCCTGTTGCAAAAGCCAAAGCCGCAAAGTTCGACGATCGACATCACGGGTGTCGACTATTCCACGAGCCTATTCTTCAATGTTGCCAGCCTCGCGATCATCGCGATCCTAGCCGCGCTTTATACAATCTGGTGGTAGACGCCGTGGCCGAGCTCGTGGATGTCGTCGCAGTCCGCAACATTCTGGGCGAGGGTGTTTTGTGGAATGCGCGCACCGCGCGCCTGTGGTGGACCGATATCCAGGCTCGGCGCCTGTTCCGTTATGACCCCATAACGCGCGCGCTCGACAAGATCGCGACGCCCGAACGATTGGCATCTTTTGCGTTCGTCGCGGGTAGCGAACGAATGATTGCTGCGTTCGAATCGGGCTTGGCGCTTTACGATCCGACGAACGGAGCGGTGGAATGGTTATACCGTCTTGAACAGGGCGCCGTCGCCATCCGATTCAACGACGGACGCACCGACCGTCAGGGACGATTTTGGGCCGGCACAATGGTGGAGGATGATGGCTCGGAGCCACTGGGCCGGCTTCACTGCCTGGGGCGCAATGGGCATGTCATCCGTCAGCCAGACCCGGTCTTCATCGCAAACGCGCTGTGTGCCAGCCCGGACGGCCGCCAGCTCTATTTCGCCGATTCGACGCAGCGCACCATTTTTGCCTACGACCTCGATACGTCATCGGGGGCGCTGTCCGGCAGGCGCGTTTTTGCGCAAACGCCGCCGGGCGCCTTCCCCGATGGGGCCGTGGTCGACCGCGACGGCTTTATCTGGAACGCGCATTGGGGCGCCAGCCGCGTGGTGCGCTATGCGCCGGACGGCAGTATAGATACAGTGGTGGATATCCCTGCCAGTCAGGCGAGCTGCCTGGCGTTTGGGGGACCTGGCCTGGATCTTCTTTTTGTGACGTCTGCCCGCGACGGCTTGAATAGCGACACGCTCCTGCGGCAACCTAGTGCGGGGAATTTGTTCGTCTACAAGACCGACGCGGTGGGGCTTTCGGATGCGGAGTTCGTCTTTGACGAGAACGGGCAAAAGCCAGCGTAAACAGCCGCGCGAAAGGTCCGCCGTGCAGCGGGTGCCTGGCGAGAATCTGACATACAGGATCGTCGAGGATCTGGGAATCGCCGTTGTCACGGGCCGCTATACCGAGAACAACCCGTTCCCGGTCGAAGCCGTACTGTGCAAACAATATGGTGTGAGCCGTTCGATATTGCGCGAAGCGGTTAAGATGCTCACGGCAAAGGGCCTGCTCGGCGCCAGGCCGCGCCAGGGCACCTGGGTTCAGCCCGAAGATAGCTGGAACCTGCTCGATCCCGACGTATTGCGCTGGCTGCTTGAGCGCAAACTGTCGTTATCGCTGCTGATCGAGTTCACGCAGATGCGCCTGGCCTTCGAACCCATCGCCGCCGGGCTCGCCGCGCTGGCCGCAGGGCCGGCGGAAAAGGCGACCGTCATGGCGGCCATCGATCGGATGATCGCATCGGAGCGCGGCGAAGACGATCCGCTGTCTTCGGACATCGCTTTTCATGTGAGCATTATCCGCGCCAGCGGCAATCGCTTCTATTCGCAGCTGAGCGAACTGATCGAGACGGCGCTGCGCTTCAGCATCCGCACCACCAACTATTTCAAAGGCGTTCGGCTCGCCAGCGTCGTCGACCACAAAGTCGTTGCCGATGCCATCATGGCCTGCGACCCCCAAACCGCCGAAACGGCGATGCGCAAAATGATGCAGGAAGCACTGGATTTGATTCGCACCGCCGAAGCCGCGGACAATGACGTGCCGCGTCCGCGCAAACGGGTCACGACGCGCTGATAGGTTTCCTCAAATCGTCCAACCGCCGTCGACAACGATGAATTGGCCGGTGACGAAACCGGATTCGTCCGACGCGAGATAGGTTGCCGCCGCCGCCACTTCCTCGGCCTTGCCGAATCTTCCCATGCGCTGACGGGCGATGAAGGCCGCATGCGCCGCGACCGGATCGGGCTGGGCGTTGATCCGGGCGCGTAAGGATGGCGTATCCACCGTGCCGGGGCAGATGGCGTTGCAGCGCACGCCCCTGTCCACGAAATCGGCCGCGATGGCTTTGGTCAGCCCGATGACAGCCGCCTTCGTGGTCCCATAGACACAGCGATTGGGCGCGCCGGTGATGCTCGATGCCACCGAGGACATATTGACGATGGAACCGCGTTTGGCCCCGAGCATCCCCGGCAGAACGAGGCGAATGGCGCGAACCATGGTCAGGACGTTCAAATCCCACGCTTCGCTGAATGCTGCGACGTCGCTATCCAGTATCGTTCCGCTCGGAACCACACCCAGACAGTTGAACAGCACATCGCAGCGCTCAAGTCCCTTGAAAAAAGCCGTCACCTGCGCATCGTCGCGCATGTCGACCCGCGCGGTTTGGATGCCGGGGGCCTCGCTGCTGAGCGATTCAAGTGCCGCCGCGTCGATGTCGATCGCGAAGACCCGCGCGCCCTCGCGCTGGAAGGACAAGGCCGAGGCGCGGCCGATCCCGGCGCCTGCCGCCGTCACCACCGCCGTCTTCCCGTTCAGTCTCATCGGCGTCTCCTCATCGATTTTCCTGCGGGCCGACTGGCGCGCCTTCGGCAATAAACCCGTCCAGCTTCAGCCTCCGCCATAATTCACCAGGTAGGCTGGCACAGCGCCAGCGCGCCAGATCGGCAACCTCTGCAGGGCTGCGCGCACCAACAATGACCGCCGCCACGGCGGGATGCGCCAGAGGGAACTGCAGGGCCGCCGATTGAGGCGCGACACCCAGCTCTTCGCAGAGCCGCCACAGGCGTTGCGCCTTCTCCAGGACGTCACCGGATGCTGTGACATAGTTATAGGTGCTGGCTTCATTCGGCCGCGTGGCCAAAAGGCCGGAATTGAATACGGCGGCGGATATCACGCGCACACCCTTTTCGGCGCAATGGTTGAGAACGCCCGATGTGTAGGCGGCCTGGTCCAGAAGAGTGTAGCAGCCCGCCAGCAGGATGCAGTCGAGTGACGCCTCCTGAAGCGTCTCCAGGGCAACCTCCCACTCGTTCACACCGATGCCGATCTTCCCCACAAGCCCTTCCGAACGCGCCACATCGAACTCTGGAAGCGCTTCATCGAGGAACTGGCGAAACAGGCGTGGATGATCATCTCCATGCGTGTGCCGGCCGATGTCGTGGACCAGCGCGAAGTCGATGTGGTCCACCCCCAGCCGCTCCAGGCTCCCCTCGAGGCTGCGCCGGATGCCCGCACGCGAATAGTCGAAGCGCGGGTGAAACGGCAGCGGATCAGCAAAACCAAAGTCACCGGCGACTTCACCCGGTGCGAGCGGGTCCAGCACCCGGCCCACCTTGGTCGAGAGAAGCGGACGCGGGCCGCTCCACAAGCGCAGCGCCGCGCCGATCCGCGCCTCACTGCGACCGAGGCCATAATAAGGAGCAGTATCAATCAAGCCGAAACCGCTAGCCAGAGCATCGTGCACGGTGGCGACCGCCTGTTCGTCGCTGATGGCGCGATAAAGATTGCCGATGCCGGCCCCGCCAAGGCCAACAGCGGACATCGCATGCGCGCGCTTCAAATCGTCGATGGGCGGAATGATGGTCTCCTAAAGCCGGTAGAATGAGGTCGCCGTGCCCCCGAAGATCGCCGCGAGCGCCTCCGAACTACACATTCCACACAGCATATGGGCAAGCTCCAGCCAGTGCGAATAGTCGCCCGCGAGATTGAGCACCGGCCAATCGCTGCCCCACATTAGCCGCCCCGGCCCAAACGCAGCCAACAGATGATCGACATAGGGCTTTAGTGCCTCGGCGCCCCCTTCCGGCCCCACCTCTGTAAGCAGACCTGATAACTTGCAGAACACGTTCGGCAGAGAGCCCATGGAAGCAATTTCAGCCCGCCAGGGCGCGATTTCGCCCGTGCGGATCGGTGGCTTGGCGGCGTGGTCGATTACGACGGGAAGACCCGGGTGACGCTGTGCGAAGCCGCGCAAATGCGGCAGGTGCCGTGTGAACACCAGCGCATCGAAGCTCAGCCGATGAGCAATCATGGCTTCGACCGCCGGATCGAGCACCGGGTCCGCTATCCAAGTGTCATCCGGCTCGCTTTGCAGCATGGGCCTTAGCCCGCGCATTTTTGGATACGCCGCCAGCGCCGCGATCCGCTGGGGGGCGCCGGGCGATTTGAGGTCGGTCCAGCCGACCACCGCCTTCACGAAATCGTGGTCTTTGGAAAGCTCCAGCAGCCAGTCGGTGTCGCGGTCGCTGGGCTGCGATTGGACGAGTACCGAGCCCTCCACGCCAAGCGGGGTCGCCAGTGCCGCCAATTCATCGGGCAGGAAATCGCGATGGATCGGGGCGAGTTCGGGCGTCGGCCAAACGCAATCGCTTTGGCCGATACGCCAGAAATGCTGATGGGCATCAATCAACATCTCGCTATCGCCGCAAAGCGAACGGCGCGAGATGTCTCGCGCCGTTCCACATTAGTTCATTATATCGGGCGCTCGGCACTTCTATTTCCGAGTGTGTTTGCGATGCGCCGGCGCCTTGGCGGCCGCGCGGCTAATTTCAACCGCCTGCCCGGAATAATGCACGCTCTGATCCGGCTTGGCATCGAGGTTCACGGCGTTGCGCGTCGGTCCCGATATCCAGCGCACATTGAACACCCGCTTGTCGACCATGCCCGCAAAGCTTCCTTTGCGCGCACCAATGGTCAGAGTTCCGCTGGCATCGTCGTAGGAAATCGGAATGCTCGACCACGCGCCGTGCTCATAGCCGTTGGTGGTGCCGTCGTCCTCATAGAGATCGAACTGACCGTCCTTGCCCGTGTAGACATAAAGCGTGATCGGCGCGCCGGGCTTCTGGCCGGTATATTGCTCCTGCGGTCCCACAGGCACGATCGAGCCTGCCTTCACGAAGAGCGGCATGTGCGCCAGAGGCGCATCCGCCGTGATCTCTTGACCGCCATCGAAGGACTTGCCGGTGTAGAAATCATACCAGCGCACGCCCGCGGGCAGATAAACCTGACGCGTACGCGCCTTGTATTCCGTGACCGGCGCAACCAGGAATGACGGGCCGAACATGTATTCGTCGGCGATGTCGCGCACCTTCGTGTCGTTCGGGAAATCCATCACCAAGCCGCGCATGATCGTGCCCGCTTTGTGATAGGTGTCCGCCCCAAGCGTGTAGATATAGGGCATCAGCCGGTAACGCAGCCGGTCATAGAACGCCAGGATGTTGTAGATCGGCGTGCCAGGCTTCGATATCTCGAAGGTTTCGCGGCGGCGAACTTCGCCATGCGAGCGGAACACCGGCACGAAGGCACCAAATTCAAACCAACGGGTGTACAATTCGTTGAACTCGGCAAGATCGGCAGGTTTCGGCTTTGTGTATGTGTTCGGCTGGACATCGATATTCCAACCGCCGTAGCGCGTTTCCATCGTGTAACCGCCAATGTCGAACGTCCAATTGGGAATCCCAGACAGCGAGAAGTTCACACCGGCCGAGATTTGATCGCGCATGTCGCTCCAGCGCGATGCGACGTCCCCGCTCCACACCGCGGCTTCACAGCGTTGCAGGCCGGCAAACCCGGAACGCGTCAAGATAAAGGTGCGCTTATCGGGATGAGCGGCATGCCAATGATCGTAGAAGCCGCAGACATGCATCAGCGGATAGGAGTTGTAGAACTCCGCGCCGGGACCCATCGCCGTCGGCCCGCGCATCTTGATCTGGATGTCGATGGGCATGTTGGAATGGATGTCGGGCTCGTCATTGTCCATCCACCAGGCATCCGGGCCCAGCACGTCGAGCTTGGGTTGAATTTGGTTCCAATAGATGTCGCGCGCCTTCGGCGAATAGACATCATAGTTCGAGCTGAGATAGCCCGGACCCACCCAATCGGGATAACCGGCATCCACAGCGAAGCGGTACATCAGACCGAGCTTGTCGAATTCCTTGTAGTTCTCCGTCTGGGGATAGAATTTCGGCCAGATCACAATCATCTCATGGCCGTGTAATGCGTGAACTTGGTCGAACATCTTCTGGGGATTTGGATAACGCGATGCGTCAAAATCGTGCGAACCCCAGGCATCGTCCTTCCAATAGCGCCAATCCTGCACGATGTTATCGATCGGCAGTTTGAGTTGGCGATATTCCTTGAGAACGCCGACCAGCTGGTCCTGCGTTTCGTAGCGCTGGCGGCTCTGCCAGAAGCCATAAGCCCATTTGGGCATCATCGCGGCCTGACCCGTGAGGTCGCGGTAGCCCGCGATCACGTCGTCCATGGTCTTGCCGCCAATGAAGTAATAGTCGATGGCGTGCGCCACATCGGAATGCAGCGACAATTCGTGCCGTTCGGCATCGGGCAGCGGATCGAGGTGCAGGAAGCGCAGATAGGCGCCCCCTTCGTTTTTCCACTCAGCGCGGAATTTCATTGGCTTGCCCGCGACCATCGGCACGTCGAGATTGCGATACCAGCCCTGCCAACCCTGACGCCAGGCATCCATCACAAGCTTGTCGTCGATCCACAGCTTGAAATAGCCGCTGACATAGAAGCGGAATTTGTGCACGCCGGTCTTTTGTGTCTCCAAGCTGCCGTCGTACACCACCCTCAGATTTTTGATCGTCTGTATCTGTTCGCCCGGACGCAGCGGTTTGGCCTGCGGCGCCAGAACCTCGGCGGGGAAATTCTTCGAATCAGGAATGAATTGATAGTTGGGATCGTTTTCGATCCGCTGGGTAAGGAGCTTGTTGCCGTCGTAATAGCTTGCGGTCAACCCGCCGGTCTTGCCGTCCGCATCGCGCAGCGTCAACTCCGCCGACAACGTGTCGTATTCCTTCGGATAGCCGAAGCGGGTGATGGAGTAATTGTCCCACAGCACGCCGTAGTTCCGTGTCGATACGACCATCGGAACGGCGACATCCATATTGTGCTGGGCAAGGATCACGTCCTCGCCATTGTAATTCATCTGACCGTTCTGATGCTGGCCGAGGCCGTAGAAGCCTTCATCGCTGCCGCGATTGAATTCCTGACGAATGGCATAGAAATCTTGGCCATCGACCTTCACGGGCGTGAACTCGCCGCCATTATAGCCGTCGAGTACCATCTTGCCGTTCTCGTCGCGGAATTTCACCGTGCCGGTCGAAAGCGAAATCTCGGCCGATACTTTCGCGGTTTTGAGCGTGAGTATGTCGCCCGCAGCGGTGACATCGAATTTCACGTCGCTAGACGGCGCGGCATTGACGATCAGGCTCTTGGGCAAGTCGAGATTGTCGGTCGGCGTCACGGTCACGCGGATGATGCTGTCGGTCATCACTTCGAGACGAACCTTCTTCGCCGTCCCGTTGGTCGGTGTGACGACGACACCGTGGTCCGTCTTCTGCCACGCCGTCAGCGGTTCGGCCTTTTCGCTCTTCCCATTGAACATGGAGAGGAGGCCGCTTTGCGTCGAGCAAGCGCCCGCGAGCGCCAATAGCGCGCCGGCCGCTGCAATCGTGCCCAAGCGCCTCGCCATTTTGCTGGTCGTCATGTCGTTCTCCCGGATCGGGCGCACTTGGCCCGGCCTGTGTTCTTCTATCTCAATACGTCGCCATCTTGACATGCAGCACTTGCGGCAAGGATGTGAAGTTGAGGCCATAGTCGGTCGCGTCGCCGTTCCACATGCGCTCGAAAACCCATTTGCCGTGATCGTAATGACCTTCCTCGACGCGGTCGAACATCGGATGCTCTTTCGTCTTGGTGTCGGTCAGGTTGAAGCTGATGCGCGCATGGCGGCCGATGACCAAGAACTCGTCGGGCCCCAGCTGCGCCAACATCGCCCCGCCCGAAGGCGTATCGCTTCCAGCCTTGTCGAATTTCTTGCCGAGCCAGGTCATGGGCCCTTCGCCGAACTGCCATTGGTCGTATACGACTTTCGCGCTCCAGCGGCCCATATTGATAGTTTGGGTTTTGTGATCATCCGGTTCGGCCACGCCCCAGACATTGTTTTCAAAACTCAGCTTGGCCCATTCGCGCGCCATGGGACCAAGGGTGTGGTAATTCTCCGCGAACGGCTTGACCATCGAGATGTCGGTCGCCATGCCGCCAAGCGGGTAATTGGAGTAGCCGGTCAAATCCATGCCGAACGGCCCAATGCCCAAGCCCTGATTGCCCAGGATGGCGAAAAAGAATCGCGCGAACCAGGGGCTGTTGCCGATCTCGATATCGAGCAGCGGATTGTCGGGGCGGTGATAGCGGGTGATCTGTCCCATCACGTCGGCATAGGTGTGGCCGTAGATGTCCGGCGCAGCCAGCGCGATCGACGGCGCCGCGATCTTCCAGATGTCCAGTACGTTCCAGGTTGGGCCACCCGCCGCGTAAGTGCTCGGCGCCTGATATTTATAAGGATCGCGCAACGCCGCATTCACATACATCGGCATCGGATAAGCGGCTTTGCCTGCTTCAGCGACCTTCTCGATATAGCTTGCAATATTCCAGGCATGGAAGAACTCATCGGCGTCCGCGCCGAAGACCTGCTTCCAGGTGCCCGGCTTCTTGTGCATGCCCGCCACCAGCTTGTCGGGCACCGGTCCATCGAACAGTTTCTGCGCTACGGGCGAATAATCGCGCACCGTGCCGTAGGTGCCGGGCTCATTCTCGACTTGAACCAAAATAACGGTGCGCTGCGGATCGACGGCTTTCAGATGACCCATGAAGGTCGCGAAGGCCTTGCTGTCGGCATCCCTGGTGGACTGGTAGAGCGGCGACAAAGCGTAGATCGTGTTGCCCTTGGCGTCGATCATCCGCGGGAAGCGCTTGTTGTCCAACTTTACCCATGAGGGCGTGTAGGCCGGACCGGTATTTTTCCAAGTGCCGAACCAAAGCAGATCGAGGCGCACATGATGTTCACGCGCCTGCTTGAGCAGCGTGTCGAGATAAGAGAAATCGAAATGGCCCTCGGTCGGCTCGATCTGCTCCCAAGCCACCGGGATTTCGAGCGTGTTGGCGCCGAGCGCGTCGATGGCCGGCCACACTTTGGGAAGCATGGCGGGATAATTGCTCGAATTGTTGGCCTGCGCGCCCAGTATGAGATATGGCGCGCCGTCCACGATGAACGCATCGCGTCCGTTCTTCTTCACGAAGTATGGAATTTCCGCGGCCTTAACTACCGCCGGGGCCGGGGCAACTTTCTCGGGCGTTCTTTCACAACCGGTGAGCAACAAAAACACCGCTGCAATCGACCGAACCGCTGCTCCCGAGACGTGAACGCGATTGTTGAACTTGGTTCCAAATTGTTTGGACATGTTGCCTTCCCGTTTTTTCGCCACGCCGGAACAGAACTGATCAAGTAACAGCACCAATGAAGCGTATGACATATGAATTGCAGTGAACAATGCCTTCTTTTGCGTCCGGTTAGCTCGCAAATCTGACCGCCTCATGATGTTCTTGGACCGCCTCGCAAAGCCGAAGAATTTCCTCCTGCATTTCGGCGACGCGTTCGAAACCCATCGACAGTCCTGACAACAATAACTCAACAAACGCCCTATCGGTTGGCTTCAAACATAGGACGAAATTGGTCACTCAGGCGAATTGAACCGCATTAGCAAAATTGCCTTGATGCACTCGCGAGCCGGAATTTAATTCAGCATTACGAAATCACGCTCAAGCTATCCGAAATCAAATTGCGCATGGCGCATTCTGCTGCAATCGCATCACGATTAAGGATGGCATAAGCAATTGCTTGATGTTCGGCAATGCCAAATGCCTTCAGTCTCGCGGTCCTCGTCATCGTAGAAAAGACGTGACGCCTGGCAACTTCAATAAATTGACGAAGCTGAGAATAGAAACGATTGCCGGTGCATAACAATAAGGCGACATGGAAGTCCACATCCGATGACAACAGCTCGTCATCCGAAACAGCCCCGATCATTGCTTCTAAGGAGCCTTTCAACAATGACTTTTCCGCAGGAAAGTCAGACCGCGCGGCCAGACACGCGGCCACCGGTTCCACTGCCAGCTGCATCTGCATCAGATCAATGGAAAGGGTCGCCGATGGTTTACCTGAGAGCATCCACCTCAGCACGTCCGGATCAAACAAGTTCCATCTGTGCGCCGGCTCGACCCAGGTGCCACGGCGCGGCGCTGCGCCGAGCAACCCCTTAGCCTTCAGCATTCTCATTGCCTCTCGGACAACAACGAGACAAACATCGTAATGTTGGCAGAGGTCACCTTCCACAAATGGCCCGTCGTGCTCGGAATATCGCCCACTGACAATTGCAACTCCCAAGTCTTCGGCAATTCTGTACGAAAAATTCGTGCCAGGAGAGCCGAAAAACGGAGAATCACCCAGCCTCCGCATGCTCCTTGCCGAACCCTTGTTTGGCCTAGGTACGGGCAGACTGCGGTTTAGATCCTCGTGTTTGGGATCAGAATGTTTCGCAATCTGTGCTGATGATAATGTGTTGGATTCCACCTTGTGAATATCTGACGAAAGAACGTCCGTCGTTCCCAGAAGGTAGTCGGTAGTCACATCAAGAGCACCGCTAAGCAGACAAAGCGTCGCCAAACTTGGCAGGCGGTGGCCGCCCTCAAATAAGGTGATGGATATGTATTGAACACGCGCCTTCTTACTCAACTCTCTTTGGGTCAGTCCCCGCAGCTGACGCATGGCGCTGAGCCGAGCAGAGAAACCCTTTGATAAGATTCTTGGTCGGCAGAAGGGTGCGGCGCGACAGCTATCTGTCCATGCGGATTTGCAAACTGTGATCCGCCATTGCTTGTCGCGACCTGACGTCTGTTGTTGTTTGGGCCACCACCCCACTCCTTTTGGACTGAAGAATTTATTGGGGGGGGCACGGGCTTGATATTGCCTTTCAAAAAATGAGCCCCCCGGAAGAATCTCCGGAGGGCTCAATTCAAATCATCGTTAGAAGGCGAACTTAATGGTAGCAATAAACCGGCGATCAGACACGAACCAGTTACGATTGTACTGCTGATTGCCATATTGCGGAGAATTATACCCATCAACCGTCTTGGCGATCGAATCCAGAAGATTTCTGGCCGTCGATCCCGAAGGTTACGTTTTCGCTGATCTTGTATGATGCGCCGAAATCCAACTGGCCATACGGCAGGCTGAAGACCGGCAGCGTCTTGGTGCCGTTGGCGCCACTGGCAACCAGCAGATACTTGCTGCGCCAGTTGTACGCGACGCGGACGGACCAATCGCCCTTTTCGTACATTCCCGTCAGGTTGTAGTTGTACTTCGACAACTGCTCGACCGGCAGACCGGTGATCGCTTCGCCACCGCAGGGTCCGTTGACCGCCGGCGCCTTGGCGCTGAACAACTGGCAGGACATATCGCCCGGGCTCGCGCTGTCGATGTAGGTGAAGTTTGCATCGACGCCGAGACCATCGAACGGAGCAGGAAGGAAGTCGAAGAACTTCGTTCCGCCGATTTCCATGCCCTTGATCGTCGCCGCCTTCGCGGTGTTGTAGTAGTCGTTGATCAAGACATTGGCGACCGTGACGTTACCATTCGGTTCGGCAACAGTGGTCGGGACCTCAAACGAACCGTATTCCAGATAATCGGCGATCGACTTGTAGAAAAACGCGATATGTGCCGCCGATTGGTTCGATCCGTACCATTCCGCCGAAAGATCCAAATTGGTGGAGATTTGCGGCTTGAGATCCGGGGCGCCCACATAACCCGTGTAAGGCGCGTTGGCTGTGCAATCTGCTTCAAAGACGCCAGCGCCGCCGCAGTTTTGGAAGCTCACATTGCCGCCCGCAGCCAATTGAGTGAAGCTCGGGTTGGACAAAGTCTGCGACGCCGCGAAGCGTAGATGGATCGAGTTCGGTCGGCAAGAACTGGATATTAAACGACGGAAGGACCTTGGTGTAATGCAGTCCACCGGTGCTCGGGGTCGCCACAACGCCGTTGTTTGGATCGCCCGCGTTTGTGGGGCTTGAGCAGTTGTACAAGTGGGTGACGGGATCCGGCGTCGCGCCGCAATACGGGCCGGGGATCGTGGACTTCGCGTTAGACCACGGATACTGGAAGGAAGAGCCCGTACTCGTGTTTTCGTTGTTCACGACACGCAAGCCGATATTGCCGTTCATCACCATGCCGAACACGCTGTTCGCAGCGAATTCCGCCATCAAATAAGCATCTTTCGTCTTTGTGTTCGAGGCGACCGCTTCATACGGATAATACTGGATCGGCCCAGTCGTGTCGCCCGGGTCGCCATATTGCTGGTGAATGAAGGAGGTGCCCTCTTCCACCATCGCAAGCGTCGGCTCGATCTGTTCGAAGGGCAGCGGTGCCTTGCCGCGGAAGAAGTCCGTGAACGTCTCAAGATAATATTGGCTCGGACGCCCGTTGTTCTGCGGCTGGTTCATATAGTGGAGCGGGGAAGCCCAAGGCGGGGTAATGCCGTTCCAGGAATAACCCGCGTCTTGATCTTTCTCCGTCATGTTAGCGTAACGCACGCCGAACTTTACCGTGCGAATGAACCCGGTGTCCGACACATCGAACTTCGCGTCTAAGTTTCCAGCGATCTGGCTGCCGCTGTGCTGGGCGATGTGGTCCATCGCTGCTTCCCAGATATAAAGCGACGGGTCGGTCAAGGAGGCCGCATTCGGAACTGTAACGACAGGAAGTCCGTTGCCGTTCGTGGTTATGCTGAAGCTCGGAACGGCCGTTTCCGGAAACACGTCGTTGTTGTTAGTGTTCGAAGTGGAATGCGTGTACTGGAAGGCGCCGGCCACATAGAGCCTGTCCGTCGCGTCCCATTGGAACCCTTCGGTCAGATCCGAAGTCCGGTTACCGCCCTTGCTGTATCCGGTGTCACCACCAGCCCAGGCACAATTCGCCGTGCCGGTCGGGCAAGCCAGAGGCTGCCAGCCCGTATAGATGATCGAGTCTGCTTGGGTCAGGCCACCGCGGGAATCCAGAGTATATTTGGTGCCCGGCGCCGGCGTTTCAGCATTACCGTTCGCCAGGTACATGGCAACGCCCTGCTGGAACTGGTCATAATAGGATTCGAACCCAGTCTGATAGATGGTCAGCCTGTCAGTTGGCTT
Source organism: uncultured Alphaproteobacteria bacterium (assembly GCA_963849895.1). Taxonomy (GTDB): domain Bacteria; phylum Pseudomonadota; class Alphaproteobacteria; order Micropepsales; family Micropepsaceae; genus Rhizomicrobium. The sequence continues at coordinate 248,445 of CAWKIU010000001.1, forward strand.
CCATTGTACCGCTTCGTACACGCCAGTGCGTTTGCGGTCATAGCCGCCAGTACGGAAGTCGAAGCCACCAGGAACAAACGCGTTAACACCCGCTGGGTTCGCCGAACCATCCGGATTCGTGTAAAGCGTTTCCTGCCAATACGGCTCCAACTGCATTGTGTCATAGCGAGAGGAGATGTCCGAATAGGCGACGTCCACAAGGAAACCAATCTCACCGAGTTTGGTGTCCCAGCGATTCGTGAACAGCGCAGATCCGGAGGGGCGCCCCTGCTTGACGTAGTCGCCGTAGTTCTCGCCGATCGAACCGTTGAATTCCATTTTGTCGTAGTCGAACGGCATATGCGTTCGCAGATCGACCGAACCGCCGATACCGCCTTCAAGCTGGTCGGCCGTCGAGCTTTTGTACACGCTGACAGCTGCCATCAATTCCGGGGGAACGTCTTCCCACAACAACGCACGGCCACCATTGGCGCTGAACGACGCACGGCCGTTGAGCAAACTGGAGACTTGGGTTAAGCCGCGAACAGCGACACCGGAGCCTTCAATCGAATAGTGATCCGGGTCACCGACGGCTGCAAAGCGACCGATGGTGACGCCCGGAACGCGCGACAAAACCTCCGTCACGCTGTTATCGGGAAGCTTGCCGGCATCATCGGCGACGACCGCGTCGACAATCTGGTCTGCATTTTCCTTGATCTTCTGGGCATTTTCCAATGCCTCACGTCGTCCGGTCACTACGACGGTTTCAACTGGTTGGCTCGCGTCCTGCGCGATTGCCGGACCGACAAGGATGGCAATGGCCAACGCAGATGCGCCGCCAAGCAAAATATTCTGCAATGGCGTTCTCGACATACGCGAACGCGCTGCCGACACTTTGAAGCTATTCATGAACTCCCTCCCGTTTGTTCCGCCCTGAGCTGACCAACGCCTGCTGACGTTGATGCGCTCTATTATTTTGTTTTCTTGGTCTAGCAGCTCAGCCTTCGGATATCGTGTGTTGACTAAACTGACGCCAAGAAACTGCCCCGCATTTAACGATGGTATCGCTACCACATAAGAAGCAACCACTTCGCAGAATGTGACAATCGGGATTGGGATGTTCTGAAGCGGACTATCGTTGCTACCAAACGGCTGCGCGTTTCGCGCCGGCGTGGCACAAGTCGCCAGAAATTGACGTTCGGGAGTTTCGGCAACCACGCCTTCCGATTACCACCGAAGTGGCAAAAAGAACGTGTGTTGAGGTGAAACGTAAATCACAAAATTGAAATTCGGATCGTGTCCCTGAACGTGGTGTAGGAGCGCGTTGCTCTCATGACCTCCGGCAGGAGTGGCCGGAATGTCAGGCGGCCACTGCGGGCAACCTGACGATGGGATCATCGCTCAAGGGTGCGATGGTTTCCAGTGACATGTATCGGCCTCGCTGAACGGTCCATTCGTCGTTCTGCTCGAGCAGGATAGCGCCGACGAGCCGGGTGATTGCATCCTCGTTGGGAAAGATGCCGACGACTTCGGTGCGCCGCTTGATCTCGCCGTTGAGACGCTCGATCGGGTTGGTGCTGTGCAGCTTGAGGCGGTGCTCCTTGGGGAATGTCATGTAAGCCAGCACGTCATTCTCGGCATCGTCCATGATGGCGGCGAGCTTTGGCACTTTGGGGCGGATTTGATCGGCAACGGTGCGCCATTGCGTGCTGGCGGCCTCGGGCGTCTCCTGCGCGAAGGCGGTAGCGATAAAAGCGGAGACGACACGCCGTCCGCTCTTGCCGGAATGGGCAAGCACATTGCGCATGAAGTGGACGCGGCAGCGTTGCCATGTGGCGCACAGCACCTTGGAGACGGCCGCCTTGATGCCTTCATGGGCATCGGAGACAACGAGCTTGACGCCACGCAGGCCGCGCCGTGTCAGCTTGCGCAGGAACTCCGTCCAGATCGGTTCGGCTTCCGACGTGCCGATCTCCATGCCCAGCACTTCGCGTCTGCCGTCGCTGTTGACGCCGACGGCGATGATGATGGCGACCGAGACGATGCGTCCGCCGCGGCGCACTTTCAGGTAGGTCGCATCGATCCAGATATAGGGCCAGTCGCCTTCGAGCGGTCGTTCCAGGAAGACCTTCACCTTGCCGTCGATCTCTTCGCAAAGCCGGCTGACCTGGCTCTTCGAGATGCCGCTCATGCCCATGGCCTTGACCAAATCGTCGACCGACCGCGTCGAGATGCCCTGAACGTAGGCTTCCTGAATGACGGCGGTGAGTGCCTTCTCGGCCATGCGCCGAGGTTCGAGGAAGCCGGGGAAGTAGGAGCCCTTCCTGAGCTTGGGGATGTGCAACTCCACCGTGCCGGCGCGGGTTTCCCATACGCGATCGCGATAGCCATTGCGCTGGTTGATCCGGTCGGGATTGCGTTCGCCGGGTGCGGCACCCGTCAGATTTTCAACCTCCAGCGCCATCAGACGCTGGGCGGTGAAGCCGATCATCTCACGCAACAGATCGGTATCGGAACTCTTTTCCAGAAGCGTGCGAAGAATCATCATATTATCGGTCATCGTGTGTCCTCGGTTTGGTTCGGTTCAGCGACCAAAACCCTATCGGAGATTTACGATGGCCAACGCTGTGGATAAGTAACCCGCCTCCGCACGAGTCGTTGCCGGTCGCTGCGGCGGCCTACTTACCCACAGCTCCTACACCACCTCTCGGGACGC
>CAWKIU010000002.1:0-372669 GCA_963849895.1 uncultured Alphaproteobacteria bacterium
CCATGCAAGAGGGCAAACCGGGAACATGACGATTTTGTGTCGAAAAAGAATCATCCGTGTTCGCACTAACCATATGTTCTTCATACGGAAAATAGAACGCACGAACTATCCTTAACGAATCATGCACTTACGTGACAGCCGTGACATCTTGCAGCGCACAATCGTCATAGTTGTGTTTTGTCAGTCTACAGACCAATAAAAATGGGCCAGAAAACCATTCTGACCCATTCCAACGCAGATTCGGCAAAGAATCCAGAGGACTAGATTATTTGCTCAGTTTTGCGACACGCTTGGTCAGACGCGACACTTTGCGCGAGCCGGTATTCTTATGGATCGTGCCCTTGGTGACGCCGCGCATGATTTCGGGCTCGGCTGCCTGCAGGGCCGCCTGGGCCGCCTTGGGGTCGCCGGAGGCGATCGCCTCTTCGACTTTGCGCACAAAACCGCGAATGCGGGTCTTGCGGGAATGGTTGATCGCAGCCCGCTTGGTCTCGGTGCGGACGCGCTTCTTGGAGGAGGCAATATTGGGCATCGGTCTTCCTACATATCTCTATAGAGGCCGGGTTCTAGCCATCGCAGGCTCGGCGGTCAATGTGGCGTACAAATGTCTGTTTGACGAAAGAGCAACCTTGTGTTTTTTCCATTTATACGTATTTTATACACATGAACGCGCGTGACATCCTCAAAGCGCTTAGAGCGGATGGGTGGGTTGAAGTGCGTTCGAAAGGGTCGCATCTGCAACTGAAGCACCCGACTAAGCCTGGCTTGGTCACGCTTCCGATGCATGGATCAAGGGACATCAAACCCGGCACGCTTGTATCGATCGAACGTCAGTCCGGTGTGAAATTGAGGAGCAGGTAATATGGCGCTGCGTATTTATAGGGCCATCGCCTTTCAGAGTCCTGGAGATGGGCCTGAGGATGGTTGGGACGTGATCTTTCCCGACTTTCCAGGTTGCGTAAGTCAGGGTGACACGGCGGTCGAGGCTATGAAGTGCGCGGTGGAGGCTCTGTCTCTTCACATTGATGGGATGATTGCTGAGGGCCAAGAACTTCCGCCGGATTCGCACATCAATGAGCCGGACAAGGCATGGATAGTCAATTTGAATATGCAAAACCCAGTGTACGCGCTCTTGAACATAGTAGTGCCGGGGAAGCGCTTGCGCATGGACGTCACGATGGACCGCGCGCTCGTTGAGCGCTTGGATGCGGCAGCGAGCTCTGAAGGCATCACCCGATCAGGTTACCTTGCGCAGGCTGTGCGCGAGAAATTGCAGCGTAACCAGGAACCCGTATAAACCGACAACGGTCTCATTTATCCTTGAATACCGGCTTTCGCTTCTCGGCAAAGGCGGCCATGCCTTCCTTCTGGTCCTCGGTGGCGAACATGGAGTGGAACAGGCGCCGTTCGAAGCGCAGCCCCTCGGCCAGGGTGGTCTCATAGGCCCGGTTTACCGCCTCCTTGGTCATCATCAGGATGGGAAGGGATTGTTCGGCGATCTTGGTGGCCGATTTCATCGCTTCCGCCATCAAATCAGCCGCCGGCACGACGCGGCTGACCAGGCCCGAGCGCTCGGCCTCTGCCGCATCCATCATCCGCCCGGTCAGGCACATATCCATCGCCTTGGACTTGCCGACAAAGCGGGTAAGCCGCTGGCTGCCGCCCATGCCCGGCATAACGGCGAGGGTAATCTCGGGTTGGCCGAATTTGGCGGTGTCGGCGGCGATGATGAAATCGCACAGCATGGCCAGCTCGCAGCCCCCGCCCAGCGCATAGCCCGCAACCGCGGCGATGACGGGTTTGCGGATATTGGCAATACGGTCGGTGATCCCGGCGAACACGTTGGACATGAACATGTCCATATAGCTCTGCGAGCCCATCTCCTTGATGTCCGCGCCGGCGGCGAAGGCGCGCTCGGAGCCGGTGATGATGATGGCGCGGACGGAGCCGTCGGTATCGAAACTCTCCAGCACCCCCGCCAATTCGCCCAGCAATTCGGAGTTCAGCGCATTCAGCGCCTTTGGGCGATTGAGGGTGATGACGCCGATGGCGCCTTCGATATTCACCAGAATGTTTTGGTATGCCATGGGGTCTCTCGAATGTCAGTCGCCATCGGGTCTGGCGCGCTTACGCTTCAGTTCCGCATGTTTCTTTTTGTGCTGCAATCGTTTTTCCTTCGACGTTCGGGAAGGTTTCGTCTTGCGGCGCGTCTTGGGCACAATGGTCGCTTCGCGGATCAGTGCAAAGAGGCGTTCGCGCGCATCGGCGCGATTGCGGATCTGGTCGCGGAATTGCCGCGCCGTCAGCACCACGACGCCGTCCTTGGTCATCTTGCTGCCCGCGAGGGCCGCGAGGCGCAGGCGCACCATTTCGGGTAGCAGCACCGTGTCGAAGCGCAGCTGCACGGCGCTCGCGACTTTGTTGACGTTCTGACCGCCCGGCCCGGAGGCCAGCACGAACGTCTCTTCCAGATCGCTCTCGTCGATTGCGATATGGGCGGTGATGCAAATCTTGGCCATGGCACGGCCATTCTACCTCGCCACTTGACATGCAACCAATTAGTTGCATACTAGAACGATGAGCATGGACACGGTTTTCAAGGCGCTTGCCGATCCCACGCGGCGGCAATTGCTGGACCGTCTCTTTGCCAGGAACGGGCAGACATTGGGTGCGCTATGCGAGGAATTGGAGATGTCGCGACAGGCGGTGACCAAACACCTGGCCTTGCTGGAAGCGGCGAACTTGATCGCGACGCAGAAGCATGGCCGCGAGAAGCTGCACTTTCTCAATCCCATTCCAATCAACGAAATCGCCGATAGGTGGATCGGCAAATACGAGCGTCACCGGGTAAGGGCGCTCGCGGACCTGAAGAAGAACATCTAGAAGGGAAGACAGATGACTGACAAATTCGTTTACGTCACCTACATCCGCACCACGCCGGAAAAAATGTGGGAAGCACTGACCACGCCGGAATTCACGCGACAATTCTGGTTCGGCATCGCGCAGGAATCGACATTCGAACCGGGCGCGCCGTGGAAATTGGTCGGATCGGAAGGCAAGGTCTACGACACGGGCGAGGTGTTGGAATGCGATCCGCCCAAGCGTCTGGTTCTCAAATGGCGCAACGAATTCAAGCCCGAATTAAAAGCGGAGGGCTATTCGCGCTGCACGATGGAGCTTGAGCCGGACGGCGTCATCACCAAGCTCACCGTCACGCACACGATCGACTATGAGGGCTCGAAGCTGATTGAAGCAGTGGGCGGCGGCTGGCCAAAGGTTCTTTCCGGGCTCAAGAGCCTTTTGGAAACGGGGCGCGCCATCGAACCGTCACACCCCAAGCGCTAACGCGGGAGCAAAGATTATTTCTGACAAGCCGGGCAATAGAACGTCGAACGCCCGGCTTGCACGATGCGCTTGATGGTTCCGCCGCAGCCCTTTTTGGGGCAGGGCTCGCCTTCGCGGCCATAGACGGCGAAATGGTGCTGGAAATAGCCCAGTTCGCCGTCGGCCTTTTTATAGTCGCGCAAGGTCGAGCCGCCCGCCTTGATGGCTGCGGTGAGGACGGTCTTGATCGCATGGGTGAGCGGCGCCATGGACGGTTTTTGCACCTTGGCCGCCAACCGCTTCGGCGAAATCTTGGCGCGGAATAGCGCTTCGCAGACATAGATGTTCCCCAGCCCCGCGATGACGCGCTGGTCGAGCAGGGCGGATTTGATTGGCGTCTTCTTGCCCGCCAACGCGTCGGCGAGATAGGCCGCGTTGAACGCTTCGGATAGCGGTTCGACGCCCAGCCCCTTGAACAATTTGTCGTCGTCGATGGTCGCGGTGTCGATCAGCGTCATCAGCCCGAACCGGCGATGATCGGTGAAGACGATGCGGGCCGGCGCGTCGGTGTCCATCACGACGTGATCATGCTTGCCGAGGTTGGAATGTGGACCCTTATGCACCGCCATCCGTCCGCTCATGCCCAGATGGATAACCAGCGTCTCGCCATTATCGAGGTCCGCCAGAAGGTATTTCGCACGCCGCCACAGCCGCTCCACCCGCCGCCCGGTCAGCCGCTTGGCGAAATCCTTGGGGAACGGCACGCGCAAATCCCCGCGCCGCGCTTCGACATGCACGAATTTTTGGCCTTCCAGGGCGGGCACAAGGCCCATCCGTACAGTCTCGACTTCGGGCAATTCGGGCATTCGAGGTATCCGTCTGAGCCCATCGAAGGTCGAAGGGTGAGGGACGCAATGTAGCGTAGCCCTACGCGGAGTCGCGGGCTATTGTCCCGCGCATGACCAGCGATCCCCAGCAAACCGCCTCTTTCGGCTTCCGCGACGTGCCCGAGGACCAGAAGGAAGGCCTTGTGCGCGAGGTGTTTTCCTCGGTCGCGCGAAACTACGACCTGATGAACGATTTGATGAGCGGCGGCGTCCATCGGCTGTGGAAGGACGCCATGGTCGAATGGCTGAACCCGCAGCCGGGTTGGCAAGTGCTCGATGTTGCGGGCGGCACGGGCGACATCGCCTTCCGCATCGCCGATGCGGCGCGCGCCAAGGGCGGTGCGGCGCAAATCGTCGTCTGCGATATCAATGCCGACATGCTGTCTGAGGGCGTGCGGCGCGCCGAGGCAAAGGGCGAGGGCGCGGTGCGCTGGATCAATGGCGACGCCGAAGGACTGCCCGTTCCCGATGCGCATTTCGACGCCTACACCATCGCCTTCGGCATCCGAAACGTCACCCATATCGACCGAGCCTTGGCCGAAGCCAAGCGTGTGCTGAAGCCGGGCGGGCGGTTTCTGTGCCTAGAATTTTCACAAGTGCAGGCGCCCATTCTGGATGAGCTCTACGATAAGTTTTCGTTCTCTGTTTTGCCGCGCCTGGGCGAGATGGTTGCGGGCGATGCGGAGGCTTATCGTTATCTGGCGGAAAGCATCCGCCGCTTTCCGCCCCAGGCCAAGTTCGCCAAGATGATCGAGGCAGCGGGTCTGTCGCGCGTCAAGGTGCGAAACCTGATGGGCGGCATCGCGGCGATGCATTCGGCGTGGCGGATCTGATGGCCGGTCCGATTTCGAATTTCTTGCGCCTGTGGAAGATCGCCCGCACGCTCGGGCGGCACGACGCGCTGATCCCCAGCGAGTATCTGGCGAACATGCCGCTCTCGCTGAGAGTGGCGCGGCGTCTGGTGGGCAGCAGGCGTGCCAAGGGCGACACGGCCTCGCCCGGCGTGCGACTGGCGCGTGCGCTGGAAAGCTTGGGGCCGGCGCACATCAAGCTCGGCCAAGTCTTGGCGACACGCCCCGATATCGTGGGCAGCGATATCGCAACCGCGCTGGAAGCGCTGCAGGACCGCTTGCCGCCATTTCCCACCGCCGAAGCGCGCGCCCAGATCGAAGAGGCTCTGGGCAAGCCTGTGAGCGAACTGTTCTCGCGCTTTGAAGATCCGATGGCCGCAGCATCCATCGCGCAAGTCCACGAAGCGATGACGACGGACATCCCTCCGCGCCGCGTTGCGGTGAAGGTGCTGCGCCCCGGCATCGAGGCGGAGTTCGCGCGCGATTTGTCCGCGCTCGCTTTCGCCGCGCGCATGGCGGAGCGTTTTTCGGCGGAAGCGCGGCGGCTGCGTCCGGCCGCGCTGATCGACACGGTCGCGCAATCCACCGCCATGGAACTCGACCTGCGCATGGAAGCGGCGGCAGCGTCCGAGCTTGCCGAGCGCACCGACACGAATTTCCGCGTCCCGGCGGTGGATTGGGACCGCACGGCGGCGCGCGTTCTCACCACTGAATGGGTCGACGGCATTCCCATTCGCGATGTCGAGGGACTGAAAGCGGCGGGCCTCGATCCCAACGCGGTTGCAACGACGCTAATGCGCAGCTTTCTCGTTCAAGCGCTGCGCGAGGGTTTTTTCCATGCCGATCTGCATCCCGGCAATCTCTTCGTGGATGCCAAAGGCCATATCGTTGCCGTCGATTTCGGCATCATGGGGCGGCTCGATCCGCCGATGCGCCGCTTCATGGCCGAAACGCTCGCCGGTTTTCTGGCGCGCGATTACGTCCGCGTTGCTCAAGTGCATTACGACGCAAATTTCGTTTCCAATCGTCATTCGCTGGAGACTTTTGCGCAGGCCTTGCGCGCAATCGGCGAGCCGATCTTCGGGCGGCCGGCGCGCGATGTCTCGATGGCGAAATTGCTGCAGCAATTGTTCGACACGACACGGCGCTTTGATATGCAGGCGCAGCCGCAATTGCTGCTGCTGCAGAAAACCATGGTGGTGGTGGAGGGCGTGGCGCGCGGCCTCGATCCCGATTTCGATATTTGGGAGGCATCGCGTCCCGTCGTCGAGCGCTGGTTGGTGGACCGTCTAGGACCGGAAGCGCGGCTGCGCGAGGCGGCGGAGGGCATGGGCGCGCTGGGGCGCGTGGCGCAAAACCTGCCGCAATTGCTGAAGAATGCAGAAACTGTGTCGGCGATGCTGGCCGATGGCGGCCTCAGGCTTCATCCCGATACCGCGCGGCAGATCGCCGACGCGCAATTCAAGCGCTCGCGCTGGGTGCGGATCACGTTATGGCTAGCTGCCGCATTGGTCGCTGCGGCTGTGCTGTGGTTTGTGTTCTAGCCGATCCGCACGCGGCCGCCGTCGCAAATATGCGTGCCGCGGGAATCCATCACGAAGACTTTGACCGAGACCGTATGGTCCGAAAGGCCGGGCACGTCGGGCACCTGCACATGCACCGCGCCGTGGCTGACATGCTGATGGGTCGCGAGAACGGCGTCATAGCCGGTCGGTTGGTCGTCGGTGTTGCGGTTAACCTGCATCACGACGCGCACGTCGGCGCCGGCCCGGTCCGCGTCGGCGCAAGCGATGCCGAGCGATTGGCCGCGCGCGATGTTGGGAACCGCGCCGCCGCCACCGTCCGGCGCGGCATAGCTAAGCGCCTTGCCGGCGAGGGGCAGCATCAATTCGTTCGAGATGGCCGGCGACGCCAGCGCAACCGCCGAGCTCAGCGCAACGGCGCCTAATCCGATCAATGCAAACCGCATGGGCAACCTCCGTCCCAGTCAGTCTAGCTCAACCCGCTGCCGGGACAAGCGCACGCGACAGGCGAATGAACCGCCAGCACATGGAAATTGCTGCCACCAATAAGGCAAAAGCAAGACCGATCCAGACCCCTTTACCCTGCATACCGAGCCCAATGCTAAGCCAGATGCAGACTGGGAATCCGGCCAGCCAATAGGCGGCGGCGGCAATCCACATGGGCATATGCGCGTCCTTCAGTCCGCGCAGGCTGAGAGCGGCGGTGACCTGAATGCCGTCGACTATCTGGAACGCGGCGGCGATCTGAAGGAACACGGCGGCCAGCGCGATGGCGTCGGCATTACTCTTATTGTGTGCCGAAAAATACAGATGGGCGATGTGCTGCGGAAAGCAGGCGATCAGCATCCCGCTGACGCTCATGAACGCCGCCGCCGTGCCGATGGCGCAAAATCCGGCGCGCCGTACGCCTTGCCGGTCGCCCGCGCCTGCTGCAAGTCCGACACGCACGGTCGCGGCCATAGCGACGCCCAGCGGCACCATGAAGGTGATCGACGAGACATTGAGCGCAATCTGATGTGCCGCCACCGTCGCGGTCCCGAAGGTGCCCATCAGCAAGGTCGCGGCGTTGAACAGCATCGCCTCGAAGATCATGGTCATTCCGATCGGCATGCCCAAGCGGAAGAGTTCGGCGAAGGTGTCCCAATGGGGCCGCGCAAAGTGATGGAAGATGCGGATGCGGTGCAGCGCGGGCGTGACGAACACAACCGCCGTCATCGCCAGAAAGCAGAATGCGTAAGAGCAGGCCGATGAGATGCCGGATCCGACCAATCCCAATTTCGGCATGCCGAAATGGCCGAAGATCAGCGCATAATCGCCGACGAAATTAAACAGGATCGCCGCCGCCACGACCCATAGCGAGGTGTTTGGTTTGCCCAGCGCCGTCGCATAGTTCCGCAGTGCCTGAAAACCGAGCGAGAACGGCAGGCCGATGCAAAGCGGTTGCACGAAGCGGCTTGCCGCTTGCGCCAGCTCCGGCTGCTGTCCGAGCCCCAGCAGCACGTCCTTGGTACAAAGCAAAATCGCGCTGAGCGGCAGCGACAAGGCAATGACCGACCACAAGCCCATGCGGGCCACGCGGCGCACATCCGCGCGATCGTTGGGCCGCGCGCCCAAGATGTGCGCAATCATCGGCGAGATCGCCGCCGTCGGTCCCAGCCCGATCAGCCAGGTGAAGAAGAAAACCGTGTTGCCGAGCGCCGCGCCCGCCAGCAATTCTTTGCCGAGCCTGCCCAGCATCACGATGTCGGTGGTCATGATCGCCATCAGCGCCAGCTGGGTCGCAACCAGCGGACCGGCAAGCTTCAGCAGCTCGCGTGCCTCGGCGATCCAGGCAGCCGAGCCCGTCCCGTAAACGCGCGGGCCGGCATCGGAAATATTGACGTCCAAAATCTCGCTCATGACTTAGGCCAGTTGATCCCGAACCCTGCCATGGAGAGGCAACAAAAAACCCTCCAAAGCGGGGCTCGGGAGGGTGACATTTCACACACGCAAGAAAGTTGCTATGCGCTGCGTTCCTCTCGAGCCGGCATGACCGGGCGGCACCCTCGCAGGGCGTCCGTCCGAGCCGTGGCTTTTTTGCAAAGTACGATCTTCATTCCGGCAAACCGCTCGATTTTCGCGCAAAGCACCATGCGTTGCGCGGTCGAGTTGGGTACGCCGGGACTTAATTGAAGTCAACTCTGAGATGCAAACGTGCTGATTTTCGACAGATAGCGGTACCACTTTGCAACAAGCACCGAACGTCGCCGGCTGCGAATATTCGTTTTCATTCGCTAAAACCTGCGACATCGCAGTACCGGTACAATCGCCAATATTCGAGAGCGCGTTAACGGTGGCCTAAGGCTGCCGCCGTATAGTGATCACGAATTAAAGGGCCTATGCATGTGCAGGGAGGCCGGTATGTCCAGCGATATCCATCTGTTTGAAGACGCCAACAGCGGCCGCCACGGCATTTGCACGGAATACGAGGTGATCGCAGCACCGACGCATCCCGATGCCGCGAAAGCGCTTGCGTTCTGGCAGGCGCGTCCGGCGGATGGCATCATCATCGGACGTGACTTGCCGTCGCGCGCGATCGCAAGTCTGCTCAGCCATGTCATCGTGCATGAGCCGATCAACGGCGGAAACGATCTCAAAGTTCGTCTTGCCGGCACGGCGGTGCGCCGCCGCTTCGGCCGCGACATTACCGGCTGCACATTGTCGGAATTATTCCCAACCACGTCGTTCCCCTATCGGCTGAGGTCGGTAATGACGGCCATCGAAACGGGCGAGCCGCAATTCGCCGATTGCCAGCTCAGCAACGGAAATTTGGACCTGTTGCACTCGCAATTGTTGATCATGCCGGTCCTCTCCGCGGACCGCGTCAGCAAATGGGCGATGACGGTCGTCTTCTTTTTCAATTAGCGCGCCGGCGGTATAGACTGCGCCGATGCGGCCCTGGAACATCGCCCATCGCGGCGGCGCATTGCTCTGTCCCGAGAATACGCTGGCGGCGTTTGCCGATGCGGTGCGGCGCGGCTGCGACGGCGCCGAACTCGATGTGCAGCTGTCACGCGATGGGGACGTCGTCGTCTATCACGATTACCGACTGAAGCCGGAACTCTGCCGCGATCCGGGCGGACAATGGCTTGCGCCGCCCACGCCACGCATCAAGGATTTGTCGCTCGCGGAACTGCGCGCCTTCGACATCGGCCGCGCCGATCCGGCAAGCGAATATGCGCGCGCGCATGGGAGCGTCGCTTGGCGCGACGGCGAAACCATTCCAACACTGGAAGAAGTGATCGCGGTGGCGAAGACCGCGCGCGCACCGTTCCGCCTGTTCGTCGAATTGAAAACCTCCTTTGCGAACCGCGCGGAGTCGGCGCTGCCCGAAGAATTGGCCGAACGCGCCGTCGCGGTGTTGAGGGCGCACGATTATCTGGGCCGCGCGATCTTGGTCGGTTTCGACTGGGCAGGGTTGATCCACGCCAAGAAGCTCGCACCCGATGCGCAATGCTGGTTCACGACGCTGCCGCAAAGCTGGTTTTGCGACGGCACGCCGGAGCCTGAGGACGATCCGCCCGCGCAGCCCGCGCTCGACATGTTGCGCTATTGGGCGCGCGAGGGGATTTCACCCTGGGCGGCGGGCTTCGACACGGTAAAACACGGCGGCTCGATTATCGCCGCGATCAAGGCGGCGGGCGGCGATGGCTGGTTCCCGGCTTGGACCGACATCAACGCGCAATCCCTCGCGGAAGCGCGCGGCCTTGGCGTGAAAGTCGGGGCCTGGACCGTGGATGATCCCGGCGAGATGCGCCGCCTTTGCGCGCTCGGCCTCGACGCCCTCTGCACCGACCGGCCCGATTTGATGGCCGTCCTCGGGGTGTCCTCCACCTAAGCGCCTCGCGCCAATACAGCTTGGCATATCCAACAATTATGGTTTCAACTTTATCGCGAATTTGTTATTATTCCAAATATAGGGTTGTGGTCGTTCATCGACCTGCAAGTGGGGAGGCCTTCATGCGCGTCGCGCAAATCGTTCGCACCAGCACTGTCTTGTTGAGCATCGCCGCGCTGACTTTTCTCGCTGTGCCGGCCTCCGCCAAGGGCGGCAAGAAATTGGTCCACGCGCCGATGGCCTATGCGGCGGCGCTGCCGCCTTGCAACGGCACGTTCAGCAACGGCACCAAGATCAACGTCGCCCATCCCGCCTACATGCCGGACGTGCCGCTGACCATCAATAAGCAGACGGATTGCGACGTCCATACCTTCGCTTGGAACCAGTTCCTCTATTACACGCAGATGCTGCTGCAGGGCCCCAAGGCGCATGTTGCGGGAACGATCCCGCGCTTCATGGCGCTTGCGCCCTGGTACAACGTGCTGACGGTCGGCCCCAAGCCCGGCCCTTATCCCGGCGGGCCGGTCGATCTGCGCACCGCCTTCCTCGACCAGGGCCAAGCGGGAACCGATGGTCATCTGGTGGATGTGGCGGGCAGCACGGTGCGCTACGACATCCGCTTCGACGTCAACATGTACAATTCCATTGTGTTTCAAAATCTTTATAGCGAGCCGCTGTTCAACGCGGCATGCGATCCCGATCCGGCGAACCAAGATGTGTGCAAGAACAATTTGAAGCTCTGGATGTCGCCCAGCGGCGCCAACGAGCATGCCGAGCCCGGCTCGATTGAGGTCAAGACGGCGTGGCGCGATTTCGGTGCGCCGGGCAAATGCCCCGCGTCCGAATATTACTGCAACGGGCGTTTCGGTTTGGTCGGGCTGCACTATGTGAACAAGACCTTCAGCCATGGTGAATGGATATGGGCCTCGTTCGAACACGTCGCCAACGATCCCGATTGCGCGCCGGGCGGCGACGAACCGATTGCCGCCAAATCGCCGATTGGCGCGCCGTGGGCCTTCTTCAATCCCACGACGGCTGGCCCCGGCGTGCTGAGTTCGCAGACGTGCAACATCACCAACGCGCCGCCGCAGTGTAACGCCAATCCCAATCCGAGCGGCGATCACAAGAGCTTCGTCCAAGTGAATGTCTGCCGAACGGATGCGATCTCGGGCGGTGGTGCCAGCGCGGCCAATTGCGCGGTGTCGGCCAGCGGCAACAATGCGGGCAATGTCGCGTGCCTCAATGCCACGATCATGTCGAAGCGCGCGGGCGTGTGGCGGCACTACAAGATGATCGGCGCGGTGTGGACCTCGGGCGGCATGGGCCCCAATCAGGATTTCCGCATCCAGATATTCCAGCAGCAAGTGCAGGGCATTCCCTATGCGGCGCCCGCCGGCTTCACCCATCTGGCGGACACCACGATGGAAACCTGGCTGCAAAATGGCTCGACCGGCTTCGACCCCTTCAAACTTAATGCGACGCAGGCCGGCTGCTTCCTTTGCCACAACATGCCGTCGACCTTCGGCGCCCAAGGCAAGCAGGTGGATATGAGCCATTTCCCCGGCAAGCTGCCGCTGCTCAAGCTGGAGGCGCTGCGTAACTCGTTGATCAAGGCGACAGACACGGTCAAAGCGCCGAATTAGGGGGCTTGGCCGCGTTACTTCTTGTCATCCCCGGCCTCGTATTGCGTGAGCAATACGAGGGGAAGGGGACCCAGGCGGTAACGACCGCACGATTTCGACGATCTTGCGCCAAAGCTCTTCGAAATTTCGCCGCAATGCCGGTGACGCAGCCTGGGTCCCCTTCCCCTCGCTCACTTCGCTCGCTCGGCCGGGGATGACAATCAAGCTCTAATTTGCCAGCCCTACCGCCCAAAAAAATATTTCCGCCACCCCTTGAACCGACAAGGTCGAATACCCACCTCTCATTATGTCCCAACAGGAATGTCCCTAAGGCTGGCGCCAAAAAGCGTGGGCGGGGAGGCATTTGAGGCACAACCGGCGAGCGCACGCCGGGCGAGCTGCGGCTACCCAACTCTACAAGCCCTCGAAAAGCGCCGTCGAAAGATAGCGCTCTGCGAAGGACGGGATGATCGCCACGATGGTCTTGCCCGCCATGTCCGGGCGCGCGCCGACTTCCAGCGCTGCCGCGATAGCGGCACCCGACGAAATCCCCACCGGAATGCCTTCCATCCGCGCCACTTTGCGCGCCGTCTCGAACGCGGTTTCGTTGGAGATGGTGATCACTTCGTCGATCACCGAGCGGTCCAGGATCGCGGGCACGAAACCCGCGCCGATGCCCTGAATTTTGTGTGGGCCCGGCTGGCCGCCCGAGAGGACCGGCGAATCTTCCGGCTCCAGCGCGATCATTTTCACACCTGGCTTCTTGGCTTTCAACGCGCGGCCGACGCCGGTGATGGTGCCGCCGGTGCCGACGCCCGAGATCACCACATCGACCTTGCCGTCCGTATCGTTCCAGATTTCCTCTGCCGTAGTGCGGCGATGAATGTCCGGGTTGGCGGGATTTTCGAATTGCTGGGGCATCACCGCGCCCGGCGTCGCCGCCACGATCTCTTGCGCCTTGGCCACCGCGCCCTTCATTCCCTTTGGGGCTTCGGTCAGCACCAGTTCCGCGCCCATGATCAGCAGCATTTTGCGCCGCTCGATGGACATGGATTCGGGCATCACCAGGATGAGCTTGTAGCCCTTCGCCGCCGCAACGAACGCAAGCGCGATGCCGGTATTGCCGCTGGTCGGCTCGACCAAAGTGGTTTTGCCCGGCGTAATTTTGCCCGCGCGCTCCAGCGCCTCGATCATCGCAACACCGATGCGGTCTTTCACGCTGGACAGCGGATTGAAGAATTCCAGCTTGAGCAGGATGTCCGCTTTCGCGCCCGCTTCCTTGGGCATGCGCGAAAGGCGCACCAGCGGGGTGTTGCCGATGGTCTCGGTGATGGAATTGTAGATGCGGCCGCGGCCGGGTTTGCTGTCGGTCATATCGTTTCTCCTAGATCGTGAAATCGGCAGTGGTTCGTTCGCCGCAATCGACGCCAGCGGCGCGGGCACGCTGGCAAAAATCCTCGATGGTGATCGCGTCGAGTCGCGCCATCACGTCGTCCTGCAGGGATTGAATGAAGGGCGTGACGATCTGAATGCCGAGCTCCGAACGCGGCATCGCGTCTTCGCCGTTCTCGTCCGCGATGCTTTCGGCGACGCGCACCACGTCGCCCACCGAAATCTTGCGGCGCTCCTTGGCAAGGCGATAACCGCCGCGTGGTCCGCGCACGCCTTTGAGAATTCCGGCGCGCACCAATTGCTGCATCACCTGCTCAAGGTAGCGCTGCGGCACGCCTTGCCGCGCGGTGATCTCCTTGGCTTGAACAGGCTCGGGGCGCGCATTGAAGGCGATGTCGATGACGGCTTCGAGCGCCAACAGGGTTTTTCGCGAAAGCTTGAGCATGACTAGGCCGTCTGTGTTGTGTGTGTGCCGGTCGAACCGAACCCGCCGGTTCCGCGTTCGCTTGCAGGCAGTTCTTGAACTTCGCTGAGTTCGGCGGATTCGAAGCGGGCTATCACCAGCTGCGCGATTTTCATGCCGCGCGTGATGCGGAAAACCGCCTCGCCGTGATTGATGACAATGGCCTTCACCTCGCCGCGATAATCGCTGTCGATTGTGCCCGGCGAATTTAGCAGCGTGACGCCGTGCTTGAGCGCCAGGCCAGAGCGTGGCCGCACCTGCGCCTCAAAGCCCCAGGGAAGCGCGATGGCGATGCCGCAGGGCACCAGCGCGCGCGTGCCGGGCTGGATTTCCATCTCGGTATCCACCGCTGCTAACAGATCAAGCCCCGCCGATCCTTCCGTCGCATAAGACGGCAGCGGCAGATCGACGGCATGGGGCAAACGCAGAATGTCGATCCTCATGCCGCTTTGCCTTTCAGCGCATCGGCGATGCGTGCGGCGAGCCGTTCGCCGATTTCCGTTTTGCGCAATTCCGGCCAGCTTTCGACGCCCTTGGCGGTGATAAGATGCACCGTGTTGCGGTCGCCGCCCATCACGCCCGCGATGCCGACGTCGTTGGCAATAATCCAATCGCAGCCTTTCTTGAGCCGCTTCTGCGCGGCGTGTTCCACGACGTTGTCCGTCTCCGCCGCGAAGCCGATGACCAGGGCAGGGCGCCGCGCCTCATGTGAAATCGCGGAAAGGATATCGGGGTTGGCCAAAAGCTGAAGCGGCGGCGCCGCACCGTCGTCCGGCCGTTTGATCTTGCTGTTTGCCACGGCGCCCGGCCGCCAGTCCGATACGGCGGCGCTGAACACCGCCACGTTTACCGGCAGGGCCGCTTGGCAAGCTGCGAGCATCTCGAGCGCTGTGCCGACGCGAACCAATTTCACATTCGGTGGCGGCGCGATTTCCACGGGGCCGGAGACCAGCGTGGTCTCGGCGCCCGCCCGCGCCAACGCATCGGCGATGGCGTAGCCCTGTTTGCCGGATGAGCGGTTGGCGAGAAAGCGCACCGGGTCGAGCGGTTCCTGTGTCGGGCCCGCCGTGACCAGCGCCTTGATGCCCTTGAGCGGTCCACTGGCCAGCGCGGCTTCGATGGCGGCAAGAATTTCTTCGGGTTCTGCCATGCGACCCGGACCAAATTCGCCGCAGGCCATTTCGCCGTCATTCGGTCCGACAAAGATCACGCCGTCTTTCTTCAATGTCGCGACATTGCGCTGCGTGGCGGGCTGGTTCCACATCCGCACATTCATCGCGGGCGCCATCAGCACCGGCTTGTCGGTCGCGAGCAGGGCGGTTGATGCAAGATCGTTGGCAAGTCCGTTGGCCAGCTTGGCCATAAGGTCCGCGGTTGCGGGCGCCACCACCACAAGGTCCGCGCTGCGCGACAATTGGATATGCCCCATCTGCGCTTCGTCGGTCAGGCTGAACAGATCGCGATAAACTTTCTCGCCGGTGAGCGCCGAAACCGACAGGGGCGTGACGAATTCGCCGCCGGCCATGGTCAGGATCGCGCGCGAAGCCACGCCGCGCTCCTTGAGGCGGCGGATCAACTCCAACGATTTGTAGGCGGCAATGCCGCCGCCGATAACCAGCAAAACGCTCTTGTTTGCCACGCAATCCTCCCGGCCCGGAAAAATACCGCTCCCGGTAGGGGGTTTATAGAGAATAACGTGGGCGATGTGTAGTTCGAATGGCAGGTCCCGAGAATTGTTACAATGCGTCCGCCGTTAACTTGGCGCTCACCTTGTTCTGCTTGGATATTCCCGCAACCGGAAGCAGGCGCTATGCCGATCTCAGCCAGCGATATGTGTATGTTGGCAGCCGAACTGGCCGCCGAGCACGGGCTCATCGCGCGCGACTATGCGCGCCGCGCGGTTGCGTCTTTCGAGGCGGAAGGCGAGGTGGATCGCGCCCGCTTCTGGTTCACGCTGTCGGTCCTTCTGGACGACATCGCGCTCAATCGCCTGGATCCCGAGCGCCCGCTCACCATCCATTGAGCCTAGCGCCGCGTTCGCCGATACTCCCGGCCGCAATTTATTTCCCGGAACAAGATGCCCCTCGATCCGCTTGCCCAAGCGTTCCTCGACATGTTGGCCGCACAGCCGACGCCCAAACTCTGGCAAATGCCGCCCGAGGCCGGGCGGATGGCCTTTTCGGCGATGATGAATCTTGTGGGCCCGAAAGACGTATCCATCGGCAAGGTCGAGAATTTGACCATGCCGGGACCCGGCGGCGACATCGCGTTGCGCGCCTATACCCCGGTTGCGGCGGGCGGCGAAGCCTTGCCGGTTGTCGTATTCTTTCATGGCGGCGGCTTCACCATCGGCGATCTCGACACCCATGATGGCCTGTGCCGGATTTTGGCGGCTGAGAGCGGCGCGCGCGTTATCGCGGTCGATTACCGGCTTTCACCCGAACACAAATTTCCCGCTGCCGTCGAAGATGCCTATGCCGCCGTCAGCTGGATCGAAAAGAATGCCTCGAAGTTGGGTGTCGATGCCAACCGGATCGCGGTCGCTGGTGAGTCCGCTGGCGGCAATCTATCGGCGGTGGTGTGCCAACTTGCGAAGGAGCAAAACGGCCCGGCAATCGCCTATCAGCTCTTGATGTTCCCCGCGACGCAGATTGGCGGATCGTTTGCTTCGATGCGCGAACGCGCCGAGGGCTATTTTCTCGACAAGGCGACGCTCGATTGGTTTTTCGGAAATTATCTTCCGCCCGGCACCAACCCGCGCGACACGCGGATATCGCCGCTTCTGGCCGAGAACCTCAGCGGCCTGCCGCCGGCTTATGTCATGCTCGGCGGCTTCGATCCGTTGCACGACGAAGGCTTGGCCTATGGCGAAAAACTGCGCGCGGCCGGCGTCGAAGTGAAAATCGCCGATTATCAGGCGATGCTGCATTGCTTCATCTATCTGCAGGCGATTATTCCGCAGGCGCGCGAAGCTTTGGTCGATGCCGCCGGCGCGATGCGTTCGGCGTTTGCGGGCTGATCGTTAGGTCTGCGGACCAGCGGGCCATAGCGCAGCGCGGCCCGCCTTGCGCCACATGCGAAGAAACGGCAGGGCGGCATCCATCGCCGTGTATTTTTTAGTCAGCAATTTGTGGATCGCATCATCAGGCATGTCGGCCGTGATGGAGTCACGGCGCACGATCCATTGACCGCCGGGATCGGGGCCTCTGAAACTGGTGTGGACACGCGTGATGCCGAGCCCGCGCAACACCTGCAATACCCGCCGATCGCATTCGCCGAACGGCACGGCAACGGTTGTTACCGGTTCGCCGATGATCGCGCCGAGCCGGTCGGTGGAACGCTTCACATCGTCGACAATCGCCTCATCGGGAATTTCGGTCCATCGAATATGGGCACAGCCATGCGATCCGATTTCCATGCCCGCCTGGTGCAGCACATGGATGTCGGCTTCACTCACATATCCCGGCGTGCCGATGCGATCCGACGGTACGTAAAATGACGCCGTCAGCCCGGCCTTTTGGAGCGCGGGAAACGCGATGCGGATGTCGGTATCGTTGCCGTCGTCGAACGTGATCCAGACATCGGTGCCGCGCGCCAAATCGATAACTTGCGCGAACTGGTCCAGGCTCACCCAATAACGCGCTTCATCCTTGGTCCTGCCCGGCGGGGGCGGCCCCAATCCGTGCAGCATCACGCAGACATTCATGGTCGAATTCTCCGCAACACGGCACGCAACGCAAGCGCAACACGGCCCTTGGCGGTCAGCGGCACCGAGGCGTCGAAGGTTTCAGCCGCCACCCCGCCAAAGCTGGTTTTGAACCGCGCGATGTTGATCTGCTCCGCATCTTCGGTTCCGCGATAGACGCCGCCAAGATCGTAGACGGCGACGCCCTGCGCCTTGAAGGATAGCATGTCTTGCCAGTGATGCAGGCGATGCGCGCGTCCCACCATGTTGTTCCATTGCGAATCCCGCGCCGGGTCCATGTCGGACATCGTGTTGAGCAAGCGCGCGTGGCCACCGGATTGCACATAAGTGTGCCATGACAACACCGCTCCGTCGCGATCATGGCTCGTGGTCATCACGAACTGCCCTTTATCAACCAACTCGTGGATCTGGCCGAGCCCCAGAGGCTCGGCGTTTCGCTTTCTGCTTCTCAGCTTGTTGTAAGCCGCCAAAAATGAATTCCAGGTTTCTTCCGAAAGTTCCTTATGGCGAACCTCGACGCCTTCGCGGCCGGCCTGCTTAATGACTTTGCGTGCCTTGGGATCCACGCCTTGCCACAGCGAATCCTCGGGCTGGAGAAGGTCGATCTGCACGGTCGGGCAGCTTAGGTTTGCGACGCCGGGGAACGGCGCCGACAGCGTGTTCAGCTTCAAGATATCGACGCTTGGAAACGGTTTTGGCTGCGAAAAAAACTGGACATGGGTGCGCACCGCGTAGCGATAGATTTTCCAGCTAAACGGCGCCGGCGGAACGAACGCCATCGGTGCATCCTCAAACTCGAGATCACAGAGCTATCCCTATGGACAGTCTACGCGATTCGCCCTTGTGCCGAAGAGCGCCCATTCGTGATTGGATTGCGAATTTTGTGTGGTTATGGCCCCAGCAACTTTCCGGGATTGAGGACCCCGGCGGGATCGAGAGCCTGTTTGATGGCGCGCAGGACGCCGACGCCAAGTTCGCCCATTTCCGCCGCCATCCATGGTGCGTGATCTTCGCCGACGCCATGATGATGGCTCAGCGTTCCGCCATTCGCCAAAATCGCCTCGGTCGCCGCCGCCTTGATCGTCTTCCATTGCGCGATGTCGCCGTCCAGCACGCGCGGAAAGATCGTCGTGAAATAGAGGCTCGCGCCGTCCCCATAGGAATGGCTCATATGGCACATAACGATGCCCTTGGCGCCTTCGCGCGGGACGCTTTGAAGGATCGAAGTTTCCAGCGCCGCGCGCACCGCTCCATAAAGCGCGCCGATCTTCGACCAGCTCGCGGCGGTTTCCAGCGTATCGACGCCAACGCCGCGATCCATCATCGGGTCGCGCAGATAAGGTGCCTGGAAGCGCGCTTGCCGCCACTGTTCGCCCATGCCGCGGCCAAGCGAAATCGCACCGTGCTTTTTCGCGATGGCATGGAAATGTTTGCGCTCTGCCGCAACGTCCGGCGCAACGCCCTCGAAGCCCGCGATCATGGCGCAGGCCTTGTCGCCGTAATCGCGAAGCTCGAGAAAAATCTCGGCGAGCCGCCGCACAATGCCGCGGCGTTTGCCCAGCGCGCTATAGGCCCGATAGAAGCGCGTCTCCTGCGCATCCGACAGGCGAAGCATCGTGGATGCCACGCCGGCCTTCATCGCGGCGCGGATTGCTTCGGTACCGCTCTCGAAGTCGCGGAAGAGATAACCGCGATAATCGCATGACCTGCAGGCAATTCATGCACACGGATGGTCGCTTCGGTGACAATTCCGAAAACGCCTTCCGACCCGACCACAAGCTCTTTCAAGGATGGCCCGGCGGCGGAGGCGGGAAAATCGCCGGTCGTCATCAATCCGCGCGGCGTCGCCAGTTTGACGCCGACGAGCCAATCCGCCGCGCGGCCATAGCGGTTCGAGCCTTGGCCGGCCCCGGCATGTCCGATCCATCCGCCGAGCGTGGAAAATTCAAAGGATTGCGGCGTGTGGCCGAGGGTGAGGCCCTTCGCGGCAAGCGCCTTTTCCAGCGCAGGACCGTAAATGCCCGCTTCGGCGGTCGCGGTTTGCGAGACCGGGTCGATGTCGATCACGCGGTTCATCGCCGACATGTCGAGTGTGATGGCCGCGCTGAACGTCCCGCGCGCCGCGCTGACGCCGCCCACCACGCTGGTCCCGCCGCCATAGGGAATGACCGCGATGGCGCGCTCGGCGGCCAGGGCGAGCACCGCAAGCACTTCATCGGTTCCGCGCGGATAGACCACGGCGTCCGGCACACAGGGAAGATCGCCCGCGCGAAGACGCAGCAGATCGTGATAGGAGCGGCCCAGCGCATGAAACGCTCGCTCATAGCGGTCTTCGCGCACACGGTCGGTGCCGACGATGGCGGAGAGCTTTTGGCGGTCTTCCGCCGACAAGGCGCTAGCGGGCAGCGGAATTTCTTCCAGCGGGCGCGGCGGCGTCGCGAGCAGTGCGGGCATACCCAGTTCGCTGGCGAGCCAGGTCCACACGTCTTCGCGCGCGCCAAGTTCGTCCTTGTGCGCGGCCCAGCCCCAGCCATTCCAGCGGATCTTCGTGCGATCGACATTCATATCGGCGTCCCCTGGCACAAGCATCGCACATTCAAGGCGCGCGGCAGAATCTCGAAGGTCGCGGGCAACTGGCCGATGCCTTCGCCATCGGTTTCGATCAAAATGGACCGGCCGTGATTCTCCTCCACCGGTGCAGCCACGATCTTGCGGCCGCGAATCACGCGCACATTCGGATTGCCGAGGTGCTCGCCCGTATAGAGAAGCTTCATGTCGGCGAGCATCTGTGCCTTTTTGGCGTTGCGAATGACGACGACATCGAACATCCCGTCGTCCGGCTTGGCATTCGGCGCAATCTGCATGCCGCCGCCGAAATAGCATCCATTGGCGACAGCGACTGTGGAGATCGTTGCGATCTCGTCGAACACATTGTCGACGATGAGGCGTACCGTGCGGCCGCGATAGCCAACAATTCCCAATGCGCTGTGCAGCGCAAACGCGAACGGGCCGCCGAAGAGCTTGGCGAACCAGGCGCGGTCGACGGCGTCGACGATGGCGCCCGACAGGCCAAACGATCCGATATTGGCGAAGTAGCGCATGCGCGGCGCGCCGTCCCTGGTGAGAAAGGTGACGCGTCCGATGTCAATGGCGCGCACCAGCGCGTGCTTCGGCGGCACGATGCCGCCGGCGAAAGCCTTCTCGAAATCGCCGCCGGTGCCACTCGTCGCAAATGCCAAGACGGCATCGGGTGAGACAGGGCCGCCTGCATCGAAGAAGCCGTTTACCGCTTCGTTGATCGTGCCGTCTCCGCCAACCGCCACAATTTCGTGATGGCCTTCACTCAAGGCGGCAGCCACCAGCGCCGTGGCGTCGCCGCGCGTCCGTGTGAACGCCACCGACATATGGGGATAGACGGACGACAGCGCGTTTTCGAGCGAGCGCCATTCGCGGCCGGTCCTGCCGTTGCCCGAGCGCGGATTGACGACGACAAAGGTACTCATGCCTCCTCCCGCGTGCGGAAATTGCGCATGACAGACAGCGTTTCGCTCTGGCGACGCGTCTCGTCCCAGCTGCATTCCTCGCCCGTGATCCGCGCGGCGCTGTCGAGCGCTTCTGGCGGGGGCGGGCCAAGTCCGCCAATGCAAGTCCGTCGCATCACCACGTCTTCCAAACTCAGCGCCATTTCTTCGCGGACAGCATGAACGATCTGCGCCGCGATGTCCCCTGTCGTGCCGATGGCGGCCAACATCTCCGGGCGGTCCTTGGCAAGGCCAAGCACGGCGGAAAGCTGCGCGCCGTAAAGCCGCCCAAGATGGCCGATGCTTGCGATCTGTGGATAAGCCTTTGCCTGGGCAGCCTCGAACTCCGCGATGCCACCGATGGCCCCGCCGGGCAAGCGCGCCGTCGCCGTCGTGCAATTCGCGGCGCGCACGCCAAGCTTCTCCACCAACATATCGGTGGATTTTTCCGGTATTATGCAGCAAGCACACCTTGAATTTCTTACTTCCCTTCGGGGTCCGGGGGTATTTTCGGTGCATGACAGAGATACGAACCGTCACGACCCTGACCCGAAAACGCGATGAAATCGAGAGGGCAATAATCGGCTACGAGCGTAAACTGGCGCAGGCCAAGGCGGACCTCGGCCACGTCAACAGCACGCTGGCAATCTTCGCCGGAGGCGACGAGCCAGAAGGCCACAGGGTCTATGTCGATCTGGCGCGGGTGTTTTGTTACGGGGAAATCGCGGCCTCGTGCATCAAGGAATTATCTGCCGGAGACAGGACAACGCGAGAACTGGCGGAAGTCCTGATGGTGGCGAAGGGGATGGATATCTGCGACCGCGTATTAGCAAAATCAGTCTGCCTCAGCGTGGTTCAGTCCATGCGGTCCTGCGAGCGGAGGCGGAAAGTGCGCTGCGCTGGGAAGCGTGGCGCGGTTTGCGTGTGGACGAAGTCGTGATGCCACAGTTGCGACATGGAAAGCGCTATGATCGGACTGCATCCCTCCCCCGAACAATTTGTTGCGAACATGCGCGCTGCCGCTGCGCAGGATTGGGATAAATGGCGCGACGATTGCCACAAGGCAGTTACCAATCAAGACCGCGATGAATTGGGAAAAATGGGGTTTGATCCCACGCGATATAGCATCTCTCGTGTCAAAGCATCTGGTTTCGTGCAGTATCAGAAAAAACCGGATGGCTCTTACATCATGCTTGATGCGAGTGGGGTTTTCCTGGTTCCGCTAGACCAAACGCCCTGATTGTTATTGCTATGCGGAACGCTTCTTCGTCTTCATATTGATCTCGTCCACATGGAAGATCGGTGGCACGCTTTGGGGCCGTAATGCTGGAGAGCATTTGCTCTAATACCATTGGTGCCGATCCAGCCGTGATGTTGGTTGGCCACAATTCTGCGGCAAGTTTCCTGAGTTCAATTTTTGTGATGCGGGAGAAAAACGACTCCGCCATATTCGTGCAGGATTCGCCGTCGCTGTAGCATTGCGAATGATTGATCCGCTTCGTCGTGTAGTTGTCGTGCAGGCTATCCCATGATTTAGCATCATCGGCATATACCGTGCTGCCGGGCTCAACGCTGACGTTGATCGTGGGAAGGCCAGCAAGTTCTGATTTTGAAACGAACGGCAGCGTGCGGCCATTGCGTTCGCGCATCACCACTACAACTTCACGCTTTCCGGTTTGGTTCATCGCAAGGCGACGGTCGATACGATTTTCAATCCGGTTCGCTGGTTTCACGTAACCGCCGAAATACGCACCGTCGATTTCCACTTCGCCCTTGAGTTTCGCGGCGTCCTGTTCGCTCGCCAGCACTTCGCGCAACTTGTGTGACAGAACGAACGCCGTCCGATATTGCACGTCGAGATCGCGCGACAACTGCAATGCAGAATGGCCCTTCGCACCGTTCACGAAGATTGCGATGGCCGCGAGAATGTCGCGGATTTCAAGTTTGCGGCTGGCGAAAATCGTTCCCGACGTGACGCTAAATTGTGAACCGCAACCTTTGCACTTGAAGATGCGGCGGCTCTTGTACTCATAGACGGCAACGCAGCCGCACTTCTGGCAAAACGCTTCGCCATTGTTCTCTGTGAAGCGGATTGCCTTGAGGGCTGCATAGGCTTCGTCGTCAGAGAGCCGCATAACTTGCGCGAGGCTGAGTGTCCGGGCCTTGGTGGAGAGGAGAAAGTGTTGAGCCATTAAAATCACTACATTTGATGAGTACGCATCATATGTAGTGATATAACATCCCCTATTCAAGTGAAAAATCACCTGATATGATGAATTTAGCACCGGATTCGGTGACTAGGAGAAATCCAATGGATTCAAAGACTAAGGACTACCAGGACAAGGCCAAGGGCCTTTTGCGAGCTGAAATCAAAAGGCGGAACTTGAACTACGACCAATTGGCGGAAAAGCTGGCCGATATCGGGGTAAAAGAGTTGTCCCGCAATCTCTCAAACAAGATCAGCCGGGGCGGCTTTACGGCGGGGTTCTTCGTCCAATGCCTAGAAGCTATTGGCTGCCAGTCATTGCGGTTGTCGGATTAGCGCTAGCGTCAAGCGTAGGTGCAAATCCAATAGCCGCCCACGACCACCTCAATGGCAACGCCAGCCAGAGCCAGCAACAGGTAGCCGCAAAATACCAGGGCGTGGCGCAGCCATCTCCGCCAATCGCCGAGACTGATATAGAGCGTCTCGCCAGCGCCCTTAAAGCCGCAAACGCCAATCCATACGCCAGCGCCGAACAAAAGCGAGCTTCCGAGTATCTTCAAACTCAAAGGGACATGGTCAAATGGGCTGGCCGCATGTTCTGGGTCGGTTTGGTAGAGGCCGCCATTACATTCCTTGGCGTGATTCTTGTCGGCTTCACGCTCAATCATACTAAGCGCGCCGCCGACGCCGCCAACGTGTCCGCCAAACACGCTAGACGATCCGCCAATGCCGCTTGGAAGTCCGTCAAAGTCACCCGTGAAATCGGCCAGAAGCAAATTCGGGCCTATTTGTCCTGCGAGGGGGCGACCTTCACGGTTCAAGATCAGTGGTTGGAATGCCACCCCTTGATAAAGAACTACGGGCAGTCGCCAGCCAGCAAGATCAAGCTCGTTATGTCTGTCTCGCTTCGCGATATCGAAATTCGCCCCATGGTCCCAGAGAAGGTTACCATTCTGGAATCCGCCGAATTTGTGGGCTATTGCGCACCCATTCCCGCCGGTTGCGAGGGGCGCGCATTTCTCTTTTGGCAGCCACCTACTTTGAAATTTGAGATTAAGAAATTGGCCAATGAGAATGCGTTGATCTGGTTGACCGGCGAACTCTCGTGGGAAGATGTGTTCGAGACGGTTCACCATGCGGTGGTGATTCTCTCTCCCAAGTACGACCGATATAGTGTGTTTGGCTTCCCAATTCTTCGTCGGGGAGAGTTGTCCGCCGTCAACCGGGACCCCATGACTGAGGAGCAACAGAGCCACGGCAAACAATAATCGTTCCAGCCCGTTCATCTACCGGGCCCTCCGGTAGGTGTGCTTGCTGCATAATACCGGATTTTTCCGCCAGATCGCGCGACGTCGTCCATTTGCCGCCGATGACCGATGTCAAACCGGGGGCGCCGTCTGCTTCGCCATGGTCGACGATCTCCGCGCGGCGGCTGGCGCCATAAGTGTCCATGGCGCCTTCATCGACCAGCGGGCGCAGGCCGGCATAGAAATGCTCCACCTCGTCGCGGCTCAGTCGCGCAGCCGGAAAATTACGGTTGATGAAGGCAAAGAATTCAGCGATGTCGCGCTCGCTCACCGCGACGTCATCGGGGCTACCGGTAAACGCCGTGTCGGTTGTGCCGAGCAGCGTGTGTCCGCGCCAGGGCAGCACGAAGAAATGTCCATGCTCGACCGCCATGGTCAGCGCGAATTCGCGCGTCCTTGCCGGAACGATCACATGGATGCCCTTGGAACGCAGCAAGCGGTGCGAGGAAGCGTGTCCCAGCGCGCGCGCCAGAAACAGATCGGACCATGGTCCCGCCGCGACAACCGTTTCGCGCGCCCGGATGTCGAAGGGCGCGCCGGTCGCGCGATCGCGCACAGCGCAGCCCGCAATGCGTCCTCCGCGGAGCAGAAAAGTCTCCGCCTCGACGTAATTGGCAATGGCTGCGCCATGCGCGTCCGCGTCGATCAGGCATTCCAGCGCCAGCCGCTCCGGTGCGTACATCTGCGCGTCGTAATAGAGGAACGCGCCATCCAGATCGGGCGCATCCAGGATCGGCTCGCGCGCTGCTGCCTCGCTTCTGTTCAGCCAGGAATGGCGGGGCAATCGCTGAAGCGGATCGTCCTGCCAGGTGCGGTCGTAGGACAGCGCGTCGTAAAGCGTTAGACCGGTGGCGAGCGTGGCGCGCGCCTTCAGCCCCGCGCCATAGAGCGGCACCAGAAACGGCAGCGGGCGCACCATATGCGGCGCGATGCGCTGCCAGATGCGCCGCTCCCGCAGCGATTCCCGCACCAGCCCCAATTCGAAATTGCGCAGGTAGCGCAGCCCGCCATGGATCAGTTTGGAATTATGAGCGCTCGCGGCGGAGGCGAAATCGTTTTTCTCGATCAACGCCACCTTCAGCCCGCGCCGCGCCGCATCGCGCGCGATGCAGGCGCCGGTCACACCGCCGCCCACGATCAACACGTCGAAGCTTTCGTTCGAAAGGCGGGAAATCGCGCGGCGCATGAACTTTCCGCTTGGTCAGCATAACGCAGGCCCCGGCGCTATCGATGTCTTGTCAATGAAACAAAGCGGCCCGATAACCATCATATAGAAATAACGGAGCGCCGCATGGCCCAAATTCGCGCGAACGGCATCGCCCTCGAATATGAGACTTATGGGCCGAAGGACGGCGTGCCGTTTTTGCTGATCCACGGTTTCGGCCAGCAATTAACCGCTTGGCCGCAGGCGTTCCTCGACGGCTTCACCAAGGCGGGCCTCTACGTCGTCACCTTCGACAATCGCGATGTCGGGTTGACGCAGAAATGGGACGGCATCGCGCCCGATTTCGGCGCGATCCTGGCTGCGATGCGCGAGGGTCGGAAACCGGACGTGCCTTACACGCTGAGCGACATGGCGGCGGACGCGGCGGGATTGCTCGATGCCCTCGGCATCGACAGCGCGCATATTTGCGGCGCATCGATGGGCGGTATGATTGCGCAACTTGTGGCGCTGGAGCATCGCGCGAAGGCGCGTTCGTTGATCGAGATATTCTCCACCACCGGCGATGCGGGCCTGCCGCCATCGTCCGCCGAGGCGCATCAATCGTTGGTCACGCGGCCAGGGTCACCTGATCGCCAAACCGTGATCGACCATACGGTCAAATCGCGCCGCGCTTATGGTTCCACGGGATTTGCCGTTGACGAAGAGCGCTCCGCCGCGCAGGTCGGCCAGGCCTATGACCGTATCTATTATCCCGAAGGGCCGCTGCGCCATTGGTCGGCGATCCTGGGAAGTCCGCCACGCGGCGAGCGGCTGCGCTCGCTGGACCTGCCCACGCTGGTGCTGCACGGCTCGGCCGACACGCTGCTGCCGCCCGAACACGGACGGCAGATCGCCGCGTGCATCCCGGGTGCCGAATATCACGAGATCGAAGGCTGGGGCCACGACATGCCGCAGGACGTCATCCCGCTGCTGCACGGGTTCATCCTGCCGTTCGTGGAGGGAGTGGAGGGGGATACGCTAAGACGGCAGACTACTTAATCTTGCCTTCTTTGAACTCGACATGCTTGCGCAGCACGGGGTCGTATTTCTTCATGGAGAACTTCTCCGTCATCGTGCGCGTGTTCTTCTTGGTGACGTAGAAATAGCCCGTGCCGCCTTCGCTATTGAGCCGGATTTTGGACGTTGTCGGCTTCGCCATGGGGTATTCCTCAAAAAAGTCCGTCGAAGGGGCCGTAACCTAGCCAGGAAGGCCCGGAAGTCAAGGCAGGCCCGGCTACAGGTAGTCCAGGCTCGATTTCCCCCTCGAAAAGCGGAAAAACGGCACCGGGCGAGGGCCGGATGCAAGCCGGGATTCGACTTCCTCCAGCACGCGCCGGGTGATGGCGGGAAGGTCGAGTGCGCGGGCCTCGGCCAGTGTGAGCCAGCAGGGTTTGAGCAATTCCTCGTTCGCGGCGTCGTCCAGCACATGAGCGATGGCCGAGGCGTCGGCCATGAAGAACCGCGCGTCGAAGCGGCGTGGGCGGTTGGGCGGCGTGATCGCCCGCGCGATGAAATCGAGCGCGTCGAGCCGGGGCACGATCCCATGCGCGAAGAACCGCGCCCAAGCTGGCGCGCGGCTGCGCGGCGGGTTGTCGCTGCGTGCGCCGACCAGCACGCCGGTTTCCTCGAAGGTCTCGCGGATCGCGGCCAGCGCAAGCCCGCGCGCGCGAGACGGCGTTATACCAACGGATACTTTCGCCAGAATGTCGGGGCGAAGATCACTTGCCACGGCCACGCGCTGATCGCAAGGATCGACGCGCCCGCCGGGGAACACGAATTTGCCCGCCATGAAGGCGAGGCCCGCATGGCGCTGTCCCATCAGTACGCGCGGCTCGCCTTCGCGCTTGACCAGTATGAGTGTCGCCGCATCCTTGGGTCGCAGCGCGCCGGGAACGATTTCGCCGTCGGCATCGAAGGCGCTCATTTGCGCCGCTTGCTCCGTGGACGGGCGATGGCAGGCCCGCGTGGTTTCAGTGGCGCTTCTGCCGCTTCCGCCAGATCGAACCTGAGCCCGCCGGTCAGCGGCGCCGCTTCCGCCAGCCGCACCGCAACCGTATCGCCGAGGCTATAGACCGTGCCGGAACGCTCGCCGACCATCGCGTGGCGGCGTTCGTCATGGCGGAAATATTCCGTTCCCAAGACGCGCGCGGGCAATAAGCCTTCCGCGCCGGTCTCGGCCAGTCGCACGAACAGCCCGAACCGCGTAACGCCGGTGATGCGGGCATTGAACGTCGCGCCGATGCGATCCTGCATAAAGGCGGCGACATAGCGGTCGGTGGAATCGCGTTCCGCCGCCATGGCGCGCCGCTCGGTCATGGAGATGTGTTCGGCGATCTCGCCCAGCTTGCCCGCCTCGCGGTCGGAGATCCCGCCATCGCCGAGATGCAATGCGCGGATGATCGCGCGATGTACGATCAAATCCGCATAGCGCCGGATCGGCGAGGTGTAGTGCGCGTATTTCGCCAGGTTCAATCCGAAATGGCCGAGATTTTCCGGGCTATAGATTGCCTGCGCCTGGGAACGCAGCACGACATCGTTCATCACCTTCTCGTGCGGGCCGCCCTTCGCATTCGTCAGGATGCGATTGAAGACGCCCGGTTTCATCACCTGGCCCTTGGCGAAACTCATGCCGATGGTGCGCAGATAATCGGAGAAGCCGAACAGTTTTTCTTGAGAAGGTTCTTCGTGCACCCGATAGATCAGCGGCGTGCGCGCTTTCTCCAGCGTCTCGGCGGCGGCGACATTAGCCAGCACCATGAACTCTTCGATCAAGCGCATGGATTCCAAGCGCTCCTTGAAAGCAATGGAAGCAATCTTGCCGTCTGCGCCGATGGTGATGCGCCGTTCGGGCAGGTCGAGGTCGAGCGGATCGCGTGCCTCGCGCGCTTTGACCAGTGCGCCATAAGCCGCCCATAGCGCGCCCAGCGTCTCGCGCGCCGTGTGCGACAGCGCCGCATCGGGCTTGCCGTCGAATACGCTTTGCGCTTGAGCATAGGTCAGGCTGGCGGCGGAGCGCATCACGCCGCGCAGGAATTCGTGGTGCCGCTTCTTGCCATTGGCGTCGAACACCATGCGCACGGCGAGACATGGCCGGTCCACGCCGTCCATCAGCGAGCATAAATCTGCCGACAGTTTCTCCGGCAGCATCGGCACGACGCGGTCGGGGAAATAGACCGAGTTGCCGCGCTTATAGGCTTCGCGGTCCAGTGGCGTGCCCGGCGTCACGTAATGGGCGACATCGGCGATGGCGACGAGCGTGATATACCCGCCCTTGTTCGTCTTGTCGGGGTCCGGTCCTGCCCACACCGCGTCATCGTGATCGCGGGCATCTTCCGGGTCGATGGTCAACAGCGGAATGGAACGCAAATCGGTGCGCCCGCCTGCGTCCGCGGGACCCGCCCGTTCGGCTTCCTCAATGACTTCTTGGGGGAAATCGGTGGGAATACCGTGTGCGTGGATTGCGATCAGGCTGACGGCCTTGGGCGCATCCATGCTGCCGATGCGTTCGACAATGCGCGCACGTGGAAATCCGCTGGAGCGCCCGGCGATCGGTTCGGCCAGCACCAGCTCGTTGTTTTGCGCGCCGCCGCGTTCGCGGGCGTCGACCGAAAATTCGTTGCGGGTCTTCCGGTCGATGGGCGCGATGCGGATGCCTTGTCCCGATATGCGCACCACACCCAGCACGCGGTGCGCGCTGGCGCCCAGCCGCTTGATGACTCGCGCTTCAAATCCGTCCTCGGCTTTGGAAAGGCGCGCCAGGATACGTTCGCCAGCGCCCAAGGCCGGGCCAGCTTCGTCTTCACGTCCCGGTATAACGATAATCTTCGGCGGCTCCTCGTTGGATTCCCAGCGTTGGGGGCGGGCGAGTAGTTCGCCGTCATTATCCTGTCCGGTGATTTCCAGCACCGTCACTTCGGGCAGTGCACCGGGCTGGATATAGCCGCGCTTGCGATTGCCTTCGAGCAACCCCTCGTTTTCCAATTCCTTCAAAATGCGCTTCAGCGCGATGCGGTCCGAGCCCTTGATGCCGAGAATGCGCGTGAGGTCGCGCTTGGTGGCGCCGGGCTTCGCGGCAAGCACTTCAAGCACGCGCGCCTTGTCGATGGGCGGAGCGTTTCGTCCTTTATCCCGGCGCGGCATCTATTCGCCGGCGGCGGGCGCGGGTTTGCGCTTCGCGCTCTTTTTCGGGGGAGGTGCCTTGGCCTTTTTCTCGGGCGCGGGCTTCGGCTCGGCTTTCTTTGCCGCCTTCTTCTCCGGCTTGGCCTTCGCGGGCTTCCTCGCTCGGCCCTTTTTCTTAGAGGGGCCCTTGGCCGCGCGTTCCGCAAGCAGCGCCAACGCTTCTTCCAAAGTGACGGACATCGGATCGCTGTCGCGATGGACCGTCGCGTTGATCGAACCGTCCGTCACATAGGGACCAAAGCGTCCCTTCATCAGCTTGATCGCCGCGCCGCCATTGGGATCAACGCCCAATTCCTTCAGCGGCTCGGGGCCACGCCGTACAAAGCCGCGCGCTTTCTTTTCCGCCAGAACCGTCACCGCATGATTGAGACCGATGGTGAAAACATCCTCGGGCGATTCGAGCGAGGCATATTTGCCGTCATGGGCGATATAGGGCCCGAAGCGGCCGAAATTGGCGGTGATCGGCGTGCCGGTCTCGGGATGCTTACCGACTTCGCGCGGTAGCGACAGAAGCTTGATCGCAAGTTCAAGATGTACGTTCGATGCATCGGTTCCCTTGGGAAGGCTGGCGCGCTTTGGCTTCTCGCCCTCGCCAAGCTGCACATAGGGACCGAAGCGTCCGGTACGCAGCGTGATCTGTTCGCCGGTGGCGGGGAAAAGACCCAGCGGCTGCGGTTCGCCATTACCGCCTTCGCCGGGTTTCTGGCCAAGCTGTCTGGTGTAGCGGCATTCGGGATAGTTGGAGCAGCCGACAAAGGCGCCGAACTTGCCGAGCTTCAGGCTGAGCTGCCCCGTTTTGCAGGTGGGACAAACGCGCGGATCGGCGCCGTGATCGCCCGGCGGGAAGATATGCGGGCCGAGAATCTCGTTCAGCTCGGTAATGACCTGCGAGATTTTCAGATCCTTGGTTCCGGCAACCGCGGCGGAGAAATCCTTCCAGAAATCACGCAGCAATTGCTTCCAATCGAGTTGACCAGCGGAAACTTCGTCGAGCTTCTCTTCTAAGTCGGCGGTGAAGCTGTATTCGACATAGCGCCGGAAGAAACTGGTGAGAAATCCTGTGACCAGCCGCCCCTTGTCTTCGGGCAGAAAGCGGCCGCGATCCATCCGCACATAGGCGCGGTCGCGCAGCACCGACAGGATTGTTGCATAGGTGGACGGCCGGCCAATGCCGAGTTCTTCCAATTTGCGCACCAAGCTGGCTTCGGAATAACGCGGCGGCGGTTCGGTGAAATGCTGCGCCGGAAGGACGTCCTCGACGGCGGTGTCGTCGCCCGCGTTGACGCGCGGCAACTTTGCGCTGTCTTCATCATCGTCGTCGTCATGACCTTCCTGGTAGAGCGTCAGGAAGCCGTCGAACAGCGTCACCGTGCCCGTCGCGCGCAGCGTGACTTGGCGGTCCGCGGAGACGACATCGACCGTGGTGCGCTCTTGTTCCGCGCTTTCCATCTGGCTGGCGACGGCGCGCTTCCAAATAAGTTCATAAAGCCGGGCCTGATCGGAATCGAGGTAACGGGTGATGCTGTCGGGCACGCGGTGGAAACTGGTGGGCCGGACCGCCTCATGCGCTTCCTGCGCGTTTTTTGCCTTGCTGGTATAAGCGCGCGGCACGCCGGGCACGTATTTGTTGCCATAGCGCTCCGCGATCATCTCGCGCGCTTCGACCACGGCGCCGCTGTCCATCGTCACGCCATCGGTACGCATATAGGTGATGAGGCCGACGCTTTCGCCGCCGATGTCCACGCCTTCATAGAGATGCTGGGCAATCTGCATCGTGCGCTTGGCGGCGAAGCCCAGCTTGCGCGATGCCTCTTGTTGCAGCGTCGACGTGATAAACGGCGGCGAGGGGTGGCGCTTGACCGGCTTGCTCTCGACGCTGCCGATCGTGAATTTGCTCTTGTTGATGGCCTCCACGGCGCGATTGGCGTCGGCTTCGTTGCCGATGGAGAGTTTGTCGACTTTCTTGCCGTCCAGATGCGTCAGCCGCGCCTTGAACGAGCCGGCAGGCGCGCGCGCCTGCGCGTCGATGGTCCAGTATTCCTGCGGCTTGAAGGCTTCGATTTCGATTTCGCGCTCGCAGACCAGCCTGAGCGCCACCGATTGCACGCGCCCTGCCGAGCGCGCGCCCGGCAATTTGCGCCACAACACGGGCGACAGGGTGAAGCCCACCAGGTAATCGAGCGCCCGGCGCGCCAGATAGGCATCGACCAGTTCCGCGTTGATCTGGCGCGGATGGGCGATGGCTTCGAGCACCGCCGTTTTGGTCACCGAATTGAATACCACGCGCTCGATATCGACCTTGCCCAGCGCCTTTCTGTCCTTGAGCACTTCCAGAACGTGCCAGGAAATTGCCTCGCCCTCGCGGTCGGGGTCGGTGGCGAGGATCAGTTTGTCGGCGGTCTTCAGCGCGTCGGCGATGTCTTTGATGCGCTTTTGGGCCCGCTCGTCGACATGCCAGGTCATGGCGAAGTCGTCGTCGGGCTTCACCGACCCGTCCTTGGAGGGCAGGTCGCGGATATGGCCGAAACTGGCCAGCACTTTATAGCCGGGGCCGAGATACTTGCTTATCGCTTTGATCTTGCCGGGCGATTCAACGATGAGAACATTCATACTGGACGGTGCTCAGGCGGCTTTCGGCATCCGCGGCGAGGCCGGGAACCGGAAAAACCGCACATTTCATGCGTGGTTCTTTGGGTTCGCGGACACTGATGGAAGCGGCAGAGCAGTGTCAACGCGCCATTTGCAGGAATTACCATTACTTGTGATTGCATTTTGTTGGTATATCGCAATTTTTGTAACTTACAGTTGCATATTAGGAGCCCGTGCCCTATTTTTTTGCGTCGTCATTCCTCTGAGCGGGCCATAGATAATGTCATTTCAATCCGTTCGGAACCGGCCCACAGAAATGGGCCCCCGCGAAACCGCCCTCTACACGAAGGAAATGCTTGAATCCCTTCGGAAAATAGCGCTGCAACAAAATCAGATACTTGCTGGCGCATTTGCTGGAATTGGCGGCGTTGGAAGCTCGGGCGCTAAGCGAACTTCAAGACCAGGAAACTTTATTGCCGGGATGACGGGCCAGCTTTCCCGCCAATTCCAGCTCCAATAGCACCGTCAGCACCGCTCCGGCAGGCGCACCGCATAAGCGAATCAGTTCATCCACGGCAACCGGGGCCGGGCCGAGCGCTTCCTCGACCGCCGCTCGGATCCGGTCGGCTTCTGCCTCGTTAGGCTCGGCGCCAAAAGGCAACTCGGATTGTTCGTGTTCGGGTTCATCGAAACCGGCCCCAAGCATGGGTCTCAACACGGCGAGGACGTCGTCGGCGGTTTCGGTGAGTACGGCGCCTTGGCGGATCAGCCGGTTGGTTCCCTTGGCGCGCGGATCGAGCGGCGAGCCCGGCACGGCAAAAACCTCGCGGTTCTGTTCCAGCGCATAGTTCGCGGTAATCAGCGAACCCGACCCTTCCGAGGCCTCGACCACAATCGTGCCGCGCGCCAGCGCAGAGATGATCCGGTTGCGGCGTGGAAAATTGCGTGCCTGGGGCTGCTGGCCCAGGGCCATTTCCGACACGATGACGCCTTCCGCTTTGATGCGTTCATAGAGCGCGGTGTTTTCCGGCGGGTAGATCACATCGATCCCGCCGGCGACAACGGCGCAGGTACCGCTGTTCAGGGCGCCCTCATGTGCTGCGGTATCAATTCCGCGCGCCATGCCGGACACGACGACCAGGCCGGCCCCTCCGAGGTCTGCGGCAAGTCGGTTCGCCAGCTTGCGCCCGAGCGCCGAGGCGTTGCGCGCGCCCACCATCGCGATCATCTCGCGCGTTAGAAGCACATGATGGCCGAGTGTTGCGATCAGCGGGGGAGGCGCTTCGAGTGCCGCGAGCCCGCGCGGATAATCGTCTTCGGCGGAGGCGATCAGCCGCCCGCCAATTTTGCTCAGCGCGTCCAACTCGCGCCGTGCGTCCGCTTCGCTGGGCAGCTTGCCCGCGTCGCCGCCGCCGCGCCGCACCAGCCTTGGAACTTCGCTGAGTGCCGCCGTGGCCGATCCGAAGCGTGCGATCAGATGCGCGAAGGTGACCGGGCCGACATTGGGCGTGCGCGCCAGCCTGAGCCAGGCTACGCGTTCACGCTCCGAAAGATCGCGCCCCATGTCATGTGTCGCTTTTTGCGCCGATGCGCGGCTCCTCGCCGCGCCACAGCCGATGAATATTCTCGCGATGGGTAATGAAGATGATGGTCGCCAGCGCCATCGCGAGGAGGCCGTAAGATAGTTGGCCAAGCAATATGGCGTAGGTGGGTGTCAGCGCCGCAGCGGCAAGTGCAGCAAGCGAAGAGATTTTCCAGACATAGGCGACGACGAGCCATGTCGCGATCGCCAGCAACCCCGCCGGCCAATAGGCCGCGAGCATCACGCCGAAAAACGTCGCGACACCCTTGCCGCCTTTGAAGCCAAGCCAGACCGGAAAGATGTGTCCGACCACGGCTGCCGCACCGGCGATCACCGCGCCATCCACTCCGGCGAGACGTTGGGCGAGCAGCACGGCCACCGCGCCCTTGCCGCCGTCGAGCAACAGCGTCAGCGCCGCCGCCCATTTCTTTCCGGTGCGCAGCACATTTGTGGCGCCGATATTGCCAGAGCCGATCTTGCGCACATCGCCGAGGCCCGCCAGCCGCGTGACCAGCAAGCCGAACGGGATCGCGCCCAACAGGTAGCCGAGAACCGCGCAGAGCAGCGGAGTAATCCAATCCATCATTTCGTGAGCTCGGCCAAGCGGTCGAAGACGCATTCGCCGCCGACAAAGGTTTTCATGGCATGGCCCTGGAAGGTGCGTCCGTCGAATGCCGTGTTGCGCGCGCGCGAGTGGAGTTTCTCGGGATCGACGACGAAAGGTGCTTCGGGATCGATCAGCACCAGGTCGGCGGGCGCACCCCTTGCCAGCGTTCCGGCATCGAAGCCCAAGATCGCCGCCGGCGTTGCCGTCAGCGCTTTGAGGATCAGCGGCAGGCTCGCATGGCCGTTATGGAACAGGGCGAGCGCGACGGGCAAAAGCGTTTCCAAACCTATGGCGCCGAATGCCGCCTGCGCGAAGGGCTGGCGCTTGGTATCGGCGGCCTGCGGATCGTGGCTGGAGACGATCACATCGATCTCACCCGATGCCACGCCTTCGACCATCGCGTTGCGGTCGTCTTCGGAACGCAGCGGCGGCTTGACCTTCATGAAGGTGTAGTAGGGGCCGACGTCCAGCTCATTCAGGGCCAGATGATGGGCCGCCACGCCGCAGGTGATGGGTAGGCCGCGCCGCTTGGCCGCCGCGATGGCCTCCAGCGAAGCGCGGCAGGAGATTTGCCCGAAGTGATAGCGCGCGCCCGTCAGCTCGACGAGGCGGATGTCGCGCTCCACGATCATGGCTTCGGCGGCGGATGGCGCCGAGGGAATGCCCAGCCGCATGGCGTATTCGCCCTCGGTCGCGGAGGCGTTTTGCGAAAGGTCAGGGTCTTCGGCATGACCGACGACCAAGGCGCCGAAGGTCGAGGCGTATGCCAGTGCCCGGCGCAGCACGCGCGTGTTAGCGACCGTGCGGTCGCCGTCGGTGAACGCCACCGCGCCTGCTTCTTGCAGCAGGCCCATCTCGGTCATCGCTTCGCCGGCAAGATGCTGGGTCAGCGCCGCCATCGGGGCGACATTGACGCATGCAGTCGCTTGCGCGCGCCGCCGGATGAAATCCACCAGCGAGGGCTCGTCGATCACCGGATCGGTGTTGGGCATCACCACCATGGTGGTGACGCCGCCCGCCGCCGCCGCGCGGCTTGCGGACTCCAGTGTCTCGCGATGCTCGCTGCCGGGCTCGCCGGTAAAGACGCGCATGTCGATCAGCCCGGGTGCCAGCACCAGCCCCTTGCAGTCGATCACTTCAGGATCGCTGCGGTCCACATCGCCGAACAGGCGCGCGCCGACATCGGCGATCTTGCCATTCTCGACCAAGAGCCCGCCCTTGGAATCCAGCCCGCTGGCCGGATCGATCAGCCGCGCATTGCAGAAGACGGTTCGCCGGTTGCTCATGGCGCGTTACGCCCCTCTGCCGCCAGCCCGCGCGAGAGCGCGTCGAGGACTGCCATGCGGATGGCGACGCCCATCTCCACCTGTTCGTGGATCAGGCTGACCTCGATGTCGTCGGCCACGGCGGAGTCGATCTCCACGCCGCGGTTCATGGGGCCGGGATGCATGACCAGTGCGCCCGGCTTGGCATACGCAAGCTTCTCGCGGTCGAGCCCCCAGAAGCGGAAATATTCGCGGGTGGAGGGGATGAAGGCGCCCGCCATGCGCTCCATCTGCAAGCGCAGCATCATCACGATGTCCACGCCCTTCAGTCCCTCGCGCATGTCGGTGAAGATTTCGACGCCGAACCGCGCCGCGTTGGCCGGTAGCAGCGTGCGCGGCGCGATCAGCCGCACCCGCGCGCCCATCTTTGACAACAGATGAATGTTGGAGCGCGCCACACGGCTATGAGCCACGTCGCCGCAAATCGCCACCGTCAGCCCGTCGAAACTCTTTCGGCGGCGGCGGATGGTCAGCGCGTCGAGCAGCGCTTGGGTCGGATGCTCGTGGCTGCCGTCGCCCGCGTTGACCACGCAGCAATCGAGCTTGCGTGCGAGCATTTCCACCGCGCCGGAATCCTGGTGGCGCACGATGAGGATATCCGGCCGCATCGCGTTCAGCGTGGTGGCGGTATCGAGCAGCGTCTCGCCCTTGGTAACCGAGGAGGAGCGCACCGACATGTTCATCACGTCGGCGCCCAGCCGCTTGCCCGCCAGCTCGAACGAGCTTTGGGTGCGGGTGGAGGCCTCGAAGAACAGGTTGATGACGGTGCGGCCCTTGAGCAGGGGCGATTTCTTCTGCTGGGCGCGGCCCAGCGTGACGTATTCGTCCGCCAGATCGAGCAAAGCGGTGATCTCGCCGACCGATAGGCCTTCGATACCAAGCAGATGGCTGGTTTTCAGGATAGGAGTGGCTGCGGTGGCCGGGCTCATCAAAGTCTGGCTTATAGGGAAGGAGGGGGCAGGGGGCAAGCGCTGCGTTTTTCAGCGCACAACTTCTCGCTATTTCTTCCTGTCAGGCTGCGACGCGATGTCTTCCAGCGTGCGTCCTGCCGGCTCGGGCAGGAAGAGAAGGGCGACCATCGCAATCGGCATGGTCCCCAGCAGAAGCATCAGCGCCGGGCCGTGGGCGTGGAACAGGTCGTAGAGTGGGCCTTCCAGCGCCAGACTGATCGCACCGGCCAGAATGCTGACCAGATAGCGCATCCCCGCGACCGTGGCGCGATAGGCCGTCGGCATGATTTCGGCGGCAAAGCCCTGGAACAGGGAATCGGCGCAGAGGAATCCGAAGAATCCCGGCACCCACAGCAGCGCGACGTATTGCCAATGGATGCCGCTGTAGAAGGTGCCGAAACTCGCCGTGGCAATCAGCAAGGCGGCGAAGACCACGACCTTGCGCCCGATCCAATCGCTGAGCCGCCCGGCCAGGATGTTGAACGCCACCGCGATCAATCCGCCCGGCAGGATCAGCATCGTCACCTGCGGCGGAGTAAAGTGCAGCACGTCCTGCAAATATTTTTGACCCAATATGGCCGCCGGCCAGATCGCGAAGCCGTAGGCCGCCGCCGCGATCAATATCGTGGCGAGCCGGCGCGGATGTTCGTGGAACAGGCGTCGCGACATGTCGAGGAAGCCCGCGAACCGCGAGGAAAATTTCTCCACCTCATGTTCGCGCACCTCGAAGCGCTTGGTCTCGGGAAGGTAGCGCCGCAGCAGCCCCACCAGCAAAATCGGCACTGAGCCGATCACATACAAGCTGCGCCAGCCATAGGGCAGGAAGGCTATTGCCGCGAAGACCAGCGAGGCGACACCGCCGCCCGCGTAATACATCGCCGCCAGCGTACCGCTCGACCAGCCGCGCGCGGCGGCCGCGACTTCCTCAGCGATAACCACATAGCAGAGCATCTCCTCGGCATAGCCGAAGACGCGCGTGGCGATCTGCAGCCAGACGAATTGGGCGTAATCCTGTGCGAAGCCGGAGGCCAGCGTC
This sequence comes from uncultured Alphaproteobacteria bacterium, assembly GCA_963849895.1. Taxonomy (GTDB): domain Bacteria; phylum Pseudomonadota; class Alphaproteobacteria; order Micropepsales; family Micropepsaceae; genus Rhizomicrobium. The sequence continues at coordinate 38,152 of CAWKIU010000002.1, forward strand.
GCCAGCCCCTGTCCGAAGATCGTGAACAGCAACAGCCGCCGCCGCCCCACCAGATCGGCCGACCAGGCAAGCACCAGCGCGGCAATCGCCGCCAGCCGGAAATAGGAAACGGTCAACCCGACCTGATCCTCGGGGATGTGCAGGCTCAGCTGGATTTGCGGAACGGTGAAGCTGAAGACGTTGGTGTCGTAGCCGCCGAACAAGGCCGCCGCGCCGACCAGCAGGAACACGCGCTCTTGACGGATGGTCAGCCCGCCCGGCGGGCGCAGCCCCGGCGGCAGCCAGCGAATTTTCGCCGGCCGTTCACCGGCCGCGCCTTCGGTACTCATCGTCCCCCCATCCGCATGCGGTCTAGCGCCCCTTGCAGGATATAGGCGGCGGCCATTTTGTCCACGAGCACGGCGCGGCGGCCGCGCGAGGCATCCGCCTCGATCAATGTGCGCGTGACGGCGGCGGTCGAAAGCCGCTCATCCACCAGCACGATGGGCAAAAAGAAGCGCGCCGCGAAATTGCGTGCGAAAGCGCGAGCCGATTGCGCCGAAGGGCCGTCGCTGCCGTCCATATTGAGAGGCAATCCCACGACCAGCCCGCCCACGTCCTGTTTGGCGATGATCTTTTCGAGCGCCGTGGCATCATTGGAGAATTTCCCCCGGCGAAGCGTTTCCATCGGTGTAGCGATGGACAGCGTGGTGTCGGACAGCGCCAGCCCGATCGTCTTCTCGCCGAGGTCGAGGCCGAGCAGCCGCAGTCCCGGCGTCAGCGCGCCCTTCATATTATCAATCGAAACGATGCCCATCCCGGCCCTTATAGCAGATGTGTTCCCACCGGGCCGCCTTGCTGGCGAAGCCGATCGACGCTAGCGTTGCGAAGATAGAATAATGAGGGAGCGTCATGCGGGTGGAATCTTTATCGAGTAAGTGCCGCCAAGCGGCTTTAATCGCCCTTTCGGCCATGTTGTGCGCCGTTCTTTTCTCGGGCCCGGTCAATGCGCGCCCCTGGAAGCCGTCGCCGAGTGCCCAGGCCCAGGATTATGCCGAAATTCTCGATACGCGAGGCAGCGGCAACGTCATTGTGGTGGTCTGGGTTGTTCCCCAGATGATGCCTCAGTCATCCGAAGGCCGCGCCTTGCTGGATAAATATGTCGTCCTTGGCGTGGTGCACGGTCACATGCAGGGCGGCGGCGCCATGGCGTTCGCGCCCATAAAGGACCTACAGGTGAATGGCGCCAACGGAAAACCCTTGGTCGTTCTAGGTGCGCATAACACGCCGCCGAACGTCTCCAAATTCCTGGCGAATATGGAAGGCGGCATGCGCCAAGCGGTAGGCGCCATGGGGCAAGGCATGGGCTTTTTTGCCTTTGAGGGCGGCAGCGTTCACGCCTGCGGCAAGGGCGGTCTTTCCGTCCGGTACGAGGGCGAGACCTATACCTATCTCACGCCGATTCCGGGCTGCTCGGCACACTGACGGGCGCGATTTTCTGCGCGGAAACGCCGCGGAATCCTTTCGGCAGACCCCACAGCGATGGGTTAGCCTCGTCTTGCTTGCCAGCGTGGCCCGCCATTGCTAGCAAGGGTCGAATTCTAAGCACGGCAAAGACCCGATGTCGGTCGATAAAGACACTGTCCGGCGCATCGCCCGGCTCTCCCGGCTGGCGCTGGACGAAAAGCGCGTAGAGCCGATGGTCCAGGAGCTGAACGGCATCCTTGCCTGGGTGGAACAGCTCAAGGAAGTGGATATTGAGGGGGTGGCCCCCCTGACCAGCGTGGTCGAGCAGCGCCTGAAGATGCGCGACGACGTCGTGACCGATGGCGGCAACGCCGATGCGCTGATGTCCAATGCGCCAGGCGGCGAGGATCACTTCTTTGTCGTGCCGAAGGTGGTGGAATAATGTCCCTTCCCGGCACCCCGACCGATTTCAGCTTGGCAGAAGCGCGCGACGCCGTTGCCGCCAAGAAAATATCCTCGCGCGAATTGACCGACGCCTTCGTGAAGGCCGTGGAAGCCGCCCGTCCGCTGAACGCTTTCGTCACCGAAACGCCGGATCGCGCGCGGGAGATGGCAAAGGCCTCCGACGAGCGTATCGCCAAGGGCGAGGCGCGCCCGCTCGAAGGCTTGCCGCTCGCCATCAAGGATCTGTTTTGCACAAAGGGCGTGCGCACGACGGCGGGCAGCAACATCCTCTCCAATTTCGTGCCGCCTTACGAATCCACCGTGACCCAGAACTTGTGGGACGCGGGCGCGGTCCTGCTCGGCAAGACCAATATGGACGAATTCGCCATGGGCTCGTCCAACGAGACGAGCTTTTTCGGGCCGGTTATCAGCCCGTGGCGCGCGCGAAACTCCAACGCCAAGCTGGTGCCGGGCGGTTCGTCGGGCGGCTCGGCGACCTCGGTGTCCGCAAATCTTTGTCTGGCGGCGACGGGAACCGATACCGGCGGCTCGATCCGCCAGCCTGCTGCCGTTACCGGCACGGTTGGCCTGAAACCGACATACGGGCGCTGTTCGCGCTGGGGCATTGTGGCCTTTGCCTCGTCGCTCGATCAGGCCGGTCCGATGACCCGCACGGTGCGCGACGCCGCGATCATGCTGAAGGCGATGGCGAGCGTGGACCTCAAGGATTCCACCAGCGTTGATCTTCCCGTGCCCGACTACGAAGCCGCGCTGGAATCCGGCGTGAAGGGGCTGCGCGTCGGCATTCCCAAGGAATATCGCGTGGATGGCGCGCCGCCTGAAATCGATGCTCTGTGGAGCAAGGGGGCCGAGTGGCTGAAGGCGCAGGGCGCCGAGATCGTCGAGGTTTCACTGCCGCACACCAAATATGCGCTGCCCACTTATTATATCGTTGCGCCTGCGGAAGCGTCCTCGAATCTCGCGCGCTATGACGGCGTGCGCTTCGGCCATCGCACCAAGGACGCGGACGACATTCTCGATCTCTATGAAAAGAGCCGTGCAGAGGGCTTCGGCGGGGAAGTTCAGCGCCGCATCTTGATCGGCACTTATGTGCTCTCCTCAGGCTATTACGACGCCTATTACGCCCGGGCCCAGAAAATCCGCACCTTGATCCTTCGCGACTTCACCGAAGCGTTTAAGAAATGCGATGTGCTTCTGACCCCCGCAACCCCTGGCCCGGCCTTTGCCATCGGCGAGAAGACGGCGGATCCGGTTTCGATGTATCTCAACGACGTCTTCACGGTGACGGTGAATTTGGCGGGCTTGCCCGGTCTCGCCGTTCCCGCGGGATTGACGGCGGAGGGTTTGCCGCTCGGCCTTCAGTTCATCGGCAAGGCGTTTGACGAGGCCACGGTGCTGCGCGCGGGCCGCGCCATCGAAATGGCATCCGGCTTCACGGCAAAACCCCAGGCTTGGTGGAGGGCATCATGAGCGCTCCGTCGCCCAAATTGATCCAGGGCTCCACCGGGCCATGGGAAATCGTGATCGGCCTGGAAGTTCACGCCCAGGTCCTGTCGAAGGCCAAGCTGTTTTCCGGCGCCTCGACCGAATTCGGCGCCGATCCCAATTCGCAGGTCAGCTTTGTCGATGCTGCCATGCCCGGCATGTTGCCTGTCATCAACAAGAAATGCGTGGAACAGGCGGTACGAACGGGGTTGGGCCTTAAGGCGCAGATCAATCTGACCAGCGTGTTCGACCGGAAGAACTATTTTTATCCCGATTTGCCAGCCGGTTATCAGATTTCGCAGTTCAAGAACCCGATTGTCGGCGAAGGCGAGGTTTTCATCGACCTTGCGGGCGGCGAGACGGCGCGCGTCGGCATCGAGCGGCTGCATCTGGAGCAGGACGCAGGCAAAAGCCTGCACGACCAGCATCCCGATCATTCGTTTGTGGATCTCAACCGCTCGGGCGTGGCGCTGATGGAGATCGTCAGCCGCCCGCATATGCGCTCCAGCGAGGAAGCGGCGGCTTATGTGAAGAAGCTGCGGGCGATCATGCGCTATCTGGGCACATGCGACGGCAATATGGAGGAAGGCTCCATGCGCGCCGACGTGAACGTCTCGGTGTGCCGCGAAGGCAACTATGAACGCTTCCGTGCGACCAACGATTTCAAGCACCTGGGCACGCGCTGCGAGATCAAGAACGTCAATTCGATGCGCTTCATCGCCCAGGCGATTGAGTTTGAAGCCCGCCGCCAGGTGGATGTTCTCGAAGCCGGTGGCACGATCAGGCAGGAAACGCGGCTTTTCGACTCCAAGGCGGGCGAGACCCGTCCCATGCGCTCCAAGGAAGAAGCGCATGATTACCGCTATTTTCCCGATCCCGATTTGTTGCCGCTGGTGCTGGAGCAGGCATGGGTCGATGCCATTGCGGCGTCGCTGCCCGAATTGCCGGATGAGAAGCGCGCGCGGCTGATGGGGCTCGGCTTATCGGCCTATGACGCCAGCGTGCTGGTCGCGGAGAAAGAGACCGCAGATTATTTCGAGGCGATGCTGGCGGAGGGCGCCGAAGCAAAAGCCGCCGCCAATTGGCTGAACAACGAATATTTCGGGCGCCTGAACAAAGTTGGGCTCGCCATCGCCGAGGGTCCGGTCGGTGCGGCGGCCAACAGCGCCATCGTGCAGATGATTTCGGGCGGCGAGATATCAGGCAAGACGGCCAAGGACGTTCTGGATGCCGTGTGGAGCGATGGCGGCGACCCGCGCGCCATCGTCGAGACGCGCGGATTGAAGCAAGTGAGCGACACAGGTGCGATCGAAAAGGCGGTGGACGACGTCATCGCGGCGAATCCGGACAAGGTTGCAGCTGCGAAGTTGAAACCCCAACTCGTCGGTTGGTTCGTCGGTCAGGTGATGAAAGCGACAGGCGGAAAAGCAAATCCGGGTGTCGTAAATGCGATCCTCAAGGCGCGACTCGAATTGCCCGACGGGGGGTGATTCGTACATTTGCAACGATTTGGTCCCGGAAAGCCCGGTAATCCGCCAAATTCGTCCGTAAACAGACGAAGCGCATAAAATGCAGCAAAATTCGATGTTTTATGACATCTGTGCGAAACCACATTTTGTGCCCTAAACCAGTAGTATTGCAATCTATTGCGCAACCCACTCATATTGTTCGCGTTTTGGGGGGCGGCATGAGTTGCCTGACCCGGACGAACGTAAGAGGAGTCACTACTCATGCCAAAAGCTGCAAAGAAGAAAGCCAAGAAGGTCGCGAAGAAGAAGACGACAAAGAAGCGGAAAGCCAAGAAATAGGTTTTTCGATTCTGACCGCGCCGTTTCGGCGTGCGCGGTGTTCACGGTTGGCCTCCCACCTTGAAGGGACGGAACGACAGTGAATATGGTCATGGCCGCGGCCCCCTCGGATGCGTAAGCGTCCAACAGGGGTCGCGGCCAACCCTTTTTAGGGTCACCGCATTTTGGTTTTGTCGGTTAAGTTTGGATTGAAGCGCCCCTGTCGCAGTTGGGGTAGCGCGTACAAGACCCATTAGGTATTGCGGGCCACGATTTGGCCAGCCGCCGGCGTGAAGGCCGAAAGACCGGCATTCGGCGCGCTCCAGCGTGTTAACGAAACCTGAATGTCATGGTTAAGCGCGTTAACCGCGCCTTAGTTTTTCCCGTCTCACCATTGCGTCTGCGCGAGGGACTTTTCCCGGACGCTTGGGTAGGGAGTGGGGCCATGGCGTGCGTAGATGTAGACGCGCTGGCGCAATATGAGAACGACGCCAAACAAGGGCGTGCCGATGCGCTGTACAATCTCGGACTAGCGTATTCCACGGGCCAGGGGGTCGGTGTCGATTTCATCGCCGCCCACAAATGGTTCAATCTGGCGGCTCTTAGAGGCAGCGACGAAGCCAAGACATGGCGCGCGCAGCTGTCGCGCGAGATGGCGCCCACTCAGATTGCCGAGGCGCAACGCCTGGCGCGGGAATGGCTGTCGATCTTCCGTTGAAGCTAATTGCCTTGTGATACGGCCTTGTCCGCGGCGGTTGGACGGGGCATCGGCACGGGAACGGGCGCCGGCGGCGGCGGCGTATAGACCAATACCTTGCTGGGCGGCGGGTTTGGCGCATACAGGTCTGCCAGAATGCCCAGCGGCTTTGCGTGCCCCGCCAATCGGCTGCGATAAGCCTGCGTATTCTCGATAACGCGCTGAACGTAGTTCCTGGTCTCGCTGAACGGAATTTCCTCGACCCAATCGATGGGATCCACGCTGGGACTGCGCGGATCGCCGAAGGCCGCAATCCATTTCTTCGCCCTGTTCGGTCCGGCATTGTAGGCCGCCGCCGCCAGGATCAGCGAATTTCCCCAATCGCCAAGATAGCTCGAGAACTCCGCCATGCCGAGCTGCATGTTGTAGGTCGGGTCGGTCGTCAAATCGTTCGGCCGGTAGGATACGTCGGCAAGCTTGGCGTCATGCCGCGCCTGCTGCGGCATGATTTGCATAATGCCGCGCGCCCCGGCGTGGCTGACGGCCGCCGAATCGAATTCCGTTTCCTGCCGGATAAGCGCCAGCACAAGCGCCGTCTCGGGCGCGTTGCCGGTCCCCTTATAGGCGGGAACGGGGATCACCGGGTGGGTGTATTGCTGCAACGTCACACCGTCGTAACTCGCCGCCTTCGCAATGCGCACCGCGACATCGCGAAATCCAATATCCACCAGCGTCTGGGCCAGCAGTTTGACGTGCCCGACGTCGGGATGAAGCTCCTCATAGCGGACCGCGAAGCTGAGCAACATGTTCCGCTCGCCGAGGTCCGCCAAGACGCGCATCGCGCGAACCAGATCGTCTTTCTCGAACGCAGCTTTTGGCGGTTCGGCGCCGGCAGCTGTCGCCGCGCAAAGTCAGCACCGGGGTCGCATCGATGCGCGCCAGTGAAAGTTGGCCATAGAACGTCTCGGGAAACTTCGTCGCGGCATGGTATTGCTGCCAGGCATCGGGCACATCGCCCAAATCCTCATAGGCGCGGCCTTCCCAATAGCGCGCTCGCGCCAGACTAACGGGCCGTGAAACCCCCTCCGCCAGCTTCTCGAAATGGCCTAGCGCCGCCTGCGGGTCCTTCAGGAAGCGCAGCGCGATCCACCCGGCCATGAACTCGGATTCCGCAAACTCGGTGCCCGAGGAATATCCATTGTCGGACACCAACCTGTAGGCCGTCTTGTAATTGCCGTCTTGCAGCGCTTGGCGCGCTTCGATGTTCAGTTCTCCCCACAATGTCGCGGGATGGAGCTTCGCCAATTCCTTGGTCGAGGCGCGAAGCAACATCGCTTCGGCGGCGTCATTGTCGCCGGCCCGCCGCGCGGTCCTGGCCCGGTCAAACAGCAGGTCGGGATCGGATTGCAGATCGGCAGGCAACTCCGAGACCGCTTTTGCCCCAGCCTCGGCGCTGGTGCGAAGCGCAATGCGGGCGCTTGCAATGCGCTGCGCGGAATCGACCACGCGCGACATCTGGCGCCGCGCCGCGGTGATCTCGTCTCGCCAAATAAGATTGCTGAGTCGCTGGCGGTCGGCCTCGGGCGTGATGTAACTGCCGTCCTTTTGCACGATCGCCAGTTCCTTATCGGGATCGAAACTGCCTGTCGCCCAGCCCTCGCGGATATGGCTGCGCCCTTGGGTCAGATTGCCGGTCGCAATCAATGCATCGCCCAAGCGGATTTCGCCCATCGAACTGACCGGGTCGCGCCCCGCGAACCACGCAATGACCGAGGCCGGACTGGTCGCGGGATCGATTGCTTCCTCGGCGCGCGCTAACAAGTTGTTGCGCCACGGCCAGTCGGGATTCGCCTTCAGGAAGGCGTCGATCTCGGCAAAGGATGCGCCGCTGTTCTTGTCGAGCAGATAGCGCCATTGGACCAGCCGGCGCGCGATGGCGTCGTGGCCCTGGGCCGCCAGGTTCCGCGCCGCCGTCCAGTCGCCGCGATCGGCGGCATCGAAGGCCTTTGTGTAGATGTCGACGTCGGCCGCGCTGAGCGCGTGGCCGGTGCCTTGGCGGTGTTCGGGCAGCTCGTTTTGGTCCGCGGAGCTGTCGCTATCCCCAATCGGCTGCATCGAGATGACGCCGCCCGATTGCTGCAAGCCTTCCGGCAAGGATTGGGCATCGGCCATCAGCGCCCCGAAAAGAAGGGGGAACACCAGCAGCGGGAGGTGGCGCGCGCGCATTGAAATCCTGTCCGAATGGTTGCTTTCGCCGCAGACGGCGAGGCAAACCACCATAGCGACGCTCTGCCGCGTGTGCCAGACAATCCAGCCCCCCGCCTGGGTGCCTTGCTCTAGCCGCCATGCGCTGTATCTTCGGCGCAACTCTTTCGAGGTATGGCCATGTCTTTCGCGCCCGACAGTCTCAAAGGTTCCATTCCGGCCCTTATCACGCCGATGAAGAATGGCGCGGTCGACGAGGGCGCTTTCCGCAATCTGGTCAATTGGCAGATTGCCGAGGGAAGCCACGGCTTGGTTCCCTGCGGCACCACCGGGGAATCCCCGACGCTGAGCCATGCCGAGCACATGCGCGTGGTGGAATTGTGCGTCAAAGAAGCGAACGGGCGCGTGCCGGTGATCGCGGGCGCGGGTTCCAACTCCACCACCGAGGCCATCGCGCTGACGCGCTTTGCCAAGGAAGTCGGTGCCGACGCGGTCCTGTCGGTCACCGGCTATTACAACAAGCCCTCGCAGGAAGGCCTCTATCGCCATTACGCGGCGATTGCGGATGCGGTGAATATTCCGATCATCGTCTACAACATCCCGGCGCGCGCCATCGTGGAGGTGTCCGTCGAAACGATGGGACGGCTCGCCAAGATCGCCAACATCGTCGGGGTGAAGGACGCCACCGCCAATCTGGCGCGTCCCATCCGCGAGCGCGCCGCTTGCGGCAAGGCGTGGCGCATGCTCTCCGGCGAAGACGGCACGGCGCTGGCCTATTCGGCGAGCGGCGGCCATGGCTGCATTTCGGTGACCGCCAATGTGGCGCCAAAGCTTTGCGCCCAATTCCAGGAAGCGACCATGAAGGGCGATTTCGCTTCGGCGCTGACCATGCTCGACCGTCTCATGCCGCTGCATGATGCGATGTTCGTGGAGCCCAGCCCCGCGCCGGTGAAATTCGCGGCCTCATTGCTCGGCCTGTGCACCGACGAAGTGCGCCTGCCGCTGGTTGCCGCCAGCGAAGCCGCGCGCGCCAAGGTCCGCGCGGCGTTGGCCTCCGCCGGGGTCTCCAAGTCCTGACATGGCAAAAAAGAAAGACGACGACCGCAAGATCGTCGCCGACAACCGCAAGGCCCGCTTTTCCTACGCCATCGAGTCCTCGCTCGAGGCGGGGATCATGCTGATGGGTTCCGAGGTCAAATCGCTGCGCACCGGCAAGGCGACGATTGGGGAATCTTACGCCCAGGCGAAGGATGGCGAGATCTTCCTCGTCAACGCCTATATCCCCGAATACACCAAAGCGAGCCGCTTCGGTCACGAGCCGCGGCGCGTGCGCAAGCTGCTGGTCCACAAGCGCGAAGTGACGAAGCTGTCCATCGCCATCCAGCGCGAAGGCATGACGCTGATCCCGCTCAAGCTCTATTTCACGCCCAAGGGCATCGCCAAGCTGGAACTCGGCATCGCCAAGGGCAAGAAAACCCACGACAAGCGCGAAACCGAAAAGCAGCGCGACTGGCAGCGCGACAAAGCCCGCCTGATGCGGGACAAGGGGTAGTTGCCCTTCGCGGATTGCTGCGACAAACTCTCAAACATGAGTGACGACGACAAACCGAACCTGATCGGCGAGATCAAGGACAAGCTCATCCGCTCCAAGGAAAAATGGGCACAGGAGGGCAGGTTGCTCACCGGCCGGCCGGACCTGGGTCACGTCAATCGTCTGCCGCCCGGCCAGAAGGAAGTGAAGAACTGGCCGGTGCTCGACCTCGGTGCCCAGCCCGATGTGAAGCCGGAGAAATGGCATTTGCGCGTCACCGGTCTGGTGGAAAATCCGCTGGTCTGGACGCTGCCGCAGTTCCACGCGTTGCCGCAGGAAGAATTCCTCAGCGACATTCATTGCGTGACGGCATGGAGCCGTTTCGACAATCACTGGCAAGGCGTGTCATCGAAGGCGCTGCTCGATCTGGTGAAACCCAAACCCGAAGCCGCGCATGTCGTCTTTCATTCCTTTGACGGCTACACGACCAATGTGACATTGCCGGTCTTCGCGGAATCCAATGTGTTGCTCGCCCATTCTTGGGAGGGCCAGCCGATTTCGCGCGAGCATGGCGGGCCGGTGCGCGTGGTGATCCCCGATTGGTATTTCTGGAAGAGCGCCAAATGGGTGAACCGCATCGAATTCCTCGCGGCGGATCAGCCGGGTTTCTGGGAAACCCGCGGCTATCACAACGAAGCCGACCCCTGGAAAGAACAGCGTTACAGCTAAAAAACACCCTGCGGCGACATGCACCTGGATTTATATTAGGATATACTAATATAATAGAACCCAGATATGCAGCCGGCGGCTCACGCCGCTAACAGGAGATTTTTCGATGTACAAAGACTGGCCGAATATCGCCACCGAACTGACCGCCTTGGTTAAATTGCTTCGCCTCGGCGCGCCCGATACGATGAAGGCCTTTTCGGCTATGGCGCAGGCCGCGACCCAGCCGAAGGCCCTCGACACCAAGACGAAGGAATTGATCGCGCTTGGTATCGCGGTCGCTACGCATTGCGATCCCTGCATCTCGTTCCATGTGGAGAGCGCGCGCAAGCATGGCGCGACGCGCGACGAGGTGATGGAGACGGTGGGCATGGCGATCTATATGGGCGCGGGTCCGAGCGTCATGTATGCGGCGCAGGCCGTGGAAGCCTACGACCAATACGCCGCCAAAGCCGCCGCCACCACGGCGTAAGTTAAATCTGCGGCATGGCTGCCAGCTTGGCCTGCTTCACCACGGCGTCGAACATCGCCTCGGTCAGCACCCGCGTATTGGTGTTGTAGCGCGAGCAGTGATAGCTCGAAATCAATGTCACGCGGTCCAGCCGGTAAGCGGCGCCGTGCTTGAAGGGGTGTGCGGATTTCTTCGCACCCAGCGCGTCGCACACACTGTCATGCGCAATCTTTCCCAGCGCCAGAATGGCGCGTAGATGCGGCAATGCCGAAATCTGCGCGATAAGAAACTGGCGGCAGGTCTTGATCTCGATCGGCAGGGGCTTGTTCTGCGGCGGCACGCAGCGCACCGCGTTGGCAATCATGCAGTCTACCAGCGTCAGCCCGTCATCGGCGCGCTCGTCATAAGCGCCGCGCGCCAAACCGTGCCTCAGCAATGTCGCGTAAAGCAGATCGCCCGCCCAATCGCCGGTGAACGGACGCCCGGTCCGGTTGGCGCCATGCAGCCCGGGCGCCAGCCCGACGATCAGAAGCCGCGCATCCGCCGCGCCGAAACTTGGCACCGGCGCATTGAAATAGCCTGGATGCGCCGCGACGTTCGCCGCGCGAAATTCCGCCAGGCGCGGGCAAAGCGCGCAATCGCGACTTGGTTCGGCGGCGCTCAAATCCTATTGAGCCGCTGTCTGCTCGCCAGGGATGTTGCCCACCGAGCGCGGACCGCCTTCGCGCATGATCATCGACTTCAGTTCTTCGAGCTCGATGAAATTGTCGGCTTGGCGGCGCAGATCGTCCGATACCATCGGCGGCTGCGTGCGAATGGTCGAGACAACGCTGACGCGCCGGCCCTTTCTCTGGGCCGCTTCCACCAGCCGGCGGAAGTCGCCATCACCGGAGAAGATGACGATGTGGTCAACCTGATCGGCCATTTCCATCACGTCGATGGCAAGTTCGATATCCATATTGCCTTTGACGCGGCGGCGGCCTTGGGAATCGGTGAATTCCTTGAGCGGCTTGGTGACCACGGCGAAGCCATTATAGTCGAGCCAATCCACCAGCGGACGCAGCGGCGAGAATTCCTGATCTTCCGCCACCGCGGTATAGTAGAAGGCGCGCACCAGCACGCCCTTGCGCGCGAAGAGTTCGAGCAGACGTTTGTAATCTATGTCGAATTGAAGCCCCTTGGCCGCGCCGTACAAATTCGCGCCATCGATGAATAACGCCAACTTCTCCTGTGGGTAGAACAGCATAATGACCTCCATTAAAAAGAATGACCGTTCGGGCAAATCCCCCCAAGGGCCCACGCAATGTTCTAACCTTTCATGCCGTTCGCGCAAGTCTGGATTCATCGCATGATCGTGATTGCGCTCGGTGCAAATCTTAACTCGCAAGTGGGGCCACCGGCGAAAACAATCATGGCTGCGTGGAAAGCGCTGTCAATACGAGGAATTCAGATCGCTTCTGCTTCTCGTCTCTATCGAACACCGGCTTGGCCCGATCCATCCGATCCGCCTTTTGTGAACGCGGTTGCATGCATCGAAACCAAATTATCACCGCGCGCGTTGATGGACGTCCTGCACGATGTCGAGACATCGTTTGGGCGCGAACGCACCGCAAAGAATGCTCCGCGTACGCTCGATCTCGATTTGATCGACTATCAGGGCCGCGTCGAGGATGGTCCTCCAGTTCTGCCGCATCCGCGCATGGCCGAGCGCGCTTTTGTTTTGATCCCAATGGCCGATGTCGCTCCAGAGTGGAGGCACCCGCAGTCCGGCGCGTCGCTCGCGGATCTCATGGCCGCGCTGGGGGACAGGGATTACGCGGCGGTGATGGCGCTGCCAGACTGATTCGCGCGAACATCCCATAAGTACCGGATCGCACAGGCGAAAACCGCCATCTTTTATCTGCGCGAACGAATGCCTACCTATTGCCTCGGCGAACAGCGAAGGAGATTTCCATGCCTGTTGCCTTGATAGTCATTCTCATTGTGACGTTTGTGTTTCTCAGCGGCTTTCGGGTCGCACAGCAATATGAGCGCGCGCTCGTTTTCCGTTTCGGCCGCTTCATCGACATTCGCGGGCCGGGCCTGTTCTGGATCATTCCGCTCGGCGTCGACCGCGCGATCAAAGTCGATATGCGCGTGCTGACCGACGGGGTCGAACAGCAGGAAGCGATGACGCGCGATAACGTGCCGGTTCAGGTCAATGCTGTGATCTGGTATCGCATCGTAAAGCCCGACCTTGCCATTATCGAAGTACAGAACGTGCGTAATGCCGTCATCCAAGTGGCATTGACGACGCTGCGCAACGTCATCGGCCAGCATTCCCTGGACGACGTGCTCAAGGAGCGCGAGAAGCTGAGTTCGATCCTGAAGGAGCGTGTGGACTCGATGACCGAAGCCTGGGGCGTTGAAATCCAGAACGTCGAAATGAAGAACGTGGAGATCCCCGCCACCATGCAGCGCGCCATGGCCCAGGAGGCCGAGGCACTGCGCGAAAAGCGCGCCCGCATCATCAAGGCCGAAGCGGAATTCGAAGCGGCGATGAAACTGCGCGAAGCCGCTGACGAGATCATGAAAACCCCGGCCTCGCTCGAACTGCGCCGCATGCAGATGCTCACCGAAGTGGGCGCCGAGCAGAACACCATGACCATTGTCATGATGCCGAGCGAGTTCGTGGAAGCCGCGAGGGCGCTCGCCCAACGGAAATAATTCGCTCAAGTGATTGGGGGGGCTATGCGCGGGCCAGTATCGATAGCCGTGGCGTTATTGTGCGTGATCGCCGGTGCGCGTGCCGCCGGGCCCTGTCCCGCGGGCCTCAAATCCATGACGGAAGCGCAGTTGTTTTTCGGGCGTGCCGGCGTATCGGTCGTCACGGACAAAGACTGGCGGCGATTCTTGGCGGAGGACGTCACGCCGCGCTTTCCCGATGGGCTGACCGTCGAGGATGGATCAGGGCAATGGAGAAATGCGAACGGTGCCATCATCCGCGAGGCGTCCAAGCATCTCATCATCGTGCTTTCCGGCGCGCCCGATGATGCCGCGAAACTGGCCGCGATCCGCAAAACCTACAAGCAGCGCTTTCGTCAAGAATCCGTCATGCTCTTGGAGCACGAAGTCTGCGGTTCCTTCTGAGCGCGATTGCGTTATTCTGAATTCGGTCGTGGAACCCTCGGGGTCTGACATATGTTGAATCAATATTTGCAATACCTTGTCCCGCTTTTGGTTATCGCGCTGGTCGCCTGGCGCATGAGCCGCGCCATGAAGGGAAGGCGGGTGAAACCCTCTATGTTGTGGATCAGGCCCGCGGTCATTGCCGCCGTCATGGCATTGGCGTTCGCGACATCGCCGATGCCAAGCTCAATGGGCTTGGGTCTGTTGGCGCTGTCGGGCGTCGTCGGCATCGCGCTGGGCTATCTCCTGGCGCGGCATCAGGCCTTCACGCTCGATCCGGCCAGCGGCACGATCACGAGCAAGACCTCGCCATTCGGCGTGATCCTGTTCGTCGCTGTGTTCGCGGTGCGATATGTCGTCAAAATGATGATTCGCGGTGGCGACGCACCCGGCAAGATGGTGGCGCATAGCGCCCAGATCACCCTTTATACCGACGCCTTGCTGTGCCTGCTGCTGGGCCTGGTTTGCGCCCAGGCCTGGGAAATCTGGCGGCGGACGCGGCCTTTGGTTGCCGAGCACGCAGCGCGGACGGCGCCTTCCGAATAACCCCTTGCCCCAGCACGGTGTTTCCTATAGTTTCCGCCGCCTTTCCGAAATCCCCAAGGAATCCCCATGGCCCGCGTTACCGTCGAAGATTGCGTCGACAAGATTCCCAACCGTTTCGACCTCGTCCTGGCTGCGGGTTTTCGCGCCCGCCAGTTGTCGGGTGGGGCGGAAACGCTGGTTGACCGCGACCGCGACAAAAACCCCGTCGTCGCGCTGCGCGAGATCGCGGCCAAGGTGCTCAAGCCCGAGGATTTGAAGGAAGATCATATCAAATCCTTGCAGAAGCATGCCGAGGTCGACGAGCCGGAGGAGGCCCGTCCCGACACCGACGACGGCCGCGAGGACACCCAGTTCCGCCAAGTCACGGAAGAGGAATTGCTGCGCGCGCTTACCAGCGAGGCCCAGCGCCGCGCCGAGCCGCAGCCCGAGCCGGAAGCCGACTACGAGGAGTAAGGCGCGTGCCTTGCTCGGATTTCAGATTTCCGCTTCTCGCCCCTATATAATAGGCGCATGAACGTGCCTCCGCCCGTGCCGGCCGAAAAAGCGAGCATCCCTGCGCTCGTTGCGGCGGTGGTGCGGCCGCGCCGGCGCAAGCTGATGCGCCAGACCGAGCTGGTGGACCGCGTCAAGGCCTACGACCCTGACGCCAACGAGGCTTTGCTCAACAAGGCTTACGTCTATGCGATGAAGGCGCACGGCAAGCAGTTCCGCGCTTCGGGCGATCCCTATTTCGCGCACCCCCTCGAAGTCGCCGCGATCCTGACCGATCTCAAGCTCGACGAATCCACCATTGCGACCGCGCTCTTGCACGACACGGTGGAAGACACGCTTGCCACGGTGGAAGACATCAAGGCGAATTTCGGCGACGAGATCGCCGGGCTGGTCGATGGCGTCACCAAGCTCTCGCAACTCGAACTCTTTTCAGAGCGCACCAAGCAGGCGGAAAATTTCCGCAAGCTGATGCTCGCCATGTCGAATGACATCCGCGTGCTGCTGGTCAAGCTGGCGGACCGCTTGCACAACATGCGCACGTTGGGGTTCATTGAGGAACCGGAAAAGCGCCGGCGCATCGCGCAGGAAACGGTCGATATCTATGCGCCGCTGGCGGGGCGCATCGGCATGCAGCGCATCCGCGAGGAGTTGGAAGACCTCGCCTTTGCCGAACTCAACACCGAGGCGCGCAACTCCATCGTCACGCGGCTGGCGCGGCTCGATGCGTCCAGCGGCAGGCGCGTGGAACGCGTTTCTGATCAGATCAAACGCAAGCTCGCCGAACATGGCATCGAGGCTTATGTCTATGGCCGGGCAAAGCGGCCCTATTCGATTTGGCGCAAGCTGAAAGACAAGCAGATCAACTTCGAGCAGCTCTCGGACATCTTCGGCTTTCGCGTGATCGTCATGACGATCGAGGATTGCTACCGCGCGCTGGGCGTGTTGCACACCAACTGGCAGATGGTGCCGGATCGCTTCAAGGATTTCATTTCCACGGCCAAGCCGAACGGCTACCGCTCCATCCATACCACGGTGATCGGGCCGGAACGTCAGCGCGTCGAAGTCCAACTTCGCACCCAGGAAATGCACGACATCGCCGAACGCGGTGTTGCCGCCCATTGGCGCTATCGCGAACGGGTGAATACCCAAACGGACGATATTCGCAGCATGGAATGGCTGCGTGAAATGGTGGAGCTTCTGGAACGCGGTGATTCCGCCGAAGAGTTCCTCGAGCATTCGCGCCTCAATCTCTATCAGGATCAGGTGTTCTGCTTCACGCCGAAGGGCGATTTGATTCCCTTGCCGCGCGGCGCAACGCCCATCGATTTCGCTTACCAGGTCCACACCGATCTGGGCCATCACACGGTCGGCGCCATCGTGAACGGCGTGCATGTTCCGCTGCCGACGCCTTTGCGCAACGGCGACCAGGTGGAGATCATCCGCACCGACGAGCAGACGCCGTCGCCGATGTGGGAACAGTTCGTCGTCACCGCCCGGGCGCGCGCCGAAATCCGCCGCTATCTTCGCCACGCCCAACGCGGCGAGCATGTGAAATTCGGGCGCAAGATCCTGGAAAAGATCTTCACCGACGAAGGTTTCGAGCTATCCGACAAGGCCATCGAGGAAGTCGCCAAGAAGCTTCGGCTCGGTAAGGCGGACGATGTGTTTGCCGAGGTGGGCCGTGGCGCGTTGCGCGGGCATGAAGTGCTGCAAGGCGTCTATCCCGAGATCAAACGCGATCCCGAGCGGCTTAAGCAGGCCGCGCTCGACGAACCGCTATATACGCAAAAGCCGATTTCCATTCGTGGATTGAAGGAAGGCATCGCCTATAAGCTCGGCACCTGCTGCCATCCGTTGCCGGGCGATCGCATCGTCGGACTGATGGTGCCGGGCGAGGGCGCCATCATCCACACCATCGATTGCGCCGAACTGGAAAAAGCGCAGACCGGCATGGAAGATTGGCTCGACGTCGCTTGGGGCAGCCATGCGGCGGAGATGGGGCCGTCCGTCGCGCGCCTGGATGTGCGGGTGAAGAATGCCGCCGGATCGCTGGGCGCGGTGATGACCGTTATCGGCAACAATGGCGGCAACATCTTCAACATGAAGACCACCAACCGCAATCCGCTGTTCTTCGAGTTCCAGGTCGACATCGTGGTGCGCGATGTGGCGCATTTGCTGAACATCATCGGCGCGCTACGCGTGACGACCGTGGTCGAATCAGTCGATCGTGTGCGCGGGCCGGAAGAAGGAAGTGTTTCACCCTCCCCTTGAGGGAGGGTCGAAGCGCGAAGAGCTTCGGGGAGGGGTGAATGCCCAGACCCCTCCCCGAAAATCTCTTCGCTGCGCTCGATTTTTTCGACCCTCCCTCAAGGGGAGGGTAAAGAGGGTTGAATGACACCAGATCAAGTCTTGTCCGAATTCGAAAAAGCCGGCGCGCTGCTCAAGGGCCATTTCATCCTGTCGAGCGGGCTGCATTCCGACACCTTTCTGCAAAAGGCGCTGGTGTTCCAGGACGCCAAGCGAACAGCGAAGCTCTGCAAAGCGCTGGCGGCGAAGGTGCGCGAAGAGGTGAAGGCGGATTTCACCGCCATCGTCTCGCCTGCGGTCGGCGGCATCGTGCCGGGCTATGAGATGGGCCGCCAATTGGGTCTGCCCGCGATGTATGTCGAGCGCCAGGACGGCACGTTCCAATTGCGCCGTGGCTTTACGCTAACGAAGAACCAGCCGGTGTCTGATGGTGGAAGACATCGTTACGACCGGACTGTCTTCGCGCGAATGCCTGGAAGCGATCCGCGCGGCAGGCGGCAAGCCCGTGGCCGCCGCGTGCCTGATCGACCGCTCCGGCGGCAAGGCGAAGGTCGGCGTGAAGTTAGTGGCGCTCGCCACGCTGAAAGTCCCCGCCTGGGAAGCCGACAAACTCCCGCCGCATCTGCGCGGCACCAAGGGTATCAAACCCGGCAGCAGGGGATTGGCGTGAACATCCGTTGCTGAATTCGCTTATCCAAGTCCTCCAAACCTGTCGTAGAATGCGGCCATGAATTGGAATCGCGTTCCCCGGAACCCCTTTTGCGACCGCCGACTTGGCCGGGCGTTAGCAATTAGCCCCCCTCCCCCCGGGGGGAGTACGTAAAACGAAAAACAATGATATTGCCGAATATCAGGTAACCCATTGTTTGTAATGACATGTGGATGAAGGCATGACCGCGAACACGCTGCGCCTCGGGGTAAACATCGATCACGTCGCCACCGTGCGTCAGGCGCGCGGCGGGGCGTTTCCCGATCCGGTGCGCGCGGCGATCCTGGCGGCCAAGGCTGGTGCGGACGGCATCACGGCGCATCTGCGCGAGGATCGCCGCCATATCTCCGACGCCGACATCGAAAGGCTGCGACAGGAACTCGACATTCCGCTCAATCTGGAGATGGCGGGCACCGACGAGATGCTGCGGATTGCCCTGAAGCACATCCCGCACGCCTGCTGCATCGTTCCCGAGAACCGCCAGGAACGCACCACCGAAGGCGGCATTGATGCGGCGGGCCAGCATGAATCGTCTGAAGCCTATCGTGCATGAATTGGTGGAGGCGGGCATCCGCGTCTCCATGTTCGTCGAACCCGACAAGCGCCAGCTCGATGCCTCGCGCGCGCTCGGTGCGCCGGTAGTTGAGCTGCACACCGGCGCTTACAGCGAAGCCAAGGGCGCCGATCAACAACGTCTCCTCGAAAAGCTGCGCGAGGCGGCGCGCTATGGCGCCTCCATCGGGCTTGAAATCCACGCCGGCCACGGGCTGACCTTTGAGAATGTGAAGCCGGTCGCCGCCTTGCCCGAAATCCGCGAACTCAACATTGGCCATTACCTGATCGGTGAGGCGATCTTTGTCGGCTTGGAGGCCTCCATCCACCACATGCGCGCGCTGATGGATGAGGCCCGCGCATGATCCTCGGCCTTGGCTCCGACCTGATCGACATTCGCCGCATTGAGGCGAGCATCGCGCGCTTCGGCGACCGCTTCGTAGACCGCATTTTCACCGATACCGAAAAAGCGAAATCCGACAGACGTGCCAATCGCGCCGCCAGCTACGCCAAGCGCTTCGCCGCCAAGGAGGCCTGTGCCAAAGCGCTCGGCACAGGGCTGCGGCGCGGCGTGTTCTGGCGCGACATGGGCGTGATCAATCTGCCAGGCGGTAAGCCGTCGATCCGGCTGACGGGCGGGGCGCTGCGCCGCCTTGAGGCAATGACGCCGTCCGGCCACGCGGCCGTCATCGACCTGACGATCACCGACGATTTCCCGCTGGCCCAGGCCATTGTCATCATTTCCGCCGAGCCGATTTCCTCGCAACAACGCGGATTTGCATAGTTAAGGCCGTATTTGCCTTGACGCGCCGCCGCTCATCCGGTTCCCTCCCGCCGCAATGAACCAAACCCCCGAATTACCCGAATTTCTGCCGCAGCCCGATGCGCTTGCATCGGCCTCGCTGGACGACACACCCGCCATGGACACGGCTGCGGAACCGACGCCTCCGCCGCCTGCCGAGCCCGAGCCAGCCGCCGCACATGGCGAGTCCTGGCTGGAGTTGGGCACCACGCTGGTTTACGCGCTGCTCATCGCGCTGGTCGTGCGCACGTTTTTCTTTCAGCCCTACAACATCCCTTCGGGATCGATGGAAGGCACGCTCAAAGTCGGCGATTACCTCTTCGTCGAGAAATTTTCTTATGGCTACAGCAAGTTCTCGTTCCCCTGGGGGCGGCTCTTGCCGTCTTTCGGGCGCGTGCCTGCCGTTTCGCCGACGCGCGGTGACGTGATCGTATTCGCGCTGCCCGTCGATCCCTCGACCGATTTCATCAAGCGGCTGATCGGTCTACCCGGCGATCGCATCCAGATGCTGGACGGCGTCCTCTACATCAACGATGTGGCGGTGCCCAAAGTACCCGTCGCCGACTATGTCGAGAATGTGGACGGCTACGAGCATCATGTGGCGCAATACCGCGAGACGCTGCCGAACGGAAAGTCGTATCTCGTGCTCGACCGCGTGGCCGAGGGACCCTCCGACACCACGCCGGTTTATACCGTGCCGCCGGGCCATTATTTCATGATGGGCGACAATCGTGACGATTCGGACGACAGCCGCGGCATTGTGGGCTACGTTCCCGCCGAAAACCTGGTCGGTAAGGCCGAACTCAAATTCTTTTCGATAGATGACAGCAAAGCGCAGTGGTGGCAGTTCTGGAAATGGCCGTGGGCAATCCGCTACGGACGCCTCCTCACGTTCATCGACTGAACTTGAGGACCGGCTGGACCACGTCTTTTCGGATAAGCGCCTGCTGCAGCGTGCGCTGACGCATTCCAGCGCTAATGCTGTGGTCTCCAACGAACGGCTGGAATTCCTCGGCGACCGGGTGCTCGGCTTGATCGTGGCCGAGCGGTTGCATGAACTCTATCCCGATGACGCCGAAGGGGCTTTGGCGCTGAAGTTCAACGCTTTGGCGCGGCGCGATACCTGCGCGGCGGCGGCGGAAGCGGCGGGTCTGGGCGCTCATCTTGTCCTGGCGAATGCGGAAGCCAGCAGTGGCGGGCGCACCAAACTTGCGATCCTGTCGGGCGCTTGCGAGGCGGTGATCGCCGCGCTCTACCTCGATGGCGGAATGGATGCGGCGCGCCATTTCGTGGATTTGTATTGGAAAGACGCTTTCGCGGCGCTCGGCTCCGACATGCGCGATCCCAAGACGGTGCTGCAGGAATGGTCGCAATCGCGCGAGACGGGTAAGGGCGCGCCGGTCTACAAGCTTATCGGACGCGAAGGGCCCGATCACGCGCCGCGCTTCGTGGTTCAGGCCAGCGTCACCGGCGTCGAACCGCAATCGGGCACCGGCGGCTCCAAACGCGAAGCCGAGCAGGATGCCGCCAGAAAGTTGCTGATGCATTTGGGATTGATGACATGAGCCAGCGCTGCGGCTTTGCCGCCATCATCGGCGCGCCGAATGCGGGCAAGTCGACGCTGGTCAACGCGCTGGTCGGAACGAAAGTCGCCATCGTCAGCCCGAAGGTGCAAACCACGCGCATGCAGGTGCGCGGTGTGGCGATTCGCGGCGACACCCAGATCGTGTTTGTAGACACGCCGGGAATTTTCAAGCCGCGCCGCCGGCTCGACCGCGCGATGGTGAGCGCCGCCTGGGCGGGCGCGGGCGATGCCGATGCCGTTGTCCTGCTGGTGGATGCGCCGGAGTTTTCCGCCGACCCGCAGGGACATGCCGCGCGCGATACTACAGCGATTATCGAGGGCCTCAAAGCCGCGAACCGCAAAGCCGTGCTGGCGCTCAACAAGATCGACGCGATGAAACATGCCGAGCTTCTGCCGCTGATCGAAACGCTGAACGCCCATGGCATCTTCGAACAGGTGTTTATGATTTCGGCGCTCAAGGGCGACGGTTTGAACGATCTCGCCGATTGGTGCGCGGGAAGAATGCCCGAAGGCGTGTGGCTCTATCCCGCCGATCAAGCCGCCGACATTCCCTCGCGTCTGCTGGCCGCGGAAATTACACGCGAGAAAATCTATCTGCGCCTTCACGACGAACTGCCCTATGCCTCGGCGGTCGAAACCGAGAAGTGGGAAGAGCGCAAGGACGGCTCGGTCAAGATCGACCAGATCATCTATGTCCAGCGCGACGGTCAGAAAGCGATTGCGCTGGGCAAGGGCGGGGCGACGATCAAGAAGATCGGCGAACTGGCGCGCAAGGAAATGGAAGAAATCTTCGCCCGCCGCGTGCATCTCTTTCTGTTCGTCAAGGTGCGCGAGGATTGGGCCGACAAGCGCGAGCATTACCGCGAAATGGGATTGGATTATCCAGAGGAGTAGTGCGCGGCGCGCGATACCGCCCTCAATTGTCATGGCCCGCCTAGTGCGGGCCACCCAGTTGGGCTGGCGCGGATATTTGAAATTGGAATAGGGATCTCGCAGATATTGCTGCATTCGAGACGACATCACCTGGGTGGCCCGCATTCGCGGGCCATGACAGATTAAGAAGATGGAATGGTCCGACGCCGCCATTGTTCTGTCCGTCCGCGCGCTTGGGGAAAGCGGCGCGATCCTGGAAGCTCTGACGCGCGATCATGGCCGCCATCTCGGCTTGGTACGCGGCGGCGCGTCGCGGCGTTCGCGACCCACGCTGCAACCGGGCAATACGGTTCAAGTCCATTGGCGGGCGCGGCTCAGCGAACATCTGGGAAGCTTCACGGTAGAGATCGATCACGCCCGCGCCGGCGAATTGATGGAAGGCCGCCAGACGCTGATCGGGCTCAATGCGCTGACCGCCGTCGCGAGCGCGGTGCTTCCCGAACGCGAGCCGCATGCATCGGTGTTCGAAGTGGCCACCATGCTGCTCGACGCCATGGCCGAGGATGGGCTCGCCCATTGGGGTCCGCTCTATGTGCGCTGGGAGGTCGGGTTGCTGGAGGCGCTTGGCTTCGGACTCGATTTTTCGCAGTGCGCTTCGACCGGCGTGGTGGACGATTTGCGCTACGTCTCGCCGCGAACTGGGCGCGCGGTCTCGGGCGAGGCGGGGGCGCCTTATGCCGGGCGCTTGTTTGCGCTGCCTGCATTCCTGCTCGGTTCGCAGAACGGCGAGGTAGCCCAAGGCGACTTGGCGGCGGGGCTGGCGCTGACCGGGCATTTCCTTCTGGAGCGCGTGCTGCGTCCGAACGGAAAAGATATGCCGGGCGCGAGGTTACGCCTCGATGCTCTAGCAGCACATCAAGAACCCGAATCGCGCTAAACCACCGCAAATGATCACCGCACCCATCAAAGACGACATCCGCCCCGAAGCGCTGAAGGACGCGCTGAGCGAGCGCTATCTCGCCTATGCGCTATCCACCATCACCCAGCGCGCGCTGCCCGATGCACGCGACGGGCTCAAGCCCGTCCATCGCCGCCTGCTCCATGCCATGCGCCTCCTCGGTCTCAACCCGGCGGCGGGCTTCAAGAAATGCGCCCGTGTGGTCGGCGACGTCATCGGCAAATACCATCCCCATGGCGACCAGGCGGTGTATGACGCGCTGGTGCGCTTGGCGCAGGATTTCGCGGTGCGCTATCCGCTGGTGGAGGGCCAGGGCAATTTCGGCAATGTGGACGGCGATAACGCCGCCGCGATGCGCTACACCGAAAGCCGCTTGACCGAAATCGCCCAATCGCTGCTTGAAGGGTTGGACGAGAACGCCGTCGATTTCCGCGCCACTTACGACGGCACCGAGGAAGAGCCTGTCGTTCTTCCCGCCGCCTTTCCCAATCTGCTCGCCAATGGTTCGAACGGCATCGCGGTCGGCATGGCGACATCCATCCCGCCGCACAATCTGGGTGAGCTTTGCGCCGCGACTATCGCGCTGATCGAAAACCCGAACACGCGCGACGCCACGCTGCTGAAATTCGTCAAAGGTCCCGACCTGCCGACTGGCGGTATCATCGTCGAAGATTCGGAGTCGATTGCCGAAGCTTACAGAACCGGGCGCGGTTCGTTCCGCGTGCGGGCGCGCTGGCACAAGGAAGACGGCACGCGCGGCATGTACCAGATCGTCGTCACCGAAATTCCCTTTCAAGTTCAGAAGGCCAAACTGATCGAGCGCATTGCCGAACTGATCGAACAGAAGAAAGCGCCGCTGCTCGACGACGTGCATGACGAAAGCGCCGAAGACATCCGCCTTGTGCTGACGCCCAAGAGCCGCACCGTCGAACCCGAACTGTTGATGGAACAGTTATTCCGTCAGACCGATCTTGAATCGCGTCTGCCGCTCAACATGAATGTGCTCGACAAGGGCCTGGTGCCGCGCGTGATGAGCCTGAAGGAGGCGCTGCTTGCCTTCATCGATCACCGCCGCGAAGTCCTGGAACGGCGCACCGCGCATCGCCTGGAAAAAATCGCCGCGCGGCTGGAAGTGTTGCAAGGCTATCTCGCGGTCTTTTTGAACCTCGACAAGGTCATCAAGATCATCAGGAACGAGGAAGAACCCAAGCCTGTCTTGATGAAGGCGTTCAAGCTGACGGAGTTCCAGGCCGAAGCGATCCTCAACATGCGCTTGCGGTCCTTGCGCAAGCTCGAGGAAATCCAAATCCGCGCCGAGCACGACGCGCTTTCCAAGGAGCAAAAGGAGCTGAAGAAACTGCTCGGCTCCGAAAAGCAGAAATCGGAACGGCTGATCTCCGAGATGAAAACCGCCGATGCGAAATTCGGCGCCAAGACGGCGCTGGGCAAGCGCCGCACCGAAATCGCCGGCGCCAAGGCCGTGGCGCAAATCCAGGCCGTCGCCGAAGAAGCCGTCGCCATCGAAACGCAAATCGAGCGCGAGCCCATCACCATCGTCTGTTCGCAGAAGGGCTGGCTGCGCAGTCTCAAGGGCCATCAGGAGCCGACCGACGCGATCAAATATCGTGAGGGCGATCGCTCGCGCTTTTGGATTCATGCCGAAACCACTGACAAGGTGATGATGTTCTCGACCGACGGGCGGTTCTTCACGCTCGATTGCGCCAAGCTTCCCGGCGGGCGCGGCAATGGCGAGGCGATCCGCACCTTCATCGACCTGCCGTCCGACGCCGATCTGGTGGTGATGTTCGCCCATGCGCCGGGGCGCAAGCTGTTGCTCGCGGCCTCTACCGGCCATGGTTTCATCACCAATGAAGACGATGCGGTCGCAATGACCAAGGTCGGCAAGCGCGTCATGAACGTGAAGATGCCGGGCGAGGCGGCGGTGTGCCGCTTTGTCGAAGGCGACAGCGCCGCCGCCATCGGCGAAAACCACAAACTCATTATATTCCCGCTCTCCGAAATTCCCGAGATGGCGCGCGGGCAGGGTGTTTATCTGCAGCGCTACAAGGACGGCGGCCTGCTCGACGCCACGACCTTCACTTGGAAGGAAGGTCTGCGCGACGACAACAACCGTAGCTTCACGCCGCAGGAATTGAAGGACTGGAAAGGCGCCCGCGCCCAATCCGGCCGCCTCGCCCCGCGCGGCTGGGCGAAAAACGGGAAGTTCGGCTAGTGCCAACGACCCCAGTCGAAATTTGGTTAAACCTGTTCTAATCTCGCCGCCATGGGGAGCTTGCAGAGATTGGCCTGCGCCACGGCGCTGCTATGCGGAATGGGGATCGCGGTCTTGCTGACCGCCCCAAAGGTGCATTTCGTGGGCGCGCAGGAAGCGCGGCAAACGCCGCCGCAAAAGTCCGGCCAGAAGAAAATCGCAACGGCGCTCGAAAGCCCGCGCCCCTGCCTTGTCGCTCCCACGCGGGTGGCAGTGAACACGCATATGCCAGACCACGTCATGCTTGCGATGCCGCTTGCGCCACAGACACTCGCGGCCGATCCGGCAATGGCGGGAACCGTACCAGGCGCCGTCGCGGCCCGGTTGATCTCCAAAGTGCCCACCGCGCTCACGCCCTATTTCGACGTCTATCTCTATGTCAGCAAATCGGCGGAGGGGCCTTGGGCGCAGCATCTGTTTTTCTTCACCAAGAATGCCGCCGGGACATTGTCCTTCGACCAGAGCTTCCCTGTTTCCACCGGCCGCGAGGAGGATGAGCAGTATTTCACCGCCACGCCGACAGGCCTGTTTCAGCTCGACATCAACCGCTTCATGCCGATGGCCTATTCGGCGAAGTGGGACGACGCGGCAATGCCCTGGGCGATGTTCCTCGACTATTCCTATCGCACCAGCATGACGGGCGTGGCGCTTCACGCCGCCATCGGCGCCAAGGAACTTTCCCATATGGGCCATCGCGCCTCGGGCGGTTGCGTGCGCTTGCCGCTCGACCGGGCGGATGCGTTGTTCCACCGCTTTCAAGCGAGTGAGAAAGGGAAGGTTCCGGTCTTCGCCTTCGACGAAACCCGCGGCACCACGAATACGCAAGGCGCCGTGGCGGGTGATGCGAACGGGCACATCTATCTGGCGGACGGCGTGCGCGTGTTGGTCATCATCGAGGATTACCCAGGCACGGGCGGCGCGGTTCAGTCCTAGGCAAACAGTTATGATGGAGAGCGACTTGGATTCTGCAATTTCTCAATCTTCGCTGGTAGGCACCTGGAAATTGAAGTTACGCGAAGACCGGACTCTCGATGGACATATCCGGATCGATCCGGTTCTTGGCGCCGACCCCGTCGCCTACCTCATGTATGACTCGGCAGGGCATTTCGCGGCACAATTCATGCGGCGGAATCGCGATCTGACCGCATCTGAGCCAGTGCAGGCCACTCGTCACGCATCTAACAACAGCACTGCCGTCAACGGATATGACGCGTATTTTGGTCGATACGAACTCGGTTCGGACGGCACAGTAACTCAGACACTGGAAGGGGCATTGTCACCAACCGACGTGGGAAAGATCGTGACTCGAAAATTTTGCGTCAGCGATGCCGAGCTAGTGATTGAACTCGCGACGACGACAAGCCACGGAGAGTCAGTCACAAGAACGCTCAGATGGCAACGGGTTGCTTGAATTTGCAAATCGCGTCGTGAAGTACAATCTGTGTCGGGATCAGAAATCTATGCGAATTATGAAACAATCGGGTTCAGAGTTCGACTTAATCCGCGTCGTGCTACTTCCGAATCCTTATCCCAAACAACTCAAGCTGTTTTATAATGCCCCAAACAGACCTTCCGGGCCTGGTCGACGGAGTTATGGATGGGATGCCGGTCTCTTCATGACAATGATCTTGCCGAGAGACGGCCAGTGGCGGACTCGTGGAGAGCCCCAGGGATAAGGTGGGGGGAGGGGGCTAAAATCGCGAAAACAACCTCAAGCCGTTTTCCAAGTCTTATCAATCCCTTGCGCATTTGGGAGATTGGACGTCCGCAAAAAGTGCCCCGCTGTGCGGTCGCCAATCGGCGGGAGGTTCCGGCGACACGGAACAAGCGCGAGGTTTCGGGCTCACAAAGCGCAATCTTAAGAAATGCCGGCGGAGTAGCGCCATTTTCCCGCCCAAAGTTAACCGCAAGCTGCCCCAAAGCGAGACAACCGAACTGCGATTGGTTATCGTCGGCGGATGCGTGCAAAGCGGGCCACGTCGGGGTTAAAGGCACTCAGCATCGCCTATTTGGCGAGCGCCTCGGCGTTCGGCTTTGCCATCGCGCTCCAGTCGAATGCCGGTTGGGCGGTGGCCGCCCGCGACATCGCCCAGATCGCTATTCCCGCCGCCAAGGATATGGCGAATGCCGCGAACGAAAACGCGGTCAAGCCGGCTGTCGCATGGGTGCAGCACTCCGGCCAACAGGTCTTTGCTTGGCTCAATCCACCCAAGCCGCTGCATGTGGCCGTCAAATCCGCTCCGCCGAGGAAGAACGTCGCGCTTGCACCGCCGCTGGTGTTGCGTCCGGCGATTGTCGAACAGCCGCAAAAGCCGGTCGCCGCCGCGCCCGTGGAGCCCGAGCCGCAAGTCGCGCGCAACATTGCGCCGCCGCCGCTCAACATCGCACCCGCGCCCAATGCCAATGGGCCCGCTCCCGCCGAACTCGCGCGCGTGATGTCTCACATCAAGGTCAGCCTGACCAAGGAGCTCTACGCCAATTTCGATTTGTTTCTCTATGTGAGCAAAGCCGATCGCGGGCCGTGGTCGCAGCGCATGTTCGTGTTCCAGAAGCAGACGAGCGGCGATCTGACGATGCTCTACGATTGGCCGGTCTCCACCGGGCGCGAGCTGATCGAGATGGCGCCGAGCGGCGTGAAAGCGCCGAGCTTCACGCCGCAAGGCTATTACGAGATCGATCCCGACCGCATGTACCGGCGCTATCATTCGATGCAATGGGGCCAGCCGATGCCCGATGCGATGTTCTTCACCTGGGAGAAGGACGGCTACCAGACCGGCCTCGCGATCCATGGTGCGTCGGGCGACGACATCGCGCTCCTCGGAAAGCGCTCGAGCGCGGGATGTGTGCGCCTGTCGCCGGAAAACGCGCAATCGCTGTTCAATCTGATCCGCGCGAATTTCAAGGGGCTAGCGCCGCGCTTTGCCTATGACCGGCGCACCGCCACCATGAGCAATGACGGCCTCTTGATGCACGATGCCGCCGGCAATCTGAAATATGCCGAGGGCTACAAGGTGCTGGTGTTCATCGAGAACGACGGCGGCGACAACATCGTGGCCGCGCTGTTCTAGCCTCTGCGCAATTCATAGAGCGCGATCGCTGCGGCGTTCGAGACGTTGAGGCTGTCCATCGCGGCTTCCATCGGCACGAAGGCCGCCGCGTCGCAATGCTCGCGGACCAGTCTGCGAATGCCCGAGCCTTCCGAACCGAGCACCAACGCGACGTCGCCCGTTCCGGCGGCATCCTTCAGTGGCGCCTCGCCGTCGCTCGCCAGCGCGATACGCCAGAAGTCGAGCTTGCCGAGCTCGTCCAGCGCGCGCGAGATGTTGACGACCGTCACCAGCGGAACGATGTCGAGCGCGCCCGATGCGGCCTTGGCCAGCACGCCGGATTCCGGCGGAGCGTTTCGGTCCTGGACAACGACAGCAGAGGCGCCGAACGCGGCCGCGGTGCGCAGGATGGCGCCCTCATTGTGTGGGTCGGAGATCTGGTCGAGCACCAGGACAATCCGCCGGCGCTCCGATGGCTTGATGGCATCCGCCAGGCTCAGCTTGGACAAGGGATCGCATTGCAGGGCCACGCCCTGGTGGACCGATCCGGGCGGCACCAGTCGGGCGACAGTGTCGATCTGGGTGATCTCGTGGCGGACCCGGCCGAGCAGCTTGGTCCCAATCTCCTCGGCGGCGCGGGCGGTCATGACGGCCCGCTTTACCTTGCGGCGCGGGTTGGCGAGGGCTGCCCGCACGGCGTGGAGGCCGTAAAGCCACAATCCCTCCGAGGCTTTGGCATCGGGGCGGGGGTAGAAATGGCGGCGGTCTTTTCCAGGCATAGCAGGGACTTATAGAGAAGTATCGCCGCAGGCAATCCGCTGGGCCTGCTTGCCTTTGCCCGCCCAGAAGGCTTAGTTTCCTTGGTCCTAGTTCGTGGGGGGCGATTTCCACCTTTCCCGCGGTAATGGTCTATTGACACTCTTAAGCATTTGACGAATAACCCCCGATCCGCAGCCCAATCTCCGAAAGGCGCTTTTTACGTTCGTGTGAGTCACGGACGATCCTCGTGCGCCGACGGTGGCTGGCGCGTAAGTGGTTGTGCCAGTTGGCTTTTTACCGGAGGGGTGCCCGAGTGGCTAAAGGGGACGGACTGTAAATCCGTTGGCTCAGCCTACGTTGGTTCGAATCCAACCCCCTCCACCAGCCGACGTAAGGGGAGAAGGACGAAGGAGTTGAATAAGGCGGGTGTAGCTCAATGGTAGAGCAACAGCCTTCCAAGCTGATGACGAGGGTTCGATTCCCTTCACCCGCTCCACTTTTCGCCTGGCGAAAGGGGCCGCGTCAAAGCTGAAGGCGAACACGGATAAAACAGTGCCGCTGAGGCGGACAGAGAAGATACGAAGGATACCAAGATGGCGAAGGCCAAATTTGAGCGGAACAAGCCGCACTGCAATATCGGAACGATTGGGCACGTTGACCATGGCAAGACGACGCTGACGGCTGCGATCACGAAGGTATTGGCGGAGAGCGGCGGCGCGAAGTTCACGGCATACGACCAGATCGACAAGGCTCCTGAGGAGAAGGCTCGTGGGATCACGATCTCGACGGCGCATGTGGAGTATGAGACGGCGAACCGTCACTACGCCCATGTCGACTGCCCCGGCCATGCGGACTATGTGAAGAACATGATCACGGGCGCGGCGCAGATGGATGGTGCGATCCTGGTTGTGTCGGCGGCCGACGGCCCGATGCCCCAGACGCGCGAGCACATTCTGCTGGCACGGCAGGTCGGTGTTCCGGCGCTGGTTGTCTACATGAACAAGGTGGACATGGTGGACGACCCGGAACTTTTGGACCTGGTTGAGCTGGAAGTGCGCGAGCTTTTGAGCTCGTACCAGTTCCCGGGTGACAAGATTCCGATCATCCGCGGTTCCGCGCTGAAGGCGCTGGAAGACACGGCACCGACGGCGATCGGCCATGAATCGATCATTGAGCTGATGAAGGCGGTGGACGAGTACATTCCGCAGCCGGATCGTCCGGTTGACCAGCCGTTCCTGATGCCGATCGAAGACGTGTTCTCGATCTCGGGGCGTGGCACGGTTGTGACGGGCCGCGTGGAGCGCGGGATCGTGAAAGTCGGCGAGACGGTGGAGATCATCGGCATTCGCGACACGACCTCGACGACGGTGACGGGCGTTGAGATGTTTCGCAAGCTTCTGGACCAGGGTCAGGCTGGCGACAACATCGGTGCGCTGCTTCGCGGTGTTGAGCGGACGGGCGTGGAGCGCGGTCAAGTTCTGGCGAAGCCGGGTTCCGTGACGCCGCACACGAACTTCAAGGCGGAAGCGTACATTCTGACGAAGGACGAGGGCGGCCGTCATACGCCGTTCTTCACGAATTATCGTCCTCAGTTTTACTTCCGCACGACGGACGTGACGGGGATCGTGAAGCTTCCGGAAGGCACGGAGATGGTGATGCCTGGCGACAACGTGTCGGTTGAAGTCGAACTGATCGTTCCGATTGCGATGGAAGAGAAGCTGCGCTTCGCCATCCGCGAAGGCGGCCGTACCGTCGGCGCAGGCGTCGTCGCCGGTATCCTTAAATAAGGAACGGACAGGTCGAAGGACTGTAACTGGAATCTTGCGGGGCAAGGGTGGCCCGAAGGGCGACGCCCAAGATCCTGCCTAGGAGTGTAGCTCAGTTGGTAGAGCGGCGGTCTCCAAAACCGTAGGCCGAGGGTTCGAATCCTTCCACTCCTGCCAAGATGAAAGACGCGAATGGTCGAGACGACGAAAAAGACGATGGACAAGGGGACCGGCAAGGACTTGCCGTCGCCCGTGCCGCCGCGCCATCGCGGCGGACCGATCCAGTTCTACGGCGAAGTCATGCGCGAGATGAAAAAGGTCACTTGGCCGACCTGGAAGGAAACTTGGCTCACCGCAGTCATGGTTTTCATCATGGTCGGGCTGACGATGATCTTCTTCTTCGCCGTGGATTCGGTTTTGTCCATCGGCGAACGCCTCTTGATCGGTGCGGGTTGAGCAGATGAGCGAAGCAATGACCATGTCCGACGCGAAATGGTATATCGTCCACACCTACTCGAACTTCGAGAAAAAGGTGTCGGAGGAGATCAAGCGGCAGGCGAAGCTCCAGGGGCTCGAAGACCTCATTGAGGATGTGCTTGTCCCGACCGAGGAAGTCATCGAGGTCCGTCGTGGCCAGAAGGTCAATTCGGAGCGCAAATTTCTGCCCGGTTATGTGCTGCTTCGCGCAAAGCTGACCGACGAGGCCTATCATCTGGTGAAGAACGTGGCGAAGGTCACGGGTTTCCTCGGCCAGAACAATAAGCCGATGCCGCTGCGCCAGAGCGAAGTCGACCGTATCCTCAGTCAGGTTACCGAAGGCGCCGAACGGCCGAAGCCCTCGATCATGTTCGAAATCGGCGAGCAGGTGCGTGTCGCGGACGGGCCGTTCACGTCGTTCAACGGCACAGTGGAAGAAGTTGACGAGGATCGTTCGCGCCTCAAGGTCGCGGTGTCGATCTTTGGCCGTGCAACACCGGTGGAGCTCGAATTTACGCAGGTGGAGAAGGTTTAGTAATTGGAATCTGCAGGGCGAGGGTGTCCGAAGGACTTGCCCGAGGCCCTGCACAAAGTGGGAGAGCCTGCCAGGCTCGTTCGAACCGCAAACCGCTAAGGAGGCGGACAGAAGGTGGCGAAGAAAGTAATAGGTTACATAAAGCTGCAGGTGCCGGCGGGAGCGGCAAATCCGTCTCCGCCGATCGGCCCGGCTTTGGGCCAGCGCGGTCTCAACATCATGGAGTTCTGCAAGGCGTTCAACGCCAAGACGCAGGACCTCGAAAAGAGCATGCCGGTTCCGGTGACGATCACCGTGTTCTCGGACAAGTCCTTCACGTTCGAGATGAAGACGGCGCCGGCATCCTTCTTCCTCAAGAAGGCCGCGAAGCTTCAGTCCGGATCGAAGGCGCCTGGCCGCGATTTCGCGGGCAGCGTGACCAAGGCACAGGTGCGCCAGATTGCGGAAGCGAAGATGAAAGACCTGAACGCAAACGACGTCGATATGGCGATGCGCCTTATCGAAGGGTCGGCACGTTCGATGGGCATCGAGGTCAAGGAGTAAGCGCCATGGCCAAGATTTCAAAAAGATTCAAGAAGGTTTTGGAAGGCGTCGATGCGGCCAAGGCTTATTCCGTGGAAGAGGCCGTGAAGCTGATCAAGGCGCGCGCCACTGCCAAGTTCGACGAAACGATCGAACTCGCGATCAATCTCGGCGTCGATCCGCGCCATGCCGACCAGATGGTGCGTGGCGTCGTCGCGCTGCCGAATGGCACGGGCCGCACGCAGCGCGTCGCGGTGTTCGCGAAGGGTGCGAAGGCGGACGAGGCGAGGGCCGCAGGTGCTGACATCGTCGGCGCCGAAGATCTGGCCGAACAGGTGCAGAAAGGCGAGATCAATTTCGACCGCTGCATTGCGACGCCCGACATGATGGGTGTGGTGGGACGCCTCGGCAAGGTACTGGGCCCGCGCGGCATGATGCCAAACCCGAAGGTCGGGACGGTGACCATGGACGTGACCCAGGCCATCAAGGATGCCAAGGGCGGCGCAGTTGAGTTTCGCGTCGAGAAGGCGGGCATCGTGCAGGCCGGTGTCGGCAAAGCTAGCTTTACCGAGGCCGCGATTGTTCAAAACGTGAAGACGTTCGTCGACAGCGTCATCAAGGCGAGGCCGCAAGGCGCCAAGGGCACGTATGTGAAGAAGGTGTCGTTGAGCTCGACGATGGGCCCGGGCGTGAAGATCGCGCTCCCGTCCGTCGGCGCGGCAAGCGCGGAAGCGTAAGGAATTTGTATTCCGGCGGACGATCGCCGGAACCTGTCCGAGACCGCTGGAGCCTGTAGAGGCTTAAAATTTCCAGCGCAGACGGGGCGAGAACCGGATTTGCGGAACAGTTCCGCCATTCGGGTTTGGACCCTGGGGCAGGCGTGGCCGCGGCGAAATCCGCGGTCCAGTCACAGGGCGGGATGCGGATCGTCACGCAGCCCGGTTGAGAAGGAGAGCACAGTGGAGAAAGCCAAAAAGTCGGAAGTCGTGGAAGAGCTGAAGATTCTCTTCGCGAATGCCGGCTCCGTGGTCGTCGCCCACTATTCCGGTATGACGGTTGCCCAAATGGGCGATCTGCGGTCGCGCATGCGCGCGGCCGGAGCGTCGTTCAAGGTGGCGAAGAACCGTCTTGCCGTTCGTGCGCTTCAGGGAACGGCCGTGGAAGCCATCACCCCTCTCTTCAAAGGTCCGACGGGCATTGCATACAGCAAGGACCCGATCGTGGCTTCGAAGGTGGTGGTGGCCTACGCCAAGGACAACGCGAAACTCGTGATCCTGGGCGGTTCGGTCGGAACGACGGCATTGGATGCGCAGGGCGTCAAAGCCCTCGCCGGCCTGCCGTCGCTCGATGAGCTGAGAGGCAAGATTGTGGGTCTTCTGCTGGCCCCGGCGACCAAAGTTGCCGGCGTCATTCAGGCGCCCGCGAGTCAGCTTGCCCGTGTTATCGGCGCGTATTCCCAGAAGGAAGCCGCATAGGCGACGTCAACCCCAACATTCAAACCCGTAAACACTTGAAGGAACTAGGAAATGTCGAAAATCGAAAAGTTGGTTGAAGATTTGTCGGGCCTGACGGTCCTCGAAGCGGCTGAGCTTGCGAAGCTGCTGGAGGACAAGTGGGGCGTTTCGGCGGCGGCGCCTGTCGCGGCTGCTGCGGCGCCTGTCGCGGCTGCTGCTGCGGCGGTGGAGCAGACCGAATTTACGGTCATGCTGACGGCTGCCGGCGACAAAAAGATCAACGTCATCAAGGAAATCCGCGCGATCACCGGTTTGGGCCTGAAGGAAGCAAAGGACCTCGTCGAGGCCGCTCCCAAGGAAGTCAAAGCCGATGTGAGCAAGGACGAGGCGGCAAAGATCAAGAAGCAGCTCGAAGACGCTGGTGCGAAAGTCGAGTTGAAGTAAAAAGTAAGGAGGCGTCGCGGCTTGAAAAACCGCGTGCGCGTGCATATTTCGTTCACCCATCCCCTTCGAAGCGCGAAAAAGGCGCTTCGAAGGCCGGTGGTTTTTGCTCTTGAGGCAGTAAGGAACGTTGGATGACCCTATCTTTCACCGGACGCAAACGGCTCCGCAAATACTTCGGCAAAATGGTCGAAGTGGCGCAAATGCCCAACCTTATCGAGGTTCAGAAAACCTCGTATGACCAATTCCTTCAGGTAGTTAAGCCTGAGGCTGGTCGCAAGGACGAGGGACTGCAGGCCGTATTCGCGTCGGTGTTTCCGATTCAGGATTTCTCGGAATCCTCGCGCCTCGAATATGTCGATTATTACTTCGAGGAGCCGAAATATGACGTCGAGGAGTGCCAGCAGCGCTCCATGACGTTTGCGGCACCCCTCAAGGTGACGCTGCGCCTGATCGTGTTCGATGTGGACCAGGAAACCGGCGCCAAATCGGTCAAGGACATCAAGGAACAAGACGTCTATATGGGCGACGTTCCGTTCATGACGGAAAACGGCACGTTCATCGTGAACGGTACCGAGCGCGTGATCGTCTCGCAGATGCATCGTTCGCCGGGCGCCTTCTTCGACCACGACAAGGGCAAGACTCATTCGAGCGGCAAGCTTCTGTTTGCGGCCCGCGTCATTCCCTATCGCGGCTCGTGGCTCGATTTCGAATTCGACGCCAAGGACATCATCCACGTTCGCATCGACCGCCGCAGGAAGCTGCCGGCGACCACGTTGCTCTATGCGCTGGGTTTGGATCAGGAGCAGATCCTCGACTATTTCTATTCCAAAATTTCCTTCAAGCGCCAAAAGGATGGCAGCTGGACCACGCCGGTCGATCCGGTTTGGATGAAGAACGCCAAGGCCAGTTCGGATTGGAAAAACGCCAAGACCGGCGAAGTGCTGGCCGAGGCGGGCACCAAGATCGCCCAACGTGCGCTGCGCAAATGGCAGGAAGACGGAGTCAAACAGGTTTCTCTGTCGACCGAGGAGCTGGTCGGGCGTTATTCCGCGCTCGATATGGTCAACCCGGAATCCGGCGAAATCTATGTCGAGGCAGGCGATGAACTGACCGCTGCGAACATCGAACAGCTTGTCGATGTGGACTTCGATGAGATCGACGTCATCAATGTCGACGGCATCACCATCGGTTCGTATATCCGCAACACGATGGCGGTGGACAAGAACCACTCCCGCGAACAGGCGTTGATCGATATCTATCGCGTCATGCGCCCCGGCGAGCCGCCGACGCTCGACACCGCTGAAACTTTGTTCAGTCAGTTGTTCTTCGATTCGGAGCGCTACGATCTGTCGAGCGTGGGCCGCGTGAAGATGAACATGCGCCTGAACCTCGACGCCGAGGATACGGTTCGTATTCTACGCAAGGAAGACATTCTGGCCATCGTTAAGGCCCTTGCGGAATTGCGCGACGGCCGCGGCGAAATCGACGATATCGACAATCTTGGTAACCGGCGCGTGCGTTCGGTCGGCGAGTTGATGGAAAACCAGTTCCGCGTCGGCCTGTTGCGCATGGAGCGGGCGATCAAGGAACGCATGAGCGCGGTCGATATCGACACGGTCATGCCGCACGATCTTATCAACGCCAAACCGGTGGCGGCGGCAGTGCGCGAATTCTTCGGGTCCTCACAGCTCTCGCAGTTCATGGATCAGACGAATCCGTTGTCGGAAGTAACGCATAAGCGGCGCATGTCGGCCCTCGGGCCGGGCGGGCTCACGCGCGAACGCGCGGGCTTCGAAGTGCGCGACGTGCACCCAACGCATTACGGACGCATCTGCCCGATTGAAACGCCGGAAGGGCCGAATATCGGCCTGATCAACTCACTGGCGACTTATGCGCGCGTGAACAAGTACGGCTTCATTGAAAGCCCGTATCGTCGCGTGCACAACAAGCACGTAACGGACGATGTTCAGTATCTGTCGGCGATGGAAGAGGCGAAATACACGATCGCTCAGGCCAATGCGACGATCGACGCACGTGGCCGTATCACCGACGAGCTCGTGTCGTGCCGCAAGCATGGCGACTTCGTGATGACGACGCCGGATCAGGTTGAGTTCATCGACGTGTCGCCGAAGCAGCTTGTGTCCGTGGCCGCGGCGCTCGTGCCGTTCCTGGAAAACGACGACGCGAATCGGGCCTTGATGGGCTCGAACATGCAGCGTCAGGCTGTGCCGCTTCTGCGGCCGGAAGCGCCGCTGGTCGGCACCGGCCTGGAAGACGTCGTAGCCCGCGACTCCGGTTCCGCCATCGGCTCGCGCCGTTCGGGCATCGTCGATCAGGTGGACGCCACCCGTATCGTCGTGCGCGCAACGGAAGAGGCCGATCCCACCAAGCCGGGCATCGACATCTATCGCCTCAAGAAATTTCAGCGCTCCAACCAGTCGACTTGCATCACGCAAAAGCCGCTGGTGAAGGTCGGCGACGTCGTCCAGAAGGGCGACATCATCGCCGATGGACCGTCTACGGATTTGGGCGATCTGGCGCTCGGCAAGAACGTGCTCGTCGCGTTCATGCCGTGGAACGGTTACAATTTCGAGGACTCCATCCTCATCTCCGAGCGCATCGTGCGCGACGACGTCTTCACCTCGATCCATATCGAGGAATTCGAGACGATGGCGCGCGATACCAAGCTCGGGCCTGAGGAAATCACGCGCGACATTCCCAATGTCGGCGAGGAAAATCTCAAGAACCTCGACGAAGCGGGCATCGTCTATATCGGCGCGGATGTGAACGCGGGCGATATTCTGGTTGGCAAGGTTACGCCGAAGGGCGAAACCCCGATGACGCCGGAAGAAAAGCTTCTGCGTGCCATCTTCGGCGAAAAAGCCGCCGACGTTCGCGACACTTCCCTGCGCGTTCCGCCCGGTGTTACGGGCACGATCGTGGAAGTGCGGGTGTTCAATCGGCACGGCGTCGACAAGGACCAGCGCGCGTTGGCCATCGAACGCGCCGAAGAAGAACGCCTTGCCGAGGACCGTGATGACGAACTGGCGATCCTGGAGCGCAACATCTTTGCGCGCCTGTCGGAAATTTTACTGAACAAGACGGCGGCATCCGGCCCCAAGGGTATGGCGCCCGACACGAAGATCACGCAACCCGTGCTCGACGCGATTGCGCGCCATCAATGGTGGCAGATCGGGTTGCGCAACGAAAAGGCGATGGGCGAGATCGAAGGACTGCGCAAGCAGTACGACGAATCCAAGCAGCTCCTCGACAAGCGCTTCGCCGATAAGGTGGAGAAGCTCCGCCGCGGCGATGAGTTGGCGCCCGGTGTCATGAAGATGGTCAAAGTGTTCGTCGCGGTGAAGCGCAAGCTGCAGCCGGGCGACAAGATGGCTGGCCGTCATGGCAACAAGGGCGTTATCAGCCGCATCCTGCCCATGGAAGACATGCCTTACCTGGAAGACGGCCAGCCGGTCGATGTCGTGCTGAATCCGCTTGGCGTGCCTTCTCGCATGAACGTCGGTCAGATTCTCGAAACGCATCTTGGCTGGGCCTGCGCTGGCCTCGGCCACAAGATCGGCGAGACGCTGGACAAGGTGAAGCGCGACGGAAAATTCGAACCGCTGCGCCGTTCGCTGAAGCATATCTATGGTGACGACGATCGGCTTAAGGAGTTAGACGAGCAAGGCCTCATGGAGCTCGGCGAGAATTTGCGTGCCGGCATTCCGGTGGCAACGCCCGTGTTCGACGGTGCGAAAGAAGCCGACATCGTCGAGATGTTGGAGCAGGCGGGTTTGACCGCGTCCGGTCAGGTTACGCTGTTCGACGGGCGCACGGGCGAGACGTTCCGGCGTCAAGTGACGGTGGGCTACATCTATATGCTCAAGTTGCATCACTTGGTGGACGACAAGATCCATGCGCGCTCCATTGGCCCGTACAGTCTCGTCACCCAACAGCCATTGGGCGGCAAGGCGCAGTTCGGTGGTCAGCGCTTCGGCGAGATGGAGGTCTGGGCGCTGGAGGCCTACGGCGCCGCCTACACGCTGCAGGAAATCCTGACCGTGAAGTCGGACGACGTGGCCGGCCGCACCAAGGTCTATGAAGCGATCGTGCGCGGCGAAGACACGTTCGAAGCGGGCATCCCCGAAAGCTTCAATGTGTTGGTCAAGGAAATGCGTTCGCTCGGATTGAACGTCGAATTGGTGAACGGATAATTGAATGGCCGGACCCCGCGTCCCAACGCAGTTGCTAGGGACGAACCGACCATGACGAGGACAGAAGTATGAACCAAGAGCTGATCAACGTCTTTTCACCCGGCAAGGAGGTTCCCACCTTCGACCGGATCAAGATTTCGCTGGCAAGCCCGGACCAGATTCTGCGCTGGAGCCATGGCGAAATCAAAAAGCCGGAAACGATCAACTACCGCACCTTCAAGCCGGAGCGCGATGGCCTGTTCTGCGCGCGCATTTTCGGACCGGTGAAGGATTACGAGTGCTTGTGCGGCAAGTACAAGCGCATGAAGTACAAGGGCATCGTCTGCGAAAAGTGCGGCGTCGAAGTGACGGTGCAAAAAGTTCGCCGCGACCGCATGGGTCATATCGAACTCGCATCGCCTGTAGCTCACATCTGGTTCCTTAAATCACTGCCCAGCCGCATCGGCCTCATGCTCGACATGACGCTGAAGGACCTGGAGCGAATTCTCTATTTCGAAAATTACGTCGTCATCGAGCCGGGCTTGACGCCGCTGAAAGAGCGCCAGCTTCTGACCGAAGACGAGTATTACAAGTCGCAGGACGAATACGGCAACGACAGCTTCACCGCCATGATCGGCGCGGAAGCAATCCGCATGCTGCTTGCGGCCATCGATCTCGCCAAGCTGCGGGACGATCTGCGCGTCGAAATCGCAGGCTGTAACGGTGGCGAGAAGCCTAAGAAACTCGTCAAGCGGCTCAAGGTCGTGGAAGCCTTCATCGATTCCGGCAATCGTCCGGAATGGATGATCATGACGGTTATCCCGGTTATTCCGCCGGAATTGCGTCCGCTCGTGCCGCTGGACGGCGGTCGGTTCGCGACCTCGGACCTCAACGATCTCTATCGCCGCGTGATCAACCGCAACAACCGCCTCAAGCGGCTGATCGAGCTGAAGGCGCCGGACATCATCGTGCGCAACGAAAAGCGCATGCTGCAGGAATCCGTCGACGCGCTGTTCGACAACGGCAGGCGCGGCCGCGTCATCACGGGCGCCAACAAGCGTCCCCTGAAGTCGCTCGCCGACATGCTGAAGGGCAAGCAAGGCCGTTTCCGCCAGAACCTGCTCGGCAAGCGTGTCGACTATTCGGGCCGTTCGGTGATCGTGGTCGGTCCCGAACTGAAGCTGCATCAATGCGGCTTGCCCAAGAAGATGGCGCTCGAACTGTTTAAGCCGTTCATCTATGCGCGCTTGGAGGCCAAGGGCTTCAGCCAGACGGTCAAGCAGTCCAAAAAGCTGGTCGAAAAGGAAAAACCCGAAGTTTGGGACATCCTTGAAGAGGTGATCCGCGAGCATCCAGTGCTGCTCAATCGCGCACCGACTTTGCATCGGCTTGGCATCCAGGCGTTCGAGCCGGTGCTGATCGAAGGCAAGGCCATTCAGCTGCATCCGCTGGTCTGCACCGCCTTCAACGCCGACTTCGACGGCGACCAGATGGCCGTGCACGTTCCGCTGTCGCTTGAAGCGCAGTTGGAGGCGCGCGTGCTGATGATGTCGACCAACAACATCCTCTCGCCCGCCAACGGCAAGCCGATCATTGTGCCGACGCAGGATATCGTGCTCGGGCTTTATTACCTCAGCCAGGAGCGCGGTAACGAGCCGGGCGAAGGCATGGTGTTCAATGACATTGGCGAGATCGAACATGCGCTCTTCGCCGGTGCGGTGACTCTGCACACGAAGATCAAGGCGCGTTACAAGACGGTCGATGCCGAAGGCGCGCCCATTACCCGCCGTGTTGACTCGACCCCGGGCCGCATGATGGTTGCGGAAATCCTGCCGCGCCACCCGAAAATCCCGTTCGAGCTGGCCAATCGCCTGCTGCGCAAGCAGGAGATCAGCCACATCATCGACGAAGTGTATCGCCACTGCGGACAGAAAGAGACCGTTCTGTTCGCCGATGCGATGATGGGGCTCGGATTCAAGGAAGCCTGTAAGGCCGGCATTTCGTTCGGCAAGGACGACATGGTCGTGCCCGCCACGAAGGAAAAGCTGATCGACGAAACGCGCCATCGCGTTCGCGAATATGAGCAGCAATATCAGGACGGCCTGACGACTGACAAGGAAAAGTACAACCTCGTGGTTGATGCGTGGTCGAAGTGTACCGATCAGGTCGCCACCGAAATGATGAAGGAAATTTCCGAACCGCGCATCGACCCGGCAACGGGGCG
Organism: uncultured Alphaproteobacteria bacterium; assembly: GCA_963849895.1. GTDB lineage: Bacteria > Pseudomonadota > Alphaproteobacteria > Micropepsales > Micropepsaceae > Rhizomicrobium. Next base: position 78,630 of record CAWKIU010000002.1, read on the forward strand.
CGTCGAAGAAATGAACTCCATCTATATGATGAGCCATTCCGGTGCGCGCGGTTCGCCGCAGCAGATGAAGCAGCTTGCCGGTATGCGCGGCCTCATGGCGCGTCCCGACGGGTCGATTATCGAAACGCCGATCCTATCCAATTTCAAGGAAGGTCTCACCGTGCTCGAGTACTTCAACTCGACACATGGCGCGCGCAAAGGTTTGGCGGATACCGCGCTGAAGACGGCAAACTCTGGCTACCTGACGCGCCGTCTGGTGGACGTGGCGAACGACTGCATCATCACCGCCGAGGACTGCGGGACGAAAAAGGGCATCACTGTCCAGGCTGAAATCGACGGCGGGCAGGTTGTGTCTTCGCTCACGGAACGAATCCTGGGCCGGACCGTTGCCGAGGACGTCAAGCACCCCGATACGGCGGAAGTCATCTTGCGCCGCGGCAAGGAAGTCACCGAAGACGTCGCCGAGAAGATCGAATCTGCACATGTCCAAAAGGTGCGGGTGCGCTCAGTGCTGACCTGCGAACTCAAGGATGGTGTTTGCGGCAAGTGCTATGGTCGCGATCTGGCGCGCGGCACGTCCGTCAATATAGGCGAGGCTGTGGGCGTTATTGCGGCGCAGTCGATCGGCGAGCCGGGAACCCAGCTCACCATGCGAACCTTCCACATTGGCGGCGCGGCGCAGGTGGCCGGGCAGTCCAAGGTTGAGGCGTCGTATGACGGCAAGATCAAGATCGTCAACCGGAACGTCGTCAAGAATTCCGAGGGCGAATTGGTGGCGATGGGCCGTAACATGCAAATCGTTATCATGGACCCCAAGGGCCAGGAACGTGCGGCTTACCGCATCACCTATGGTGCGCGCATCAAGGTCGACGACGGCGCAACGGTAAAGCGCGGCGACCGCCTTGCGGAATGGAATCCGAACGCTCTGCCCGTGCTGACCGAAACCGACGGTATCGTGAAGTATGAGGACCTTGTCTCAGGTCTATCGCTGAAGGAAGTGGCGGACGAAAAAACCGGCGTTTCCAACAAGGTCGTCATGGATAGCCGCGGCACGGGTTCGAAAGCGCAGCAGGAACTGCGTCCGAGCATGGTGATCGTCGACAAGAAGGGCAAGACCATCTCGCTGCCCAACGTCGGCGATGCGCGCTATGCGCTGTCCGTCGATGCCATCCTTTCGGTGGAAGACGGCGCGGAAGTGCGGGCGGGCGATCTGCTCGCGCGTCTCCCGACCGAAGGCGCCAAGACCCGCGACATTACGGGCGGTCTGCCGCGCGTGGCAGAGTTGTTCGAAGCGCGCAAGCCGAAGGAAGCGGCCGTACTCGCCGAGATGGATGGCTTTGTCGAATTCGGCAAGGACTACAAGAACAAGCGGCGCGTTATCGTGAAGCCGAAGAACGACAAGATCGACCCGATCGAATATCTGATCCCCAAGGGCAAGCACATCTCAGTGCGCGAGGGCGACTATGTCGAAAAGGGCGATTACATCGTCGAAGGCAATCCTTCGCCGCATGACATCCTGCGCATCAAGGGAATGGAGGAACTCTCCACCTACCTCGTGAAGGAAATCCAGGATGTCTATCGTCTGCAGGGCGTGAAGATCAACGACAAGCATATCGAAGTGATCTGCCGCCAGATGATGCAGAAGATGGAAATCATCGACGGTGGCGACACAACGCTGCTCGCTGGCGAGCAGGTGGATCAGCTCGAGATGGACGAGGCGAATGCCAAGGCCTTGGAGAACGGCGGAAAGCCTGCCGAGGGCCGAGCCGTGTTGCTCGGCATTACGAAGGCATCGCTGCAAACCCGTTCGGTGTTCTCAGCGGCGTCCTTCCAGGAGACAACCCGCGTGCTTACCGATGCCGCCGTCAACGGCAAGGTCGATACGCTTGAAGGTCTCAAGGAAAACGTCATCGTCGGCCGCCTCATTCCGGCTGGCACGGGCGGCGCCGTCGCGCGTCTCCGTGTCATCGCAACGGAGCGTGATCGGATCATCCAGGACGAACAGTCCAAGGGCGCGCCGGCGCAGATCGAAGGGCCGACGCCCCAAGAGGCTGCCGAATAACTTCTCCACTACCAAAAACGGAAAGGGCCGCCAAATCGGGCGGCCCTTTTTCGTTTCGAGGCTTGGCGAGATTAAAGCGCCTTTGACAACCCAACGAAGAAGCCGCGCCTTGCACCGTACTGCGGCGCACCGACCCCAACGCCCGTTCCGTCGCGGATTTCGTATTTCTCATCAAAGACATTGATCACATCGAAGCGGGCCTTAAGTCCGCCCATACCAAGTTCACGGCTCACGCCCAAATTGACCTGCACATAGCCGGGAACATGGTCGCTGTTCGGTGTGGCTCCATCTCGCCGAAGTCCCGAACCGTAGAGCAGGTCTGCGCTCAACTGCGTCAGGCCCCATTTGTAGGACGCGCCGGCGGAGATGCTGACGATTTGTTGGTGATCGAGCGGAATGAAGTGGTTTGCGATATAAGCAAGATCGCCTGGATCGAACTGAAATTCACTCGACACGATGTCCTTTCCGGCTGCGCGTTCATAGGCTGCATTGAGATAGCTCGAGAAGTTGCCGATGTCGTAGCTAACGGCGAGTTCCATGCCATACTGGCGTCCGGACTTGTAGTTGAAGGGCGTTAGGATGATGGGTGCGCCGAATTGCCCTTCATCGATCAGGTTATGTGAAGCCTTGTAGAAGCTGTCCAGGCCAATTGTGAAGCCGTCAGCAAGTACCTGGCTGACGCCGAGGTCGTAGTAATCGGCACGTTCCGCCTTGGGCGTCGTGTCCGTATGATCCGCTGCCGAAGTGGTATTGTCGAATAGTGCGATGTCTGTGGTGGCGACCAGTTCGAACGGCGGCGGCGAGAAATAGCGCGCATATCCGCCATGAACCGTGGTCGTATCGCTGGGTGTCCAAACCAGATTTGCCCGAGGGCTGATTTGGCCTTCGGAATCAAACGCCTTGAATTGGTCCCAGCGCGCACCGTAATTAAGCGTGAGCGCAGGGAATATCTTCCATTCGTCTTGAGCGTATACGCCATATGACCAAGCGTGCTTGGTCCCATTGTCTGCGATGACGAGCGGAACATCCGAGGTCTGGCAGGTATTCGCCGAGTCGGTGCACAGCAGGTTTGGGTTCGGATTGGTCGCGGAACCTTGCGCGGTTGGCAGTACCATCGTCGATGTGTTGCTGGTCAGATCGTCGGCCTGATAGACGAGGCCAAAGCGGATCGTATGGTCCTCGCCTGCATGATATGCCCCTTCGGCCTGCAAGCCATAGGCTTCGTCGCGCTTGTAAGCCGTCTGCGCCACCCCTCCATAGAGAAGATCTCCGACGTTCGCACCGGGCGTAAAGCTCAGGCTGGAATAGCGTCCGAACAGCGACACCTGATAGTCGAAAGCGCCATAGGAATGCAGATAGCTCAGGATTGCGTAGTGGGTGATCTCGCTCTGGCGCTCGTCGAGATTTTCGGATGGAAAACCCGTCTGTCCATTAGCCTCGAGTTGGTAGTTGCCGCTGCCCGCATCAAGTGGCCCCAAGCCCACAATACCGTCGAGCCCAGAGGGTTGCAGACCCGTCTGATTTGGAATCTGGAACATGTCGTTTGCGGTGCCCAGAACCGCCGTCAAGCTGCTGTCTTCGTCCAGGATGTCCTGCAGGTATGCGAAGCCATGGTATTGTTTCGTGCGGTCGTAGTTCGGGTCGGATTTTCCGTCTGGCGATTCGATGCCAAGCGTGTTGGTCATATAATCGCCGGAGACGAAATAGTTGAAGTGTCCTGATGACCCGCCGTAATCGAAGCTGGGCGCGATTTCGCCATGGCTCCCGCCGTAGATGCTGATGTCGCCACCCTTATCGAATAAACCAGTCTTCGTTTGCACGTCGATGATGCCCGCCGTGCGGTCTCCGTATTCCGCCGGCAGCGCGCCGGTTATGAGCTGCACGCGGTTGGCGAGCCTGGGGTCAAGCGTCTGACCGAATACCGAAATGCCTTCCGGCAGGATGATGCCGTTGAGCCGGTATTGCAGCCCGTTATGCTCGCCGCGGACGTGCAACTGGCCAAAAGAGTCCTGCGCGACGCCTGGCGCTTGCAAGATGACTTGGTTGAGCAGCGTGTTGTCGCCGCCGGGCTGAGCCTTGATGTCTTCGGCGGTGATCGTATAGGTCGAAGCGCCAAGCTGGGTCTGAATTCCATTACGAGCTTGCGCAAGTCGTTCGGCCGTGACCACCACCGTTTCGATTTTACCGGAACTGGATGGACTATAGTCCTGCTGGGCCTGCGCCGGTATGCATGCGGTTATGGCCGCAAGCGTCGCCGCCGACGCTAAGAGAATTTTGCGATACATTGCTTGAACTCCACGTACTGGCTAGATGCACGGCGGCCCTAAGGCGCCTTGCGGAGTAACCGGGGAGGGCGCGCGGAAAAGTCCGAGCGACTTGGCGGTCATGCCTGAGAAAAGTGGAAGTTAAGCGTGAGGGGGTGCGCGGCCGACCCAGCTATGGGAGGTGGGCTTGACCGCGAGTACCGCAGCGACAACGGCAACAATCGCCGAGACGGCGAGCATTGGCGGCAACGCGACGATTGTGGCCGGAAGTACGAAATTGCCGGCATGCAGAAATTCCTGGCAGAGCAGGCAATTTGCTGAATCTTGATCCGCGGGACTGTTGGTCCCGGAGGAATTCACGACACTACCCGTGTCGCCATGTGCCAGAACCGTTTGTGGCAGGCCGTGAATATGGGTTTGAACCAGATAGCTTTGGCAGATGAAGGAGGACAGCGCGATCAGCGCAATCACCAGCCGAAATCCGCTGAGCGGAGCCCTGCGGGCAACGCCTGAATGAATGCGCCGTTTTCTCACTGCAGAAAGTTTCACAGCGAATTCCTGGTATCCGCCATTAGTTTACTCATGAGGTTCGCAATTGTGCAATGCACAATATTTTGAAATACGCCGACATCACGCGATTGTGGGCGGCATCCATAATGCGATCGCCCGAATTTCCTGAGATTCGTGCCTGGCAATCATTGAAAGAATATGGCTGCGCGTGGGTTCTGTTGCCTTTACAAGCGCGCGTTCGAACCAGGTGGTGGCGTCCTCAATATTGCCCTCGCTAGCAAGGATCGAGGCGTAGTTGTATGCGCCGCGGAAATATCCCCCTTCCGCTGATCTGCGATACCATTCACGCGCAGCGGCGGGGTTGTAAGGTGTTCCCCAACCTTCCTCATGGCAGCGCGCAAGAAGGTTCATCGCGCGCGCATGATCTTGCGCCGCGCTGCGTCCATACCAGGCGAATGCGGCTTTGCGGTCGCGCGTTATTCCTGCACCGTCCAGCAGCATGTGACCAAAATTATACTGCGCCCAGGCAAGCCCGGCTTCAGCGGCCCGGCGGTAGCACCGAACGGCGCTCTCGCAATCGACATTGGTGCCCCAGCCATTCTCGTAGCAGCGCCCGAGCATATTGAGCGCATCGGCGTTGCCGCTTTTCGCGGCACAGAGAAAACATGCGAACGCGCTGTGAAGGTCTCTTGCCAATCCGTCGCCTTCGAGAAGCATACGGCCCAGACGAATTTGCGCTTCGGAAATACCGCAAGCGGCGGCGGCCTCTACCCAAATGGCGGCGTCCTGCGGGTCGCTGGAGAGGACTTGATGTAGCTCATTGGGCGCCATCATCGAGAGCGCAGCGACTCTCCAGGCCTGCGCTGGTTGGGGAGCGGCATTCATACTTCGCCCCATTTGCGCACGAGATTGTGGTAGACGGCGGTCAACTGCGCGATGACGGGATGGTCCGGCTCGCCGACGCCGATGGTTACGACCGCATTGTCAAGTTCAAACAGCAAACGTCGCTCGCTGTCATCTCTGACCATGCTCTGAATCCAGAAAAATGATGCCAGTCGCGCACCACGGGTCACGGGCTCAACGCGGTGCAGGCTTGTTGCGGGATAGAGGATCATATCGCCGGCCGGGAGTTTAACTTCGCGCGTGCCGTATGTGTCCTCGACGAACAGCTCACCACCGTCATATTCTTTGGGGGCGCTAAGAAATAACGTGGCGGACAGATCGGTACGGATGCGCCCAGAGCCGCCTGGAATGGGGCGAATGGCGTTGTCGACATGTGCCCCGAACGACATTCCGTGCTCGTATTTGTTGAATAGTGGCGGAAAGACATAGCGTGGCAAGGCCGCGCTTGTGAACATGGTGCTTCGCTCCAGCGCCTTCACAACAATGGCGCCGGCATCGCGTGCTTCCGCGCATTCCTGGGGCAGTTGCAGATTCGCTTTGACCTTTGCAGATTGATGCCCTGCGGTTGCGCGCCCATCTTCCCACGGTGCTGACGAAAGCAGATCGCGGCATCGCGCGAGTTCAGCAGACGTCAGTACATTTGGGATGTGCAGCAGCATCGCTCAAAACGATAGGTTGGCAGTGAGCAGGAATGTGCGGCCCGCGCCGGGAACCGTGTGGTTCTCGCCCGGCCGTGTGAAGTAGGAATTCGAGAAATAATATTCGTCGGTCAGGTTATATCCGTTGAGTTGAAGCCCGAACGTGTCCGTGAACTGGTAGCCGACCATGGCATCCCATGTGATATAAGCCGGCACTTTGGCAACAGTCACCGACCCGGGCACGGTGGCATTGTCGGTTCCCGCATCACGCCGGCCGACATAGTTCAAGCCTGCGCCAATCTTTAGATCATCGCTGAATTCATAGATCGACCACAGATTGGCTTGGTTCCGCGCGGTGTTGGGGATTGGCCCGGGGACCCCTGCCGCAACCAAACCAACCGCGCGAGGCGCGATATAGGTGTATCCGCCGGTGATTTCCCAGTCCGGTGTGATACGGCCGGAGGCGTCGAATTCCACACCATTGACGCGTAACGTTCCGGCCAGCGACTGGAGGGATGGATTTAGCGGATCGGTGATGCGCGCGTTCGTCATGACCGTGTTGAAGGCGGCAGCGGTCAGCGACAGCATTCCGTCTAGAACCTGGGCTTTGGCGCCCGCCTCGAAGGTGCGGTCGCGCTCGGGTCCCAGATCCGCGTTGCTGGCCGCCAGCGACAAATTTTCGGCCGACGGGTTGAATGAAGTTCCGTAGGAAAAATAGATGCTCGTATCCCCGGTTGGCTTGTAAACAATCGCCGCCCGAGGGCTGCCTACATTGTCGGTATGGGTAAAATGCGACGCCGTGCCGACGGTCTGATCGAACCGCGCACTGAAATGGTCGAAACGGATGGCGCCGACGATATTCCAATGGTCTCCGATCTCCACCGTGTCGACGGCATAGACACCAACCGTACTCGTCTTAGTCTCGGGCCGCTGTTTCACTGTTGTCTGGTGCCCAGGGAAAGTCTCGTTTGGGTCGGGGTTGAGGAGTGGTGTCGGGACGATCATCGTATTCAGATTGGTAAAACGCGTGAGGTCCGCGCTTTCACGGTCCAGTTCGACGCCGACGATGAGCGTATGGCGAAGAGAGCCAGTACCAAATCGCGCGGTCAAATCTGTCGAATTCATCATTGTAGCGATCGTACCCTTGGAACTCGGACGATCGCGTTCCACAAGAATCTGGTCCAGTGGAGTGCCTAGCACCGGATAGAGTGAATTATATGTTGTCACGGGCACCGGATTTGCTGTCGACGCGCACAACGGCGCGCCGGAGTAGGGCGCAGTCGTGTAGCAATTCGCGCTTCCATAGGTCGGCGCGGTTTGGCGCGAATCGAACCAGTAGTGGCCGTAGCGAGTTGTATTGCTCAGTGAAAAGACGTCATTGAAGCGGTGCTCCAAGCGTCCCGTCACGACGTCAACCTCGCTTTTGAAACGATCATCGGATGGAAGGCCATAATAGGCGCTACGCGGCGCGGGCGCGGGCAGGCCGAACAAGAACGGAATGCCGTAATCCGGAACATCATCCTCTTGCTGATGCAGATATTTGAGGACGAATGTGGTGTTTGTCCCGATCCCCGTTGCGATGGAAGGCGCGATGCCCCAGCGCTGATTTTTTACAAATGGGCGACCGGCTACTCCGGAGCGCTGTCCCATCAGGGCGACGCGCATTGCGGTGGTGTCGTCGAGGACGGTGTTGATGTCGGCCGTGACACGGACTTCGTCGTTTGTGCCAAGGGTCACGGCTGCGTCGCGGATCGGATCAAGTTCTGGCGATTTCGTCACCTGATTGATGACGCCGCCTGTCGAACCGCGGCCGAACAATGTGGACGCCGGGCCTTTGAACACTTCCACCGCGTCGTAATCGAACGTGTCGCGGGTGTAGAGCCCTGTGTCGCGTAACCCGTCCAGAAAGAAGTCGTCACCCGCCGAAAACCCGCGCAAGTTGACGAGGTCGCCATGCGTGCCGCCCTCACCCGCATTGAGCGTGATGCCTGGCACGTTTTTCAGTGCGTCCTGAAGGTTGCCGAGCCCCTGTTGCCGGATGACTTCCATCGGAACGACATTGATCGATTGGGGCGTGTTGAGGATTTTTTCGGGCAGCGTATCCAATGTCGAATGCCGGGCGGTGACGACCACCGTTTCGACCTTTTCGCTGTCATTCGCCGCCTGTCCATAGGCACTTGCGGCCGCCGCCGCTGCGCTACCGACACCAATGCCAGCAATCCCCAATGTTCGGCGGGCTAGGGAACCTTTCCCATGGTCTAGTCTCACGCCACACCCTCCATGAATGCAAATGATACGCGGTCGCAATTATTAGCGGACCGTGACGCCTCTAGCTGGTGTTGTCAATGAGAATGACTCGCAACAATGTCGCTAAGCGACTGGTGGGGGACTCAGACTAGTTTTGGCCGAAGGCCGAAAGGAGAATCACAATGGAATCCATGCTGACGCCTGTTTTGGCGCTGATCGTCCTCACCCTGCTCGTTTGGGTTGGAATGTACGCAACCCGCATCCCCGCGATGCAGAAGGCGGGAATCAGTCCGCAGTCTGCGCGCCATCCCGGCTCGCTCAGCGGATTGCCGTCATCCGCGAGGCAGGTGGCCGACAATTATAATCACCTGCTGGAACAGCCGACGATCTTCTATGCCCTTGTTTTTTATATTGTTTTAATCGGTCACTCGGATGGAATGTACATCTATATGGCATGGGCTTATGTTGGGCTACGGGTTGTCCATACGCTGGTGCAATGCACTGTCAATCACGTTACAACGCGCTTCTTCGTTTTCGCGCTTTCAACCATCGTGCTCATGGTGATGGCGGGGCGCGAGTTGGTCGCACTGCTCTAGCCGGAACATCCGGAAACTACGAGGATTTCGGCGCTTGACGGCCCCCGCTGCCGCGCATATATAGCGCCACCTTTCGGACGCAGGCCGTCCGTGCAATTGCGCGGAAACGCTGTCGGAAAGCCAGTAATTAGTGAGTGATCGCGCGACTAAGGCTTGTCCTCAGTCCTCCGCGTTTCGACCGAGGCGGGCATGAGCCCGCTTCGGGTTTTTGCTTCTGGCCGCTCGCGGCCGCAGGACGGGAAGACGAATGCCGACGATCAATCAGCTGATCCGTAAGCCGCGTGGGCACAAGCCCAAGCGCAATAAGGTGCCGGCGCTGCAGCATTGCCCGCAGAAGCGCGCGGTATGTACGCGCGTCTATACGACGACACCGAAGAAGCCGAACTCCGCGTTGCGTAAGGTCGCCAAGGTGCGCCTGACGAACGGCTACGAGGCCCTCACCTATATTCCGGGCGAAGGTCACAATCTTCAGGAACATTCCGTGGTGTTGATCCGCGGCGGCCGCGTGAAGGACCTTCCCGGCGTGCGCTATCACATCATCCGCGGCGTGCTCGATACGCAAGGCGTCAAAGACCGTAGACAGCGCCGTTCGCTGTACGGCGCCAAGCGGCCGAAATAGGGAGAACACGCTCATGGCCCGCAGACGCCGCGCAGAACGCCGCGAGATTAACCCGGACGCCAAGTTTGGCGACCTCGTTCTCGCGAAATTTATGAACAGCCTGATGTACGACGGCAAAAAATCCGCCGCCGAAGGGATCATCTACGGTGCGTTCGACACGATTCAGCAGAAGACCAAGCAGGATCCGCTGGTCGTCTTTCACGAAGCCCTGCGAAACGTCAGCCCGGCGCTGGAAGTGCGTTCGCGGCGTGTCGGCGGCGCCACCTATCAGGTGCCGGTCGAAGTTCGCACCGATCGTTCGCGCGCCCTGGCGATCCGCTGGATCATTACGGCTGCACGCGGCCGCAATGAGCCGACGATGACAGGCAGACTCTCCGGTGAAATCCTCGATGCCGCAAACAATCGCGGCAACGCGGTGAAGAAGCGTGAAGACACGCACAAAATGGCCGAAGCGAACCGCGCTTTCTCCCATTACCGCTGGTAACGCGTACTAGGACCCCCTGATGCCCCGCACGACCCCGCTCGCAAAGTACCGCAATATCGGAATTGCCGCGCATATTGACGCCGGCAAAACGACGACGACCGAGCGCATCCTCTATTATACGGGTAAAAGCCATAAGATTGGCGAAGTGCATGACGGCGCCGCTACCATGGATTTCATGGAGCAGGAGCAGGAACGCGGCATCACGATCACGTCGGCGGCGACGACATGTTATTGGCACGAACACCGCATCAACATCATCGATACCCCCGGCCATGTGGACTTCACGATTGAAGTCGAGCGCTCCATGCGCGTGCTTGATGGTGCGGTCGCGGTCTTCGACGCGGTAGCTGGCGTCGAGCCGCAGTCCGAAACGGTATGGCGTCAGGCCGACAAGTACGAAGTGCCGCGCATTTGTTTCGTCAATAAAATGGATCGTACTGGCGCGGATTTTCCGCGCTGCGTGCAGATGATGATCGATCGGCTGGGCACGCGGCCGATGATCTTGACCTGGCCAATTGGATCCGAAGCGAATTTCGCCGGCATTGTCGACGTTGTCAGGATGAAGGCGTTGATCTGGCATGACGAGCAACTCGGCGCCAAATTCGACGAGACGGATATTCCTGCCGAGCTGATGGATAAGGCCAAGGAACTTCACACCAGCCTCGTTGAGATGGCGGTCGAGGAAGACGAAGCGCTTCTAGAAGCTTATCTCGACGGTAAGATGCCCAATATTGAGGATTTGAAGCGTTGCATCCGTAAGGGGGCGATCGCCTTTAAGTTCGTCCCGGTGTTGTGCGGTTCGGCATTCAAGAACAAGGGCGTGCAGCCGCTGCTTGATGCGGTTGTTGATTACCTGCCGTCGCCGCTGGATATCCCGCCGGTTAAAGGAATCGTTCCAGACAGTGATGAAGTGGTTGAGCGTCCCGCTGACGACAAGGCACCGTTTGCCGGTCTTGCTTTCAAGATCATGGACGATCCGTTTGTCGGTTCGATCACGTTCGTGCGCGTTTATTCGGGGTCGGTGTCGAGCGGTACGGGCGTACTTAATTCCGTCAAGGACAGGAATGAGCGCGTCGGGCGCATGCTGCTGATGCATGCCAATAGCCGCGAGGACGTTAAAGAAGTTTACGCGGGCGATATCATCGCCTTGGCGGGCTTGAAATACACGACCACGGGCGAGACGCTCTGCGATCCCGACCATCCGGTGATCCTGGAACGCATGGAGTTCCCCGATCCGGTTATTGAAGTCGCGATCGAGCCCAAGACCAAGGCCGACCAGGAAAAGATGGGTATGGCGCTACAGCGCTTGGCCCAGGAAGATCCTTCGTTCCGGGTTTCGACCGATCAGGAATCCGGTCAGACAATTCTCAAAGGCATGGGCGAACTCCACCTTGAGATCAAAGTCGATATTTTGCGCCGCACATACAAGGTCGATGCGACCGTTGGCGCGCCGCAGGTTGCGTATCGCGAAACGCTGACCAAGCCGGTCACCATTGACTATACCCATAAGAAGCAGACCGGTGGTTCGGGCCAGTTCGCGCGCGTGAAGATCGAATATCAGCCGTTGCCGGCAGGCTCCGGCTTTGTGTTCGAGAACGATGTCGTGGGCGGCTCTATCCCGAAGGAATTCATCCCTTCGGTTGAAAAGGGCATCAAGGCGCAGAAGGAAAGCGGATTGATGGCCGGGTTCCCTGTCATCGACTTCCAGGCACGTCTCGTGGATGGCGCCTATCACGAGGTGGATTCGAACGCGCTCACCTTCGATATCGCGGCGCGTGCTTCTTTCCGTGAGTTGGCTTCGCGGGGCGCCGTCAAGCTGCTCGAGCCGATCATGAAAGTGGAAGTCGTGACGCCGGATGATTTTCTTGGCGGCGTTATCGGCGATCTGAATGCGCGTCGCGGCCAGGTTCACGGGACGGATTCGCGCGGTAACGCGCAGGTCGTCACGGCGATGGTTCCGCTTGCCAATATGTTTGGGTACATCAACACGTTGCGGTCCATGTCTCAGGGGCGCGCGCAGTACTCCATGCAATTCGACCACTACGAAACCGTGCCGCAAGCAATTGCCGACACGCTAAAACCTAAATAACCGCCGACAGGAGAGAAAGATGGCGAAGGCCAAATTTGAGCGGAACAAGCCGCACTGCAATATCGGAACGATTGGGCACGTTGACCATGGCAAGACGACGCTGACGGCTGCGATCACGAAGGTATTGGCGGAGAGCGGCGGCGCGAAGTTCACGGCATACGACCAGATCGACAAGGCTCCTGAGGAGAAGGCTCGTGGGATCACGATCTCGACGGCGCATGTGGAGTATGAGACGGCGAACCGTCACTACGCCCATGTCGACTGCCCCGGCCATGCGGACTATGTGAAGAACATGATCACGGGCGCGGCGCAGATGGATGGTGCGATCCTGGTTGTGTCGGCGGCCGACGGCCCGATGCCCCAGACGCGCGAGCACATTCTGCTGGCACGGCAGGTCGGTGTTCCGGCGCTGGTTGTCTACATGAACAAGGTGGACATGGTGGACGACCCGGAACTTTTGGACCTGGTTGAGCTGGAAGTGCGCGAGCTTTTGAGCTCGTACCAGTTCCCGGGTGACAAGATTCCGATCATCCGCGGTTCCGCGCTGAAGGCGCTGGAAGACACGGCACCGACGGCGATCGGCCATGAATCGATCATTGAGCTGATGAAGGCGGTGGACGAGTACATTCCGCAGCCGGATCGTCCGGTTGACCAGCCGTTCCTGATGCCGATCGAAGACGTGTTCTCGATCTCGGGGCGTGGCACGGTTGTGACGGGCCGCGTGGAGCGCGGGATCGTGAAAGTCGGCGAGACGGTGGAGATCATCGGCATTCGCGACACGACCTCGACGACGGTGACGGGCGTTGAGATGTTCCGCAAGCTTCTGGACCAGGGTCAGGCTGGCGACAACATCGGTGCGCTGCTTCGCGGTGTTGAGCGGACGGGCGTGGAGCGCGGTCAAGTTCTGGCGAAGCCGGGTTCCGTGACGCCGCACACGAACTTCAAGGCGGAAGCGTACATTCTGACGAAGGACGAGGGCGGCCGTCATACGCCGTTCTTCACGAATTATCGTCCTCAGTTTTACTTCCGCACGACGGACGTGACGGGGATCGTGAAGCTTCCGGAAGGCACGGAGATGGTGATGCCTGGCGACAACGTGTCGGTTGAAGTCGAACTGATCGTTCCGATTGCGATGGAAGAGAAGCTGCGCTTCGCCATCCGCGAAGGCGGCCGTACCGTCGGCGCAGGCGTCGTCGCTGGTATCCTTAAATAAGTTGAGCGCGTGAACGAAGGCTAGGAAAAGAACATGCAAGGCCAAAATATTCGGATAAGGCTGAAAGCCTTCGATCACCGCATCCTCGACAATTCGACGCGGGAAATCGTCAACACGGCTAAGCGCACCGGTGCGCAGGTGCGCGGTCCTATTCCGTTGCCCACGCGCATCGAACGCTTCACCGTGAACCGTTCCCCGCATATCGACAAAAAGAGCCGCGAGCAGTTCGAAATTCGGACCCACAAGCGTCTCCTCGACATCATCGATCCAACACCGCAAACCGTCGACGCGCTGATGAAGCTCGACCTTGCGGCTGGCGTTGATGTCGAGATCAAGCTTTAAGGAGTAGCGCGATGCGCACTGGCGTCATCACGCAGAAAGTCGGCATGACCCGCCTCTTCTTGGAGGACGGCCGACATGTGCCCGTTACGGTTCTGAAGCTGGATGGCTGTCAGGTCGTGGCGACGCGCAGCGAAGAAAAAGACGGCTACACGGCTGTGCAGCTTGGCGCCGGTTACGCGAAGACAAAGCGCGTGACCAAGGCCGAGCGCGGCAATTTTGCGAAGGCCGAAGTCGAGCCGAAGAAGAAGCTGGTCGAGTTTCGTGTCGATCCAGCCAATCTTCTGGAGGTGGGTGATTGGCTGCAGGCCGATCATTTCATCGCGGGCCAGAAGGTGGACGTGACCGGCATAACGATCGGGCGCGGGTTCACCGGCGCAATGAAGCGCTGGAATTTTCGCGGCCTGGAAGCTTCGCACGGCGTGTCGATCTCGCATCGTTCTTTGGGCGGCACGGGCGGACGTCAGGATCCGGGCAAGACCTTCAAGAACAAGAAGATGCACGGTCACTATGGCGTGGATCGCGTGACGACGCAGAACCTGGAAATTGCCAAGGTGGACGTTGCGCGTGGCTTGATCATGGTTCGCGGTGCGGTGCCTGGCCATAAGGGCGGCTGGGTGATGGTTCGCGATGCGGTCAAGCGCGATTTGCCGACCGAGGCGCCGAAGCCTGCTTCTGTGAAGAAGGCCGAGAAGGCGAGCGCACAGGCCGCGCCTGCCGAAAAGGCCGAGGGCTGAACATGAAAACGAAAATCCTTACCCTCGACAACAAGGCTGGTGGCGAAATCGATCTGATCGATGCGATTTATGGGCTCGATCCGAGAGCCGATTTGATCCATCGCGTTGTCGTTTGGCAGCTGGCCAAGCGGCGCGCCGGAACACATAAGGTTCTGACGCGCGGTGAAATCAACCGCACGAAGAAGAAGCTCTATAAGCAAAAGGGCACGGGTCAGGCCCGCCACGGTGCTCGCTCCGCTCCTTTGTTTGTCGGTGGCGCTAAGGCGATGGGCCCGGTGCAGCACAGCCACGAATTCGATCTGCCCAAGAAGGTCCGCGCGCTTGGTCTCAAGCATGCGCTTTCTTCCAAGGCCAAGGACGGTTCGATCATCGTGCTCGATGAAGCCAAATCCAAGGAAATCAAGACCGGCGATCTGGCGAAACGCTTCGGCAAATTGGGCCTGGCGAGCGCCTTGGTGGTCGATGGCGAATTCGACAAGAATTTCCAATTGTCGGCGCGCAATCTTTCCCACGTATCGCTGGTGCCGGCTGCCGGTCTCAACGTCTACGACATCATGAAGCGCGATAAGCTCGTGCTGACGGCCGCCGCAGTGAAGGCAATCGAGGAGCGGCTGGCATGACCACGCATCACGACATTATCCTTTCGCCGGTCATCACCGAAAAGGCGACGAAGCTGTCGGAGGCCAACCAGGTTGTTTTCCGCGTGACGCTCGACGCCACCAAGCCGGCGATTGCGAAGGCGGTCGAGACGCTCTTCAAGGTGAAGGTCAAGGCGGTGAACACCGTCCGCGTGAAGGGTAAGAAAAAGCTGTTCCGCGGAACGAAGTTCACACGCAGTGACTTCAAAAAAGCGGTTGTGACCCTCGAAGAGGGCCACCAAATCGATATTACGACGGGGCTGTAAGATGGCGCTCAAACAATATCGGCCCACCACACCCGGACAGCGCCAATTGGTGCTGATCGACCGGTCGGGCCTGCACAAAGGCGGACCGATCAAGGCCCTTACCGAAGGCCTGACGAAGAGCGGTGGCCGTAACAATACCGGTCGCGTCACCGTGCGCTGGCAAGGCGGTGGCCATAAGCAGCGCTATCGGATTATCGATTTCAAGCGTCGCAAGTTTGATATGCCGGCGGTAGTCGAACGCCTGGAATATGATCCAAACCGCACGTCGTTCATTGCTCTGCTCAAGTACAAGGACGGCGAGCTGGCTTACATCCTGGCGCCGCAGCGTTTGGCGGTCGGCGACACCGTTGTGTCGGGTGAAAAGGTTGACGTGAAGCCGGGCAATGCCATGAAGCTTTCGGCGATGCCGGTCGGGTCGATTGTTCACAATATCGAGATGAAGCCGGCCAAGGGCGGCCAGATCGCGCGGTCCGCCGGCACATACGCACAGTATCTCGGTCGCGATGCGGGCTATGCAATCCTGCGGCTGAATTCCGGTGAAGTGCGCCGCGTACGATTGGAATGCATGGCGACGGTCGGTGCGGTATCGAACCCCGATCACATGAATGAGGTAATCGGCAAGGCTGGCCGCAATGTTTGGAAGGGCAAGCGTCCTTCGGTTCGCGGTACGGCGATGAACCCGATCGACCATCCTCATGGCGGCGGCGAAGGCCGTACCAAGGGTGGCAGGCATCCGGTTACGCCCTGGGGCAAGCCGACCAAGGGCGCGAAGACGCGCAAGAACAAGCGTACGACGAAGTACATCGTGCGTTCGCGCCACGGCAAGACGACGCAAGGACAGTGAGATGACACGTTCGGTTTGGAAAGGTCCCTTTGTCGACGGCTACCTGCTCAGGAAGGCAGAAGCCTCGCGTGGCTCGGGGCGCAAGGACGTGATCAAAACCTGGTCGCGCCGCTCGACGATTCTGCCGCAGTTCGTCGGCATCACCTTCGGTGTCTACAACGGCAAGAAGCACATCCCCGTGCTGGTGACGGAAGACATGGTTGGCCACAAGCTCGGTGAGTTCTCGCCGACGCGTACGTTCCATGGCCATTCCGGCGGTGGCGACAAAAAAGCGAAGAGGGCGGACTAATGGGTAAGGATGCACGCGCCCGCGTTCTCGCTGACCATCAGGCCAAAGCCGTTGGCCGGATGATCCGCATATCGCCGCGTAAGCTGAACCTCGTCGCGCAGTCGATTAGGGGCAAAACGGCCGAAACGGCGCTCAACGAGCTGACGTTTTCGCCGAAGCGCATTGCCAAGACGGTGAAGAAGGTTCTGCAGTCGGCGATTGCCAACGCGGAGAACAACCACGATCTGGACGTTGACGATTTGATCGTCAGCGAAGCCAGTGTCGGCAAGAATCTGGTCATGAAGCGCTTCCATGCGCGCGCGCGCGGGCGCGGCGCGGGGATTGAAAAGCCGTTTTCTCAGATCACCATCGTGGTCGAGGAATTGCGTGCGAAGGCGCCGGCCAAGTCCGAACCGGTTGAAGCCGGCGAGGGCGAGACGTCAACGAAGCCGAAGAAGGCTCCGGCTAAGAAGGCTGCCGCCAAGAAAACCGCCGCAAAGAAACCTGCGGCAAAGAAGTCCGCGCCCAAAAGCGCGAAGGAGAAAGCGTAATGGGTCAGAAGGTCAACCCAACCGGCTTGCGGCTCGGCATCAACCGAACCTGGGACTCGCGCTGGTACGCGGGCAAAAAGGAGTATGGCAAGCTCCTCCAGGAAGACATTAAGATCCGCAGCCATCTGAGCGAGCGCCTGAAGCAGGCGGGCGTCAGCCGCGTGGTGATCGAACGGCCGCACAAGAAGTGCCGTATTACGATCCACTCGGCGCGTCCGGGTGTCGTCATCGGCAAGAAGGGCGCGGACATTGAGAAGCTGAAGAGCGACGTGCAGAGATTCACCGCCGACGAGGTGCATCTGAACATCGTTGAGATTCGCAAGCCCGAGATCGATGCCAAGCTGGTGGCCGAGAATATCGCCCAGCAACTCGAACGCCGCGTTGCCTTCCGTCGCGTGATGAAGCGTGCCGTGCAGTCCGCGATGCGCCTGGGCGCATTGGGTATCCGCATCAATTGCGGCGGCCGATTGGGCGGGGCGGAAATCGCCCGCATGGAATGGTATCGCGAGGGCCGGGTTCCGCTGCATACGCTGCGCGCCGACATTGATTATGGCGTGGCGACAGCCAAGACGACCTATGGCACTTGCGGCGTCAAAGTCTGGATCTTCAAGGGCGAGATCATGGAACACGACCCGATGGCTGTCGAAAAGCGTCAGGCCGAGTCCGCGGATCAAAGCCGCAGTGGCGGTCAACAGCGTCCTCAAACACCTGCCCCCGCGGCGGCAACGTAATACGGAAAGACGATCGTCATGCTTCAACCAAAGCGAACGAAGTTCCGCAAGCAGCACAAGGGGCGCATTCATGGCGCTGCCAAGAGCGGCACTGTGCTCAACTTTGGCCATTATGGGCTGAAGGCGCTGGAACCGGAGCGGATCAATGCGCGCGAGATCGAAGCCGCGCGCCGCGCCATCACGCGCGAGATGAAGCGTGCCGGTCGCGTCTGGATCAGGGTGTTCCCGGATGTGCCGGTGTCGAAGAAGCCGGCGGAAGTGCGCATGGGTTCGGGCAAGGGCGCGCCCGAATTCTGGGTGGCCAAGATCAAGCCGGGCCGCATTCTGTTTGAAATCGACGGCGTGGACCTGGCAACCGCCAAAGAAGCGATGCGTCTGGGTGCCGCCAAGCTTTCCATTGCGACAAAATTCGTCGCCCGTAGCGCGTGAGAAGAACCATGGCCGAGAAGAAAACAAAGGCGAAAGCCCCTGCAAAGTCGAGGTCGAAGGCAAAGGATGCCGCCGCCACGGCGAAGGTGTCGTCGCAAGCCGATGATTTTCGCACCAAGACGGCGGACGAACTGACCGACCAATTGGGCAAGCTCAAGAAGGAACAGTTCAACCTGCGGTTTCAACGCGCCAACGGCCAGCTCGAGAAGACCAGCCGTATCCGCGTCGTGCGCAAGGACATCGCCCGCATACAAACGATTATGACTGAGCAGCGCCGAAAGGCCGGCTGAAGGATAGAAGGAACGCAATATGCCTAAGCGCGTGCTGCAAGGCGTCGTGGTGAGCGACAAGAACGAAAAGACCGTAGTGGTGAAAGTGGAACGCCGCTTCACGCATCCGGTCATGGGAAAGACTGTTCGTCGCTCGAAGAAATATCATGCCCATGACGAAAAGGGCGAGTTCAAGGCTGGCGACATTGTGCGTATTCGCGAATGCCGTCCGCTTTCCAAGCTTAAGACTTGGGAAGCGTTCGAGCGCGTAACAGCGAAATAAGTCGGGCGAGCATCGGGAGTAGAATGCAATGATACAGATGTCGACCGAACTTGATGTCGCCGATAATTCCGGCGCGCGTCGAGTGATGTGCATCAAGGTCCTCGGAGGGTCGAAGCGTCGCTATGCCGATGTGGGCGACACGATTGTTGTCAGCGTGAAGGAAGCCATTCCGCGCGGTCGCGTGAAGAAGGGCGAAGTGCTGAAGGCCGTCGTCGTTCGCACCGCGAAGGGCGTGCGCCGTCCTGACGGAAGTTTGATCCGCTTCGACGGCAATGCCGCGGTGTTGGTGAATCCTCAGGGTGAGCCGATCGGTACGCGCATTTTTGGGCCGGTGACGCGCGAACTTCGCGCCAAGAACCACATGAAGATCATTTCGCTGGCGCCGGAGGTGCTCTGATGGCCGCTAAGATCAAAAAGGGTGACCGCGTAATCGTCACGACGGGTCGCGACAAGGGCAAGAAGGGTGAAGTGATGAAGGTTTTCCCGAAGGAAAACCGCGCGCTCATCTCCGGCGTTAATGTTGTGAAGCGTCACCAGCGCCAGACGCAAAAGGATCAGGGCGGTATCGTCACGAAGGAATTGCCGGTGCAGCTGTCGAACCTGGCCCATGTCGATCCCAAGTCCGGTGACGCGACCAGGGTCGGCTGGAAAGTGTTGGGCGACGGACGCCGGGTGCGTTTCGCCAAGAAGTCCGGTGAGGTTATCGATGTCTGAGGCAGGTAAAGAGAAAACCGAGAAGGCGAAAGCCGACAAGGGTGCAAAGGCCGATAAAAAGGTCTCGAAGAAGGGCGTCGACAAGTCTGCCGGGACACAGATCGCCGTGGGCGAAGCCGCGCACGATCCGAATTACGTTCCGCGGTTCAAGAAGCGCTATTTCGACGAAATTCGTCCCGAGATGATGAAGACGTTCGGGTACAAGAACGTGATGCAGGTTCCGAGGATCAACAAGATCGTCCTCAATATCGGTGCCGGTGAAGGTTCGCAGGACACCAAGAAGATGCAGGCGGCCGCCAACGATCTTACTGCGATCGCCGGCCAGAAGGCCATCATCACGAAGGCGAAGAAGGCAATCTCGACCTTTAAGATCACGGCCGGTCGGCCCGTGGGCGTGAAGGTCACGCTGCGCCAGGACCGGATGTTCGAATTCCTCGACCGCCTCGTCACGATGGCCCTGCCGCGCATGCGCGACTTCCGTGGTCTCAAGGGCAACAGCTTCGATGGCCGCGGGAATTATGCCATGGGCCTGAAGGAACACATCGTTTTCGTCGAAATCGACTACGACAAGACGGAAACCGTTTGGGGTATGGACATCATCATCAACACGACTGCGAAGACCGATGCGGAAGCCAAGGCGCTTCTCAAGGGCTTCCAATTCCCGTTCATGAACTGAAGGCAAAACGAGATGGCGAAGCTCTCCCAGATCAATCGAAACAAGAAGCGCGAAAAGATGGTCGCGCAATATGCGGACAGGCGCGCGGCCTTGAAGTCCAAGGCTGACGATATGCGCGTGGCGCCCGAAGAACGCTTTGCCGCGCGATTGAAACTTGCGGAGCTGCCGCGCAATTCATCAAAGGTACGGATCAAACATCGTTGCGATCTGTCCGGACGATCCAAGGGTTACTACCGCAAGCTCAAGCTTTCGCGTATTGCGCTTCGGGAGTTAGCGAATTTTGGCCAGATCCCTGGCATGACCAAGGCGAGCTGGTAAGGAGAAACGGGAATATGGCGATCACCGATCCCATTGGCGATCTTTTGTCGCGCATCAGAAACGGCCAGCTTCGCGGCAAGGCGAAGATCAAGTCGCCCAATTCGCGCTTGCGGATACGGCTGCTTGACGTTCTTCAGGCCGAAGGGTTTATCCGCGGTTATTCCGAGGTTGAATTCAAGGATGGTCTGCGCGAGCTCGAGATCGAACTGAAGTATCACGAGGGCCTTCCCGTCATTCGCGAATTGAAGCGCGTATCGACGCCCGGCCGCCGTGTCTATGCCTCGGTCAAGGAATTGAAGCCGCATCGTCAGGGGCTTGGCGTGTCCATTGTCTCCACGCCGCAGGGTGTGATGACGGACTCGACGGCGCGCGAAAAGAATGTGGGCGGCGAAGTCCTCTGCCAGGTGTTTTAGGAGAAGGCCATGTCTCGTATCGGCAAGAACCCAGTTCCTTTGCCAAAGGGCGTCACGGCCACGGTTGAGGGCAAGACGGTCAGGGTCAAGGGACCCAAGGGCGAACTGAATGTTACTCTCGTCGAAGAGGTCGATGCGAGCGTGGATGAGCGTGGCGTGACGGTCACGCCGCGCAAGGACATGGAACGCGCCCCGCAGATGTGGGGCATGAGCCGTACGCTTGTGAACAACCTCGTGCAGGGCGTAACGACCGGATTTTCTCAAAAGTTGGAAATCCAGGGCGTCGGCTATCGCGCCGCGGTTCAGGGAAAGAACCTCAATCTGCAGCTCGGATTCAGCCACGATGTGCTCTATCCGATCCCTGCCGGCATCACGATCGCTTCGGAAAAGCCCACGATGCTGACGATTTCTGGGATGGACAAGCAGTTGGTAGGACAGGTTGCGGCGGAAATCCGCGGTTATCGCCCGCCGGAGCCATACAAAGGCAAGGGCGTGCGTTACGCGGGCGAATATGTCCGCCGCAAAGAAGGCAAGAAGAAATAGCCATGACGAAGAACCTCTTCGACCGCCGCAAGAAGCGCACGCGTTTTCGCCTGATAAGCAACGCAGGTGGGCGTCCGCGCCTTTCGGTTTTCCGCTCGGGCCGGCACATCTATGCGCAGGTCATCGACGATACGGCTGGCGCGACCGTCGCATTCGCCTCGACCAACGAAAAGGAGACCAAGGTCTCCAAGTCGTGGAATGTCGAGGCCGCGAAATCCGTCGGCAAAGTAATCGCCGAACGCGCGCTTGCCAAAGGCGTTAAGAAGGTCGTCTTCGATCGCGGCGGCTACATCTATCATGGGCGCGTAAAAGCGCTGGCAGACGCCGCTCGCGAAGGCGGTCTGGAATTCTAATGGAAGGCCCCGTTATGAAGAAGGAATTGGCTCGTGGCGCGTGAAGGCAGGGAACACGGCAATCGCGAAGATCGCGACAGCGAATTCGTCGATAAGCTTGTTCACATCAACCGTGTGGCCAAGGTGGTCAAGGGCGGCCGTCGCTTTGGTTTTGCGGCGCTCGTCGTCGTTGGGGATCAGCGCGGGCGCGTTGGTTTCGGCCACGGCAAGGCGCGCGAAGTGCCCGAAGCAATCCGTAAGGCAACGGAAGCCGCCAAGCGGGCGTTGATCCGCGTTCCTTTGAAGGACGGCCGCACATTGCATCACGAAACGCGCGGTCATCACGGGGCCGGCAAAGTTGTCGTGCGTCCCGCGCCTCAAGGTACTGGCATCATCGCCGGCGGCCCGATGCGTGCGGTGTTTGAAGCACTCGGTGTCGGCGACGTGGTTTCGAAGTCGCTGGGCACTTCCAATCCCTACAACATGGTGCGCGCCACGTTCGACGCGCTGAAGCATCAGCAGTCCCCGCGCATGGTAGCTCAACGCCGAGGCCGTAGCGTTGCCGAGATCATCTCGCGCCGCGAAGGCCAAAAGGGCGCTGAAGCAAGCGCATAAGGAATACGACGATGGCCGAGAAGAAAAAGAAGACCGTAACCGTGCGCCAGATCCGAAGCGCCAACCGTAAGCCCGCTATTCAAACGGCGACGCTGAAGGGGCTTGGGCTCGGAAAAATTCGCCGCACGCGCACGCTGGAAGATACGCCCTCGGTGCGCGGAATGATCCGCGCCGTGGACCATCTCGTCGAGAT
The DNA here is from genome assembly GCA_963849895.1 of uncultured Alphaproteobacteria bacterium. Taxonomy (GTDB): domain Bacteria; phylum Pseudomonadota; class Alphaproteobacteria; order Micropepsales; family Micropepsaceae; genus Rhizomicrobium. The sequence continues at coordinate 101,414 of CAWKIU010000002.1, forward strand.
CGTCGAAGAAAGCAAGTAACATGAAACTCAACGAAATCCGCAACAATCCGGGCGCGCGCAAGCGCAAGGTGAAGCTCGGGCGCGGCTCGTCCTCGGGTCTGGGAAAGACCTCGGGCCGCGGCGTAAAGGGTGCCAAAGCGCGCACCGGCACGAAGGTATACGGCTTCGAAGGCGGCCAGATGCCGCTGCACATGCGTATGCCCAAGCGCGGTTTCAACAATATTTTCGCCACCGATTTCGCCGAAGTGAATCTCGGCCGAATTCAGAAGGCGATTGACGAGAAGCGGCTCGATGCGTCGGGCAAGGTCGATCTGGACGTATTGAAGAAGGCCGGCTTGGTTTCGAAAAGCCGCGATGGGGTTCGTCTGCTCGCCAAAGGCGAGATCAAAGCGAAGCTCGAAATCGAGGTTGCTGGCGCTTCGGCGAGCGCGGTCGAAGCCGTAACGAAAGCGGGCGGCTCGGTCGTCACGACCTACAAGAAGAAGGTCTATTTGAACAAGAAGGGCACGCCGGGCAAAAAGGCGGAGCGCCGGATCAAATCGGCCGAAAAGCGGGCAGAGCGAGGCGCTTAGCAAGGCGGCTCCAGCTTCGACAAGCATGGGGCGTAGGCGATTTCTCTCTCCGGGCTTGTCGATGGGGCAGGTCAGCCCAATATAGAGTCAGCCGCGAGTTGGGAGTAAGCAATGCCCTCTGCAGCCGAACAATTGGCCGCCAATTTCAATTTCAGTTCCTTCTCCAAGGCGACGGAACTGCGTCAACGCATCATGTTTACGCTGGGCGCCCTTATTGTCGCGCGCCTTGGGACTTATATCCCGATGCCGGGCATCAATCCGGCCGGCATGGCGCACTTCATCAATTCCCAAGCGGGCGGCCTGCTCGATGTCTTCAATACGCTGGCCGGCGGCGCGGTACAGCGCATGGCTATCTTCGCGCTCGGTATTATGCCGTACATCTCAGCCTCGATTATCATGCAGCTGATGACGACGGTGTTTCCCGAGCTTGAGGCACTGAAGAAAGAAGGTGCCGCGGGTCAGAAGACCATCAATCAATATACGCGGTATGGCACGGTCTTTCTGGCGGCGATCCAAGCATTCGGCATCGCAATCGGTTTGGAACATGCGCAAGGCATTGTGCTTGAGCCTGGTATGTTCTTCCGCCTGACGGCCGTGATAACGCTGACGGGCGGCACGATCCTTCTGATGTGGATCGGCGAGCAAATTACCAGCCGTGGTGTCGGCAACGGTATTTCGTTGATCATCTTTGCCGGCATCGTTGCGCGGTTCCCGCAAATCATTGGTCAAGGGCTGGAAGGTGCGCGCACCGGCGCGACCAATCCGCTTCTGCTGGTGGTGTTCGCTGTCGCGGCCGTCGCGATGGTGTGTTTCATTGTCTTCATGGAGCGCGCGCAGCGGCGGCTTCTCGTTCAATACCCCAAGCGCCAAGTCGGCCAACGCATGTTCGGCGGCGAAGCTTCGCATCTCCCGCTGAAGCTCAACGTCTCCGGCGTCATCCCGCCGATTTTTGCTTCGTCGATCCTTTTGATGCCGACGACGATCGCTACCTTCAATGTGCAGAGCATGCCGGACTGGCTGCAGACGATCGTGACCTTAATCAGTCGCGGCCAGCCGCTATACCTGTTCCTCTACGGCGCGATGATTTTGTTCTTCTCGTTCTTCTACACGTCCATCGTGTTCAACCCGGAAGAGACGGCTGAGAATTTGAAGAAATATGGCGGCTTCATTCCCGGCATTCGGCCCGGCAAAAAGACGGCCGATTACATCGATTATGTCCTGACTCGCGTTACCGTCGTCGGCGCCCTCTACCTTGCGCTCGTGTGTCTCATTCCAGAGGTCTTGAACGGGAGCTACAGCATGTCCTTCGCGCTCGGCGGGACGTCCATCCTGATCGTCGTCAGCGTGACCATGGATACTGTGGCGCAGATTCAGAGCCATCTGATCGCGCAGCAATATGAAGGCCTCATCAAAAAGGCCAAGCTTCGGGGAGCACGACGTTGAACTTGGTAATGTTTGGTCCGCCGGGATCCGGCAAAGGAACGCAAGCAAAAATCCTGCAGGAACGGCACAGTTTGCCGCAGCTTTCCACCGGCGACATGTTGCGCGCGGCAATCGCCAACGGCACGGAGCTTGGCAAAAAATGCAAGGCGATCATGGATTCGGGCGAACTTGTGCCCGATGAGATCGTCATCGGCATCATCGCCGAGCGCTATGATCAGCCCGATTGCGCCAAGGGCGCGGTTTTTGACGGCTTCCCGCGAACCATCCCGCAGGCGGAAGCCCTCGATGCGATGCTGAAAAGCCGGGACAAGAAGATCGACCTGGTGATCGAGTTGAAAGTCGACGACGCCGTTCTGATTGGCCGGGTCGAACAACGCATCAAGGAGAGCGGCGGCGTGGCGCGGGCGGACGATACGCCCGAGACGCTGAAGAACCGCCTTGCGGTTTATTACAAGAACACGGCCCCCTTGCTCGAGTACTACAAAAAGCAGGGCAAACTGGTGACCGTGGACGGCATGGCTCCCATCGACGAAGTGACCAAAGCAATTGCGGCAGTGGTCGACGGCGTGGGGCGGAAGGGGTGTCTGGGGCTCGGATAGGCTATAAACCGGCCTGAAAAGCTGTTTTCTTGGCCAGTTGACTAGGGGGTGCGCATTAATATAATCCGCGCCCTTGTGGCCGATTTCCCAGGAAATATCCGGCTTTTGGCGCTCTTGCATGCAAACGGCAGGCTGGAATTGTCAAAGTCGTCTAAGCAGAATTAACGCAATAATATCAATGCGTTAAAAACATTCGGAGAATCTCGTGGCACGTATCGCCGGCGTCAACATTCCTACCCAGAAGCGGGTCGTCATCGGCCTGCGCTATATCCATGGAATCGGCCCCGCCAAGGCCAAGGAGATTTGCGAGACCGTCGGCATCGCCCCCGAGCGCCGCGTCCATGATCTCACCGACGCCGAGGTCATTCAAATTCGCGAAGCCATCGACCGCGACTATGTCGTGGAAGGCGATCTGCGGCGCGAAGTATCCATGAATATCAAGCGGTTGATGGATTTGGGCTGCTATCGCGGCCTACGTCATCGCAGAAGTCTGCCGGTCCGCGGGCAGCGCACCCATACCAATGCGCGCACGCGTAAAGGTCCCGCCAAGGCGATTGCCGGCAAGAAGAAAGTGACGAAGTAAAATCATGGCTGCTCCCGCTGCTGGTAAGGGTCCTCGCGCCCGCAAGAAAGAAAAGAAGAACATCGTTGTCGGCGTGGCGCATGTCGCCGCGACCTTCAACAACACGATCATCACGATCACCGACCCGGGCGGAAATGCGATTTCGTGGTCGTCGGCCGGCATGATGGGCTTCAAGGGGTCGCGCAAGTCGACGCCTTATGCCGCCCAGGTCGCCGCCGAAGACGCCGGCAAAAAGGCCATGGAACACGGCATGCGCACGCTGGAAGTTGAAGTGAGCGGGCCTGGTTCCGGTCGTAAATCCGCGCTGCGCGCGCTGCAGTCCGTCGGGCTGGTCGTCACCTCGATCCGCGATGTGACGCCGATCCCGCATAATGGTTGCAGGCCGCCGAAGCGCCGCAGGGTCTAGCCGCAACGCCGGGCATTTGGGGACAAGTTTCCCGCTCGGCTTGCGACAAGGTAAAGAGTTCTGGTTCGGACAGAGTCTACCCGTCGAACGAAAAGGGCGTGATCCGACGCGTCCGGGAAACGATGAGGCAAAATGTTTCAGAAGAATTGGCAAGAACTGATTAAGCCGCAAAAGCTCCGCGTTGATGCTGGGCAAGATGCGGGCCGTGCGGCGACGATTGTTGCCGAACCGCTGGAGCGTGGCTTCGGCCTGACGCTCGGCAATGCCCTGCGCCGCGTGTTGCTGTCGTCCCTTCAGGGCGCGGCGATTACCTCGATTCAGATCGAGGGTGTGCTGCACGAATTCTCTTCGATTGCGGGCGTTCGCGAGGACGTGACCGACATCGTGCTGAACGTGAAACAAATCGCGATTCGCATGCATGCCGAAGGGCCCAAGCGTCTCTCGCTGAAGGGCGTCGGCCCCGGCGAAGTGACGGCCGGTCAAATCCAGGCCGTGGCCGATGTCGAAATCCTCAATCCCGACCTCGTGCTGTGCACGCTGGACGAAAAAGTCGATTTCCGCATGGAACTGACGGTCGCGACCGGTAAGGGCTATGTGCCCGCCGACCGCAATCGACCGGAAGACGCGCCCATCGGATTGATCCCGGTCGACAGTCTGTTCTCGCCCGTGAAGAAAGTTTCCTACAAGGTTGAGAACACGCGCGAAGGCCAAATCCTCGATTACGATAAGCTGACGCTGACCGTGGAAACCAACGGCGCCATCGCGCCGGATAACGCCGTGGCCTATGCCGCGCGCATCCTGCAGGACCAGCTTCAGGTTTTCATCAACTTCGAGGAACCGCGCGAGCGCGTTGCCGAGGAAGCCAAGCCGGATCTGGCGTTCAATCCCGTCCTTCTCAAGAAGGTGGACGAGCTCGAACTCTCGGTGCGTTCGGCCAACTGCCTGAAGAACGACAACATCGTCTATATCGGCGACCTCATTCAGAAGACCGAAGCGGAAATGCTCCGTACGCCGAATTTCGGCCGCAAGTCGCTGAACGAGATCAAGGCGGTGCTTGCCGAAATGGGCCTGCATCTGGGCATGGAAGTGCCGGGCTGGCCGCCGGAGAATATCGAAGACCTCGCCAAGCGGTACGAGGACCAGTACTAATTTTTTGAAAGTTGAACTGTCATGCGACATCGCAATCAGGGCCGCAAGCTCAACGTAACCTCGTCTCACCGCATTGCCATGTTCGCGAACATGATGGCGGCGCTCATCAAGCACGAGCAGATCACCACGACGCTTCCGAAAGCCAAGGAGCTTCGCCCGGTGATGGAGAAGCTGGTGACGCTTTCGCGGCGCGGCACATCCGATCTGCATGCGCGCCGGCTGGCGCTCTCGCAGGTGCGCGATGCGACACAGGTCAAGAAGCTGTTCGACGTTCTCGGGCCGCGTTATGCGGGCCGTCCGGGCGGATACACCCGCGTCCTTAAGGCGGGCTTCCGCTTTGGCGACAATGCGCCGATGGCGGTGATCGAATTTGTGGATCGCGACCCCGACGCCAAGGGATTGGATTCCGGACCGGTCATGTCGGCTGACGAGGAAAACACGGAAGCGTAATGTTCCGTTCAGGTTCACGCGCAAAATTCGGGCGGTCCGACAACGGGCCGCCCTTTCGCGTCTTGGGGATATGAACACATGAACCGATCGTCTCTGATCGCCGTTGCCGGCGTCCTCGCATTCGGCTTGGTCGTCTACTTGTTGGTGCCTTCGCTGGCGCCGGACGAACCCTTATCCGCGCAGGCCGCTGCACCATTGCCGCCACCGACCGGAAGAATTCCGCACGACATGAAGGATGTGCAGCTCACCTTCGCGCCGATTGTCAGGCGCGTGGCGCCCGCTGTCGTCAATGTTTACTCGCGAAGCGTGGTTCAAACGCCCGCGATGAACCCGTTCGTCAACGATCCCTTTTTCCAGCAATTCTTCGGCAATCCGCAGATGCGCCAGCGCGTTCAGCAATCGCTGGGCTCGGGCGTCATCGTGCGGGCCGACGGGCTGATCCTCACCAACAACCATGTCATCCAGGGCGGGCAGGACATCGTGGTGGCGCTGGCCGACAAGCGCGAGTTCAAAGCCAAAGTCGTGCTGGCCGATGTGCGTACCGACCTTGCCGTTCTGAAGATCGATACGAAGGGAGAAAAACTACCCGTTGTCGAATTCGCCGATAGCGACCGGCTGCAGGTTGGCGATCTCGTCTTGGCGATCGGCGATCCCTTCGGCGTCGGACAGACCGTGACGATGGGCATCATTTCGGCGCTGGCGCGCACCGAAGTCAGCGCCTCCAACTATCAATTCTTCATTCAGACCGACGCCGCCATCAATCCGGGCAATTCTGGCGGCGCGCTCGTGACGGCGGATGGGCGGCTCGCGGGCATCAACACCGCGATCTATTCGCGCTCGGGCGGCAATATCGGCATCGGCTTTGCCATCCCGGCGAACATGGCGCGGCGTGTCGTGGAAGGCGCGACCAGCGGCGGCGTGAAGCTTCCGTGGATCGGCGCGGACGGCCAGCCGGTAACGGGTGACCTTGCCGCAAGCTTGGGACTTTCGCGGCCGCAAGGCGTGCTCCTTAAGAGCGTGTATCCCGGCGGACCGGCGGCGCGCGCCGGACTGAAAACCGGCGACGTCATCCTGTCGGTCGACGGCACCGAAGTGGACGATATGCAGTCGCTCGATTATCGCGTCGCAACGCGCAGGCCCGGCGATGTGGCGCGGCTGCAGGTTTCGACCGACGGGCACACGCGCGATGTGGCCGTCAAATTGGCCCTTCCGCCGGAAAATCCGCCGCGTGATACGGGCATCATTGCCGGGCGCAATCCGCTGACCGGCGCAAAGGTGGAGAACCTTTCGCCGGCGGTCGCGGTCGACCTGCAAATGGACCTGATGGCTAAGGGTGTGGTGATCGTCTCGACATCGGCGGGCACGTTTTCGGGCCGTTACGGTTTCGAGCCGGGCGATATCGTCCATTCTCTCAACGGACAGCCGGTGGCCAGCGTGGGCCAGCTCAGGCACATGCTCGACGCCGCCGGCGGCCATTGGGACCTCGTTATCGACCGCGGCGGGCGGATGCTGAGTTTGACGGTAGATGGGTAACCCGCGCTACTTCGCCTCCCACTTAAGCGGAGAGGCGGTTAGACTGTCCCCATGACCGATCTCTTCGAAGCTGGCGGGTTGCCAAACGACGCGCCAAGGCCCCTGGCCGACAGGCTGCGCCCCAAGACGCTTGGGGAGGTGGTGGGCCAGGATCACCTGATCGGACCGGACGGCCCCATTGGGCGGATGGTTGCGACGAACCGGCCGCATTCGATCATCCTTTGGGGACCGCCGGGCACCGGCAAAACCACCATCGCGCGGCTGCTGTCTTCGGCGTTCCAATTGCATTTCGAGCAATTGTCGGCGGTGTTCTCGGGCGTTGCCGATCTGAAAAAATCTTTCGATGGCGCGCGCCTGCGCCGCAAGATCGGGCAGGGCACGCTGCTCTTCGTCGACGAAATTCATCGCTTCAACCGCAGCCAGCAGGATTCGTTTCTGCCCGTGGTCGAAGACGGAACGGTCGTGCTGGTCGGCGCGACGACGGAGAACCCGTCCTTCGAACTTAACGGTGCGCTTCTGTCGCGTGCCCAGGTGCTGGTGCTGCGACGGCTGGACGATGCCGCGCTGGAAACGCTGCTGGCGCGCGTCGAAGCGCATTACGGCGAACCGCTCAAGCTGACCGAAGATGCGCGCGCCACGCTGCGCGCCATGGCGGACGGCGACGGGCGCTATCTGCTCAATCTCGCTGAGGAACTCTCGACGCTGAAAGTCGTGCAGCCGCTGGATTCCACCGCGCTGGTCGCCGCGGTGCAGAAGCGCGCGCCGCTCTACGACAAGAGCCGCGAGGAGCATTACAACATCATCTCCGCGCTGCATAAGTCGATCCGCGGTTCCGATCCCGATGCCGCGCTATACTGGCTGGCGCGAATGCTGGCGGGCGGCGAGCAGCCGCTCTACATCCTGCGCCGCATGGTGCGCGCCAGCGTCGAGGACATCGGTCTCGCCGATCCGCAAGCCTTGGTGCAGGCGATCGCCGCGAAAGACATGTACGACTTTCTCGGCAGCCCCGAGGGAGAGATCGCGCTGGTGCAATGCGTGTTGTATCTCGCCAGTGCGCCCAAATCGAACGCGGTCTATGTGGCACATGGCGCGGCGATGCGCGCGGCGGGGGAGTACGGCTCGTTGATGCCGCCGGCGCATATTCTGAACGCGCCCACCAAACTGATGAAAAATCTCGGCTACGGCAAAGGCTACGAATACGATCACGAGGCGGCGGAAGGCTTTTCCGGCCAGAACTATTTTCCCGAGGGCATGGCGCGGCAGCACTTCTATCAGCCGAAAGAAACCGGCTTCGAACGCGAGATCCAGAAGCGGCTGGACTATTGGGCCAAGCTGCGGGCGAATAGGGGCGGTAGGTAGCGGTCCGCAATCATCCTCAGTCCGACTTGTTGAAACGTTCGCTCAGGATCGCGGACACGGCTCTCATTTCAGCCGCATGGCTTTTGAGCAGGAGCTCGACAGCTTTTCGATTATGTGTGTCGAGGTCGCGCAATGCCGACTCATTGCAGGCATTAAGTTTCTCCAGCCCACTTGCAAGGGCCCTTTCGATTTCGCGAGCCTTTGTCAGGTGCTTAGCGATGCGCGTGTTCGATTTCCTTGAAAGGGCGGTCCTATTCTGCCGGAGCCATACCTCCAGCGTACTCAGTCCGCTCGATCTTGAAGTGAAAACGTCACGCAACTCCGCAGGCGAGAGGGTTGTGAACTCCGTCGCTGACTTGCACCCGCGTAGGTCGTTCGCGATCCCTGCAATTCGCTCATTCCACGCGAAGGGCGTGGCTGTTGCCCGGCTGCGGCGGTTTTGCCCTCCGCTCGCTTCTCGGAAGGTGAAATAAACATAGATTGTCACGATTGCCATCGCGACGACGATTGCCATGGTAAGTGCCTGCCAAACGTTCATATCACATCCATCCCGCGTCACATCGCCATGCTACGCTCTACGTACTCTTCCAGACTGATCTGCATCGAAGAGAGTAGCTCCTCCTCGAACATAATCACGCTCTCCATATAGTCCGATATGGCCTTTAGTGATCGAACAAGCGCTTTGCTGGACTTCTTCTCATCTGCGGCCGGATCGTATTTGTCCAGCGCCTTCAATTTCGCAAGTGCGCGCTTCTTCTTGCTTTCCACTTTCGCTTTGCGGCGGTTCAGCCTACCGCGTTCGCGTGGTGTCAGGAACCTTCTGACATACATGAACGCCTCAAGATTCTGGTGATGGCGGATGTCAAGAAAATCCGCAAGTGCGAGGAATGCCTGCAAAAAGTGCTCTTCGTCGGCCACAATTCCGATCAGCTTGTCACCTGTAACTGGGTCAACGATTTGGACACGCTGATTCATGAGCCGTTCGAGCCAGTCCTCGATCTCATTGATCGACCGCTGTAATACGGTTGCCAGGGACGGGAACGGTCTCGTCGTGCGACGCCTTATCGAATAAATCTGCGTGCCGGCCGCGATGAACGCGACGCTCACAAAGACGAGCGGGTCCACTCTTGTCGAATTCTGGAAAAGAAAATCCCACAGATCTCCCATTTAGCCCCCCACAAACAAAGCCCAGATCAGGCGCTCCCCGTGACGGGTAGATTACAGCGTAACTTTGGCCGTCATGCAGTGACTTGGTGTGTTGCATTGCAACAGCCATGGCGAGATGCAAACACCGCTCAAGCGAAAATCGTATTGCGTCCAAGTAGATGGGCGCGAGGGCTGACCGCGTGACGATCCTAGTTTGGCTGGACTGCTGTTACTTTTAACCGAGGAGAATGGCGACTGCCGCTCGACTTTCTGGAAGATTTACCTACTAGCGTCCGAACCGATCTCCGGCGAGCATGGTTCGCTGATGCCGCCCGCGCATATCCTGAACGCGCCCACCAAGCTGATGAAAAATCTCGGCTACGGCAAAGGCTACGAATACGATCACGAGGCGGCGGAAGGCTTTTCCGGCCAGAACTATTTTCCCGAGGGCATGGCGCGGCAGCACTTCTATCAGCCGAAAGAAACCGGCTTCGAACGCGAGATCCAGAAGCGGCTGGACTATTGGGCCAAATTACGCGCTAAGAAGAGCGCGGAATAATCGCGCCCGCGAAAGGCGTGCCGCCCGGCGTACGCTCGCCGGTTGTGCCTCAAATGCCTCCCCGCCCACGCTTTTTGGCGCCAGCCTTAGGGACATTCCTGTTGGGACATAAAGGAGATGGGTATTCGACCTTGTCGGTTCAAGGGGTAGGCCGAAATATTTTTCTCAGCCTGAGAAATCTTATTGCGCGGCTGCGTTGCCCAGGCATTGCCGATAAGACATCTCGGCGCGGCGCTGCTGTGTCGCCGCATCGAAACCATTGGCGGCGGCGTCTTCCATGTCGGCTTTGGCGGCCTGCCGGCACCAAATAGCCCCCTTGGACTCCTGCGCCACGGGCGGCAGCGGGGTGGCCGTGTCGCTCTGCGCCGCCGCAGGCGCGGCTTGGTCGTCCGGTCCCAATCCAACGTACCGTGTCGCGCGGTCCCACGAGCCTGTGCTGCAACCGCATAAGAGCAGACCGACGAGGCCCAAACCGATCACGCGAAGTTTCATCTTGGATGACCGCTTTTGATTGTGATCGCGCCCCCAGCGCGGTTGGTTAATTCTATAGCAAGGCCGTCTCATTCCAAATTGAAATCGTTGTTCGGGCCGCTAATTCTTGTCTTCGCCGTACCGCAAAACCTTCACTTTTTCGATCGTGACCAGGCCGCTACCCATCATGGTGTCGAGTACCGGCAGGAAAGCATTGATCTTTTCCTCGGTGTCGACAATTTCGACGATCAGCGGCAAGTCTTCCGACAGGCGTAGAATTTTCGATGTGTGCAAGTGGCTGGAATGGCCGAAGCCCATCGGTCCGCGCAGTACGGTCGCGCCCGCCATTTGCATCTCGCGCGCCTTCAGCACGATGGATTCGTATAGTGGCTTGCCTTCGAATTTGTCGGCTTCGCCGAAGAATATCCGAAGCAGTACGGCGTCCTTGGGAAGTTGCATGGATCACGCTCCTTTGAGCTGATTAAGGGCGCCCGCCGTCAGCGAGCCCAGCCAGACGAAGATCATGCACAGCGTCACCGAGCCCAGAACATTGCCACCGGCTGCGAACCATTCGCCGTCGCGAATAAGGTTCATCGTTTGCAGGCTGAAGGAGGAGAAGGTGGTGAAGCCGCCGCAAAAGCCCGTCATTACGAATTGGCGGGTCGAACCGGAAACGAACAGCCGTCCATCCGGTGCCGAAAGGGTGAAGAAAAAGCCGATAATGAAGGAGCCGGTCACGTTGATGATGAGCGTCCCCCAGGGAAACGTCTCACCGAAGGCATTGGCAACCACGCCCGAGACGAAATAGCGGCTGATGGTGCCAAGCGCTCCGCCCAGGGCCACGACCAGATAAAGCTGAAACGGCATACAAATCTCCTACCCGGGCGCGTGCGGCACGGTTGCGCCCCTCGCGGCATGTTCATACGGTAGGAGTCATCAGCATCCGCGGTTATCGGGGGACCCCATCCCCATCGGCCTGGAACGTAAGCGAGCAGGCCCCAAAGCGTCAATCGAACATGGAAACAGCCAACCAAGCCCGCATTCATCACGAGGACAACGACATCCGGCTCGACCGCTGGTTCAAGCGGCATTATCCGGCGCTGACGCATGGCCGGCTGGAAAAGCTGCTGCGCACCGGCCAGGTGCGGGTGGACGGCAAGCGCGCCAAGGCCAGCGACCGGCTGGCCGCCGGGCAGATTCTGCGCCTGCCGCCGCAGGTGATCCATGGCGCGCTGGGGGAGAAGCCCCGCGCCGTGCAGGCAGCGCCGATCGAGAGCCTTGAGGCGCATGTGCTCTATATGGACAGCTCGGTCATTGTGCTGAACAAGCCGCCGGGATTGGCTACCCAGGGCGGCTCCGGCCTGACGCGCCATGTCGACGGCATGCTGGACTCGCTGGCCTTCGAAAAGAAGCAGCGGCCCCGGCTGGTGCATCGCCTCGATCGCGACACCTCGGGCGTGCTGGTGATTGCGCGCACCGCGCCCGCCGCCGCGGCGCTCGCCAAATCGCTGGCGCAGCGCGATGCCTCCAAGGTTTATTGGGCGCTGACCAAAGGCGTGCCGAAGACAAAGCGCGGCACCATCAAGGCGGCGCTGGCGAAAGAGGGCGGCCACGGCCCGCACGGGCGCGACGAGCGCATGGCGGTTGTCGAGCGCGATGCCGACGACGCCAAACTCGCGGTCACCGATTACGTGGTGCTGGCGCATGCGGGCGAAGAATTCGCCTGGGTGGCGGCGAGGCCCGTCACCGGGCGCACGCATCAAATCCGCGTGCATCTGACGTCGCTGGGAACGCCCATCGTCGGCGACTTCAAATATGGCGGGACGGCTTCGCGCGCCAAGGGCGAGATCGCCGACAAGCTGCATCTGCATGCGCGCTCCATCGACATCGCCCATCCCGATGGCGGGCGGCTGAAAGTGACCGCGCCGCTGCCCGAGCATATGCGCAAATCCTGGGCGCTGTTCGGCTTCAATGCCGACGAGGAGCGCGATCCTTTCCTCAAGGGCCGCAAGAAGTGAAGCGGTTCTATAAAGAGGTGAGCGTCGCGGACAACCTGCGCGTCTTGCTCGACGGCAAGCCGATCAAGACGCCGGGGCGCGCAACACTGACGCTGCCGACGCGTGAATTGGCGCAAGCCGTGGCCGAGGAGTGGCGGGGGCAAGGCGAGACGATTATCCCCGCAACAATGCCGCTGACCAAACTGGCCAACACCGCGATAGACCGCGTGGCCGCGCGCGAAGCGGAAATCGCCGGACAGATTCTCGCCTATGCCAACGATCTTCTCTGCTATCGCGCCGAGGCGCCGGACGATCTGGCCGAACGTCAGCGCAAGGAGTGGGACCCGCTGCTGGCATGGGCGGGCGAACGGCACGCGCCGCTGCAAACCCGCGCGGGCATCGGCTATATCGCCCAAAGCGACGAATCGCTGGCGGCTTATCGCCGGGCGCTGGAAGCCTATGATGCGTTCGCCCTGACGGCGCTGCACGCCGCCGCGACGATTTGCGGCTCTCTGGTTCTGGCCTTGGCGCTGGCGGAAGCGCGGCTGGACGCAGCGGAAGCCTTCGCGCTGTCCCAGCTCGATGAGCGTTATCAGGCCGAAAAATGGGGCGCGGACGACGAAGCCGAAAAGCGCGCCCGCGCCCTAGCCGCCGAACTCGCCGCCGCCGCCCGGTTTCTGGCATTGGTGCGCGCCAAGGGCTAAAACAGTTCGATTTTTCCCGGAATCGGCCATGAAACATGTCATTCACGAACTCGAAGAACGCCGCAAGCGCGCGCGCCTGGGCGGCGGCGAAGCGCGGATCAAGCAGCAGCACGACAAAGGCAAGCTGACCGCCCGCGAGCGCATCGAAATCTTGCTCGATAAGGGCTCGTTCGAGGAGTTCGACATGTTCGTCGAGCACCGCAACACCGATTTCCACGCCGACAAATCGCGCATTCCCGGCGACGGCGTGGTGACGGGCTGGGGCACGATCAATGGGCGCATGGCCTATGTCTTCGCCAAGGACTTCACGGTGTTCGGCGGCTCGCTCTCCGAAACCCATGCGCAAAAGATCTGCAAGATTCAAGACATGGCGATGCAGAACGGTGCGCCGGTGATTGGGCTTTACGACGCGGGCGGCGCGCGCATTCAAGAAGGCGTCGGCTCGCTGGCGGGCTTCGGCGAAATTTTCAAGCGCAATGTGCTGGCATCGGGCGTGGTGCCGCAAATTTCCGTCATCATGGGGCCGTGCGCGGGCGGCGATGTCTATTCGCCCGCGCTGACCGATTTCATCTTCATGGTGCGCGATTCCTCCTACATGTTCATCACGGGGCCCGACGTAACCAAGACGGTGACGCATGAAGACGTTACGCCCGAGCAGCTTGGCGGCGCCAAGGTCCACACCACAAAATCCGCGGTTGCCGACGGCGCTTATGAGAACGACGTGGTGTGCCTGGAGGAAATTCGCCGGCTTTACGATTTCCTGCCGCTCAACAATCGCGACAAGCCGCCGCATTGGCCGACCGAAGACGACCCGCAGCGCATGGAGCCATCGCTCGACACGCTGGTGCCCGAAAATCACAACAAGCCCTATGACATGAAGGAACTAATCCTGAAGGTCGCGGACGAGGGCGATTTCTTCGAGATCGGCGAGGCCTTCGCGCGCAACATCATCACCGGCTTCGGGCGGGTGGAAGGTTCCACCGTGGGCTTCGTCGCCAATCAGCCGATGGCGCTGGCCGGTGTGCTCGACAGCGATGCCAGCCGCAAGGGCGCGCGTTTCGTGCGCTTCTGCGACGCCTTCAATATTCCCATTGTGACGTTTGTGGACGTGCCCGGTTTCCTGCCCGGCACGGCGCAGGAACACGGCGGCATCATCAAGCACGGCGCGAAAATTTTGTTCGCCTATGCCGAGGCGACGGTGCCCAAGGTGACCGTCATCACGCGCAAGGCCTATGGCGGGGCCTATGTGGTGATGGCGTCAAAGCATATGCGCGCCGATGTGAACTATGCCTGGCCCTCGGCGCAGATTGCGGTGATGGGCGCCAAGGGCGCGGTTGAAATCATCTTCCGCAAGGACGCCGGCAACCCCGAAGCGATTGCAGAACACACCAAGGAATATGAGGACAAATTCCTCAACCCGTTCGTCGCGGCCTCGCGCGGCTGGGTGGACGAAGTCATCCGCCCCCACAACACCCGCTGGCGCGTGGTGCGCGCATTGCGGATGCTACGGAACAAACAGGTTCCGCAGATTTGGAAGAAGCACGACAATATACCGTTGTAGTGAAGAAGCGGAAAAAGGACTTACGAGTTCGGCAAATTGATGGAACAGAAAGATGGACATTGAAGGCTTGAATGTCGTCGAATATCTAAATGGATACGACACGGTGCGCGACGGAAAGCTGATTAGCTTGTCATTCCGAGACATTGTCTCGGAGCCCGTCATCGATCTCATTTTTGAGGTTACGCGCGGTGGGGCCACGCGTACTGTCAAGTTGGAACTGCGAGACATCCAGGAATTCGATTACGGGTTTGCCAAGGAGAATGCGCCCGAAGAAATCGCGCTCTTGAAATGTCTAATGACTGACACGGGTGAGTTTTACCTATCGCTCGATCCTTATGACGAACGCGAAGCCTTCATATCTGACAAGGATAATGACTATTTTCGGTCGCGGTTCGTAAAGTTGACGACGTGAGATGGGTTTGAGGTTATGGGGACATAATACTTAGTTCGCTCGCTGCCATGTTGTGTCGGATCGACCTCCCCGCAAGGGGGAGGTTAAGGTAGATGATGATGAAACGAGCAAGCGGTTTCGGCAGGAGTGGTGGCGACGTTGAAAGCCGCTTGTGGGCGAAGCTGCAGGATATGGATGCGCTGGGTTATCAGTGGCGGCGCAGGGCGCACTTCAAATCGTTCACGCTCGATTTTGTCGAGCACGAGGCGCTGTTGATTATCGAACTTGCGGATGGCGAGCCGGGGCGGGTGCAATCTTTCGATGTGACGCGCGAGAAGGTTCTCGTTGCGGCGGGATATACGGTGCTGCGGTTTTGGAAGTCGGAGGCCGAGCGAAATCTTGACGATGTGGTCGCGGACATCAGACAGGTGCTGGAGGATCGTCCGGCGACCCCGCCTTCGCCCGCATCCTGACGCCCAAAGAAAAACGGGCGCAGGTTGCCCCGCGCCCGCCTCAAGAATTACGCGCCGCTCACTACTGGGTCTGCGTTTGATTTTGCTGCTTGCCCGGCGGGTCCGGCTGCGGATTGAATCCGTGCGTCGCGGCGGCGCTGGTGGCACCGCTTTTCGTCACCCCTGATTTGCCAGGAGGCAGCGGTTGCGGGTTGAGCATGCTGTTCTGTGTATGCGAACCGAGGGCCTGGTGGACAACCAAGGTCTTGCCCGGGCCGCCACCGCCGCCAGCCTGCACCGACGTGTTGGTCGTATGTTGCATGGCGTTGTGCGTCATCTTGCTTCTGCCGGGCGGTTCCGGCTGCGGATTGAGATTGTCTGCGAACACCGGTGTCGCGACCGCAAAGGAAAACACCGCGGTTGATGCCCAAAGCATGTGTCTGTTCATGGGTAAAAATCCTCCCGAATGGCGTAGTCTTAAATTGCCCCGCCTGACCCCCAGATTATCGGCTCTTGCGACGCAGTAACAGAATTCCTCAGGGGAAGCATTGCCGGGGCCTCGGGGGCATTTTTCCAGCGGTTGCGCAGGATTGCCGATCCCTTAGGATGCCGCCGGATATCAAAATCGGGGTTGTCGGATATGAAATTGTCACGCCGCTTTGGGTTGGCCGTAGGTTTGGCACTCTTCTCCGTGCCGGCGCTCGCGCAGTATCCCGGTCATCCGGTCACCAGCCCCGACATCGTGGGCGCCGACATCCTGGCGCGCGACAAGGCGATCTCGAGCGATGCGTTCGAAGGGCGCGGACCCGGCACCAAGAATGGCGAGGCCGCCGCGCAATGGCTGGCCGACGAACTGAAGCGCATCGGCATCAAGCCGGGAAATCACGGCAGCTATTTCCAGAAAGTGCCATCCGCCGTCATCGCGCTCGACAATTCCAAATCGCATCTCAGCTTTCGATACGCCGCAGGGAACGCTGACGCCGAAATCGCCCGACGAAGTCACCTATTGGACGCCGCAATACAAAAGCACCGAGGTGAAGGTGACGGCGTCGCCGCTGGTCTTTGTGGGCTATGGCGTTGTGGCGCCGGAATATGGCTGGAACGATTACGCGGGCGTCGACGTGAAGGGCAAGACGGTGGTCATCCTGGTCAACGATCCGGGCAATGAGGACGCGAGCCCTGATCCAAAATTCTTCAAGGGTAAGGCGATGACCTATTACGGCCGCTGGACCTACAAGTACGAAGAGGCCGCGCGCCAAGGCGCCGCCGCCGCCATCATCGTGCATGAGACCATTCCGGCGGCCTATGGCTATCAGGTGGTGCGCAATTCCAATTCCGGCAACAAATCCTGGCTGCTGTCGAAGGACAAAAATGCGTCGATGGTTCCGGTGGAAGGCTGGGTGACGCTCGACACGGCGAAGGATTTGTTCAAGCGCGCCGGTCTCGATTACATCACCGAGAAAGCCGCCGCCAATCAGCGCGGCTTCAAAGCCGTGGCGATGAATGAGACGCTGAACGCCGATGCGGTCTCGCATGTCTCCTATCTCAACACGCGCAATGTCGTTGGTGTTATCGCCGGCTATAAGCATCCCGGCGATGTACTGATCTACAGCGCGCATTGGGATCATCTGGGCATCAAGCCGGAACTTCCCGGCGACGACAAAATCTACAACGGCGCCATCGACAACGGCATGGGCGATTCCATGATCTCTGGAACTCGCCGAGGCCTTTGCGCATGACAAGAAACCGCAGCGCTCCATCGCCTTCATCTTCTGGACGCTGGAAGAGCAAGGCCTGCTCGGTTCGCAATATTTCGCCGAGCATCCTATCTGGCCGCTGTCGTATATCGTCGGCGCAGTCAATTTGGATGCGGACCTTGCCGAAGGCGCGGCGCATGACATGACGCTGCCGGGCAGCGGGGAGTCGGAGCTTGAGGATTATCTCGCCGACGCGCTGAAGACCCAAGGCCGCGTCATCACGCCCGACCCCGAGCCGGAAAAAGGCGGCTTCTTCCGCTCCGACCATTTCAGCCTGGCGAAGCTGGGCGTGCCGGCGATCACGCCGGATTCCGGCGTCGATCTTGTCGTGGGCGGCAAGGCGGCGGGCATGGCGATCCGCGACGACTATCGCAAGAACCACTATCATCAGCCCTCGGATGAATTCAATCCGAATTGGGACACGACGAGCTATGTGGAGGATATCCAGGTACTCCATACCCTCGGCGATACGCTGGCCAATGACGACGCCTGGCCCAACTGGCACGCCGACAGCGAGTTTCGCGCCGCGCGCGACAAGGTGATGGCGGGGAAGCGCAAAAAATGACCGCCGTAACGATCGACATCCCCGTTCTCGAAACGGCGCGGCTAAAGCTGCGCGCCGTCCGGCTGGAGGATTTCGAGGACCGCGTGCGGATTTCCGCCGAGCCGGAGGTAACCCGGTTCTTCGGCGGCAAGCCGATGCCGCGCGAGGAAGTGTGGCGACGCCACTATGGCAATCTCGGGCATTGGGCGATGCTGGGCTTCGGTATGTGGGCGGTCGAGGAAAAGGAAACCGGCGCCTTCATTGGCAACATCGGCTTTCTCGACGGTAAGCGCGATATCGTGCCTTCGCTGGAGGGCATGCCGGAGATGGGCTGGGCCCTGTCGGGCCGGGTCCACGGCAAAGGCTATGCGACCGAAGCGGTGCGCGCCGCGCAGGCCTGGGGCGAAGGCTATTTCGGCAAGGTGCGGACGTGCTGCATCATCGCGCCGGAAAACCGCGCTTCGCTGCGGGTGGCCGAGAAATGCGGCTTCCGCGTACTGCACAATACGACGTATAAGGATGAACCCATCGTCGTGCTGGTGCGCGACTGAGACTCAGCTTTGTTTGGCGACCTTCGCCGCCAGCGCCGCCACTTGTGCGGCGGTGCGTTCGATATGGACCAGCCGGCGGCGCAGGGAGGTCATCGCGTTCGCGCCGCCGAGATTCTCGATCCGGCTGCGGCGCGACAGGCGCAAGACCGGCGCGTCCTTTGCACCTTGCGCTTCCAGCGTCGCGGATACGGTTGCCCGTGCCGTGTCGAGCAGCGTTTCGGTCGCCTCGGGGTCCAGTTCGCCTTTTCGCAGGCGAAACAGCACGCGCATGGACGCAAGGTCCGAAGCGAACATATAGTTCGCGCCGAGAAGCTCGTTCAGCGCGCTCAGCACTTTGCGGTCGATCTTGGGTTCGTCCACCAGCCGCCGCACGGTCATCGACAAGTTCGCCACGGCGTCGTGCGTGCGCTTGCGCGCCAACCGGTAGACCTGATCGTCGCGCATGCGCCGCAGCGCCTGATCGGCATAGTCGCGGTCGGCCTTCACCATCTGCGCCACCAGCTTGCCGACATTGCGCCATTCCCAACTCGGAAGCAGGAAGCTGAACAGCCAGGCCATGGCCGCGCCGATCAGCGTGTCGATGATGCGCTCGAAAAAGACGGCGCCGGTTTCGGGCGCTAGAAAATGCAGCGACAACAGCGCGGTGATCGAGGCCGACAGGGCGGTGACGCGGAAATCCACCGTCGCGAAAGCGTGCGCCGAGCCGACGGTTATCAGCATCGGCAGGAAGAGCCAGCCTTGCGGCAGCGTATGCACCAGCACCGCCGCCGCCACGCAGCCCGCCACCGTGCCGACGATGCGGTCGTTGCGCCGCCGCTTGGTGATGCTGTAGCTGGCGCGCATGATCAGCGCGGTGGTGAGCAGCACCCATCCGCCGTGTAGCAGTCCGGGCAGCAGCAAGGTGACGAGATAGCCGCACGTCATCGCCAAGGTCAGGCGAATGGCATAGCGCATCACCGGCGACGTAAGCGTGAGCTGCGTCACCAGCAGCTTGGGGTTCATCGGCTCCTTCTGCATGAAGAGCGAGAGGTCCACGTTCGGAAGCTTGGTCTCCGCGCCGCCCGTCGCCGCATCGGTCAGCCGCTGCAGATGCCCTATCGCCTGCGCCAATTTGTGCTGGGTGGAGCGGAAGGCCGAGATTTCCAGCGGCTCGCGCTCGCCGGTGTCGGCGCGTTCGAGCCGCACGACTTCTTCCGCGATGGCGTGAAGCTGGTTCTCGTGCGTGAGGGCGGTCACGGCAAGCCCAGGCGTGGCAAGCGCCAGGGACAATTCGCGCGCATCGTCGGCGATGTTGCCGACCAGCGCACCCAATCGCCGCATCAGATGATGATGGGCGGATTGCCGCAGCGTTTCGATATCGGCATCGCTGGACAGGATCGTGTCGAAACAATCGAGCAGCGCGATCAGTGCGGCCATCCACCGCACGCGGTTTGGCGTGCGTCTGCCGGAGAAAATCATGTCGCGCGCCGCTTGAAGCCGCTCCATGAAGACCGCGTGGGTTTCGACCAGGGACTGCAGCGCCAGGCGCGGGCGCGCATGCGGATTGTAGAGCGCCGCCTTGGCGGTGACATAAGCAGCGAAGGCGCGCGTCGCCTCCGCCAGGAACATGCGCCGGTTGCGGTCGTCCAGCACCATGCCCATCGCCAGCGCAAAGCCGGTATAGGCAAGGCCGCCCGCCGCGAAGATCGCCGCGTGCCCGATAATGGGCGTCGAGGCGGGTGTCGCCATGCCGAACAGGAGCGCCAGCACCGCCGCCACGCCAAGGCCTATGGCGCGCCGCCCATAGCCCGAAATCATCCCGGTCGCGAAGCTCATGGCCGCCACCAGCGGCCCGAGCAGCCACGGCGCGTTGCCCGTCAGAATGGTCGCGACGGTCAGGGTCGTCGAGCCGCCCACCGCCAGGGCGAACATCCGCATCTTGATCGGCAGCGGCCCGGGCTGGTCCACCACGCTGGCGCACAGGGCGCCGGTGGCCGCCAGGATCGCAATATTGCGCCCGAACAGGGCGGCGGTCCCTAACGCTACGGCGGCCATTCCCAGGGAGACGGAAAACCCGTTCTCGAAGTGGATGCGGAACAGGCCAGCGCCCAGAAGGCGCTGTATGGTGAACAGGGGCGGGCGGTTTTTGGGCCTCTCTCGCATGGGTTTACCTGAGCCTTTGGACCTCCTAAAAGCAACCGCCAAGCCGAGATTCCGGCCGAGGATATCTTGTTCAAGAAAATACTGATCGCGAACCGCGGCGAAATCGCCTGCCGAATCATAAAGACCGCGCGCCGGATGGGAATAGCCACCGTCGCGGTCTATTCGGACGTCGACAAATATGCGCTGCATGTCGAAATGGCGGACGAAGCGGTGCGGCTCGGCCCCGCGCCCGCGAGCCAGTCCTATCTGAACACCCATGCGATTCTGGATGCCGCCAAGCTGACGGGCGCTGAGGCTATCCATCCCGGTTACGGATTCCTGGCCGAACGCCAAGCCTTCGCCGAAGCGGTGACGAAAGTCGCGGGGCTGGTCTTCATCGGCCCGCGCCCGGAGGCCATCGCCGCGGTGGGCGACAAGATCTGGTCCAAGAAGCTCGCCCAGTCGGTCAACGTGTCGACCATTCCGGGCTATGTCGGCGAGATCATCGATCTGGCGCACGCCAAGCAGATCGTGTCGCAGATCGGCTATCCGGTGATGGTGAAAGCCTCTGGCGGCGGCGGCGGCAAGGGCATGCGCGTCGTCCGCTCCGAGAAGGATCTGATGCAGGCGCTGCTCTCCTCGCACAAGGAGGCGCAATCGAGTTTCGGCGACGACCGGCTGTTCATCGAAAAATTCGTCACCGATACCCGCCATATCGAAATCCAGATCATCGCGGACAGGCACGGCAATGTGGTGCATCTGGGCGAGCGCGATTGCTCGGCGCAGCGCCGCCACCAGAAAGTCGTCGAAGAAACGCCGTCGCCGTTCCTCGACGACAAGACGCGCGCCGCAATGGGCGCGCAAGCCGTCGCGCTCGCCAAGGCGGCGGGGTACGACAGCGCCGGAACGGTGGAATTCGTCGTCGACGCGAAGAAGAATTTCTATTTCCTGGAAATGAATGCCCGCCTGCAGGTCGAGCATACCGTGACGGAGGCGGTCACCGGCCTCGATCTGGTGGAGCTGATGATCCGCTCGGCGGCGGGCGAGAAACTGCCGATCACGCAAAGCGACGTGAAGCCGCAAGGCTGGGCGGTGGAAGCGCGCGTCTATGCCGAGGATCCGTTTCGCGGCTTTCTTCCCTCCATCGGACGGCTGGTGCGCTATTGCCCGCCGGCCGAGGGTCCGCGCGGCAGCGCTACGGTGCGCATCGACGCGGGCGTGCATGAGGGCGACGAGGTCACCATTCATTACGATCCGATGATCGCCAAGCTGACCACCCACGCGCCGACCCGCGACGCTGCGATCGATGCGCTGGCCGATGCGCTCGACGAGTTCACCATCCAGGGGATCGAGCACAATATCGCATTCCTCACCGCGATCATGCATCACAAGCGCTTTCGCGAGGGGCGGGTTACGACATCGTTCATCGCCGAGGAATTCCCCAAAGGCTTTCACAGTCTACCGCTGGATGTTTCCGCCAAGCGGCGCTTCGTGGCGGCTGCCGCGGCGGTGGAACTGGCGCGCTCGTGCCGCGCTAGCGCAATCTCCGGCACCCTCAACGGCGCGCACCGCGTCGGCGCGACGTTTGTCGCGATGGTCGACGGCGAGACCTTCACCGTCGCCAACGCGGTCTTGCATGAAGGCCGCTTCTTCGCGCGGATCGGCAAGGAGAATTATTCCGCAGTGGTCGATTGGACCGAAGGAGCGCCACTCCTGCATCTGCGCGAGGGCGACCGCGAATATGCCGTGCATATCGCGCGCGCTCATGGCGGCCAGCATGTTTCGCAAGGCGGCATGCAGGCTTTCGTCACGATGCGCGATCCGCGCGTGGCGGAACTCGCGAAGTTCATGTCCAAGAAGGCGCCGCCGGGGCAATCCAAGCAGCTGCTCTGTCCGATGCCCGGCCTTGTTGTCGGCGTTCAGGTCGAAGTCGGCCAGGAGGTCAAGGCGGGTGAGGCGCTTGCCGTGGTCGAAGCCATGAAGATGGAAAACGTGCTGACGGCAGAGCGCGACGGCAAGATCGGCAAGATCAATGTCAAAAGCGGCGACAATCTCGCGCTGAACGATGTGATCCTGGAATTCGCCTGACCGGCGTCAATCGAATGTCTTGCGAATTTCGACATATAGCCGCGGCTGCGAGGTGATCGAGCGTTCTTCGATTTCCACCAGGGGCGATGTGTTGCGCGGTCCCGAATAGTCGAACAGTTCGTTCTTGTAGACAAAGCGCGCCAAATTATCGAGTTCGAAATGCAGGCTCCACGCCGGGGTCGGCTTGTATTCCCAAAAGACGTTGACATAGGGCGGCAACACACGCCGATGCTGTGTTTGTTCCAGGCGGAAATATTGCTCGTCCCAGCAATTGTAATAGTTGATGCCCCAGGTTGATTTCAGCCGGTCGATATCCTGCGTGAAGCCGATGTTGAGATTCTGCGGCCGCTCGCCGGAGATGACGCGATTGATGCCGGTGACGGGATCGCGCACCGAACTGAGGCTCCAGGTGTCGGTTGACGTGAGCAGGCCGTTGGGAATTCCCAGACGATCGAGCGGCACGGTCAGCGACAGATCGATCTCGTTGTTCTGGCCGTTGCCGATATTGCCCGGCGCATCGAAAGTGCCGGAGGGACCGCTAACCGGCACCAGATCGACCACATCGGAAATCTCCTCATGCATCAGTGTCGCGACGAGCGCGCCCTTGCTCCAGAAATGGCGTTCGTAAGAGATGGCGTATTGCGTGTGCTGATCGGGCCTCAAATCGGCATTGCCGGCGGTTACGCCGGTGGTCCCCAGGCTTCCGGTGGCGATGAAATTTCCGAAATCAAGCTGACCGACAACTTTCTCGTAGCGCAAGCGGAATTGCGTGTTCTTGTCCGGCGACCAGGTCAAAACCGCGCGCGGTTTGGGATAGAAGAACGAGCGGCTTTGGTTTGTGTCGCTCTTTTCGCTGATGGTCGAAATCTCAAAGCGCGAGCCGCCTTCAAGCAGCCAATCGTTCGAGATCTTCCAGGTTCCCTGCAAGAAGGCCTCGCCGCGCTTTTCGTCCACATGGGCTATCGCGGAGGGAAGCGGAACGGTAACGCCGTTCAGTAAGAAGCCCGTCGTACCGTCGAGGTAATTGTATGCGCCCTCCACGCCGCTCTCCAGCGTCAGGGCGCTGGTGGCGCGATAACGCAGGGTGTGGCGCAAGATCGATTCACCGGTATTGCTCTTGGAAGAGAAAAGCTGATCGAGCCCAGGCTGGTCGGAACTGTTGACGTCCGACTGATGTCCCAACCGCTGCAGAAACAGCGATTCCAATTCCAGCGAGGGCGCGATATTGCCGTTCCAGTGCAGGCCCAATTCGGCATTGCTGCCGCCGGAGTTGTCGGTGATGTAGCGCGTTCCCGCCGCGGCGAAATAGGTGGCGGCCGAGTGGAAGGGCGTATCTTGCAGCGCAAGATTTGCTTTGAATTGTCCATCGAACAGGGGAATGGTCGCGCCGCCCGTAAACCCGCCGCCGGCACCTCTTCCCGAAGTGCGCGCGGGCTCGCGCGTGACCACACCGGTCGTCACGTCGGTGATTTGGTGCGTGCCTTTTCCCACGGAGTCGTCATAGCTGGCATAGCGTTGCAACGACGCTTCGAAGGTGCTGCCGCCGGAATGGCGCGTGAATTCCAGGCTGGCGGACGGAACGGTGTGTCCATCGATCAGGAATAGGTTGTCGGAGATCATTGCGACGATCTGGGTCGAGTCCGCTTTTTTGCGAACGACATTGGCGACGACGGTCTGACCCTGCATGTCGATGCCCGGCGCGCCGCCGCGGATCACATCGATGTGATCGACGTCTCTAGCGGGAATGCGCTGGAGGATCGATTGAAGATCGTCGGTCTTCGAGGTCGGCCGCGATCCGTCGATCAGCACGTTACCGGCCGTGCCCGCGAAGCCGCGCTGCGAATTGCCGTCGTCGAAGGAGAACGCCGGCAAGCGGTTGATCATGTCGAGGGCGGTGTTGGGCCTGGCGTCAGCGAAGAAAGCAGCCTCGTATGTCAGAACGCCCGACGAGGCCGACTGGGCATAAGCGCCGTTCGTGCCAAGTAACAGCGCGAAGGCCGTTGCATATATCCATGTAATCCGCACACGACACTCCATACACCAGGGGGCGTATTCGGAACATGGCCATCCGTCATCTAACGCGGCAACGCGCCCCAAACGCATGCCTGCATTGTTCTCAGCGTCTGCATATAGAAGGTCGCAGGCACGATCACTTCAAATTCCTGTGTAATGATGTTAACTCATATTCATGAGCGAAGAAGACGATCTCACCACCCTGCGCGTGCGCATAGAGGGCTTTGTGCAGGCCGTGGGCTACCGCCAATTCGCCATCGCCGAGGCGCGCAAGCTTGGGCTCAACGGCTGGGTTTGCAACCGGTTCGACGGGACGGTGGAGGCGCTGTGCTCCGGCCCGACAAAGGCAGTGGAGAAATTCGTCGAGCTTTGCATGCGCGGGCCAGCCGGTTCGCGCGTCACGAACGTCCAGCTTCAGCGCGACGAACCGCCGGCGGAAAAGGGTTTCAACCGGCGTTCGTCTTACTGAAACTTAGGCGCGCTTGCGCAGCAATTCGCGAAACACCGAAATCAGAAAAACAATCAGCCCGAGCAAGGTGAGCACTTCGCCGATCACCATGGGGCCGATATATGACTTGTCGGACGTTGCCAGATACATCGCCAGCGACGGGATCATGGTGAGGACGCCGGCCAGCGACAGGACGAAATTGATCCAGGCCAAGTGCGGCGACATCGTTTGCGCGGTGAGCGCATAGAACGTGCCGTAAAGGCCCATCGTGACCCAACCGACCAAGTTGAGATGCGCATGAGCCGCCATCAATGTGAAATCTTCGGATTGGCCCATATGCATGCCCCACAACATGCCGACCAGCACGCACAAAGCACCGACGGTGAAAAAGGCAGCGGAAACGCGCGGCATGAATTCCCCCAATGAGATTCGGTCGCAACTTATAGCGGCGGGGGTCGTGGCAGTTCAAGACGTCGGACCGAAGACCTCCTCGAACGCCGAGCGCAGCGAGACGTCGACATCGGCCATTGAGACCAGGATTCCCAGATCGTGCAGGCTGGTGACGCCATGCTCGCGGATGCCGCACGGAACGATGCCCGAGAAATGGCTGAGGTCGGGCTCCACATTCAAGCTCACGCCGTGAAAGGTAACCCAGCGGCGCACGCGCACGCCAAGCGCGGCGATCTTGTCTTCGCGACCGCCTGGTCGCGCAACCCAGATGCCGACGCGCCCCTCACGCCGCTCGCCCTTCACATTGAAACGCGCCAGGGTTCGGATCAGCCATTCTTCAAGATCGCGCACGAAGCCGCGCACGTCGCCGCCGCGCGGTTTCAGATCAAACATCACATAACCGACGCGCTGACCGGGGCCGTGATAGGTGAATTGTCCGCCGCGTCCTGTCTTGAAGACGGGAAAGCGCGCATCGAGAAGGTCGCTGTCCTTGGCGCTGGTGCCGGCGGTGTAGATCGGGGGATGTTCGACCAGCCAGACAAGTTCGCGTGCCCGCCCGGCGGCGATGGCCTCGGCGCGCTGTTCCATGAAGGCCACGGCTTCGGGATAGGGCAGCAGCCCGTCCCGGATCAGCCATTCGACTTGGGTGTCATTGTCGGGGCGCATTAACCTGTCCGAAAGCATGATGACCTAAGGATTTCCCGTATCACACCGGGGGTCTGCCCATGTCGACCAATCTTACCAACGTCAAAGTGGAAATATCGGTCGTGCTGGGCCGGTCGGTGATTGCCATGCACCAACTTCTGCGGATGGGGCGCGGCGCGGTGATCGAACTGGACGCCAGCCAGGACGACCAGGTTCTGATCCTCGCCAACGACAGGCCGGTGGCCAAAGGCGAAATCGTGATCCATGGCGATAAGATAGGGGTTAGCGTCACGGAAATCCTTAAGGGCTATCAGTGATTATACTTGTTATAATTGTAGAATAAAATATTCCCCACCTTGTTCTTGCATTTTATAGGCGCTGCACGTACCTCTTGATCGCAGCGGAGGACGGTTCCTCCAAGAGGGTTTGACGTGCTTCCCATCACACTCAATCCCCAGATGGTCAGGATCGGTTTGGCCGGGTCGGGTGACGGTCTGGCGCGGCGCGCCGCCTTTCTGGCCGATTGCGGCGTGGACCCAGTCAGCGTGGCTCTGGAGAGCAGCGACGCCGCCCTGCATTGCCTGTCCGTGCTGTTCGTTGCCGGTCTGGACGAGGGCGAGGCGGCACAATTGGCCCGCCGGGCGCGCGCCGGTGGCGTTCTGGTCAATGTCGAAGATATTCCCGCGCTTTGCGATTTCCATGTCCCCGCCGTGGCGCGCCGCGGTGCGCTGATGCTGACGGCTTCGACCGGCGGACGCGCGCCGGGTCTGGCGCGGCGGCTGCGCGAATGGCTGCAGGATCGCTTCGGTCCCGAATGGGATGAGCGGTTGGAATCGCTCGGTTCGGCGCGCGCCAATTGGCGGGCCGAGGGCATTGGCCCCGGCGAAGTCTCGCGGCGCACCCGCGACATAGTCGAGAAGAAAGGCTGGTTGTCGTGAGCGCCGCCACCGTCACTGTGATCGATCGCAGCCGCGGACTGACGCCGCGTGCCTTCGACCGGCCAGGTACGGGTGACAACGATCCGGTTATCAAAGCAAAGCTGGCGCAGCTTTTGGCGGCTGCCGAGGGGCGCGACGCGCGCGGTATTCTGGAATTGGCGCTGAAAGGCGACTTCGCGGGAAAGACCGCCGTCGTGTCTTCCTTCGGATCGGAATCCGCCGTGCTGCTGCATCTGGTGGCGCAGATCGATCCGAACACGCCGATCCTGTTTCTCAACACGGGAAAGCTGTTCGGCGAAACACTGCGCTATCGCGACAGGCTGCAGGATCTGCTCGGGCTTGGCGATCTGCGTTCGCTTTCGCACAGTGCCGCCGAGCGCGCCGCGCGCGATCCCGAAGGCACGCTATGGGCGCGCAACACCGATGCGTGCTGCGAATTTCGCAAAGTCATTCCGCTGAAGCGTGCGCTGGAAGGATTTTCGGCGCAGATCACCGGCCGCAAGCGCTTTCAAACCAAAATCCGCGCCGCCATGCAGCCCGTGGAATTGTTCGAGGGCCGCTTTCGCTTTAATCCGCTGGCCGATTGGTCGCATGGGGATCTGGAAGCTTATGCGCTGAAGCACGATCTGCCGCGCCATCCGCTGGTGGATGACGGCTATCCCTCCATCGGCTGCATGCCGTGCACACGGCGTGTCCTGCCCGGCGAAAGTTATCGCGACGGGCGCTGGTCCGGCCTCGACAAAGACGAATGCGGCATCCACGGCGTGGACGGCGAGGGAATCTAAATCCGGTTCACCGGCAGCTTGAGATAGACATTGCCGTCACTCTCCGGCGGCGGCATGTGTCCGGCGCGGATGTTTACTTGTACCGAGGGCAAAAGCAGCGCGGGCATGTCGAGCGTCTTGTCGCGCGCGGTGCGCATCGCGACGAAACTCGCTTCGTCGATCCCATCATGGATATGAATGTTTTTCGCGCGCTGCTCGGCCACGCTTGTCTGCCAGGCGAATTCGGTGCGGCCCGGCGCGCCGTAATCGTGACACATCCACAACGCGGTGTGCGGCGGCAGCGCCAGCAATTTGCGGATCGAGCGGTAGAGCGCGTGCGCATCGCCGCCTGGAAAATCGGTGCGCGCCGTGCCGTAATCGGGCATGAACAGCGTGTCCCCGACAAAGACATTGTCGCCGATGCGATAGCTGACGCAGGCCGGGGTATGGCCGGGTGTGTAGAGCACCTCCACGCTCAGCGCGCCGATGGCGAAAATCTCGCCGTCCTTCAGCAAGCGGTCGAAGAATTTGTTCTCGCCGGTCACGTCGGCGGCGTTGAAGACGGGCCCGAAGGTTTTTTGAACCGCAGTGATATTGGCGCCGATGGCCACCGCCGCGCCGGTTTGTTCCTTGAGGAACACCGCGGCGGAGAGATGGTCCGCATGCGCGTGGGTTTCGAGGATCCATTTCACGTTGATGGCGCAAGCCTTCACGGCGGCGAGAATGCGCTGCGCCGACGTCGTGGCGGCACGCCCGCTCTTGGCATCGAAATCGAGGACGGGATCGATAATGGCGCCGTCGCGCGTCGCTGGATCGACCACCAGATAACTGATCGTGTTCGTTGCGTGGTCGAAGAAGGCGGAAATTTCGGGCTTCATGTCGCAGGCCTTGTGGAATGGTTTGACATATATATTAGCAATCTCTAATTTATCAAGCGCTAAAGGATGACACCGTGACAAAACCCGCCGCCTCCCCGGACATGAAGGCGATGTCCAAGAAGGCCGACGACGTGGCGCTTGTGCTGCGCTCGCTGTCGCATGGCGCGCGGCTGCGCGTGATGTGCGAATTGGTCGAAGGCGAAAAGAGCGCCGGGGACTTGGTCCGCGCCTCGGGGCTCAGCCAATCGGCGCTGTCACAGCATTTGGCGAAGCTGCGCGAAGACGGTCTGGTCGACACGCGGCGCGACGGCCAATCCATCCATTACAGTCTCGCCGATCCCAAAATTCAGCGACTGGTCAGATTTCTCTTCGAACTTTATTGCAGAAAGTGAGTGCAAGGATGCCGTGGAATAAGATCGCGACCGCATGATGATCGGTTTGTCCGACATTCTTTCGGTCGGTAGCGGGAGCATTGTTGGCTTCGCGCTCGGGCTGCTCGGCGGCGGCGGTTCCATTCTCGCCGTGCCGCTGCTTGTCTATGTGGTGGGCGTGCGCTCGACCCATATGGCGATCGGCACCAGCGCGCTAGCGGTGGCGGTGAACGCTTTTGCCAATCTCATCGCCCATTCGCGCGCCGGGCACGTCAAATGGCCTTGCGCGGCTGTGTTTGCGGTGTCGGGCATTGCCGGCGCGGCGGCTGGCGCGCAGCTCGGCCAGATGGTGGACGGCAAGAAGCTTCTCTTCCTGTTCGGGCTGGTGATGGTGGCGGTGGCCGGCGCGATGCTGACGCCGCGCGCCGCGGCGGGCGACCCCAATGTGCGCATCACGCCCAAGATCGCGGTGCGGCTGGTCGGCATCGGACTGGCGGTTGGGCTGATGTCGGGCTTCTTCGGGATCGGCGGCGGCTTTCTGATCGTGCCCGCGATGATGCTGGGCAGCGGCATGGCGACCATCAACGCGGTCGGCTCGTCCCTGGTGTCGGTGGGAACCTTCGGGGCGACCACGGCCACCTCCTATGCCTTTGCCGGGCAGGTCGACTGGCGGATCGCGGCGCTCTTCGTGCTGGGCGGGATCGGCGGGGGGCTGCTTGGCGTCCGGCTGGCGGGGCGCTTATCGACGCAGCGGGCCGCTTTGACGCGCGTTTTCGCGGTGGTGGTGATCGCGGTGGCCGGATTCATCCTGTGGCGCTCGGCACCGGCCTTTTTTGGCTGAAATCGCGCCCTTCACAAGCCCGAGGGGGTTTGCTACACCCCGCCACCCCATGTGATTGCGGTCGTGGCGGAATGGTAGACGCACTAGCTTGAGGTGCTAGCGGGGTAACACCCATGGAAGTTCGAACTCTTCTCGACCGCACCACCCTTCGCCCTGCGGGCTTCGGGTGGCCTGCCCACGATTAATCGTGGTGCGGGCCCAAACGAGCCCGCCAAACAACCCATGCCAACCGGCGGATCATCCTGTAGCGTTTACAGCGAAGTCGAATCCTGCGTTCGGCAGCGCGTTGTGGTATTCTGTATCGATGCGCAACACGGCCCGCGGTGAGCAAAGGATTGGAGCGCCTTCAATGACCACGGCTGGATTTGATGGCAAAGTTCGGCGTGCGGCACCCTCCATTGGACGATGGTTGGCTTCGACATTCGTGTTCACATTTCTAATTGGCTGGCGTGCGTCCCATTGGTTAGGCGCGGATATTATTGCACAGGCTCTCATTCCATTTTCGTTTCCACGGGACCAACTCTTACTCGGTTTGACGGTCCAGAATATCCCGTTGCTCGCATCCCGGGCTGGCAATCGTCATTTCGGTTTGTTGAAAGGAACATCTACTCGTGGGTCCTGGTGATTATAGGCGCGAAGCTGTTCACCGCCTTCGGGATGTTTGTGTCGATTTCTTCTCGGATTTCGTTGGCTGATCACACGAGCTCCACGACGAGGGACTGGACGCGTTTAGCATATCGCATAGTAGGATCGCGCAGCCGCGACTTGGCAAGCCACCCAAAATCTCTTGCGCTCTCGCTGTTCCGCCTATTCCGTCGCGCTCTCCGGCAATAGCAGGATCAGGCGGTAGCAGAACATGTTGCGCAGTTTGAACTCGGCTGCCGCGCCCCACAGATAGAGGCGGAAGCGGCGGAAATCGAATTCGCCGACATGCTTCAAGATATTCTCGCGGTTCTTATCCAGATTGCGGCCCCATTGGGCGCAGGTCAGCATGTAGCTGCGGCTGTCGTTGAAGACTTCTTCCACCTGCATTTTCGTCTTGGCGACCTTGTCCAGCAGATCGGGCAGCACCAGGAACGAATGGTTACCGGCATAGATGTACTTCACCATGAACGACGACAGCTCGTACTTCTTGTTGCTGGCGGAGCCATCCAGGAAGACGCGCCCGCCGGGCTTCAGCAGCGACTGGAATTTCTCCATCACGCGCTTGTAGTCGGGCAGGTGCTCGATCACGCCCATGATGACGACGGCATCGTATTTGCGGTCGGTCTCGTACTCGAACAGATCCGAGAAGATCAGTTCCCAATTATAGCCGAGTTCCTTGGAACGGGCGTTGAGAAAATCGACCGACATCTGCGAAATCGAAATGCCGGTGCATTTGACGCCGCGCTTGGAGGCATATTCGAACCACGCGCCCCAGCCGGGCCCGACTTCCAGAATATGATCGCCGGGTTTCAGCTTCAGCTTGTCGAAGGCGTAGTCGAATTTGCGCGTGGTGGCGACGTCGAGCGTCTCGCTGTCGCTCTCATAAACGCCTTGGGTGTAGCAGGGCGTCTTGGGGTCGAGGAAGCTGAGGAAGAATTCCGGCGGCAGATCGTAATGGGCGGTGATCGCCTGCTTGTTGGTATGGACCTGTCCGAACAGGAAGGGCTGGATATAGCGCCAGGCTTCGGTGACGAGGTGAAAATCCTTCATGGTGGCGCGCAGCTCGAAGGGCTTCATCATGTCGCCGTCGAGTTCGATGTCGCCGTTCATATAGGCGTCGCCCATCCGCCCTTCGTCGAGACTCGATACGGCGCGCATGCCCGCTTTGTTCTTGATCGTCAGCCGGAAGGTCGGCGCGCCCTTGCCGAAATGCTGCACGGTGCCGTCCGGCAGCGCGACATCGAACGGCACGTTGCCGTCGGAATATTGCGCCGCAAAGCGGCCGAGCATCGTCTTCTTCGCGGGCTTCCGGTTCGTCCGTTGCGCGATCGGCGGACAGTTTGAAAGTATCGGTCATTGATGCTCCGTGCGTTCGGTTGCTGACGCGACGGAACCCGAGCCTGGCCCCGGCGCATCCACAAGACTATGCCCAATCGGATAGGCTTGTCATCGCCGCAGCGTGGCGGTTAGGGGCGGTTTTTAGTAGGCTCGGGGTGCCACGCAACATGGAACTTCGATGATTCCGAACACTTATTCTTCGCTCGATCACGGATTGGGCGAAACCGCGGACATGCTGCGCGAGACGGTGCGGAATTTCGCCGCCGACAAAATCGCGCCCATCGCCGCCGAAATCGACCGCACCAACATCTTCCCGCGCGTGCTCTGGCCGCAAATGGGGGCGCTTGGGCTGCACGGCATTACGGTGGAGGAGGAATACGGCGGATCGGGGCTGGGTTACCTTGAGCATGTCGTGGCGATGGAGGAAGTCAGCCGCGCCTCGGCGGCGGTGGGGCTGTCCTATGGCGCGCATTCCAATCTCTGCATCAACCAGATCAGGCGCAACGGCAGCGAGGCGCAGAAGCACCGCTATCTGCCCAAGCTGATAACGGGCGAACATCTGGGCGCGCTGGCGATGAGCGAATCCGAAGCGGGCTCGGATGTGGCGTCGATGCGCCTTGCCGCCGAAAAGCGCGGCGAGCGCTATGTGCTCAACGGCACCAAAATGTGGATCACCAACGCGCCGACCGCCGATACGCTGGTGCTCTACGCCAGAACCGACCCGCATGCGCGCACGCGCGGGGTCACGGCGTTTCTGATCGAAAAAGACTTCAAGGGTTTTCGCGTCGCGCCCAAACTCGACAAGCTGGGAATGCGCGGCTCCGACACGGCGGAATTGGTCTTCGAGGATTGCGAAGTGCCCGAAGAGAATGTGCTGGGCGGGGTAGGGCACGGCCTGCAGGTGCTGATGAGCGGGCTCGATTACGAGCGCGTCGTGCTGGCGGCGGGGCCGCTCGGCATCATGCAGGCCTGTTTGGACATCGTGCTGCCCTATATTCGCGACCGCAAGCAGTTCGGCCATCCCATCGGTTCGTTCCAGATCATGCAGGGCAAACTCGCCGACATGTATGTCGGGCTGTCCGCCGCGCGCGCCTATGTTTATGCGGTGGCGCGGGCCTGCGATCTGGGGCGCACCGCGCGCAAGGACGCCGCCGGCGCGATCCTTTATGCGGCGGAAAAGGCGACCTGGATGGCGCTGCAAGCGATCCAATGTTTGGGCGGCAACGGCTATATCAACGATTATCCGACGGGGCGGCTGCTGCGCGATGCCAAGCTTTATGAGATCGGCGCGGGCACCAGCGAAATCCGCCGCTGGCTGATCGGGCGCGAATTGTTCGAGGAGACGCGCTAGCTCTTGCCCGGCAGGTTCAACTTGACCAGATCGGTCTCGTAGATCACGCCGACGGGCTTGCGATTGCGCTTGGACTTGAACACGACGAAGCCGCGGAACAAACCGTCTGACATTTTCTTCAGGGCGTCGTTGAGGTGTTCGTTGTCGGCGATGGTTTCGTCGATCGACAGACCGTTGATGTCGTGCAATGCCTGGCTACGCTCGCGCGGGTTCGCCAGCACGTTGACGATGTATTTCACGATCTTGGTTTCGGCGTCGTCGCCCACCATGAAGGCACGCACATAAGTCGCCGGGATGTAGCCGATATATTCGTCGTGCTCGTTGGTCAGCAGGATGTGGACGAAGTTCTCGAAATCCTTCAGCGCCACGAACAGCCGCTTGATGAGCACCGGGTTGAATACCGCCTTGCCCGAAGTCTTCTTGATGGTGAGGAAGATGTCCTTCTTGGTGTAATTCGCGGGGCTGCGCACCACGTCGAATTCCTCGATCACCGAATCCGGCCTCAGCACGATGCGCACGCCCGAGGTTGGGAAATGGGCGAAGTCGGCATCCGCCAGATCGCTTAGCCGCCGGGAGGAGGGTTCCTTTTTCTTCTCCGGCTTGCTCAGCGCGGTAAGGGACAGCATTGCGAAGGTGGAGCCGAAGGCGGTGACTGCCGCCACGACAAGCAAGATGTCGGGCGTCAGGCGCACGCCGGCATAGGGCGCACCGATATAGGCACCCGCCAGCGCCAGCCCCGCGCCGATTCCGATCGCGGCAGAGATCGCGACTTTGTTCATAACCCTGTGGTGCCCCGCCGGCCCAATAGCCCTAATTTCCGATTAATGATAACCCAGTCGGGCCGATTGGGCCACGGGCAAAGTAGCGGCAAATCGCAGTCTGCGTTAAGCAAACCGGGCAAGCCAGGAAACAGAGTGAGTCGATGAAGTCACCGGAAGTGTTCATTCTTTCCGCCGCCCGCACGCCCATGGGCGCTTTCCAAGGCGAGCTTGCGCCCTTGAGCGGGCCGCAGCTTGGCGCCGCCGCGATTGCCGCCGCCATTGCGCGCGCTGGCGTGGACGCGGGCGCTATCCAGGAAGTTCTGATGGGCTGCGTGCTGCCCGCTGGCGTGGGCCAAGCGCCTGCACGTCAGGCCGCGCGCTATGCCGGGATGCCCGATCATGTCTCCGCCACGACCGTGAGCAAAGTCTGCGGCTCCGGCATGAAGGCGATCATGATCGCGATGGACCAGCTGGCGCTTGGCCGTGCCGACATGGCGGTGGCGGGCGGCATGGAGAGCATGTCGAACGCGCCGTATCTTTTGCCCAAGGCGCGCGGCGGGTATCGGCTCGGTCATGGCGAGATCAAGGATCACATGTTCCTCGACGGGCTTGAGGATGCTTACGAGCATCGGCTGATGGGTACGTATGCCGAGGATGCCGCGCGGCATTACCAGTTCACCCGCGAGCAGCAGGACGCCTATGCGACGGAATCCTTGATGCGCGCCAAGCGGGCGCAGAACGATGGATCGTTCGCCGATGAGATCGTTGCGGTGAAGGTTCCCGCGCGCGGCGGTGAGGTGGAGGTTTCGCTCGACGAACAGCCGCGCAAGGCGGACCCCGCGAAAATCCCGACGCTCAAGCCTGCCTTTGCCAAGGACGGCACGGTGACGGCGGCGAATTCGTCTTCCATCTCCGACGGCGCGGCGGCGCTGGTGTTGGCGCGCGGCGATGTCGCCGGCATTCAGCCGATTGCCCGTATCGTGGCGCAGGCAAGCTTCGCGCATGAGCCGCGCTGGTTCACCACCGCGCCCGGTCGGCGCGATCAAGCGCGTGCTGGCGTTGGCGGAGTGGAAGGTGGAGGATGTCGATCTCTTCGAGATCAACGAAGCCTTCGCCAATGTCGCGATGATCGCGATGCGCGACCTTTTGCTGCCGCACGAGAAGATGAACGTGAACGGCGGCGCCTGCGCGCTCGGCCATCCCATCGGCGCCTCCGGCGCGCGCATCGTGGCGACGCTGGTCAACGCGCTCAAGCGGCGCGGCCTGAAACGCGGCAGTGGCCTCGCTCTGCATCGGCGGCGGAGAGGCAACGGCGGTAGCAGTGGAGGCAATATGAGATTACTCTTGGAAATTGTCGGTTTTTTTTGGATGGCTGCCTGTCCATGCCTGGCTGACGGCACTTTCCCGTGGAAAGCGGGTGACACGCCGCCCATGCTTGCGGGCCTATCGCTTGGCGACACCGAGGATCATGTGCGAGTGGTACTAGGGCCGCCCGACAATACGGGAAAGATGGGCGATGGAAATGTCCTTGAATACGAATTGAAAGGTCTTCAAGTCATCGCCACAAAAGCCGATGGTATTTCCATCATCCGCTTGCGCAAACCCGAAGCCGGCGCGATCGACGGCATCAAGATTGGTGACGACGTCACGTCCGTGATCACGAAATGGGGACATCCGGAAAGCGGGCAGGACCGTGTCGCTCTGTTCACTGCCGGGACATGGACTGTGGAAGTGCGGTTGGAAGACAATGGCCCGAAGGTTGTCGACATTCTGCTGGCTTGGAATGATACCAAATGGGGCGGAGTGAAGCCGGGTGACAATGTGCAGGTCTATCGGCCCCAATGACGACACTCAAATCATCCGTCTCACTGACAAACCCCGCCTTCCAATCCAACGCCGCCGCGATGTCCGCGCTGGTAGACGAATTGAAATCTCGACTCGAAACCGCCGCACTAGGCGGCGACGAGCGGTCGCGCACCCGCCACACCGAACGCGGCAAGCTGCTGCCCCGCGACCGTGTTGAACGGCTGCTCGATCCCGGCTCGCCGTTCCTGGAACTGTCGCCGCTTGCGGCGTTTGAAATGTATGGCGGCGATATCCATGGCGCGGGGATGATCACCGGCATCGGGCGCGTGGAAGGCCGCGAATGCGTCATCGTCTGCAACGACGCGACGATTAAGGGCGGCACCTATTATCCCATCACCGTGAAAAAGCATCTGCGGGCGCAAGAGATCGCGCGCGAGAACCGGCTGCCGTGCATTTACTTGGTGGATAGCGGCGGCGGCAATCTGCCGAACCAGGCTGACATCTTCCCCGACCGCGAGCATTTCGGGCGCATCTTCTACAATCAGGCGACGATGTAGCGCGGCGGGCATTCCGCAGATCGCCGCAGTGTTGGGTTCGTGCACGGCGGGCGGGGCATACGTTCCCGCCATGTCGGATGAGAGCGTGATCGTCAAAGGGCAGGGCACCATCTTCCTGGGCGGTCCGCCGCTGGTGAAGGCTGCCACTGGCGAAATCGTCACGGCAGAGGAACTCGGCGGCGCCGAGGTTCACGCGCGCCAGTCGGGCGTCGCCGATCATTACGCCAATGACGATAGCCACGCGCTCGCCATCGTGCGGCGCATCGTGGCGGGGCTGAATTACAGGAAGCAGCCGGACATCCTAATCGCCGCGCCGCGCCCGCCCGCCTTCGATCCTGCGGAATTGAACGGTATCGTGCCGCCCACGCTCGCCACGCAATATGATGTGCGCGAGGTGATCGCGCGGCTGGTGGATGGCTCGGAGTTCGACGAGTTCAAGAAGCTCTACGGCACGACCATCGTCACCGGTTTTGCGCGGCTGGAGGGCATTCCCGTCGGCATCATCGCCAACAATGGAATTCTGTTCAGCGAAAGCGCGCTGAAGGCGACGCATTTCATCGAGCTGTGCTGCCAGCGGCGTATTCCGCTGCTGTTCCTGCAGAATATTTCCGGCTTCATGGTGGGCAAGAAATACGAAGCGGGCGGCATCGCCAAGGACGGCGCCAAGCTGGTGACGGCGGTGGCCTGCGCCGCCGTGCCCAAGATCACGCTGATTATCGGCGGCTCCTACGGCGCGGGGAATTACGGCATGTGCGGGCGGGCCTATGGGCCGCGCTTTTTGTTCGCTTGGCCGAATTCGCGCATCTCGATCATGGGCGGCGAGCAAGCGGCGGGCGTGCTCGCCACCGTCAAGCGCGACGGCATGGAAGCGCGCGGCGAGGCGTGGAGCGCCGAAGACGAAGCCGCCTTCAAAGCGCCGATCCGCGAGCAATACGAGCGCGAGGGCAACCCCTATTTCGCCACCGCCCGCCTCTGGGACGACGGCATCATCGCGCCTGCCGATACAAGGCGGGTGCTCGGGCTGGCGCTGTCTGCCTGTTTGAACGCGCCCGTGCCGAAGACAAAATTCGGCGTGTTCAGGACGTGAAGACATGAATTTCTCCCTTGCAGGAACTACGCGATTCGCGTAGTATGACCATGGACTTCGAATGGGACGAGGCCAAGAGCGAGGTAAACTGCGAGATACGCGGTTTCTCCTTTGCCGTGGCTTCTCTGATATTCGAAGGTCTCACGGTCGAATGGTGCGATATCCGTCAGCCGTGGGGCGAAGTGCGGATGGTCGCGATCGGCATGGTAGAAGATCGCGTTCGCACGGTGGTTTACACGGATCGCGACGGCGTACGTCGGATCATCTCGGCCCGCCGCGCGCGCAAGAAGGAAGAAGAGCTATGGCGATGGTGCGCAGGACTTTAGCGCAGATCAAGGCGAGCAAGCCCAAGACAGATTTTCGCATATTCGACGCCACGACAGAAGCGGACATTCGCCGCCACATGATCGAGGACGGCGAAGACCCCGATTTCGTGCCGACGCTCAAGGACATCTTCACACCGCGCGTCATTCGTAAGCGTTTGAAGATGACGCAGGAGGAGTTCGCGCGCGCGCTGCGCATTCCGGTCGCTACGCTGCGCAATTGGGAACAGGGGCGCAATGCCATCGATCCGGCGGCGCGCTCGCTGTTGATGGTTGTCGCCCGCGATCCCAAACGGGCGCTTGCCGCGCTTGCCGTCGCGGCCGAATAGAATATCGTCCGCAGCGCCGCTACGACAACAGCAGTTGCGAACCATCGACCAGGAAGTGCGCGACGATGTTGGTGGCGAGATCCCGGCGCCAGAGATAGAGGGCCGTCAGCACCAAACCTGCCGCGCCCGCGACGGCGATCTGCGCCATGCCCCAGTGACTTAAATGCGCCAGAGAGAACAGCGCGAGCGTAATGGCGCCCGCCACGTATTTGTTGCCGGTCAATTCGCGCAGGCGTTCGATACCGTAACCGCGAAACAAGAGTTCCTCGACAATGCCGGCGCGCAGCACGATGGCGAAGCGCAGCCCATAGGGCAGCGCCGCCATTTTCTTCAGCGCCTCGCCATTTTGTACCAGGTGCAGGAGGGGCAGGCCGAACACGACGACCGCTCCGGCGAAAGCGAGAACCGCGACCGCGCCCGCCGCGCCGAAGGCAAAGGTCTTCCACGAAATCCCGTTCCAGCCGATGGATGACAGCGGGCGGCGCTCGACGATCAGAACGTAAAGCACGACAATGGCGCCGAGGGCCCAAAAGAACGCCTCGCGTCCCGGGATAGGGGCGAGACCGGGGATGCGCAACAACTCCTCACCGCCGGGGATCAACGGCACGAGCGGCACCAAGAGGGCGACCGCCAAACCGATCAGAATGGTGATGCGCCGCGCACTCGAAATTCCGTCCGGCATCGGTGATGCTCCCCAAGGCTTGAGCGTGAGTTTCGCCGGGAATTGGTTTTGTTGTCCACATCACGACCTCGCACGTTTGGTTGATCGGCGGGCCGATTTGGCGTGTGACCGGAAACCGGCTAAGCACGGCGCGGCAACACCGGCTGAGCGCAATGAGCGAACAATTTCCCGAGCAGCAGACCCGCATTTATCTCAACCCGCCGCCTTTCTTGCGCGCCCTGGGATGCGGGGGCTGTGGGATGGGCTGCTTCGGCCTTGTGCTCGTGGTTTTCGTGATCGGCGGCATCCTGGGGGTGCTGTTGTTCGGCTGGAAAACGCTGATCGGCTACTAAAGGTTGAGTAACAAAAGATTGCCCGTCCCCCGGCTGTCTTAGCGCTGCCGCAATTCGCGGATTAAACTATCTCCACAAAGAGTTCTTAAGGTTAATCCGTCATCAACCCTAAGGGGGATGTCATGGACCAGGTTACGCACTACCTCAATGAGGCCCTGGATTTTCTTCGCATCGGCTTCGAGCACGTCAACGCCGTTCTCGGCCTTATCATCGCGCTGTTCGCGACGTTCAAACTCTCCAGCTGGCAGAAATTGTGGGAGATCGCACTGGCGGCAACGCTGGTCCATATCGTGGCTATCGTGTTGATTCCGGTGGTGGATCACAACGCGCCGTTCCAACTCCCGCCTCTGGTGACGCTGGGATTCTGGCGGGACGCTCTAGCCCTCTATGTGGGTTATGTGATCGTGATCGCCGTATTCTTTTTCCTGAAGACGAAGCTGCTCAAGGGCGGTGGAAGCGGGGGGCATCACTAGGGCGAAACGCCTAAAAATTGTGCTGCGTTAACAATGGCTCTCGGCGAGTTAATGCTGTACTGTATGCACCACAACATGGGTTGAGTATTGGGGGTTGAGTACATGGACATCATCACGGGTTTTCCGGCCTATTTTAAAGACTTTCTGCACCATCTGGATCATTTCCATATGATTCAGGGTGCGGTGATCGCGCTGTTCTTCGGCGTGGCGACGGCCAGCATTGCGGGCGTCATCATTGTGCCTATCATCGCGGCTCTGGTGTACATCGCTGCGGACGCGGTGATACCGCCGCTGATGAACCACACA
Organism: uncultured Alphaproteobacteria bacterium; assembly: GCA_963849895.1. Taxonomy (GTDB): domain Bacteria; phylum Pseudomonadota; class Alphaproteobacteria; order Micropepsales; family Micropepsaceae; genus Rhizomicrobium. The sequence continues at coordinate 141,188 of CAWKIU010000002.1, forward strand.
ACGATCATGATGCCGACCTTCGACACCGCGCTGCTGAAAGAGGGTATCGCCCTCTACGTAGCGTTTCTGTTGGCGATCGCCATCGTGTTCGCGATCAAGAAGGTCGTCCTGTCCATTCGCGGATAGGATGCGTCAGGCCGCGTCGCGGTCTGCGTTGATCTTGTAGAACGTCCTGAGCAGGGTTGCGATCTCCACAGCCCGCTCAGGTTCTACTGCATTTTGAATCGCCTCGCGCGTGACGGCGAAGACGTCGGCGGTGGGGGCGTGGCCGGGGCTGAGCCTCTCGAAACCCATACTCCAATTCGGAAAGAGACGCTCGGGCGCTTCGTGTTGGACCAGGATGCGCACGGCGCCGTGCCTGTCGTCGGCGCGGATGCGCGCGAAAATTTCCAGCACTGCGTCCTTGGGTCCTTCCAGCACCTGCAGGAAGCCTTGGTCGATCAGCAGCAGCATGCCGGTAATATCGCGCGGGCGGTTGTTGCGCCGCGACGAGTTGAGAATCTGGTTGAGGTCCGTGTCGCTGAGCGCCGTCGAAGCTGCACTAACGTAAACAAGCTGATACATGGGTGTTCCTCGCTTTGCGCGGAAGCCTGCCACTTGCAGCTTAAGCGGTGGTGAAGGATATCCCCTGCATTTTCCGGGTTTATCCCTCCGCGCGAAAATGCCTCAATGGTGCGTGGCTTCGCGGCGTTTGCGCGAGACAATTCCGTAACAAGGATGCGGCGGCAGACTTCTCTAATGTTTCACAAGCTCCTGATTGCCAATCGCGGTGAGATCGCCTGTCGCGTCATGCGCACGGCGCATGCGATGGGGCTTGCCACGGTGGCCGTCTATTCCGACGCCGACGAAGGGGCCGCCCATGTGGCGCTGGCGGATGAGGCGGTATGGATCGGTCCATCGCCAGTGCGCGATAGCTATCTTCGTGGCGATCTGATCATCGCAGCAGCAAAAGTCACCGGCGCCGACGCAATCCATCCCGGTTATGGGTTTCTGTCCGAGAACGCGCAATTCGCCGAGGGCTGCGCCGTGGCGGGATTTGTGTTTGTCGGACCGTCCGCCGAAACCATCCGTGCCATGGGCCTGAAGGATCGAGCAAAGACGCTCATGGAGCACGCGGGCGTGCCCGTGGTGCCTGGCTATCATGGCGAGGACCAATCGGGCTTGAAGGCCGAAGCGGACAAGATCGGCTATCCCGTGCTGATCAAGGCGTCCGCCGGCGGCGGCGGCAAGGGTATGCGCCTGGTCGAGCGGGCTCAGGATTTCGCTGCCGCGCTCAATGCCGCGCGCCGCGAAGCAAAATCCGCTTTCGGCAATGACCGCGTGCTGATCGAAAAATATGTAACGCGGCCACGTCACATCGAGGTGCAGGTCTTTGCAGACAGTCACGGCCATGTCGTGCATCTGCTGGAACGCGATTGCTCCTTGCAGCGACGTCACCAGAAGGTGATCGAGGATGCGCCCGCGCCCGGCATGAGCGAGGCAATGCGGGCGCAGATCGGCGCCATCGCCGTGAATGCCGCCAAGTCGGTGGGTTATGTCGGCGCGGGCACCGTGGAATTCATCGCGGACACATCGGATGGGCTGCGGCCGGATCGCATCTGGTTCATGGAAATGAACACGCGGCTGCAGGTTGAGCATCCCGTGACGGAGGCGATTACGGGCCTCGATCTCGTCGAATGGCAGCTGCGTGTGGCGGCAGGCGAGGCGCTGCCGTGGCGCCAGGAGGATATCCGCCCAAACGGACACGCCGTCGAAGCGCGGCTTTATGCGGAAGATACGCGAAGTGGGTTCCTGCCGTCCACCGGCACGCTGGAGTGGCTGCGCTTGCCGGAAGGTGTGCGCGTCGATGCGGGCGTGCGCGAAGGCGATGCGGTGACGGCGTTCTACGATCCGATGATCGCGAAGGTCATCGCCCATGACGAAACGCGCGAAGGCGCGCTGGCCAAACTTGCCGCCGCGCTGGCGACTGCGGAGATCGCAGGCCTACGCACCAACAACGCCTTTCTGATCCGCGCACTCAGCCACCCTGCTTTCGTGTCCGGCAACATCGATACCGGATTCATCGCGCGGCATTTGGGCGAACTGGTGCCGCAAACAGCAGTTCCCCAGCACATTTTAGCCGCAGCCGCGCAATGCTTGGTACAGAGTGGCGCAGCAGAAGAGAGTGATGATCCGTGGGGCAGGGCGGATAGTTTTCGCTTGGCCGGTGCGGCGCGGCAAATCATCGACTTTGTCGTGGATGGAAAGCGTGTCGCTGTTGCGGTTTCTGCGCCTTCTGAGGGATTTTGCGGCCACGCGATGCGCCTCGCCAATGGCGATATTGCGGTGATGGAAGGCGGCGAGACCTATGTGTTACAGCCGCACGATCCGCTGCACGATGCCGAGGGTGAAGGCGATGCCGTTGACATTATCGTGGCGCCGATGCCTGGCCGGATTATCCAAGTCCATGTCGCGCCTGGGCAAAGCGTCAAGAAAGGCGAGCCGCTGATAGTGCTTGAAGCGATGAAGATGGAGCACACATTGTCGGCACCCCATGACGCCGTTATCGAAGCCGTCAACGCGGCGGTCGGCGATCAGATCGTCGAAGGCGCCGTGCTTGTGCGCTTTGCGGAGGTGCCGGCGTGAGCGTACATCTGATTAAACTCTGTGTCGGTGTCGAGACCGTCGATGAGTTGGCGCGCTGGCAAGCCGCGCGCATCAAGGAATTGAAAAAGAAGAAGCGCCCGCTGGTGTTGATGCATGTCACGCGGCAAACGCCCAAGCGCGCCGACGAGTTGCTGGACGGCGGCTCGCTCTATTGGGTCATCAAGGGACAAATCGCGGTGCGGCAAAAATTGCTCGCGCTCAAGCCGGTGATGCGGGGCGGCGTGCCGCATTGTGGCCTGGTCTACGATCCCAAACTGGTGGCGACCGCGCGCCGCGCGCATCGTCCGTTTCAAGGCTGGCGCTATCTGAACGCCAAGGACGCGCCGCCCGATGCGCGCGATCTCAAGGGTTTGAACATCCCCGAAGCGCTCAAACTCGAATTGGCGGAACTGGGATTGCTTTAGTTAGACCGCCATGTTGTCGATCAGGCGGGTGTTGCCGACTTTGGCGGCGGCGAGGATGCGGGCAGGGCGGCTCAGCGACGCGAGCGGCGCCAAAGTTTGCGCATCGCGCACCGCGACGTAATCGACCGATGCGAACCCCGCCTTGCGCAAATCCGTTCTGCCCAATTCTTCCGCCGCGGCGATGGGCAGGTCGTCATGCAGGCGCGCGACGATGCGCTTCAAGACCAAGTGCATCTTGCCCGCAATCTCGCGTTCGGCTGGCGAGAGATAGGCGTTGCGCGACGACATCGCGAGGCCGTCGGGCTCGCGGATGATGGGCGCGCCCACGATATTGGTCGCCAATCCCAGATCGGCGGCGAAGCGCCGCACCACGAGCAATTGTTGGTAGTCCTTCTCGCCGAAAATCGCCGCATCCGGCACGGCGGCCAGCAGAAGTTTGGTCACGACAGTCGCGACGCCCGCGAAGAAATCGGGCCGGAAATCGGTTTCCAGGCCAAGGGCCGGGCCGCTGACCACAACCTTTGTGGCGAAGCCCTCCGGATACATTTCGCGCCACCGAGGGCGCGAAAATCAGGTCTGTTCCGCCCGCCGCCGCGAGCTTTGCGGCATCTGCCTCCAGCGTGCGCGGATAGCGGTCGAAATCTTCGTGCGGCGCGAACTGGGTTGGGTTCACGAAAATGCTGACGACGACGGTCGTCTGCATGATTTTGTGTCTCCCGCACCAGCGAGATGTGGCCCGCATGCAGCGCGCCCATGGTCGGGACAAGCCCGATCCGCTTGCCGGAATTTCGCGCGGCGGCAAGGCTGGCGCGCAGCTGCGCAATGGTGGTGACGATGGGTAATCGGCCATGGGTGCGAGATTAGCGCGCGCGGCGCCAGTAGGCGCTAGAATGTATTCGTCACACCAACGCACCCAGCCCCATGACCGACAAATTGCGCCACGCCCTAGCCGACGCCTATCTCGCGGACGAGAACGCCATCTCGTCCGAACGGATCGCCCAGGCGAAATTCACCCCCGCCGAAGCCCAGGCGACGCAGGCCTTGGCCCGCGAATTCGCCAGCCGCATCCGCGGCGAGGGCGCACGGCGCGGCGGCGTGGACGCCTTCACCCAGGAATATGCGCTCTCGACCGAAGAGGGCGTGGCGCTGATGTGCCTGGCCGAGGCGCTGCTGCGCGTGCCCGACGCCGAAACCGCCGACCGGCTGATCCGCGACAAGATCGGCTCGGGCGATTGGGATAGCCATCACGGCAAATCGGAATCGCGTCTTCGTGAATGCTTCGACCTGGGCGCTGATGCTGACCGGGCGCATTGTGCGGATGAACCAGACGGCGGGCTGGGATTTCGAGAGCATCTTCAAGAAGCTGGTGAACCGTTCGGGCGAACCGGTGATCCGCCAAGCCGTCACCGCCGCGATGCGCGTGCTGGGGGGGCAATTCGTGCTCGGCCGCACCATCGGCGAGGCGCTGAAAGCCTCGCGCGGTTATCGCGAAAACGGCTATCGCGTGTCGTTCGATATGCTGGGCGAGGCGGCCTATACCGCGCGCGATGCGCAGCGGCATATGGAGCATTACCGCAGCGCCATCGCGGCGCTCGCCGCCGCGTATCCCAAGGACGACGCGCCGATCTTCGAGCGGCCCAGTATCTCGGTCAAATTGTCGGCGCTGCATCCGCGCTACGAATGGGTCAAGCGCGAGCGCGTCATGGCCGAGCTGCTTCCCGGCCTGTGCGAACTGGTGCGCGAAGCACGCGCGGGCGATATCGCGGTCACGATCGATGCCGAGGAAGCCGACAGACTGGAACTGATGCTCGATATCTTCGAGCGGCTTCTCTCATCGGATGGCATTGCAGGCTGGAGCGGACTTGGGCTTGCGGTTCAGGCTTATCAAAAGCGCGCGCTGCCGCAGCTTGAATGGCTGATCGCGCTGGCGCGGCGCGAGAAGGTTCGCATTCCGGTGCGCTTGGTGAAGGGGGCTTATTGGGACAGCGAAATCAAGCGCGCCCAGGAAGCCGGCCTTGCGGATTATCCCGTGTTCACGCGCAAAGCGGCGACCGACACGTCCTATATCGCTTGCGCGCGGCTGATGCTGGGCGCGCGCGACGCGATTTTTTCCCAATTCGCCACGCATAACGCGCACACGCTGTCGGCGGTGGAAGTGCTGTCGGGCGGCAAGAACGATTTCGAATATCAGCGCCTGCACGGCATGGGGGAGTCGCTTTACGAGCTGTATCACGAGGTGAAAAAGCCGCTCTCGGTCGTCGGTGCCGGAACGCGCATCTATGCGCCGGTTGGCAGTCACGAGGATCTGCTGGCCTATCTGGTGCGCCGCTTGCTGGAGAACGGCGCCAACACGTCCTTTGTGAACCGGATGGCGGATAATGAATCGCCGATCGAAGTGCTGGTGGCCGATCCGGTGGCGCAATTGGCGAAAGACGTGCCGCTGCGCAATCCGAACCTACCCGTGCCCGCGAAGCTTTATTCCGACCGGAAGAATTCATCGGGCTTCCTGTGGAGCGATCCCGAAATCACCGCGCCGATCCTTTCGGCGATGAAGGCCGATCTGGAACATCCCGCTGTTGCCGCGCCCATCGTGGGCGGCGCGGTGCGGGCCGGAACGCGAACGGCGCTGTTCGATCCGGCGGATCGCTGCCGCTTGGTCGGGCATGTGACCGAAGCGACGAAAGCCGATGCGCTGGATGCGCTGAAGATTGCGCATGGCGCCCAGCACGAATGGGACGCGTTTGGCGGGGCAGGGCGCGCCGCAATCTTGGAACGCGCGGCGGATTTGTATGAAGCGGGCCGCACGCGGCTGATGGCGCTGGCGGTGCGCGAGGCCGGAAAGACACTGCCCAATGCGTTGGGTGAAGTGCGCGAAGCGGTCGATTTCCTGCGTTATTATGCCGGCGAGGCACGGGCGCGGTTTTCGGGACCGGTTGAGTTGCCCGGTCCGACGGGCGAATCCAATGAGATCAGCTGCATGGTCGCGGCGTGTTCGCCTGCATCAGTCCGTGGAATTTTCCGCTGGCGATTTTCACAGGACAGATCGCTGGCGCGCTGGCGGCGGGTAACAGCGTGCTTGCCAAACCCGCCGAGCAGACGCCGCTTATTGCGGCTGCGGCGGTGGAGCTTTTGCATCAGGCGGGCGTGCCAAAAGACGTGCTGCATTTTCTTCCCGGCGACGGGCCACTGCTGGGCGGCGCGCTGTGCGCCGATGCGCGGCTGGCGGGCGTTGCGTTCACCGGCTCGACGGAAGCGGCGACTTCGATCAATCGGGCGCTGGCGGCCCGCAGCGGCCCCATCGCGACCCTGATCGCCGAAACCGGCGGCCAGAACGCCATGATCGTGGATTCGACCGCGCTGCCGGAGCAGGTGGCGCGCGACGCGGTGGCCTCCGCCTTCGATAGCGCGGGCCAGCGCTGCTCGGCCTTGCGCGTGCTGTTTCTGCAGGACGACGTCGCCGACAAGATGCTGGAGATGATCCTGGGCGCGATGGACGAGTTGTCCATCGGCGATCCCATGGCACTTGCGACCGACATCGGCCCGGTAATCGACGAAGCGGCGCGCGACGCGCTTGAGGCGCATGCCGCGCGCATGACCCGCGAGGCCAAGTTGCTGCGCAAGCTCGCGCTCGGCCCACAGCACGAGGCGGGCGTGTTCTTCGCGCCGCAGGTTTTCGAGATCAACTCCATCGCCCAATTGCCGCGCGAAGTGTTCGGCCCGGTGCTGCATGTGGTGCGTTACCAGGCGGACAAGCTCGGCGAGGTCTGCGATGCGATCAACGCAACAGGATATGGCCTGACGCTCGGCATCCATAGCCGCATCGAAGAGACGGCGGCGTTTGTGCGCGCGCGGATCAACGCGGGAAATGTCTATGTCAACCGCAACCAGATCGGCGCGGTCGTGGGCGTCCAACCCTTCGGCGGCGAAGGGCTTTCGGGCACGGGCCCCAAGGCGGGCGGGCCGAATTATCTGCCGCGCTTCGCGCTTGAGCGGACCTTCACCGTCAACACCGCCGCCGCCGGCGGCAACGCGGCGCTGCTGAGTTCGAGCTGATCCGTCGCCGTCTCACGCCGCTGCCGGTTTCGCATAGGACGGCGCGAGCAGTCCGCCGAAGAACGTGCGTGCCAGCAACAGGATCACTGCGGAGATCGCCATCAGCGCCACATGCAGCAGCCAGAACTGCGTGTCGGGCATGGTGCCGAGCAACCCTCCGACATAACCCACCAATAGGTTGCCCATGAAGAGGTGGATGTAATAGACCGCGATCATCATGCCGCCCAATCCTTTCGGGGCGGCGCGCGAATAAAGCGCCAATCCCACCGGCAGCACGTTGGCGAAGCCGACATCGTTCAGGATGTGGAATCCCAGCGCCCAGTAGAGCGGCACGGGATGATGCGTGGTTGTCGCCACATAGGCGCAGCCCGCCAGCACCAGGGGCGCCAACGTGCTGATCGCGATGCCGATGATGATTTTCGAGATTTCGTCCGGTTCCTTCCAGCGCTTGGAATACCAGCGCCAGAAGGCGATAACGCCGACCATCGTCACGAAGCTGACCACGGCATCCATTGATACGATCCAGGTGATGGGCATGTTGAAGCCCCACATCATCGTCTGGAAATTCTTCTCGCCCCACACAAGATAGGCGTCGAAAATTTCCTGATTGCCGATGATCGACAGGGCCAACACAGGCAGCAAAGCCACGAGCAGGATCACAACCTTGCGGTCGCGGGACGTGAGCGGCGGCGGCTTTTCCTTACCGTCGGATTTGCGGATGGGTTCGGGTGGGAACGACCGCCGGGCGAAAAGATAGATCGCCAGCCCCAGTACCATGCCGACACCGGCGGCGATGAAACCCAGATGCCAGTCGACCCGCTGGCCCAGATAGCCGCAGATGACCGGCGAGAAGAACACCGCAAGCTGGATACCGAGGAAATAAATCTGGAACCCGTCGGCGCGGCGGTGATCGTCGATGCTGTAGAGATCGCCCACCTGACTTGCGATGTTTCCCTTGAAGCAGCCGACACCCATAAGAAGAAGCATCAGCGCGATCAGAAACGTCTGGTTCAGCGCCAGCAGGAAAGTGCCGACGACCATCAGAATTGCGCCGATAGTCACGGTCGTGGTGCGCCCGATCAGCCGGTCGGCGAGTAAGCCGCCGGCCAGCGGCGTGACGTAGACCAGAGCCGCATAGAGCTGTGCGATATTGGAGGAGATCGCCATCGGCGTTTGTGTGCCGTAGAGCCAGCCGATCAGCCGGCGAAAGCCGTCGAAGCCCCATACTTGCTCGATATGGCCCGGCAGAAGCAGATAGTGAAGGAGATAGAGCACCAGGAGCGTCTGCATCCCGTAATAGGAGAATCGTTCCCAGAACTCGGACGCCGACAGCCAGCCCAGCCCCGCGGGATGGCCCAGGAAAATCTTTTCGGTCTTGTTTTTCGCTTGGAAGACTTCGAGAGGCGTTGCCGCGGTTTCTGTGCTCAAGGTTAGTCCCCGGTATTGACCCGGGCGCACTGTCGCGAAGCTGTGTGCCGATGGCAAGCCGGGGGGAGGCGGAAATCAGGGGGCTGGCTGCGGCCAGTTTACCGCGTCGAGATCGCCGCGAAGCAGGTCTGGCCGCGTTCGGTCAGGCGCTGGCAGACTTGGCGGGCTTCGCGCTCCAGGAAGGGGCCAAAGCGCGCGCGGTAGAGCATGTGTCCGTCGATCGATTGGAACGGCACCACGATACGCTGCGCTTGCCCGAGTACGTCCATCGATTTTTCGGCATAACTGGCGAGCTGCGAGCGCGCCAGATTGAGATCGGTGAAGGCGCCGATCTGTATCGTCCAATCGTGAATGCCGAGTGAGGAGTAGTTGGTGGAGACGTCGCCTTCGCCGATCTCGGGGCGCAGGCTGGGCTTGGGGATCGGCGGCTTGGCAATTGCCTGTTGCGGTGTTTGCGGCTGATAGGACGCGACCACGATGGGTTTTGGCCTGGGCGTCGGTGTCGCGACGGCGACCACCGCACGGGGCGGCGGCGCGGTTGCCGGGGTGGCTGCCGCGACGGCGGGCGGCGGCGCGGCCAGAGCATCGTTCGCAGCGTCTTCCTGGTCGCTCAGCGTCTCGGCCGTATCCTCATCGGCATTGGCAAACGAACCGCGGGCGTCGGGCAGGGGCGCGCTGGTGCCCGGTTGCGGGAATGTGGAATCGGTCAGGCCCGGGAGAGACGGCGAATTCATCGCCACGGTCTGCCATGGGATATCGACATGCGCGACGAGCGTCGGATTCTTGTCGATGGAATCGAACGTGTTGTCGAGCAGCTGCATCATTTCGGTGTCGCGGCGATGCGCCGTTCGCCCGCCCATGACGACGCCGATAATATGGGTGCGGCCCCGCACGACGGATGAAACGAGATTGAAGCCGGACGCATTGGTGTATCCCGTCTTCATGCCGTCCGCGCCGTCATAGCGGCCCAGCAGATTGTCGTGACCGACATAGTGGATGCCGCGATAGGCGAAGTCCCTGGTCGCGAAATAGTGAAAATACTGCGGATCGTCATAAGCCAGATGACGCGCCAGGATCGCCAAATCATTCGCGGTGGTGATCTGCAACGGGTCGGGCAGGCCCGATGCGTTGTGGAAGAAGGTATCGCGCATGCCGATCGCGCGCGCCTTGGCCGTCATCATCTCGGCGAAATGCGATTCGGTTCCGCCCAGCGCTTCGGCAATGGCCACCGCCACGTCATTGGCCGAGCGCACCACAATGGCCCTGATGGCGGTATCGACCGTGATCGTGTCGCCCGCGCCGAGATGCAGATTGGTCGCCTGCTGCGAAGCGGCGTGCGACGAAAACGTCAAGGTTGACGACAGTGTCAGCTGACCCTTCTTCAGCGCGTCGAACAGCAGATAGAGGGTCATCATTTTGGTGAGCGAGGCGGGGTGGCGCTCGGCCTCAGCATTGCGCGCATAGAGAACCTTGCCGGTAGGGCCGTCGATGATCAGTGCGGCATCCTTGGACGGGTCGGTCAGACCGGCAGGCAAGCTTGTGGCGCGATAATGATGCCGCACAGCCGTGGCGCGGTGTCGAGCAGCCATGGCAGGGGTCGCCGCCGCCAGCGCCGTCGCAAGCATCAGGATCGCCAAGAATCCTGCTTTCGCGGTTCGGCCAAGACGACCCACCGGCTGGTTAAACATTCGCAGCCCCAAATTACGCTCGTGTTGTCGGCACCCGCACCAAAAGTGAAGAGACCAAATCACGGCGGCCGGTGCAAGTGCGCTAGAGAATAGATGTTAACTTGCGGGCATTTAGGGAGAGTTAATCTGTAAGGCAAAAGCCGAGCGAAGCACCGCCCCCTGGCCCCGAATAAGGAGCGTGCGATTCGTGATTGGGCGCAGCCATGCGCCTCATGGTGCAGCGCAACAAAATGGCCTTGACAGGGCCAATGATGCATTGCATATAAGATATGTTGCACTGCAGCAGAGTCGCCCTAAGGCATGCTCGCGTAGCGGTGCGCCACGATTAACGAGGATGGACAATGGCAAAGGCAGCAAAATCGGCCGGCGAGACCATGGGCGCCACTGCGGAGACCATCGAAACCGCCATGAACACGGGCACCGAGGCGCTCAAAGTTGGCTTTGAGAAGGTCGTCAAGAATTACGACCAGATGGTCGGCTACGGCAAAGACACGGTCGAGGCCTGCGTGAAGTCGGCCAGCGTCGCGGGCAAGGGCGCGGAGACCCTGCACAACGAAATGTACAGCTATTCCAAGCAGTCGGTCGAAGATTTCGATCACCGCCGCGAAGGCGCTGTTCGGCACCAAGTCGATCCAGGAAGCGTTGGAGCTGCAAAGCGGCTTCGCGAAATCCGTGTTCGAGGCCTATGTCGGCGAGATGACGAAGCTCTCTGAAATCTTCGTTTCGACGTCGAAGGAAGCGCTCGAGCCGATCCAAGGCCGCGTCCAGGCCTGGGTCGATGTTGTGCAGAAGGCGCGCGCCGCCTGATTGGTATTAATCTGGATGTCGAAAAAGGGCCCGGACAGCCGCTCCGGGCCCTTTTTTCGTTCGCTTTGGGCGGGCGGGTAAACCCTACACGCGATGACCTGTTGCGAAAACCTGCGGTAATCCTCTTATAATGCGGCTCAGGTTAGGTTCGGGTATGACGCAAAAGCGTGACGATCGCGGTCAAGATGGTGACGGTGGCAACGGAACGGGTTCCGGAACCGGCGTCGTCGCCAAAACGCGCCCCAAGACCAAGAAGCCAAGCCTCTACAAAGTCCTGCTGCTGAACGACGACTACACGCCGATGGATTTCGTCGTGCACATCCTGGAGCGTATTTTTGGCAAGAACCGCGACGAGGCGATGGAGATCATGCTGCACGTCCATCGCCATGGCGTGGGTATCTGCGGCGTTTTCACGTTCGAGGTCGCCGAAACAAAAGTGGCGCAGGTGATTGAATTTGCCCGCCGCCACGAGCATCCTTTGCAGTGCACCATGGAGAAGGAGTAGCGATGCCGTCACTGTCGCGGAGCCTGGAACAATCGTTGCACCGCGCGATTAAACTCGCCAGCGACCGCAATCACGAATATGCGACGACGGAGCATCTGTTGCTCGCCCTCACCGACGACCCGGACGCCGCGCAGGTCATGAAGGCCTGCAATGTCGATACCGACTCGCTGCGCCAGATGCTTCTCAAATATGTCGACGACGAATTGCTCACCCTGGTGATCGATGACGGGGAGGACGCCAAGCCGACCACCGGGTTCCATCGCGTCGTTCAGCGCGCCGTCCTTCATGTGCAGAATTCCGGCCGCGACGAAGTGACCGGCGCCAATGTGCTGGTGGCGCTGTTCACCGAGCGCGAAAGCCACGCCGTGTTCTTCCTCCAGGAACAGAACATGACGCGGCTGGATGCCGTCAGTTATATCAGCCACGGCATCGCCAAGCGGCCGGGCATGAGCCAGCAGAAATCCGCGCGCGGCGCCGAAGAGGACGAAGAGACGGAAAAAACCGCCAAGCAGGGCGGCGGCGCGCTCAACTCCTATTGCGTCAATTTGAACGAAAAGGCCAAGGCGGGGCGCATCGATCCCTTGATCGGGCGCGAACCGGAAGTCGAGCGCACGATCCAGATTCTCTGCCGCCGTTCGAAAAACAATCCGCTGTTCGTCGGCGATCCCGGCGTCGGCAAGACCGCTATCGCGGAAGGGCTGGCGCGCAAGATCGTCAAGAACGACGTGCCCGAAGTTTTACGCAACTGCACGATCTATGCGCTCGACATGGGCGCTCTGATTGCCGGCACGCGCTATCGCGGCGATTTCGAGGAGCGGCTGAAATCCGTCGTCAAGGAGCTTGAAGGGCTTCCCGGCGCGATCCTGTTCATCGACGAAATTCACACCGTAATCGGCGCGGGCGCGACCTCGGGCGGGGCGATGGATGCCTCCAACCTGCTGAAGCCCGCGCTGCAAGCCGGTTCGCTGCGCTGCATGGGGTCCACGACCTACAAGGAATACCGCCAGTATTTCGAGAAGGACCGCGCGCTGGTGCGCCGCTTCCAGAAGATCGACGTGGCCGAGCCGACGGTGCCCGACACGATCAAGATTTCTGAAAGGGCTGAAGCCCTATTTCGAGGAATATCACAAGGTCCGCTACACGGCGGACGCCATCAAGGCGTCTGTCGAACTCGCGGCGAAATACATCAACGACCGCAAACTGCCCGACAAAGCCATCGACGTGATCGACGAAGTCGGCGCCTCGCAAATGTTGCTGCCGGAATCGCGTCGCAAGAAAGTCATCGGCGTCAAGGAAGTGGAGGAGGTCATCGCCAAGATGGCGCGCATTCCTCCAAAATCCGTTTCCAAGACCGATGCCGAAGCGCTGCGCACGCTGCCCGACGATCTCAAGCGTGTGGTGTTCGGCCAGGACAAGGCGATCGATGCCTTGTCGTCGGCGATCAAGCTGGCGCGCGCTGGCCTGCGCCAGGCGGAGAAGCCCATCGGCTGTTATCTGTTCTCCGGCCCCACCGGCGTCGGCAAGACCGAAGTTGCCAAGCAGCTCGCCTCCATCATGGGCGTGGAACTGCTGCGCTTCGATATGTCGGAATACATGGAGCGCCACACGGTGAGCCGCTTGATCGGCGCGCCGCCGGGCTATGTCGGCTTCGACCAAGGCGGGCTGCTCACCGATGGCGTCGATCAGCATCCGCATTGCGTGCTGCTGCTCGACGAAATCGAAAAAGCCCATATGGATTTGTTCAACATCCTGTTGCAGGTGATGGATCACGGCAAGCTGACCGATCACAACGGCAAGAAGATCGATTTCCGCAATGTCGTGCTGATTATGACCACCAATGCGGGCGCATCGGACGCCGCGAAGGATTCCATCGGCTTCGGGCGCGGTAAGCGCGAAGGCGAGGACGAAGAGGCGATCAAGAAGCTGTTCACGCCGGAATTCCGCAATCGGCTGGACGCGACGATTGCCTTCGCGCCGCTCGGCCGCGACACCATCGACCGCGTGGTCGAGAAGTTTGTGCTGGAACTCGAAGCGCAACTGATCGACCGCGACGTGACGTTCGATCTGACGCCGGAAGCGACGCGCTGGCTCGGCCAGAAAGGGCTATGACGACGCCTTCGGCGCACGTCCGCTGGCGCGTGTGATCCAGGACAGCATCAAGAAGCCGCTGGCCGACGAGATTCTGTTCGGCAAACTGAAGAACGGTGGCACGGTCCGCGTGCTGCTCGACCGCGAGAAGGACGAACTCGCCTTCGAATTCATCACCGACGCCGACACCAAACCAAAACAACTCCCTCCGCCGCGAAAGCCGAAGAAGGAAGAGAGCGTTTAACGCATCGCGACAATATTGTGGTGGTCAGGGTCGTGGGCTTTTGAGGTCAACATACGTTTGGCGGCATCGAGTGCGCGTGTGATGGGCGCGCGGCGGTATTCCCAGACCGTGTCGTCATCGGGCGGATTTATCACCATTGTTGCGTTGGCTTCGAAGAGCAGAAGTGAACCGTTCTGGCCGATGCCGAAATCGACGCCGGCGTAGTCGAGGCCGAGCGTTTGGCCAATGGCGGCGAGTGCGGCCATCGCAGGCGAGCCGAGAACGGCCGCCATGTCTTCGAGGAAATATCGTTCTTCCTCACGATAGGCCGCATCTCCCGCCATGGCGGATGTGAAATAATGAACCTTCCAGTCCGCCGAAATCGCAAGATGCAGCGGATAAAGTTTTCCATCGATGATCATCACGCGATACTTCCGCGCCATCCCATCAGCTCCGCGCGCATCGAGATAATCGATTGCCAGCAGTCGGTCGCCCGGCAAGGAAGCAAGCGCAGGTGCAAGTGCTTCTTGCCGTTCGATCCGCAGGAAGTTTTGTCCCGTGTGGAAGCCGGGCGTACGCAAAAGCAGCGGAAAAATCAATCCTTCGGCATGTAATAGAGCATCTCGATGCACTTCACGCGTGGTGGGCGCCACGACGCCGGGAAGGCCGGCGAGTCGACGTGCATTGGCGGCGCGTCCTGTTTCACCAACTCTGTCTGGCTGGTTGATCACGCGCGCTGTGGTTCGTGACAGCACGGTTTCAGCACGCGTCAGCGCCTCAGCGCACAGATCGGCATCTCCGATGGCGTTGAACACCACAGCGTGTGGCGGCAGCGAAACCGCAGGATCGTAATACTCGGTATAAAGCGCTGTGACGGCAAAAATCCGGTCGTCGAGAATTAGGTGTGTGGGAATGTTGCCGCCTCTTGCTGAGACAAGCAGAAGAACCGGCACGGCGGTCCCGGTGCCGCGATAGCGCCGGTGCACCATTGCATGACCCGCGAAACCTTTATGCCAATGTGGCGCCGCCGCTTCGGAGTCGCCCAGCGCAGTCAAAACCCGCGCCAGCCCCTGATGCGCCTCGGCATAGTCGGTATCGACAGCGAGCGCCGCTTCGTACTGTTCCCGCGCCACCATAAAGTCTTCGTATTCGACAAGCAGATTGCCCAGATTGACCCGTCCCATCGGATTATGCGGGTGACAAAGTACGGCCTGTTCATAGGCAGTGCGGGCCGCCGTGCGATGACCGCTTGCATGAGCCAGCGCGGCCAGTTCGGTCAGCGCCGAGAAATGCGCCGGATCGCGGCGCAAGACGTCGATATAAGCGCTTTTCGCTGCTGCATCCTGTGCCATGGAAGCAAGCTGTCGTGCTCTCTCGATGGTTTGTACGACGACATCTCGTTTGCTCATGGCGCAATCGCAGTAAGTATCACAGCGCCGCTCGGATTTTCATGGCGACGGGTTCGAGGGTTTTCACATCCACCATCTCGCGAGCGTGGAGTTTCATGTCGACGCCTTCGCTTCGCGGGATAATGTGGAAGTGAACGTGGTTCACGCTCTGGCCGGCGGCTTCGCCGTTCAATTGCACCAGCATCAGGCCGGGACAGTGGAGCGCCTTCTTCACCGCCTTGGCGACAAGCTGGGTGGTGGCGATCAGCGCCGCGATACCGCCGGGCGACAGGTCGAAGAGGTTCTCGGCCTCATCCTTCGGGATCACCAGCGTATGCCCCTCGGTTTGCGGCATTACGTCCATGAAGGCCAGGGTGCGAATGTCCTCATAGATTTTCACGCAGGGAAGTTCGCCGCGCAGGATTTTCGCGAATGGGTTGTTCTGGTTGTAGGTCATCGCTCTTCCTTATTGTCATGTCCCGCGAATGCGGGCCACCCAGGTGATCGTAGGACTCGGTGGCGGCAGTATAGGCGCTGCAAGCTCGCCATACATGTGGGAATCGCGAAGGTGTCAACTGGGTGGCCCGCATTCGCGGGCCATGACACTGTGTGGTTAAGGGGACTTTTTGAACGGTCCGGCTTCTCCCAGTTCCTCGATGTTCTGGGCAATCGCCTCGCGTTCGGCCTTGAGATACTCCGCGACAGCATTACGCAGGCCTGGATGGGCGATGAAATGGGCGCTGTAGGTCGGCACCGGCTGATAGCCGCGCAGCAGCTTGTGCTCGCCCTGCGCCCCGGCTTCGACCTTGGAGAGGCCGCGCGCAATCGCGAAGTCGATGGCCTGATAGTAGCAGGTCTCGAAATGCAGGAACGGCACATACTCGATACAGCCCCAATTGCGACCGAACAGCACGCCCCTGCCGAACAGGTTGAGCGCGCCGCCGATGTATCGCCCGCCCAGCCGCGCCATCACCAGCAAGATCTGGCCGGACATGCTCTGGCCGATGCGGCTGAAGAATTCGCGCGTCAGGTAGGGCTGGCCCCATTTGCGCCCGCCGGTGTCCATGTAGAATTCGAAGAACACATCCCAATGCGCCTCGGTGATGTCAGTTCCGGTCAGCCAATCGAATTCGATACCGGATTCGCGGATAGCGGCGCGCTCTTTGCGCAGATTCTTCCGCCGGGAAGACGACAACGCGCCGAGGAATTCCTCGAAGCTGCCATAGCCGCGATTTTCCCAATGAAATTGCCGGTCGGCGCGCAGCAGATAGCCAAGCTGTCCGGCTTCCTGCCACTCCGTCTCGCTCGGAAAATTGATGTGCAGAGAGGAAACGCTGAGCTGTTCGACCGCCGCGGCCCCCGCCGCCAGCAGTGCCGTGCGCGTCGCGGTTTCGTCGTCGCCGCCCGCGGTCAGCAAGCGCGGTCCGCTTACCGGCGTGAACGGAACGCAGGATTGCAGCTTGGGATAATAATTCCCGCCGACGCGCTCCAGCGCGTCCGCCCAAGCGTGATCGAAGACATATTCGCCCTGCGAATGGTTCTTCAGATAGAGCGGCAGAATGCCCTCGATCTGCCCGTCGCGTTCGATGACAAGATGCAGCGGCCGCCAGCCGGTTTGCACGGTCGCCGAGCCGGATTCCTCCAAGGCCTCGAAAAATTCGTAGCGCGTAAAAGGATGCGGATCGTCCGCGCCGGTCGCATTGGCGCAATTATTCCAGGCGGCGGCGCCGATCTCGGCGGCGCGGCCGGCCAAACGCGCGGTTACGGTTCCTTTGGTCACACAATATCGAACAGCGCTTCGACCTCGCACGCAACCCCACGCGGCAAAGAGCCCGCACCCACGGCGGCGCGCGCATGTTTTCCCGCCTCGCCGAAGACTTGCACCACAAGGTCCGACGCGCCGTTCGCAACTTCTGGGTGCTGGGTGAAGTCGCTTGGCGCGTTGATGAACACGCCAAGCTTGATGCAGCGCCTTACGCGGTCCAGATCGCCGCCGCAAGCGGCCTTGACCTGGGCGATGACGTTGATGGCACAAAGCCGCGCCGCTGCTTTTCCGTCCTCGACCGTCAGATCGAGACCTACGACGCCCACATAATGCAGGCCCTCGGGCGCGGAGGTAATCTGGCCGGACACGAAAACCTGATGGCCGCTGACGACATAAGGCACGTAACTCGCCACCGGCGCGGGCGGCGTCGGAAGCGTGATGCCCAATTCCGCCAAGCGTGCTTCGATTTTTCCGGCCATGAAAGTTCCCCTTTTGCGCAAGGCTATCGCTTTGTCGGAACAGTTGCGAGGGGTTCCCGCGCATGGGGGCTGCGCGCTATAGAGGCACATGACCAGACCGCTTGATGCCAGCGATCCAGCGCATGACGGCTTCGTGATGCCGGCAGAGTGGGCGCCGCATGCGCGCACCTGGATGTGCTGGCCGTGCCGCCAGGCCGCTTGGGGCAGCGCCGAGGCGATGCAAAGCGCCAAACAGGCCTTCGCGCGGGTGGCGCGCGCCATATCAACATTTGAGCCCGTGATCATGGCGGCGCGCCGCGAGGATATGGCGGAGGCCAAGCTGGCGACAGGCTGCAAGACAGAGATGTTTGAGACGGCGCTGGACGATTCCTGGGCGCGCGATACCGGCCCGACCTTTCTGCGCGGACCGGGCGGCGGGCGCGGCGCGGTACATTGGCGGTTCAACGGCTGGGGCAACAAATATCAGCCCTACACGGACGACGCGGCGCTCGGCGCCCGGATCGCGGCGGCTGCGGATGTGCGCCTTTACGAAGCGCCGCTGGTCTGTGAGGGCGGGGCGATCCACACCGACGGTGAGGGCACGCTGATTGCCACCGAGCAGACCTTGCTCAACCCCAACCGCAATCCGCTTCTGACGCGCGAACAGGTCGAAGAATTGCTGGCGCTTTATACCGGGGCGCGGCGCATCATCTGGCTGGGCGATGGTTTCTCCGACGACGAGACCGATGGCCATGTCGACAATATTGCCTGCTTTGTCGCGCCGGGACGCGTGCTGGTCGGCGTTCCGGCATCGCGCTCGCTTCCCGATTACAAGCCTGTCATGGCGGCGATACGCCGTCTGCGCGATGCGCGCGATGCGGAAGGACGCGCGCTGGAGATCGTCGAAATCGAACAGCCGGCGCGCGCGCGGTTTGATTGGCGCGGCAGGCCGCTGCAATCAAGCTATGTAAACTTTGTGCTTCCCAATGCGGGTGTGGTGATGCCGTCCTTCGAAGATCCCAACGACGAAAAAGCGTGCGCCGTGCTGGCGGATTGCTTTCCCGGCCGCGACATTCTTCAGATCGACGCGCTCGATATCGTGCAGGGCGGCGGCGGGATACACTGCATCACGCAACACGAACCGGCCGCGCCATGAGAAACGTGACTTTCGCCGCCACGCAATTCGCCTGCAGTTGGGATCGGCGCGCCAATATCGCGAACGCCACAGACCTCGTGCGCGCAGCAGCGGGGCAGGGCACCAATGTCGTACTGCTGCAGGAGTTGTTCGAGACGCCCTATTTCTGCCAGGACGAGACTCCCGACCACTTCGCGCTCGCCGCGCCGTTCGAAGGCAATAAGCTGATCGCCGAAATGGCCGCGCTCGCCAAGTCCTTGAACGTCGTGCTGCCCGTCAGCTTTTTCGAAAAGGCGGGGCACGCGTATTTCAATTCGCTGGCGATGATTGACGCGGATGGAACCGTGATGGGCGTCTATCGCAAATCGCATATCCCGGCGGGGCCTGGCTACCAGGAGAAATATTACTTCACGCCGGGCGATACGGGTTTCAAAGTCTGGAACACGCGCTTCGGCGTGCTGGGCGCGGGCATCTGTTGGGACCAATGGTTTCCCGAGACCGCGCGCGCCATGGCGCTGATGGGCGCGGAGGCGCTGCTCTATCCGACCGCCATCGGGAGCGAGCCGCCGCCCGCGCCGCCTATCGATAGCCGCGATCATTGGCGCCGCGTCATGCAGGGCCACGCCGCGGCGAATTGCATGCCGCTGATTGCGTCGAACCGCATCGGAATGGAATTGGGAAAGGCGGGAGAGTTGACCTTTTACGGCTCGTCGTTCATCGCGGATGCGACGGGCGCGATTACCGCCGAGCTTGGGCGCGGCGATGCGGGGTTTGTTACTGCGTCGTTCGACCTCGACGAGGTTGCGAAACAGCGCGCCTCATGGGGATTATTCCGCGACCGCAGACCGGATCTTTATGGCGCGCTGACCAGTCACGATGGAAGCTGAACAACGCGCCTATTTTGGCAGGCCGAGCGGCAATTCATCCTCGCGCCAAAGCCAGGCCGCGCCGCGCACGCCGCTGGAATCGCCGTGCATGTTCTTGACGATGTTGGTTGGCCCTTCGGGCGTGAAGGCATAGCGCTCCACGCGAGGAGGAAGTTCCGTGTACAGCGCTTCGATATTCGACAAACCGCCACCCATGATGATGACGTCGGGGTCGAGGATACTGACGACGGAAGCGATCGACCGCGCGAAGCGATCGTAGAAGACTTCGAGTTCCGCGATTGCATCGGCTTCGCCGCGCCGCGATGCTTCGACGATCTCGGGGACGGAGAGTTTCTTGCCCGTGCGCATAGCATAGAGCGAACTCAGTGCCGGGCCACTGCACCAGCTTTCGATGCAACCGTGTCGGCCACAATAGCAGCGTGGCGGGTCGTTCAATTCCAGCGGCCCACGCGGCGCGGGAAGGGGGTTGTGTCCCCATTCGCCGGCAATGCCATGCGCACCGGAAAGAACCCGTCCTCCGACGACGATACCGCCGCCGATGCCGGTTCCCGCGATA
The DNA here is from genome assembly GCA_963849895.1 of uncultured Alphaproteobacteria bacterium. GTDB lineage: Bacteria > Pseudomonadota > Alphaproteobacteria > Micropepsales > Micropepsaceae > Rhizomicrobium. Next base: position 161,219 of record CAWKIU010000002.1, read on the forward strand.
ATGCCGAACACAATGTCATAGCCCGCGCCGGCGCCGTCCGCGGCTTCCGAAAGCGCGAAACAATTTGCGTCGTTTTCGACACGCACTTCGCGGTGCAGGGCGATGCGCAGATCCTTGTCGAGGGGATGGCCGATCAGGCGTGTCGAATTGGCGTTTTTGACCAATCCGGTCTTACGGCTGATTGCACCGGGGATGCAGATGCCGATTGTGCCGCGATCACCCAGCTTGGCTTCGGTGTCGTAGACCAAATCGCGAATGGCGCGGACGGTCTCTTCATAGCCATTCTGAGGCGTGCGAATCCGCTGACGGAGTAACTCTTCCCCGCGGCTGCCGAGAGCGAGAATTTCTGTTTTCGAACCCCCGAGGTCTATCCCAAAGCGCATTATCGTTTACCCGCGTTACCTGGAACACCACGCTGAAAAGCGCAGTAGCTGGCCAGCCCCTGATGCAACAATGCATGAAATGGTAGCGGTAACAACCCTCTCAATTCCGCATCGTTCATAAGACGATCTCCCAGCGTGCCGGAGCGCGTTTCGGTGCAAGCGCCAGATGGCTCGTTCGTCGCGGTTAACAGCGCTTTTGGTGCCTCGACAGGTTCTAATGGCCCATCTCTACTATAGGGGGAAGCGCTTACATAGCGACAAATGGTTACGCTGAATCCGGGACAGGTCAATTCGGTCGACCAAATTCCGCAGGCATTGGACATTTGCGGAGCGTGTTTTGCGCTCTCTAAAATGATTCTAGCGCAGCAAATGGGTCTCTGTTTCGCTACCCACTTACCAGCAGGTCAAGTTTCACCATTGGCACTACCCTGTGCGTCTTCGAGAGCCCGGTGTGCGAGATGAATATCGCGTGCCGCCAACGCGTGCTGATCGCAAAATGCCATGACGAGCGAGTCGTCGGTGAGCAGAAAGTCAAGAACGGCGCGCAACACCTCGTATTCCGCGGCACGGGCGCGCAACGTGGCGGCGTCCATGCCAGACATAAGCAGGAAAGTGTCCAGCTTTTCGGGCAGGCCAGCAAGAAAGGTTAAGGCGTCGAGCCCGATAGTTTCCGCACGATCCGGCGTCATTGTCGCACTCCTGCTGCCCAGGCGCGGCAAGGATAGTGCAATTCTGCCGCGAGTGTCCCGCAAAAGGGCGGTTTTCAACGGATATTTGCGAGCAATCATCCGCGGCGGCAAGGGAGCGTTAAGATATCCAAACGATACTGGCCATCGCCGAGTACCAGCGAGTCGGCCCCAAACAGGGGCTTGCGGCTGTGACGGGTGCGGGGAGAGTTAGTGACATGGATGCCAAGACCAAAACGGTCCTCATCGTGGAGGACAATGAATTGAACATGAAGCTCTTCCACGATCTTCTCGATGCGCACGGCTATAACATTCTTCAGACGAAAGATGGGATGGAGGCGCTGGACATTGCGCGCGAGCATCACCCGGACCTGATCCTCATGGATATCCAGCTTCCCGAAGTTTCCGGTCTGGAAGTCACGAAATGGCTGAAGGAAGACGACACGCTGAAGGCCATTCCGGTCGTGGCTGTTACGGCCTTCGCCATGAAGGGCGACGAAGAAGTCATCCGCCAGGGCGGCTGCGAAGCGTATATCTCGAAGCCGATCTCCGTCACGAGCTTCTTGGATACGGTTCGCCGGTTCATCGGATAAGGGGCGGCCATGACGGCGCGTGTCCTTGTCGTTGATGATATCCTTTCGAACGTCAAGCTTCTCGAAGCAAAACTGACGACGGAGTATTTTGAAGTCGTCACCGCTTATTCTGGAATTGAAGCGCTCGCGAAAGTGGACGAGTGCGCGCCGGACATCATCCTGCTCGACGTAATGATGCCGGGCATGGACGGCTTCGAAGTCTGCCGCCGTATCAAATCCAATCCCAAGTCAGCGCATGTTCCCGTGGTGATGGTCACGGCCCTCGATCAACCGTCCGATCGCGTCGCGGGATTGGAAGCGGGCGCCGACGATTTTCTCACCAAGCCTGTTGACGACGCGGCCCTGTTCGCGCGCGTGCGTTCGCTGGTGCGTTTGAAGATGATGACCGACGAGCTTCGCATGCGCGAAACCACCGGCCAGGAAATGGGTCTGCTCGACCCGGCATCGACGCTGAGCGAAGCCGCGATCTCCGGGCGCATTCTGATCATCGAGGACCGGCCGGAATCGGTCGCATGGTTTGCTTCCGCACTGCAGCCGGATCATTCGATTTCCTCGGTCGATACATTCGAAGAAGCCTTGGTGCGCGTCCGCGGCGGCGATTACGATTTGATCGTTGTCAGCCTTGGCATGCGCGGCTTCGACGGGCTCAGGCTCTGTTCGCAACTGCGCTCGCTGCCGGAAGGACGCCATGTGCCGATTCTAGTCGTCGTTACCGATGGCGATCGCCGCAAGCTGACCCAGGCGCTTGAGATGGGCGTCAACGATTATCTTACGCGCCCCGTCGACAAGAACGAGTTGGTGGCCCGGGTGCGCACGCAGCTGCGCAAAAAGCGTTACGCCGACCGATTGCGCCACAACGTCCAGCTCAGTCTGGAAATGGCGATTACCGATCAGCTTACCGGGCTGCACAATCGCCGCTATATGAGCCGCCATCTCGACAATCTCCTGTCCGATGCGCAAAAGAGCGGAAAGCCGCTTGCCTTCGTCATCATGGACATCGATTTCTTCAAGACCGTGAACGACACCTACGGTCATGACATCGGCGATGAAGTGCTGCGCGAATTCGGCAAGCGTATTCCCGCCAATGTGCGCGGTATCGATCTGGTGTGCCGCTATGGCGGCGAGGAATTCGTGGTCGTCATGCCTGATACCGACGTGGCCTATGCCTGTACGGTCTCCGAACGGTTGCGCAAAAGCATCGAGACAACACCCATCGAAATCAGCCGCGTCCCGGGAAAGCTGAACATCACAATCAGCATCGGCATTGCGAAGTCGGAGGGCGAGGGCGACACCGCGGAAGCACTGCTTCATCGCGCCGACCAGGCGCTCTATCGCGCCAAACGCACGGGCAGAAACCGTGTCGTCGCGGACGCCGCCTAATCAATCCTATTGTTTTGGAACCCGCACTACGGCGTGATCGGCACGGTCATGCTGTTGGTTTCGGAGACGATCGTGACTTGCGCCACATTATCGCCGGGTAGGCGCGCGGCCAGCATGGCATGGACCGGCAAGGTTGCTTGCGCAACGGCCGAACCGCGCCGCGGCGGAACGGCGACGAATTCCACTTCTAGGGCCCGCGATTCCGATGCGGAAGACTCGCGCAGGCGCAAGCGCGGTGTTGCCCAGCCGCCGGTGCGTACCGCGCCTTGCGCTCTCACAATCAGTCGATGATGTTTGATGATCGCGGTCGCGCCGTCGACCCTGTAGACCGGCTTGGCCGGCGCGGCCGCTGCGGAAGCCGCACAGACGACGGTGAAAAAACAAATCAGCGGCACGCGCGAACGCATTCCGGCATTACCCCTTATCTGCTAATGATGATTGCAAATTAGAATGCAAATGCGGCGCAAATGAGGGCCTGATGGGACCGTTACGTGGCGTTCGAATTGTGGAGTTCGCGGGATTGGGGCCTGGCCCCTTTGCGGCGATGCTGTTTTCCGATTTGGGCGCGGACGTCATCCGCATCGACCGCAAAGGTGGACGCGCACCGCACAAGACTGAAATTGCTTATCGCGGACGGTGCGCCACGGCGCTCGACATGAAGAAGCCTGAGGCTGTCGAAGCCGCGTTGAAGCTGATCGAGAAAGCGGATGGTTTGATCGAAGGCTTCAGGCCCGGTGTGATGGAACGGCTGGGCGTGGGGCCCGATGCCTGCTTGGCGCGCAATCCGCGCCTGGTTTATGGGCGGATGACCGGCTGGGGGCAGAGCGGGCCGCTGGCCGACGCAGCAGGCCACGACATCAACTACATCGCGATCAGCGGCGCGCTCCACGCTATCGGCGCAAAGGATGCGCCTGCGGTGCCGCTCAATCTGGTGGGCGATTTCGGCGGCGGCGCATTGTATCTCGCCTTTGGAATGGTTTGCGCGATGCTGGAAGCGCGCTCCTCCGGCAAGGGGCAAGTGGTGGACGCGGCGATGAGCGACGGCGCGGCCTCGCTGATGTCGTTGTTCTATGGCCTCAAAGCGATGGGATTTTGGCGCGACGAACGCGGCGAGAATTTGCTGGACGGCGGCGCACATTTCTATGGGACCTATGAAACGGGGGACGGTAAATGGATTGCCCTGGGCCCGATTGAACCGCAATTCTACAAGGCGTTGCTCGAAAAGACCGGCATTGCCGATCCCGCTTTCGCCGCGCAAATGGATCGCAGCGCATGGCCCGCGCTGAAAGAGAAACTGGCGGCCGTCATCAAAACCAAGACGCGCGACGAATGGGACAAAGTGTTCGACGGTTCCGACGCATGCTACGCGCCCGTCCTGTCGATTAGCGAAGCCCCGATGCATCCTCATAATGTCGCGCGCGGCACGTTTGTCGAAGTCGATGGCGTTGTGCAGCCCGCGCCGGCGCCGCGTTTCTCTCGCACCGTCGCGGAATTGAATGGCCCCCCCGAAGCCGCCGACAATGACGCGGCGCTTTGCGCATGGGGATTTTCCGAAGACGAGATTGCTGCACTGAAGGCGTGTGACGCGATCTAGACGTCCATCTCGCACCAAACCGGTACATGGTCCGACGGCTTCTCGCGGCCGCGCACACGTTTGTCGATGGCGCAGGTCTTCAGCTTGTCGAGCGCTTGCGGCGACAAGAGTATGTGATCGATGCGGATGCCGTGGTCCTTTTGCCAGGCGCCCGCCTGATAATCCCAGAACGTGTATTGATAGGGCCGCGCGTTGCAGGTGCGGAAGGCGTCGCTGTAGCCGAGGTTTTCGATCCGGCGAAGCGCCGCGCGCGACTCCGGCTGAAACAGCGCATCTTCCATCCAGACTTTGGGATCCCAACAATCTTCCTCGGTGGGAATGACATTGTAGTCGCCCATCAACGCGAGCGGTTCCTCGAAGGCAAGCAGCTCCGCCGCATGCACCCGCAGCCGTTCGAGCCATGCGAGTTTGTAGGTGAATTTGTCTGTGCCGATAGGATTTCCGTTCGGCGCGTAGATCGAGGCGACGCGCAGCACGCCCTTGTCGCCCGTCACCACAGCCTCGAGATAGCGCGCGTGGTCGTCGCCGTCGCCGCCCGGCAGTCGCGGCGTGATGTCCTCCAGCGGGCGGCGCGACAGGATGGCCACGCCATTATAGGTCTTTTGTCCGTGTACGGCGCAATTATAGCCGAGCTCCTCGAACGCGGCGGCCGGAAATGTGTCGTCGGTGGATTTGATCTCCTGCAGGCAAACCACATCGGGCACGGCTTCCTTTAGCCAGGCGGTCACGGCCTCAAGCCGCGCCTTCACCGAGTTCACGTTCCAGGTTGCAATCTTCATTGGGATGAGTTGGTCGAAATTTCAAAATTCTGGGTCATTCTAGACGGAGTCGCCGCGCCCATCGAATCGCATGTTTTGAAAAATGCGCGCGAAACAGGGCCGCGGTGCAGCCTGCGTCAGGGCGCAAATCTCTTGACTTAAGAGAAATGGGTATTCGAGCGGCAAGGTTCAAGGGCTATTTGGAATAATGCTGCATTTTTCTTGGATCATAGCCGTTCAGCAGCATGTCGGCGAGGCACAGCGCAGTTCCGAGATTGAGCGGCAATCCGGCAGGAGAAGCACAGGGCAGAAGCAGCGGCGTCTGTTTGATCTGGAGTTCGCGTTCCCAGCGTTTTCCGTCGGTGAAGTCTGTCGTGACGCCGAACGCACCCGGATCGACCGCCACCGCCAGCCCGATGCGGCGGCAGGCTTCGCGGACTTGCGCCGTTTCATCCACCATTTTTTCCGGTGCGCAGGACGACACGGCCAGTTTCAATCCTTCGACATTCGGCGGCGCGGTGAGCGGGGAGGGAATGTAGCGGTAGTAATAGCGCGACAGCGCCGTCGAACTTGGGCCCGCTTGACGATGTGCGGCTGGCCGCGCCGCAGGCTGCGGCGTCAGGTGAATGATGGTTTCGATTTCACGTGTCGCGCGGCCCGAATATTTCGGGATGGCATTCAAAAAGACGATGATGATCGCAATATGAAAGAGGAGCGTCGCTACGGCCGCGGGAATACGAACGCGCAACTCCGAGGCGTTCGGTATTTGCATGGGCGCTCCCACAAGCCACGCAGCAAGCCTAGCAACTCAGGCGTGCCATGAAACCAGCGTTGGCGCCCGCGCCGTGCTTAAGGATTTGTCATGTGGCCGGCCATGATCGACTTGGGATTGTGGCAGCGCTAAGCTAACCCACGCTGCGGAGCGCGCTTCACGCCAACTCGCGAAAGAGCCCGAATATGCGCAAGATCGTTGCACTTCTGGCCACCATCATCATCTTGCCGGGTGTTGCTTACGCCATGTCGACGAGCGGATCGAACGCGGGCGCCGCGCCGGCAAGCGTGTCGGCACATAGCAGCTCGCATGGTAGCGGAGGCGGCGTCGCGCATGGCAGACCCAGCGGCGGCACGCATGGTGGTGGCTTGGCCCACCATCACGGAGGTTACGGTGGCGGCTGGGGCGGATATGGCGGCGGCGTTGTCTTCTATCCCTATCCGTATGGGTCATATCCCTATCCATACCCTTATCCCGATGGTCCATATCCCTATCCGAACGTGCCGGATTCGGCTCCCGATGATGGTCCGCCGCCGGGCGTCCAGCACGATGCGTCGAACGAGACGGCTTCTCGGCCGTTCTGGTATTATTGCGACGAGCCGGACGGCTATTACCCCTACGTAAAAATGTGCAAGCACGATTGGACAGCGATCCCCATCGCGCCGCCGCCGCCATCGTCGGGCGCGCCGATCTCGGATGGAAGCTGGGAATGGTGCGCGCAGAAGAAGGGCTATTTCCCCTATATCGAATCCTGCCCGAGTGGCTGGACGGCTGTTCCCGCAACGGCGCCGCAATCGGAAAGCGCCGCAAGCACGCCGCCAACCATCGCCAATTGGTTCTATTGCGACGATCCTAAGGGCTATCTGCCCTATGTCTCAGACTGCAAAAAGGATTGGCGCGTCGTTCCGTCAATGCCGCCGCCCAACGCAAACCAGGGGACGAAGTAGCGCGGCGTTCGGGTACGGAGGTTCCCGCAATCCGCACGCGGAGGCAGAGGAAGCTAGACCGAAAAACTCGTCCCGCAGCCGCAGGACGATGTGGCGTTCGGATTGTTGACCTTGAACGCGGCGCCGATCAGATCGTCGACGAAATCAATCTCGGCGCCTTTCAGGAACTCCAGCGACGTGGAATCGATCAGCACCGTCACGCCGCCTTCCTCGATGGCGAGGTCGTCGTCGGCGCGCGCATCATCGAGCGCGAAATTGTACTGGAAGCCGGAGCAGCCGCCGCCGGTCACCGCCAGGCGCAGCATCGCGGGATGGCCTTCGGCGGCGATAATCTCCGCGATCCGCTTGGCGGCGCGCGGCGATACGGTGACGGGCAGGGCGGTTTCTACGGTCATCGGTGTCCTTTACGTGCCATAATCATAGCGAGTCTTATGTAGTCATGCGAATGCCAAGCGCAAAGGTTCATTTGGCCGGAAACCGGGCTTCCTCACCCTTCGACATGCTCAGGGTGAGGATTTTGATTAACCCTCATGCTGAGCTTGTCGAAGCATGAGGGACGCCAAACCCGCCGGTAAGCTGCTGGGCCCGCTTTTCGTGCCGCCTGCCGTGCGCGCGCCGTTCGCCACCAAGCCCGAGGACAGCCGGGGGCGGCTCTATCCCGAGCCCGAAAGCCCTACGCGCACCTGCTATCAGCGCGACCGCGACCGCATTCTGCATTCCACGGCATTCCGCCGCCTCAAGCACAAGACGCAGGTCTTCGTGCAGCACGAAGGCGATTACTACCGCACGCGAATGACTCATTCGCTGGAAGTCTCGCAGATTGCCCGTTCCGCCGCGCGGGTACTGGCGCTGGACGAAGATCTCGCCGAGACGGTCGCGCTCGCCCACGATCTTGGTCACACGCCATTCGGTCATGCAGGCGAGGAAGCCTTGGCGGCGGCAAGCGCAGCCGTCGGCGGCTTTGATCACAACGCCCACGCTCTGCGGCTCGTGACGAAACTTGAACACCGCTACGCGGATTTCGACGGCCTCAACCTGACCTGGGAAACCCTCGAAGGTCTGGTGAAGCACAACGGCCCGATTTTCCCGCCCGCGCCCGCGCCGATCGCAAGTTTCGACGCGCGCTGGCCGCTTGATCTTTCCACTAGGCCGGGGCTGGAGGCGCAGATTGCGGCTCAGGCCGATGACATCGCCTATCTCAACCACGACATCGACGACGGACTTCGCGCAGGTCTGTTCGGGCTCGACGATCTGGCCGAGGCGCCGCTGGCGGGCGCGATGGTGCGCGACATTCGCGGCCGCAAGGGCGAATTGGAGATCAGCCGCTTCATCGGAGAACTCGTCCGCATACTGATGAGCGAGTTGGTGAACGACCTGTTGGCCGAAACCGGACGCCGGGTTACCGCCGCAGCACCCGCATCGGCGGCGCAGGTGCGTTCCGCTGGGGGCGCCATCGCTGCCTTGTCGCCCGCGATGGAGCGCCAAGCGGGGGCGCTCAAGCAGTTCCTGTTCGCGCGGATGTATCGCCATCCCCATGTCATGGCTTCGATGAACAAAGCCAAGTCCGTCGTAGGGGAATTGTTCGAGGCTTTGGCACAGGACCCCCAGCTGCTTCCCCCCGATTGGGCCGCGGCGTGCGGTGCGGCAGGCGATGTATCCACCGCACGCGTTGTGCGCGATTACATCGCGGGCATGACCGACAGTTTTGCGCTACAGGAATATCGGCGAATTTTCCACAGCGAGATTGCATTATAGGGACCCTATTGCGCCGTGATTCGGCCGCACCGGGGTGCTACATTCCGCCCATCAGATTCGGAGCAGGTCCATGGCCAATTACGAACGTGGTTCGAAGGACGATGTGCGCGTCTTCGACGGCGGCGGTGACGAGGAAGACACGGAGGGCTCGCAGCTCCCGATGCTGATCGTCATTTCGCTGCTGGTGCTGGTGGCGCTCGGCGGCTTTGTGTGGCTGGCCTACAATAACGGCGTGGCGCATGGGCGCGCCGATGCCGCCGCAAAGGTGGCGCAGACCACGACCGAGGCGCCGGCCGCTCCGACGGACAGCGAGGCCGCGCCGCTCAACAAGTCGATCAAGATCTATCAACAGCCCGCGGGTTCGGATGACGAGGCGGATCAGCCCGTAGCGACGGACACACCGGCGCCTCTCGCCAAAAAGCAGGCTCCGGCCGCAGCCGAGATGCGGCCCGCCGAAACCAAGCCTGCACCTGTGGCCAAGAAGGTTGCCGCTCCGCCTCCAGAAGCTGTGAGTAAACCGGCGCCGGAGCCCGTAAAAGCGACTCCAAAAGTGGCGGCGGAACCTATAAAGGCGACACCAAAGGCCGTCGCGGACGCGCCTCCGGCGAAGCTCGGCGCGACTGCTGCCGCGACAGGTGGAGCTTATGTGCTGCAGATTGGCGCTTATAAGTCCGAGGCCGATGCCGAAGCCGCCTGGAAGGGGTATCAGACCAAACACGGCGCGCTGGTTTCGGGTATGTCCTCCGATATCCAGAAGGCGGATTTGGGCGACAAAGGCGTGTGGTACCGTCTGCGCGCGGGTTCGTTCCCCGACAAGGACGCCGCAGGCGCGCTGTGCGACAAGCTGAAAGCCGATGGCGGAGCCTGCTTCCCGGCAAAATAATCTAGGCGTGCAAGGCAGATAGGGCAGAAATGCGCACTCGGGCGATTTACGGTTGCTCCGGCCATGAACTGAGTGCGGACGAACGGGCGTTCTTCCGCGAGGCCCAGCCATGGGGGTTCATCCTGTTCGCCCGTAACGTCGTGGATCGCAAACAGGTCCGCGCGCTGGTGGAATCGCTGCGCGAGACCGTGGATGACGCGCATGCCCCGGTTCTAATCGATCAGGAGGGTGGCCGCGTGGCCCGCCTCAGGCTGCCGAATTGGCACGAACGCCCCCCGGCGGCGCGCTTTGGCGAGGTTTTCGCGGGTGCAGCCGAGGCCGGGCTCGAGGCGGCCTATCTCAATGCCAGGCTGATCGCCCACGATCTCTCGGAGGTGGGCATTAATGTCGACTGTCTGCCGGTGCTGGATGTCCCAGCGGACGGCGCGGATCCGATTATCGGCGACCGGGCGTTTGCGACCGATCCCGCCGCCATTATCGCCCTGGGACGTGCGGTCATCGAGGGAATGCTGGAAGGTGGCGTGCTGCCGGTCATGAAACATATTCCCGGCCATGGGCGCGCCATGGCGGATTCCCATCTGGCGCTGCCGCGCGTGACGGCGGACGCCGAGCAGCTCAGCGCGACAGATTTCGTGACATTCCGCAGTCTCAACCAATGCCCGATGGCGATGACCGCCCATGTGGTCTATGAGGCGATCGACCCGCAACGGCCCGCAACCACCAGCCCAAAAGTGATTCGCGACGTGATTCGCGGCGAGATCGGCTTCGACGGGTTTTTGATGTCTGACGACGTCTCCATGGGCGCGCTGGAAGGGCTGATTTCGGCGCGTGCCAAAGCGGCCCTGTTCGCGGGCTGCGACGGCGTGCTTCACTGCAACGGCAAGCTCGAGGAGATGAAGGACGTGGCAAGTGTGGCCAAGCCGCTGGAAGGCGCCTCGCTTAAGCGCGCGGAGCATGCGCTGGGGCTGCTCAGCGCGGCCAGTCCGTTCGACCCGGTGGCTGCGGAAGCCCGGCTGAGCGAGCTTCTTGAGGTGGTCGCATGAGCGGCGAACCACTGGAAAATTTTGGAGAATTCGAGGCAGAGCCCGCCGCGCCCGAAGAAGCGCTGATGATCGCCGTCGACGGGTTCGAGGGGCCGCTGGACCTTCTGCTGAACTTGGCGCGCGCTCAAAAGGTGGACATCGCCAAGATTTCGATCCTGGAGCTGGCGGACCAGTATCTGCTGTTCATCGAATCCGCCAAGCGGATGAATTTGGAGTTGGCGGCGGATTATCTGGTGATGGCCGCCTGGCTCGCCTATCTGAAGTCGCGCCTGATTTTGCCGCAACCGGAAGGGGCCGAGGGCGAGCCGACGGCTGACGAAATGGCCTCACGCCTGCGCTGGCGTTTGCAACGGCTGGAGGCGATGCGCGAAGCGGCGGCCAGGCTCATGGCCCGCGACCGGCTGGGCCGCGACGTCTTTGCCCGCGGCAAGCCGGAACCCATCAATGTGGTGAAGCTGCGGACCTATAACGATTCGCTCTACGACCTGCTGACCGCCTATGCCGGGGAGCGGGTGAAGAAGCTGAAGGGCAAGAACTATCAGCCGCTGTCGTCCCCAGTTCTCCAGATTGAGGAGGCACGCGCGCGGCTGGAACGCATGCTTGGGCGCATCCCCGATTGGAATACTCTCAGCAAATTGCTGCCCTTCGAGTGGTCGGGCGGACAAAGGCGGCGCTCGGCGCTTGCGAGCACGCTCCTGGCCTGCTTAGAACTGGCGCGAGATGGGCGGGTCGAGATTCGCCAGCTTGCGCCGTTCGACGAAATCTTTGTCAGGGACCGTTCGAGCGAGGCCACAGCATGAACCGTGTCGTGCGTATGAAAGAGGTTGTGGTGGAATCGATTGCCGAAGACGAAATCGTCACGGCGACGGAGGTGGCCGAGGAGGCTGCTTCCAGCGTCAACATCGAGCATTTGCGGATGACCGAGGCGTTGTTGTTCGCCGCATCGGAGCCGCTTGACACCAAGGCGCTGGGCTCGACGCTCCCGGACGGAGCGGACGTTCCGGCCCTGCTTGAGGAACTTCAGCATATTTATGAGGGACGGGGCGTAACCCTCGTCTGCGTCGCGGAAAAATGGCAGTTCCGTACCGCCCCGGATTTGGCCTTTTTGCTTCGCAAGGAGAAGCCGGAGCAGAGGCGTCTGTCGCGCGCCGCCATCGAAACCATGGCGATCGTCGCCTATCATCAGCCGGTCACACGAGCCGAGATCGAAGACATTCGCGGCGTGATGCTGTCCAAGGGCACGATCGACGCCTTGATGGAAGTCGGCTGGGTGAAAATCAGGGGCCGCAAGCGTACGCCGGGCCGTCCGGTGACCTATGGCACGACCGAGGCGTTCCTTGTCCAATTCGGGCTGGAAAATGTCTCCCACTTGCCAGGCATGGACGAGCTGAAGGCGGCAGGCTTCCTGGAGGCCATTCCACCCTCCGGCTTCGATGTTCCGACACCGAGCGACCAGCTTGCCCCGGACGAGGATCCCTATACCGGCGAGGAGCCGGACGATCTGGCGACCGGTGCCGCCGATCCCTATTCGCCTGCGGCGTTGGACGGCTGAGCCGCACCCATTGAGCGGCGCATCGCAAAGCGCAAGAATGTCCCTTGTAGGGGCATAGGCCGTGCGTCCGCACGGCTCCAGGAAAGGAAACGGACGATGAAGATCGCTCTGGCCTCTGTTGCTTGTGCCATCGGGCTGACCGCCGCGATCGGCCAAACCGCCTACGGCGAAGAACCGGCACCGCCGCCAGCGGCACACAACAATGTCTGCGTGGATCCCGGGAGGATCAACCACCTCTCATTTCCCGACGACAAGACGATCCTTTTTCACATGGACGGCGGGCATGTGAGGATTTGGCGCAATGATTTGCCGCGTGCTTGTCCGGGTCTGAAATTCGAGGGCGGCATCGCCTGGGAAATCCGGGGCGGTGAGATTTGCTCCAACATGCAGAATTTCTATGTTCTGCGCCGCTGGACGCCGTGTTTTCTAGGCGCGTTTACGCCTTACACGCCTCCCGCGCCGGTGATGGAAAAAGCGGCCCCGCCGCAATAGTCGAAACGGGAATAGCGAATGGAGGGAGACCTCTATTCGCTATTCAATCTTCCAGTTCCACCACGACCGCTTCGCCGTTTTCGAGGGCGATGGCGAGTGTACCTTTGCGCAGGGCGACGGCATCCTTGCCGAAGACGTCGTTGCGCCAGCCGGTGAGCGCGGCCACGCCGTCATCATCGCCAGCCGCCAGCCGTTCGATGTCGTCGCTGTTCGCGATCAGACGCGGGGCGACCCCCGCGTCCTGGGCGCGCAAGCGCAGCAGAGTCTTCAGCAAATCGATCGCCGCGGCCGAGGGTTCGTGCCTGTGGTGCTTGCGTTCTGGCATATCGACGATTTCCGGCGGCGGAGCGTCCTTGCCTTCGATGATCGCTTCCAGCAGAGAGCGCCCCATGCGCGAAGCGGCAAAACCCTTCGGCACCGAGCGGATGCGTTCCAGCGCCTCCGGCCCGTCGGGCGGCTGCGAGGCGATTTCCAGCAGCACCTCGTCCTTGAGGACGCGACCGCGCGGCACGTCGCGGGCTTGCGCTTCGCGCTCGCGCCAGGCAGCGACGGCGGCCAGCGCCGCCAGGAAGCGCTTGTTGTTGGTGCGCGGCTTGAGCCGCTTCCAGGCATGGACCGGATCGAGCGCGTATAGCTCTTCGGATTTCAGCGCGGAGATTTCCTCGGCCACCCAGCTTTCGCGGTTGGTTTTGGCAAGCTGTGCCGAAAGCGTTTCGTAGATCGTGCGCAGATGCGTCACATCGGCGAGGGCGTATTCGAGTTGGCGCTTGGTCAGCGGGCGGCGCGCCCAATCGGTGAAGCGGGCGGATTTGTCGACTTCGGCGTGGGCGACCTTGCGCGCCAGCGTCTCGTAAGACGCGGCCTCGCCGAATCCGCAAACCATGGCGACGATCTGCGAATCGAACAGCGGGTCGGGAATGACGTGACCCTGATGCCAAAAAATCTCGATGTCCTGGCGGCCAGCATGCAGCACTTTCACCAAGTCAGGCTTCTTGAGCAGATCGTAAAACGGCTGAAGGTCGATACCCTCCGCCAACGGGTCGATAATGGCCGCGATGCCCGTGGCCGCCACCTGCACCAGGCAGAGCTTGGGCCAATAGGTCGTGTCGCGCATGAATTCCGTGTCGATGGCGATATAGGGCGCGCTCGCAAGCTCGCCCGCCAATGTCCGCAAATCCGCTGTGGTTTCGATAATCCTCATCGCAGCGTGATAGCGGATTCGCGCCCTGCGTGCCCGATAATCAGCGGGCGGATAGCCCAACGGTACGCCCCGGGATGCCCGCCGCGTCGAAATAACGCGTGGAACCAACCTCTTCTAGATCGAGGACAGTCTTCGCCCCGTTGGCGGCCTGGGGGGACGCGATGTGTCTGATGGTTACTTTGGGCAGTTTTCCACCCTTGAGCGCCTCCGCGATCACCCGTCCTTTGAGGGTGCCGGGGCCGCCCAATTTCACGCCCAGGATATGGGCGAGGGTCGGTGCCACATCGACATTACCGACCGGCGCGATGTCCGCGAACTTGGCTTTGAAGTCGGGCCCGATGGCCGCCATGAAATTGCGGGTGTCGGCGCGGCTGAAGCTGCCATGCATGCCTTGGCCGGTATGCAGCGTGGTGTCGGCGATCTCCGCCGCGCACATCTGCTCGCCGAGCTTGCATCCCTTCACGTCGAAGGAGCGAAAGCCGATGATGAAGGTTGGGCGGGGGACATTGGATGATCCCATCAGGTTGATCTCGCTCATCGGCAGCGCGCCCGCGAAATCCTTGGGATCGCCGCCCTTGAGCAGATCGTCATTGACGAACAGCGCGCCGACATAAGGTGCCTCCACCAGTTTGGCGAAGATGCGTTTGGCGTTGGCGCGCGCGTCCGGGCCGTCCGGCACATAGATAAAATCGCTTCCGCCGTTCGCAGCGACGATTGCCTGCGGCGCATCCGGCGATGGGCCGATGAAGGCGCAGCCGCGCTCGGGATGATCGCCGCTCGAAAGATCGAGCTCCGCATTGGCGCGGTCAGCATCGAAAATCTTTGCGTCACCTAGCCAATGGGCCACATCCACCGCCAGGAATCCGCCCGGCAGCGAATTGCGCTGCATCGTGCCGTCGGGGTTGGGAATGCCCTTGGCGATGGTCGAAAAGCCGTGATCGGCAATCACGAATATGTCGGTGTTGTCCTTCAGGCCGTATTGCGCCAAGGCGTCCAGAATGCCCTTCAAATCGTTGTCGGCATTGGCGATGGCAGCGCGGGCGTTGGTGCTGTTGATGCCGGGGAGGAGGTTTCCTTCGCTGTCGATGGCGCCGTGCTGGGTGGCGTCGGGATCACGCGACCAGAACAGCATCGCGAAGGGCTTGCCGGAATTCTTGAGGTCCGGGATCAGCACCTGCGTCGTCGCCTGCAGCAGATAGGATTGCTGGCTAAGGTTCGGCATGGTGGTGAAGGCGGGCGCCAGATCGCCGGTCGCACTCAGAACCTCCGCGCCAAGGAGGCCATGGAGCGTTGTGCTTTTGGTGGGCGTGCCGTCGAGGTTTTCCGCGCGGTTGGTTGCGTCGTCTATGAAGATGCCGAGCGGACCCTCAACATTGTCGTCCCTGCTGTCCAGCGCGCCGAGAAACTGGATCGCCGAAGGGCCCTTCTTGCCGACAATCACGGTGTTGTAACCCGACGCGCGCGCGGCTTGCAGCAGCGTGGTCTGGGCGAGATAGCCGTCAGGATAGTGCGTCTTTACCTCGCGCAGGATGCAATCGTCTTCCAGGAAGGTGAGGGTGGCGCCCTGGGCGCAGGAAACCGGGAAGCCCAGAAACAGCGTGTTGGCGTAGTCGCCCGTATCGCCCAGGTAGTGCCCGGTCGCGATGGCCGAGGCATTGGCCGTGGTCAGCGTGGGATAGACTGCGTGGCTATTGGTGAAATCGACGCCCTCGGCGCGCAGCTTTGCCATGGTTGGGGCGGTTTGCGGCGTCACGCTGGAATAGCGAAGTCCGTCGGCCACGAAGATCACGACATTCCTTTGTCCGGCCCAGGCGGGAAGGGCCGTAAGGCATAAGGCGAGGGCAAGAGCGGTGCGCGAAAGTGTCATCGGCCATGCATCCTTGGATAACGGTTTGAAGCCTAAGCATTCTTTGCGACAGTTAAACTAGGCACCGCAGCGGATTCGGCCCTTGACCGGACCGGCCCGAAGCCGCCACATACCGCGTTTTTTTGAAGGATTTGTCATGCACGCCTATCGCACCCACACCTGCGGCGAACTGCGCAAAAAGGACGTCGGCACAAAGGTGCGCCTGTCCGGCTGGGTCAACCGGCGGCGCGACCATGGCGGGCTGCTGTTTATCGATCTGCGCGACCATTACGGCGTCACCCAATTTGTGATCGAGCCGGATGCCACAGCCTTTGCCGAGGTCGACAAAGCGCGCGCCGAATGGGTGCTGACGCTGACCGGCAAGGTGGTCGCCCGCAGCGAGGACACGATCAACAAGGACTTGCCGACCGGCGAGGTCGAGATCCGCATCGACGAGGCCATCGTGCAGTCGGTGGCGCAAGAACTACCGTTGCCGGTGTTCGGCGATCTGGAATATCCCGAGGATACGCGGCTGAAATACCGCTTCCTCGACCTGCGCCGCGAACGGCTGCACAAGAACATCACGCTGCGATCCAAGGTGATTTCCTCGATCCGCCGGCGGATGATCGACCAGGGCTTCACGGAGTTCCAGACCCCGATCCTGACGGCGTCCTCGCCCGAGGGCGCGCGCGATTTCCTGGTGCCGTCACGGCTGCATCCGGGCAAATTCTATGCGCTGCCCCAGGCGCCGCAGCAGTTCAAACAGCTCATCATGGTGGCGGGGTTCGACCGCTATTTCCAGATCGCACCGTGCTTCCGCGACGAGGATGCGCGCGCCGACCGCTCGCCGGGGGAGTTTTATCAGCTCGACCTGGAAATGAGCTTCGCCACGCAAGATGATGTTTTTGCTGCGGTTGAGCCGGTGCTGCATGGCGTGTTCGAGGAATTCGCGGAGGGCCGCAAGGTCTCGCCCGCGCCATTCCCGCGCATCGCCTATGACGAGTCCATGTTGAAATATGGCGTCGACAAGCCGGACCTGCGCAATCCCATCGTCATCGCCGATGTGTCGGACGTCTTCGCGCGCGAGGACGTAGCTTTCAAGGCGTTCAAGGACAAGACCGTGCGGGCGATTCCGGCGCCGGGCGCCGGTTCGCAGCCGCGTAGCTTCTTCGACAAGATGAACGATTGGGCGCGCAACGAGATGGGCGCGCCGGGGCTGGGCTATATCGTGTTCGAAGATGATGGCGGCGCGCTGACGGGCAAAGGGCCCATCGCGAAGTTCATTCCGCCAGCCGCGTTGGCTGAGATGGCCTCGAAAGCGGGCGTGAAGGCGGGCGATGCGCTGTTCTTCTCCGCCGACGCCAAAAAGAATCGCGCGGCGGCGCTGGCGGGCGCGGCGCGCATCCGGCTCGGCCGCGAGCTTAATCTTATCCCCGAAGGCGAGTTCAAATTCTGCTGGATCGTCGATTTCCCGATGTATGAGTGGAACGAGGACGAGAAGAAGATCGACTTCTCCCACAACCCGTTCTCCATGCCGCAATTCGACCGCGAGAAGTTTCTGGCGCTCGATTTGGCGGATCGCGCCACCATAGAGGGCATCAAGGCATACCAGTACGACATCGTCTGCAACGGCATCGAATTGTCGTCCGGCGCAATCCGAAACCACGACCCCGACGTGATGCTCAAGGCGTTCGAGATCGCGGGCTATGCGCGCGAAGAGACCGAAGAGAAATTCGCCGGGATGCTCAATGCGTTCCGCTATGGCGCCCCGCCGCATGGCGGCACCGCGCCAGGCATCGACCGCATCGTGATGTTGATTGCGGGTGTGGAAAACCTGCGCGAAGTCACCATGTTCCCGATGAACCAGCAGGCGCAGGATCTGATGATGAACGCGCCGGGCGAAGCCTCGCTCAAGCAATTGCGCGAGCTGCATATTCGGGTCGTGTTGCCGGAGAAGGCGTGACGCCACTTTTCCGCCATCCTTCTGCAATTCACGCGCATGATCGTGGCGGCGACGGGTCGCGCTTGTAAACGCGCTCATTCGTGAATACCCAAATCGGACGGCAGTACGCTGCGACGTCGTGGCACCGTAATCCGACGAAAGAACCGATATGTCGAACCCACATGACCGCGCACACAAGGTGCGCATGCAAGCCACGACCGTCATCGAAACACGCTGCGGGCCGGTGGAATGCGCCGGCTACGGCGATGGGCCTGCCATTATCGCGCTGCATGGCGGGATGGGCGGGCACGACCAGAGCCAGCTGCTGGCGCAATCGGCAATCACCAATCCCGGATTTCGCATTTTGGCATTGTCGCGCCCCGGCTATCTCGGCACGCCGCTGTGGTCGGGCCGCAGTCCCGAGGAGCAGGCCGATCTCTATGCGGCGTTGCTCGATACGATCGGTATCGCGCGCGCGGGCGTCATCGCAATTTCGGCGGGAGGACTTTCGGCACTCCAATTCGCTCTGCGCCATCCCACGCGGTGCTGGGGCATGGTCACGGTTTCCGCCTGTAGCGGCCATCTCGATCCGCCGCCCAATGTCTTTCGCGGTCTCGCCATGTTGAGCTTCATGGCGCGAATCCCCTTTATGACAGCAATGATGCAGCGAAAGGTGTTGGCCGATCCCGAAGCGTCGTCCAGGCGGTCCATCGCCGATGCCGATGTGTGCAAGCGCACGCTAGAGCATCCTGAGGCCGGGCCGCTGATGATCGCGCTTCAAACAAGCATCTTCGACCGTTTGTCGCGGCGCATACCGGGAACCATCAACGACATCGCTTATGAGCAGCAGGCCAGCGCTTATCCGCTGGAGAATGTCGCGACGGCACTTCTGGCGATTCACGGCACCGGGGATCGCATCGTGCCGTTCGCGCATGGGCTGGCCGTCGCCAATGGCGTTCCGCAGGCGCAGTTCATGGCGATCGAAGGCGGCGAGCATGTCAGCCTGTTCACGCATTTGGATGCAATTCGTGCGCGCGTCGGATCATTCCTGAACAAGCAAAAGAAGTGAATTTCGCGTCAAGCTTGACATGAGTTTGGGATCGGTCGCAGGCTTGCCGATAAGGGGGCATCTTCGCGAACAAGAGGTTCCCATGATCGAAATCATGTCAGGTTTTCCCGACGACGTACTCGCGATCTCGGGCTCCGGCGAAATCTCGGAAGACGATTACCGCAAGGTTCTCGTTCCCGCCGCGCGCGAGAAACTGCGCAAATTCAAGAAAGTGCGCTTGTTCTTCCATCTGGGCGAAGGCTTCACCGGCTACACCGCTGGCGCGGCCTGGGAAGATGCGAAGCTCGGGATCGGTAATTGGACAGGCTGGGGCCGCATCGCGGTGGTGACGGATGTAAAATGGATCGCGCAGGCGATGCGTCTGATGGCGCCGCTGTTCCATCATCCGCTGCATGTCTATGCGAATGCCGAGCTGGAGATAGCGAAGCGCTGGATTGTCGAGGAAGAGGCGAAGGCCGCCTAGTTCAGCTTGTCCGGCAGTTCCTTGATGCTCGCTTCGACCAGCGAGGCGGCGCGCTTTTCGTCGAGGCGCGCGGCGATCAACTTTTCGGCGGCGGCAGTTGCGGCATCGGCAGCAAGCCCGCGAATCTCGGTCACCGCGGCGGCTTCGGCCTGAGCGATCTTGTCCTGGGCCATCTGGGCGCGGCGGTCGATCTGCAGGCGCAGCTGCGCCCGGGTTTCCTTGGCGAAGCGTTCGGCCTCGACCTTTGCATCGGCGATGATCTGGGCGGCTTCGCTTTCGGCATGCGCCGCTTTCGCGACATAACTTGCCAGCACCGCGGCGGCTTCCTCGCGAAGGCGCTTTGCCTCGTCGAGTTCCTTGGAGATGGCGGAGGCGCGCGCATCGAGCATGGTGCCCAGCATCGCGGGCACGCGCACCTTCACGAATATTCCAAACACAATGAGGAGGCCGACGGCGACCCAGAATTCAGGATTGTGCAGAAGAGCCATCATAATCCCCGGAACCTCACTGCGCCCAATGACCGCGACGTAGATTGCGCAGCCCGCTGCGAGCGACCATGCGGCAATTCGAAATACAGACATGGCGCTCCCTCCCCATCGTCAGGCTCCGCCGGCCTTAACGGCCGCCGCGGCTTCCTCGGACGAAACCTTATCGCCAATGAGCCGTGCGACAATGGACGCCGCCGCATCCTGCGCCGCTTTTGTGACATGTATTGCAGCCTCGGCACGGGCGGCGGCAATCTGGGCTTCCGCCTTAGCGGAGGCTTCGTGCGCCATATTTTCGGCCTCGGCCTTGGCTTTTTCGACTTCCTCGTCGATGCGTTTACGGTTTTCTTCCGCCTGCGCCTGAGCCTTGGCCCGGGCAGACCCTAGCGCGGCCTGGTAGGCGGCGTCCGCCGCTGCGGCATCGCTGCGGTGCTTTTCGGCGGTGGAAAGATCGCCGTCGACCTGCGCCTTGCGCTCGCCGATCACACTGGCAATGCGCGGACCGGCAACGCGCCACAGCACCACGAACAAGAAGGCGAAGGTGATCGTGAGCCAGAAAATCTGACTCGGATACGTCTCCGTCGCGAACGGCGGAAAGACGCCGTGTTCGGCGGGAACAGCAGTCCCCGTGGTGGTGGCCTGTGCCATATCGCGATCAGGTGAACAGAATGATGAGCGCGATCACCAGGCCGTACAGACCGGTCGCTTCGCACAGCGCGAAGCCGAGCAGCAGGTTGGTGGTCTGGCTGGCTGCGGCGCCCGGATTGCGCAATGCGCCCTGCAGATAGCTGCCGAACACGATGCCGATGCCGTTGCCGGCGCCGGCGAGCGCGATGCAGGCAAGACCCGCGCCGATCATTTTTGCTGCTTGAAGTTCCATAGCGAAAAGCTCCTTGGATTTTTCAGTGATGTTCGTGAAGATGCAGGGCTTCGTTCAAATAGATGCAGGTGAGGATCGCAAAGACATAGGCTTGCAGGAACGCCACCAGCATTTCCAGCGCGCCGATGAAGACAATCATGAACATCGGCGTGAACGACAGATAAGCCAGAATGCCGCCCGCAGCGCCCAGCGCGATCACAAAGCTCGCGAACACCGCCAGCATGGTGTGTCCCGCCAGCATGTTGGCGAACAGACGGACGGAGAGGCTGACCAGCCGCGTCAGGAACGAAATGACTTCGATGGGAACGAGCAGGATCAGCAGATACCAAGGTGCCTTGGGCACGAACAGCTTGAGGAAGCCGATGCCGTGCACGATGAAGCCGGTGACGACCACCGTCAGCATGACCAAGCCCGCAAGCGCCAAGGTGACGATGATCTGACTGGTCACGGTGAAGGCGCCGGGGATCAGGCCCAGGAAATTGCTCAGCAGCACGAACATGAAGATCGTGAAGACGAAGGGAAAGAACACCAATCCGTCGTCGCCGGTCGTCGAGCGGATCATGCCCGCGACGAATTCGTAAGACATCTCGGCCATGGATTGCGCACGCGACGGCACCAAGCGCCGCTTCGACATGGCGATCACGAGGAACAGCGCCACCGTCGCGACGACGAGACACATGAACAGCGACTGGTTGGTGAATGAAACATCCCAGGGGCCGATGTGCAGCGGCACGATCGGCTTCACCTCGAACTGTTCCATGGGGTTCAGCGCCACGGCGTTAGTTCTCCAAATTCTTCGACGCCATTTCGGCGTTCAACTCTTTCGCGGCATGCAGAACATTGCGGATGCCCGCCGCCGCGCCCAAAATAAACAACACCACCATTCCCCACGGCCGCGTATGGAACGACGACCAATGATCGAACGCCCAATCGACGCACCAGCCGAGGCCGCCGCCCACCAGGAGCGCCGAAAACATCTCGACCCCGAAACGGGATGCGATGTTCAGCGCCGTCGGCGCGGATTTCGCCGGCTGCACGCGCCGCTTCTCGGCTTCGTCGATCCGCTCGCCTAGACGCTGCAGGTCATCGGGTTGGGGAGGAGGCATGCCACCGGCTCCCTGGTTCGCCGTTGAACGTTCGGTTCGAAAACGCGCGGACCATAGGGTTACGGCAAATAGGCGTCAAGCATGCGCGAATTGACGCAACGCCTTGAAGCGACAACACGAATCAGAGGCGCGTCGAAATGGACGCTATCTATTCCGCCGCAACGCGCGCGGCCTCGGCCAAGGTGACCGAAACCAGCTGGCTAACCCCGCGTTCGGCCATGGTCACGCCGAACAACCGGTGCATCCGAGACATGGTCAAGGCGTGGTGGGTAATGACCAGGAATCGCGTCTCGGTGATGCGCGTCATCTCGTCCAACAGATTGCAGAAACGCTCGACATTGGCGTCGTCGAGCGGGGCATCGACTTCGTCCAGCACGCAGACGGGCGCGGGATTCACCAGGAACACGGCGAAGATCAGCGCCATGGCAGTGAGCGCCTGTTCGCCGCCGGACAGCAGCGAAAGCGCCTGCAGCCGCTTGCCGGGCGGGCGAGCGTAGATCTCCAGCCCGGCTTCCAGCGGATCGTCCGATTCGGTGAAGGTGAGTTTGGCTTCGCCGCCTTGGAACAGTTTGGCGAACAAGGTCTGGAAGTTCGTGTTGACCTTTTCGAACGAGGCGACGAGGCGCTCGCGCCCTTCGCGGTTCAGGCTCTGAATGCCGCGCCGCAGCCGTTCGATGGCGCCCACCAAATCGTCGCGGTCGGTGGTAAACGTCGTCAGGCGCTGCTCATGCTCGGCGGCTTCTTCTTCGGCGCGCAGATTGACGCCGCCCAGTTGCTCGCGCTCCTGCTTGAGTTTTTCGACCTTTTTTTCCGCCATTTCGAGCGGGGGAAGCTCTTCGCCGTCCTTGAGTTCGGCGCGTTCGGCCAGTTCGTTCGGGGCGATTTCGAGTTCGTCGCGGATGCGGTCGCGTAGTTCGGCGATCCGTGCCTGGGCGCCCTCAAGCAGGGCCTCCTCGCGAGCGCGCTCCTCGCGGGCTGCCGACAGGGCGTGATCGGCCGCTTTGGCGATCTTGTCCGCTTCGGCAAGACAGGCCTCCGCGGCGGCTCGCTCGTCACCCGCTTGGCTGCGGGCGATTTCTGCCGCGCCGATGGTGTCCAGCAGCACGCCGCGCTTTTCGGCGACCGCCTGCGGCAACGCTTCGGCCGTGGCGAGTTCTCCGCCGAGTTCGACCGAGCGCCGATCCAGCTCCGCGATATGTTCTGCGGCGGCGGCGCGGCGTTCTTGCCAGCGGGCGTTTTCGTTCGCAATTGTTACGAGCCTATTGGCACGCGCTTCGCCGTCGCGCCTCAGGCTATTCAGTTTGGCGCGCGCATCGCTTGAGGCAGCGCGCGCTTCGGCGGTCTGCTCGCGGACGTCCGACACATTTTGGGCAAGTTCGGCGCCGTCACCAAGTTCGGCAAGCGCGGCGCTAGCGTGCCGCTCGGCCTCCAGCGCCGCATCGCGCGATTGGGTCAGCCTGCGGATTTCCGCTTCGAGCGTCGCGAGTTGAGAAGCGTGCTGTGCCGCCGCGCGCGCCGCCTTGGCGGAGGCATCTTGTGCGGCGATGATGGCGTGGTCGTGGCGGCGTTCTTGTTGCTCGGCTTCGCGGACGCCTTCGCGCGCTTCGTCCGCGGCGGTTTTCGCCGCAGTATATTCGGCAAAGCAAGCGGCGCGCGTTTCCTTGGCCAGAACGATCCGCTCTTCCAGCGCGACAAGCTTGTTGCGTTGGGCAAGACGAACCGCAGCCGCGGACGGCACATCGGCCGATGCGCGATAGCCGTCCCAGCGCCACAGATCGCCGCGTGCCGAGACGAGGCGCTGTCCCGGCTTGAGGTCCTTGTGCAGGGCCGCGCCTTGATCGGGAAAGACCAAGCCGGTCATCGTCAGCCGCCGGGTAAGCGCGGACGGACCCTGAACGAAGTCAGCCAGCGGCTTGGCGCCCTCGGGAAGGGGCGCGGTTTCGTCGAACGGCCCAAGATCGCGCCAATGATGCGGCGCCGCTTCATCGAGCGGCGCCTGAAGATCATCGCCCAATGCCGCGGCCAGGGCCGCTTCATAACCCGGCTGAACCGTGACGGCATCGACCAACGGCGGCCACAAATTCTGCGTTTCGGGCGACAGAAGATCGCTGAGCGCGGTTGCTTCGGCGGAAAGGCGCTGGCATTCGCGCTCGGATTCTTCGAGCGGCATGCGCGCGGCGGTTTCGGCCAATTCGGCTTCCACCAAGCGCGCACGGGCCTCTGCCGCAGCGGCGGACGCTGTCTCGGCAAGGCGGCGCGCTTCTTCAGCCACGCTTTCGGCAGCGCGCACATCCGGCGCCGCCGCTGCAAGCTCGAGAGCCGCGACAAGCCGCGACTCGGCCTCAACCAGTTGCTGGCCGCTGGTTTCGGCAAGTTCGGCGGCAAGCGCACGCGAACGCTCTTGGCTTGATTTGCGCGCGTTGCGTTCGGCAAGTTCGGACGTCAACCGCTCAAGTGTTTGTTCGGCTTCGGCAAGCGCGGCCTTCAACGTGGCGGCACGCTCGTCGGCCTCGATAATCTCTTCGCCGGCGCGTTCCTGGGCTGCTTCCAGCTCATTGCTTTCCGCGCCGAGCGTGGCCAAGGCGGTTTCGGCGTCGCCGTCCAAAATGCGTTCGCGCTCGAGGTCTTGCGTGGTCTGTGCGATGCGCTGACGTAGCGACTGCGCGAGTTCGCGGGCGCGCGCTTCTTCGGCATCGAGGGCTTCGCGTTCCAGCACCAGCCGGTGCAATGCGGCGGCTTTTTCCGCTTCGGTCTGACGCAGCGGGGGCAGGGCGGAAGCGGCATCGGCCTGCGCCGTAGATGCTTGCGCCGCGTGTTCGGTGCAGGTCACGACGATTTGGGCGGCAGCGGCGAGCGCCTCTTCGGCGGCCTTGGCGCGCAGCTCGGCCACGGTCCAGCGCAGATAATGCGCCAACGCCTCGGCGCGGCGGATGTGGCCGGACAAGTTGCGATAGCGCGAGGCCTGACGCGCCTGGCGCTTCAGACTCTGCAATTGGCCTTCGACTTCCTTGATGACGTCGTCAAGGCGGGAGAGGTTTGCCTCGGCAGCGCGCAGGCGCAATTCCGCTTCGTGGCGGCGCTGGTGCAGCCCGGAAATTCCGGCGGCCTCTTCCAGGATGGCGCGGCGTGCCAGCGGCTTCTGGCTGATGAGCTGACCAATCATGCCCTGGCGCACGAATGCCGCCGAGCCGGCGCCCGACGAGGCATCGGCAAAGAATATCTGCACATCGCGCTGACGCACATCGCGTCCATTGATGCGGTAGACGGAGCCCGCTTCGCGCTCGATCCGGCGCGAAATTTCGATCGTTTCGTATTCGTTGAAGGGCGGATTGGCGGAGCGGTCGGAATTGTCGATGGCGAGCGTCACTTCGGCCATATTGCGCGCCGGCCGCGCCGAGGAGCCCGCGAAGATGACGTCGTCCATCTCCGAACCGCGCAGAGAGGTTGGACGCGCTTCGCCCATCACCCAGCGCAACGCATCGAACAGGTTGGATTTGCCGCAGCCGTTCGGGCCGACGATCGCCGTCAGGCCCGGCTCGATGAAGAGCTCGGTCGGTTCCACGAACGACTTAAAACCGGATAGTCTCAGCCTGTTAAACTTCACGGATACTCGCCGTCCTTACGCTGCTGCGCTGCCCGTTATTTCTTGGACAGCAGGGAATCAAATCGGGCTTTCAATTGCGGGTACGTCGCATCGGGGGCCTGCACAATGGCGCCGTTGATGATGAAGGTCGGCACGCCATCGATGTTGTATCTCGTCAGTCCGTCCTGGGCGACGGCATTGATGCGGTCCTGTTCGTCCTTGTCCGAAATGCACTGATCGACTTTGTCGACACCCATTCCCGCGATGCGAGCCATCTGGATCAACCCGCCGCGCACGTCCGTAATGCCATTTTCCGGATCCCACACTTTCTGATTCCGGAACAGGAGGTCAATGAATTGGAAATAGTTATCCGCAGGCAAACAGCGTGCGATCGCCTCGGCAGCGCCGTCCGCGGGGT
The DNA here is from genome assembly GCA_963849895.1 of uncultured Alphaproteobacteria bacterium. GTDB lineage: Bacteria > Pseudomonadota > Alphaproteobacteria > Micropepsales > Micropepsaceae > Rhizomicrobium. The sequence goes on from CAWKIU010000002.1 coordinate 187,050, forward strand.
TGATCGGGTAAACCCGGAATATGTAGAAGACCTTGCCGGTATCGATATATTCCTTCTTGACCTGCGGGAACACGGTCTCGAAGAAATGCGCGCAGTGCGGGCAGGCCGGGGCGGCATATTCCAGCATGGTGATCGGTGCCTTGGGATTTCCCATGGTCCGGTCGTCCTTATGCAGCGACACAGAGGGCTGGTTACCGTTTGCGAGGAGCATGTCGTCGCTCGAACCCGGCGCCATAACAAAGTAGTAGAACAATCCGCCGGCCAGCAGAGCCACGACCGCAACCGCCGCGATGATGAGCTGCGTGCGCGAAACGAGCGGCGCGGATTTGCCGTCGGGCGCAGCCGCGACCGTCTTTGCCGCCTTTGGCGCGGGCGCCGGGGCTGGGGCGCGCAGGAAGGTGCGCAGAAATCCGATTTCGTCGCGCTCGGCCTTGGCGAGTTCGCTTTGACCGGCCGTGCCGAACGTCGCCGCTCGCGGCTCGCGCTCCGAGATCACGCGGGTGATGATCGCCTGGATTTCACTGTCGTTCGCGCCTTCGCGCGCATCGACGGCAGCCAATACTTCGCGCAAGGTCGCCAAACGGCGAGTGTTGTCCGCGGGCGTCGCGCTGAGCGCATCATTCAGCTGGTCCCTCAGGGCCATGTTCATCTCCACATCTGGCAATCGATTCGGATCAGTCGGCTATATTAGTCTGACTCCGCCGCACCCGGGCAAGGTTCAGCAGAGCATCGCGAAGCCCTTGCGGGCCTTGATATTTTTGCACTGGGTCGGCGGGAGATACCTCCCGCGGCGGGGGCCGGTGCGGCGGCGGCGCGGGACGAGGCACAAGCCGCCCTTGGACAAATCGCAGCCTGGCAACCACGGGTCTTCCCAGATAGGCGTTGATGCGCTCGCAGAGCGGACGGGTTTCGTGCTGCAGGAACAGGGCGGCGCCCGGTTCTGCCTTCAAGGTCAGGACGCCCCCGCTAGGGCCTTCGGCAAAGCGCACCGGGACGGCCAAGCGGGCGGTTTCGGGACCCGCAATCTCCGCCCAGCGCAGGACAAGCGTCGGATCGGCGAAACCGGCGCGCACAAAGGCCGTCTGGGCGGCCGTCGTGGCGTCTGGCGCCAGGGCGGATACCCAGTTTCGCCTGCGCGGCGGTTGTTCGTCTTTGGCAGTTCGGGTCATGGTGTGACTATGTATGGCACAGCGCGCCCCAAGCAAAGCAGCAAGCCCATTCGCTCACAGCTCTTGCTGGACTGGTACGATATCCACCGGCGTGCCTTGCCCTGGCGCGCCTTGCCCGGAAAAGTTGCTGATCCTTACCTCGTATGGTTATCGGAGATCATGCTGCAGCAGACGACGGTACAGGCCGTCGCCGCCTATTACCGAAAATTCATCGCGCGTTGGCCGAATGTAAAGGCGCTGGCGAAGGCGCCGCAGGACGAAGTGCTCGCCGCCTGGGCCGGGCTTGGTTACTACGCCCGGGCGCGCAATCTGCATGCCGCGGCCAAGGTGGTCGCCAGGGAATTGGGCGGGCGGTTTCCGAACACCGCAGACGAATTGCGCAAATTGCCGGGTATTGGCGCCTACACGTCCGGCGCGATTGCGGCCATCGCCTTCAACGCGCGCGAAGCAGCGATGGACGCCAATGCGGAGCGGGTTGTCGCGCGGCTGTTTGCCGTGACGGAGCCGCTGCCGGGCGCGAAGACCAAACTGCTGGCGCTCGGCAAAACGCTGGTGCCGCAGGAGCGGCCTGGGGATTTCGCCCAAGCGCTAATGGACCTCGGCGCGGGCATCTGCACCGTCAAACGTCCGGCTTGCGGCAATTGTCCGCTTGCGGACGATTGCAAGGGACGCAAGCGCGGCATCGCCGAGAGCCTGCCGGTGAAAACGCCCAAACAGGCGCGGCCGCTGCGGCGCGGGGCGGCATTCGTGGCGTTCGACGCCAAAGGCGCGGTGCTGCTGGTCAAGCGACCGGAGAAAGGTTTGCTGGGCGGGATGCTTCAGCCGCCGCAGGGGCCGTGGGGCGAAAAATTTCCTTCAACGGAGGAAGCGCGGGCGCAGGCGCCGTTCTGTGCCGCCTGGAAAAAGCTGCCCGGTGTCGTGCGGCACGGCTTCACCCATTTCGAATTGGAGATCGAAGTGTGGGTTGCGCAAGTTGCGAAGCGGCCAAAAGCCGAGGGCAAATGGGTAACTGATCTCGCAAATGCAGCGCTGCCAACCGTCATGCGCAAGATCATCGCGCACGCAATAGGCGATGACGGTTCTCGTCAGGCCAAATCGGCCCGCAAGCGCTGACGCAGGACGTCGATCGAGATCAGCGCGCCATTGGCCGCTTGATATTGCCAAAACGTCCATCCGTTGCAGGCGTCAAGGCCTTGCACATGAGCGCCGATCTGATGGATTGAGCCGGTGGCATCGGCGCAGACCAGCGTGCCGTCCGCGCGCACCTTGGCGCGATGGCGTTTTTGCTGGCCCTGCAGAACGGTTCCGGGCGGCAACAGACCGCGCTCCACCACCCAGCCAAAAGGAATGCGCGGTTCGGAGCGTTTGGATTTGGTGACCTCGATGGACTCGCGGTCGGCGGGTTCGATGTCGGCGATGCGCGAGCGCGCAATCCTGGCGTATTCCTTATCGCGCTCAATGCCAATGAAGTGCCGCCCGAGACGCCGCGCCACCGCGCCCGTCGTGCCCGAGCCAAAAAAGGGATCGAGCACCACATCGCCCGGTTTGGTCGAGGATAGGATCACGCGATGCAGCAGGCTTTCCGGCTTCTGTGTTGAGTGCGCCTTCTGGCCGTCTTCGCCTTTCAGCCGCTCGCCGCCGGAGCAGATCGGCAAGGTCCAATCCGAGCGCATCTGCACTTCGTCGTTCATCGCCTTCATGGCTTCGTAATTGAAGGTGTAGGTCTTCTGATTGGCGCTCTTGGCGGCCCAGATCAGCGTTTCATGCGCGTTGGTAAAGCGGCGGCCGCGAAAATTCGGCATCGGATTGGTCTTGCGCCAGACGACATCGTTGAGCACCCAGAAGCCCAGATCCTGCAGGATCGCGCCGACGCGGAAGATGTTGTGATAGGAGCCGATCACCCACAGCGCGCCGGTATCCTTCAGCACGCGCTGGGCCTCGGTGAGCCAGTCGCGGGTGAAGCGGTCATATTCGGCGAAGCTGGAGAACTTGTCCCAATTGTCGTTGACGGCGCCGACCTTGGAATTGTCCGGCCGATGCAGATCGCCCTTGAGCTGAAGGTTGTAAGGCGGATCGGCGAAGACGAGGTCCGCGCAGCCGTCGGGCAGCGCCCGCATGCGTTCCACACAATCGCCCTCGACCACACGATCGATCGCGTCTTCCAGTTTCAGATGCGCCATGTCCCGCCCGCTTTATCCACAGTGAGCGGGCACAGTGATTTGCTGGAGTCCACAGGTCAAGAGTTTTATGAATCAAAGACTTGCACTTGAGTCCACAGGATTCACACCACACAACATGTTGTGGATAGGTGCGAAGCTGCGGCGGTGATGAAGGGTCGCGCCGTGCCGTTTGAGTGCAGAAAGGTGTTCCTCGGTGCCGTAACCCTTGTTGGTGGCCCAGCCGTAGAACGGGTGCAATTCGTGCAGCGCCAGCATCATCCGGTCGCGGGTGACCTTGGCGATGATCGAGGCCGCGGCGATGGAGAGCGAGCGCCCGTCGCCGCCGACGATGGTTTGGCACGGACAGGGCAAAGCGGGCGCGTCATTGCCATCGACCAAGGCGAACGTGGGCGCGGGAGACAGCGCGCGCACGGCGCGAGCCATCGCCAGATGCGTCGCTTGGCGGATGTTCACCAGATCGATTTCATCGACGCTGGCTTCACCGACACCAAACGAAATCGCCATGTCGCAGATTTTTGCGAAGGCGTCTTCGCGGGCCCGCGCGGTTAGTTTTTTTGAATCGTCGAGGCCTTTTGGAATGCGCTTTCGCTCGAAAATCACCGCGGCGGCAACAACCGGCCCCGCCAACGGACCGCGCCCGGCTTCGTCGACACCGGCAACCAATCCCATAATGCGCGACTCGAAGACGTAATCAGGCATAGCCCGTTTATAGCGCGCCATTTACTGCCGTGAGAAATACCCTTCGAGCGACAGTGTGAGAATGACGGCGCCGACGGCAAGGCTGACGGCCGCGGAGCCAAAAATTTGTGGAACGATGAAACCGAGATCGAAGCCGACCATCCGCCAGGGCAGGATCAGCAAGGCCAGCACGGCGCAGACCGTAACGACCGCGACATTGGCGAGCATCCGGCGGCGCGTCATGGCGCGAACGCCGCCCATCACGCGCGCCGAGAATCCGTCATCGGCAACCGATGCCAACGGCTCGCTGAGCAGATCGTCGAGTTGCTCGTTCATGGTGACACCCTACGCCAAGACTCCAACATCCCCATCATCTTCTCGCGCCCGCGGTTAACATGGGATTTCAGCGTGCCGAGCGGCATATCGAGCGCCGCTGCGGCTTCCTCGTGCGAAAAGCCCAGCGCGAAACACATGGTGAGCGCAGCGCGCTGCGCGGGCGCAAGCCGGGCCATCGCCTTTTCCAGATCGAGCTTGGCGGCGCTGGAGATCTGCGGCTCGGGCAGATCCGCCGCGATGTCGTCCGTCTCGTCCAGGCTTTCCAATTTGCGTTTGCGCGCCTCCATCAGATAGCGCGAATAGGCGATGGCGCAGAGCCAGCCGAAAAACGATCCGGTGCCGAACTGCGCGATCTTGCGGAAGGCTTCCAGGAACGTCTCCTGCGCCAGATCGTCGGCCAGCGCGTGATTGCCGCGCGTCATGCGCAAGAGGAAGCCGCGCAGCTTGGATTGATGCCGGCGCACAAGAACGCCGAAGGCCGCGGCATCTCCCGCCACGGCTTCGCGCTCCAAAAAATCGCTTCCGCTCATTTGCGCCCATTATAAACCCTCATTTCGGCGGACGCGTGTATGTCAAACCGCTGATGAAGCGCGACAAGCCGATCATGAATGGAAAGATTCCAATGACCGGCAGCCAATTGGGAACATGCTCGCCTTGGAAGAAGTTTCCACCGCCGCCGAGCGCCCAGAAGAAAATCGCCAGCGCGATACCGATGCACATCAGAAAGATGCCGGACTGAATGGCACCGCCTTGACGGTAATCGCGGTCGCGTCCATTGCTCAGGCTGGACAGCAGTTCGGGGGAGAGGGTTTGGCCCTTCTCCGCCAGCGTCTCCATCATCTTGTACTTCGCGACGCGCGTGCGGTGCCGGAAGAAACCGCTCGCCACGACGATCACCACGATCGCCCCCCAGAAAATCAGGGATGAATTTACCCATCCGCCGTCTGCCCACATATCGAACTCCTGTTGACTTATGTCTCAGCCGTTTGATGCAACCAGGGTGAGGTTTGGATGCACATCGCGCAAATCAATTTTCTTGGCGGTGACGCCAATCACGCGGCTCACAATATCGACCAGATGATCGACCTCAAGGCGGACCATATGCGCGCTGAATGTCAGCGTCTGCCGGTTCAAGACCGTGTTGGAGAAGGCGAGCCTCGGGGCCAGCCGAAAGCGCGCGGTCGGCCTGGAACAGGCAGACGGCAAGCAGCAGGCCGCCAAGAATCTGCACGATGTCGGATCGGTTTCTGTTCTGGCGGCCGTCGCTTGAGCGCATGTCGAACCTCTTTAGGCGCTGTCTTCATCCATAAGATGCCGGGAGAGGGCGGTTTGGATGCAGCCCCCAACGAATAAACGCAAAAGTCGAAATCGAATGCCCTCTTTTTGTCGTATCGCTTTGTTTTTACTAAGTCTTTCTCTTCATTCGTCTTCGTTCCTGATGGCCGGGTCAAGCCCGGCCATGACGAAGTGGGGGAGTTCGGGCCGCATCAGAACAACGCCAGCTGGTCGCCAGCGCGGGCGGGGGGCTTGAAGAGGTCGGTCCGCAGCGGCTTCGACGTCCTTGTTCATGTCCAGGCGTTTGACCGCCATGTGGAAGCGCCGCGCGATCATTTCGGCATAGGGGCCGGTGCCGCGCATGCGGGTTTGCCACTGGGCGTCGTAATCCTTGCCCGCGCGCATCTGGCGGATCAGCGACATGACATGGCGGGCGGCATCGGGCCGGTTGGCCTCCAGCCATTCGCGGAACAGGTCTTTGATCTCCAGCGGCAGGCGCAGCAGCACATAGCCGGCCGAGCGGGCGCCCGCCTCGCGCGCCGCGGTCAGCACCTTCTCCATCTCCTCGTCATTGAGGGCGGGGATTACCGGCGCGAACATGACATGGGTTGGAATACCGTCCGCGCTCAGCGACTTGATGGTTTCCAGCCGCCGGGCGGGCGTTCCGGCGCGCGGCTCCATGGCGCGCGCCAGCTTGCGGTCGAGCGTGGTGACCGACAGCGCCACGCGCGCCAGCCCCATATCCGCCATTTCGCCCAATATGTCCGCGTCGCGCAGGATCAGCGGCGATTTGGTGACGATGCCGACAGGATGTTTGAAATCGCGCAGCACTTCCAGGATCGCGCGGGTGATGCGCAGCTTCTTCTCGATGGGCTGATAGGGATCGGTGTTGGTGCCCATGGCGATGGTGCGCGGCACATAGCCGGGGGCGGAAAGCTCCTTGGCCAGAAGCTCCGCCGCGTTCGGCTTGGCGAACAAGCGGGATTCGAAATCCGCGCCCGGCGACATGCCGAGATAGGCGTGGGTCGGCCGCGCGAAGCAATAGATGCAGCCATGCTCGCAGCCGCGATAGGGATTGATCGAGCGGTCGAAGGAAATATCGGGCGATTGATTGCGCGTGATGATGGTGCGCGTGGCGTCGATAATGACCTCGGTCCGCAGGGGAGGTGGCGCGTCATCGCCTTCGCGCCAGCCATCGTCATATTCATCGGTCGCACGGCCGGGCGGAGAAGCGGAAGGGCGGCTTTTCCTGGCCGATGCTCCAGCCATCGTCTAAGGCCACCCGCGCATGGCGCTCATAGCGCCCCACAGCGTTGGACACAGCACCCCGCCCGCGCAAAAGGCGGGGATCGGCGGTTCGATTTAGGACCGTGGTCATCATGGGGAGGAATATAGGGACGGATACAGAACAAAGCAAGTACAAATATGACCGGGACAATTGTGGGCGATATTATACTTCGCGTTCCCAGGTACAGGGGGTAGTCTATGACCCCCGCTGAATCATCGGCGGCTTGGATTGCAGATATAATGCTGCGGTCTGGAGGCTGGCTAGTCGTGTTCGACTTTGAATGCGCCTTTGACGAAAGCGGCACTCACGCAGGCTCGCCTGTTATCTGTGTGGCTGGCTACATCATGGAGAAATCCCAAGCCCGCGAATTGGAGCGGGAGTGGAACGAAGTTTTGAACTGGAGGCACTTAGAACATCCGCTGCCGTATTTTCACATGGCGGATTGTGCTCCAGACCCCGGAAATGGGGTGTTCGCAGGAATATCCAAAGCACACCGAATCCAGGTCGTCTCCCAACTAATTGCCATCATTAAGCGGCGGACTATTCAGGGCGTTGCTGCCACCATTTCTGCAAAAGACTACGAGGATATCTTAGTTGGCCACCCGTTTTACCCGGACCCATATGTCGTAGTTTCGCATGTAATTTTGCAAGGCGTTACCAAGTGGATTGCTGCAAATCGTGCCAATGTTGGGCGTGTCGCCTACTTTTTTGAGACTGGCCATGAAAGCCGGGTCGACGCCAACGAGATTATGCGGCGCCTTTTTCGAGAACCGCGATTCCTAGACGACTACCGTTATGCAGGCCATGCCTTTGTTCCGAAAGTGGGTAATCCCATTGTGCAGGCAGCCGATTTGCTTGCGTGGCAATGGCTGAAAGACCGCAAGAATGCGCGCGAATCGCGCCCACGTCGCAAGGACTTGGCGAGCCTGCTAACTCACCATCATTCGATGGCGCATATTGAGCCGGAAATCCTGCGTGAGATAGCTGCGACCCGCGAGCCGCTCATCAAACACATGATGGAGACTATGGCCCGCGCGGCAGAGGCTTCGAAGGGACAACCTTCTTGAACGCTGCCTCAAAATCCTTCGGATCATCCGAAGTCTCTACGGCCTTCGCGGTTTCCCGTATGCGCTTGGCGCGTTCGGCGTCAGTCAGAACTGTTTTCTTGGCTGGCATGGCTCGCATGATACGGCGCTTACCTCATTTTGCCCAGCTTCAAGAAAAGCCAAAACCACAGCCCGGCAAAAACAAACAGCCCCAAGGCATATGCCTCGTTAGCCCCCTGGGCCAAAGCGCGCGTCAATATCTGATAAGTGACCCAAGCCGCCGCGAAGGCGGCGATTGGCGGCATGAGGCCAATAAGGAAATCCACCCTGCGTTCAAGGCGATCTATGCGGTTCCAAAGGGCGTCAGGGTCAGGAATTGTCATCTGCTAACACTCGGGGTTGGGTCATGTCCATAAAGGCAATTATTCAGAACCGAACTTCAGAACGTCCTGCTGAAGAAGCGCCAATAATGCGCTCGTCTGTCTCTCCCACTCAGTTGTCGGAATTGGTCCCGCCGGGATGCTCGTATATCGCGCATGGGTTTCTTGGAATATCCCCTGAACGTCCTGCGGTTTCAGTACGCCCTTGCGTAAAAGAAAGGCCATCAAGTGAGTAGCGAGCATGGCTCCCACATTGCCAACCGCATGAGGATTGGCCGGTTCGGGTGCGTCGGTAATCATAGGTTAGCTCCTAGGTTTGTCGCAATTCCTAGGATAGCTGGGCGGGAAGGCCGGAGTCATCCGGTCTTCCCGTCCAGTAATGCGAGAATGAGCCTTAGAACCTCGCGCCCCTTGCGGAAATCACGCTCCGGCTTGGTGCCCACGAGTCGTTCGGTAGGTGAGACGCTTGCCAGCGGCGCCTTTGAGCGCCTTCACAGCACGCGCTTCGTCACCAGTCCCCAGTTTGGAACGATTGGAATAGCGGAAGTCGAATTCGTTCAGATAGCGTTGCAGATGCTGCACACCGCAGTGCTGATAGGTCCCGATCATGCCGCGCTTGAACAGGCCGAACGCACCTTCAATGGTATTGGTGGAGGCATCGCCGCGAACGTATTCATCGGCGCTATGGTTCACGGTCGCGTGGCTGGCAACCCAGTTCTCAATTCCGAAATAGAGCGCCGACTCGTCAGTGCGCAGATGCGCCTTGGGCGAAATGTGATGCTCCACAACGTCTTGCACATCACGCTGGCGAACCACGGGCATGTAGAGCGAGCGCATACGGCCACCGCGCTCGACCAGCGCCACAACGGCGTGCTTGTGGCCGCCACCGCTCTTGGCGACATGATCCTTCTTGCGACCGATGTAGGTCTCATCGACTTCGACAAAGCCGCCCTCGCCGCCGAACGGCGCTTGGCGACCGGCAGGCTTGAACGCCTCACGAATGCGGTGAGACATGAACCAAGCCGACTTAAGGGTGATGCCCAAGGTCCGGGAAAGCTGGTTAGACGAAATGCCCTTCTTGGAGGAGCAAATCAGGTGCATCGCGGTCAGCCAGTCGCGCATGGCGATATGGCTGGCCTCGAAGATGGTCCCCACCTTGACGGTAAAGGGCTTGCGGCAGGCGTAGCACTTGTAGAGCCCTACCCGGTTGCTCTTGCCCTTGAGCGGCCCCGAGCGATCCACAACGCCACAATGCGGGCAAACCCGGCCATCGGCCCACAAATGGGCCTCCACAAAGGCGTAGGCGGCGGCTTCGTCGTTGAACTGGGGGGCGGAAAAGATGGACTTGGACATGGGCTAACTCCTTGTCCAATATATCTAATGGTTGCGGGTGGGGATGTCAAGTATAATATCGCCCAATTGTGCTGTGCTTGATAGTGATATTGGTGCTGCCCCAGTCTCCGCTGGAGCGTGGTCCTATTGGACCATTGGAAGGAAGCAGGAAATGCCCCAGGACGATTTACGCCGCCGACATAAGCAAGGCATGGGCGGCGTTGCCGTTACTGTCATAGTAGATGGCGGTCTGCATTATCTCGATCTTTCTGGCCTAGTCCCTATCGGGATTGGCGCGGCGCTCATGATCGCAGTTTGGGCATTTGCCCCGGACATAGCTGCATATCTTCCACCGATGAAAACAAGGAAATCAGCCATGCCAATGGTGCTTATGGTTGTCGGACTTCTACTGTTTTGCGGTGGCGCGATATGGAGTGCTGCAATGGCGGGGGCTGACAAGACCAAACCTCCGGTGGCGCCCCAACAAGTTGCGTCGCCCGTGACAAGCCAGGGGCCTGGGAGTCCAGCGGTGGGGTCAAACAGCGGTCCAATAACGACCAACATCTACAATGGTCCAGTAAATCAAACACCTCCCCCGGAACAAACACTTTTGCCTGCAACTAAATTGCTACTTCAGAGAGAGAAAATTCTTTACCCGATAATTGATGAATACAAAGCGACGAAAAATTATCGCAATCCCGGTATGTATCAGACACCGGAAGCAATTGAGTTTTTCAATAATGGGCTTAAGAAAAAAGGCGTTTCGTGGCGCGTCACTGCGAAAAGTATGGAAGAATTTCTAGATCCCTTGTTTCTTCATACAACTATAATCGGCCCTGGAGATGTGCCGGATAACAACAGTAAGGGCATTGTTATGCGAGGAAATTCCAAAGCCATCTTCGATGACACCCAACTTTATGGGCTGGGGACGGCGATAGATATGGATGATTACGCCTCCGCACATTACGGAAAAACCATAATAGACGGCAAGGAAGTTGCCCCACAGAAGAGAGCTAAAACCCATTAAATGCTGCGCCGAAAATATCGGCATTCATTCGGTTGCTATACCGGAATTGAAATTCCGCGACGTATAGCGGGAGATATTTGGCGGAAACTTTGTGGAAACTGCCAACGATTCCGCATGGATTTCAACATCCAACCCCAATTGTCATGGCCCGCAAAAGCGGGCCATCCAGTTGGGTCAAACACAGTTCTGACGGGGTTTGTCTGCGTCACCCGGGTGGCCCGCATTTATGGGCCATGACACGAAATTGAATTGTTTGCGACGATTGTGTCCGAGCCCCGCCGTGACGAACTGGGGTGGGTAGCGCGCATAAAGCTGTGCGATCTTCGCTAAGCCGTGATCGTTGCCGCATCGAGCAACGTCCATACTGGTAGAACCATCAGCGGGTGCTGCATCCCCTTTGCGCTTTTTTCGCCAAAATGAAGACCTCGATAGAATGCCGTGGTTCTGTCGTTTAGCGAATTCAGGGCAACTCCATAGATAGCAACATTGCTGGCTATAAAGGTGCAACGCCTTAGTGCGTTGACCATCAGGCCTGTGCCAATTTGTTGCCCCTGATGCTGCGTTTGAACGGCAAGAAAATCGATGTAAATGAACGGGATAAATCCGATACGCGCGAAGTGCTCGGAATGTTCGCCGTCAAACCCTTTTGCGCTCACCCCTGTCATTGACAGAGAGTAAAATGCAATCGCCTTTGGATCATCCGCGTACATGACGCAAAATGTTCGCGCACGATGTTGTTTTTCCAATCGCCAGCAAGAGGCAGCCCATTCATCAATTTGGTCTTCGCCGCACGAAAATCCTGCGAGCGCCTCCGCACCGGGAAGCGGCGCGAATTTAACTCGCGCTAGGTCCAACACCCGGCGGACAATCGTCGTGGAAATTTCGAAGATAAAACTGATAGGCGCGTTTCAACTCCGGCGAAACACCGCCGGTATCCTTGTAGACCTTCTGGACAAACTCATAAGCCTCGCGCTCGCTGGCAAAGACCGACTTCTTTTTCTCGTCGCGTCCCTGCATCCAGCGCAGAAAATCTGCGAGCGATGGTATTGCCATGTCACGGCCTCTTGCCGATCAGGGTGTGGCTTCACTGCCGCCACCCATCTGCGTATGACAAAAATGCCATATGCAGTTGGCGATAACCTACAGCGATTCCGCATCTGTGGATAGAATGCGCGATGGACTGTCTGCTGGATCGTTGCGGCAAAGCCAAACATTAACAAGTTTTTCGGCGGTCCAGCCACACCTAAGCCGCCAGCTTGACCTCTACGCCGAAGCTTTGCGTGAAATCCTGGAAGATCATAGACAATTCCTCGGGGTCTACGAATCTTTGCTGCCCGGCGGGGAAGCGGTATTGCCAGAAGCTGGTGATGTGGGACATCGCGCCGATCTTCTCGCCCATTTCCAGGAACAGCGACGGCGCATTGAGCAGAAACTCGCGGAAGGTTTTGGGATCCTGCTTGTCGACGAGCTGCGAATAAGCGCGGTCGTAAATCGCGATCAGGCGGCGCACGGCGTCGCTATGGTTTTTGACGCCGACGATGATGGCGTGGCGGGCGGAGGCCAGGTAGGCGGATTGTTCGGTGTCGGCCTTGCCCAGCGGCCGGATGGTATTGATGTCGCGCAGAATCTTGATCGTGTCGGGCCAGAACTGCTCCAGGCTCCATTTGTAATAGATAAAGCCGCGCCAGCTGAAAATGCCCTCGACGAACTCTTCGGCGTTTAATTGAAGCGTCATGCGCAACGGCTCAAGCCGCTCGGTTACTTCGTTCGACAGCAGCGCCGCAACGATCTTGTCGGTGGAGGCGTCGCGCGTCGTGGATTTGTGACTGAGGGCGAGGGCGGTGAGCTGGCGCACCTCGGTCGCGGCATAATCGAACATGCGCTGCTGGTCGGCGTTCGAGATCGAGAAGTAACAAGGGTCGGGCATGATCTCATGGCTGTGCAGATGCTCGCGCAGCAAAAATGGATCGAGCGAGGGAACCGCATCGATCAGCCTCAGCACTTCCATGTCGCGTTTGATGTCCAGCTTCTCGCCGTAATTGCCGGCCTCGCGCAGCATGCTCTCATAGCCGCGCTGACCGACGAACAAGGAGCGCCCGCCGGCGCGCAGATCGGTCTTCTCGAAGGGAATAATGACCTTGGTGGCGATGGTGCGCTTGGGCATGAACAAATCCATCTCGTCCGAGCGCAAGCGATGCTTCAGGATGATGGAGGCGTTCAGGATGGGGCATTGGAAAAATGGCGCGGCGCGGTGGCCCGGATTCTCGGCCTGCGCGAAGGCGATGGCCCCCAGATTCAGCACACGGCTCGACGATGCGCCGGATAACCCGACCAGACTGCGCACCGAACGATCCATTGACCCGACATCCCGCAAACCTCATCCCACGATGAGTGAATTCGACTATGCGATCCGGGGCTTAAAAAATGCCTACGACGCGTTGAGAAAAGCTCGCAATGGACTGTTTTTTGCGGAGCTATTAGGAACAATGTCCGCACAACAAACTGTCCCGATAAACTCTGCGACAGAAAAATAATGTCGCGGCGCGATTGATTCGTTCATATTGCGCGGATGATCAGTGTCGTGATCCCGACCCACAATGACCAGGAATCCCTAACACGCTGTTTTGACAGCCTGATTGGGGCGACCGTGCATGCCGTGGTGCGCGAAGTGATCGTCGCCGATCGCGGTTCCAGCGACGATACGCTGATGATCGCGGACGCCGCCGGCGCCAGGGTGGTGCAATCGGGCAAGGCGCGCGCCGATCAGCTCGCCGCCGGAGCCAAGGTGGCGCGGGCGGAATGGATTTTATTTCTCAATCCCGAGACGGCGCTGGATCCCGGCTGGGATGTCGAGGCCGAGGCGTTCATGGAGCGCGCCACGCTGGATAGGCCGCGCGCCGCCGCGTTCCGCTTCGGGCTGGACGATTTCGAGGCCGCTTCGCGGCGCACCGAAACCATGGTCGCGCTGCGCTGCTGGTTGTTCAAATTGCCTTATGGCGACCAAGGGTTGCTGATCCCAAAGCGGATGTACAACAAGCTCGGCGGCCATCGCGACGTGGCGATGGAAGATGTCGATCTGGTGCGCCGCATCGGTGCGCGCCGGCTGGTGATGCTGCGCGCCCGCGCCGTCAACAAGGCCGAGAGGCGGCCGCGCGCCTGGCGCAACTTGGCGCTGACCGCGCTGCATGCGCTGCGCTTCCCCAACGCGGTGCTGGCGCGGCTGGGGTAGTTATTTCTCGCTGCAATCTCGGCATGATCTGCACGAAGTTGCAGGGCTTGTGGCGGCTGTCGAGCTGCCATTTCAAAATTCCGTCCCAGCCATCCTTCACCGCGCCGGGCGAACCGGGCAGGGCGAAGAGATAAGTTCCCTTCGCCACGCCGCCACAGGCGCGCGATTGAATGGTGGAGGTTCCAATCTTCTCGAACGAGATTTGATGGAAGAGAACCGAGAAGCCGTCGATCTCTTTTTCGAACACCGAGCGGAATGCTTCCACCGTCACGTCGCGCCCGGTGAGGCCCGTGCCGCCGGTGGAAATCACCACATCGATCTCGCCGCTATCGATCCAGTCGCGAAGCTGCGCGGTAATGCGCGCCTGGTCGTCGGGAATAATGGCGCGCGCGGCGAGAACATGCCCCGCCTCGGCGATGCGCGCGGCGAGCGTGTCGCCCGACGTGTCGTTCGCGGCGTCGCGCGTATCCGATACGGTCATCACCGCAATACGTACGGGGACGAAGGCAATCGTTTCGTCAAGACGATGGAGGGGGCGGGCTGTCGTCGTCATTGTCATCGTCCTCGTCCGTGGCGGCAGGCGGCGGAGGTGGCGCGGACTGCCGTGGCGCATGATAGACGGGCCACTGGCCGCGTGCGGCTTCGTCCAGGCTGGGCGCGGCGTTGTCATTTCGCCGGTGATACATCCAATAATAGGTCAGCAGCCGTTTGACATAGCTGCGCGTCTCGGGCGCGCGCATGCTTTCGATGAACATCAAGGGATCGTCTTCCTTGCCGTCGCGCGCGGCGGTCCACGCCGAGACTTTCCCCGGACCGGCATTATAGGCGGCGCACAGCTTGACCAGATTGCCGCCGTAATTATCGAGCAGCTGCGCGATGTAGCGCTGGCCGAGCGACATATTATAGGCGGGATCGAACAGTTTTTCCGACGCACCCTTGCCGCCGATATGCGCGGCGGTGGCGGGCATCAATTGCATCAGGCCTTTCGCACCGGCTGGCGAGACGGCATCTACCTGAAAGCGAGTCTCGATGCGTACGAAGGCGAGCACCAGCGCGGGATCGATGGTGTAATCGCCCAGCGGCTTGTATTGCGGAATGGGAAACAGACCGGTCAGCAGCACGCCGCGCGACGCGCTGGTCTCGCTGGCGCGCAGCTCGATGTTGGGGACGTTGAGGCGGCGGCCCAGCGCAGCAAACGCAGCATCGAGCTTGAGGTCGGCGGAATCTCCGAAGGCGCGGTTCAATTCCGCATTGACGAAGTTGTCGTAGCCCTTCTCGCCGATCTGCCACAGCGCCACCGCGCGGTGCGCCGCGTCGCGCGCCACGATCTTGTCGAAATCGGCGGGCAGCAACACCGGATCGGCGAAGCCCATTTGCGGATCTTCGCCCAGCATCTGTTCGGCGAGAAGACCGTAGAAGGTCGGCTCGTCGCGCGCGGCAAAGGTGAGCAGGCCCACGACCGGGCCGGGGTCGCCGGCGCGCATATGCGAACGGGCGGCCCAAAAGGCGGCGGCGCTGCGCGTCCAGTTCGGCATATAGCCGACTTGCGCCAGCGTTTCGAAATGCTTCGCCGCGTCGTCGAATTTTCCAAGCCGGAACGCCGCAAGTCCCGCCGACCAGTCGAGCATCGGCGCGGCGACGCGTCCCGTTTGCGCGGCGCCATTGGCAAGGTCATAGGCTTTGTCGTCCATGCCTTCGGCGAGATACGAGGCGCTGACGCGCTGCGACAGTCGCGCGATGTCGATGGCCGGCGCGGTGTTCCCGGCGATCAGCGATTGCAGCACGGCGTAAGCCAAATCGGGCTCATCGGCATGGATGTCGGAATTGACCTGTTCCTGCACGGCGCGCGCCGCGTCGGAGACCAGCGGCGGATCGGGCGCGTCCATATCTTCATAGCCGCCGCCGCGATGGCGCGCCGCGGGCAGGCCCGGGATCTCCTCGGTCATCACGGTGACGATCTTGTGATGGCGTTTGTGAATGCGTTTTGTCGCGCGCCGGACGGCCAACTTATGAACGCGCACGGCGATGGGAAGATCGCCATAGGTGTGCAGCCAGCTCACCAGTTCGAAAAGCGGCGCGCGGCCCGAATACGGCGACAGGTAGTGCTCGGCGAGCACGTAACCTTTGAGCGAGGTGTCGGAGAGTTCGTTGTAGAGCGTCTCGGCCTTGCCGAATTTGCCCGCGCGTTCGGCCGCGATGATTTCGCGGTATCGCGTGACATCGTCCTGCGACAGCACGGACGGAACGAAGCCCGTCTGTACGGCGTCGTCGGCATAGGCTCCCTGGAGCGCCGCACCGATCAGAACAAGCGCAAATGCAAAAGCGATGTGGCGTGACAAATTTGGCCCCTCATGGAGGGCGCAGTGTTAGCGGAGGGCGGCCTTGTCCTCAAGCAACCCGAGCGAAATGAGTTTCTGCTCGGCGGCCTGAAGATCGCGCCAGGCGAGCTTTTTGTGCGCGGGCTGGCGCAAAAGATAGGCCGGATGCAGCGTCGGCAGCACGGGAACCATGATTTCGCCGACGCGATATTCCAGCCAGCGGCCGCGCAATTTCATGATTCCTTCGGAAAATCCCATGACATGGCGGGCCGCCACGGCGCCGAGCAATATGATGAGCCCGGGATTTACCAATTCGATGTGACGGCGCAGGAAGGGCAGGCACATCGCGGCTTCCTCGGGCGAGGGATCGCGGTTTTCGGGCGGGCGCCAATTCAAAACATTTGTAATGTAGGCGCTCGAGCGGTCGAGATGGATTGCCGCCATCATTTTGTCGAGCAGCTGTCCGGCGCGCCCGACGAAGGGCAGGCCCTGGCGATCTTCGTCGCGGCCCGGCGCTTCGCCGATAAACATGATGCGCGAGGCGGGATTGCCGTCGGCAAAAACGGTGTTGGTGGCGGTGCGCTTCAAGGCGCAGCCATCAAAGGATTCGAGCGCGGCTTTTAACGCCGCAAGCGAGTTCGCCGCGCCGGCGAGTGATTGAGCAGTGGCGATACCGTCACCTTCTATAGCGTTCTTTTTACCCTCCCCTTGAGGGAGGGTCGAAGACGCCGAAGGCGTTTTCGGGGAGGGGTCATTTCGCAGACCATCACCCCTCCCCGAAGAATTCTTCGCTGCGCTCGAATTCTTCGACCCTCCCTCAAGGGGAGGGTCAAGTTTCCTCTCCACAAACCTGTTCACCGGCGCATCGCCAATGGCTTCGTCCGCGCCGGCTTCGACGAGCCAGGCGAGGGCGGCGAGGGGAGCCGGTTCCGTCATGGCCAGAGCCTACGACACGTAAGCTTTTTTCGCGACGGCTTCGGTTGACCCCAATCTGCGCCGCGCCCCATAAGCTGTGGGGGAAATGACTCTCGGGTCCGGGCATGGCCGAAGATATCCAACGCGAAAGCATGGAATACGACGTGGTGATCGTCGGCGGCGGGCCCGCGGGGCTGGCGGCGGCGATCCGTCTGAAACAGCGCGCGGCTGAGGCGGGGCGCGAGGTCAGCGTCTGCCTGCTGGAAAAAGGTTCAGAGATCGGCGCCCATATTCTCTCGGGCGCGGTGATCGATCCGGTGGCGCTCAACCGTCTTATCCCCGATTGGAAAGAGAAAGGCGCGCCGCTCGACACGCCGGTGGCGGAGGATCGTTTCTATTTCCTGACCAACGGCGTTTGGCATCCGCCTGCCCAATTTCGCGATGCCGCCGCTGATGAACAATCACGGCAATTACATCGTGAGCCTGGGCAATGTCTGCCGCTGGCTGGCGACCCAGGCCGAAGGTTTGGGCGTGGAAATCTATCCGGGCTTTCCCGCCGCCGAACTTCTCTATGGCGAGAAGGGCGAAGTGCGCGGTGTCGTCACCGGCGATCTTGGCGTGGCGAAGGACGGCCATCACAAGGACGCCTACACGCCCGGCATGGAGCTTATCGGCAAATACACGCTGTTCGCCGAAGGTGCGCGCGGTTCGCTGTCGAAGGAACTGATCGCCAAATATGCGCTGCAGGAAGGCCGCGACGTCCAGAAATTCGGAATCGGGCTGAAGGAACTTTGGGAACTGGCGCCGGAAAAACATCATCGCGGATTGGTGGTGCATACGATGGGCTGGCCGCTCGACAATGAAACCGGCGGCGGCGTCTTCATGTATCATTGGGGCGAGCGCTTCTGTTCGCTCGGCTTTGTGATCCATCTCAATTACAAAAATCCGTATCTCTCGCCGTTCGACGAATTCCAGCGTGCCAAGCACCACAAGCTGATCGCGGACGTCCTTCAGGGCGGCAAGCGCATCGGTTACGGCGCCCGCGCGGTCACCGAGGGGGGCTTGCAGTCCGTCCCCAAGCTGGCTTTTCCGGGCGGTGCCTTGATCGGCTGCGCCGCGGGTTTCGTGAACCTGCCACGGATCAAGGGCAGCCATAATGCGATGGAAACCGGCATGTTGGCGGCGGACGCGGTTTTTGCCGCCTTGAGCGAGGGCCGCTCGGGCGACACGCTGGACAGCTATGAGGCGGCCTATCGGCAGAGCCGCGTCTACACGGACTTGAATCGGGTGCGGAATGTGAAGCCCCTGTGGTCGCGCTTCGGCACCATTCCGGGCATCATGTTGGGCGCCCTCGACATGTGGACCAACCAACTGTTCGGGTTCAGTCTTTTCGGCACATTGAGCCACGGCAAAGCCGATTGGGCGACGCTCAAACCGGCCCGCGACAGCCAGCCCATCGCCTATCCCAAGCCTGACGGCGTCATCAGTTTCGATAAGCCTTCCAGTGTTTTCCTGTCGAATACTAACCATGAAGAGGATCAGCCGGTGCATTTGCACCTTGCCGATCCGACACTTCCCGTCCGGGTCAATTTGCCCGAATATACGGAGCCGGCGCAGCGCTACTGCCCGGCGGGCGTCTACGAGATTGTCACCGAGGCGCGAGGGTGCGCGGTTCCAGATCAATGCGCAGAACTGCGTTCACTGCAAAACCTGCGACATCAAGGATCCGTCGCAGAATATCACCTGGGTGACGCCAGAAGGCGGCGGCGGTCCGAACTATTCGAACATGTAGCGGGTGCAGGAGTAAGAATGTCGCGAGTGGCTTCTCTGATTGCTGTGGTGTTGATCGGTTTGACGGCGGCGGGATGTGCTGAGGCCCGTACCGCCTCGGCCAGTTTCGGCTTCGGCGCGGATCCCCAAGCGGCGAGCTATGGCGACTATCTCTCGGCGCGCTTTGCGGCGGACCGTCACAATTTCGGCGAGGCGGCAAAATTCTACCGTGATAGTCTGGATACCGACCCGTCCGACCCGGAGTTGCTGCCCTTTGCGTTTTTCTACGCGGCGTGTTCGGGCGATATCGACGGCGCGGCGGATCTTGCCAAGCGCCTCAGCGCGGACGTGCCCGATGATCGCGCCGTCCGCCTGACGCTGGCCGTTCGCGACCTGAAACTTCGCAACTACAAAGGCGCGCGCGCGGAAATTGCCAAGTCGGCCGCCGGGCCGTTCACGGCCTTTACGGTGTCGCTGATCGACGCCTGGGGGGCCGCCGGCATGGGCGACGGGGCGACGGCGGCGGCAGACCTGAAAAGCCTGCACAAGACCGGCGGCGCGGATGCGCTTGCCTATTTTAACGAGGCGTTACTGGCGGAATATTTGGGTCAGAACGACGTTGCCGAGGCAAATTATCGGCTCGAATTGAAAGCCGGTGGGCTTTCGCCGCGGGTGGTGGATGCCTATGGCCGCTTCCTGGAGCGCAGCGGCAGGACCGACGATGCCAAGGCGCTCTATACGACAACCTCGATTGCGCCGGCATTATCCCCGATCAGCACGGCGGGATTGGCGCGCATCGCGCAAGGCAAGAAGCCCGATCCGCTCATCGAGCATGCCGAAGACGGCGCGGCGGAAGCCTTGTTCGGAATTGCGGCATCGTTGGGGGACGAGAGCAATCGGGATGTTTCGATTCTTTATCTTCGCTTGACGCTCTATCTGCAGCCGAATTTCGATCTGGCGACGCTCTTGCTGGCCGATCGCCTTGAAGCGCTCGAAAAATATGACGATGCCATCGCCGCCTATCGCACGATGGACAAGGATTCTCCCTATCATCGCCTTGCGGTGGTCGAGATCGCGATCAACGAAGCGCGGCTCGACCAGACGGATAAGGCCATCGCAGACCTCGTGGCGCTTGCGGCGGTTTATCCCGCCGACGTCGACACATGGACGGCGCTCGGCGACACTTATCGTCAGGCGAAAAATTTCCCCGAGGCGGCGAAGGCCTACGATCACGCCATAGCGGCTTCGGGAACGCCGACGCAAAAGACCTGGCCGCTCTATTACGCCCGCGCCATCGCCGAACAGGAATCGAACAATTGGAAGGCCGCGGAAGCCGATCTTCAACTGGCGCTGAAACTCAGCCCCGACGAGCCGCAAGTGTTGAACTATCTGGGTTACACCTGGGTCGATCAGCACCGTAATATCAAAGAGGCGCTGGCGATGCTGGAGCATGCGCGCGCGCTGTCGCCGCAGGACGGCTATATCATCGACAGCGTCGGCTGGGCCTATTACCGGCTGGGGCGCTATGACCAAGCCGCCAAGGCGCTTGAGGATGCGGTTCTTCTGGTGCCGGGCGATCCCACAATCAACGATCACCTCGGCGATGCGTATTGGAAGGTCGGCAAAAAACTCAACGCGCAGTTTCAATGGAGCCATGCGATTGCCTTCGGCGCCGAGGACAGTGAAAAAGCGAAGATCGAAAAGAAACTGCAGGTCGGGCTCGTCGGTGACAATCACTCCTGACGCGGTGCGCGTCTTCGCGCCCGCCAAGATCAATCTGTTCCTGCATGTCGGCGACAAGCGCGCCGACGGCTTTCATGCGCTGCAAAGCTTGGTGGCGTTCGCGGGCGCGGGCGACGAACTTGCCTTCGAGCACGCGGACGCGGTTTCGCTGGTGCTGGACGGGCCGTTCGCCGGCCCGCTTTCTTCGGACACCGACAATCTGGTGCTGAAAGCGGCACGCGCCTTGGCGGCGCACAGCGGAACCGGGCAGGGCGCGCGGATCAGCTTGACCAAGAACCTGCCGGTCGCTTCGGGGATCGGCGGCGGATCGGCCGACGCGGCGGCAACGCTGCGCGGATTGGCGCGGCTGTGGGATTTGAATGTCTCGGCCGATGCGCTGCGCGAGATCGGCGCGGCGCTGGGTTCCGACATTCCCGTGTGCATCGCGAGCGCGCCCGCCTGGATGGAAGGGCGCGGCGAGACTGTGACGGCGGTAGATGTTCCAGGCTCCGCGATGGTGCTGGTCAATCCCGGTGTGGCCGTGCCGACGGGAAAGGTTTTCGCTGCATTGAAGGACCGCCGGGGCGTCGGCATGCCGCTTGCGCCTGTCATGAAATCGGCGCCCGAGTTGATCGCTTATCTGAAAACCACAACCAACGATCTGGAAGCGCCCGCGCGCGAAATCGCGCCCGTCATCGGCGAGGTGCTGGATGTGCTGGTGGCGCAACCCGGCGTGTTGCTCGCGCGCATGTCGGGCAGCGGCGCGACGTGCTTCGCATTGTTCGAGAACGATGCGGCCGCAAAAAACGCTGCGGCAGAAATCACGTCGCGAAATTCAGGATGGTGGGTCGCCGCGACGGCGATCTAATACGCCCGCTCGACGCAGAAATCGGCGATGGCAGCCAGCACGTCGCGAGTTTCGCAAGGGGCGACCGCCTCTAGCGCCTCGCAAGCCTTGTCGGCATAGGCGCGCGCGCGCGACATGGTGTCGGAGATCGCGCCGGTTTCCTCCACCAATGTGATTGCCTGATCGAGATCGCTTTCGCTTTGCGGGCCGGTCTCGATCGTGCGGATCCAAAAGTGGCGTGCGGTCTCGTCGGCGCGGGCGGCGGCCAGGATCACCGGCAACGTCACCTTACCTTCGCGGAAATCGTCGCCTATCGATTTGCCCATCAGCGCCTGCCTGCCGGAATAATCCAGCGCATCGTCGACCAGCTGAAATGCAATGCCGAGATTGTCGCCATAGCATTGCAGCGCCGCTTCATAACCGGCGGGGCGTCCGGCGAGCCGTGCGCCCGCTTGCGCGGCGGCGGAAAATAGCGCCGCCGTCTTGGCGCGCACGACGCAGAGATAATGTTCCTCGGTCGCCGCCAGATTGTTCGCCGATTTGAGCTGCATCACTTCGCCCTCGGCGATGATGGAGGAGGCGTGCGCCAGGATGCCGAGAACCTCAAGCTGGCCGGTGTCGACCATCAGCTCGAAGGCGCGGCTGAAGAGGAAATCGCCGACCAGCACGCTCGGCTTGTTGCCCCAGACGATGTTGGCGGAGACCTTGCCCCGGCGCAGGGCGCTTTCGTCCACCACGTCATCGTGGAGCAAAGTGGCGGTGTGGATGAACTCGACGGCAGCGGCCAGCTTGATGTGACCATCGCCTTCATATCCGCCCATCTTGGCGGCGGCTAGGGTGAGCAGCGGGCGAAGGCGCTTGCCGCCGGAATCGATCAGATGGCGTGCCAGATCGGGAATGAGATTGACGGCGCTGCCCAGCCGCTCGTGAATCAAGACATCGGTTGCCCGCATGTCCGCCGCCACAAGGGCGTGCAGCCGCTCGACGGGCGAAACGTCCGTTTCCTTGGGGGCGTTAGACCTGCGCAGTCCGGGCGCGAGCATGGAGGGGTCCTATACGAGCTTGCCGGACATGGCCAGCATCTGCGACATTGGTAGGCCTTTTGAGCGCGGTCAAGCGGGCCGGTCTCACAACCTGTTGCTTGGAGGACCCATGCGCGCGGTGCTTAAGACCAATAATCCGGTGGAACTCGATTTTGCACAAGTCCTGCTTGCAGATGCCGGTATTCATGCCGAAGTGTTCGATACGGATATGAGCGTCATGGACGGCAGTATAGGCGTTTTGCCGCGCCGCATCATGGTTTCGGAAGATGACTTCGACCGCGCCCTGGTCTTGCTGCGGGACGGACTGAAAGATGCGTCCATTAAGCCGTGAGTGATACGAGCGACGACCGCTTCCTCGGCGGGCGCGTCAAGCTGCGCCAGCCCTTGCGCGGCTTTCGCGCCGGGCTCGACGCGGTGATGCTGGCGGCGGCGATCCCCGCCGAGCGCGGCGAGGAAGTTCTTGAATTGGGCGCGGGCGTCGGAACAGCGAGCCTGTGCCTGGCCTCACGAATCGAAAACCTCATGGTGGCGGGAATCGAAATCGACCCGGCGCTGGTAAAACTTGCCAATGCCAACGCCGCCGAAAACGGCATGGACGCGCGCGTCTCGTTCGTCGCCGGCGATGCATTGGCCCCGCCCGAAGAGCTGCGCCAGCAATTCGATCACGTCTTTTGCAATCCGCCGTTCCACGGTGAGGAGAACCAATCCTCGCCCGATGAGGGTCGGGCACTCGCCCTGCACGATGACGAGGTGCATTTGGCGGAGTGGTTCGCGGCAGGGCTGAAGCGTACCGCGCCGGGCGGGAGCCTGACGGTCATCCTGCGCGCCGACCGGCTGAGCGAGGCGCTGTGCGCATTGCCCCAACGCGGGGTGGCGATCTTTCCACTTTGGCCACGCGCGGGCGTCCCGGCCAAACGGATTCTCGTCCAGGCTCGGCCAGGGGCACGCACCGCCTTTGCAATTTTGCCCGGTCTGGTGCTGCACGATGCTGACGGGAGCTACACCAAGGCCGCGGATGCGGTGCTGCGCGACGGCGGTTCTCTCCAACTTTCACCCTCCCCTTGAGGGAGGGTCGAAAAAATCGAGCGCAGCGAAGAGTTTTTCGGGGAGGGGTCTGGGCATTTACCCCTCCCCGAATTGCTTCGCGCTTCGACCCTCCCTCAAGGGGGGGGGTGGGTGTTGTTTGAGTCTGCCGCGGCCTATAGGTTCCGCGCTCGATTTAAGTGAGCCGAATCGTGGCCAAGACCTTTCAGGACCTTATTCTCACGCTCCAGAATTACTGGGCGAAGCAGGACTGTCTGATCCTGCAGCCTTATGATGTGGAGATGGGGGCGGGCACCTTCCACCCGGCGACCACGCTGCGCGCGCTGGGACCAAAGCCGTGGCGCGCCGCTTATGTGCAGCCCTCGCGCCGCCCCAAGGATGGGCGCTATGGCGAGAACCCCAACCGGCTGCAGCACTATTATCAGTATCAGGTGATCCTGAAGCCCGCGCCCAAGGATGTGCTGGAGCTTTATCTCGGTTCGATCAAGGCGATCGGGCTCGACCCGGCGCTGCACGACATCCGTTTTGTGGAAGACGATTGGGAAAGCCCGACGCTGGGCGCGTGGGGCTTGGGCTGGGAAGTGTGGTGCGACGGGATGGAGATCACCCAGTTCACCTATTTCCAGCAGGTCGGCGGTTTCGACTGCGATCCGGTCTGCGCCGAGATCACTTATGGCCTGGAACGCCTCGCCATGTATGTGCAGGGCGTGGAGTTCGTTTACGACCTCGCATTCAACGAACAATTCCGCTACGGCGAAGTGTTCCATCAGAGCGAACGCGAATTCTCTGCCTTCAATTTCGAGAAGGCCGACACCGCGATCCTGTTCCAGCATTTCCAGGACGCGGAAAAGGAGTGCAAGGCGCTGGTGGAGGCCAAGCTGGCGTTGCCCGCCTATGACCAGTGCATCAAGGCGAGTCACTGTTTCAATCTGCTCGATGCACGCGGCGTGATTTCGGTGACCGAGCGCGCCGCCTATATCGGCCGGGTGCGGACACTGGCGAAAGCTTGCTGCGAAGGCTGGCTTGCATCCCGATGGGCGACTATCAGCCGAGGTATGGGTGATGGCCAGATCTCCTCCTCGAACTCTTCTCTGAAGAAATCCCGGCGCGGATGCAGGCGCAGGCGGCAAAGGATTTGGAGCGGCTGGTGGTCGGCGCGTTGTCGGATCGCGGCTTGCTGTTCGAAGGCGCCAAGGCGTTCGCGGGGCCGCGCCGGTTGACGCTGGCGGTGGCGGGATTGCCCGCCAAGCAGCCCGATGTGAAGGAAGAAAAGAAAGGCCCGCGTGTCGGCGCGCCGGAGAAGGCCATCGAAGGGTTTTTGCGCTCGGCGGGCGTGACGCTGGAGCAATGCCAAAAGCAGAGCGACGGCAAGGGTGAATTCTATGTTGCGGTGATCGCGCGCAAGGGCCGCGAGACCGCCGAGGTTCTGACGGAGATTTTGCCCGAATGTTTCACAAAGCTGCCCTGGCCGAAATCGATGCGCTTTCCGGGCAGCGCGGTGCGCTGGGTGCGGCCACTGCATTCCATTCTCTGCACCTTTGACGGCGAGGTCGTGCCGTTCGAATTCGCAGGTGTTACCAGCGGGCGCACGACGCGCGGACATCGGTTTTTGTCGACAGGCGAGATCGAAGTGCGCCGCTATGACGATTATGTCGACAAGCTGCGCGCCGCGCATGTCGTGCTGGACGCTGCCGAGCGCAAGGAGACCATCCTGCACGACGCGACGCAGAAGGCGTTCGCGCTGGGCCTCGAACTGATACCGGACGAGGGGCTGCTGGAAGAAGTGGCGGGGCTGGCCGAATGGCCCGTCGTGCTGATCGGCACCATCGAAGACCAGTTCATGGATGTGCCGGCGGAGATTTTGCAAACCTCCATGCGGATGCATCAGAAATATTTGCTCGCTCGCTTGCGCGGTCCCAGAGACCGCAGGAATAGGACCTGGCGGAAACGCGAGCGTTCACGTCGCTGCGTTGTCTCCAACATGGTATCGGCGGATGGCGGCAAGGAAATCGTCGCGGGCAATGAACGCGTGCTGCGCGCGCGGCTGTCGGACGCGAAATTCTTCTGGGACCAGGATCGGCAGATCAAGCTGGCGGATCGTGTGGACGCGCTGAAAGGCATCGTCTTCCACGCCAAGCTCGGCACGCAATATGAGCGCGTGGAGCGGATCGAAGCGCTGGCGGGCGAGATTGCCGAGAAGATTGGTGCGGATGTCGAGAAAGCCAAACGCGCTGCGCGGCTGTGCAAAGCCGACCTCACCACCGGCGTCGTCGGCGAGTTCCCCGAACTGCAAGGCATCATGGGCAGCTACTACGCGGCGCATGACGGCGAAGATGCCGAAGTGGTTGCAGCGATCCGCGAACACTACAAGCCGGTAGGGCCGAGTGATGCCGTGCCGACATCTCATGTCTCAATCGCCGTCGCGCTGGCGGATAAATTTGACCAACTTACTTGCTTTTTCGGCAATAACGAACGGCCCACTGGATCAAAGGACCCATTCGCGCTTCGACGCGCTGCGCTCGGCGCTGTTCGAACAATTGTAGAGGCGGGCATACACGTTCGTTTTGGACATCTCATCCGAACAGCATTTGAGAACCTGCCGTAGATGTGATTCAGCTTGCGCTGCGAGCTTAGCTATGGTGAGCGTGGACGACAGCAAAGATTACGTCGAAGAAGAACTTGAATACGAACCTCGTCAGTCTGGCTTTGATAGTGTGGCGGCATTAGCGACCCTGAACTTACTTCTGGGACGCTTCTTTGTGGATCGAATAAAGATAGCCCTCAAAGAAAAAGGCACAGGCACGATCTGATCGAAGCAGTTTTTGCACGGCAATGAGGACGATCTGGTGCAGATTAGTCGCGCGGGTCGAGGCATTGCAGACGTTCCTGAAAACCGAAGATGGCGCCAATTTGCTCGCGGGCTACAAGCGCGCGGCGAACATCCTGAAGGTCGGAGGAGAAGAAGGATAAGACCAGATTCGACGGCGATCCCGATCCCGATGCCTTGGTGCTGGGCGAGGAGAAGGCGCTGTTCGTCGAACTGGCGACCGCGGGCGAACTGGTCCGCGCCGAGATCGAGCGCGAGCGCTTCGTCGAGGCGATGGGCGTGATGGCGCGGCTGCGGGGGCCGGTGGACGCGTTCTTCGACAAGGTGACGGTGAACGACAAGGACCCGGCGCTGCGCCAGAACCGCCTCAAGCTGCTCTCGCGCCTGCGCGCCACGCTGCATCTGGTGGCGGACTTCTCGAAGATCGAGGGGTAGCCCCCTTCGCCAAATTTGTCATGGCCCGCCTAGTGCGGGCCACCCAGGTCACGACAGACGCTGGCGGCAACAGATTATCTCGGCCCAACCTTCCTTAGCTGTGATGTGTCAACTGGGTGGCCCGCATTCGCGGGCCATGACACCAGGGAGGGTGGAGAATTAGGAGAACACCCTCATAAAAAACAGCACCCACATCGCCACCAGGACAAAGTTGCCGGCAGCGAAGATGATCGCGCGGTGGCCGACGTGGTTGTAGGTGAGGTGGATCGCGCTATGGGCCAGGCGCAGCGCCACGAAGCCCCAGGCCAGTTCCAGCGCCGGCATGTCCACCTGGGCGGCGACGTAAAACATCAGGCAGACGACATAGAACAGCATCGGCAGTTCGAGCAGGTTCATATAGTTGCGATTTGGTATCGCCACCTCGCCCGGAACCGTGGCCGATTCGCCGAATCTAAAGTCGCCCGGCTTCACCTTGCCCGCTTTTGAGGCGCGAACGCGTCGCAACGGAACCAAAATCAGGATGATGAAAGTCCAAAATGCGAGCGCTCCCATTGGGAAGAAAATTTCATTCTGCGGCATGAAGTCTCCATCCGATTGCGTCAGCGGAATCACGAGGCGCCCATCGCGCAACAATATACTACACGAGAAGTGCGCGGATGCGATCCGGCGGTAAAATCAGCCTTCAAAATGGGCAGCTTTGCGCTGCGGCAACCTCTGCGCGGGTAAGTGTTGGCAAGAATTTGATTTAACGCAAAAATCGTCGCTGTTGTCGCGCCCGCATGTCACATTGCGCGCAACAAACGGATTCAAGAAACAGCGCGCCGTAAGTAATGTCCCTCACTCCTCGTTTTGTCATGGCCAGCGTATGCAGGCCGCATCGCCCAGAGCTTCTTCGGCGCGATCTTGCCGCGGAAACCTTGAGCGGAATGTTTTGGCGAGCCGGCCCAGATGGCCTGCATTCGCTGGCTATGACGAATTGAACGTGATGGCAAAACGCTAGCAAGGGCAGAGAAACCAATGACCAAATGGGTTTATACGTTCGGAGACGGCAGCGCCGAAGGCGAAGCCAAAATGAAAAATTTGCTGGGCGGCAAGGGCGCCAACCTGGCCGAGATGAGCAACCTGGCTCTTCCCGTCCCGCCGGGCTTCACCATCACCACCGAGGTTTGCACTTACTATTATGCAAATGGGCAGACCTATCCGGCCGAGCTGAAGCAGCAGGTCGATGAAGCGGTCGCCAAGATCGGCAAGCAGATGGACGCCAAATTGGGCGACGTCGGCAATCCGCTGCTGGTATCGGTTCGTTCGGGCGCGCGCATTTCGATGCCGGGCATGATGGACACGGTCCTCAACCTCGGCCTCAACCCGGAAACCACGGAAGGCCTGTGCAAGCTGACCGGCAATCCGCGCTTCGTTTATGACTCCTATCGCCGCTTCATCCAGATGTATTCCAACGTCGTGCTAGGCCTCGACCATGCCGACTTCGAGGAAATCCTCGAGGCGCAAAAGGAAGAGCGCGGCGTCGAGCTGGACACAGAGCTTGATGTCGAAGACCTCAAGAAGGTCGCCGCGGCCTATAAGGAAGTGGTCAAAAAGAAGCTCGGCAAGCCGTTCCCGGACGATGTGAAGGATCAGCTGTGGGGCGCCATCGGCGCCGTGTTCAGCTCCTGGCAGATTCCGCGCGCCAAGACCTATCGCCGCCTCAACAAGATTCCCGAAGAATGGGGCACAGCGGTGAACGTACAGGCGATGGTGTTCGGCAATCGCGGCGATACGTCGGCCACGGGCGTTGCCTTCACGCGCGATCCCGGCACCGGCGAGAACCTTCTCTACGGCGAGTTCCTGATCAATGCGCAGGGCGAAGACGTGGTGGCGGGCATCCGCACACCGCAGCCGATCTCCAAGGTCGTGCGCGAGCGTCAGGGCGGCAAACGGCCTTCGATGCAAGAAGCCATGCCCAAGATGTTCACCGAACTGAAGACCATCTGCGACAAGCTTGAAAACCACTTCCGCGAAATGCAGGACGTGGAATTCACCATCCAGGAAGGCAAGCTGTACATGCTGCAGTGCCGCACCGGAAAGCGCACCGCGAAAGCGGCGCTCAAGGTTGCGATCGATCTGGTCAGCGAAGGGCTCATCACCAAAAAAGAAGCCATCATGCGCGTCGATCCTTCGGCGCTCGACCAGTTGCTGCATCCCATGCTCGACCCCAAGGCGCCCAAGCACAAGATCGCCGTGGGTCTGGCAGCTTCTCCGGGTGCCGCGATCGGCGAATGCTCCTTCACGGCCGATGAAGCCGAGAAGCTCACCGCCGAAGGCCATGACGTCATCCTGGTCCGCACCGAAACGAGCCCCGAGGACATTCACGGCATGCATGCCGCGAAGGGCATCCTCACGGCGCGCGGCGGTATGACCAGCCATGCGGCCGTCGTGGCCCGTGGTATGGGCCGTCCCTGCGTCGCAGGCGCCGGCTCGATCCGCATCGACGCCGACGAAGGCACGATGACGATCGGCGAATTGGTCATCAAGCGCGGCGAAGTCATCACCATCGATGGCGCGTCGGGCACGGTCTTCAAGGGCCGGGTTCCGATGCAGCAGCCCGAGCTGACCGAGGACTTCAACACGCTGATGGCCTGGGCGGACGAAAACCGCACCATGCAGGTCTTCACCAATGCCGACACGCCGACCGACGCCAAGACGGCGCGCAGCTTCGGCGCGCAAGGCATCGGCCTGTGCCGTACCGAGCACATGTTCTTCGACAATGAGCGGATTATCTCCGTTCGTCAGATGATCCTGGCCGAAGATGTGCCGTCGCGCGAAAAGGCCCTGGCCAAGCTGCTCCCGATGCAGCGCGGCGACTTTGAAGAGATGTTCAGGGTCATGCAGGGCTTGCCGGTCATCATTCGTCTGCTCGATCCGCCGCTGCACGAATTCCTCCCCCACAAGGAAGAGGAATACGCCTCGGTTGCGGCCGCTGCTGGCGTCACCGTCGCCAAGCTGAAGCAGAAGAGCGTTGCCCTGCACGAAATGAACCCGATGCTCGGCCATCGCGGCTGCCGCCTCGGCATCACCTTCCCGGAAATCACCGCGATGCAAGCGCGCGCCATTCTCGAAGCGGCGCTGAACGTCGAGGCTGAAGGCGTGAAGGTCCAGGTCGAAATCATGGTCCCGCTGGTTGCGTTCAAGACAGAACTCGACGCAGCCAAGGACGTGATCGAGACTGTTGCCGCTCAGGTCAAGAAAGAGCGCGGAAAGCTGCCGCACTACAAGATCGGCACGATGATCGAACTGCCGCGCGCGTGCCTGCGCGCCGACGAGATCGCCCAGACGGCGGAGTTCTTCTCGTTCGGCACCAACGACCTGACGCAGACCACGCTTGGGATGAGCCGCGACGACGCGGGCGCCATCCTGGCGGAGTATCTGACGAAGGGCATCATCACGCGCGATCCGTTCGTGACGATCGATCGTGACGGCGTTGGCGAAATGATCAAGATCGCCGCGCAGCGTGGCCGTTCCACCCGCAAGGATATCTCGATCGGTATCTGCGGCGAGCACGGCGGCGATCCGGAATCGATCCAGATTTGCCAGGAAGCCGGTCTCAACTACGTCTCATGTTCACCGTTCCGCGTGCCGGTGGCGCAACTCGCTGCCGCACAAGCAGCGTTAAAGACGGAACGCGAACTGGATTAGTCAGTACACAGAATGAACGGAGGAATTCCAGGAAAACCCTGGGATTCCTCCGTTTTTTTGTGCACTGCATGACGACGTGTCAGGTTAATGAAATAAATTGTTTGACGACTCGGCTTTTCTTCTGCACAAGGCGCGACCTTGCTTAGGGGGTTGATGGGGATCTTTCGGTATTAACGCCGTAATCACTCGAAACGAATTCCGAAGAGAGTCAGACCCAATGAATCAGAAATCGAGAGACGTACTCTTGCGCTCGGACCGCGTGCTGGTCGGAGCACTGGCCATTATTCTCGCCGCCGCAAGCGCCTCGTTGGGCGCCGCCGCCGCATATCGTCCGCACACGGACCAAGCCAAGACAGAAGTCGTCGTGACGAGCCCCGCCCAACAGGCCGCGCAACATGCGCGCGTTGAGGCCGCCGCGGCACAGAGCGATCTGGCGATCCCCGCGGCCGTACAGGAAGCATCGGAAAAGCTTGTCATGAACAAGCTGCTGGCCGAGCATCGCTGCCTTTCGGAAGTGATGTATTACGAAGCGCGCGGCGAAGGCGTGGCCGGCCAGAAGGCGGTTGCCGAAGTCGTGTTCCATCGCATGCGGACCGGCAATTACGGGCAATCGATTTGCGCCGTTGTCTACGAGGGCGCCAACAGGCCCGGCTGCCAGTTCTCCTTTGCGTGCAACGGCGATTTGGCCCATCACAAGATGCCCAAGCCATGGATGCGGGCGCAAATCCTTGCGGCGCGCATTCTGACGGGCGAAGAGCGCATGAACGACCAGACGGGCGGCGCCACCAGCTTCCACGCCGTTTCGGTTCAGCCGGACTGGGCGAACGAGCTGGAACGCACGGTGCAAATCGGCAACCACATCTTCTACAAGCACCCGCCGCGCTCGCGCTCGATGTAGGACGTTCGCATCTTCAGAAATCGAGGGCGACGTCCAGGCTCGGCGCGGAATGCGTGATCGCGCCGGATGAAATGTAGTCGACACCGGTTTGCGCGATTGCCCGCACCGTGGCGAGCGTGACATTGCCCGATGCTTCCAGCACCGCGCGCCCGGCGGTCATCTCGACGGCGCGGCGCAGATTGTCCGGGCTCATATTGTCGAGCAGGAAGGCATCCACGCCGAGCCGCAGCGCCTCAGCAAGCTGATCCAATGTATCGACTTCGATTTCGACCTTCGTCATGTGGCCAAGGCCCGCACGCGCGGCCTCAAGCGCCGCAGCAATGCCGCCAGCCGCGATGATGTGATTGTCCTTGATGAGGACCGCGTCATCCAAACCGAAGCGGTGATTGAACCCGCCGCCGCAACGCACCGCGTATTTTTCGACAATCCTCAGACCCGGCGTCGTCTTGCGCGTGCAAACAATGCGGGCCTTGGTGCCTGTAACAGCCTCCACCAGCGCGCGGGTCGCGGTGGCGATGCCGCTGAGATGTCCGACGAAATTCAGCGCGACGCGTTCGGCCGTCAGAATGGCGCGGGCGGAACCTTCCACCACGGCGAGACCCGAACCGGACGAAGCATCGTCGCCATCTTGCGCCTCGAAATGAAATACCAGCGCGGGATCGACAAGACGGAACGCCAGCTCGGCGAGCGGCAAGCCCGCAATGGTTCCGGGTTTGCGCGCCACAAGCAGCGCCCGGGCTGTGCGGCCCGCCGGCACAACCAAATCGGAGGTGATGTCGCCCGCGCGGCCCAGATCTTCTTCCAGCGCGCGCCGCACGATGGGTTCGAGCAGCAGCGCATGCGGCGGACGGAGAGGGGCGCGTGTCATGAGGCGGCGCGGGTCTGCCGCGCGGCATCGCGATCTTCGCCGACGATCTTCTGCGCATCCGCCATCGTCAGGAATGTGCGTTCGCCAACTGCTTTGGACAGCGGATAATCGGTACGGAAATGTCCGCCGCGGCTTTCATGCCTTGCCATTGCGCCAGCGACAATCAGCGTCGCGGCAGCGGTAAGGTTGAGCAGCGCGGGTTCATGCGCGCCCGCACGTTCGATCTGGGTGATGACGCGTGCCGCATCGTGCAGCCCGTCGGCATTGCGCTCCAGACCGACAAGGCGGCTCATCGCCCGGCGCAGCACCAAGGGAGCCGCCGGGACGGTAACGCTATGCGGCGCGTGCGGGGTCCCATGGCCGCTGCGAGGGGCAATTTGGCCTCGTACGTCATCGGCCACCCGCTCAGCGAACACCAGAGCCTCCAGCAGCGAGTTCGAGGCCAACCGATTGGCACCATGCAGCCCAGTGGCGGCGCACTCACCGACCGCCCATAAGCCTTCCACAGAACTTCGCCCGTGCGTATCAGTCGCAATGCCGCCCATGTGGTAATGCGCCGCCGGTACAACCGGGATGGGCTGCGTGACGGGATCAATGCCTTCCTCGCGGCAGGCCGCATAGACGGTCGGAAATTCATTCGCGAAATTCGCGCCCACGGCGCGGCGGCAATCGAGAAACACTTTATGGCCGGCGGCGATCTCGTGATGGATGGCGCGCGCAACAACATCGCGCGGGCCAAGCTCGGCGGATTCGTGAAGCGCCGGCATGAAGCGGCGGCCATTCTCGTCGACCAAGATCGCACCGCGTCCGCGCAGCGCTTCGGTGGCGAGCGGGGCGGGGTCGCAGCTTGCAACGATGGCCGTGGGGTGGAACTGCACAAATTCCGGGTCGGCGATCAGCGCGCCCGCGCGCGCCGCCATGCCAAGGCCTTCGCCGCGCGATTCCGATGGGTTGGTGGTGACGGCGTAGAGCGCACCCAATCCGCCGGTCGCAAAAATCACGGTCGGCGCGCGGAACAGAACAAGCCGCGCCGACGCGCCGGAGCCGTAACGCGCAAAGAGGCCCGCGATCCGTCCACCTTCCATCGCTAGCTCGATGGCGTGATAACCTTCCAGCAATCCGATCGAGGGTGTTTCTTGCGCACGCTGGGCCAGCGTCGCCATGACGGCAGCGCCGATGCGATCACCGTTGACGTGAACGATGCGCGCGGTGGAATGGGCGGCTTCGCGGCCGACCGACAGCGATCCGTCGGGTTTGCGGTCGAAGGGCGCGCCATAGCGTGCCAAATCTTCGATCCGCGCGGCGGCTTCGCGCGCGACCAGATTTACGACTGCGGGATCGCATAGCCCGACGCCCGCCGCGATGGTGTCCGCGGCATGGGATTGCCAGCTGTCGCCTTCGCCGACCGATGCCGCGATGCCGCCTTGGGCGCGCGCACTCGATCCAGTTGTGCCGGCACGGCCATCGGCCAGCACCAGGGCGGGGTAGGGCGCAAGTTTCAGCGCCGTGAACAATCCCGCGACGCCCGCGCCGAGGATCAGCGCGCCCTTGGTTTCGACGACATTGTCGATGTGTGTGCTCATGGCACTACGCCGCGCGGCGTCCCTTCTGTGCGCCGACCACCAGCATGCGTTCCACGCTGGCGCGCGCGCGCGCCGCGATGGCGGAATCGACCGTCACCTCGGTGCTCATGGTTTGAAGCGAATGAAGAATTTTCGGCAGGGTAATCCGCTTCATATGCGGACACAGATTGCACGGCCGCACGAAATCGACGTCGGGATATTCGACGGCGACATTGTCGCTCATCGAACATTCGGTGACGAGTACGACGCGGCGCGGGCGATGCTCGCCGACATAGGCGATCATGCCGGAGGTCGATCCCGCGAAATCCGCTTCGGCGATCACCTCGGGTGGGCATTCGGGATGAGCCAGCACGACGACGCCCGGGCTCGCCTCGCGAAAGGCGCGGATGTCGGCGGGTGTAAAGCGCTCATGCACCTCGCAATGGCCTTTCCAGGTGATGATTTTCACGCGCGTCTGCTTGGCGACGTTCTGGGCGAGGAATTCGTCGGGGATCATCACGACCGTATCGACGCCCCATTCGCGCGCGATATCCTCCACCACGGCGGCGGAGTTGGAGGACGTGCAGCACACGTCGCTTTCGGCTTTCACCTCGGCGGAGGTGTTCACATAGGTCACGACGGGCAGGCCGGGATATTTCTGTTTGAGCAGGCGCACATCCGCCGCCGTGATCGAGGCGGCAAGCGAACAGCCCGCCTTTGTGTCCGGTATCAGCACTGTCTTGCCGGGCGAAAGCACCTTCGAGGTTTCGGCCATGAAGTGGACGCCCGCCTGCACGATGATCTGCGCATCAGTCTTGGCGGCTTCGCGGGCGAGTTGGAGCGAGTCACCCATGAAGTCGGCGACGCAGTGGAAAATCTCCGGCGTCATGTAATTGTGGGCGAGGATGACCGCGTTTTTTTCGCGCTTGAGCGCATTGATGGCATGGATATAGGGCGCGTGAACGGGCCATTCGATTTCGGGAATGACGTGCGCGACTTTGGCGTAAAGCGCCTGTGTCTCGCGCGCGATTTGCGGCGTGTAGACGAGGTCTTGCGGGCCTGCACCTTGCATATCAGTTCCCATTTGCGTTCGCTCCATTAATACTCGTTATGAGTATATAGATAGGGCAAAAACACCGGCCTTCAAGGGCCGGATAAGGCTTTATGCTACATACGAGCACAAATAGGTCAAGAGCGATCTGCGGGCCGCAAAAAGAGGCCGTATTCGGCCTAACTCGCGCGCCGTGTACCCATTCTGACGCCGGGTGCGGGGCGTTCGCGCAGCACTTCGCGGCGGAATCGGAATAATTCGGCCGGCCGTCCTCGCGACAGCGCCGTGACCTTGCCAGTGCCTTCCACAAGGCCTTGGCCTTCCACAAGCCTGCGGAAATTCTGCTTGTGCAGGCGGATGCCCGAAATCGCTTCGACCGTTTGCTGCAATTCCAGCAGCGTGAAGCTGGGCGGCATGAGTTCGAATACGACGGGACGATATTTCATCTTGCCGCGCAGCCGCGCGATGGCGGTGGCAAGAATTCGGCGATGGTCGAAGATCATGCCGGTGCCGAGCGGCAGAACGGTTTGCGGATCGGCGCGTCCGTCGCGCGCGCTTTCCTGAATCAATCCCGCTTCATAAAGCAGCTCATAGCGCTCAAGAACTTTTTCCTCGTCCCAGGCGAGGCCGTCCAGCCCGAAGCAAAGCCGCGCCCGGTCGCGCCGAAGTTCGGTTTGCTTCGCGTTCGGCGCAGTCTTGGCAAAGGCCTTGAGCGCCGGAATGATTTCGCGCGCGATAATCGCCGGCCGTTCGGCGCGCCAATCCTCCCACGGGAAGTAGCGATACCAATCGCGCCACAGCGTATCGGGCGCGGCACCCAGTTGGCGCGCCAGCGCGAGATAGCCGACCGACACCACGCGCGGTCCTTCGCCGGACTTGAGTTCGTGGCGGCCGCGATCGCCGAAGGTGTAAAGCTGCTCGACATAACCAAGTTCGAGTTGCGTCTGCTCGCCCACCCAGGTTCGCAGACCGCTCTCCAACGTGCGATGCTGGAGGGGATCGAACGGGCCGAAGGGCAGGGCATCTTCGTGCGATTGCGGGTTGGGCACGATGAGAACGCAAGGCCGCTCCTCGGCAACCGAGACGATGGCTGCCGACAGGCCGATGGCGACCACATGTTCGCCGGAGGGGCTCATGTGCGCAAAATCGTGAGGGGCAGTTCGACCGGAACGCCCTCTTCGACGAAAGTAGATGCGCCCATGGCTTCCACGGCCTCGATCATCGCGCCATCCCGCCCTAAAGCTTCATCGGCGAAGCGCACCAGCAGCCGGTTGGGGGATGCGTGCGGCGCGCGGGCCCGGATTGCCAGCGCAATTTCGCGCTCGCGGCCCGGCGCGGAACGCTCGCAAAGCAGTGTGAACGCGGCTGCCATCGAGCGGCTGACGCCGGCCCAGCAATGCACCAGCATGGGCGCGGACGCATCCCATTCACGGCCAAAGGCAATGAGCTGCGCCATGTGATGCGCCTCGGGCGGCGCCTCGCCGGATCTTGGATCGGTGATGTCGTTGAGACCCAGCCGCAAATGCCGCGCGGGCGGGAAGCCATCGGACGTTTGGATCATGTGCTCGGGCGATAGCAGCGTCACCAGATGGGACGGCCGGTAGGCGCGCAGCGCGCCCGGCAGAGCGGAGAGGGGGCTAACGAGAATCATCGGCATGATCTTAGTGACGTAACCCGTCATTGTGGCGAGGGGAAGTCGCCGCGCGCATCGGGTTTGGAACGGGTTGCCGCAGTGCGATCAGACGGACAGCCGCCGGAAACGCTCCAGGAACTGGGCCTGGGCCTCGGCGGTCGACAGCGGGTTCAGGCGGGGCGTCTTGAGAGCCTTGGGCGGCACTCCAAAAAAGCGCCGCGCTTCCGTGGGCTCGAAGCCGGCGAGTTGGGTGGCCTCGTAATAGGCGGCCAGCATGTCGGCCTTTTTGAACAGCGTCAGGAGTGGCGCGGAGGCCTTTGCCGGCAGCCCGAAACGAACGTGAATTGCTGCCAGAAGTTTGAGCTCGAAGTCCTTGTAATCAATACCGACTGCGGCCTTGAACGGGCTGATGAGGTCACCGACAACATACTCGGATGCGTCATGCAGCAAGGCCATCAACCGGGCATCGCGGGAGAGCAAAGGCTTCATCTCCGCCGCCAGACGCTCGACCAGCACGCAGTGCTGCGCGACGGAGAAGGCATGCTCGCCTTTGGTCTGGCCGTTCCAGCGCGCGACGCGGGCAAGTCCATGGGCGATGTCTTCGATTTCGACATCCAGCGGCGAAGGGTCCAGCAGGTCGAGCCTGCGACCGCTGAGCATTCGCTGCCAAGCGCGGGCCTGTTTCGCCAAATCGGACTCCTCAATACAGATGCAACAGCCTTGCGGCGACGAGAATAAGTACGCTCGCCAGAATCCAGCGCAAGGCGGGGTCGGGCACGCGCGGCGCCAGCGTGCTGCCCACGAAAATACCCGGCAGCGATCCCATCAAGAGCGCGCCGAGCATCGTTGTATCGACGCTTCCGAGCAGAAAATGTCCCGTCCCGGCGACCAGCGTCAACGGGACGGCATGTGCAACATCGGAGCCGACGATGCGCGCAATCGGAAGCTCGGGATAAAGCAGGATGAGCGCGGTGACCCCCAGCGCACCGGCGCCGACCGAGGTCACCGACACCAGCGCGCCGACGATGGCGCCTGTCAGGATGGTGTAGTTGCGCGTGTGGCGGTCGTCGAGCGCGCCGACGCGGCGGGCATAAACCGTCAGCAATTGCCGCCGGAAGATCAGTGCCGCCGCCGTGAACAACAGCGCGACACCCAGGATTTTGGTGACGATGGTGTTGGTCTGCGAACTGGAAGTTCCCAAAAAGTGCAAGGTGACAAGCATGATGATGGCCGCGGGCACGCTACCCAGCGCCAAGCGTCCAACGATCCGCCATTCGATTGTGTGGTTGAAGCCATGGACGACGGTGCCGGCCGTCTTGGTCGCGGCGGCATAGAGCAGGTCGGTGCCGACCGCTAGCAGCGGCTGGACGCCAAACAACAGAATCAGGATCGGCGTCATCAACGACCCGCCGCCGACGCCCGTCAGGCCGACGAGGGCGCCCACGCCGAAACCCGACGCGACAAAGGGCCAGTTAATGGCATGAAGAATATCCACGCTTATTCACGCTCGCGTTGTGTGATTATTTGCAATTTACACATTTATGACGTGTGAAGGGGGACTATTTCACAGCTTTGCTGCTGCGACAACCGCGTGTGTTCAGCGGGCCGATTTGCGCAGAATAGCGCTTCCGACCGAATAGCCCGCCCCGAAGGCGCAGAGCAGCCCCAGATCGCCGGGGGCCAGATCGGCGCTGTGTTTGTGGAAGGCGATGACCGACCCCGCCGAACTCGTATTGGCGTATTCGTCGAGCACAATCGGCATCTCGCTTGGCTTGGGATCGCGGCCCAGCACGCGGCGGGCGATCAATTCATCCATGTTGAGATTGGCTTGGTGCAGCCAAAGCCGTTTGAGCGACGCGGCTTCAAGGGAATTCTCGGCGAGGTGTTCCATGATGAAATCGGAGACCATCGGCACGACCTCGCGGAATACCTTGCGGCCTTCCTGCACGAAGAGCTTGTCGCGCTTGCCCACGCTTTCCGGCGCCGCGCGGTTGAGGAAGCCGAAATTGTTGCGGATGTTGTTGGAGAATTTCGTCTTGAGTTTTGTCGAGACGATGTCCCAGACGTTTGAGCCTTTCGCCGTATCGGCGCGCTCGACGACGAAGGCCGTCGCCGCATCGCCGAAGATGAAATGGCTGTCGCGATCGCGAAAGTTCATATGCCCCGAACAAATTTCCGGGCTGCAGATCAAGAACGGCGCGGGCGCGATGCTTGGCGATCATGTCTTCGGCGAGTTGCAAGGCGAAGGTGGCAGACGAACAACCCACATTCATATCGAAAGCAAAGCCGTCGATGCCAAGCGCTTCCTGCACTTCGATGGCGATGGCCGGGTAGGCGCGCTGAAGATTGGAGCAACTGACGATCACCGCGTCGATATCGGCGGCTTTGCGCTCAGCGGCAGCCATCGCGTCACGTGCGGCGGCGACGGCCATCTCGGCCAGGATGGACAGTTCCTCGTTCGGCCGCTCGGGAATGCGCGGGCACATGATGTCGGGATCGAGCACGCCCTTCTTGTCCACGACGTAGCGGCTCTTGATGCCGGACGCCTTGACGATGAAGTCGACCGAAAATTCCTGCAGCGGCGCGACCGAGCCCGTGGCAATCGCGGCCTCGTGCGATGCGTTGTAGCGGCGCACGAATTCATTAAGGGCGGCGACGAGTTCCTCATTGGAAATCGATTGCGCCGGCGTAAAGAGTCCCGTTCCCGAAATCGCTAATCCGGCCACGCCCGCCATCCCCTTGTTTTCGTTGGCGCAGCGTGGCGGAGGCCCGGTGGGAAGGCAAGCGCACCGCCACAAGCCTAAACGGGACGTTTAGGAATTTT
Source organism: uncultured Alphaproteobacteria bacterium (assembly GCA_963849895.1). Classification (GTDB taxonomy): domain Bacteria; phylum Pseudomonadota; class Alphaproteobacteria; order Micropepsales; family Micropepsaceae; genus Rhizomicrobium. The sequence continues at coordinate 226,437 of CAWKIU010000002.1, forward strand.
CGCTAGGAAGAATGCTCGGATTATGCGGGTTTCGGCGGGGAATGACACTTTTGACGCAGTTACAGTGGCTTAGCTTGGGTACCGCCCGACGTGGCGAGGCGAAACCCGCCTCGCGCATACCGGCGTCCTGCATCTTTGTGGTGTTTCTTTTTGGGATCGTGAGCGGCATCGCGTTTGAGACGATTGACCGCAGCGAATTTGTCGCCGGCACGATCATTCTGGTTGTGCTGTGTGCGGCGATTTCGGCGCTCAATGTACTTGCCGAGCGTTCCGACAATCGGCTGATCGCGGGCGACGCCAGCTATCGGGCCTTTTTCGATCACGCCATCGAAGGCATTTTCCGCACCACGCCCGACGGCCATTACCTCGACGCCAATGCAGCTCTGGCGGAGATCTACGGTTATCCGACGCCCGCGGAGCTGATGGGCGGGCTGACCAACATTGCCTCGCAGCTTTATGTCGATCCGCGTCGGCGCGAGGAGTTCAAGACTCTGATGGATGCCAACGACGTGGTGACGGATTTCGTTTCCGAGATTCATCGCCGCGACGGCACCACCATCTGGATTTCGGAAAATGCCCGCGCCGTGCGCGATTGGGCCGGGCGCCTGGTTTGTTACGAAGGCACGGTGGAAAACGTCACCACGAAATTCGAATCCGAACGTGCCATGCGCGAGGCGCTGCGCGAAGCGGAAGAGGCCAATCGCGCCAAGAGCGCCTTTCTGGCCGCGATGAGCCACGAATTGAAGACGCCGCTTAATGCCATCATCGGCTTTTCCGAGATCATCAAGGGCGAGATTTTCGGGCCGGTCGAAAACGCTTCATATCTTTCTTATGCCGGCGACATTCATGTCAGCGGCACAAAACTGCTCGCCATCATCAACGACGTGCTCGATGTATCGCGGCTCGAAGGCGGGGCGATAACGGTCATGCCGCGCGTCTGCAGTGCCCACGACATTGCGGAGGACGCCATCGGCACGGCGATCAATCAATCTGGCGACAGCCGCAATGTGGACATCGATGTCGCGCCGGGCATGCCGAATATCCATGTCGATCCGGGCCGGCTGCGCCAAGCCCTCGCCAATCTCTTGACCAATGCTATCAAATTCACGCCCGAGGGCGGCGCCATCTCCGTTCGCGCCTGGCAGGAAAAGAGCGGCAGCGTTTGTTTTGCCGTCATCGATGCGGGCATCGGTATGGCGCCGGAGAAGATCGCCGAGGCATTCGAGCCGTTCCGCCAACTCGATGGCTCGTTGGCGCGGCGCTTTGAGGGCGCCGGGCTGGGGCTGCCGATCGCAAAGTCGCTGGTCGAGCTGCATGGCGGCAAACTGTCCATCAAGAGTGCGGTCGGCGTCGGTACGACAGTGACGATTTCCCTGCCGGCCGCCCGCACGCATACGAGTGAAATTTCGGCAGTGGCCTAGCGCCCGCCGACACGCTACACGATCTGCATGAACGCAGACGGCGCCTTGGTGCTCTTTTCCGGCGGACAGGATTCCACAACCTGCCTGGCTTGGGCTTTGGCGCGTTTCGCGCTGGTGGAAACGGTCGGATTCGACTACGGCCAGCGCCACCGCGCCGAACTGGACGCCCGCCCGATTATCCTGGACGCGATCCGCGCGCGCTTTCCCGATTGGGCAGGGCGGCTCGGCGCCGATCATGTGCTTTCCTTAGATGTGCTGAAACAATTGGGCGGCAGCGCGCTCACCGACGATATGCGCATCGAAATGGGCGCCGACGGGCTGCCGACGACTTTTGTGCCGGGGCGCAATGTGCTGTTCCTGACGGCGGCGGCGGCGCTGGGCTATCGCCGTGGCATTGCCGACCTTGTCGGCGGCATGTGCGAGACCGATTTTTCCGGTTATCCCGATTGCCGCAGCAAGACCGTGGACGCCACTGCGCAAGCGCTGACGCTGGCGCTCGACCGGCGCGTGACGGTCCATACGCCGCTGATGTGGATCGACAAGGCGGCGACATGGGCGTTGGCCGAAGAATTGGGCGGCGGCGCGTTGGTCGATCTGATCCGCGAGGAAACCGTCACCTGCTATGAAGGCGACCGCGCCCATCGCCAGGATTGGGGGCATGGCTGCGGCGTTTGCCCCGCCTGTATTCTGCGCGCCAAGGGCTACGCGAAGTACAAGAGCGCATGACGTATCAGGTCAAAGAAATCTATTACACGCTGCAAGGCGAGGGCGCGCGCACCGGACGCGCGGCGGTGTTCTTGCGTTTCGCCGGCTGCAATCTGTGGAGCGGGCTCGAGCGCGACCGAGCCGGGGCGGTCTGCACCTTTTGCGATACGGATTTCGTGGGCACGAACGGGACGGGCGGCGGCAAGTTCGCCGATAGCGAAGCGCTGGCGCGCGCGGTTTGGGCACATTGGCCAAAGGACAGCAACGCACAGCCCTATGTCGTATGCACCGGCGGCGAACCGCTGCTGCAACTCGACGATGCGCTGATCGGCGCGCTGCATGCCCAGGGCTTCGAGATCGGCATCGAAACCAACGGCACGATAGCGCCGCCGCCTGGCATCGAATGGATCTGCGTCAGTCCCAAGGCGAATGCCGAACCGGTTCTGATGCGCGGTCAGGAACTGAAGCTTGTCTTTCCGCAGAAAGACGCGCCGCCGGAGCGCTTCGCAAACTTGCTGTTCGACCACTTCTTCTTGCAGCCGATGGACGGACCGCAGCGCGAAGCAAACACGCGCGCCGCCACGGAATATTGTTTGGCCCATCCGCAATGGCGTCTCAGCTTGCAGACGCACAAGTTGATCGGAATTCGCTGATCTATATTGTCGCGGGCATTGTCATAATAACTTCGCAAAATCTCGCGCGTGCATACGCCGCGCGTTAACTTGGTCACAACGCGTTTTTCTTATTCTTGCGGCACGCGTTGGCGAGATCACATACATGAGTTCCTTCGGCAGTCCGGTTGCGGTTTCCAGACCACCAAACGGAGAAAAAGGGGAATGGAAGGCCGGCGCGCTGGCACAACCATTGCCGACCTTCAACGTGTCGGTCACCTGTGACGACGCATACGAATGTTTCCACAAACAGGACGCGGCGCTGGCCGCCGCCGTCGTTGACGGCGAAGGCCGCGTCGTTGGCATCGTCAATCGGTTGCGTTTCCTGGCGAAGTACGCACAGCGCTATGTACCTGAACTTTTCAGCAAGCAGCCAATCCTGCGACTTGCGAACGCCAAGCCACTGATCGTCGACGAACATATGTCCGTCGCCGATCTTGGCGCGATGATAACGCTGGATTGCCCGGATGCGCTACGCGAATGTTTCGTGGTGACGCGCAGCGGGCGTTACCTCGGCATCGGCACCAGCGAGGCGCTCGTCCGCGCGAAGGTCGCACTGCTCATGGCGCGCGAAGAGCAGCTTCATGCGGCGCTCGCGGCCGCAGAAGAAGCCGGCCAAGCCAAGAGCAATTTCCTTGCGTTGATGAGCCATGAATTGCGTACGCCGCTGAACGCCATCATCGGTTTTTCGGAAGTGCTGTCGGGCGAATTGTTCGGGCCGCACCAGATCGCGCGCTACGGGGAATATGCGCGCGACATACATGGAGCGGGCAGGCATTTGCTGGCGCTCATTAACGACATTCTCGACCTGTCAAAAACCGAAGCTGGCAAGCTGGACCTGGACCTCGAACCGGTCGATCTGACCGCATTGTTCGAGGACTGCGCGCGACTGATGCGCGACCGCGCCAGCGAGCGCGGCGTAAAGTTATCGATTGTCGTTGCCGAGGATTTGCCGATGCTGCAGGCCGACGCATTGCGCATCAGGCAGATTGTGCTGAACCTTTTGTCGAATTCGGTGAAATTCACGCCTGCGGGCGGCAAGGTGGACTTATTGGCGGGCATCGCCAACGACGGCGGCGTGGTGATTGCCGTTCAAGACACCGGCATCGGCATGGCGCCCGAAATGATTCCGATTGCGCTCGAGCCGTTCCGCCAGATCGCGTCGCCGTTGTCGCGCAATGTGGAAGGCACCGGGCTCGGACTTTCGCTCGTCAAATCGTTGACCGAACGGCATGGCGGCAGGATCGAAATCCAGAGCACACCGGGCGCGGGCACCATCGTCCGGCTCCGATTCCCACCGTCCTGCACCTTGCCGCAACGCGCGGCAATGGTGGCGTGAAAAATCAAAACCGGCTGACGATCTTCGCCATCTCGGGTCGCGGGCGTTCTTCGAGCGGGGCCGTGCTTGTGCCGATATAGATGAAGCCCGCGATGCGCTCGCCGGGCTTCAGTCCCAGCCGTTCCAATACCAGCGGGTGATAGGCGTACCATTCGGTCAGCCAATTGGCGACGAAGCCCATCGCATGCGCCGCGATCAAAATGGTCTGGCACACCGCGCCCGCCGAAAGCTGCTGCTCCCATTCCGGTATCGGGATTGCCTCGCGGACCCGGCTGACCACACCCACCACCACGGGCGCGCGCAAAAAACGGCCAGCCTCCAGCGCGGCGCGTTCCGGCGTGATGCTTTCTGTTTCCCGAAGGCTGCTTACCAGCAATTCGCCGAAGCGAGCCCGCGCCTCACCCTCGAAGACGATGAACCGCCAGGGGAACAGCTTGCCGTGATCCGGCACGCGCGCCCCGGCCTTGAGGATTGTCTCCATCTGGTCCGGGCTCGGTCCGGGACCGGCCATGGCTTTGGCCGAACCGGAACGCCGTGACAGCAAAAACGCGATGGTCCCTGGGGCAGGGCGGTTGAAAGGGGGCGGCGATGCGGAACTCATGTTTATCCTATGTGAACGAGGCTGTTGCAGGATGGCTCTGGCCGCTTATCTAAGTCCAGACCGGGCGGTGCTTTGGAAATCGGGCCGCCTTGGGGTAAAATGGCGGATTGAGGAGAGGATTATGGCTGTAACCGTCGAAAAAGTCGCCAGTTGCGACCCCATATGGAGCGCCCTGCGTGAGGAGGCCGAAAAGCTGGCCACGCGCGAGCCGGCGCTGGCGAGCTTTGTCCACGCCACTATTCTCAAGCATACCCGTCTGGAAGACGCGCTCTCCTATCATCTTGCCAAGAAGATCGGCGGCGAGGATTTGAGCCCCATGCTGGCGCGCGAAATGTTCGAGGAGGCGATCACCGCCGATCCCGAAATCGCCGCCTCGGTACGCGCCGATCTTTCGGCCGTGTTCGAACGCGATCCCGCCTGCCATTCCTATGCGGAGGCGTTTCTCTTCTACAAGGGCTTCCACGCGCTGGAATGCTATCGCATCGCTCATTGGCTGTGGACGCAGGATCGCGAAGGCATGGCCTTGTTTTTCCAGAGCCGCATTTCCGAATTGTTCGACGTCGATATCCATCCCGCTGCCTTGCTCGGTCGCGGTATCATGATCGATCACGCCACCGGCGTGGTGATCGGCGAGACCGCCATTGTGGAAGACGATGTCTCGATGCTGCATGGCGTGACGCTGGGCGGCACTGGCAAGGAGAGCGGAGACCGTCACCCCAAAATCCGCCGAGGCGTGCTCTTGTCGATGGGCGCCAAAGTTCTCGGAAATATAGAAATCGGCGAATACTCGCGCGTCGGCGCGGGCTCGGTGGTCTTGAAATCGGTGCCGCCGCGTTGCACTGCCGTGGGCGTTCCGGCGAAGGTCGTGAATTGCCCCGGCTGCAACAGACCGTCGCAGGAAATGGACCAGCTGATCGGCGAGCCGGACAAGGGCGAATTCCTGCCGTGACGCAAGCCTGGCTGTGCGGTCAAGGCGCTTGACCCGACTTTGCCGCCATGCGAGTTCAGTTCGACGTTAATGGAGAGCCCTGTGACCCGCAGCGAAATCTGGCGCATCGAGAAGTACTTACGCAGCCTTTTCCGTCTCGATACGATCACTCTGACCGAGCGGCCGAAGCAACCCAACTCCGTCGAGGTGCAGGTCAACGGCGAGTTCATCGGTGTGATCTTCAAGGATACCGAAGACGGGGAAACATCCTACGCCTTCAACATGGCCATCCTCGAAATGGACCTGCCTGAGCCGCCCGCAAGCCGCGCGGGTTAAGGCTTCATGGCGGGACGCGGGCACGGACACGGTGGCGTAGGCCGTGCGGCCGGGGAGTTTTACGGCCGCCATCGCGTTCTTCTGCATTCCCTGATCTTGTCGATTGTCGGTATCGCAACGGGCGCCGCGACAGTGGCATCCGTTCAGCAAGGCTATTCTCTGATGGATGTCGCGCTGCTGGTGGGCGGCGCGATGCTCGCCGCAGGGACCGCAGCGATCTACACCCGAAATCTGGGGCTTGGGCTCATCGCCGGTGTGGTGCCGCTGTTTGGTCTCGCCTGGGCCGCGCCGATGAGCGCGGGGTCGACATTCGGTGTGGTGCCGCTTCTCGCCTATGTCTTCGGCTATTCGCTCGCCGTCATGTTGATTCAGAATGTGCTCCGTCGCGAGTTGGGCGACGACGCGATGGAAAATCCGCGCAAGGCTGCGATCGCCGCGGCAGGATTGTTGGCGGTTTTCGCGCTGCTTTGGTTCTGGCACACGCAGTCCGCCGCCGCGGCCTATCAAGCGACCGTCGACATGGTGGGCGTCATCGTCTCGGCGCTGATGCTTGTCCCCATCGGCGTATCGTTTCTGCATTTCGACGAATCTTATGTGGCCGAGGCCAACCGGGTACGCGAGCGCAGACAGCGCCTTTTGGAAAATCTCGCGATGGTCGCGGTGCCGCGCTGGGGCATGAGCATCGCAGGCATCTGCATGATCTTTCTGGCAATGGCGTGGTTCGGCGCACAGCCGGCTTTCTACATCATCCACGGCGCGAGCGTGCCGCTGATCGCCGTTGCATCCGTTGGCGTGGTGTATCTGATCGCCACCGCGCTGTGCGGCGGTTGGCGCGAAGGCCTTGCCGTAACGATCGTCGCCGGACTTGTCTGGCTGTCGATCCTGTGGTCGTTCGCCGTATTGGGCGGAGCGAAGCGCCTTTCACTGGTGGGCGGAGCGGAATTTGTCGTCCTCATGCTGTTTCTTGCGCTGATCGGTGCGCGCCGTATGCAGGCCTATGTGGCCCAGCGTGACAATCCCGCTATCGCCCGCTTACGCGCCGTGGAGGATGCCGCACCGTCGCAAATATTTGCATCGCTGGGCGCGCTCGCAGCGCTTGCGCCCAGCATCGCCGTCCATCACGCCTATGCGGCTTATGCAGTGGGACTGATATTCGCCGCGATGGGTGCGATCGCCTTCGTGCCGGCGCTCGCCACGGCCTGCGAAATGCTGCTGCCCAGGCGCCGTTCGGTCGAAGACCTATACAGGCGCTGAATTATTTCGGTGGCTTCTCGAACGACGCGATGAGTTTGTCGACGCCGTCGCCGATTTTCTGCCATTTGGCAAGATGGGCGCGCTTGAAGCGATAGGACAATGCCACCCCTTTGGCGATCGGCTCGTCGCGCAGGCAATTGGGACTTGGCACGTCGGGCCCCAGTTGCACGCAGCGCAAAACCATGAGCCCGTGATCCGTATGGCCTACGAAAAGGTCCTCGTCGTGATACCCCGAATCCGCGCGAAAGGCGTATTGGGTCAGCCCATAAGGTCCCGGCGTGCCGCGTTGGTCTGTCACATAGCCCATATAGACCCGTTTCAGCCTATCCGCTTCGCTCAGATTGAGATTGTCTTCGCGGATGCGCATGTCGAGGATTGGCGAATCCGCCGAATTGTCCGTGAAGGTTTGGGCGTCCCAATTCGACCAGCCGGACAAGTCGGGAAGCATAGCGAATAGGGCAATTTCACGCCGCTCGCCCCCCTGGCGTGCTTTTTCGTACTCCAGATAGTTGGCGGGAATGTAGAGCCGGTGGCCATGGACCTTGAACGCGATGATGTCGCTGCGCGAGGTTGGCGAAATCTGCTCCTCGAACAGGCCTGGCGCGGATGGCGCCAGATAGAGCATCAGAAAGATTGCTCCCAGCATAAACGTAACCAGGAAAACGCCCACCGGGATCAGCCAGCCGGAGCGCTTGCGGATTGTTTCATCGTCGTCGGTCGTGCGGCTCATGGCCATTCCCGGTCCCGCGCCTGAGTCGGGGTTGTCGGCATAGTATCTAACACGGCGCAATTAATGGTCTGCTCCGTTCTGCCAGGTTGGTTAGCACCAGGCCCAAATCGGTACGACCCGGCGAGTTTACGCGGCAACGCGCCGCCGGGCGCCCCCAGCTCCGCCACCTGTCTCGCAATGATACAGGAATTGCCGCAAAGGCGGGCACATCGCCTGCAGCATGGCCCCAGACAACCGGGGATCTCACATGCTTCACCAGCTCGCCGTGGCGCTTTTTGCGATGACGGCCGGATTTACCGCGTCGGGCATTACCGCAAATATCTATCGCTTGCTGGCGAAAAAGCCGGAATCCTCCAGCGGCAAAACGGTCTACATCGCGGTGATGGTTGTCGCGGGTCCGACCGTCCTGTTCGACAACGCCGTCAAAAGCCTCCGGGCGAAGGATTGCTCGCGCTTCGCCTTTTGGCTGGCGGCTGTCGTCTCCGGCTACTGGAGTTTCCTGCTTGGACTTTTTGTCCTCTCCGTCAGCTTGGCGCTGTAGAATCACAGCACCGTCAACATCCCCGCGACCAGGGGATGGCGCACGATATCGCTCTCCCCAAACCGCACGACAGCAATCTCGGGCACTTTTTCGAGCCGATCCGCCACGGGTCCTAGCCCCGACAAACCGCTGAGCAGATCGGTCTGGTCAGGATCGCCGGTCAGCACCATCGTCGAGCGCCAACCCAGCCGCGTCAGCAGCATCTTGAGCTGGCCATAGGTACAGTTTTGCGCCTCGTCGATGACGATGAAGCAGTCATTGAGGGTGCGCCCGCGCATATAGGCGACCGGCGCAATTTCGATCACGCCTTCCGCCACCAGCGCCTTGAGCCGCTTGGTGCCGAGCCGCTCGGTCAAACAGTCGTAGAGCGGGCGAAGATAGGGCGCCAGCTTGTCCTGCAAATCGCCGGGCAGGAAACCCAGGCTTTCGCCGGCTTCCACCGCGGGGCGCGACAGAACCATGCGCCCGACGCGCCCGCTTTCAAGCGCTTCCACGGCTTTGGCAATGGCGAGATAAGTCTTTCCGGTTCCGGCCGGACCGAGCGCCAATGCGACGGCACGCTCGTCCATGGCGTCCAAAAGCTGCTGCTGTGTCGGGCTCATCGCCCGAACATTTTTTACGTATTTGCGGTCGCGCGTTTCCGCATCGCGCGGGCTCCAGCCGGTTCGGTTTGGGAAAAGTCGATGAACATTCTCCTCTGGTGCAAAGTTGCTCTCACGGGACTTGTAACGCGCGGAACGCTTGGCCATGGATGCTCCCTGGTCAAAAATCGTACGTTGATCGGATTGGCGCGTGTGCGAGGGTGGGGCGCGGAGCCCTTCGAACCGGAGATCTGCAAAGTGCAACGAGGCACTGTGATCTTTCCCCCATAGCGGTCGAATCACACGACCGAGTTCAGAATAACAGAACTCCGAATTTCGAATATGAATATTCAGAGTGTCATACGCACTGGCGCTTTTGAAAATTCATCGTCACAATAGCGACGCAATACGGCGAGACAGCGTCATGCCGATCTATACGCTCGACGGCGTTGCGCCGGAATTTCCATCCGGTCGCGATTACTGGATTGCGCCGACGGCGGTTCTTATCGGCCGCGTGCGTTTGATGAAGAATTCCAGCATTTGGTTCGGCGCGGTCCTGCGCGGCGACAATGATTGGATCGTGATTGGAGAGAATTCCAATATCCAGGACAATTCGGTCGTGCACACAGATCCTGGCGCGCCGGTCGGCATCGGCGCCAATGTGACGGTCGGGCACAATGTCATTTTGCATTCGACGACGGTGGGCGACAATTCGCTGATCGGGATGGGTTCGACGCTGCTCAATCGCTCGCGCATCGGGAAGAACTGCATCGTGGGCGCCAATACGCTGATTGCCGAAGGCAAGGAATTCGCCGATGGCTCGCTGATTGTCGGTTCGCCAGGGCGCGTGGTGCGCACACTCGGCGAGCACGAGCTTGCGATGCTGCAAGCGTCCGCCGACGTTTATGTCGCGAATTATCGCCGCTTCCGCGACGGACTGATGCCCGGTTGATTATCAGCTCGCGGCGCGCTGAGGCGTTGCCGGTTCGGCCTGTTTTTGCCACATGCGGCGAATGCGCGAATCCGCCTCGGGCCCGAAATTGAACCAGGCCGCTTTGTCGTGGCTTGCATCGACGATGAAAAGCGTGTCGAGCTTGCCGAGTTTTTGTGTCAGCGAATTGCGGATCATGTTGATCGATTTGTCGCTGGAGAGGAGCCAGGCCTGCGGCAGGATTTGATAGGCCGATCCGAAACCGAAAATCTCTTCTTCAAGCCCCGCGATGGAACGCGACTTCATATCGGCAACGATGAAATAGTGCGATCGTTCGCCCGCCGCCTCGCTGTCGCTGCGTCCGAAATTCTGCGCGCCCAGATCGCCGTCCGCGGTATAGAAAGCGGGGCGGGTTGGCGCTGGCGCCGGTGCGGCTTCCGTCTTGAACAGCGGCGCAAGTTCGCTGTCCTCGCTTGCCGGCGTGTAGAGTTGCGCACCGCTGCGCGCGACCAGCGAATAGCGGGCGAGCCGTCCTTCCGCGGCGAAGGCGCTCATCTGCGCCGCCGTGTAGGGGCCGTAACTGCGCCCATTGGTGCTGATCGTCCAAGTGCCGGACATGCTGCCTTCCAAGCTATGACTCGAACGCGAGGCTAAAGCTGAATGATTACTTAAGCCTTTCCACCGTCCCCATCGCACACCATTAACCGTGATTTATCAGGCTGCCGACCCAAAGCAAAAGGCCCCGGAGTGAGCCGGGGCCTTTCACATTTGCGTTCAGAGCGCCTCAATCGTCGAAACGCCAGTTCCCGTCGCGCATACGGCAGGCGCTGCCGGAGCGCGTATGGCTCTCGCCATGCACATAGGTCGTTTCGCTGAAGGAGCGGCAGACTTCGCCGTCCCGCTGGAATTCCCGCTGGGGGATGAAATATCCGTAGTCGTCGCCGTGCCGCCAGGCATAGCGATGACCGATATCGCCATCGAGGCCTTGGGCATAGACGTGGAAGGCGTAGGGATGGTCTTCGCACGGCATATCGCGCGACACCGCATTGCCGAGCATGCCGCCCAGGATCGCGCCGCCGACGACGGCGCCGCCATGGCCGTGACTTGCCGCCGAACCGATCAGCCCGCCGGCGATGGCACCGAAGATCGTGCCCGCTGCGCTGTTGCCGCTTCGGCAACTCTCTTCATAGGCGCGGTCGCGATAGGCGTCGTCCGGCGGCGGTCCATTGTCTTGGTCGTAGCGCCCATCGGGGCCGTTATCGCGCGCGCCGGACCGCTGGTCGCTATAGCGGACATAACGGCCTTCGCGGTCGTAATAGCCTTCGTGATCTTGCTGGCTGTAATAGCCGAACGGATCCTGGCCCGGAGGCGGCGGACCGTTATCGGACTGCGCCGAAGCCGCCGTCGCGCCGAATATCAGCGCGACCGCCGTGGCCGCCAAAAGCATCTTTTTCGTCATCGCGAACTCCTCCGTCGGTATGGGCACGTAAAGCCATGCGCCCAACATTGCTCCGGCCGTCTGAATGCATCCTGAACGGATTAAGGCAGGATTGGGGCTGCCGCAGCCTAGCGCTTTCGCGCAACGATCTGCAGCACGCCAAGTGTAATGACAAAAGCGTTAGGCGCGCGCGTGATCAGAAATATGGCGGGGGGTATATGGCGGGGGGGTAAAAGAGAAAAAGTTGAATTCAATTCCCCAAAATCGCCCCTAATTCATTGTAGCGCCTCGATTTTCGCCTTGCGATCCGGACTACCCGAACGCGCATTAAGCTGCATTCAGACGCACGCGAGCTGCATTTCCGCTTAACCTTCTTCCACCATGTCAAACAACCCATCTGATGTGGGAAGCGCGGGACGCCGCTTCAAGAGGGCGCGGCGATCTGTGCGTATGGATCAGGCGGCGATCTTCAGCTTGAGGCCGAGGGCGTTGATCACCTTCAGCACGGTGGAAAATTCCGGGCGACCACCCTCCGAAAGCGCTTTGTAGAGACTAGTCCGGGTGAGGCCCGCCAGTTTCGCGATCTCGCCCATGCCTTCGGCGCGCGCCACCACGCCCAGCGCGTGCGCGATCAGGGCCGGATCGTCCTCCTCAAACACGGCATTGAGATAGGCCACGACGTCCTTCTTGGTCTTGAGAGTGGCCGCCGTATCGTAGCGGGTGGTCTTCAACGCCATCACTCATGCTCCCATTTCGCCGCCATCGCCTTTGCCGCCTCGATATCGCGCGCCTGGCGGGTCTTGTATCTTATGGGAGACAATGTACCAAGCCAAGCTTGGGGACAGGCGGGCCGGTCTCTGTATTCCCCGAACCCGTTTTCCGGCGTAAGATCGTCTTTCCGAGGAACGTAGTATGTCCGATCCCGAGTCGCTGATCGACAAGATCAAGGCCCTGCCGCCCGATCATATTCCCGAGGTAGAAGACTTCGTGGACTTCATCGCTGCGCTCGCCCAGAACCGAGCGCTGATCCGGGCCGCCGCAGCGACGAGCGCTCCGGCGTTCGAGAAGGTGTGGAACAACCTCGAAGACGACGCCTACGATGCCTAGCCTTTCCGAACCGGAACGCCTGCCGCCGCCACCTTTCTGGCGCACGCGATATTTCGCAAGGGTCGTGATCCTGAAGCCCGACCGTTGGATGATTCGGCCGGACATGGTAATCTCCGTTTTGAAAGCCCCGGCGCGGAAAGAGCGAGAGGAGAACGGTCGCGTCCGCCACTGGGGTTATATTGCGGAATTGGAACGATGGTTGCGCGTCGTGACGCTTCCCGACGAAGAGACCGTCCATAACGCCTTTCTCGACCGGAATTTCGGACCATGAGCGATACCGTCATCTACGATCAGAGCACCGACAGCATGTATGTCACGCTGCGCGAAGGACGCGTCATCAATTCCATTGCCCATGACGATCGCGATTTCGCCATCGACATCGGCGAGGACGGACAGCCCATGGGTTACAATATCCAGTTCGCCAGCAAGCATCCCGACGTCATCGCCGAGGCCCTGCAATTACTCCAACGCGGCAACCAGATCGCTGCGGAGTAGGTTTCCCATGCCGCACTCAGCTTTCGTTTTGGAAGATGGGGAATAGTGCTCCTGGCACCGTAATTCCAGGTGTGGAACAACCCGAAGACGACGCCTACGATACCCTTTGAGTTCGGCGACATCGTGAATTTTCAATCTGACCTCAAACTCCCAAACTCCTACCAAACTCCGTCCACCTAAATCAACTCGATCATCTCTTCCACCAAGTCGCGGCCTCGATAGCCCAGAACCCAATCCCAACCTGCAAACAACTGCCAGAAGAAGCCGAGAAACGAACAGATCGAAGTCGTAGTCTGCGGTCGCATTTCGCTGCATCAGCATCGCCTGGGAAAGCCGCTTCGACAGTTCAAATGCCTCGCCCTCGCTGATGTCGGTGTTGTATATCACGAATGAGATTTCCTGGCGCAATATCTCCATTCTGGAGAGTGTCGCTTCGAGATAATATGGCGTCATCTTGTTCGCGACCTCATCCCAGCGCGTCGTTCCGCCGCCAACTTCTTGTTTGAAGTAAGCGCGAAACTGCTCGATAGGCAGGAGAGTCTCAGGAAGCGTCGCATCAAAACCGCCATCTGCAACGGCCAGAAAATTCTCGATGCATGCAAGCTTGAATGTCCGGTACTGCGTCCGAAAGCTCTTCTTAATGCGCTTGCGCTTTTGAAGTTCCGGCCAACGAACGAGAAGCCAGAAGAACATGACTGTAATCACACACCCGGCCGCGAAATCGTAGAGCAACTTGTTCCAGCCGCGCGCCGCTTCTGAATAGAAGCATGCGCCAGCGCGGCATAGAGCATTACGAACGAACGGGTCTTCATTGGCGACGAACATAATAGCGACGCTCATCGCGACAAGCACGATAAGCGGGGCACCGAAGAACGCGAGGGCCGCGCGCACACGAGTCCAAATTCAATTCATGCAGTCAATCTATCACACCCGTCAATTACCCCTCACCCGGTCTGCCTAAGCACTTACGGCGCTCCCTGCGCCCGCGCTTCGTAAGTGCAAGGCAAACCGCTGCCGATACGCTGGCGCTATCGGCCCCAAGACGAGAGGACTTGGCCCCAGCGCCCCCCCACCTGAAATTTGCTCCGCAAATTTCGCTCGTACGCTGCCGGTACTCGCCCCCGCAAGGGGGAGGTTTGGAGAGTTCAATACACTCTTGCCTTCGGCGGAATATATGCAATCTCGTCCGTCAGCGTGTAGCTGTGCACTGGGCGGTAGTCGAGTTTGGCCCAGCCGGTTGCGGGGTCGAGCCATGACAGGGTGTGCTTCATCCAGTTCGCATCGTCGCGATTGGGATAATCCTCGCGGGCATGCGCGCCGCGGCTTTCGGTGCGGGTGAAGGCGCCTTCGATGGCCACCACGGCCTGCTGGATGAGGTTCTCGAATTCCAGCGTCTCGACCAGATCGGTGTTCCAGATCAGCGAGCGGTCGGTCACGCCGATATCGCCGATGCCCTTGTAGATCGCGTCGATGCGCTTGCGCCCCTTGTCGAGCGTCTCGCCGGTGCGGAACACGGCGGCGTCTTCTTGCATCGCCTTTTGCATGGCGAGGCGCATCTCGGCGGTCGAGGTATTCCCCTTGGCATTGCGATAGCGGTCGAGCCGCGCCAGGGATTCCTCGCCCGCGTTCTTGGGCAAATCGGGATGGGTCATGCCTTCGCCGAGCGACTTCGCGGCCTGCACGCCCGCCGCCTTGCCGAACACCACAAGATCGATCAGCGAATTGGAGCCCAAACGGTTGGCGCCATGCACGGAGACGCAGGCGCCTTCGCCGACCGCCATCAAACCGGGGATCACGGTGTCGGGGTTGCCGTCCTTCAGCGTCAGCGCTTCGCCATGATAATTCGTGGGGATGCCGCCCATGTTGTAATGCACGGTCGGCAGCACAGGGATCGGCTCCTTGGTCACGTCCACACCCGCGAAGATGCGCGCGCTTTCCTGAATGCCGGGCAGCCGCTCGTGAATGATCTTGGGATCGAGATGCGAAAGGTGCAGGTTGATGTGGTCCTTCAGCGGACCCACGCCGCGACCTTCGCGAATTTCGATGGTCATGGCGCGGCTCACCACGTCGCGCGAGGCAAGGTCTTTCGCGTTGGGTGCGTAACGCTCCATGAAGCGCTCGCCTTCCGAATTGGTGAGATAGCCGCCTTCGCCGCGCACGCCTTCGGTAATCAGCGTACCGACGCCATAGATGCCCGTCGGGTGGAACTGGATGAACTCCATGTCCTGCAGCGGCAATCCCGCGCGCAGCACCATGCCGTTGCCGTCGCCTGTTTGCGTGTGCGCGCCGGTGCAGGAGAAATAAATGCGCCCATAGCCGCCCGTGGCCAGGATCACCTTATGCGCGCGGAAGCGGTGGATGGTGCCGTCGTCCAGGCACCAGGCCATCAGCCCGCGCACCGCGCCATCCTCCATGATGAGGTCGAGCGCGAAATATTCGACGAAGAAGTTCACCTCATGCTTCACGCATTGACCGTAGAGCGTGTGCAGCATGGCGTGGCCGGTGCGGTCCGCCGCGGCGCAAGTGCGCTGGGCAATGCCTTCGCCGTAATTGCTGGTCATGCCGCCAAAGGCGCGCTGATAGATCTTGCCGTCTTCGGTGCGCGAAAACGGCACGCCGAAATGTTCCAGCTCATAGACCGCTTCCGGCGCGTTCTTGCAGAGAAACTCGATGGCGTCCTGATCGCCCAGCCAGTCCGACCCCTTCACGGTGTCGTACATGTGCCAGCGCCAATCGTCTTCGCCCATATTGCCGAGCGCGGCGGCCACACCACCTTGCGCCGCCACGGTGTGGCTGCGGGTGGGGAAGACTTTCGTCACGCAAGCGGTTTTGAGGCCGGCGCGCGCGCATTCCAGCGTGGCGCGCAACCCCGCGCCGCCCGCGCCGACAACGACGACGTCGAATGTATGGTCGATGATTTTGTATGCGGTCATGTCAGGTTCCGACGGCAATTCTGAGGAGCGCGAAAAGGCATGCCGCGGCGACGGCAAAGGCAAAAGCGCGGTTGAGCAGGATCAGGAGGATTTTTGCGCCTTCGTGGGGCACGTAGTCCATGATCACTTCGTGGATGCCGAGCGCCATGTGGTAGGCGCCGATCGCGACGAACGCGCCCATCAAGATCGCGTTGAGCGGGTGCGCCAGAAAAATCAGCACCGACACTTCGTTCGTGCCGGCAAGGCCGACCATCGAAATGCCAAACCAGATCGTCAGCGGAATAAGCGCAATGGCCGTCAGGCGCTGGCGGACGAAATGCCCGACCCCCGAATGCGCGGAGCCCAGACCCTCGGCCTTGTGAAGCGGCGTTTCGAGGCTCATTCGTAATACCCCCCATGTCCGCTATAGACGACCGCGAAGGCCGCGACCGCGATCAGCACCGACAGCACAAAGACCAGGATGCCTGTCTTGTTGGCCGTGGGCACTGGGAAGCCGTAACCGAAATCCCAAGCCAGATGGCGAATGCCATTCAGAAAATGATAGGCGAGCGCCCATGCAAAGCCGAACAACACGATTTGCCCGAGCAGCGTCCTGATCATCACACTGAAGTAAGTGGAGGCCTCGAGCCCCGAGGCAGCGGCAACCAGCCACCAGGCGAGGAGCAACAGTCCGCCCGCGAGCCCGACGCCCGTCATGCGATGCACGATGGAGGTGGCCATGGTAACCGGCCAGCGATAGATACCGAGATGCGGCGAAAGCGGGCGCGACACCACTCTTTGCGGCTGATCCGCCATGGATTTCCTCGAAGGCGAGAGAGGGGTAAAAACCGTGCCGGAGTGTAGGTTTTGAGGCCTCCAAGTCAACCGAAGAGCGCGGAAAACCGCGGTTTGCGGTTTACCGGGCGATGCGGCAGTGTCCGGGCCGTCCGATGGCATTGGGGTTATGAGCGATTCGCAAGCAAGTGTGGTTGGCCCGCCCGAGTCGGTGGTGCAGGCGGGGCGTCTGCGCATTCCTGGCGCGCCGCTCAGCAGCTTTGCCGCCGAAGCGGTCGCCATCCCGGCGTTGTGTGCCATGTTCCTCAGCGCCGCGCTGTGGAACGGCTTTCCCTTCGTCTTCTTCGATACCGGTGCCTACATTCTCGAAGGGCTGGGCCACACCTTTGTGCCCGAACGCTCCGCAGTCTATTCGCTGTTTCTCCTCTATGTCGGCGGGCGCAGCAGCCTGTGGTTTGTAGCGCTGGCGCAGGCGTTGATCACGGCTTTTGCCGTTACCGAATTCGCCCGCGCTGTCCGTCCGCGAACCGGATTGTGGGAGCTGGTCGGCATCGGGGCGGCGCTCTGCCTGTTCACCAGCGTGGCGTGGCATGTCGGTCAGATCGAACCGGACTCCATGACCGCCGTTCTGGTGCTGGCGCTCTATACGCTTGCATTCCATGCGCGCGAGGTCGGATGGATTCGCGGTGCGCTGCTGGTTGCCGTCGCCGCCTTCGCCACGGGCGCGCATCCATCGCATCTTGGGTTGTCGGCGGGGCTCGCGATCTGCATTGCGCTCTTCAAGATCGCCAGCGTAGTTCTGCGCCGCGCGAACTTGCCTCGCCCGAATGTCGCCTTGCCGGCGCTCAGTTTCGCGCTCGGTTTGGGGCTTGTGCTGGCCGCGAACTATTCTCTGACCCACAAGATCTTCGTCAGCCGTTCGGGCTCTGTGTTTCTGATGGCGCGGTTGATGGGCGCGGGCGTCGTCGAGCCTACGCTCGACGATATCTGCCCGACCCAGAAGCTAAAGCTCTGTGCCTATAAGGGCCGGTTGGAGCATACCGCCGACAATTGGTTATGGGGCGAACAGAGCGCGTTCAACAAGCTTGGCCGCTTCAAGGGCACCCAGCACGATTCCGAGATCGTGGTGCGCGAGACCCTGCATCGCTATCCCTGGACGAGCCTGGGCACCGGGCTGTTCGACGCGCTGCGCCAGTTTGCAATGTTCCGCACCGGCGACGGGTTCTCGCCGCAGGAATGGGTCCTCGATCCCGAATTCGAGAACTTCATGCCGGTCCAGTTCAAGCAATATCTGGCGGCTCGCCAGCAGCGCGGATTGCTGCGCTTCGTGCCTGTGAATGTGGTGGATTACCCCCTGGCGGCGCTGTCGCTGGTGTGGCTTGGCGTCGTTCTGTGGGGCGCCATTAAGCGGCGGCAATGGGATAAATGCACCTTGCCGGCATTCATATTCCTGGCGCTCCTGGGCAATGCGCTGGTCTGCGGCTTGTTCTCCGGCCCGCACGACCGTTATCAGTCCCGGGTGATCTGGCTTCCGGCGCTGGTTTTGCTGTTGACGACGCGCCCGAATATCGAACGCGCCTTGCGGCGGGCAGTCGAATCCGGCACTTAATGCCGCCTGATGACCTCCAAAGTCCGCATCGCCGCCTCGATTCTCGCGTCCGATTTCTCGCGCCTTGCCGCCGAAGTCGAGGCGGTCGAGCTGGCGGGCGCCGATCTGATCCATGTCGATGTCATGGACGGCCATTTCGTTCCCAACATCACCATCGGACCGCAGGTCGTGAAGGCCTTGAAGCCGCACGCCAAAAAGCCGCTGGACGTGCATCTGATGATCTCGCCGGTCAATGATTATCTGGCGGAGTTCGCGGCGGCGGGCGCGGACGGGATCACGGTGCATCCCGAGGCCGGGCCGCACATTCACCGCACGCTGCAGGTCATCCGCGAACTCGGCAAGAAGCCAGGCGTGGTGCTCAATCCCGGAACGCCGATCGAAGCGATCGACAATGTCATCGACCTTGTCGATCTCATTCTCATCATGACCGTCAATCCGGGCTTCGGCGGCCAGAGCTTCATCACCAGCCAATTGAAGAAGGTCGAGGCGGCGGCAAACCGCATCGCCAAGACCGGCCGCGACATCGCGCTGGAAGTGGATGGCGGCATCAATCCGGTGACGGCCAAGCAGGCGATTGCGGCGGGCGCCAATGTGCTCGTCGCGGGCACCGCCGTGTTCAAGGGCGGCGCCGCGCACTATGCCGCCAACATTGCGGCGCTGAGGGGGTAGAGGTGTGTCGGCAAAGCCCTCAACCCTGGCGCTGCTGCCCGAGGCGCTCCGTATGGCTGTGTGGCGCGCCACCGGCGGGCTGCGGCGCTGGGTGCGCCGGACATGGCTCTATCGCCGCTTTCTAAAAGGTCCGCTCTCGGATCGTATCGCCTTTCATCCCTATGACGCGCTGCCGCGCCGGTTGGAGGACGCCGATGCGGCCTTGCGCGGACGCTTCCGCTTCTATGGCGAGACGGTAGAGGTCAAGAACGGCTCCGTCTTCGATCTGGCGCCGCCATCGCGCGAATGGGCCGAGGCGCTGCATGCCTTCGATTGGTTGCCGTCCTTGTCGGCGGCGGGCGGCGAGGCGGCCCGCACCCTGGCGACCAATCTCATCAGCCAATGGCTGAAGCGCAATGCGCGCTATAGCGAACCGGCCTGGCTGCCCCAAGTGATGGCGCGCCGCTTGATCCATATCTTCGCGCATGGACGCTTCGTGCTGTTCAATTCGGACATGCTGTGGCGCTCGAAAGTGTTTGTCTCGCTGCGCGAGCAATCGCGCATGCTGGCGCGCAGCGTCGGCGAAGCGCCCGACGGATTGCCGCGCCTTGAAGCCGCCGCCGCGCTTGCCTTGTCCGGCACCTGTCTGGCCGACAATCCGCGCCGTCTCGAATTAGGGTTGGCGCGCCTGGATAAGGAAATCGCGCGGCAGTTTCTGCCCGACGGAGGTCATCTCAGCCGCTCGCCAGAAGCGCTGGTGCATGCCTATCGCCATATCGTGATGGTGATGGACGCGCTCGCGGCTACCGGACACGCGATCCCCGCGCCGCTGCGCACCGCGCATGACCGGATCGCGCCCATGATCCGCTTCTTCCGCCATGGTGACGGCGCACTGGCATTGTTCAACGGCGGCGCGGAGAGCGATATGCGGATGATCGCCGGGCTTCTGTCGCGCGACGAGGTCCGTGGGCAGCCGTTTTCGTATGCCCGCCATTCCGGTTACCACCGCATCGCGGCGGCGCGAACGCTGGTGATCGAAGACTGCGGCACCGCGCCGCCCAGTGCGTTCTCAAGCGAGGCACATGCCGGCTGTCTGTCGTTCGAGCTCAGCGCGAATGCGCAGCGTATTGTCGTCAATTGCGGCGCAACCGGGCAGTCCGGCCATCGCAAATGGGAGAACGCGCTGCGCGCCACCGCCGCGCACTCCACCGTCACGCTGGCCGACACCTCCGACGCCATTGTCCTTACCGAGGGCTGGGTTCGCAGAATGTTGGGCGCGCGCCTGATCGGAGGGCCAACGACGGTCGAGACACGACGCATCGAGACCGCCAAGGGTTGGACGGTGGAAGCCAGCCACGACGGATATGCCAAGGCATTCGGCATTCGCCATGAGCGCGAACTGACGTTGTCGCCACAGGGTTTGGCGCTGACCGGCATGGATCGGCTGCTGCCGCAAAAGGATCGCAAAGGCGCCGCCGTGCCGTTTGCCGTGCGCTTCCACATCCACCCGGATGTGCGCGTGTCGCGCTCGCAAAGCGGCGATGTGATTTTGAAACTCGCTAACGGGGAAGGCTGGCGCTTTCGCGCTGCGGGCGCCGCCGTAACGCTGGAGGAAAGTGTCTATCTTGGGAGCGGCACGGTACGCCGCACCGAGCAGATCGTCTTGTCCGGGACGGTGAAAGACGCGCAGGTCGAAGTCGGCTGGCTATTCGAGCAGATTGGCGCGGGCTGACGCCCGCATTGCGGGGCAGGGCGGGCTTTGCTAAGCACTTGCAGCACCTTTTCGTCATCCGAGGAGCCGTAATGGTCCAGCTTACCTTGCCCAAAGGCAGCAGTCCGAAGAAGGGCAAAACATGGCCCAAGCCCAGCACCGCCAACGGCAAGAAGGCCAAGCGCACCAAGGAATTTCGCGTCTATCGCTATGATCCCGAGGATGGCGGCAACCCGCGCATCGATACCTTCACCGTCGATCTCACGACCTGCGGGCCGATGGTGCTCGACGCCCTCATCAAGATCAAAAACGAGATCGACCCGACGCTGACCTTCCGCCGTTCCTGCCGCGAGGGCGTCTGCGGCTCCTGCGCCATGAATATTGCCGGCGGCAACACGCTGGCCTGCACCAAGGCCATCACCGATGTGTCCGGGCCGATCGCGGTCTATCCGCTGCCGCATCTGCCGGTGGTCAAGGATCTGGTGCCGGATCTGACGCATTTCTATGCGCAATATTCCTCGATCAAGCCGTATTTGCAGACCAAGACGGCCGAGCCGGAGAAGGAGTGGCAGCAGTCGCCCGAGGACCGCGCCAAGCTGGACGGGCTTTACGAGTGCATCCTGTGCGCCTGCTGCTCCACGTCGTGCCCCAGCTATTGGTGGAATTCGGACCGCTATCTCGGCCCCGCCGCGCTCCTGCAATCCTATCGCTGGCTGGCCGACAGCCGCGACGAGATGACGGGCGAGCGGCTCGACAATCTGGAAGACCCGTTCCGCCTTTACCGCTGCCACACGATCATGAATTGCGCCAACGCCTGCCCCAAGGGCCTCAACCCGGCCCAGGCCATCGGCGAGATCAAGCAGATGCTGGTGAAGCGCAGCGTGTAGATCTAAGCCGCTGCCCCGGTAGCGCGAATAAACTCTTGCGCCGCCCGCGTGGCGGCACGCTCCTTGTGCCTCAGCAAGAAAAACTGGCGCGGCTGCACCGGAAAATTAAGCGCAACCAGCGTGCCCGCCTTGAGCGCTTGGGTAGCCACCAGTTTGGACAGCAACGCCGCGCCTGCGCCATCCACCACGGCGGCGCGAACCGCCTCGTTGGTCGGCAGTTCCAGGATGATGTCCAAGTCGCGCCGCGCGATGCCGTGCTTGGACATTGCGGCCTCGAACAATGCGCGCGTTCCCGAGCCGCGTTCGCGGCATACCCAACGCATGGCTTTGAGTTCGCTCCCCGTCAGCGGGCGTTTCTTCGCCCGCGCCGGCTTGCCACCCGCGACAAGCACCAATTCATCCTTGGCCACGGGGGTAATCGCCAGGGCCGCATCGTCGACATTGCCCTCGACAAAGCCTAGCTCCGCGGCACCCTCATGCACCATCGCGCCGACCGTTTCGGTGTTGCCGATGGTTAGTGCGACCGTGATGCCGGGATGGGCGGCGCGAAAGCGGTGCATGAGCGGCGGCAACCAATAATTTCCCACCGTCTGGCTGGCGGCCAGCGTTAGCGAGCCGCGCTTGAGTCCGGCGAAATCGCCCAACACCGCTTCGGCCTCGGCGGTGCGCGCGAGCACCGCGCGCGCCTCGACCAGGAAGCGTCGCCCGGCTTTGGTGAGCGCGATGCGCCGCCCAACCCGGTCGAACAGCTTGGTCGCGTAACGCGCCTCTAGCGCCGCAACGGCCGCGCTCACGGCGGATTGCGTGAGATGCAGATCGTGCGCGGCTTGCGTCACATGCTCGCGCTCGGCCACCGCCACGAAGATGCGAAGCTGCTCTAACGTCATTGCCCGGTCATACCGTCATCCATACCAGCATGAGACTGAATCCCGAGATGAAAAGGAAGGCGCCGAGGGCCAGAAACAGCGGCCTGAGGCCTTTCGCCCAGACCTTTCGCACGTCGGTTTCGAGCCCCATGGCCGCCAGCGCGACGGATAGCAGGAAGGTTGTCGCGGTCACGATGACGGCTCTGCTGGCGTGAGGGATCGTAACGACGCTGTTCAGAGCCACCAGCGCGATGAACCCGAACACGAACCAGGGCATCGGCACGGATTTGGACACACGCTGTCCGCCGTGGCGCATACGGTGCATCAGACCGAGTGCGATGATGACCGGCGCCAGCATCATGACGCGCGACAGCTTGGCGATGGTGGCAAAATCGCCTGCCTGCTTGCCGTCCTGAAAAGCGGCGGCCACGACCTGAGCGACTTCGTGGATCGATGCGCCTGCCCACAGTCCATAGGCGTGCGGCGACAGGTTCAAAAGGCCCGGCATAAGCGGGTAGCAGAACATGGCAATGGAGCCGAACACGGTAACGCAGGCGACGGCATAGGCAACGTCCTCGTCATGCGCGCCGGTTACGGTGTTGACGGCGATCACGGCGGAGGCGCCGCAAATCGACGTGCCGGCCGCGATCAGTTCGGTCAGCTTGCGCTCGACGCCAAGCAGCCGTCCTAGCCAAGTCGTGAAAACGAAGGTGCTGACAAGCGCCAGGGCGATCACGCCGACGCCTACGGGGCCGACCTCCGCCACCTGCTGGGCGGTCAATTGCAGACCCAAGAGGATGATGGCGAAGCGCAGTACGCGGCGCAGTGCAAAGGCAACGCCTGGTTTGGCGCGCGCAGGCGTGCCGATGAAATTGTGAAACGCCATGCCAAGCGCGATCGCCAGGATCATCGGACTGAACAGCGCGACGCCCGGAAGTTCACGCAGCGCGAACGCCGCCGCGGCAATCGCCGAGGTCAGAAACAGGCCCGGCAGAATGCCATCTTTGCGCCGTCCGGTATGGGGGCGCTCGGGAGCGGTTTCGGTAATGAGAGCATCCATGAATCGGTTCCGGCAGGTTGAGGACGCAACCTCTCACCGACCGTTCAATCGATCCAATTCATTGTTCTGCTTAGATCGTTCTGTAAAATCGAACGTATTACGCCACCGACCCGGCGGTCGCCCGCGACAGGCTGGCGCGCACCGTTAAAATGCGCCACATCACGGCACCGGCCGCCTTGGCAAACAGGCCGCGCGGCTTGGCGCCGATGGCCTTGGCCACCATCTGAACCAGCTTGTCGATGTGACGGCGGCGATAGAGCCGCATGGTGCCGACAACCGCCATGCGCGCATAGCGTTCGCGTACATAGGGCACGCTGGCCATCTGCGAGGCCGGGACGCAAACGCAGTAATAGGCATAGGCGATTTCATCGTCATCGGATTCGGTAATGCGGCCCGCGGCGAGGCGCAGCATTTTCCAGAACGTCAGTTCCGGTTCATCTTGATTGTGAAGAGTTTCGTAGAACAGCTTGTAATGACGGAATTCATCGGCGGCGATGCGCCCGGCTATCTCTTTCAGGACCGGCTCGTCATTGGCCTCTTTGATGGCGGTGTAGAAGGTCGATGTGCCGCTTTCCACCACGCAGCGCGACACCATCTCGCCGCGCCGCGAGCCGCGCACCGATACCGTATCCGCCGCCTCGAAATGCACCGGCCGGTAGCCTTTGCGGAAGCGGGCGAAGGTCTCTTCGAGGTCGAAGGATGGGTCGGCGAGGCTCGCCCAGCGGGCCAGCGCCCGGCCGTGCTGGCTTTCTTCCTGGCCCCAGGTCTCGATGGCCGCGTGGGTTTCCGGGCCTGCGTCCTGGAAGATGCGTTGGAGATAGGTGACGTAATCGGGCGCGTTATATTCCACCAGGGCCGAGGCTTTGATGCTGGTGAGCAGCCAGGACTGGACTTTGGAGGCGTCGAAGCGCTCCCAAGAAACATCCTCCAGGCGCCAGCCTTGCTCGTAAACCTTACCCTCGGCCATTGTTCGTCCGCGACCTCTTCGCAGTGCAGCATTCTCCTTATACCAAACAAAGCGGCCTCAACGGAACCGCTTTGCAGGTTGGATATGTGAATTGTCTGCAACCCACGATACGGGTGGGGAGTACAAAACCGAGGCCAGGGCGGATAGCCGCGTCCTTACAGGGCCGTACGCAGGCTGATGAGGTAATTCAGGGTCGCCTGAGCCTTCATTTTCTCGTTGTCGCTGGGGGCGAGGAGGAAATCCTGCTCGGCGGCCGTGATTCGCTTGTCGAGCGACGCCCGGTCGAGTTCGCTCATCGGCACGGCCTCTTCGGCCAGCACCGTCATTTTGGTCCCCGTAATCTCCGCGAACCCGCCGAGAACATAGAAGCGGATATCGCCCTCCGTCCCGCCCTTCACGTCGATCAGGCCGGGACGCAGCGTGGAGATCAGCGGCATGTGGCCCGCCATCACGCCCATGTCGCCTTCCGTGCCCGGAATGGTGACCATCTCGGCGTCTTCGGACAGAAGAAGCCGCTCGGGCGAGACAAGGTCGAAAGAGATTTTGTCGGTCATCGACTATGCCGCTTCCGCCGCCATTTTTTGCGCCTTGGCCACTGCGTCCTCGATGGTTCCCACCATGTAGAATGCTGCTTCCGGCAGATGATCGTATTCGCCGTTTACCAGAGCCTTGAAGCTGCGGATCGTGTCCTTGATGTCCACAAACAGGCCAGGGAAGCCGGTGAAGACTTCGGCGACATGGAACGGCTGCGACAGGAAGCGCTCCAGCTTGCGGGCGCGCGCCACGGCGATCTTGTCCTCTTCGGACAATTCGTCCATGCCCAGAATGGCGATGATGTCCTGCAGGCTCTTATAGCGCTGCAAAGTCTCCTGCACCTGACGGGCGACATTGTAATGCTCCTCGCCGACGACGCGCGGGTCGAGAATGCGCGAGGTGGAGTCGAGCGGATCGACCGCCGGATAGATGCCTTTCTCCGCAATCTGGCGCGACAGCACGGTCGTGGCGTCCAAATGGGCGAAGGAGGTTGCTGGCGCGGGGTCGGTGAGATCGTCGGCCGGCACGTAAATTGCCTGCACCGAGGTGATCGAACCCTTGGTCGTGGTTGTAATGCGTTCCTGCAATTCGCCCATGTCGGTGGCCAGCGTCGGCTGATAGCCCACGGCGGACGGAATGCGTCCGAGCAGCGCCGACACTTCGGAACCGGCCTGGGTAAAGCGGAAGATATTGTCCACGAAGAACAGCACGTCCTGGCCCTGGTCGCGGAAATACTCGGCAACCGTGAGGCCGGTAAGGCCGACGCGGGCGCGCGCGCCCGGCGGCTCATTCATCTGGCCGAACACCAGCGCGCATTTCGAACCGACCGTGGAGCCCTTCTTGGGATCCTTGTTCACGCCGGACTCGATCATCTCGTGATAGAGGTCGTTGCCTTCACGGGTTCGCTCGCCGACGCCGGCGAACACCGAATAGCCGCCATGCTTCTTGGCGATGTTGTTGATCAGTTCCTGAATGATAACGGTCTTGCCGACGCCGGCGCCGCCGAACAACCCGACCTTGCCGCCGCGCGCATAAGGCGCCAAGAGATCGATCACCTTGATGCCGGTGACCAGCACCTGGGATTCCGTCGACTGCTCGACGAAGGAGGGCGCCTCGGCATGGATCGGACGGCGTTCCTTGCCTTCGATCGGGCCGCATTCGTCCACCGGTTCGCCGATGACGTTCATGATGCGACCGAGCGTTCCGTCGCCGACCGGCACGGCAATCGCCAAGCCGGTGTCCTTCACCTTATGGCCGCGAACCAGACCATCGGTCGTGTCCATCGCGATGGTGCGAACCGTGGACTCGCCCAGATGCTGCGCCACTTCGAGAACCAGGCGCTGACCGTTGTTGTCGGTCTCCAGCGCATTCATGATCTCGGGCAGATGGGTGTCGAACTGGACGTCCACCACCGCGCCGGTCACCTGCGTGATGCGGCCGTATCTGTTTTCTTCGGTCAAGGCATTCATTGTTTTACTTCCTTCGAAACGTATTCAGATAACGGTCAATGTGACCGGCACGTTGCCGCGCGTGGCTCTGGAATAGGGGCAAATCTGATGGGCTTCTTCGAGCAACGCCTTCACGTTGTCCATATCGGCGCCGGGCACCGACAGCGTGATGTCCACCTTCAGCGCGAAGCTGATGTCGTCCTTGTCGAGCGTCACTTGCACGCCGACCACCGCCTTGGCGGGATCGATGCCGTGCTTGCGGCCGAGCGCGATGACAGCCTGATTGAAACAGGCCGAATAGCCGAGCGCGAAAAGCTGCTCGGGATTGTGCCCATCGCCGGCGCCGCCAAGCTCCTTGGGGAACGACATCGACAGCGCGAGCGCGCCGCCGTCGAGATGGGCGCGGCCTTCGCGTCCGCCCTTGCTCGTTGCTTTCGTGGTGTATGCCATCGCCGGTATCCTTCTCTTAGAGCGCTTCCGCGCCCGAGATGATTTCGATCAATTCCTTGGTGATTTGCGCCTGGCGCGTGCGGTTGTAGACCAGGGTGAGCTTGTCGATCACTTCGCCCGCGTTGCGGGTGGCGCCGTCCATGGCGGTCATCTTGGCGCCGAATTCGCCCGCGACGTTTTCCAGCAGCGCGCGGAAAACCTGAACCGTGACATTGCGCGGCAGCAGATCGGCCAGAATTTCGATTTCGTCGGGTTCGTATTCATAGACCACGCCGGACGACGGCGCGCTGGCGTCTTCAACCGGGGCAGGGATCAAGCGCTGCGCCGTCGGGATTTGCGTCATCACCGATTTGAAGCGCGAATAGATGATGGTCGCGGTATCGAACGCGCCTTCCTCGTACATCTGCAGCACGCGCTTGCCGATCGCCAGCGCATTGACGAAGCCGATGCGCTTGACGGCGGTGAACTCGACCGTATCGACGATCATCGGTCCATAAAGCCGTTTCAACTGGTCGCGTCCTTTGCGGCCGACGCACAGGATCATCACCTTTTTGCCGTCGGCGAGCAGCGCTTCGATGGTCTGCTTGGCCAGCCGCACGATGTTGGTGTTGAAGCCGCCGCATAATCCGCGGTCGGAGGTCGCCACGATCAGCAGGTGCGTGTGGTCCTTGCCGGTCCCCGACAACAGCTTCGGCGCGCTGGGATTGCCCTTCTGTCCGCTGGCAAGGCTGGCGATCACCGCGGCCATTTTCTCGCAATAGGGACGCGCGGCGTTCACCGCGTCGAGCGCGCGGCGGAACCGCGAGGCCGCCACCATCTGCTGGGCCTTGGTAATTTTGCGCGTTGCCTTGACCGAGGCGATCCGGTTGCGCAGGGACTTAAGGCTGGCCATCAGGCAAAGGCTTTCGAGAATTCGTCCAGAACCGCGCGCAGCTTGGCTTCGATATCGGGCGTCAAGACGCCGCCGGTGCGAATGGCATCCAGCAGATCGGCATGCTTGGCGCGCATCAGCTTGAGGAGTTCGGTTTCGAAGCGGCCGACACTGGCGACGGTGAGCTTGTCGAGATAACCGCGCATGCCCGAGAACAGCGAGACAACCTGTTCCTGCACCGGCATCGGCGAGAATTGCGGCTGCTTGAGCAGCTCGGTCAGGCGCGCGCCGCGATTGAGCAGGCGCTGGGTAGAGGCGTCGAGGTCGGAGCCGAACTGCGCGAACGCCGCCATTTCGCGATACTGCGCGAGATCCAGTTTGATCGATCCGGCAACCTGCTTCATCGCCTTGACTTGGGCGTTCGATCCCACGCGGCTGACCGAGATGCCGACGTTCACCGCCGGACGGATGCCCTGATAGAAAAGTTCGGTCTCAAGGAAGATCTGGCCGTCGGTGATCGAAATCACATTGGTCGGAATATACGCCGACACGTCATTGGCCTGGGTTTCGATGACGGGCAGGGCGGTCAGCGAGCCGCTGCCGAAATCAGCGTTCAGCTTCGCGGCGCGCTCGAGCAAACGGGAATGCAGATAGAACACGTCGCCGGGATAGGCTTCGCGGCCCGGCGGGCGGCGCAGCAGCAGCGACATCTGGCGATAGGCCACGGCCTGCTTCGACAGATCGTCATAGATGATCAGCGCATGCATGCCGTTATCGCGGAACCATTCGCCCATGGCGCAGCCGGAGAATGGCGCGAGGAATTGCAGCGGCGCGGGCTCGCTGGCGGTCGCGGCGACGACGATGGTGTATTCCATCGCGCCCGCGTCCTCGAGCGTCTTGACGATCTGCGCCACGGTGGAGCGCTTCTGACCGATCACGACATAGATGCAATAAAGTTTCTTGCTCTCGTCGGTGCCGGCGTTGACGCCCTTCTGATTGATGATGGTGTCGACGATGATGGCGGTCTTGCCGGTCTGGCGATCGCCGATGATCAGCTCGCGCTGGCCACGGCCGATGGGGATCAGCGCGTCGATGGCCTTGATGCCGGTCTGCATCGGCTCGTTTACGCTCTTGCGCGGGATGATGCCTGGCGCCTTCACGTCGACGCGGCGCCGTTCGGCCACATTGGTAATCGGGCCCTTTCCGTCGATCGGCGTGCCGAGCGGATCGACGACGCGGCCGAGCAAACCCTTGCCGACCGGCACGTCCACAATCGCGCCGGTGCGCTTGACGGTATCGCCTTCCTTGATGGTGACGTCGGAACCGAAGATCACGACGCCGACATTGTCGGCTTCGAGGTTGAGGGCCATGCCCTTGATGCCGCCGCCGAATTCGACCATCTCGCCGGCCTGAACATTGTCGAGGCCATAAACGCGCGCGATGCCGTCGCCGACGCTCAGCACCTGGCCGACTTCGTTGACTTGCGCTTCGGCGCCGAAATTCTCGATCTCGCGTTTGAGGATCGCGGAGATTTCGGCCGGTTGGATGTTCATGTCTTTCGTTCCTTCACTCTTGTTCTTTTGCCGCCCTTAGGGGAGGCCAATGCGCGGCGTGCGCGGGTCAGCTGCCCCGCATTGCCGCGCGCATACCGTTCAGCTTGGTGCGCAGAGACGAATCGATCATGCGCGAACCGACTTTCACCACCAGCCCGCCGAGCAGCGTCGGATCGACTCGCGCTTCCAGGCGCGGCTCGCGGCCGAGCTTGGATTTGAGCACGCGCCTCAGTTCCGCCGTTTCGCTATCGCTGAGCGGGCGGGCCGAGGCGACCTCGGCGTCGATTTCGCCATGCTGCTTGGCCACCAGCGCTTCAAAACCGCGAATGGCGTCTGCCAGCACGAACAACCGGCGCTTTGCCGCCAGCAGCAGCACGAAATGTCTTGTCAGCGGCGCGGCTTCCAATTTTTCGAGGAGCGCGGCCATGCCTTTGGAATGTTCTTCGCGGCTGAAAACCGGGGCGCGGACAAAGCGGGCGAGGTCGGCGCTACCCGCGATCATCGCCTTCAGCGCCGCGAAATCGCGCGCCACGGCATCGACCGATTTCTGGTCCAGAGCCAACTCGAAAACGGCGAGCGCGTAGCGCCCTCCAATTCCCGAAATATGAGCTTCGTCTGCCACGCTTGCCTCGCTTGATGGAGGGCGCCGAAAACCGTTCCGCGGACCCACCATAAGAGATTGATTCGGCGAAGAAATTTACTCGCGCGAACGAATTCGAATCCACGCGCGCGCAGGCCTTAGCATGGGCAAGGGAGCGGGTGCAACATAATGGCGGCGGCTCCTGTGTCGCGGGGCGACGACAGGCCTCAGGCGCGCTTGCGCCGCTTCTTCACCGTCCGCTTTAATTCCTCATTGATCCGGCCCTGCCAGCCAGGGCCATCCTCCTTGAAAGCGCCAACCACCTCGGCATCGAGCCGAAGCGTCACCTGAACCTTGGGATGGTCGAGCTTTGGCCGCCCGCGCTTCTTGGCACGTAGTTTTGCGGCGGCTTCCATTATGCCGGGCCACAATTCAGGAAATTCCTGAATGGGGCGCGCCTTGCGGAACATTTCCGCCGTCCACTCCCGATTGTCCGGATCGTCGACCGGCTCGCTGCTGTATTCGCTTGGACTATTCTTCTTTTTTTTCATAACGCAGCACCTCCTTGCGGTGCGCCCTGCGAAAACTGATTGCGCGTAACGTGCCTGCCCGCAGCGTGAACGTCACGCTGTGGATACGACCTCGAAATTCCGCCAAAGCCATAAATCGCGCTTCGCCGTAATCCCTGCGGGTATCGGGATAGACGAGCGGTCTGTTCCAATCGAACTCACCCAAATCGGCGAAATCCAATCCATGCTTCTTTAGATTGGCTAGGCGCTTAGCCTCATCCCACTCGAATTCCATGGGCAGACCCATTAAATGTAGTGCATAAATTCTCTGCCGTCAAGAATTATTGCACTACAATAATTGTTCAGCCACGCTTAATGCACGTGGTGAAGCAGGCGCGAGAAGCGGAACTCGGTGATCCAACCGAAGATCGTCTCGGCATTGAGGAAATCGACCGAGCCGATCACCACAAAGGCGCGCCCGACCAGATTGCCCAGCGGAACAAAGCCCACGCCGCCTTCGTCCGCGGGAACGCGGCTGTCGAGGGAATCGTCGCGATTGTCGCCCATCATGAACACATAGCCCTTGGGCACGGTGTAGACCTGCGTGTTGTCGAGCGGTCCGTCCCATTGGCGTTTGAAGACCGGGTGTTCGCGCCCGCCGGGCAGGGTCTCGATGTATTTGGGGACATCGAGATCGCTGCCGTCGCTCATTTCGTCATGGCCGGTTGCGGCCTCGCGCAGCGGCAGCCTGTGGCCGTTGATCCACAGCCGGCCTTCGATCATCTGGATGCGGTCGCCGGGCAATCCGATGAGACGCTTGACGTAAGTAACCGAGGTTTCGCGGGGCAGGCGAAACACAATTACATCGCCGACGGTCGGCAGATGACCGAACAGTCGGCTCTCGGGCGAGGGCCCCGAAACGAACGGAATGGAATAGCGGCTATAGCCATAGGGGAATTTCGCGGCCAGGACGGCGTCGCCGATCGCCAGAGTCGGCTCCATCGAACCCGACGGCACATAAAAGGGCTGCACCACAATCGTCACAAAGACGAACACGGCAAGGACGGTGACGACCGGCTCTTTGAGCCAATCCCAAGCCGCGCGCAGCTTCTCGTTTGCAAGAAACTCCGCGATCGCGTCGCGGCATTGCCTCGGCCATGCGGCGGGCTCGAACTTCATCCTTGGGCGCCTTTCGCGATTCCCCGTAAGGATGTCGGGGTTTTTCCGGGGAATTTCAAGTCCTTCCAGGGCAGACAGACGCCGCTGGAGCCGTCATAATCCGCCCAAACCCGGAGGTGCCCATGAAATCCGCTCTCGCAAGTCTGGCATTGCTTTGCAGTCTCGCCTTGCCGGCGCAGGCCCAACTGGCTGTTGGCGCGGTCGCGCCCGATTTCACCGCCAAGGCCTCGCTTGGCGGCAAGGAGTTCGATTTTTCGCTGGCCGACACGCTAAAGAAGGGTCCGGTCGTGCTTTATTTCTATCCGGCGGCGTTCACCAAGGGATGCACGGCCGAAGCGCACGAATTCGCGGAGGCCACGGACAAGTTCAAATCCCTGGGCGCCACGGTGATCGGCGTCAGCCATGACGACGTGGCGACACTGGACAAATTTTCCGTCAGCGAATGCCGCAACAAATTCGCCGTCGCGGCGGACCCGGACGGGGTTGTCATCAAGCAATACGATGCGGCGATGACCAAGAACCCCGCCTATGCCGACCGAATTTCCTATGTCATCGCACCCAATCACAAAGTGATTTTTTCCTACAAGAACGGCGACTACATGCATCATGTCGAGCTGACCATGATGGCGGTGACGGATTGGCGCGCGACGCACGGTAAGCATCACCACTCTTGACGGGCGGGGCCGCGGCTGGTGAAACCTCGCGCCATGCCACGCAAACTGACCCAGCTCGGCCGCCGCGTCCCCATTCCCGCTTCGCCGGACAAAGCGAAGCTTGAAGCGGTCGCCAATGCGCATGCCGGGAGCGATTATGTCGTGCGCTTCACCGCGCCGGAATTCACCTGCCTGTGTCCGATCACGGGCCAGCCGGACTTCGCCCATTTCGTGATCGACTATTGCCCCGGCAAATCGCTTGTCGAATCCAAATCGTTGAAGCTCTATCTGGCGAGCTTTCGCAATCACGCCGCGTTCCACGAAGACACCACGCTCGATATCGGCAAGCGCATTCGCCGCGGCGATTAAGCCGAAATATCTGCGCATCGCGGGCTACTGGTTTCCGCGCGGCGGCATGCCCATCGACGTGTTCTGGCAAACGGGAAAACTTCCCGCCGGCATCTGGCTACCCGATCCCGGTGTCGCGCCCTATCGCGGGCGGGGATGAGCCGCCAACTTCTCGCATTCCCCATGGCGATGGCATGACAGGATGTGGTCGTTGACCATGCCGATGGCTTGGGCGAAGGCGTAGACGATCACCGGGCCGCAATAATTGAAGCCGCGCTGCTTGAGTTCCTTCGCCAGGCCTTCGCTCATCGCCGTCTTGGCCGGAACCTGTTTCGGCGTCTTGTAGCGGTTGAGCTTGGGCCGCCCATCGACATGCTTCCAGATCAGCGCTGAAAATCCGCCGGGCTCCTTTTCCTGGATGTCGAGCCAGAGTTGCGCGCCCTTGATCGCCGCTTTGATCTTGCCGTTCGAGCGGATGATGCCTTCGTTCTTCATCAGCCGTGCGAAATCGCGCTCGCCATAGCGCGCGATCTTTTCGGGAGCGAAATTGTGGAAGGCTTTGCGGAAATTCTCCCGCTTGCGCAAAATCGTGATCCAGGAAAGTCCCGCCTGGAATCCATCCAGCACGAGCTTCTCGTAAAGCGCCCGGTCGTCATATTCCGGCACGCCCCATTCCAGATCGTGATACGCGACATAAAGCGGATCTATACCCGGCCAGGGACAACGCGACTTTTCGCTCACCGCTTCTTGGCCTTTCGCTTGGCGACTTTCTTTTTCGGCGCGGCCTTCTTGCGTGCCTTCTTCTTGGGATGCATCACAACTTTTGCCTTCGCCATCTTGTTGGCTTTTGTCATCGCGAGAACGGGCGGAAGCGGCGTCAGCGTGGCTTCGAGTTTGTTGCCGTCAATGTCGTAGACGAAGGCGCCATAATAGTCCGGGCCGTAATCGGGGCGAGGGCCCGGCGCGCCGTCATCGCGTCCGCCATGGGCCAGCGCCGCCGCGTGAAAGCGATGCACCGCATCCTTGCTGCGCGCGATGAAGCCGACATGAACGCCATTGCCCGGGCTTGCCGGTTGCTGATTGTGCGGCAGCTGCACCCAAAACGTCGGATGCGCTTCGCCATAGCCGATGGCATAGGGCAAAAATTCCATAACGCGCCGGCAGCCGAGCGCTCCCAGCACGGCGTCATAAAACAAAGCAGCGCGTTCGACGCTGCGCACGCCAACCGAAACATGATGCAACATGACCGGCCTCCCGATTAATTCGATGCGGATTCTGGACCGCGCCGGTTTGGCGTCAAGCAGAAAGCCAGCCGGGTTTGGTCACGTCCACAGCAATGCCGTCCGCATTGAACGGCGCGCCCGCCGCTTCCGCCAAGCGGTCCAGCCGGACAAGCGCGAAGCCCCGCGCGCCATAGGTGGAAGCGATCGCACCGACCTCCTGGTCCTTTGCCTTGATCGGCGTATCGAGCGCGGGCAGGGCGCTGCCGTCTTTCGTCGCTATCGAGAGCAGGCGTTTGCGCGCGGTGCCGCGATGCTTCATGCGCGCGGTGAGTTCCTGGCCGACATAGCAGCCCTTGTCGAATGCGACGCCGTGCAACTCGTCCAGCCCGGCATCCAGCGCGAACATGCGGTCGGAGCCGAAATCGGCGCCCTCCGGCACGCCAAGCGCAAGGCGGCGCGCCAGATAAGCCTCGTCGCCTGACGGCGCATGGCCCGCCGCCGCCAATAGCGCGATTGCCGAGTGCGGGCAGGCGCGGATCGGCGAAACCGCCATCCGCATCGAGCAACACGCCAAGATCGTCGCGTGCCGAAATCTCAACCTTCGCCCGCAGCTTATAGAGCGAGAGCCGCTTGATGAGCGCCGCGCGCGCCTGGCGGGCGCAGTCGAGCAACAGCCCGTCCGCGCCCTCGGCAATCAGAAAATCGAACAGGATCTTGCCTTGCGGGGTCAGCAGCGCGGCATAGACGGCGCGGCCCGGCGCAACCTTGGTCACGTCATTGGTAATAAGTCCCTGCAGATATTCGCGCGCCTCGGGACCGCAGAGGTCGATCACCGCGCGGTTGGTCAGTTCCAGTGCCATGGAACAGGAAGTAATCGTCCCCGCAGCGATTGCCAAGGCGGGCGCTGCGCCTTACTCATTTGACCCATGACAGAGACGTTCGATCTTTTGATCCGGGGCGGGGTTTGTGCGACCCCAAACGGCATTGCCCCCGCCGACATCGGGGTCATAAACGGCAAAATCGTCGCCATCGGCGCACTCGGCTCCGCCAAGGCGGTGGAGATCTTCGAGGCCAAGGGGCTGCACGTCCTGCCGGGCGTGATCGACAGCCAGGTCCATTTTCGCGAGCCGGGCAACGCCCAAAAAGAAGACCTGGAAAGCGGCAGCCGCGCCGCCGTGCTGGGCGGCGTCACCGCCGTCTTTGAAATGCCCAACACCGCCCCGCCGACCACCACGCGCGCGGCCATCGAAGACAAGCTCGCCCGCGCCAAGGGCCGCATGCATTGCGACTATGCGTTCTATGTCGGCGCGACGCCGGCCAATGTCGGCGCGCTGGCGATCCTGGAACGCATGCCGGGCGTGTGCGGGGTGAAGGCGTTTCTAGGTTCGTCCACCGGAACGCTTCTGCTGAGCCGCGAGGAGGACATCTTCGCCGCGCTGAAATCCTCGCACCGGCGCATGGCCGTGCATTCCGAGGATGAAGACCGGCTAATCGCGCGCAAGGATTTGCGCGTGACGGGCGATGTGCGCTCGCATCCGGTGTGGCGCGATGTCGAAACTGCGCGCGCTTCCACCGAACGCGTGCTGCGGCTGGCAAAGGCCGCCGGCCGCCGCTTGCATGTGTTGCATGTCACCACGGCCGATGAACTGCCGCTCCTGGCGGCGGCCCGGGACTTCGCCACGGTAGAAACCACGCCGCAGCATCTCACCCTGGCCGCGCCGGAATGCTATGAGCGGCTTGGCACCTATGCCCAGATGAACCCGCCGATCCGCGAGGCGCATCATCGCGAGGCGCTGTGGAAAGCCGTGCAAGACGGCTTGATCGATGTGATCGGCTCCGATCATGCGCCACACACCCGCATGGAAAAGAATTACCAATATCCCGCGACGCCGTCCGGCATGCCCGGCGTGCAGACGCTGGTGACGATCCTGCTCAACCATGTCAGTGCGGGCAGGCTGACACTGGAGCGCTTTGTCGATCTCACCAGTGTGGGCGCGGCGCGCATTTTCGGCATTGCGGGCAAGGGGCGTATCGCGCTTGGCTATGACGCGGATTTTACCATCGTCGATCTGGCTGCGAAAATGAAAATCGAGAATTCGTGGATCGCGTCGAAATGCGGCTGGACGCCGTTTGACGGCATGGAGACGACCGGCTGGGCCCTCGCCACCATCATCCGTGGACGGACGGTCATGCGCGACCGCGCGCTTGTGGCCGCGGGGCAGGGTGCGCCGATCCGCTTTGTGGAAACGCTCCCCCAAGCCCCCCGATAGAATTCAGTGCAGCGTGAATTCGCTGCCGGCCATTTTTAGTTCCGCGTCGCTGATCAATCCGCGCGCCGCGATGCGAACCGAATGCAGGCGTGCTTCGATCCGCGTATCCCAGAAGCGCAGGAACTTGTTCAGGACCGGAAATTTCGGCGCGATGTCGAGTTCCTGCCAGATGAAACTCTGCAGCACCGCCGGATGATCGGGTAGATGGTAGAGGATTTCGGCGGTCGTCAGCCGATAGCCGCGCAATGTTTTTTCGAACGTACGCATGACACCTCACATCGTTACGAAATTGGCCATCCTTTCAAGCGTCTCCATCCTGCGATCTGTTCTATGCCTCACAGCTTGGCGGGACCAATTGCATCTGTCGAGACTTGACTTGCCCGTCGGCGCAAATTTGTCCGTTCGAGCAGCACTCCCCGCCGCCAAGTGCCAGAGACCTGCGGCGCCCTGCCAAGGGGCCAAAGGCTTACTTAATCCGTCTACGGACTATATCCGACGCTCTGCCACCCAACATGCACTGCTGCACATGCGAAAGGCACAGTCTTGACCGGCGCTTATTGGCGGGCGTGGTCGCGGCGACAGGTCGCATGGAACGGGAAGCCGATTTCATCAGGCTTTGGGCCTTGCATTCGCAATGGGGCTATTCGCGTTGTGCGCGCCTCATTGTGAGGGATTGCTCGCTTATTCCCGTCGTTTCCGTCTATATGCCCCGTCGCTGGCGTCCACGGGCCCAGGAACGACTTGAATGAGAGCCCGACCTAGGGAAACTGCTAATCATGACTCGCACGGATTCGCCGACCGTCGCGCACGCGGCAGATAACAAAATGTTCCCCTGTCAAATCCGCGGGCGGACAGTCCTTGGGAACCGGTTTGCATGAATTATGTCTATCTGATTTTTGTCGGTGTCATGATCGGCTTGGCCGCGGCCATTCCGATCGGCCCGGTGAATCTGATCTGCATCCGCCGCACACTGCAATTCGGATCCTTTCATGGCTTTGTTTCCGGCCTCGGCGCGGCGTTGGGCGATGGTTTGTTTGCCGTTATTACCGGTTTCGGTCTGACGGCGGTCGCACAACTCATCGAAGGGTTTTCGGTCATCCTTCAGCTCATCGGCGGATTGCTGCTGCTGTCGGTCGGCATCCGCACCTATTTCGCCAAGCCGACGTCGTATACCGACGTGAAGCTTGCGGCGAACGAAAACGGCAAATCCACGCTGGCGCGCTCGATGGTTTCGACATTCGCGCTGACGATTTCCAATCCTGCGACGCTCTTCGCCTTCACCGCCTTGTTCGCGGGACTGGGTGCCCTGGCTGGGGATAATCCAAGCTTCCTCTCCGCCGCCTTCGTTGTTGCAGGCGTATTTGCAGGCTCGACGGCGTGGTGGCTGACATTGACCACCGTGGTCGGCCTGTTGCACGCACGGATCGACGACCGGATTGTTCGGATCATCAACAAGGTATCTGGCTTTGCCGTCACCGCGTTCGGCGTGGCCGTTCTCGGGCACCTCGTCATCGCGCATCTCTTGCCGAAAATTCATTAGCGCGGACAAAAAAGGCGCCGGGGGTTGGCCGGCGCCTTTCCTGATTGCGGAACGTGCGATCAGCAGTTGGGACGATCGACCAATTGTCCGTTGCAATTGGTCACCGGATGCTGGAAGCCGCTGAAGCCGGACGACGAGTTCATCCAGCTCCCGTCGACTTTCTGACAGCTTGCGGAGATTGTCATGCCGCTGACTGTCGCGCTCTTGCAGGTGCGCGCATAGCTGCCGGTCGGGCCGGTGCAGGCGAGATTGCCATTGACATTGCTGATGACGCCGACGCAGGAATCCGCGAAGGGCAGCGACGTGCTAATCACGCTACCGCTGAACGTCTTGCAGCTTGCCGACAGGGTTTCGCCGTTCATCGTGATATTGGTGCAGGTTTGCTGATACGAACCCGCCGGCGCACCGGCGATGGCCGGCGTGATGGAATAAAGAGCGAGCACTGCCGCACCCGCCAAAGACGCAATGGTCAAACGCATGATGTAATCCTCCCGAATTATCGCCCCCAGACCCAATCTGTGGCGGTAATAACTACTATTACAATTTAGAGATGTATTCAACTATAAGTCGCATGTCTGCCGGAACGTCACCGGCGCAAATAAGCTATACAGCAAGAAATACAGTACTTTACCATGGCCGTAGCCATCAGGCCTGAGGCACAAAACTTATTATTGGTTGTACTACGGCATCCGCCGGACACAACCGCCTGGGCGGCGGGTTCGATCTGACCGTCGTAACCAAGTCGGCCGCTCTGCCTCCCATTCCGGGGCGCGCTGTGACATCATTTTGGCGTGGGGCAAGGCGCGGCGTATGACATCCGAAATCGCGGTGATGAACCAGCGTGCGGTCGCTCTCGCGGCCGATTCCGCGGTGACACTGATCGACGGGGGAACCGTCGTCGTGCGCAACGACCAGCGTAAGCTCTTCAACCTGGCCGAAGGGCTGCCCATCGGCGTGATGTTCTTCGGCGTGGCGGACATGATGGGCCACCCTTGGGAACACTTGATCGAGCATTTCCAAAAGACCAAGCCTGGAAAATTGGCGCATGTGCGCGACTACGCAACCAAGTTCGCCGCCATGCTCGACAATCTGGAAGAATTCTTTCCGCGCGCGCGCCAGAAAGACGATTACAAGCGGCTGCTCGCGTCGGTGTATCGCTACGTGTTTCACCTTGCGCAGTTCCTGCGCGAAACCGGCGGAAAAGACCGCGCCAAAGTCACCGACACGGCGATCCTTCAAGAAGCCATCGAAGACGTCTGGAACGATTACCAGTTCCGCGGTGATGGCAGCCCGCGCGGCGATCTGGCGTGTTTCCCGCCGAACTTCGCTGCCACCGTGGCGCGCGATTATGCCGACGTGATCGGCGAAATGATCGCCTACGGCTTTTCGCCTTTCGACCTCGACAAGACCGCGCTCGGGCATTTGCGCGACATCGCCACCTTCTGCGTGGTCAAGGATTTGTTCCTGGAAGACGTGACCGGATTGGTCTTCGCCGGATTCGGAACCGATGAGCGCTACCCCGTCGTCACGACGCATTACCTGTCGGCCATCGTGGGCGGAAGGGTCAAGCGCGCGGAGTCGAGCGTGGATACTATCGACGGTGATATGCGCTCCAAGATTCGCGTCTTTGCCGACAGCGAAGTGACGAATGCTTTCATTCGCGGCATCGATCTCAATTTGGAGCGGCGCATTTACGGCACCGTTCATGGCATGATGCGCGGGCTGGTCGATCATGTCGTCGGCGCCTTCAGCAATGTCGATCCGGCGCGGCGCGAAAGCGTGCGCCGGCAGTTTCATTCCGAGCACTTGCCGCAATATATCGACGGTTTTCGCGAGGTGATCGGCGATTACCAGCAGCAGGCCTACATCAGGCCGGTCTTGCGGGTGATCGAGATGGCGGCGCGCCCGGAACTGGCCGAGACGGCACGCGAACTTGTCGCCCTGAACGCGTTCAAAAAGCGTATCATGGCGCAGCAGCAGACGGTCGGCGGCGCAATCGATGTCGCCGTCATCAGCCGCGAGGCTGGGTTCCAGTGGTGGGCGAAGCAGGGGGCAGGGTGACCATGGCGGAACCGCAAAAGTTTGGTGGGGCGCTGGCAGACGGGGCGGCGCGGCTCGAGCAGGTCGCGCGTCAGGTCAAGGACGGCCAGCGCGCGCATACCAAAGCGGGCTTGCAGCCCCCGGGTAATGAGCCCTTCGTCCTCAGCCCGGACGAAGACTGGGCCCGCAAATACACCACCCACTGCGTCGGTCCGGTGTGTTTCGGCCCGCCGGCCGATCTGCCGGCATTCTCCGAATTTTCCGCCGCACCGGCGCCTAATATCCAATCCAATGGTTATGCCGCCAAAACGGCGCCTTCCGCGCCGGAAAAGCGGACGGTTCCGGCGCAATCCGGGCCGATCGGCGTTATGATCGGCAAGCCCGCCAGGCAGCGCACTTGGCTCGGCCGGCTGTTGCATGGAAAATGACGACCCGGCCGGGCGAATAAGCCTGTTTGCACCTGCCTCTACGCGCGCTATGGGCTAGTGTCGGAATGTTTTTGTAGGGAATAAAGGGAGCAGAACGAATGAACCGTTTCGCATTTGTTGTGGCCGCGATTGCGCTGGTCGTCTCGGTTCCGGCGGAGGCCGCCGTCGATGCGTCACTCAGCCCCGCCGCGAACGCCGCTTATCTCGCAGCCAACCGCGCGAAACCCGGTGTCGTCGTGCGGCCGGACGGTCTGCAATACCGCATCCTCCACAACGGGTTCGGCATGCGGCCCAGGCCGACCGATTATGTGACGGTCTATTACACAGGCTCGCTCATCAATGGAAAAGTGTTCGACGGCACGGAGCCCGGCATGCCGACGCGCTTCAAGGTGAACACGCTGATCCCCGGCTGGTCGGAGGCGTTGGCGTTGATGCGGGTCGGCGATCACTGGCAAATCGTGATTCCGGCACCTTTGGCTTACGGTGAGACCGGCACATCGAACGGATCGATACCGCCCAATCAGGCCCTGGTGTTCGACTTGGAGCTTATCAAAGCCGTGCCGCCGAAGATGAAGCAGCACGCGCCGGACGAGGATCCCGACAAGATCGACGATAATGCGGACATGGGCCCCGACGATGACTCGCAATAACGGGTAGTGGCGACCAAAAGGCAAAGACGGTGTTGAAGTCGGTTCTGCATCGATTGCATCCACGCCTGAAGGGCGGGGGGCTCAGAATCGCAATTGCGCTGTTCTTTGTGGTGGGCGCCAGCGCGATGTTCTGGGCCAGCCAGGACTTCACGGTCGTGGCGCCCGATTGGGACGGGCTGGTTCACGGCGTCACCTATAACCCGAGCCATGTTTTTTCCGAGCGCGAGTCCAAGCATATCACGCCCGAGCGCATCGCGGCGGACATGCTCCAATTGTCCCGCATCACGGGGCATGTGCGCACCTACACGGTCGCGGGCGGCCTGGACAAAGTGCCCGAGATCGCGCGCCGCTATGGGCTGACGGTTTCGCTCGGCATTTGGATCGACGCCGACCTGAACAAGAACGAGCGGGAAATCGAAACGGCGATCAAGGTCATTCTGGCCAACCGGCGGGTGATCGATCGCGTCATCGTCGGCAACGAATCGATTCAGTTCGGCAATGTCACCCCCGAGCAATTGAATAGCTACATCCAGCGCGTGCGCGACGTTTTGCCGGCGCGCATCAAAGTCACCACCGCCGAGACCTGGTCGAGCTGGCTGCTGCATCCCGAGCTCGGCCAGAATGTCGACATCGTGTTCGTGCACATCCTGCCGTACTGGGAAGGCACCGATGTCCGCAGCGCGATGGTTCGCGTGCAGCACGAATACAAGGACATCCAAAACGAATTTCCCGACAAGCCGGTCGTCATCGGCGAAATCGGCTGGCCGTCGGAAGGACGCACCAAGGGCGCCGCCGAAGCCTCGCTCGCCAATCAGGCTTATTTTATTCGCAATTTCGTCCAACTCGCGCTGAACGAGGGCTACGATTACTACATCGTCGAAGCCTACGATCAGCCGTGGAAAACGGCGACCGAGGGTGTGGCGGGCGCGCATTGGGGTCTGTTCGAAGCCAATGGCGATCCCAAATTCGGCTTCACCGGCTTGCTGCGCAGTTTCCCCGAATGGCGCTTCTATACCTTCCTAGCCGCTATTCTGACGCTCGTGCTTGGTCTTTTAATCCTGGTGCGCATGCCGCGCGTGCGCCAGCCGGGTTACCTCGTCATGGGAGGTCTGGTGGCGGCGGTGACAACCGGCGTGCTGATGCTGGTTGACGCAACGACGCTCGACTACATCGACCCCGCCGACTTGGCCATGGTGCTGGCGATGTCGCCTTTGGTGCTTTTGGCATCGGTCGTGATCCTGACGGAAGGCGTCGAACTGGTGGCCAGCCTGTGGCGCGTGGAACGCCGAGCCTTGCGCGTGGCCATTCCGGAATCCAGTCCGCGCGTCTGCGTGCATGTGCCTTGCTACAACGAGCCGCCGTTGATGGTATGTCAGACGCTCGATGCTCTAGCGGCGCTCGACTACGACAATTTCGAGGTCATCGTCCTCGATAACAACACGCCAGATCCCGAGACTTGGAAACCGGTGGAAGCGCATTGCGCGGCGCTCGGCGCGCGTTTTCGCTTCTATCACTTCGATGCCATGACGGGCTTCAAGGCGGGCGCGCTCAACGAGGCCTTGGAACTGACCGGACCCGACGCAAATACATCGCGGTGATCGACAGTGATTATCGCGTCGAGCCCAATTGGCTGCGCCAGACCTTGCCGTATTTTGCATCCCCCAACATCGCGCTGGTGCAGGGCCCGCAGGATTACAGCGACGCCCATGCCAGCATCTTCAAATCGATGGCGTTTGAGGAGTATCGCGGCTTCTTCCAGATCGGAATGGTGGAGCGCAACGAGCACAACGCCATCATCCAGCATGGCACCATGACGATCGTCCGCAAGGACGCGCTGGATGCGGTCGGCGGCTGGAGCACCTGGTGCATCACCGAAGACACCGAACTGGGGCTGCGCCTGTTCGAAGCGGGCTATGAGGCGGCTTATATTTCTCAGAGCATGGGCCAAGGTCTGATCCCCGACACGCTGAAGGCGTTTCAGAGCCAGCGCTATCGCTGGGTCTATGGCGCCATGCAGATTTTGAAGCGCCACGCCGGCGCCATCTTCCTGGGCCGC
This sequence comes from uncultured Alphaproteobacteria bacterium, assembly GCA_963849895.1. Classification (GTDB taxonomy): domain Bacteria; phylum Pseudomonadota; class Alphaproteobacteria; order Micropepsales; family Micropepsaceae; genus Rhizomicrobium. The sequence continues at coordinate 269,302 of CAWKIU010000002.1, forward strand.
GCGCGGCTCAGCTGGGCGCAGCGCTACCAGTTCCTTAGCGGCTGGCTGCCGTGGATTTCCGACGGGCTGGGCATGCTGGTGACGTTCATGGCGCTCGGCTGGACCTTCATGATGTGGCTAGCGCCGCGCTACGTCGATGTGCCGATGCCCATTCTTACCGCCGGCGCGCTGGCGCTGTTCGCCGCAAAGGCGCTCAAGACATTGCTGCTCTATCCGCAGAAGGTTCGTTCGGGAATTCGCGGCGCGATGATCGCCTCTGTCGCGGGTCTGGCGCTGACCCACACGGTGGGCAAGGCCGTGTGGACGGGTCTGTTCACCTCCGGCCAGCCGTTCCTGCGCACACCAAAATGCGAGGACCAAGCGCTGCTCAGCCAAGCCTTGCGCGGCGTCTGGCAGGAGACCGTGCTGTTCGTGGCGTGCATGCTGGGCATCCTCTCGGTGCTCTCGACGGGGCGCGAGGATGATCCGGCGGCGCTGCTCTGGATCGTGATGCTGGGCGTCCAAAGCCTGCCTTACGCCGCCACCATCGTCACCGCCGCGCTGAGCGCGCGCTCCAACGCCAAGGGCAGCAATTCGCCCGGCTTGTCCGAGAAGGAGACGGCGGCGTCCTCGACGCTGGCCAAGGCGGCCTAATCCGGCACCAGCTTGCCGGGGTTCAGGATATTCTTGGGATCCAACGTGCGCTTGAGTGCGCGCATGATGTCGATCTCGACCGGGCTTTTGTAGCGCAGCAGATCGGCGCGTTTCATCACACCGATGCCATGCTCGGCGCTGAACGAGCCGCCGAAATCATGCACCACGTCGTGGACGATGCGCGCGATCTCGTCCCAGCGGGCGAGGAATTGCGCCATGTCGGCGCCCTTTGCCGCCTGGAAATTGAAATGGAGATTGCCGTCGCCCAAATGGCCGAAGGGAACCGGACGCGCCTGCGGCATCGCGCGCGCGACGGCGGCGCTCGATTTGACGATGAACTCGGCAATTGAGGCGAGGGGCACAGACACGTCGTGCTTGAGCGAAGGGCCTTCCTTCTTTTGCGCTTCGGACATGCTTTCGCGCAATTTCCAAAGCGCCTCGCGCTGCGCTTCGCTGGAGGCGATCACGGCATCGCTGGCCAGCCCGTGGGCGAGTGCGCCTTCCAGCGCCGCCACGAACACCGCGTCCAATCCTTCCGCGCCGGACGCTTCGCACAACACATACCAAGGCGAGGGCGCGCCGAGCGGATCGCTTGTGCCGGGAATATGCTCCACTACGAGATTGAGTCCGATGCGCGGCATAATCTCGAAGGCATCGACCAGGCTGCCAGTGGCGCGCTGCAATCGCGCCAGCAAAGCCAGCGCTGCGCTCGCGTCGGGTACAGCAAGAAAGGCGGTGCAACGCGTCGCCGGTTGGGGAAACAGTTTGAGCGCCACTGCGGTGACGACGCCCAGCGTTCCCTCGGCCCCAATGAAGAGTTGTTTCAAGTCGTAACCGGTATTGTCCTTGCGCAGCGTACGCAGCAGATCGAGCACCCGCCCGTCGGCCAGCACGGCCTCGATGCCAAGCACCTGTTCGCGCGCCATGCCGTAGCGCAGGACGTTCACGCCGCCGGCATTGGTCGAGACCGTTCCGCCGATGGTGCAGCTTCCCTCCGACGCCAGACTGAGCGGCAACAGCAATCCCGCTTCGCTCGCCGCGTGTTGCGCCGCCGCCAGCACAACGCCTGCTTCGGCGATCATGCTGGATCCGGTCGCATCGAGCGCACGGATGCGGTTCAGCCGCGAAAGACTAAGCAGCACTTCGCCCGCAAATGGAATCTGCCCGCCGACCAAGCCGGTATTGCCTGCCTGGGGAACCAGCGGCGTCGCGGTCTCGTGGCAGATCGCGAGAATGGCGGACACTTGCTCGACTGTTGCCGGCTTCAGCAGCAGGCTGGCGCGGCCTTTGTACTTGCTGCGCCATTCCTCCAGATGCGGCGCAATCTCGCCTTGGTCTTCGCTGAAGCCGTTCGGTCCGGCGGCTCCTTTCAATCTGGCTAGGATATCGGCGTTCATGGCGCGGCCTCGCGCGGGCTGGCGGCGCGCATCAGCCGGTCGTTGATCGCTTCGCCGATGCCGGTATCCGGAATCGGCATGACGGCGATGGCCGCGCCTTCCGCGTCGAGCGCACGCAACATGGCAAAGAGGTTGGCCGCCGCTTCATAAAGATCGCCCTTGGGGCTGAGGTTCAGCATAGGCGTTGCACTGGGGGCGTTCGGTCCGAAGGCGAGCAGGGCTTCGCCCGCCATTGGCTTGTGCACATTCAAACGCAACGCCGCGCGCGGGGCATAATGGCTGGCGAGTTGGCCGGGCGAGGTGATCGTTCCGTCGCTTGCGGCGGCCAACGGTCCCGCCACGGCCTCGATGGCCGCGCGCGGCACGCCGCCGGGGCGAAGCAGAACAGCCTGGTCCCCCTCGAACCCGATGACCGTCGATTCGATGCCGATGGGGGTCGGCCCGCCGTCTAGGATCATATCGACCTTGCCGCCGAGCCCATCCTCAACATGCGCCGCGCTGGTGGCGCTGACCCGGCCGGAGGGGTTGGCGCTCGGCGCGGCCAGCGGCACGCCCGCCTCGTCGATCAGCCGCTGGGCGAGGAGATGGGAGGGCGCGCGCAGGGCCACCGTGTCCAGCCCAGCGCTCACCAGGAGCGATAAGCGGCATCCGGGGCGGCGTGGCAGCACAAGGGTGAGCGCGCCAGGCCAGAACGCCTTAGCCAGCTTGCGTGCCAATGGAGAAAACCGCGCAAATTCCTCTGCTTGTCTGTGTCCTTCACATGCACGATGAGCGGATTGAAACTGGGACGTCCCTTGGCCGCAAAGATCGCCGCAACCGCCTTGCCGTTGGTCGCGTCCGCGCCAAGGCCGTAAACCGTCTCGGTCGGGAACGCGACCAGCCGCCCATCGCGGATGAGTTGCGCCGCGGCGGAAATCCCGGCGTCGTCAGCCATGCGGACAGTGGATACATCTGCGGTGGTCATAGCCCAATCTAGCGCGCGCCGGGCCGCGGGTCAGCTTTTTGTCGCCGTCAGATCGACGCTGACCGTCACCTCATGCGCCACGGGCTTGGCCGATGTCCACTCGCCTTGCCCGACGCCGAAGTCGGTGCGCAGCACGACGGTCTTGCCGACCATGTGGACACGGCCCCCCTCAAAGGCCAGCGTGAACGGCAGTGCGACCGCCCTGGTCACGCCCCGGATCGTCAGCTTGGCATCGGCAACATAGGAGCCGTTCGGCAAGCGCCGGACCCCAACGGTCTCGAAGCGGGCCTTGGGATACTGGTCCACGGCGAAGCCCAGTGCGCCCTTCAGCCCGTCATCATCGTCCGGCGCGTCCGATTCCTCGCTCGCAAGGTCCACGGTCACGACGGCCTTGGAATGGCCAAGGTCCGCCGGGTCGAAATCGATATCGGCCTTCCAAGACTTAAAGACGCCTGTGAACGGCTCACCGCTCCAAGCGACGGTGAAGGCCAGCCGGCTCTTGGCCGCATCGACCGTCCAATGCGCGGCCGAGGCCGGCGTTGCCGCACAGCCCAGCAACAGCAGCGCCGCCGCAAAGCTTCGCCTCAAGCCCGGCCCCGCATCCCCGGAATCATACGCGCCAGAATCCCGTCGTGCCGAACGACGTCATGATACAGCGCCGCGCCGACATGAAGCGGGATGAGCACGATCATGCTCCAGGCGAGCCAGACATGGGTGGTCTCGAACGCCTCGTGATAGGGATGCCCCGCGCTGCGCGACATATCCGCGAGAATGGGAACGCTCGGCCATCCGAACAGGCCGAACACCGGCGTCGGATGGCCCATCGAACCCACCGACACCATCAGCCATCCGGCCAGCGGAACCGCCACGATCAGGAAGTAGAGAAGGAAATGCATCGCGTGGCTGGCGAATTTCATCAACGGCGGAATGCCGGCGGGCAACGGCGGGACGGGATTGACCAGCCGCCATATGACGCGAAGAACACTCAGCAACAAAACCGTCAGGCCGATCGATTTGTGCCAGGAGATCAGCACGAATTTGCTGGGGTCTCCGCGCGGCAGATCGCCCATATACAGACCGATGCACAAATTGGCGATCACGGCGGCGGCAATCAACCAATGCAGCGTCATTGCCACGCTGCCGTAACGCGAGGCTGTATTGTGCAATCCCATTGCTATCCCTTTTGTTGCAGAAACATCGCTTCGATGGTGAGCTTGACCTCGTCACCGACATACGGTCCCCAGCTCATCGCGGTGAGGCCAAAATCACTACGCTTAATGGTAACGGTGCCATGAAAACCGAGCGCATAGGAATTGCCCATCGGATTCTGGCGCCCGCCCCCGAATGTCGCATCCAGCGTCACCGGCTTGGTGACATTCTTGATCGTCAGATCGCCTGTGATCTTCCCGGTTGTGGGGCCGGTACGCACAATCGACGTGGACTTGAAGCTCGCGGTTGGGAAATTGGCAGCGTCGAAGACAGGACCGGCCGTCAACTCCCCGATTAGCTTCTGACTCGGTACATCGATGCTGGTCATGTCGATGGTGATGGAAACCGAGCTTTTTTCCGGTTGTGCCGAGTCGAAATTGAGCGTGCCGGACAGTTTGTCGAAGCGCCCGTAATAATCCGTTAGGCCAAGATGCGAGATGGCGAACAGGACCGGACTATGGTTCGGCTCCAGCGTGTAGTGGCCGGTCGGCGCTTGTTTGGGGTCGGCGCTTTGCGCATTCGCGCAAACGGCAAAAGCGGCCACGAGGCAGATGAGAAGTGTCGTGCGCATCTTGTTTCTACTCCTGGACTGCAAAGCTTACCCTGGTGTGTCGCCGAATTCTCGCGGCCCGGTGACTCTATCGCTCAATTCCCTGTGAGCGCCAAGCTTGACGCTTCCGGGCCCGCCTTTCCATAGTCCGCAGGCATATTCTTCGAGGAAATCGTCATGTCGCTTGCCGGCAAAACATTGTTTGTCACCGGCGCGAGCCGCGGTATCGGCCTGGCCATCGCGCTGCGGGCGGCGCAAGACGGCGCCAATGTTGCCATCGCGGCAAAGACCGACAAGCCCCATCCCAAACTCCCCGGCACAATCCATACCGCCGCAGAGGAGATCGAGAAAGCAGGCGGAAAGGCCCTGCCGCTGGTGTGTGATATCCGCTTCGAGGATCAGGTTATTGCCGCCGTGGAGCAATGCGCGTCGCATTTCGGCGGCATCGATATTTGCGTCAACAACGCCAGTGCGATTTCGCTGACCGACACGCTGGCAACCGACACCAAACGCTTCGACCTGATGCACCAGATCAATGCGCGCGGCACCTGGCTGGTCTCCAAGACCTGTATTCCGCATCTCAGGCGTGCGGCCAACCCGCATGTCCTGATGATGTCGCCGCCGCTCGATATGTCGCCCAAGTGGTTCGCGGGTCACACCGCCTATACGATGGCCAAATTCGCCATGAGCATGTGCGTCCTGGGAATGGCGGCGGAATTCGCGGACGCGGGCATTGCCTTCAACGCCCTGTGGCCGCGCACGGGTATCGCCACCGCCGCGATCAAGCACGCGCTGGCGGGCGAGGAGGGCCTGAAACATTGCCGTACGGTTGATATTTTGTCGGATGCGGCCTGGTTCCTATTCAACAAGCCGGCCAAGGACTTCACGGGCCGCTTCCTGATCGACGACACGTTCCTGGCCGAAAATGGCGTCACCGATTTCGACCGCTACCGCGTCGATCCGTCCAGGGCCCTAATGCCCGATTTCTTCGTCCCGGACACGACCCCGCCCCCCAAGGGTGTCAGCCTGGAAGCCCTGTCATAGGCGGCGGTTACCTTTCCGCGCATCCCCAGGTGCTAAACCGCCCGACTTATGCAGAATACCGCCGGTCGAATTGGGGGGATGCCATGAAGGTGTACGTCGCGGCGGCTGCGTTTCTGGCGGCGGCACTGGTTGGCGGGATGGCCTGGGCGGAAGCGCCCGCCTGCGCTGGCGAGGTCGAAATCGGTGACGCCCATATCACCCGCATCGAGCACAACGGCATGCTGATCCTGACCGACGGCCGGGCGCTGAAGCTCGAAGGACTTCGAATTCCGGCCGCCACCAAGGATCGGGCACCTTCGCCAATTGCCGACGCCGCGTTTGCCGAATTAAATTCCTTGGCGAAGGGGCAGGTGGTTAACGCGCATGCCATCTGGCCCAAGGAAGACCGCTACGATCGCGTCCGCGCGCAAGTCTTCGCGCCGGACGGAACCTGGCTTCAGACCGATCTGCTGAGCAAGGGATTGGCGCGCGTGGAACTCTCGCCCGACCGGGGCGAATGCTATCGCGAGCTGTATGATGCGGAGATCGCGGCGCGCGCCGCCCATATCGGCATGTGGTCGGATGCGGCTTATGCCGTGCGCACGGCGGACAATGTCGCCGCCGACATCGGCACGTTTCAGATCGTCATGGGAACCGTGCTGAATGCCGCCACCAAGGACGGGCGCGTTTATCTCAATTTCGGAGCAGATTGGAAAACCGATTTCACGGTGACGATTTCACCCGACGACATGAAAACCTTCCGCGCGATGGGCGTCGATCCGCTGGGCTATCAGGGCAAGCTGATCCGGGTGCGCGGCATGGTGCAATCGCTAAACGGTCCCGAAATCGAAATCGGCAATCCCAAACAGATTGAACTGCTGCAATAAGACAAGAGAAAAGGCCCGGAATCGCTTCCGGGCCTTTTTTCAAACTTAGTGCAGAAAAAGTTACGCCGCTTTCTTCAGCAGCGCGCCTTCGACGCGCTTGACGGCGGTCACTTCGTCGATGCGTTCCACGGCCGCGACTTCGCGGGCCATGCGGGCGAGGGCCGCTTCATAAAGCTGCCGCTCGGAATAAGACTGCTCCGGCTGGCCGGTGGCGCGGTGAAGGTCGCGCACCACTTCGGCGATCGAGACCAAATCGCCCGAATTGATCTTCGCTTCGTATTCCTGCGCCCGGCGCGACCACATGGTGCGCTTGATGCGCGCGCGGCCCTTCAGCGTGTTGAGCGCTGTGGCCACCGTGTCGGGGGAGGAGAGTTTGCGCATGCCCACGGCCTTGGCCTTCAAGGTCGGGACGCGCAGGGTCATCTTGTCCTTCTCGAACGTGATGACGAAGAGTTCGAGCCTTGTGCCCGCCACTTCCTGCTCTTCGATACGCGTGATCCGGCCGACGCCGTGGGTGGGGTACACCACATGATCGTTGGCCTTAAAATCAAGTTTTCTGTTGGAATTCGCCGGAACCTTTTTGGCGACAACCGGTACGATAGGTGTTTTGGGTGCTGTCATTTCCACTTCCGCTTCGCGCACTCGAACCCGCGCCGTCCTTACCGGGGGCACTACATCACTTCGCACTGCAACAAAAATACGGCGCACCGGATCATGTGTTAATCCGGGTGGGGCGGCGCCTTTCGAGTAATTTCAGAACAAATCCAATGTAACACATATTGTCGCAAAAGGGAAGGTCTGATTTGTCAAACCGTTGAATTGTCGCGGTTTATTTCAAATAAGGGATGCGTCGGTAATGAGCCGTACACGGCGGATCGGACGAAAAATGGCTGTTCGCGGCCATTCCTGGCAGGCGCCAAATCGTTAATTCTACCCGCCGGAACCGGGTTTTTCGGAGAAGTACTTCTCGAATTTGCCCTCTACGCCCTCGAATTCCTTGGCGTCGGCGGGTGCTTCGCCCTTCTGGGCGATGTTGGGCCAGGTTTTCGCGTATTCGGCGTTCAGCGTCAGCCAGCGCTCCAGGCCGGTTTCGGTGTCGGGCTTGATGGCCTCCGGCGGGCATTCCGGCTCGCAAACGCCGCAATCGATGCATTCGTCGGGATGGATGACGAGCATGTTCTCGCCCTCGTAGAAGCAGTCCACCGGACAAACCTCCACGCAGTCCATGAATTTGCATTTGATGCAGGCGTCGGTAACGACGTAGGTCATGCTGTACCCCGGACAATTCTTATAGGTTCCATCTAAGGCGCGGACGCTGCCGGATCAAGCGGTGCGTTGCTCGTCCTGATCGTCCGCGACGATTTCATAGAGCGATCTGGCTTCCACCGCCGTTCCGCGCCGCTTGGCTGCGGCGACGACGCGCACCACGGCGCTTTCCCTTACCCCAGGTACGGTTATGACGTCGCCCAGCTTGATCTCACGCCCCGGCTTTTCAGCCCGAAAGCCGTTCACCCTGATGTGCCCGGATCCGCAAGCCGCCTGAGCCAGCCCGCGCGAACGATAGAACCGGGCGCACCACAGCCATTTGTCGAGACGGATGCGGTCTTGGTTCATTTGGCGGCGATGAGGGCTGCCAGACCGGCGAAGGGCGAATCCTTCGGCGGCTTCGGCGCCGGTTGGGGTTTGGGTTCGTGGCGGCGTGCGCGTGGTTTTGGTGGCGACATGCGCCGCCACACGGCCGCGCCGCCGGTGACCTCGGCCGCATGCCAGCCGAGCGCGCCGAGAATTTCGCGCAGCTCGTCATTGCCGCAGCCGAGCAGCGAGACCAGCTTGGGCATCATCGCTTCGGCGGTGGTTCCCTCGATGACGCTTTTCTCCAGCACGTCTTCAAGCCGCTCGAGCATGTCGAGGCGGATGGCGCGCCCGGCGATTACGCGAAATCCCGCCGCCGCCAAAAAACCTTCCGGCGCGACGGTGTCGTTGACGAAAGATGTGAGCCCCGCGCGCGGCAGCGCGGGCACGTTCTCCAGCTTGGTCCACACACCCCACAGCAGCGCCAGCAGCGAAGCCGCTTCGGGCCGCAGCAATTTGGGAAGATAGATCGCGCGCCGCCCGAACCACACGCCATAGGGCCGAAGCGCGCGGATCAGCGTGCGCTTGTCGGAGGGCAGGGCAACGCGCGCGGTATCGAGCGTGCCGAAATTCTCGCAAAGCTGATGGGCGATGCCGCGCGCTTCCGCCACGATGGCGTCCGCCGTTCCGGCCTTCGCCTCGACGCCCGCGCGCAGAACCAGCAACGGTTCCAGCCGCGTCTTGATCCGCGCGGCCAGCCATTCTTCCAGACGCCGCTGCACGCTTTCGCGCGGTTCGCCTTTGAGGTTCTCATCCGCCAGCAACGCAATGTTCGGCGCCAGCGGGGCAGAACCCGGCGAGAGGTTGGCGACAATCGCGCCGTCCCACCACAGCCGTCCATGTTCGCTCAGCGTGATATCGCCATCCGCCGCTCCAGCCAGCCGTCGCGCCCGCGCAAAGAATTCGCCTTCCAGGCCTTTGACGGCGGCGGCGCGCAACGCGCGTTCGTGAATACCCGCCGCGCTCGCGGCTTGGGTGAAACGGAAGCCGTCGAGCTTGCCGACAATCTCGCCCGCAATCGCCACGCCGCCGGAATCGTCCAGCACCACATCGATGTCGTCGAGCGCGAGCTGGCGCATCAGCACCGATGTTCGCCGGTCGATGAAGCGCTGCGTCAGCCGCTCATGCAGCACATCCGACAGACGGTCTTCCACCGCGCGGGTTTGTTCCTGCCAATGCGCGCTGTCTTGCAGCCAGCCCGGCCGATTGGCGGCATAGGTCCAGGTGCGGATATGCGCCAGGCGTCCCGATAGCGTGGCGACATCGCCTTCCACCACATCCAGCCGCGCAATCTGCTTGGCGAACCAATCTTCCGGCAGCACGCCGGCATCGCCGATGAGATGGCCGAAGATCGTGCGCACCAGCCGCGCATGTTCCTCGGTGCTCAGCTTGTTGAAGTCGGGCAATTGGCACGCATCCCAGAGCAGGCGCACCTGCGCGGGCGCATGAACCTTGTCGCGAATGTCTTCCTGCGCCGCCAGAATCCGCAGCGCGTTGACGTCACTCGCGGGGCGCGCCTTGACCAGCCCACGCGCCGGCGGCGGCTCGTCCAGGCTGGCGATCAAGGCGTCCAGCGCGTGGAACGCCAGCGCCGAATTTCTCCATTGCAGCACGCGCACCGGATCGTAGCGGTGACCTTCGACGCGCGCGACGGTTTCCGCATCCAACGATTCCGCATCGCCCGTCACGCCGAACGTGCCGTCGTTCATATGCCGCCCGGCGCGCCCGGCGATCTGTCCGATCTCTTCGGGCCTGAGCAGGCGCGTCACCGTGCCGTCGAATTTTTCCAGCGCGGAGAACGCGACATGATCGACATCCATATTGATGCCCATGCCGATGGCATCGGTCGCCACCAGAAAATCCACGTCGCCCGATTGATAGAGCGCGACTTGCGAATTGCGCGTGCGCGGCGACAGCGCGCCCAGCACCACCGCCGCGCCGCCGCGCTGGCTGCGGATGAGATCGGCAATGCCGTAAACATCTTCCACCGAAAATCCCACAACGGCGGAGCGGCGGGGCAGGCGGGTCAGTTTCTTAGAGCCGGTATAGGCAAGGTCGGAAAACCGCGCGCGCGACATGAAATAGGTTCGCGGCACGAAGCGCTGAATTGCGCCGCGCATCGTATCGGCGCCGAGGAACACGGTTTCCTCTTCGCCGCGCGCATGCAGCAGCCGGTCGGTGAAGACATGGCCGCGCTCGCGGTCGGCGCAAAGCTGGATCTCGTCGATGGCAAGGAACGCGGTGCCCAGATCGACCGGCATCGCTTCCACCGTGCAGATGAAGTATTTCGCGCCCGCGGGCACGATCTTCTCCTCGCCGGTGATCAGCGCGGCGAGATTCGCGCCCTTGATCCGCACGACCTTGTCATAGACCTCGCGCGCCAAGAGGCGCAGCGGTAGCCCGATCATGCCGGATTTGTGGGCCAGCATCCGCTCGATGGCGAAATGGGTCTTGCCGGTGTTGGTGGGGCCAAGAACGGCGGTTATCCGGCTGGCCGTCGCCTCACGATTGTTTGCGCGCTGGGGGATCATCGCGGTCGAACATCCAAGTTTTCGATTTGCGGTACAAGGACGAAGGCTGCGGAAGATGGTTAAGCAAGACGTCCGTCAACACGTGGAATAAAAACGGAACGAACACTGTCCGAATCGCTAACCAACTCAATATCAGCCTTTGTTCTCATACTATTAGGCGTTTGTCCATATATTCCGATCACTACATCTTGTGGGCAAAGCGAGGCTTGGCGCCGGGGCGAGTTATCCACGTAACTCTCCGTACGCGGAATATTGTGGCGATTTCTTGACAGTGGGTAAACCCGCCATTTGACCGGGCTTTTGGCGGTGCGATACTCCCCCGCGCGCTGTCACACCGCATGCGCCGCCCGGCTCACCATAGGGGACAAAGCCCCGGGCCGAGCCCTGAGGATTCGATGACCGAAAAGACGCCGAAAGCATGGGCCGCGCTGGCCGCGAAAGAGCTGAAGAACCGCGTGCCGGATGACCTCGTTTGGGCGTCGCCCGAAGGCTTTGCCGTCAAGCCGCTTTACACCGCCGAGGACCTGGAAGGCATCGAAGAGCTGAATTCGCTGCCCGGCTTCGCGCCCTATCCGCGCGGCGTGCGCGCCACCATGTATGCGGGCCGTCCCTGGACTATTCGTCAGTATGCGGGCTTTTCCACCGCCGAGGAATCCAACGCCTTCTACCGCAAGAATTTGGCGGGCGGGCAGACCGGCATTTCGGTTGCGTTCGATCTGCCGACCCATCGGGGATACGACAGCGATCATCCGCGCGTGGCGGGCGATGTCGGCAAGGCGGGCGTCGCCATCGACAGCGTGGAGGATATGAAAATCCTTTTCGCCGGCATCCCGCTCGACAAGATGACCGTGTCGATGACCATGAACGGCGCCGTCATCCCGATCATGGCGAACTATATCGTTGCGGCGGAAGAAGAGGGCGTCGGCCTCGCCAAACTTGCGGGCACCATTCAGAACGACATCCTCAAAGAGTTCATGGTGCGCAACACCTATATCTATCCGCCCGCGCCATCCATGCGCATCGTTGCCGATATCATCGAATTTTCGGCGAGGAACATGCCGAAATTCAATTCGATCTCGATCAGCGGCTATCACATGCACGAAGCGGGCGCGACGGCGGTGCAAGAACTCGCCTATACGCTAGCTGACGGCGTCGAATATGTCCGCGCGGCGCTGGCGCGCGGGCTGGACATCGATGCTTTCGCGCCGCGATTGTCGTTCTTCTTCGGCATCGGCATGAATTTCTTTATGGAGATCGCCAAGCTTCGCGCCGCGCGGCTGCTCTGGGCGCAGATCATGGCGGGCTTCGGCGCCAAGAAGCCCGAGAGCTTGATGCTGCGCACGCACTGCCAGACCTCCGGCGTGTCGCTGACCGAGCAGGACCCTTACAACAACGTCGTGCGCACCGCCTATGAAGCGCTGGCCGCGGTGCTCGGCGGCACGCAATCGCTGCACACCAATTCCTTCGACGAGGCGATTGCGCTGCCCACGGAAATTTCCGCCCGCATGCGCGCAACACCCAGCTTATCCTCCAACACGAGACGCAGGTGACGCGCACGGTCGATCCGCTGGGCGGGTCTCGCGCGCAACACCCAGCTTATCCTCCAACACGAGACGCAGGTGACGCGCACGGTCGATCCGCTGGGCGGGTCTTACTATGTCGAGGCGCTGACGCATGCGCTGGCGGTTCATGCCAAGGCGATCATCGACCGCGTGGAATCCAAAGGCGGCATGACGAATTGTGTGGAGGACGCCAAGCTGGCGATCGAAGAATCCGCCGCGCGCCGCCAGGCCCGTGTCGACAAAGGCGAAGACGTGATCGTCGGCGTCAACCGCTACGAGCCCGAAAATCCCGAGGCGATGGAATTCCGCGACATCGACAATGCCGCCGTGCGCGATTCCCAAATCGCGCGGCTCAAGTCCGTGCGTGCCACCCGCGATGCCGCAAAGGTCGAGGCCACGCTGGAAGCATTGCGCCAAGGCGCGGCGGGCAATGCGAATTTGCTGGCCCTGGCCGTCGATGCGGCGCGTGCCCGCGCCACGGTCGGCGAAATTTCCGAAGCCATCGAGAAAGTCCATCTGCGCCACCGCGCGACGGTGCGCTCGATCTCCGGCGTCTATGGCGCCGCGTTTGAGGGTGACAATGAGTTCGCGGCGTTAAAGGGCGATGTGGAAGCCTTTGCCAAATCCGCGGGCAAGCCGCCGCGCATTCTGGTCGCCAAGATGGGCCAGGACGGCCACGATCGCGGCGCCAAGGTGATCGCCAGCGCCTTCTCTGACATCGGCTTTCAAGTCGACATCGGCGAATTATTCCTCACGCCGCAGGAAGTGGCGAAAGAGGCTGCCGCCTCCGGCGTGCATGTGGTCGGCATTTCCAGCCTTGCCGCCGGACACAAGACTCTGGTCCCCGAATTGATCGCGGCCTTGAAGAAAGAAAAGGCGAATGCGTTGGTCGTGGTCGGCGGCGTTATCCCGGCGCAGGATTATGCATTCTTGAAGAAGGCCGGCGTCGCCGCCATCTTCGGTCCCGGCACCAACATTCCCGATGCCGCGCGCGACGTGCTCGCACTGGTGCGTGCAAACGCAGCCGCCTGAGGTTTGCGCCAGACCACCAGAATATCGGTCAGGTTTCCGTCATAGCGGCCGAAGCTGAGGAATTTCAGCGCACCGACGAAGGCGCGATAAAGCGCGAACAGTCCCGGCGAATGCGCGGGGCCTTCCTTGGCCATCGGGCATGTATAAAGCATGGTCAGACGTTCATCGAGCCCATGCTCCCGCGCAAAATTATGCAATTTGGACGGCGAGATGCCGGGCTTGAGGTACGTCTTGAACGGCGCGCGATCCTGTTTGCCGGCGTCCTTGTCCTTGAAGATGTTGCGATAGACCCAAACGTGGAACGCATGCGGCGTCAGGCGGGTCAGCAGACCCTTGATGGAATTGCGGTTGGGAACGGAAACGATCAGCAAGCCCTCGGGCTTGGCGGCGCGCAGCATGTTCTCCAGCGCCTGCTCGGGATGGGGCAGATGTTCCAGCACGTCCCAGCAGATCGTGCAGTCGAACTGTCCTTCGGCGAGGGGATGGGTTTGCAGATCGCCCAGAATGCGCCGCGCCAGCGTTTCGTTTCGCGCCAGCTGCTTCTCGGAAATATCGATGCCGGTGATGCGCGGGCCGCCGGGAACCTTGACATAGCTCAGCGAGCCGCAGCCCGCTTCCAACACATCAAACCCCTTACGGTCCTGGAAATATCCCTCCAGCAGGGCGTGCAACTTCTGGCGTTCTGGAAAGGCAGTCATGGTCCCGTGTCCTCAATTGTGACGCGTGGTCGAGCGATCTATACGAAAACTCAAGAATCGGGCCAGCGGGAAACCTGGAAAATCTCCAATGTTCGGCGCCGCGCCTGTGCCGAAATGGCACGCGCCTGCCAAACGCCGAGTTGAAGCCCGCCTAGTTGCCGATATTGGCCGACAGAAATTTTTCGAGTTCCGTCAACACCCGGATGCGGGTATCGGCCACGGCCATATAATGATCTTCGCCGCTAAATCGCACGAACTCGACCTTCTTGTGTGCTTGTGTCAGGGCATCGTACTCGATCTGACTTTGCTCGATGCGAACCGTTGTGTCGCCCTCACCGTGCATCAGCAGGATAGGGCATTTCACCTGGTCGGCATGCTTGCTTGGCGATGTGGCGTCAAGTTTGTCCATATCGTCAAAGCCGATGCGCGAGGCCCAAAACGACGCCACTCGGGATTTCGTTCCGTAATCGGTGACCTCGGAGTGAATGGCGACCGGCAAATCCGAAACCCCCGCCCAACTGGCGGCGCAGGCATAGAGATCGGGCGAGAACGTGGCGCCCGCGAGTGCCGCGTAACCGCCGAAACTCGCGCCCACAATGCAGATGCGTTTGGGATCGGCGATGCCGTCTGCGATCAACTTCTTTGTGCCGTCCGAAATATCGTCCTGAATCTTTAAGCCCCATTGCTTGAGACCGGCCTCGGTGAATTTGTGCCCATAGCCGGACGAGCCGCGGAAATTCGGCTGCAGCACGGCATAGCCGCGATTTGCGAGGAACTGCGCCATCCAATCGAACCGCATGCTGTCGCGATCGTCGGGGCCGCCATGCGGCATAACCACGACAGGCAGATTGCTGGGCGACTTTCCGGGCGGCAGCGTGAGATAGGCCGGAATAGGCAGCCCATCGCGCGCCACATAATTGTACGGCTTGACAATTCCGAGATCGCTTTCCTGCAGCGTGGGATATTGCGATGTGATCGTCATGGTCTGATGTGTCGTGCGATCCAGCAGATAATATGTCTTGGGCAGGCGTGCCCCCTCAACGGCAAAGATTACGGCGTCCCGCGCGCGATCCCACGAAACGATTTGCACGGCCATGCCGGGAAATGCCTGCTGCAATCCATTTTGCAGGGCTTGGTGCGTGGGATTGAAGTAGAGGTCTTCGATCTTGTCGTCGACATAGGACGCGCCGGTCACATGATTGGTCCACTCATCGGTGATCGCCGAGTCGATGTCGTAACCCGGTGTGTAGAACAATGGTGTCTCGGTGTGATTGGAAACGTCGAACCGCACCAATCCCAGAAGCGACTGGTCGTTACGCTCAAATCGCACAAATGATTTTTCGTCTTCGGTGAAGCCGACGAGGCCGATACCGTTGTCTGCCGTTGCGTCGAATGACGCGACCTCTTTCCAGCTCCCGGCCGTATTGACGATGAGGTGATCTTTTAGCGGATGCGGGGATTCGTCGATCCGCGCGATCGGATTGCCGTGGCCGTCGGTCATCCAATCCTTGGTTTCGGAATTGCCTTGCACGAGGATTTCCCCATCGCCGCTATGCACGTCGACTTTGAGCAAATCGAGCCGGAAATCCGCTTCCCGTTCCTTGTTGAGGCGCGTATCGAACGCTTCATTCGTGTGGTTGATTTGGTCGTAGAGCGTCATCAGGATGTGATCCGGGTCGTCGACATCCACATCGACGATGTAAGCGGAGTTGGTATTGTTGAAGAGCGTCGGCATGTTCTTGAGCAGGACCACGCCTTGTTTTCCGTCGAGGCCAACAGAAAACGCGCGCACCCATGTTGTGGCGCGGTCGTAGTACCGGGTGTTCATGCTCTGCCTGGAAATCAGGATAAGTCGATCGTTTTTTGCCCAAACGACACCGGAGAGAATCCCATCACCTCCCGATATGAAAACGGGCTTGGAGTTTGCATCGGCATGGGTTTCCAGGATCGCGGCGATCATATTGCCCTTGTAGGGCTCCAACATCGCGATGTGTTTGCCGTCTGGCGACAACCTAGGAGCCGATGACGCGGGAAGGTTGCCGAAAGCGTCAATGGGCGGCCGTGTTTGCGCCTGCGCTGCGAACAATGCCAAACAACCGGCAAAGGCCAATGCCTGTGCCGCATATCGACCACACATCATGACAAGATCCCCCCTGTCTCACGCGACGACTGCTCGTCTCTGAACGGATCGACACTCGCGCAGGGGTAGAGTGAAGTCTTGAATGCGGAAAGTAAATGCGCGAAAGCAACGCCTTGGCGACGGAGGATGAAATGTCACAGATATCGGTACTCGGACCCGGGGCCATTGGCTGCGTGGTGGGCGCGGCGTTGATCGAGGCGGGTCACGACGTAACATTCTGCGCGCGGCAATCCTTCGCGCGCGTTTCCGTGCAGAAATCCGGCGAGGCCGCGAAGACGTTTCCGGCTCATGTCATCACGGCGAAAGGGGACACCGCGCCGGCCGATTGGGTGCTGCTGTGCGTCAAGGCGCATCAGGTTCCTTCGGCGGCGGGCTGGCTCGGCGCGGTGGTCGGTCCGAATACGAAAGTGGCCGTGCTGCAGAATGGCGTCGAACAGCGCGAACGTACCCAACCTTTCGTGCCAGCGACCACGGCGCTGGTTCCCGTCATCGTCGATCTTCCGGCATCGCGCACCGCGCCGGGCCAGATCGTCTGGCACAGCCGCGCCAACTTGACCGTCGCCGAGGATGCGGCGGGCAAGGAATTCTGCGCATTGTTCACCGGATCGTTTGTCACGGCATCAACCGACAGCGATCTTCTTACGCGCGCTTGGTTGAAGCTTTGCGTCAATGCGCCCGGCGCGATCCTGGTGCTGACCGGCCAGCCGATGCGGATCTTTCACAAGCCGGGCATCGCCGACGTCGCCCGCGCCATCTTGCGGGAATGTGTTGCCGTCGGCCGCGCCGAAGGCGCCAAGCTCGACGATGCTCTGATTGAGCCGCAAATCGAAAGATTCTTGAAAGCCGGCCCGGAGGAGGGCAATTCGATTTACGCCGACCGCATCGCGGGGCGCCCCATGGAATGGGACGCGCGCAACGGCGTGATCGTGCGCAAGGGTGCGCTTCACGGTATTCCCACGCCGGTCAGCGCCGCCTTGGTGCCGCTACTGGCCGCGCTCGATCCCTAATCGCCGATATTCGCCTTCAGGAATTTCTCCAGCTCCTTCAGCACGCGGATGCGCGTGTCGGCAGTCTGCATATAGTGGGTCTCCTTGTCGAACTTGATAAATTCGACATGCTTGCCCGCTCGTTCCAAGGCGCGCTGCATAATTTCGCTCTGGTTTATGCGCACGGTGGAATCCGCCACGCCATGCATCAGCAGGATGGGGCACTTGATGCGGGCGGCATTGTACGCCGGGGACGCCGCTTCAAGCTTGGCGGAATCGCTGTACCGGTCTCCGATGAAGCGCGTCCAACTCGATATCATGGCGGAGTCCCTGCCGTAATCCTCGCTCCGGGTACTCAGAAATTCGCCAAGGTCGGAAACGCCTGCCCAACTGGCGGCACATGCATAGAGATCTGGCGTGAAGGCGGCGCCCGCCAGCGCGGCATAACCGCCATAGCTCGCGCCGACAATGCAGATGCGCTTGGGGTCGGCAATCCCGTCGGCGATCAATTTTTGGACGCCATCGGTAATGTCATCCTGCATTTTGAGGCCCCATTGGCCGTAGCCAGCTTCCAGGAACTTAACGCCATAGCCGCTCGACCCGCGAAAATTCGGTTGCAGCACGGCGTAGCCGCGATTGGCAAGGAACTGCGCCATCCAATCGAATCCGAGTTGGTCGCGCGCCATCGGGCCGCCATGGGGCATGATCACCACCGGAAGATTCTTCGGGAGCTTTCCCGGCGGGAGCGTCAGATAGGCGGGAATATCGAGACCGTCGCGCGCCTTGTAAGGATATAGTTTGACATCGCCCAGATCTGATTCTGACAGCTCTCTATAAGTGGCCGTGATCCTCCGTGCCTTGTGGGTGGAACGGTCCACCATGTAATACGCCCGTGGTTGGCGCGAGCCATCGACCGCGACGATGACCTTCTGCCGGGATTGATCCCATGTCACCGCATGGACTGAGTTCCCCGGAAAAGCCGCTTCGAGACCTTCTTGCAGCGCCTCCAATTCGGGGTCGAAATAGCGATACTCCGTCAAGTCCGCGGTGAAGGCGACACCTATGATGCGTAGTGTCCACGGATCGGTCAGCGCCGCTTCAACGTCGTACTTTGGATCAAAAAAAAGTTCAGACACACTGTTGTCGGAAAGCTTCCGCGCCAAGAGTCCCGTCGTGCCGATCTTGTCGCTGGACGCCAGTTGAACCAATGCAGTGCCGTCCAGCGTTACCCCTTGAATGCCAGCGCTCTTTCCACCTGCGGCGCTGAACTGTTCGACGTCTTTCCAATCGTCGTTCTTGTAGATCAGCAGGTGATCAACCAACGGACTGGTTTCCTGATCAACCCTGGCTACGACATTGCCGTGGCCGTCCATGTAAAATGCTTGGGTCTTGGATCCGCCATGCACGTCCAGATTTGAATGCCCGGTATTGACGTCGACCTTGTATACGGAATAGCGGGCAGTCCCGTCGAAAGTGTCCACGAACCACAGCGGCATAAAGACGTGGTCGGCATCGTCGAGATCATAATCGGCGATGGCCGACGCGGAATAATTAAAGTCCTTGGATGCAGAGTCGCGAAACAATACCACTGGGTCCTTTCCCTCGGCATCGATCGAAACGGTTCTCGCCCATGTGTTTACGTTGTCGCCCAGTACGGCTTCGTTCATCGTGATCGTAATAAGCAGCCTTTGATTGTTGGCCCAATTGACATCGCAGATGAACCCATCCGTGTAGGGGATGACGACGGGCGGTTTGGAACCCAGCGGAACGCTCAAATCGTAGATGAGGGCGACCGGACGGCCCTGATAGGACTGGATCGTGGCCAGATGCATGCCGTCGGGAGAAAGCGAAGGTTCGGACACGCTTGGCAACTGTCCGAAAATTTCCGCGGCAGGATGGGTTTGCGCAATGCTTGGCGCGGCGAACAGCGCTCCGCAAAACACAAGTACAACGGTTCCCACAGCGCGCAAGTTCATCATCAAAATTCCCCCCGGAATTCGCACGAAGACCAACTATAATTCACCGCGCTCGGAACCGCCGTAAACCAACCCAAGCGCTAGGACGATCTGCCTCAGGCGGCCGCACGAAAGCGTCAATTTCCAATATATCTGGCTAAGAAGAGCTCCGTTTCCTTCAGCATCTGGATGCGGGTGTCGGCGCGTTCCAGATAGTGATCCTCATTGCCCGGGAAGCGAATGAACTGGACGTTCTTTCCCGCCGCTTTCAGCTTGTCGTTCATCTCTTCGCTTTGGTCGATGCGCACCGTCCAGTCGCTTTCGCCATGCATAAGCAGGATGGGGCACTTCACCTGATCGGCGTGCAGCGCGGGCGACGTCGCCTTCAGCCTGACCAGATCATCGCTCGCGTCGCCGAGCACCGAATTCATATAGGACATGGTCTTGGAATGAGGCCCGGAATCGTTAAGCTCCGTCGCCAGAAGTTTCGGCAGATCCGACACTCCCGCATAGCTCACGGCGCAGGCGTAGAGATCGGGCGTGAACACTGCGCCTGCCAGCGCCGCATAACCGCCATAACTGGCGCCGACGATGCAGATGCGCTTGGGATCGGCGATGCCGTCGGTGATCATTTTCTTCACGCCGTCCGTAATGTCGTCCTGCATCTTCAGGCCCCACTGGTGATAGCCCGCGCTCGTGAAGGCATGACCGTAACCGCTGGAACCGCGGAAGTTGGGTTGCAGAACGGCGTAGCCGCGGTTGGCAAGAAACTGCGCCCACCAATCGAAATCCATGGCGTCGCGCGCTTCCGGTCCGCCATGGGGCATGATCACGACCGGCAAATTCTTCGGCGTCTTTCCCGGCGGCAATATAAGATAGGCCGGTATTTCGAGACCGTCGCGCGCCTTGTAGGGATAAGGCTGCACCTTGCCCAGATCAGAGGCGGTCAGCTTTGGATAAGCCGATCCGATCCTACCGGCGAAATGAGTATTGCGGTCGAGAAGATAAAATGTCGCCGGATTGCTTGAACTCCAAACGGCGGCGATAACTTTGTCTCTCGCCTGATCCATCGAACTGACGGCGACGTTGCTGTCCGGGAATGCGACTTCCAGGCCCTTCTGCAATGCCTGCATGATCGGATCGAAATAGCGCACCTGCCGCGTGTCGGTGGTGTACGACACGCCAATGACGCGACCGGTCCAATTGTCAGCCTCCAGACCATCGGCATCGTGCGTCGGGTCGTCGAAAAGCGGCGTCGTTTTTCCGGTTTCCAAATCATACGAAACCAGCCCATCGGTATCGGTCTTGTCGAACCTCTCGAACCTGACGAGCGCCTTGCCATCCGGCATCAATCCCGCAACGTCCGCGCCATGATCGCCTTCGGCGTCGTAAGCGGCAACTTCCTGCCAGTCGCCATTCTTATAGATTTTGAGGTGATCGACCAACGGTTCTTGCCCCTGGTCCACGCGTCCGATCGGGTGGCCGTGTCCATCCATGATCCAGTAGATTGTGCCTTCCCGGCCGTCCTCCATCGCCTTGCCCTGCAACATCGGCTCGGCCTTGCCCGTGGACACGTCGACCATATAGAGATCGCGAGACACGCGGTCAGAATGCTCCGCCCACAGCGGCATGATGACGTGGGCGGGGTCATCGAGATCAATATCCGAAACGGCGGACGCGGAGTTGTTGTAATCGGTGAAGGCGGAGTTCTTCATCAGCATCACCGGGTTTTGCGCTTTGGTGTCTACCGAGAATGTACGGAAATATGGATACACCTTTGATGTGTTCAGATCGGGCCTCACACTTTCGTAGACGGTGACCATCAGCCGCTCGTTGTTCGCCCAATAAACGCCAACGATGTAGTGCATCTCGTCGATCAGGATTGCCGGAATGGTGCCCGGCGGAACACCAACCTCATAGATCACGACGGCGGGGCGCCCATGATAGCTCTGTATGGCCGCAAAGTGCTTTCCGTCGGGCGTCAGCATGACTTGCGATATCGCGGGAAGCGCCCCGAACGCTTCGACTGGCGGATGGTTCGGCGCGGTTTGAGCCATGGCTTCAAGCGAAAAGCACATCGCGCCGACAAGCGCGACGCCGATACAACGCACGATGTTCATGGCTCCCCCCGGAGAATGACCGTTATCGGTTCATCGTTTCGCGTCGTGTACCGAATGCTCGGTACGTCTACGCGGAGGGGACTCTACCCAAACGCCAGGCGTATGGCCAGGAAACTATCGCGATGGTTGAATTACAAACGTGCGGCGTTCAGCCGCCGACGGCTTTCGGCGCCACGCCGTCGACTTTCACGGACGTTGCGACAACGGCAACCACGCCGTATTGCGAATTGGCCCACACACGCAGCGGTACTGCGTAGCTGCGTCCCGGAATGTCGCTGGGAAAAGTCGCGACCCAGGCGTTGATCGCAGGGAAGTTCGCATCTTTCAGCACCCGCGCCTTGTAGCCCGATACCTGCTTGTACTTGATTGCGCACAAGGCCGCGGGGCCCGAATAAAGCCCGTTGTCCATGTGAACGGTGGTGTCCTTCACCTTCGTCATCTCGATATTGTAGCGGCGCCGTCCGTCATAAACCGGCGCAAACACGCTGCAGGGATTGCCCGGCTTCGCGCCGACGCCCGAAGCGATAAAGACCACCGCGCTCAGCGGATCGAAGGTCGATTTTTGATCATCCGGTTTCACCTCGTATCCCGTCATGGGATAGGGCGGGTTGGCGTAGAGATGCACCGGCGTGCCGTTCTCGTATGTCAGCGAGACTTCCTGATGGTTCTCGGTGTGGCCGGTATAGAAGGAGTCATAGAGCGTCGGGCGCAGCCCCTTCGCGTCGATCTCGCCGTTCGACGTGGCCTGAATTTGCGACTGCCAGAAAGCGTTCACCACGCCGCTGGTCTCCAGGTTCGAGACCACGTGATATTTGTTGCCGACGATCTTGGTGTCCATGTCCACCTTGCCGATGGTGATGCCGCCGGCATAGATCGTCATGGCCATCGAAAGCCCGGAGGTCGGCGCCGCGGATTGTTCCGCGCCGGCGCCTCCGGCGCCGAAGGCGGGGCCCGTAAAGGGCAGGGCGATCAGGGCAAGGCCAAGCATCTGGGCACGGAGGTTCATGTTCGTCTCATCGTTGGGCGGGACAGGCTTGCCGCACTCTATGGTTCAATTATGACGATGGGGAGGCCTGGACACGACGACATCATTCAAAAAAAGTTAATCCGCGCAAGGCTCTGCCCCGGAAATGGCCGGTTCCGGCCGCCCCGGCTTGACCGGAACGCAACCTGACCTTATGAGAGCCCCTCTTTCGTGCCTATCAAGGATTCTGCCATGGCTCGTCGCTGCGAATTAACTGGAAAAGGCGTTTTGGTTGGCAACAACGTCAGCCACGCCAACAACAAGACCAAGCGGGTTTACCGTCCAAACCTGCAAATCGTCTCGCTGGCCAGCGACTCCCTGCACCAGACCTATAAGCTCAAGATCTGCATGAGCGCGCTGCGCACCGTGGACCGCACGGGCGGGCTCGATGCCTTTCTGGTCAAGGCCAAGGATGCCGTGCTGTCGCCGCGCGCCCTCCGCCTGAAGCGGCTGATCGCAAAAAAGGTCGCAGGCGCCGCCGCAGCCGCCTAGTTAGCTTGGTTAATCGCGCGTTTACACTAAGCCGCCAGCCTTTCAGGCATGGCGTCTGCATCCGTATTCCCCTAGTGTATCAAAACGCGTCAGGCCGCCGTATGAGCGGCCGAGGCTACGGGGGTTGGTGTGGTGCGGGCGTTTGGTCGGGAAGTGACCGCGGGCGGGCGCGATAGCCTGAATTTGCGGATGATGGCGGGGGCCATTCAAGATGGCCCCTATCGGTTGCGCAGCGCGAGCGATGCGGCGTGGCCCGGTTACAGTGCGGCCTACAGTCACCGCGAAACATTGTGGGACAGGATTCTGATCGCCTTTGGCGTCGTCCTGAGCATGATTTTGCCGGTTTTGACACTCCTCGCGAGCTTTGTGGGCCTCTACCTCTACCGCGACACCCCGGCCTCGATATTCCTCGGCGGCATCGTCGGCTCGTGGTTGACGCTTGGGCACCTGCTGGTGCCGGTGGGCTTCCTCTGTGTCCATTTGACCAACCGGCGCTACGGTCCGTCCTTCGCCTTTGCGCAAGTCATCATTGCCACGGCGCTGGTCGCGGGAACCGTCATTTTCGCGGGCGACAAAATCCGTCCCTTCATTCCGGTCGATACCATGCCGTCGATGCGCGAAGCGCTCGCGTTCGGCGGTGCGTTCTTCGTTTCGAGTTTCATCTCCATCATCGCCTTCGAGGGCGCGCGCGGCGCGCACTGGTGGACGGCGCCGCTGTTCGGCTTTGTCAGTGCGGCGATTTTCTTCGCGGCGGTGTTTTATCCCGCCGCCTATTACGGAACGAGCGGGCTGTGGCTCAACCAGGGACTGCTCTATATGGGTCTCTTGGCGGGCGAGGGGATCGTGCTGCTGATCCCTTATTGGATGCTGCGCCGAATGGTTCCGCCGCTGTCGGGCTTCGGCGGGTACTAATTCACCGCATCCCGACACGCCGTGCGCCGCGTCCGCGGTGTCGGCCACGCTGGCGATCGTCGTTCTTTTCCGCGAACAATCCGATCAATTGATCCGTCATCGCGCCGCCGAGCTGCTCGGCATCGACGATGGTAACGGCGCGGCTGTAATGGCGCGTGACGTCGTGGCCGATGCCGATGGCCGCCAGCTCGACGGTGGATTTTTCCTCGATGTCCGCGATCACTTTGCGGAAATGCTGTTCCAGGTAATTGCCGGAATTCACCGAGAGCGTTGAATCGTCCACCGGCGCACCGTCGGAGATCACCATCATGATCTTGCGCTGCTCGGGACGATTGACCAGGCGATTATGCGCCCACATCAGCGCCTCGCCGTCGATGTTCTCCTTGAGCAGTCCTTCGCGCATCATCAGGCCGAGATTGCGCCGCGCCCGCCGCCACGGTTCGTCGGCGCTCTTGTAGACGACATGGCGCAGATCGTTGAGGCGGCCCGGCTGCGGCGGCTTGCCCTCGGCGAGCCATTTCTCCCGCGACTGTCCGCCTTTCCAGGCGCGCGTGGTGAAGCCCAGAACCTCCACCTTCACCGCGCAGCGTTCCAGCGTGCGCGCCAAGAATATCCGCGCACATCGCCGCCACCATAATCGGCCGCCCGCGCATCGAGCCGGAATTGTCGAGCAGCAGCGTGACGACCGTATCGCGGAAGTCGGTGTCTTTTTCGCGCTTGAACGACAGGGGATGCATCGCATCCACCACCACGCGGGTTAGCCGCGCCGTATCGAGCAAGCCTTCTTCCAGATCGAATTCCCAGACGCGGTTTTGCTGCGCCATCAACAAACGCTGCAGCTTGTTGGCGAGCCTGGCGACCACGCCCTGCATCGCCAGCAATTGCTGATCGAGGAAATTGCGCAGCCGCGCGAGTTCCTCGGGATCGCACAATTCCTCGGCCTCGATCACCTCGTCGAACTGCGTGGTGTAGATTTTGTAGCCCCATTCGTCTTGATGGGAGAACGGCTGATCCGGCCGCCAGGGCCGCGCGCCGTCATCTGGCTCATCGGAATCGGAAAGCTCGTCGCCTTCCTCGGCGCGCATGTCGGCTGATGCTTCCTCGCCCTCCTGGCTGTCGGCATCCTGCACGTCGCCGTCGGTCGAGGAAGATTCGCCGCTGGCGTCCTGTTCCTCGCCGCCTTCTTTATCTTCCGGCGAGCCGTCCTTGTTCTCGCCGTCCGCCTCGGATTCGGAATCGTTTTCCGACTCCTCGCCGAAATCGAGATCCTTCAGCACGGTGCGCGTCAGCTTGGCGAACGCCTTCTGGTCGCGCAAAGCGGGCAGCAGCTTGTCGAGGTCCTTGCCGGCGCGTTTTTCGATGAAGCTGCGCCACATATCGACGGCACGGCGCGCGGTTTCGGGCGGCGCCATGCCGGTGAGTTTTTCGCGCACGATCAGGCCGAGCGCGTCGGCGAGTGGCACGTCCGACTTCTCGCGGGCCCGCGCCATGCCGCGCGCACTGCACGTCATATCCAGATTGGCGGCAAGATTGTTCGCCACACCCGGCATCGCCAGCGCGCCGATGGCTTCGACGCGCGCCTGCTCGGCGGCTTCGAACAGCGAGGCCGCTTCCGGTGTGCGCGGGCGGAAATGGTCGTGCACTTTGCTTTCGTGATAAGCGAGCTTCAGCGCATAGGCGTCGCCCGCACCGCGCACCACGGCGACTTCATGCGGCGGCAGATTGCGTGAGGGTAGCGGCAGTCGCGCCTTTTGTCCGCGCAGTTGCGGCGGCTCGGCGCTGTAGCTGACTTCCAACTCCCGCTCGCCCGCCAACGCGCGCACCGCGGTGCCGACGGCGCGTTTGAACGGTTCGGTGGGGTTCTCGGGTTTCATGACTTCTAACCTCCCCCTTGCGGGGAGGTCGGCGAACGAAGTGAGCCGCGTGGGGGGTGGCTGATGAAACATCCCCCCACCCGAAGCGCTACGCGCTTCGACCTCCCCGCGAGGGGGAGGTGAAGAACTAGCAAGCAGTTTCCGTACATTTCACGCCACCAGCACCTTCGCCGCGCTCTCGGGCAAATCCTCGCCGAAGCAGCGCTGATAGAACTCCGCCACCGAGGCGCGTTCCAGTTCGTCGCATTTGTTGAGGAAGGTGACACGGAAGGCGAAACCGACATCGCCGAAGATCTCGGCATTCTCTGCCCAGGTGATAACCGTACGCGGGCTCATCACGGTGGAGATGTCGCCATTGACGAAGGCGTTGCGCGTCATATCGGCGACGCGGACCATCGCTTCAATCTGTTTTTGCTTCTCGGGCGTATCGCGATAGGCGGGAACCTTCGCCAGCACGATCTCCACCTCGGAATCGTGGGTGAGGTAGTTCAGCGTGGCGACGATGCTCCAGCGGTCCATCTGGCCCTGGTTGATCTGCTGCGTGCCGTGATAGAGGCCCGTGGTGTCGCCAAGTCCGATCGTATTGGTGGTCGAGAACAGGCGGAACGCCGGATGCGGGCGGATCACGCGGTTCTGATCGAGCAGCGTCAGCTTGCCTTGCACTTCCAGCACGCGCTGGATGACGAACATCACGTCGGGGCGGCCTGCATCGTACTCGTCGAACACCAGCGCCACCGGATGCTGCAGCGCCCAAGGCAGCAAGCCTTCGCGGAACTCGGTGATCTGCTGGCCGTCCTTCAGCACAATGGCGTCCTTGCCGACCAGATCGATACGGCTGATATGGCTGTCGAGGTTGATACGCACGCAGGGCCAGTTGAGCCGCGCGGCGACCTGTTCGATATGCGTCGATTTTCCGGTGCCGTGATAGCCCTGGATCATCACCCGGCGATTGAAGGCAAAGCCCGCCAGGATCGCCAATGTCGTATCGCGGTCGAAGCGATAGGCTTCGTCGAGGTCCGGCACATATTCGTTCCATTTGGAGAAGGCAGGCACCTTCATCCTGGCCTCGACGCCAAAGGCCGCCTGGACATCAATAAAAGTGTCGGGCTTCAGCGCGGGATCGAGGCCCAAATTCTCAATGCTCATGTCTTTTCTTAATCCGGAATGACAGGGCGCGAAATGCCGCCGTGATGGAGGAGGGCGCCCGGAGCGCTCTTAGGTCAGTCCCGAGGCGCGCAACACGCCATAGGCCTTGATAACCTGTTTCAGACGTTCCTCGGCGCCCCGATCGCCGCCGTTCGCGTCGGGATGAAACCGCTTCACAAGTTCCTTATACCGCGCCTTGATTTCGATCAAGGTTGCCGAGGTGTCCAGGTTGAGAATGTCGAACGCCTGTTGCTGCAAACGCGTCACCATCCGCTCTGGACGGCGCGGCGCGGTGGCATCCGCAGCATCCGCAAAAACCGCATAGCCGTCCTCGATATGGAAGGTGCCCGGCGAGCTTGGCGCGCCCGCCGCCCGTTTTCCAAGCGGCCAGGTCGGGCGGTGGCCGACAACGGCCTCAACCCGGAACTTCTGGATGTCCCGCTCGGTCATCCCGGCGAAATAATCCCACTTCTCGTTGTGCTCGCGGGCATGGGCCTGACACAGCCATTGATAGGTCGAAAGATCGTCGCGGCTTTTTGGGACGCGAAATGCGCCTTCGGCCTTGCAGCCGGCGATTTCGCAGGGGCGCAGCTCGACCTTTGCCTTGGCGGCTTTGGGGCCGTCCGGCTTGATCCTGATGTCTAGTCCCATACGCGGGATGTAGCGCTGTTTTGCCATGACCTGATTATGGGTTTGAAACGTGAAAAAACAAGAACATGTATTGCTTGACATATCGTGACAGGCGCGCGACGGGTTTGCCATGTCCATGATCGAAACAATCGAGCGCAAACTGACCGAAGCGCTGGCGCCGACGCTGCTTAACGTCGTGGACGACAGTGCGCGCCATGAAGGCCATTTCGGCCATCGCCACGGCGGCGAGACCCATTTCAGCCTGAAGATCGTCTCGCCGGCCTTTACGGGCCTTTCGCGGGTGGAGCGCCAGCGGCGCGTCTATGCCGCACTGGCGGACGAAATGAAATCCCAAATCCACGCGCTGGCGCTGGTTACTCTGGCGCCCGGGGAAGACGAGCCGCGCTAACCCGCCTCGTCGCTTGCCTTCTGCGGCGGCGTCACGCGCAGCACGGTGACCTGATTGCGCTGGCGGCGCAATATCTCGAATTTGAAACCATAGAACGCAAAGCGCTGCCCGACCTCCGGGATGGCACGCGCCTCATGGATCACCAGACCGGCCAACGTCGTCGCCTCGTCGTCGGGCAGGTTCCAATCGAATTCGCGGTTGACGTCGCGCACCGCCGTTACGCCGTCGATGACGTAGGAGCCATCTTCCTGCGCATGGATGCCCGATTGCGTCTTATCGGCGTGCTCGTCGGGAATGCGTCCGAAGATTTCATCCAGAATATCCTCGCGCGTTACCAGCCCCAGGATCACGCCGTATTCGTCCACCACCAGCGCGAAATGCGAGCGCCGTTCGCGGAACGCTTCCAGCAATTCCTCCAGCGCCATGGTCTCCGGCACGAACCAGGGCGGCGTGACAAGCAGATTGATGTCCAGCCCCTTCGCCGAGCGGCGGTTGGCGAGGACCGCGCGCACGATGTCCTTGGTGTAAAGCACGCCGACAATATTCTCCGGCTGGTCGCGCCACACCGGCACGCGGGCATGATGGGTCGACATGACGGCGTCGATCACCTGCTCGGCGCCTTGCTCCAGAGAAACACTCGTCATGCTTTTGCGGTGGATCATCACGTCGCCGACGGTGAGTTCCGTCAAGTCGAGCACGCCGGAAATCATATCGCGGCTTTCGCGTTCCACCGTCCCTTCCTGATGATGCAGGAAGACCGCGCCGCGAATTTCGTCATGCGCCCCGTCGGGATTCAGCACTTGGTCCTGTTCCACGCCGAAAAGTTCTAGCATTCGCCAGACGACGAATTGCACGCTGGCGACGATCGGCGCCAGGATGCTCACCACCCAGCCGACCGGGGCGGCAACCGTCAGCGCGAAGCGGTCGGTGCGCGCGATGGCCAGCGTCTTGGGCAGAACTTCCGAGAACACCAGGATCAACAGCGTCATGAACAGCGTGACCACGACCACCGAGCGATGGTGCAGCTTGTCCTCGAGCGCGATGGTCGCCAGCGACGACGCCAGGATGTTTACGAAGGTATTGCCCAACAGCAGCGAGCCGATCAGCCTTTCGCGGTTCCCCACCAGTTTGTTGACGTTCGCGGCGGCGCGCGAGCCGTCCTTTTCGAGCTGATGCATCTTGCCGCGCGAAACCGCGGTCAGCGCCGTTTCGGACCCCGCGAAAAACGCCGAAGCGATCATCAAAACGACAATCGCGCCAAAGGAGATAAGAAGGGATAGTGCCATGGCAAACCTCGAAGCAGGCGGGGAGTATAGCGCGTTTTCGTCCAACCTCCCCCTAGCGGGGAGGTGAAGTATCGGCTTACTCCGCCAGCACGTCGCGCACCGCTTCGAGCGGTACATCGTTCGTGACGAAGGCGTGGCCGATAGAGCGCAGCAGGACGAATGTCAGCTTGCCGTCCTTGACCTTTTTGTCGTGCGCCATGTGTTCCATGAGCTGATCGACGCCAGGCCGGGGCCCGGCGATATCGCCGATCGCGGCGGGAAGGCCAACGGCCTTCAAATGCCGCACAAAGCGCTCCGCATCCTGGCCGGAACAAAGGCCCAGCTTCACCGATAGCCGGAACGCCAGCGCCATGCCGAGCGCGACGCCTTCGCCGTGGAGCAGCCGATCCGAGAATCCCGTCGCCGCTTCCAGCGCATGCCCGAAGGTGTGGCCGAGATTGAGCAGCGCGCGGTCGCCGGCCTCGCGCTCGTCGCGCGCCACGATTTGCGCCTTCATCCGGCAGGAGCGCGACACCACGTGAACCATCGCCGTTTCGTCGCCCGCCAGCGCTTTGGCGCCGTTCGCTTCCAGCCACTCGAAGAAGGCGGCGTCGCCCAGCGCGCCGTACTTCGCGACTTCGGCATAGCCCGCCAGCAATTCGCGCCGGGGCAGGGTGGCCAGTACCGCCGTATCCGCCAACACGATTTTCGGTTGATGGAATATGCCGACCAGATTTTTTCCTTCCGCCGTGTTGATGGCGGTTTTTCCGCCCACGGAGGAATCCACTTGCGCCAGGAGCGTGGTCGGCACCTGTGCGAATTCGATGCCGCGCTTCAGGATACCGGCGGCAAATCCCGTCAGATCGCCGATCACCCCGCCGCCCAGCGCCACGATCAGCCCGCCGCGATCCACGCCGGTCGCCAGCAGCGCGCTGCAAAGTTTTTCCAGCCAGTGAAAACTCTTGGTCCCTTCGCCCGCATCCAGCACGATGGGACGCGCGTCGATGCCTGCGTCCTTTAGCGACTCCACGAACCCGTCGAGATAGAGCGCCGCGACATTGTCATCTGTGACCACGGGCACCGGCCCGCGCGCGAAATGCGAAAGCTGCTGCGGCGCTTTGGTCAGCAACCCGGCCCCGACATGAATGTCATAGCTGCGTGCCGCCAAATTGACAGTGATGCGTTCGCTCATTGCTCGTCCCACAATCCACGGTCCGTCAGTTCTGCCACGATCCGCTCCACCGTATCGGAATGCGGGCCGTTTTCGCTGTCGATGGTGAAGTCGGCTTCGCCGTAAATCGGCGCGCGCTCCGTCAGCAGCCGCTCCAGCACCTCGCGCGGATCGCCATCCTTGAGCAGCGGGCGGTCGTCCTTGCGCGCCACGCGGGCAAGCAGAACGTCCAGCGGCGCAGCAATCCAAACGGACACTGCGGTCTCCTTCATGCGCGCGCGCGTGATTGGGTCGATAAAGGCGCCGCCGCCCGTGGCCAGCACATGCGGCGCCTCGCCCAGCAGCCGCCCGATTACTTTGCGTTCACCTTCGCGAAAGGCGGCTTCGCCGTAACGCGAGAAAAAATCCTGGATCGAGCAGCCCGCGGCGGCCTCGATCTCGCTGTCGGCATCCTTAAAAGGTACCTCCAGGCGCAGCGCGAGTCTGCGGCCGATGGAGCTTTTACCGGCCCCCATCATGCCGATCAGTGCTACCGTGCGCCGCAAGCTTGCCATAACCTTCGCTTACAACGCTTGGCCGCGCGTCGCCAGCGGGACTTGCGCCAGGGCCTGGAAATCCTCAAAAAAGCAACTTGCGAGGTAGGAATATGTATTCATCAAGGTCAGAGGGCATGGGGTGGGGCGGACGGATCGGTATTGCCGCGGTCGTGCTCGTCATCCTGGCGCTGACCGGTCTGGCGATTTACGGCGGCATGGTGCATCCCGCGCAGCACGCCATTGAGCAGGTGCTCCCCAATGACCGCTTTCCGAGCTGATTTTGCCGTCCTGGTGCTGGCGCTAGGGCTCTGTGCCCCCTCCGCCAACGCGCAATGGATGGACCCCAGTACACCGCCCGTGGTGTCGGACGAGGATCTCCCGCCCGTCGCGGACGAGGCGGCACCTGCCGCCAAACCTGCGACCGCTCCGCCGAAGGCATTGCCTGAAGCGACCACCGCACCCGTCACGCCCGTTGTGGTCGCGCCGCCATCCGACATCCAGGTGAGCGCGCTCGGTACGGTCGAGGGCGCGCCGACCGGCTTGCTTGATTCGACCAATGGCGGATTGGGCGACGATCTGTGGGGCGGTTCCGCGCGCAACACCGTGGAGACGCTCTTGGCGCGTGCGCCGCTGGTGTCGTCCGACCCGGCGCTGCGGGCGCTCGCCAAACGCATTGTCCTGACCAAGGCCGCCGCGCCGCTTGGACCCGCCAAGCGCGCCTTCGTCACCATACGCATCGAACGGCTGCTCGACGCCGGGCTGATCGACGATGCGGGCGCGCTCGCCGCCGCGGCCAGCGTGCCGAGCGATGAAGACTTCGCGCGGGTGCAGGCCAATGCGCTGTTGATCGACAGTCGCGGCGGCGACGTCTGCACCGATCGCACCGCCTCGCGCCTCACGCTGGGCGATCCGTTCTGGCTGGAGCTGCGCACCTATTGTTATGCGATGAGCGGCGATCAGGCCGCGACCGAGCTAACGCATTCGGTGATCGACGCACAAGGTTACGCCGACCCGGCCTTCGATGCCTTGATGGACGATGTGCTGAACAAGAAGACCACGGCGCCCGGACCGATTGCCCATCCCACCGCCATGCATGTCTTCCTGATGCGGCAAGCCGCGCTGCCGATAACGGGCGCGCTGGCGAGCGTCATGGGCACGCCGGAAAACCTGCTGGCGATGCGCGACATCCGCAACTCGCCGCGCGTGCGCCTCGATGCCGCGGATCGCATCATTCGAACCGGCGCGGCCGACATCGCGGTGCTGAAACTCATCGCCGACGCGCAGGATATTCCGCTCACCAATATGGCCAATGCATCGGCCGATGCGCAGCAATTGCCGTTCTTCGCGGGGCAGGTTCTGCTGCGCCGCGCAATTCAGATCGAAACCCGTCCAGATCAAAGGGCGCAGCTTTTGTTCGAGGCGCTGTCGCTCGGCGACAAGAACGGCCTGCTGCCGCTGGCGGCGGAACTGCAAGGCGATGCGCTCGCGAGCCTGAAGCCCACGCCCGCCAATCGCTCGATGGCGAGCATGTTCGCCCGCGCCTTGCTGCTGGCAGGACATCCCGGCGCGGCCCGCGCATGGCTGAGCGATAAAGACGCGATGATGAGCGTTGTCGATCTCATACAGTCCAATCCCGCGCGCGACGCCAAACTACAGGCCGCGCTCGGCGCCTTTGCCACCGGCTTGGTGCGCAATCCGCCGCTGCCGGATACGGAACGCTCTTACAAGGCGTTGATCCTCGGCATCGCCGATGTTCTCGGCAGGCCGTTACCGCCCGATGCCAAAAAGCAAGCGCCCGCGCTCGAAGCGGGGCATTGGGACGGCGCGCGTCCCAGCGCCGGCGTCATGCGCAACATCGAAAACGTCTCCGGCCATCCCGAACGCAAAGGCGAGGCGCTGTTGTTGATCATCGACACGATCCGCAGCATTGGCCTGCGCGACATGGCGCCGGACACGACCATCGAATTGGTGCGCATGCTGGGCGCGATGGGGCAACCCGATGCCGCGCGCGATATCGGCATGGAGGCGCTGATGCTCTACGTTGCGCCACCGCCGCCCGCGCCCGCGCCAAAACCGTGAGCAAGGCGAAACCCGCGGGCGATGCCCATCTGTTCGAGGCGTTCCTCGACATGATGAGCGCCGAGCGCGGCGCCAGCATCAACACGCTGTCGGCCTATCGCCGCGATCTGCTGGACTTCGAAGGCTTCCTCGCCAAGCGCGGCAAGAATGCGCAGCACGCGGCCCGCGACGACGTGAAGCGTTATCTCGCGAGTCTGTCCGCACTGGCCGGTTCCACACAGGCGCGCAAACTGTCCGCGCTGCGCCAATTCTTCGGCTTTCTCTATGGCGACGGCATCCGCACCGACGATCCCACCAATGCCATCGATGCGCCCAAGCGCGGCCTTGTGCTGCCCAAGACGCTGTCGCACGAGGACATGAATGCGCTGATCGAAACCGCCGCCAAACGCGCCGAAAAAAGCGAGGAGGGCGCGCGCCTGCTTTGCATCGTCGAAATGCTCTATGCCTCCGGGCTGCGTGTATCGGAGCTGGCGACGCTGCCATTCGCGGCGATGCGCGGCCAGGGCGATGTCATCTTGGTGCGCGGCAAGGGCGGTAAGGAGCGGCTCGCGCCAATGAACCCCCGCGCGCGCGAGGCCATCGCCGCCTATCTGACGGTTCGCGAGGGCTTTCTGCCGAAAGGCGAACGCCGAAGCCACGCCGAGCGTTTCCTGTTTCCGTCGCGTTCGGCGGAATGCCATCTCACGCGCCGCCGCCTGCACCAGATGTTGAAGGAACTGGCGCTGGAAGCCGGGCTCGATCCCGAGAAATTATCGCCGCATGTTCTGCGCCACGCCTTCGCCACCCATCTGGTCGAAGGCGGTGCGGATCTGCGCAGCGTGCAAACGCTGCTCGGCCACGCCGACATCGCCACCACGCAAATCTACACCCATGTCGCCCAGGATCGCCTCACCGCGACGGTCAACGCCAATCACCCGCTCGCCAAGCGCAAGTTCGACAGCCGCTAGCGCGCGCCGAACGAAGCCCGCGCAATTGGTGCGGTGCAACCGCGCGGGCGGCGGCGATCCTTGCGAGGCGCTATCTCGCCAAGGCAGGAATTGGTATAGTTCGCACTGCGTCGAACCGGGGCGGGGTTCATACGTACACAGGAGAACCGCATGAAGACGCAATCACGTCTATTGGCATTGTTGGCAAGTGGCGCGTTGCTAGGCGCGGTTTCGCTGTCCGCTTCCGCCGACTGGTACATGAAAGTCAATTCCATCCCAGGCGACGCCACTGACGCCGGCCATCAAGGCTGGATAAATCTGGAAAGCTTCTCTTATGCCGCGCCGGCGGGAACCATCCACGCCTTGGCCGGGCCGAAAATTCGCGAGAAGGCGGCGAAGCGCGCCACGCCCAAAACATGCGCAAGCGTCGCGGGAACAGGGCGATTGAACATCACCAAACAGCCGGGCCCGTCGAGCACCAAGCTGATGGCGGCGTCGGCCACGGGAACAAGCCTCGGCGATGTGATCGTGGATGAAACCGCCAGCGACGGAACAACCGCGATGACCTACACGCTGAGCGATACGCTCGCCTCGTCAATTTCCGTACGCGGCACCAGCCCCCGCCCCGACGAACTGATCACGCTGACCTACAGCAAAATCACAACGAAACCGGCGGGGTGTGAGTAACGTCGCGGTGGAATGACGGAATATTGGCGCAAGCTTGCTGTGCGTTCAGCCGCCGTTGCAATGGATTGTGTATTCGACGGCGTTGCTCTTGTTGCCGTCGGTATCCATGATGAAGGCACGGATTGTAACGTAGTACACGGATGTGCCGCAAACCCACCCGCCGGAAATCACCGCACCGCGTTTTTGCGCTGCCGCCGGAATATCGATGGTAGCATCTTTAAGCTGGGTCTGGCTGATGGCCCCGCTTGTATCAATGAGTTCTCTGTGAACAACGATGGCATTGCCGTTCGCGGCGACGAAATGGATGTCGGGAATGATATCGATGATGTTTCCTTTCGGCGCCCGCACCAGATAGCGCGCCGTGAGGGACTGAATTACAGGCGCGTTCGTCGAAGCGGCAGCTGTCACAGACAGCGAGGAAACCGTAAAGCGAGGAAAAGTCGGATCGGCGACCACCCGGCCTTCACTAGGCGAATCCACATCCGCAAGTGCGGACGCCGAAACGAGAAGCCCGGCAAATGCCATGTAAGCTGCTTTGCGCATGTATCACTCCCTCTGCACCAGATCGTTCCACGTGCAACTATAGCGTATATTTTTCGCGTCTCTTCTTGAATTTTCCGTGACGACCTGGGCGAACGAACAGTAGATTTACCCGGTGCGCACTCCAACGAAGTCGTTGTTTGAAGCGGAATAATAAACACCGTGCCCTTTGGCGACTTTCCTATGGAGGCGGATTTGAGGCCAAACGGGACGGGATTGAAAAAGACAAAGCTCGGACGCAATATATCGCGATGCAAAGGTTGGCGCGCATTGTGGGAATCTGCTGGGCAGCGGCGATGGCCGTTGCCGGTTGCGTTATTTGGGCCATCGAGACAATGGTCAGGGTGGGACCTGTCAGCAGCAATCGCGGTTGGATTTATATGGTGTTTGGGGCTGCGCTCCCAGGACTGCTGCTGTTTCGGTGGGGGCGTGGCCCTTATGTGCGCCCACGCCCCTTGCGCGAGATTCTGTCGAGGGGTTTTCCGGCCAAGACAGCACGCGAAATGGGCCACGTCGCTGAGATTGATGATTAGGCTTTGGGCGACGATCGATGTTGGAAAAACATAAGGGGAGAGTAAACGTTATTTGTTTTCCCATCCCCGCCGATCCCGTGCGGCAATCCGTGTAGGGATCATAAATCTCTATGCGAATTATATTGCATCGCACTCGCGAAAAATAAATTTAGCGCCCCCCTTGAAACCCGCTTTTGCGCTCCCCACATCTACCTAACTGCATCTTTCGTGATGCTGTTTGACAATGGAGGCGTACCAAAGGCGGCTGACGGGCCGCCGCTTGATGAGTGCACAGTCGACGCGAAGACATACAGGGATCAGGATGCGCTTTCGCGTGCATCCGAACGGAGTGGGCCGGCGAATAGGCCATCTGAGGTGCGGCCGGAACTGCGAAACGCTTGCTCTGCGCAGCCCGAGGAAAAAGCAAAGGTGCTTATCGATTTCCGCGTAAAGCGGATTCCGGCTGCCTGCCGTAGCTTTGCGCCAAAGGCGGGATCGCCGGGTGTGCCAGGATTCTGGCCGCCCGCGACTTCCGCCTTTTGCAAATCAACGGTGTCATGGCCCGCCTAGTGCGGGCCACCTAGGTGACGCGAGTCTGAACCGTGGAAGGACATATCTCGATATGTTTTTCGTTAGTTGTGATGGTTTCAACTGGGTGGCCCGCACTAGGCGGGCCATGACAAAAGGGGAGGCGCCCCAGGGGGAGGGGGCGAACCGCGCACGGAACAATTATATTGCCGAATGTTAAGTAAGATGTTGAATATACTAGGATAATATCTATATCTGGCGGAAACCCGCCTTGCCGCGCGACGCCGATTTCGCTTTGATTGACACGCCAGTGTGACATTGCCACTTTCCCGGCCCTTTTTGACGCTACTGGAACGCCATGCACGCTTACCTCGATTTCGAACGGCCCATCGCCGAACTGGAAGGCAAGATCGTTGAGCTGCGCGCGCTCTCGACGGCCGATCCGGCGATGCAGATCGACGGCGAGGTTTCGCGGCTGCAAGGCAAGGCGGACCAGCTGGTCAAGGACACCTATTCCAAGCTGACGCCCTGGCAGCGGGTTCAGGTGGCGCGCCATCCCGGCCGTCCGCATTTCGGCGATTACGCCGCCGGCCTGTTCGACGATTTCACGCCGCTGGCCGGCGATCGCACCTTCGGCGAAGACGCCGCCATCGTTGCGGCGCTGGCGCGGTTCCATGGCCGCTCGGTCGCCGTGATCGGGCATGAGAAGGGCAGCGATACCCAAACCCGCGTCAAACACAATTTCGGCATGGCGATGCCCGAGGGCTATCGCAAGGCGCTGCGCCTGTTCGAGTTGGCGAACCGCTTCGGCCTGCCGGTGATCTCGCTGGTCGATACCTCGGGCGCTTACGCGGGCATCGGGGCTGAGGAGCGCGGCCAGGCGGAAGCCATCGCGCGGTCGACCCAGGCGTGCCTCGATCTGCGCGTGCCGTTCGTCTCCACCATCATCGGGGAGGGCGGCTCGGGCGGCGCGCTCGCCATCGCTACCGCCAATCGCGTTTATATGCTGGAGAATTCGGTCTATTCGGTGATCTCGCCGGAAGGCTGCGCCTCGATCCTGTGGCGCAAGCCCGAAAAGAACCGCGACGCCGCCGCCGCGATGCGCCTCACCGCGCAGGATCTTCTGGCGCTCGGCGTGATCGACGCCATCATTCCCGAGCCGGTGGGCGGCGCCCATCGCGGCGCGCAGGAAGCCATCGCCACGGTGGGCGAGCAGATCGCTCGCGCCCTGGCCGAACTGACGCCGCTCTCGCCCGAAAAACTGCGCAGCCTGCGCCGCGAGAAATACCTCGCCATCGGTCGCGATTTGTCGAAGTAAACAAATCCGCGCGGCTAGGCTATCCTCGCGCCGCCATGCGCACTCCGCCGTTCTCCACCGTCACAACGCCCCGCATTATCGCATCGGCGATTTTGCTGCTGGGCGGCGTCGCGGGTTTCGCGCTGACATTCCCCGGCGAGTTGGAAGACGATTCCTTCGCGCAATTGGTCGAAGCGCGAACCGAGGTTTACAGCTTCTGGCATCCGCCCATCATGTCCTGGATGCTGGGCATCTCCGACGCGCTTCGTCCCGGCGCGGCATATTTCGTGGCGTTCGATTTCGTGCTGGCATTTGTGGCGCTCGCCTCGCTGTTCTGGCTTGGACGGCGCGTTTCTTGGGCGGCGGTTGCGGGCGCGGCGCTTGTCCTCTTCCTGCCGCAGTTGTTCTTGTTCCAAGCGACGGTTTGGAAGGATGCGCTGTTCGCCGATGCCTGCCTCGCGGGCTTCGTCTGCCTGGCCCATGCCGCCGCGCATTGGCCGATGCGAAGGCTTCGCTTCGCGCTGATCGGCGCGGCCGCGCTGTTTCTGGCGCTGGCCGTATTGGCGCGGCAGAACGGCGCGATTGTCCTGGTCTGCGCCGCCGTCACGCTTGGCGCTATCGCGGCGCAGTGGGAAACACGCAAGCGCATCGCGCTCGGTTATGGTGCCGCGTTGCTGCTGATCTCCGCCGCAATAGCATTCGCCGCCAACGCGGCGCTGGAACTGCGCAGCGACGGTACGCCGGCAACCCAGGACCAGTTCAAGACGCTGGAACTCTACGACATCGCCGGCATGCTGAAACACCATCCCGATTATCGGCTGACGATACTCGACAAGCATGCGCCGGGCTTTGCGCGCCTCATCCGCAGCGATGGCGTGCACCTTTATTCGCCGATGAAGAACGACACGCTGGAATATTCCTTGCCGCTAATCGACGCGCGTGGCGATACACCGGCGCCGGTTCTGGCCGCGCAATGGCGCGCGCTGGTCCTGGCGCATCCTGCCATGTGGCGGGCGACGTCGCGGCGCATGCGTTCGCCGAGCGCGAGCGCCGCGGCGCGCGGCAGGTTGTCGGCGACGACCACGAATTCCTCGCCGCCGTAGCGGAACACGGCGTCCTCGGTCGCGACCACCGCCATCACGATGCGCGCGATGCGCAGGAGCACGACGTCGCCGGAGGCATGGCCGAAGCGGTCGTTGAAGCTTTTGAAGTTGTCGATGTCGATGATGAAGAGGCTGAGCGGGCGGCCGGCGAGCACCGCTTCCTCGATAATCCCAAGCGCATTTGTGCATTCGCATGGGCTAGAGAAGCGTGCAGACGGCTATTATGATTTTTTGCAATTTGGATTTCGTCAAATATTCCCACTTCAAAAGGAATTTGAGAAAGCAGTTCATGCTCGATGCGCCAGACGCCATAGGACGTTAAAAGGATATCATAATGTTCACGAAACTCTTCCAAACTGCGATTACTACCATAGAAGGTGCAAACGCGAAGTTCCGGAAGAAATTGTGCCAGTTTATCCTGCCAATGATAGATCACTGATGTAGGACAGACGACCAAAAAGTGCCGATTAACACCTTCGCCCATTTTTTTATGATAATTTGTGACTGCCGCAAGAAGAGCCATGGCCTGATGCGTCTTACCTAAGCCCATATCATCACATAGGAGGCCAGATAAACCATGATGATAAAGAAACCATAGCCAATGTAAGCCAAACTGTTGATAACTCCTCAAATGACTGTTTAAACCTTGTAGGTTGGGTTCTTCTGGTATGTGGAATTCAGTCAGCTCTTTCAATAATTCGATGGATTCCTGATATTCGCTTTCTTTTCTTTTAAGACTTCAATTTGATCAAAAGCGTTAAGGCGGATGAGTTCAACCGTTGACAAGTTAAGGATATTACGACGTCGATCTAATCTTTTTTTTGCTAAAAGACGTAGCCAATCAAAACGTTTATCTTCTAAGTCAATCAGTCCTGCTTCTGAAAAATAGAAACGCTGCTTTTTTTTCAAGGCATTCCAGAATTGAGAAATGGACACTTCGCCGAATTCAGAGCGGTAACCTAACTTAATGGCATACCATCCTTTTGCCTGTGGATCAGGTCTTGAAATGTGGTGTGCGACTAATTTAATTTCTTGAGGACGTTTTAGACGCTCATCGATGTATGTAATGATAGATTCAAGATGAGACAGTTCGTAATTAAGAAACATCGGGAGATTAATGGCATCGATATTTAGTTGTGTGCGATAATCAATAGGCAAACGGCAATCTACAGGTAATTCGGAAAATCCTTCATTTTCAACATAAGCAAATTCATCGAAAAACCTGACAATTTTTTCATTATAATCGGGCAATAAATCAAATTGAGGGGTGACCATTATTTGATCTGTTTCGTCCAATGAAATATCTAACCCAGCATGCAGGACAGGACACTTTTCACTGAAAAATCCTGGGACTAACTTTAATTCTTCACGATTCATGCGGATAAATAGGGGTATTTGATCGGCATTAATGGTTATTCCAGGTCGAATAGGCAAACTCATTAAAGATGTGACTTTCGAATAAAAGCCTTGTCCGGCGATATATACCCACGGACCAAAGTCTTTGTTTTTTCCTGACTGTTCGGGTGTGGCGATTGTACGTTGGAAAGATAAGGGTCCCTTTTCGCTTTCCATCTTATAAGTCAGCTGAGCTTCAATGCTTGCCAAATGGGTTTCAAAACCTTCATGTGTGTTTAGCCATGTGCGATGCTGCTGAATAAAATCTCCGACTTCATGACTTGGAATGACCGTATCGACAGCTTTAAAACGCAAGTTTTCTAATTTATAAAAACCGTCATCTTCTAAGTAAGACCACTCTCCGAAAAAACGAGATCCAGGAAGACCTAAGTCCCCAGGAGTAAAAACATAACAATTAATATGCAGATTCCATTCATCATCAAAATCAATAGAATAGGACGCTTTTACAGGTTCCTCATGAATCGAAGCCCCTTCCAAATTGTCTTTAATAAACTGAAGGTTTTCGTTAAAAACCTGTGATATTTGATTTCCGCAAATTTTTTTTGAGTTCAGTAGTCCTAAAGGATCTAAGGGGTAAAATCCTTTCTTAGGAACAAAAAGCCAGCTGCCGTAGCGGGATCCCTTGGGATGTTCTTTAGAAGGATCTAATTTTTCTGGGGATTCTTTAGAATCGATGAGGAGGCATCCCATGGCTTTATCGTAAGTCATTTTTGTGATGTTTCGCGAGTTCATCGCATGAATAGGTAGGGGGGATTTAACGGAAGCTAGTGAAGGAATAATCAAGGGTAGATTAGCTTCTGAAATATAAAATTTGCAGTACAATTCATCGAAATTAATGCTAATATAATTTGGAATACCTTCCGATGAGTATTCAAACTCAAGCGTATATTCATCACCCGCATCTTGCATGGACATGATCCATTTAGCCAGGTCGCTCCAAAATGACAATTCGTAGCTTAGATGAGAACTGGGCCGGCCTTCTTTCCAAAGGATGATTTCTTCTTCAGAAAGATTGGAAAATTTCAAAGATGTTTCTTCAGTTT
This sequence comes from uncultured Alphaproteobacteria bacterium, assembly GCA_963849895.1. Lineage (GTDB taxonomy): Bacteria > Pseudomonadota > Alphaproteobacteria > Micropepsales > Micropepsaceae > Rhizomicrobium. The sequence continues at coordinate 310,211 of CAWKIU010000002.1, forward strand.
CTTGATGGCGATTAAATAATAAATTTTTTAAGTGAGAGGCAGCTTGTTTACTTTTCCCTTCAATCACAAAGATCTGTTTCCCCCCCACAGAATAAATAGCATAAACACCCTTGGCAGAAGGCTTAAATTGATTGGGATCAAATTTCAGCCGTTCTGAATACAGTTCACAGAGTTTATTCCACAGGGATTTTTCAAAGCGTTTGTGTAGAGGCAGTTTTGAATTATTAAAAATATGTAAATAGGCAGCGGCCAAATGCGGGCAGGCAGCCACATCTTCGCTTTCATCGCAGGAGCAAAAAGAGTCTTTTAAACGATCCCGATCATCAAGCTGAATGAATGACCAAATATCTTGATGCTTGGGGTCATCTTCAACTTGGACTTGGTATGTTCCACCTGAAAACTCAACTTGTTTGACCTTTCCCTCTTTGAGAAGTTTTTCGCCTTCTTTATGGAAAGGTTTAAGAACGGCCGGCAAAGGCATGCTAACCACCTAAAAAATATTGAACCATCTAACCATTGTATCATAAATCCCTTTTTTTGTGTGTTATAACGGTTTTATGGCATAAATCTTCAGAATGCGTTTGACGGTCTGATTAAACTCACCAGTCCCCACTGATTTGCACATTAGATAAAATGCAAAGGTTAAGGGGTAATCTTTGAATTCAATAGAAAGATTTCTTTCCATTTCAGATTTAACACGCTCGATTTCCGAGGTTATTTGATTCGACGGAGACAATTGCAAAAGATGAGTCCCCCATTCCCATAAATAATTGGCATCGATTTTATAAAATTCATAAAGGATCTCGATTTCTTTCAGAGATCTTTTTTCTTGCCTGTCAAGGTTGTTGTTGTTTTGAAAAGTTTGTATGACTTCTTTAATAGGCGTTTTTATAAGCATGATTAAATAGCTACGAAGAGTCATTTCTTCCGAGTTAGTTGGGTCAAATAGGATATGGATATTTTTCCAAAAGCGTTTTTGCATTTCTTCTTGATTTTTTTCATCGGAAATAACTTTAAAGATATCCCTTAGGCATGTAGCAAAATAATTATATTCAAGATCTGACCAGGGATATACATTTCTTTTATCACGAAAGGGTGGAATCAAAGAATTGATCATCGCAATATGAATAGAGTAAGGTATAAATCTTTTTAAATGCTCTTCTATACCTGCAATATAGTGAGAGGGCCATTGATTTTTAGGTAGGCGATTTCCACCTAAATGGTACGAAAGTTTTAAGAAAAGATTTGAAATAACCGGATTTTGAGTCAGGAGTTCTTCAGCGCCCATAGGAAGGTTCATACAGATTTTTGGATTAGAAACATATTCTGACATAGCTGTAGCATAGATTTTTTTGCGCCATTGATTGTAGTCATACGTTTCATGAGGTTTATAAAGAATGCTTTCTAAAGGCGGGTATGCATTCCTATATTTTGTAGCTCTTCCTATATCGAATCCCATTGAGGTCAGATTTATATCCTGAGAGTTTGCCATTAAAAGTAGATGGGAGAAAATGTTGGCTTCTGGGATTTGCATGTCATCATCAATCATAAAGATGACATCTCCGGCGGGAGCTTCAGGCGAAATTCCGCCTAAGACATATTGATTGAATAACATCATTAATTTTTCTGGGTCGATAAGGAGAATCTGCTCATGTTTTATTTTATGAGTAAAAATATGCCTAAGAATAGGTGCAATAAGGAATACGCTGTTGCGCATGCCCCCATAGCCAAAAAGTCCTCTTTTAGTTGTATTGATCAGATCTTCTATATCTAATGCTTGGGCTAGATGCAAGATATCTTCGCGGGAAAGGTGGATGATGGAGCATGCATAAGTGAGGTTAAGTTTATCGATGAAGCGCCGATTTTTTTGAAACAGCGCCTGATTGGACTGATCAAATACGAACAGAGGGATATCCTTAAGGGCGATTTTATCTATCAGTTTTTGATTTACTGTGTCGACCATATTTTTAAAGCCGACGACCACTGAACTTAGACCTGCAAGGCTTTCTAAAAGTTTATCAGAGGTGGGCATAGCGAAAACTAATCTTTCTAGTTGTTTTTTTAATTTCTCCGGATTTTTTAATGCATCTATTTGGACAATGATCGTGCGCAGAAATACAAAATAAAAATCCAAATCTAAAGGTGGCAGTACTAGAATAATTGCTGGGTCTGTAAATACACGCAGGAGCATTTTAATTTTTTCAATGAGTGTGTTTTTTTTACACCATATGTCCTGATAGGGTAAAAGCGGCCCATGGTCTTTAAATCCGAATAACTGAAAGAGTTCAATATATTCCGGCATATTAAGTGGAGAGGAAAAAAAAGGAAGAAATAATTGACGAAGGTTGTTAGATTTTATTTTTGCCTTTCTTTCGCCTTCTTGCTGTTCTTCCAAAGTAGGATGATAGGTGTTTTTGGATGTCTTTTTTTTCATTTCTTCAATTGCATGAAACATAAAAAGAGGGGAATGGACGACCAAAGGAATTAAAGAAGAAAGCAATGACTTAAACTCTGCGACTTGAGAAAGAGCAAACTGGTCTAGTTCTTGCATGACTGTATGTAACGTTTCCTCGTTATCGATCGTTTTGTCATGTAAAAAATCCGATAGCTTATCGACATCAAAATAAGTGCGTGAAAGAGCTTGCATAAGATGCAGCATCATTTTATTAAATGCTTTCGATGCGTCTGCTCTATAAATGGCTTCAAGTTGTTGGAATATTTGATAAGTACCCTCTCGATAGTATTTTAGGACAAAGCAGATCAATTCAATTTGTCTATTTAAGGTCAGATTTTTCAAAATTCGTTGCAAACGTTGATTAGAAATATTCTCAGACAAGATTTGCAAAAGAAAACATCCAAGACCGTTTTTTGAAGACATTTCGGCTAGTTGGGGGACTTTAATATCTTCGTAATATATTCCGTGAATGATCGCTACAAGAAATGCTTTAAGTTCGTTTTTGCTAAGGACAAATTCACGCAAAAAATTTAAAAAATCAAAGGAGTGATCCAAATGTTTAAAAATGTTGTGAAGGATAATTGTGGATTTAACTTCCTTAGAAATTTTTGTTGCAGGGAGATGAAAACAAGTTACAATGGATGTATTTAATGCTTGTTGAAATTCTTTAGAGTTTATTGGGTGATCAGAAAAAAGCTTAAAAAAAACTGGATCCACTTCTGCACTGAAGTGATCTGATGACTTTTGTGTCTCATTCCTATGCGTGTCCAAAATCCTGCCCTTGACCCTTACCTTTTTTAAGCTATCAAAAAAATATGTTTACAAACAAGTATAATAGACCTCTTATGGAATTAAAATTTTTCTATATTGAAGCAGCCATTCTCCCTCTTGGTCACACCCTTTGATCGCATCAAGACCCTAATCAGGTGCTGGTTGGTTCGACCACTTGTCTGGAAGTTGGACAATCATTTTAAAACTATAAAGTATCTGCAAGAAAGCCAAGCCCCAGTTTTGCTTGTTGCCTCTGAAAAAGATGAAATATTACCGAAAATTTGCATTCCAAATCTATTAATCTGTGTCTTAGGGTTTAACGCACGGGATCGTACTTCATGGGATAACCATGACTGTCATAGATTTTGGAATAGACCCACGGATCATCATTTTCACGAAGTAAACGATCACAACCCATCGTGAAGCCGACAAAAAAGCCATACTTACGCATGGCATCGAGAGTATACTGTGAACTACTAGGCAAATAGTTACTTCGCGGTCCATCTATGGGCGTAATCACCGTCTGATGAAATCCTATGAGGCATTCAGCCAACCACCCGGCAGAGGGTGGATTGTTGTTAATAGAGTTGGCGTGCGTGGGATTCACAAGGTCCGCATCTTTGCCCCAGGGATCTGCGAAAAGAGAGAAAGGAACAATGAGAAGTAATATTAAGCTTTGAAACATCGTTTAAAAAGTTGTTTGAAAAGTTAGCACCGGAAAAAGGTGTTGTTTGATCATATAATCCTTAGCGAGTACTCCATAAAAATTTTCGTTGAACTCTTTGGCACCTAAGCCTGCACCATTAATTCCCCCGAGGTACCATCCCATTTCAAGACTTGTTGTGATTGCCCCTGCTGCCCAATTGCCTTGATCAAAGAAATAATAGGCTGCTGCAATAAAAAGAGAGTTAACAATAAAAGCTGTGAGTGCTGTATTTTTTTGTCCTATATAATAGTATCCGGCACCGGGCAATAAAGCGTTTAAAGTTTTGGCTTTTGCAACAGATTTCGCATTCTGGCCATAAGAGTCGATAAAAAAAGAAAGGTTTTCGTTGGGACAAACTACAGGATTTTGCAGGGCGTATAAGTGACCCTTTAAAACATCTTCTGCATGTTTGATATTTAGAGCCATTTCTGGTCTGATACTTTCAATCAATGCATAAACTTTTTCTGCTTTATTGGTTTGACCGATTTTTACATAGGAATCATAAACAATTTGAAGAAGATTATCAAAAGCGAGGAATTGGCTGGAAACTGTAGTCAAGCTACTGACCTCAAATGCCTCGATGGCTTCCTGATATTTTTCTCCAAGATAATAGCTCAAAACAATGTCATATTCAATTTGCTGTTGACGATTGAATTGTTGAGGTGGCAAAAGAATCAATGCTCTTTTATATCCTGTAATGGCTCGATACAAGTCATTTTCTCTGACGAATTTATTGGCAATCAGCAATTCTTTTCCCCAATCCTCTTGCAGTTCTTTATGCGTTAAATCAGGAAAAGCAGAGGGTAGACTTTCAATGACATGTAAAGGGGGAGTAAACTGAATAGCGGGTTCAATATCGCAAGATTCTTTACAACAACAGGATGTCAGCAATAATGCGCATAAAACGCACAATTGCAAGCTAAAAAATAAATATTTAAGCGTGGATATGGGCAAAAAAAGATTAGGGGATGGCATGGCCCTTAGTCTCCGTTTCAATAGCAATCTTCATCCCCATCAGAATTTTCTGTATCGATAATATTGAAGAAGTCCATAGCTTCATCAGATTCCCATACCCATTCTTTAGGTCTACGGTTCTTCACACGATAAACATTTTGTTCATGCCTTGTGATATTATCAATTTCTTCGTCCGTATCTATAATAATTGGATGAATGAAAATCATGAGATTCTGTTTGGTGTCTTTAACTGTTTTATCGCTAAAGGCAGCACCGATAACAGGAATGGATCCCAAGCAGGGAACTTGGGTACGGTCGCGTTCATCTTCGTCGCTTAACATACCGCTGAGAATTAAGAAGTATTTATTAGGGACATGCACCCTTGCTGTAGTTCTATTGATCTTTGTAGTAGGACCGATAATTTGATTAGATAAAACTGTTGTTGCTTGCACACCGCCAGAAATGACCGAACTCACTTCTTCCTGAATCTCTAAAGTGATGACATCATTGTTGCCAATCACAGGTGTGACTTTTAAAGTGGTACCCACATCACGGAATTCAAAGTTTTGTGTTAAAATGGTACCTAAATTGTTAGCAATGGATTGAGTGGGGAACTGTGTATTAAGACCGACGAAAAGTTCCGCAGGAGAATTATCTTCTGTCAATATTTTAGGGTTCATGACAACCTTAACGCAAGATCTTTGTGTTAATGCCTTGACTAAGGCTCCCAGGGTAGCAAATTCTGTGCCGTTGTGAGTCAATGTTTGGCCGATGATACCTAACACAAAGCCTGTTACGTTAGCAATCTGACCGCCTGCATCAGGAATTAATCCAATACCGGATGAAGCTATACCTCCAGGAAGTGTGGAGGCACCGGATAAGAATGCTTCTGCGCCCGCTGTATTTCCGCCCCCAAATCGTGAAGCCACGTTAGTAGAGTAGGTTAAGGAGTCGGTAATATCCGTTTCAAGAATGAGCATTTCAAGCAAAACTTGACGCAGGGGAACGTCGATATTGCTAATTAAATCTTGCATTTTGTTAATCGCGTCGGGTGTTCCAGTAAATATTAGAGAATTGGTAGATTCGATCCATTGTACGCTGTAAATGGCTGAAAGAAGGTCAGCATTAGTTCTTTCTCCAGTTGTAGCTAAACTTTCGGCGACGCGTGAAAGGGCCCTGGCAATTTGTTCGCCTTTGCGATATTGCAGTTTATAGATATGAAACTGGGTTCTTTCAATATGACCTACAGGTAATTCTGAGGTTATTTTTTCTTTACGTTGTACTTTTTGAGGAGAGATGGATTTCCCAGCATTGAGTTGGAATACCCAATTCCCATCTTTATCTAAAACCCATTTTCCATCAGGACCTTTACCACCTAAAGGGTCGCCCGGTTCAAAATACCAGTTTCCTTGGTCGTCAACTTTCCAATTGCCTCTAGGAGGAGGACCACCATGAATAGCGGGTCCAGGAATAAATTGCCAATTGCCATTCTTATCTAAAACCCATTGTCCTGGAGTTTGCGCCCCTTGAAGGAAATTAAGGTCTTTTGGATTTAAAATTTGTGTTGAAGCCGCAGATTGATCAAGATATTTCAAGATGGAGATAGTTCTTTCAACCAAATATGGATTTGAAACAATGAAAATACTATTGGCTGCACGATGAGGAATAAAAGTCACTTTCTGATCTTGGGCCAAAGGCTGAATAATTTTTTGTGCAATAGCAATTAAGGAGTCAATGGGTTGTGTGCTCACCACATACTGTCCTATGACAAGACCACTTTGAGGGCTGTCTAAGACTTTTTAGCAGCGCGCTAATTTCTCTCACATTCGAAGACAAGTCGGTGATGATCAGATGATTAGTTTCTTTGAGCACTTCAACTAAGGCAGCAGCAGAAACCATAGGTTTTAAAATGACAGCTGCACGATCTGCTTCTAAAGTATTCAATCGAAATACCTTAGTCACAATGTCTGCGTTTTGTACATCACTAACATTCATATCTTCAGGCACGACTTTCGAAATAGCAGAAACTTTGCTGTTGTGATGGATGATAATGGTGTTGTCTTGTTCGATTAATTCGAGATCATGAATGCGCAATTCTTGCAGCAACGCAGTCATGATGTTATCAATTGTCGTGGGTTCTTCAGAGACAATGGTAACAGTAAACTGTAGGTCATTTTCATCAAAAACAAAATTCTTATTGGAAATACGGCTGATAAATCGAAGATACTCGGTAATGGCTACATTGTTAAAATTGATTAAAATTGTCTTTTGGGGTTCAGTCCCACTTGTCAATGCAGCGGTATTTATTGTACTAGGTTGAGCATTTATTGTTGTGGAATTAGCAGGAGCTCCAAGAGGCGCGGGGGCTATTGGAGATTGAAAAATAGGTGTTTGTGGCACGGTCTGCTGAGGTGTCTGGTTCGGAACTACCGAATTAGGGTTCAATGGAGCTTGATTGGGTAGGCTTGCAGGATTTGCCTGGTTAGGAGTAGCTGTGGGTGTGGTAGCAGGCGCGTTTGGTGCACTGGGGGGGGGAAGGGTTTGTGTTGAAGGCGGATTTGTGGAAGGATTTGATGGTGAAGGCGCTGCTGGATTAGGCTGAGTGGTAGCGGGTGCTGGGTTAGGCTGCTCAGGTGTGGCAGGATTGGGTGTGGGTTGTTCTGGCTTGGCTTGAATAGGCGTTGTTAAAGATTCAGGGCTGGTCTGACTTGGCTGTTCTTCAGGCGTCAAATTTAATTCTTTAGAAGTATTCTCGGGGGATTTAGGCGCATTGAAAAGATTGTTTTGAAACAGGTTGGGATAAAAAAGCTGGCCTGAATCAGTCTGTGAATTTTTCGGTGGTTCCACTTCCACAATAGGCAACAAGTCTAAGCCTTCATGCTCGGATAAAGGAAAAATAGAATCACAAGTTAAATCCTCTATAGGCTCGTCAACGGAATAAAGAATATCTTCAGGATCCACACATTGATTTAACCTTGGATAAGAAATAAGATCGGCTTTAACATGGTTGACGCCAAGGAAAACCATTGTTAAAAGAAGCAAAGAAAGCTTTTCAAATCTCAAGGTGATCTTGCGCTTTTTCATGTGAGTTTTCGGGGTTGAAATCATGCTAAAAACATAGGATCATAATGCCTTCACTGATTTATTGCAAATTTATAATTAATTTTTGATAGGAAATGTTTGAAAAAAATTACGTTTTACTGGAGACATTGTTGGATTTATCAACACGGCTCACATTCTCTCAATCATGCAAAGTTATTCAGATTTTATACTTATAAATGAAATTGTTTTGAGTGGCGAAACTTTATGAAGAGCTTTAAATTTTCTAAGGTAGATTCCTGTCCACGTCAGAGGATTTAATTCGGGCGAGGATTGCCATAGTTCGTGCCATTCAGTTTCTGTGAGTTCATGTTGGAGGTTGTTGAATATTAAAGCATCTTTATTTGTGAAGTCGACTTGTTGGATTTGAAATTTTGCATCTTTATCTGATCCCAAAGGAACATTCTCGCCGATAACTTTGAAGGGTCGCTTTTGATCAGGTTTAGACCATAAGTAACTTTGACCACAGATTAAGTATTGTGCGATCTGCTTTTCCGTATCAATGATGAGATAATTAAAATTAAAATTCTTATCCCATCCTTCTTGAATAAGATTTTGATTTAAGATTAAGGCTAATTCACCGAGAGGGGTGATTCTTTTATAAAGAGATTTAAGCATGCCACGAAAAATAGAACAAAATACCATGCCTTCGGCGCCTTTTAAAGAAGACTCTGCAAAAGCAATGCTGTACAAGTTTTGACGAAGTTCTAAAAATTCATGATAGACGCCGCTAATCGTTTGAAAGCTAAAGGTGGATACCTGTATTTTCAATCCAGGCCAACTTGGAGCTTTATCGCTACTTAATAAGGACTGAGTATGCCGTAAGCTTTCAGACAATTCGCTTAAATGATCTTTGACGACCTTATCTCGTTCAAAATCATTAGAATTCAAATAATTCGAAACTGCAACAATAAAATCAACACTGTCTTGGTAACGGTCTTTAATATCTAACTGCAAAGCTTTGACTAAAATTTTCTGTATCCCTTTAGGCATCAAGGAAAGATGGATCTGCCCATGACTCAATTTACCCAAAATAAGCTCGTAGGCGATAATGCCCAATGAATATAAATCAGAGGGATAAGAAACGGATTCAGGATTTTCCTTTTGTTCAGGGCTCATGTAGATGGGTGTACCAATCACCCTTTGGTGCGTCGGTGCTTCTGATGAGGCTTCTGCGAGAAGTTGAGCGATGCCAAAGTCGATGACTTTTATCGTTCCTGATTCAGTGACTAAAATATTTTCAGGTTTCAAATCTCGATGGATTACTCCGTGTGTATGAAGATGACAGAGAGCATAAGCAATATCTATAATGATCTCTAATGCACGCTTCAAAGAAATGGGAGTTTGCAAGATGTACTGGCGTAAAGAGATGCCTTGAATAAACTCCATGGCGATATAAAGACCACCTTCCCATTTGCCATGTCCATAGAGTTTAACGATATTGGGATGATCCGCAAGAGCAATGATTTCAGCTTCCCTAAGAAAGCGCTCCGTGACCTCTGGGTTAGAAACAAATTTAGGGGAAAGGACTTTGATGGTTGTGGGTTCGTGGGTTTCCGGATGTGTCCCTAAGTAAAGGATGCTCATGCCTCCTCGTTCCAGAAGAGTTTCTATTTTATAGGGACCGATTTTTTGTGGGATGCCAATAGCTTGAGGAAGTTTTTCATCCGGTTGGGAAGCTGGTTTTGTGGGTTGTTGGAAAAATTCGGGATTTGTCATATCTTCTTTTTAGTTGATATCTAGGATTCTAACACCCAAGGCTTCGCCGAGCCTAATGAGTTCTCCCTTAGCTATACGTTTGCCGTTAACAACTAGATCGACGCCATTTTCTGGATGAATGTCAAGCTCGAGTAAATTTCCGGGTTGTAATTCCAACATTTTTTTCACAGACATTTGCAAACGACCGACCTCTACAACAATGGATAGAGGGATTTCATCAATGTTAAGATGTTTTTCTTCAGGAACAACAGCTTCTTCAGCCACCGTCTCCTCTAAACTTGCTCCCTTTTCGCCGGATTCTTCCAATTCAGATACACTTTCCCCTTCAATCGTCGAAGATTCTTCTTGGGAAATTTCTTCAAGCTCATGGTTGGATTCGAGTGCGGACTCTTCTTCCGATTCATGTTCAGATTCTATTTCAGAATCCAGTTCAGATTCAGAATCAAAATCGAGAGATGAGTCATCGTGTTCTTCAGATTGATCTTCTGGTGTATATTTGCTCATAGCTGTTGTTTCCTCTTGATGGTACAATGGATGATCAAGAACTTTAATATTTCCGTCTTTTATTTTTCCTATGTAAAAAGGCATTCCGTTGACGCTAAGAGTTACCCGGCCACCTTTTTCATCTGGATTGATGGTGCACGAATCCAAAAAAATAAAATCTCCGGGCTGGACTTTTTTCCAATCAGAAGCTTTGAGTGCTGTTCTTCCTGCTTCCACATTAACTAAGATAGTGAGTTTTTCTGAAAGGGAGGAATGAATGGGAAGTTCAAGAGAGCGTTCTGCATGCTTCTCCTTCCAAGTGCGTCTTAGGTCTTGTGTAATAATCAAGCGACCGACTAAAACTTTTTCACGTAAGTGAATTTTAACATCTAGACAAAGCGCAGCTTCATGAGGCAGGGAGTCTTCCTTTTGAATTTGTGGAGAAAGCGCACTTCCAAAGGGTAGCTTAGTGATGATATGAATGGCTTCATAAGCAACAAATTGATAAAAACCCTGAAGAAATTCATCTTCAAGTACATCGTGCTCATGAGGGCTTTCGTTGAGTAATAACGACATTAAACGATAAACATCTTCATCTGCCATTAGCCAATAGAGTTTACCTTCCAAAGAGGGAATCGCACAAACTAAAGGTTTTAGTTGATCGCCCATTCCAGTAAAAAGTTCTTCTTGAGTTTTCCACTGCATAGGACTGGGTTCAATTTTAAAATCAGGTATTTGAAAAACTTCCCCCATCCCTTTGGATAATTCTTCCCAAGGAAATGGCAGCGGGGAACCTATGAGAGGAATTTCATCTAATTGGAGAAGTGCGGTCGGGATTTGTTTTAGCCAATCGTACGGCATTGAAGCAGCTGTATTCGTCACCTAGGGAAGCCTCTTTAAGGGTGTTCTAATATATAACAATGGCATAAAGGGGGCAAGGGTTGTCAATGCAAAAATGATAGAAACAATAAATATAGAGGATTTAGACATTATTTGAAACAAAGAAAATAAATCTAGCACTTGAGTGATATGAGTGCTAGGCTTATTTGACAAAAAATCAAAAAAAAAGTATCCTAAAGATAAGGGAAGTCATGAATTCTTCCTGATTGAAATATATAATATATATTTTAAATGGAGGCTCCTATGTATCCAACATCGTATAACGATTTTAAAGAAATTTTAACGCCTGCAACAATTTTAAGAAGATTTCCTAGCGTGTCTTTTGAAGATTTATTTTCTGCCAATAAGGGCATTTCTATGTCCGAAGGACCCAAAGATATCACGATTGAAGTCGATATGCCAGGATTGGAAGCCAAGGATATCCAAGTTAACCTAGAAAATGGTCTTCTTCAAATTAGAGGAGAAAAAAAGGAAGAAGTTGGGGATGAGGACAGGCGATTCTACAGCAAAAGCAGTAGAAAATTCGCCACAACCATCAATATACCCGTTAATGTCGATGAAACAAAAGTAGAAGCTACTTACGATAAAGGGGTGATGCACATTACGATTCCCAAAACAGAACAAACACCATCCAAACTCATCACTGTACACGAAAAGGGAAGCACAACTTCTGTCAAAAATGAAAAAACAACGTCATCAACGGATGCAGTCAGTAAACAGAATAAATCAACAAAGTCTTCTTAATATTGATTTGTCTTATTGCCTCGATGTGCTTTTTTTGTGAGGATAGGGTTTAATTTTATTTCAATTTTTGCAACGACTGTCTAAGATTAGCAAGTTCGAGGCTTTCTGTCCTTTCTGCTATTAACCCTAAGGCGGCTTCCAGGGAAATATCGGCTGAAATTTTATAGGAATTGGTCAGATCTAAATTTTCTAAAACGAACGTAGGTAGATATTGAATGTTGTACGTGTGGAACAATTGAGGGTTAATTTGAATAGGTGCTTTGACTCCCATTTTTTTTAATCGTAAAATTTTTGCTGCAAGTTTTTTGTAATTATGATCAGGCAAATTCTTTAAAAGAAAAACACCTTGAACTTTTTCTAATTCTTTAGAAATTGATAACCAAGTAACATCCGGCATAGAACAAGACATAAAAACAAATATTTTGGGGGCCTTAGTGTTTGATTTATTTGCCATTTCACTCTAAATTGAAGATGTTAGTCACAACGTTATCCTTCATCCCTTATTCTATCATGTATTTTATATTTATTATTGGAATGCCATGTTGTTCTATCAAAATCAAAATGTTTTGTCAATATGTAACATTTACATATTCCACAATTTTTTATGTAAGCTTTCTTGGTTAGCGATGAGTTTTAAGATGTTAAGTCAAAAATTGTCTTTAAGTCCGATGATATGCTAGACTCTTTGGATTTAAATCTTGGAAAAGCGTTTACACGAACATTTCAATGGCTAAATGAAGGTCATAATTGAAAGTTAAAAATTTAAATGTTATAAAAAATGCATCAGAAACGAAGTGTGGAGAGTTTAAATGAAAACTGACAAGTCATCTAGCAAGTCTATAAAAAAAAATAAGAATTCTCCGAATCTTCCGAAGTTAAAGTTATGCACAATCCGAGTCGGAGAAAATCTGTATAAAAGAATCTCTAAACATGTCGATACGCTCAAAAAATGCTTCAATAACAGCTATTCAAGAAACCGATGGATAAGCGATGCTGTTCACGCTAAATTAGAAAAAGAAATTCAAAGTAACTCAATCACTGTTGATAAGCACTTAGGGGCTAGAATTGATGTTAGAATTCTTAATAAAATCAATGAGCAAGTCAAATTAATGAAAAAATTCAATAGCAGTTATTCCAAGCAAAAATGGCTTGTAGAAGCTATCTCCGAAAAGCTTGAAGAAGATGAGCAATCTACCAAAAATCGCCTGAACGAACTTATTACTGCTTCAAAAAAAGAAACTCGCAAGTCGGGAAAGGGGGCAGATATCTTTTAATTTTTCTACAAAATTTTGTAGAAAATCACAGACGCATTCAAATTGAAAAACCGAAAACGCTTATACTTAAAGGTGTAAATTATGTCCATTCAGTCAAATATCAATTCAATTGACCCGCACTTTAGAAAATTACCCCCATTAAATATTTCAATGTTGAAAGAACTTCCTTACTGGAAGCCGCCCGGGAAAAATCCTGTAATGGAAAAAATAGAAAATGTTCTTCAAAACGGCTATTTAATTACAAACGAAACGCATACTCCTTTTGCAAAATATAGTGAATTATCTCTAGGCGAATTTGATGTACATACCTATTTTATTAGAGAAAAAAATCCGAATCCCATTTTTGATGCTTTGGGTCTGAAAAAAAAAGAAAAGCATAGTGGAAAGCAAGTAGGCTATGAATTCTTGATTTTTTTATTTAAAACTAATCTCTCTAAAAGTGCATCTACAGAAGATTTAGGTTCTTGTCCGGTGCTTGTTCTTTCAACAAATAAAGCTTACAAAGTTGTACAAAAATTTTGTTCTCAAGTCTTTCCTTCAAATATATCCTCAAGCTTGGACAAACTAATCATTAAATCGGAGCAAATTTTTAAAGGTCGATTGATCCATCTTAGTCCCTCTCCAAAATCCTATTTACAAGAGGCTCCTTCGGCACTTGAGGTCAAACAAAGAGGTTTAACGCGTCAAGAATTTACAGCTATTTTAAAACCTTTCGTTAAATGTATTGAAGGTAGCGAAGTCAAGGTTAAATTTAAAAAAAATGGAATAATCATTTATAGGGATTTTTCAATCAGTGAATATGTGGAAATTGCTACAAATTTAATAGAAAGGGATTCGAATTTAGAAAATGAATCAAAAATAAAGCCAGTGACGGATTTACCTATGGAGTCCCTTGTACTAGATAAAACAGCTGTTCATGAATTGGATGGAATTCTTGCAGATTATATTGCGAAAAAAAAGATGGATTTGGGTAAGGTTAAAGTCGACTTCAAGTTAGATGATGAAGTTTACCCAGAGTCACATGAATATAGAATACATATTAACTCATCACTTAATGATAGCAAAGATAGTTTTATTGTGCCTTTTAAAGATCCATATTCTAAGCCTAATATCGAGGATATTCGAGAGCTTGTCGAAAAATTTTACGGGGATCACTCTCCCTTTAATAAAAAGTATCTTAAAAAGCTCATCGAGCTTAGAGATATATCCATGGAGTATAGGATAGGTGACTATTGGTTTTCTTGTCCTCTTATAGATATCTTTGTAGGGAACTTAGAGAGGCTTCCCGGAGATTATATTTATGTCAAATCTGCAAAAGGATGGTACCAGGTGGGGAAAAATAATTTTTCAAAAATTAATGCCGAAATCCTGTTTAAAGCTAAAACAGAATGGTGTGTTAAAACTGATGAAGATTTAGACACTGAAGTCATCGGAAATGAAGTGTATAGTAAATTTTACTGCGACTAAAGCTCCAAGTATACATACCGCGTCAACTGGCAACTTGATAAGAAGCAAGTTGATAGCGCCCTTAAAAAAAAGCGAGTTTTGAACAAGGAATTATGTCTATTCATTAGAGATTTTTTTTTTAATCTGTTAAAGAAATCTTTAACCATTTAACAAGAAGGTTTCACGTGGAAAATATTCAAGAATATCAAATTTATACATCTTCAAAGAGTGGATTAGAGATCATTGAAGAATTAAAAAGAGAAATAAAAGAAAAAGGACTCACAATTTTCTGCCATATCAATCATGCTGAAGAAGCACAGCGTGTAAATCTTAAGATGTCTGAAGAGCAGCTTTTGATTTTTGAAGATCCCAAGGTGGGCACATATTTGATGCAAGAAAATCCATTAATTGGAATCGAACTTCCATTAAAAATATTAGTGTGGGCCAATCAAGAAAATACGCAGATCGCATTCCCAAACGTACTTTTGTGGCAGAAACGTTTTGCATTAAGCAAACACATTCCTATCTTAGAAAAACTTATACAGCTGTTAAATAAACTGATTCAACAAACCTTTGAGGATAACTCCACAATTCAATCTTATTAAGCTTCTTCTTCATTATTTTTTTTCTTACGACCTTGCTGTTGTTGCTCTTGATTTTCATCGCGGGAAGGTTGCTGGGCGTTAGCTACAATTTGAGGTGTTTCAACTTGAGTCGTTGCTACCAAGATATGAACCGCATACCCTTTTTGTTGTAGGGCAAAACGCAGCGAATCTTGGTTTTGCTGCATATCCATGAAGGATTTGGCTTGTTGGGTTAGATTTTCAAAACGTATATTGAATTCACCTTTGGCGGATTCATAGGAAGTTAATACAATGTTACTGCCGGCAAAAATGGGTGGTTGTTTTAAAGTGACAACAGTATCGGTTTTGCCTTGAGTTTCAACCGTTGTAATGGCTTTGACAATGGCGTCTACAATTTGTTGAGTCGTCATTTTTTGTGAAGGCGTAACTGTTTCGAAACTTTTATTGTCCATTTCGATCGTAGGCTTCACATTGATTGCCAAGGGATTTATGTAAGTTAAATCTACAGATTCTTGAGAAAAATTTGTGGGCCTTTTTACTTCCGAATCTTCAAAGTCCTCCATTTTACCGCTCGTGCGCTCTAACTTCCCTTGTGAGCTTTTGGCTTGGGCGGCCTTTTCTTTTAAGGCTAGACTCTTGAATATAGAAGTCGGAGATTCCATCGCAAGTTCATCGGAAGAGGCCATCTTCACTACATCAGAGGTTTCTTCGCCGGGATTTTTCTTTATCATGCCTTTCGATAGATCAAAAAGTGAAGGTTGCTGCTGTTGCTTTAAATTTTCTTCAGCATCGGCTATCTCTTCAAAATCCACAGTGCCATCTAATCCCGTAGTAAATTTGGCATTTTTAGAGTCCCTATTTCCCTCACCCTGACGGCCATCTTTATTGCTAAGGATTTTTTGAAAATCTTTGTCAGTGCGCGGAGAGCCCGATGGTTTTGCATTTGCTGCTCGTCGTGTGGCAGAATCGTCCTGATTTTGATCAGAGTTTACTTTAAGATTATACATGGCAACCTACCCTTCCTTGTTTTTTATCAATGATTGAAACAAGGGATTTTATGATTTTGAAGCTTTTCTCATTTGTGATTTACCGAGAAACATAATACCGCCTAACTCATCTTGTTCACGAGCTTCAATGATATCTAATTCTTTACGCATTTCTTTTTCCCAATCCTTTTGATGGGTGACAATCTTATCAACTTCTAAACGTTTTCGGTCCAGTTCTTTTTTAGCTTCTTCTACATTTTTTTGAGCTATATTAACCTGCTCTTTTTGATTATTAACCTTCTTTTCTTCCACTTGCAGCTTTTCTGCGACCACTTTAAGATATACTTTCATCTGTTGAATTTTAGGGCTCGTTGTGGCATGGCTCATTTCTTCGCGCAGTTGTTTAAGCTTGTCTTGCTGATGTTTTAGAACTTTATCGCGTTCAGCTTCGGCCTGCTTTAGTTTTTCCTGCTCTTTGACTAAAAGCTGTTGTTTTTCTTTCAAAACCTTTTCGGCTTCTTCAACCCGTTTGTGCTTGACCTCCAATACCTGTTTCAAAGGATAAATCATGTTATTCATAAATATCAGCGTTATTTAAAAATGTTTTTGAGCAACTGTACAGTCTCTTCGTATGAGCATTTTTCTTCCACAGCTTGTTTTAAAAATTTATTGACTTTGTCGATGTTGTCGATAGCAAAATCCCCAGCCTTATCTGCTCCTCGCTTATATTCTCCAATTTTTATTAATAATTCGTTTTTCTTGTAATTCGCAAGGACCTCTTTTAACTTACCTACAAGTTGTAAATGCTCTTTAGGAACGATAGACATCATGACCCGGCTGGCTGATGACAATACATCAATTGCAGGAAAATGATATTGTCTCGCCAAATCTGCAGAAAGAATGATATGTCCGTCTAAGATGGAACGGACTTCGTCAGCCACTGGTTCGTTCATGTCATCACCTGCCACAAGAATGGTGTAGAAAGCTGTAATAGAGCCTTTGTCTGAATTTCCTGTTCTTTCTAATAGTTTAGGCAAAGTAGAAAAGACGGAAGGTGTGTACCCTGCTCTGGCGGGG
Source organism: uncultured Alphaproteobacteria bacterium (assembly GCA_963849895.1). GTDB lineage: Bacteria > Pseudomonadota > Alphaproteobacteria > Micropepsales > Micropepsaceae > Rhizomicrobium. The sequence continues at coordinate 327,409 of CAWKIU010000002.1, forward strand.
GGCTCTCCGGCAGCCAAACCCACTTCGCGCAACGCTCTTGCAAAACGTGTAACGGAGTCCATCATCAAGATAACGGATTTGCCCTGATCACGGAAGTATTCGGCTATAGCTGTTCCTACATAGGCTGCATTAAGACGTAATTGGGATGCTTGATCTGATGTTGAAACGATTAATACAGACCGTTTGAGGCCTTCCGGACCCAAATCTCTTTCGATGAAGTCGCGTAATTCCCTTCCCCGCTCACCGATGAGACTAATGACATTGACGTCTGCGCGTGCGTTGCGGGCAATCATTCCAAGCAAGGTGGATTTACCTCCACCGGCAGCGGCAAATATGCCGACACGTTGTCCAAGGCCAGTGGTGAGTACTCCATCGATAGCCCTAACGCCTACGGATATAGGTGTTTCAATTCTTTTTCTTTTGATAGGATCAGGAGGCGATTGAAGGACAGGATAAATTTCGTCTAAAATCAATGGGCCTTTAGTATCTTCGTCAAGAGGCTCTCCCAATCCATTGAGAACGCGACCTAAAAGATTGGGGCCTACTTTAATATGAAGAGGTAAATGTGTGGGAATCACTTCAGAGGAAGGTCCAATGCCTTTCATTTCACCTAAAGGCGATAAAAAAACTTCTTCCCTAGTAAAGCCCACTACCTCAGTTCGTAAAGGCTCCCCATCCCTTTTGACTAAACAGACTTCTCCAATTTTAACGTTAGGAACAATGGCTTTTATGAGCATGCCGACCGTTTCAGTGATACGACCGTTGATAGTGGTCAGTTCAAGTTCATCTATACTACCTAAAAGACTGTCAAATTGGTCGTCCAAGCTCATAAAGTATGTCTCCTTTAAATTCCTTGGGGGATTTTTATACTTGAACGTTCATGATGGTTTTTGTGGACTCAAGGGCTTTGTTTAATACGCTGCTGAAAAATTCCAGTTCTTGTTGAATAAAGCCTACCTTAATTTGCACAGCTAGCATAGAGGCCGCATTCAGGTTATTTTTATTTAAGTGCATCGTTTCTACTTCTTTTGCAATGCCTTGAAGCTGGGCTTGTCCATCGGTCAGAAAACCTAAAAAACGGTCTATAGGGTTATTTGAACTTACGGGAGAAGCCGAGGGTACATTTTCTACACCTGCAGCAGATAAGGCAATACGAAGATTTTCATTGATGTGTGTGAGTTTATTTTTTAAGAGATTGCGATAGGCGGGTTTAATCGATTGATCTGGAAGGGCCAGCTGTTCTTTTATTTCCGACATGCGGGACATCACATCTTGCGCTTGGGCAACAATATCAGTAGGCTGAACCTTTTTCACTTGGTCAACTTTACGGTTAAGATCCGCCACTTGATCCATCAGGGAAGGCTTTTTGCTATTACTATTCGTGATAGGTTCGACTTTTTGAGCGGTAGAGGCTTGCTTTTGCTGCTGTTGTTGGAGCATTAAGGACTCAAAGTGATCTCTATTAGCAGGGCCTTGGACCTTGTCGATTGCATCGAGCTTCGACTTGCCAATTTTCTTAATTGCTTCAATTTTTTCTAATGCCATGATCTTAAACTTCCTATCCTAACAAATCCTATGTAGGATTATTAACAATTATTTTCTTTTTATAACTTCGCCTTTTTCATGATTGAAAAAGGGAGATTTTAATTCTTTTAAATCTTTTTCGGCCCATTTTAGTGCATAGTCCCTAAATTTTTAATGGTCGGGTCTGAGCTTTTTTCCATGGCTTCTTGAATGAGTTTTTCACCTTTTTTACGCTTAGGTTTAGTTAATAAAAAACAAATACCTAAAAAAGTTTGAGCCAGGTAATTTTCCGGTTCTTTTTGGGTGACCTCTTCAAATATCCTAGTGGCCTGTTTAACTTCTAATTTGTTCAGCGCTAGATGTAACCCAGTCCAATCTGGGGAGCTGTACTATGAGGGTTGATGGCTTGAGCTGCATTAAAAATCCGTGAAGCGCTGATTTCATCCAATTGTTTGACTGCTATAAACCCAGCTTCGATGAGGAGAGGAAAGTCTTCTTTGAAGTCCGCGATTTTTTGTTTTGTCATGAATGAGTTTTCCTTTTTTAAATCGTATTCGTTTGCAAGGACGCCTCTTTTTCGATGGCCTGAATCAAGAAATCTCTGGTTATTTGTCCAAGCCTTCCGTTTTCTAGAGGATGACAGTGGACTAATTTCCCATGAGCCTTGACCCAGGCTTTTTTTTTCTTTTCCCTATTCTTATGATTTAATGTTACGTGCCATTGATGAGATAGCGGTGTTTGATGCACTCACAATATCAGTTGCCATTTCTGACAATTGAGAAAGGTGGTTCATTAACATTTGCATCTCAAACATATCACCGATACTGATCGAACTTCTATTATTCTGAATTTCCAGCAACTTAGCTTTAGCGCTAGCAACAGCGTTGTTGATAATCCCTATAAGAGCTTGTACGACAAATCCTGACTGATGATTTTGTCCACTATAAGTAACGGGGGCTGAAGAGAAATTTGGGGTTGTATTTGACATATTTTTATCTCCTGATTTTAGGAGTATAAGTTTGCCAGAGATTCATACTGGAAATTACATTTCCTGAAGCTTAGTGTACTGATCACTTCTTTCTGAACCGCTTCTCACTTCATACATTTTGTTAAGCAATTTGTAGGACCGCTGTTTCTCCAATTTGGATGCGCTATAAAAGTATAAACTTTTCAACTCAACCATTAACTAAAGAACAGCAGCCCGACAAAGTCCTTAAACTATTTAGGGTTTAGCCTTGACATCACTTTTAGAAGAGATGTGTAGCCATGGAGAAGGACCCCGAATTTATCAAACTCTTCTTTATTTTCTCCCTTTCTCAATATTTCCCTAATATTCTGAATCCTCTCTTCAATCTTTTTTTTATAGTCTTGGTGGTTTTTGAAAGTTTTTAGTTCCTTTTCAAGTTCAAATATAAAATCTTCAGCTTTTTTATTTTTTTGCTTTTCCAGTCCGAACATTTCCTACCTCACAAGCCCTATGTAGTTTTAGAAGAGTTTTCTTTCCTCACTAAAGTTATTATATCATGGATAGTTAAATAATTGCAAGCAACGCTGATCAATTCTATCTCTGAGTTACTGACTGTAGTCGATACGATATTTAATACCATCCTTTTCGAGGAATACTGCATTGGGCTTAATGCTGGTTATAGTCATACCATCGAGCACATCTCCTCTAGTCAAGATGCGTCCATTAATGATTACGCTTGTGTTCATTGAACCCTGATGGGAAACCCCTGTAATTTCGTATTTATCCGAAATATTAACCATGGATTGTTCCGGGGCAAGTTCGTTGACGAAATTCTTAATGTTGCGCACCCCGGGAATATCCTTAATACTGACAAGAGTTTTATTAAAATCAGGCAGTTTTCCAGAGGGGATGCTGCCTGAAAGGATGACATCACCTTCATTCATCTGGGCAGTGACATCTTTGAAGCCCTGATTTTGAAGAACGTTGCCTATAGAATTGACAACATCCTCTTCGACAATCACGCGTTTTTCCAATAAATCAAGGTAGGGAAAGTTAGCAGAAATATAGTCCCAGAGTTGTTCCGCTTGTTTCCTTGTTTTAAGGTAGCCTGAAATGACAAAATGACCAGGTGTTGGAGAATGGATAGAGATGCCCTTCCAACTAATATTTTGGGAAATGACTTGGTTGATTTCCCTCCATACACCTTCATCGATAATCACACCACTATCATCAATGCTGTGGATATAATTTAATCCTTGGAGGTTGGAAAGTAGTTGGTTTTTATCTGATGTTGTCAAGACATGTCCTACAAGGAGAAGTCGGCCTGTACTTCTGTTAAAAGAGTATTTTACATTGGGAAAGGCTGACAAAGCTTGAGTAAAATCACGGTCAGGATGAATGACTTGCTGTGAAATGATCGGCTGGCTTTTAAAAAGTGTTGTCGTGCCGATGCCAATAATGACAAATAAACCAGTAATAATCGCAATAAGAATAAACGCTCCTAAGGCATCATGGTGGGCATGTTCTTTTTTCTTCGGAAGATCGGCAGGAATAACAACTTCCAAGGGTTTAAGCGCTTCTTCAATAGGAGGTGGGGTAACAACCTGGGGTGACTCTTGTTTCGTTTCTTCTTGTAGGGATTTAACGATCGAAGGCAGCAAAGGAGCGATAATCGTTTGCATCTCCCCTTCCCTATCATAAACGACAAAGGATGACGTTCCCATTGTAATCATAGTATTGGGTTGGACTGTTTGTTTGCTGGTTAAAGGCTTACCATCTACAAAAGTTCCATTGCGGCTCTTCAAATCCTCTAATGTAATTGTATCGTCTTCGTTAACTGTGATTTTTGCATGTTGACGCGAAACACTGGTATCATGAAAGACTATATCGCAGCTGCTCGGATCTGTTCCGATAATATATGTAGAGGCAGGTTGCATAGTAAACTCTGCCCCATGATTAGGTCCTCCCACAACTTTAAGTAGCCATCTTCCTGTTTCATTGAGGTCAAAATTGATTTCAGGAAAAACAGAGTTATCGTTAGGTTCTTCAAAAATGGACATATGTTCAGCATCAAATTCATCACTTTCCGTATCAGCTTCGGCAATCACTTTTCTTGCATAATCTCAGTTACCAGATTTTCTATTTCTTCTTGTTTTATAGGTTCAATTTCTTGCTCGTTTGCAGGCTGCTCCTGTAAACCTGAGGGGGAAGGGGTGGATTTAGGCAGGGGTTGGCTAGCGCCCTCTTCCTGGGGCAAATCTAGCGGTTTTTCTGGTGTTTCTACGTTTTCAGTTTCAGGTTCATGTTCTGCTGTATGAATATCAGGAGTTCCTTCATTTTTTGATTTAGCACTGCTATCATCTGTGTCTGCAGGTTTTTCTTCAAGAGATAATTCTTGAGGAAGTGAAGCTGTTGAGTGCGCTATTTCTGCCGGTTTTTCCTGGGCTTCTTCGAGATACTCTTGCGGCTCTTCATGCTCCTCAATGGGTTCAGGATTTTTTTCTTCTTCGGAAGGTTGACGATTTTCTTCTTCCGGGGGGAAGGGCTGTTGTTCTTGTTCATGGGAGGGAAGCTGTTCATTTTTAGGCATAGAGTTTGATTCCAAAGGTTCACGTTCTACAGCTTTTTCGGAGGGTGGTGATACAGCGATGGATGACGGGACATCTACTGCCAGGGATCCCTGCTGAGGAGCCGGGTTTTCATGTCCATTAGGTTCTTCATCGTTTGTTGGGGAAAACTGAGAAACCTCCCCTTTATCCGCAATTGAGCTTCTTCTTCGGAATAAAAGCGATAGGCTCCGGTCCCGATTTTAACCAAATCCCCATTGCGTAAAAGGCGCGGCTCTAAAACTTCTTCATCATTAATAGAGATAGGGTTGGTTGAACTTAAGTTTTGAAGAAAGATGCCATACTGAAGTTTTACGGCACAACAAATGCTTGCGCGATGCAGAAGGATCTTCTATAAGAAGTTGGGCAGGCATCGGGATCCTCCCGATGACCCATTCACTTCCCTCATCAAGTGAAAGAATGAGCCCTTTTTGAATGCCTTCTTCTGCGACTAACTTTGCTGCCATATTTTAACCATTTATTACATAAATCTTTATAAGGGCTTTATTTTTTAGATTTTAGATTATTAATAGCCTGTTCCTTCCAAAATAAGGCCATATTATAGAAATCCTGTAAAACTTCACTAAAACCCTTATAATCAATATTGTAATCGATTACATGGATAGCGTCAATCGATTACCGTCAGGCGTTAAACCGAGGGCACAGTGACGAGTCAGGCGCCCAAAAAGATTAGCTTCCATAGCCTCTGTTAAAAAAAGTTCAGTGTTTTCCTTAGGGCAATCACAAAGCACGCAATACAAGGAAAAGCCCTCTGTTAAGCTCCCAATTTTAATGGACATATCTTCTGGAATGGGAAGATTAAATAAGCCAGGCGATTCCTCTTGGATAGGATCATTACCCATTTCAAGATCTTTAGATAGCTGAGCACAAAAGAGTCGCAAATTTACCACGAAATTCTCCAAATAGGTGATTTTTTATCAATAATGCAAAATCCATCTTAAAGCGAGTTTTAAAACTCCTATGTAGTTATTTTAATTCAAAATGACTATCGAGTCAATAGACGAAGTTGACATTAAATATAAAAGAATTGTCCGACCCATTTAGAAATGTCCCCTTTAAGCGATTCGTTTCCCCCCAAGCCTGACCTTATTCTTGGCCTTACACAATGTTTCTTTGAAGTTGACAATTAAATTTTGATTAAGCGCTACATTTTGAAATGAAATTTTTTAAAAGCTAGCAGTCAAGGATTTTTTCAACCTTAATTTTATAATTTCAATTAGGAGTTTTTATTATGGCAGCCCCTCTTAGTAAACATGTACCAGAGAAAGATTTTAACATTTATTTAGAAAATTTTTTTCAAGCAAAAATGGCACCATTAAATAAAAAAAATCTGGAACAAGCAAACAACATCGAAGTTTTAACAAAAGTACAAGCTGCACAACAGCTTGAAATAAAACAGTTGAAAGCAAAAATTATAGAAGATGAACAAAAATTTGCTTTTTTAGCACACACAATAAAAGACTTACAAACTGAAAATAAGCATTTGAAAGAAGAAATGCAGAAAAAAGAAAACGTTGCTCTCGATTTTCAAGCAGAAAATCTGCAGCTTGGAAATGATAACCAGAATCTGCAAGTTTACAATGCGGAATTGAAGGGGGGAAAAGATGGGTTACAAATTGAAAAAGATCAACTTTTAAGAGACGTCGACCGCTTAGGAAGAGAAAATCTGGATGCTGTTCAACAAAAAAATGATATAATTAAATTAAATCAAGATTTAGAGAAAGAAAAAATTGATTTGAAAAATTACAATCATTGGCAAATTGAAAAAAATGTGCATCTTGAACATGAAAACAATAGAATTAAAGCTGAAAAAGAAGCAGAGGAAAGAAGAAACGAGGAATTACAAGCCACAAATAATGAATTAATAATAAACAAACAATATCTTCTAGCAAAAAACCAAAATCTTGAAGCTGAAAAACAAGATATCGAAGCAAGAATAGGGGCTATACAACGCTAATTCTTCAAAACCCACAGGTTCATGACCAGGCCCTCCAGGAAAAAGATTATGAAATTCAACAACTAAAAAATTTAGCGTTAGCTGCAAATGTTAGATTGGACATGGCTGGAGCGCTGCTTGAAAGGCTAGAGGATCAAAGAAATAACGCAATCGAACTAGCTAAAAATGGAGTTCATCAAAGTCGCAAAATCCTGAAAGTGGAAGAAAATATCAATCAACAAACAACTCGAGCTATTAATGCTATAAACGCTACGCAACAAAAACTGGTTAAAAAGGAACAAGAATTAGGTGAGGCAGAACTTAGAATTAAGCGTCTGACTGATCGAGCTGAAAAAGCTGAAGCCGATCTAAAGGAAAAAAATGCGAAGTTGGAGACGGATCAGAAAAAAATTATTGAGGAATTGCAAAATAAGTTCATTAATTTGAAAAATGATGACTTAGAAAAATTGAAGCGTATGCTTATCGATGCAGGCTACTTAAAAGATGATGCAAAGGTTCAGGATGTAAGTAACAGCTTAAATAAAGTTCTTGAAGAATTGAAAACATTTAAAAATTTTTATTATGAAACTATTGAGGGTCTAAGAAAGTAAAAAAAACTTCCTGTTAATGCCGGACATAGGAATACTATTTATTATTCACACTGGCCGAGAACATCCACCCCCGCATGTTCATATTAAATATAGTGAATATGAAGGCGTTATAAATATTAAAACAGGGGAAATGGAAGGAAACCTGCCGCCACGTGTTCTCAAAATAGCAAAACAGTGGATATCGAAGAATCGTTTTTGCTGTACTTTCTGAATGGGAAAGAATGGAAAGAGGTGAAACACCAAGACGTATAAACCTCAATACAAGCAAAAGATAAAAACATGTTTAAAGCACTTCCCGAACGGGCTTATAAAGAGTTGCATGGATTAAAGGATCTATATATAAAATCACCTAAAGTAATTTATGACCGATCAGAATGGTTTGAAGATCTTATTGATAAAAAACCGTTAAAACCACCTAAAGAACTAAAAGTCATCTCCCTACTTAGCAAAATTGCTAATATTGAGAGCACCCTTTCTATTTAAATGGCGTCTGACACCAATGTTTAACCAGGTGTTGCAGTCAGTGAGCCGCCTAACTTTTTAGCGTTGTTCGAATATTGTTGTAGGGCCTGCATTAAATCGGAAACCATTTTGTGATTGGCTTGAATATCAGAGTTCGCTGAATCAATCATTTTCGTTGCGGTTGTTAGAAATGTGCTCATGACAGTTCTTAAAGCTTCTGCTTGGCCTTTTTCTAGTGTCATTGTAGCACTATACAATTTGGAGCTGGCAGAAATACCCTTAGTAAGCGCTTGAGCAGACATTTGTAAAACCATTGTTCTTTCCGAGATTATTCTATCTTTTGTTTGCTCACGGTTCGTTTTGAATTTATCTAATTCCTTTTGCGCTTTGGATTGATTGTCTTTAGCTGTTTCTAACTTGTCAGTGGCCGCATCAGCGGTTGCTTGTTGTTGTTTTAAATTATCTCTTGCTTCTTGGACGGATTTATTAGCTTGCATTTTGTCTTCATCAATTGTCTCTTGCTTGCCTTTGCCGCTATCATAATACGCTTTATCTTGTTGAGCTTGATTTAATTGGTTCTCTGCATCCTGTAGAGATTGTTTTGCAGCTTGTACATTTTTTTCCTCTGTGGTGACTGTATCACCAGCGTCATCGACGTTTCCTTTTAGTCTATTTTCTTCTGTACTCAACTCTTTGTTGGCTTTATAACTGGCACTTGCACTTCCTATAGTTTGGACAAGAGAAGAGCCCATATCTGCGAAATCTGATACAGCTTGTGCGATATACATTTTCTGCTCTGCAGTCGCAGCATTCAATATCTGTTGGGCTTCACCAAGTCCCAAATCCTGTACTATAGACATTTCTAATAGCGTGACTTTTTCTTGAGCATTTGACATTTGCATTAAGATAGTAGATAGCTCATCAAAATTCATAAAGAAGGCTACTAATGGATTGGCGCGAAGAAATGGATTAGTATCATTATTGGATGATCCCGAAATTTGACTGTTAGGCGCCGGTATTTTATTCAAATAATTGCTTGCTAGTTTCCCTTGTATTTTTTGTCCTCCCGATTGCGTATCCGTATAATAAGTTGATGAAGCATTTGAAGCTTGAGTTCCTGTTGATTGGGTAGTGTCTAAGGCAGATTGAGTGAATGCAGATTGGGTAAAAAAGCCCGAGGGAGCTACTAGCCCGCCTCCGCCTCCGCCATGGCTGCTTATATTTCCACTTTGTGTCATAAAAACCCCCAAACTTATAATAAAAATTACAAATATTTTTTATATCATCAACGATACTGTAGTTTGATTCATTTCAGCCCCTTCAGAAAATGCGTTATAGATGACATTTGAAAATACCCTGACTTTTTGAATATCCTCTTCCATTAGTTCCGGGAGAGCTTGGATTTCATCAAGCATCCCCTGATAAGCTTTTTGCAAGGTATCAAAATCTTCATCTTGTAAACTGGCAAGGGCTTGCTGGAGATAAATACTAATGGCGGTGGATTTCTCGCTCTTGTTCCCAGCTTCTTCCATTTTATTTATAAAGGCTTGAATATCGATCAAACTTGTTTTTAAATAATCTCTTAAATCTAAAACTAGCATTTTTAATATCGCTTGTTGTCCTTTGGATGCCGTCAGTAAGGCTAAGATAAAAACCAAGGCTTTTAAAAACTTAGCCATTAAATCTTGCTGATTAATAGGTATGCCGCAGGTTTCGGCAGCATTTTTCAGGATCAATTCAATGATTCCCGTCCTTAAGATGAGCAGCAGGATCAGTTCAAAATCAAAAACTTTTTTTCTTAGCCGCTCGACCTCGTCGATTTGAGCATTTGGAGCATAGCTAAGATTCAATTGTTCCAGCTTCCATACGACGGAAATAGTGGCTAGAATCAGAGTTTGTAATAGCAATGCAAAAAGCTGCCGGCTTCCGACATCTTCCTTAGCTAAAAAAATACTCTCCACAGAATCTGTCACATCCCTTACTGCCGAACTCAAAACTTTACCGATGACTCCTCCTGCACATTTTTCGCTTTCGATGCCTAGAAGAGCAGTTTTTAGGCCTAACAATAAAGAAGGCGCAGCTTGTCGAATGGCCTTGGCAGCTGTAGCAGTGGTAAGGGCTTCAATCATAGGTCCTAGCATTGTAAGGTCGTTTCCATGGGTTTTGCTAGAGTAATCTCTCCCTATCGTGTTTAGGTACTTAGCTAAATATTCCCTTCTACGTTGCCTATCAATTTGTTTTATAGATGTTTTCATATCCATCCTTAAACCTTTTATTTGTCAAGGGCCTTCTCCGGCATTATCGGTGGTATTATACAAATCGAAAATGTGGCTGTAAGCTAATCCCACTTGATTTAAAATGCCGACGAGATCGTTAAAATGCGGATCATTGCTGCCTATTTTTAATAATTCATTCCTTGTAGATTGAAAAGTCGCCTGGCTATTTGTCATAATGCCAGACATCACATTGTTTATAAGGGCATTGTTATGAATTTTCCTCATTTCCAATTCAGAGCCCGCCCCAGCTATTGGATTTTGAGGATCTAAAGCATTCACTGAATTCTGGATCCAATTTAGTGTTTTGGCTGTTCCTTCCAACAATTTTCCAAGTGCTACTAGAGAGGCGTTTCGTTTTTCCGTAGGTAACAGTAAGTTTTGTTCGAAGGCATTCTTAATATCTTCAGGGAGCATGTTCGTTAAGTCTTGTAAGGTTTGCTTCCATGAGTCGTCCAAGCGGGAGGGTGAAACGTCCACGCGCATATGTTCCAGCGGATGTAAAGCGGGGTTACTGGAGGAGGTGTCATATTTCCATAAAGCTTTTTTGTCGATATCAGTAAAAATGATGGTATCTAGATTCCTTACAATTCCCAAAGTTGTGCGCAGCACACCGGCAGCAGCAGTTTGATCGCTTAGAAACGAAAAGTCAGGGATAGCACCTGGAGCTCCATTTCCGCTGCTGAATGAAACCATAATGACTCCTTAGATTTTTAACTTATTTTTTTCTTTACGTTTTTGCGATCTGAATTTATCAATGATCGCAGGGTCAATATGTGAATGAGAAATAATGTATTGCAGATCAAGACGCCATTTTTCTATTTCCTTTGCATATTCAGGTTTGCCCTCGGCTCTTTGGATCGCCTTATCTAGAACAATTAATGCTTCGGGAAAATCATTCGCTTCGATAAGACATTCGCTCATTTTCACAAAAGGTAAAGGATCTTCAGGATTTAGATAAGCCAAACGCATTAGGTATGAAACAGCTCCGGCCCATTTTTTTTGAAGGATAAAGCAATGGATTAATGCAGCAATATATTTTTCATTCACAGGAATCATTCTATTTAACCAACGGTATAATTGGCTGGCCTCTTCAATTTTATTTTGCTGATATAATGTGTAGGCAAATGCATAAACATCTTCCAAAAAATCGTCATTAAATCCTTGCGCTTCCACAGGCAACATCCCTTGTTCGAATATTTTGATCAGAGCATCTTCCTGCATTTCTATTTCTTGTGGAGTCAAATCTCCTTTATTTTTTTTTACGACAGCTTTTATGGTTTCCCTTATGTCCACGTTATCTTTGTTAATTCCCATGGCACACTCCTTGTGTTGCATGATCAACTTAACACTTGTGTTTGGATAGAGGTTGTTTTGTCAAGAGTTTGTTCCATGCCAGAAAGTACATTAGAGAGCAGGTCTGTGACTTGATTCAAGCTATCCGAAGCACCTGATAATCCATTCAAGAGTTGTGTGAGGATTTTTTCCAATCCTTGAATGATTGCTTGCAGTTCTGCGACAACAGGATCGTATTTTTTCTTAGCACCGGCCATATTGGCATTCGTAATGTCTATCCCACCTTGTACCCCGCTGCTAGCTGCGCTTACCAAACCTTGTGTGGCAGTGGCTAGGTCAAACATGACTTTTAACTTTGTAGGGTTTATATTGAGCTTAGTCCCACACGTATTAATAAATTCGATTGTTTTCTCATAGGCTTTCATGCTTTGAATCCTATCCATGACCTTTGTCATTACGTTATCTACGGTTTCATTCACATCATCGAGAGTTCGTTTTGCGGTACTTTTTACTTTCACATCATCTGTAATATCCATTTCTTCAGGTGCTTCTTCTTCCACTTCATTTGTCGTAGCTCCAGTGCTTGAACCGCCGGGGATATTGTTGGTATTAGCTACATCATCAACGAGGTCGCCATCGTTTAGGTTATCAGCATCATCAGCTGCTGAAGAACCCATTTGTTGTGAAATCTGTACAGAAGTATTAGCATTGTCTAGAGTATTACTTACCACCGTAGTAGTCGAGTTCATGTTAGCAGAAGCGTCGCCCATTGCTTCATCTGTTGCCGTCGGCAGATCTGTTACAACATTAGCAGGATCAATAAAGGAGATGACTATGATAGCCAAAGTCACAGCAATACCAACAGCCAAAACTATCCATTGATCATCCTTATCTGGGATGTCACACATCTTACAAAAATCGGTCACGATGTCAGATTCTGTGATCATACTCATCATCGTATTCATTAGCGCCATCGGACCTATCAATTCGAATGCCGCCGTGGCCCCTACACATAGGATGGTAGCCATAACAACAGCTTCTGTGAAACCTTTCAAAGCATCCTTAAAGCGTTCCATATTGGGGTCACCATGGTCTGCAATTTTGTCGATGGAATCGGACACGCCTTTGCATATTCCCTTAATGGCTGAGTCAACAAAGTTATATTTGGCATCTAAAATAGCGAATACCATCGCGAAAATACCACCTGTGGCTAGTGCCATCACGACTTCCAAGACTTTCATAATAGGTCCCAGAATTTTCATGACGGAGGCCATCTTTTGTTGCTTGCCTAATTGTTGGGACATCTCCTTTTGTTCTGCTTGTTGTTCTTCGATCTGTTGTTGCATCATGCCTAGCTTTGCAGTGCTTTCGTTTTTAGCTACCTGAGAATTAGATTGTTCTACTGCATAGAGGGAATTTTGTGCTTTTATAACGGCCGCACTGATGGATTCAAGCAGTTGCATGGTCATGGCTTTGGATGCGCTTGCAGGCATGAGCAATTCGAGTTTTTGCGAAGCGCTCTTTAGCATGCTTCGCATTTGGACAAATCCTGAAAGGGAGGTGTTATTAGATATACTGCTAACTATAGTACTCATTTGGTCTGAGCTGGGTTTCCAATTGACAGGTAAGTTTTGTTGGGTTTGAGTACTATAAGCGGCGGCATTGATGATTTTATTTGCTGCCGCCTTTATATCCGGCGATAGGGTAGGGTCGTTGATATTTTGAATGGCACCTTTGATGTCTGTAATTTGATCATCTGTTAGACCATTAGTGTTAGAATAATCTTCAAGTTCTAATTGAAGGTTGGTTGCAAAATCCTTGAGTAATGCGCCATTATAAACATTGCTGTTCAGGGGTGGTTTCCAACCGGTAGGAGTAGAAAACTGCGCATTGGTTTGTTTCAAAGCAGTGGCTTGGCAATTTTGTAATTTTGCAGTTAAGGTTGGATCAGGGTTGGGAATCTTGACATTAGGATTATAAAACATAAAGATTAAAGTAGCCTTTTGATCGGATGTCGTACTGGGATCAGCATTCACAGCCTTTTCGAAGGCACTATTATAGCCATCTGAAATATTGAGGTTGAAGGCCGTGTTATCGACAGGAGGATTTAATTTGGAAACATCAACGCCTTGAGAAAAGGCATCCCCTTGAGCTTTTGCAAGTAATGTATTGAGTACTTGTGTAAGGGAACTTCCATCGCTTAATTTAACGTTAGACATATCAACTGAGGGATTATAAAAGGCAAATTGAAGTTGAGCTTGATCCTCTGAGGTCAGGTTATTGTCGGAAACATAGGAAGCTAACTCACTATTATAATCGCCGGCGTAGGTAGCTTGTTGAGAACTCGTGCTTTGTTCTTGGGTGGGAGCCGTTTGTTGTGGAAGGTTGGGTTTAGAAGAATTCGTTTGCAAAAAGTTAGAGAGGGTTGAAGCGGGTTCTACAGGTTGAGGAAGATCAGGACGCGAAGAGTCTGCCGGTAAGGCTGAGAATCCTTTTTGAGTGGATTGTAACAAGGTATCCTGATTTTGTTGGTCAAACATGATGTCCAACTCAATCTCAGTGATGCTTTCGGAACTACCAGAATCCCCCACTTGAAAATTTGTATTGTGTGGATTTGATGAGTGTGAGCCTACATTAAGATTCATAGGGGGTCTCCTTATTTGCCAGAATCTGCTAAAAGAAAAAGCCTATATTTTTGTTTTTTCCTTAACTTCACCTTCTAAGTTTTGCATAGTTAATATCGCCCTATCCTTAAGCATTTGATATTCCGGCTTGCTTCCTGCCCTTTTTATAGCCATGTCTAAGGCGATAATAGCTGAGTAGGAATCTTTCATTGCCAGAAAGCAATCCGACATATGATAGTAAGGAATAGGACTTTCTGCTTCCAAAACACTGCAAAGAGTATAGGCATCTATGGCAGCCTTATAATCTTTCATCATATGAAGGCAAGCAGCTAAGCCTAGTATGTATTTCGATTCATTAGCGTTTAACATAATCAAAACACGAAAGATTTGGAGGGCGTCGCTATATCGTCCTGTTTGGTAGAAATTGTAGCCCTGTGCGTATAGTCCCTCTATTTGTTTATCGCTGATATTGAGTATATCTTTAGGCATATGACCATGTTTTAAGAATTCGTTGACTAAAACCGTCACGTTCTTATCTTTATTGCTTTCTATTTTATTAATTTGTTCTCCTAAATTCTCTACAGCTTTCTTAACTTGGTTTTCATCTCTTTTCATGTCATTCTCCTTGCTTCTAGATGGTTTTTTATCTAAAGATAGACGAGAGGAGTGTACTCATCTCTTGCAATACGCTGTCAGCAAGACTGCCCTGCTGGTTGGCTTCATCGTCACTTTGGTTAACGTTAGTCTGTAAAGATTTGGAGTTATCGGAAATCGTTTGTTGGTTAGCTTGTAATTTGCTGATGTAGTTTTGGTTGATGTTATTTAAAGCATTACGTACAGCACCGGAAGCGTTTTGATCCCAATCAGCAGTGCCTAGGCCGGCTGTAAACGAACCGAGGACGGTACCATCACCATCGGCAAAGGTGTGGATCTGATTTAGTTTGTTTGTATAAGCCTCTTGCCATTGTGAGAGAAAGTTCAGTGAATTAGCTTGAGCAGCGGCTACGGTTTGTATAGTGCTTATCATGTTAATAAGAGACAATAACACTTTATCAAGAATGATTGTGCTATCAGGATCTGTGATGACTGCGTTGGGGCTGAATTGAGGATTGTAATAGAGGTTTTGGGTGTAATTATACCAATCTGATAAGTCCTGGCTAGCATCAAAAAAGCCGGATGGTTGTGCTGAAGTCCTAGTCTTAGCTAGCTCACTCAGATAAAATGCAGAAAGCCGAGCTACAAAGACACTCTGAGCGACTGTCCAACTCGCTGAGTTTGTAGATAGAGTTCCAATGGGGCCATTAAAAGATTCATAAATGGCTTGATAGGATTGAATATAATTTTGAGCAGTGCTCCTTGTAGGGTTTGTCATTAAGTTCAATACAGTAGATTTTGAAGCTGTTTGTAGCACTGTTGTCGTGCTTAAATATCTTAAAAATGCCGTAAAGAAGTTTTGGTAGTTGGCGTTTATATTGGTTTGGTATGAAATACCGTTGGATGTCACCGGGGTGTTGCCATGACTTGAAGAAAGGATATTAAAATTAAAATTTTTAATAAAGTCACTAAACAATGCCGTAAACTGCCCGGGTAAGCTCGAGTCGCTAATGATACTTCCTTGGTCGTTATTGGCTCCAGGGCTATTTCCTGACAATAAAAGAAAGGCATTGTATAAACCATTCAAGGGGCTTTGGGGATTAGAAGGGTCATAAGCCGAGCTAGGAATTGACTGTAGAGGATCTGTGTCTTGTATGGCTAGCGCCACGTTGTAAAACTGGTTCACAAAGGAATTGATATCAGTGACGGTCGAGGAATTAAAGTTATTAGGTGTCATTGCAGCGCTTAAGGCAGCCACCCCCACAGGTCCACCAGGAGGGCCATAAACATCAGTATTAGGCATTACATTAAAGGCTGTCTGTATAGTCGTGTCGCTTTGATTTTGGTTGCCAATATACGAAGCGGCGATATTTTCTAAGTTTTGTAAGAAAACTTGTGAATTTGTGGCTGAGGTCATAAATTTACTCTCCTGTTAGGAGGCTTTGAGAATATTAGATTTAGAAAGAAGAATGCGATTGAATAATTTTAGATAGATAGTTCTCAAAATCCTCTTGTTTTATTATAATATAAATTTTATTAAATTAATATTATTATATTTCAACTACTTGAAATATTTTGAGCCATTTTTTGAATAATTTGTGTAATGGCTTGTAAAGCAGAGGCTGCTGATTTGTAATATTCTTCGAAAATAAATAAAAAGTTTCGTACAGTTTCTTTTTGCGTGTCGTTCAAGTTTTCACCTGCAGTGATGGCAAAAGTGATATTTTGTTGATATTGTCCCGCCTGGCTGACATTGGGAGAGTTAAAGGCACTATAGTTATCTAGCATCCATTTTTTAAATCCAGCTGAAGCATTCGCTACAGTTGTTGTGGAGATCACAGGCTGTCCTGTGGATGCATCAGTAAAGGAAGAATTAAGATTCGAGATCACTGTTTTTAAGGTTTGATAAAGAGAAGTGCTGTTAGCCCTAGTAGAAGCAGGAGTGATGATGGCTAGCTGTGCGAGCTGTGCGCTTAAGGTTTGGCGGATAGTCACTAGTTCCTGATAAGCGGACACAAAGCCAGGTTGGCCAGGTACGATGCTTGAAATCAAAATGGGTGTAACAGGGGAATTAAAATAAGCGCTAGCTGCCGCCTGATAAATAGGAGACCATGCAGAAGGACCTGTGGCACCATAGAGACCTTGATAATTAAATTGGAGGTATGTGCCTGTAGTTGTATCATAAATGGTAAAGGTACTGGATCGAGTGGTCACTTCGTTATGTAAGGTTTGTAGTTGAGCCAGTGTATTTAAAATATTTTGCGTGACATTTAAAGCACTGTTTAATTGAGCCATATTGTTGGTAATCAGGTCATTTCCGGTTTGTACATAATCCACTTCAATAAGGTTTTGCAAATTTTGCGCGCCACCGTAGCCTTCCAATTCAGCAGCTTGTACAATATTTGCTATAGCCGAAACTTGGACGGCTAAATCCCGCCATTGTTGAAGCTGCGTTAAATTAACAGTAGGAGAGCTATTACCTGCCGCATTAACATTGACCCCTACGGCTCCTAAGGAACGTAAAATCGTATCATAATCTTGAGCCATAGACATTGTTACGTAGGATAGCTGATAGGAAGATTTACCTGCGGAGGGCGGAACTTTGGAAGAAAGGCCTAAGGCGCTTAAAAAGCCAGCACTCACCACTTGATTAGGGAAAAAAGTTCGCCCCGAATTTGTAGTAATCACCCCATATTTGGATAAATTGGTCAGCTCTTGAAGCGCATTATTAATGGCAGACACATTACCCGCTGAAATTTGGTTGGCGGGGAAGGGATTAGCCGATGTCGCTGAAAGGCCAATCAGAT
Source organism: uncultured Alphaproteobacteria bacterium (assembly GCA_963849895.1). Lineage (GTDB taxonomy): Bacteria > Pseudomonadota > Alphaproteobacteria > Micropepsales > Micropepsaceae > Rhizomicrobium. The sequence goes on from CAWKIU010000002.1 coordinate 345,130, forward strand.
TGACAAAGGCAAGAATAGAATTGTAATAAGCAGAAGCCACGGAGGCATTGGTATACTCTAATTGTGTAGGAACAGCACTAGGAATACCGTCTATGCTTACATAAGGAGTGGTAAAGGTCATAAAATATTCTCCTTCTTTTTTTTGTCGAAGGATTGATGCTGATTAAAGGGAATTATTATCTATTGCAAATTAATAGCTGACCTAAGTAGTTGAAGAATTTACAACTAATAAATTTGAACTCCCTTTATATTAATTATACTAAAAAAAACTTTAAAACTCAATGAATACTTAGGCCAAAAGGTCTATTATACAGCTATCTCTAGTGCAGGATTAGTGCCTCCCATTTTTACAGGACCGGTAGATGAAGATGGGTCTTCCATCAGGTTATTGGCATACAAATATTTTTTCCCTGGATCGACGAGTTGGTTGTAATAGGCTATATAATTTATCGATGGTTTAATTTTAGCTTGAAAATTTTCTATGGCGGTGTCGAAATAGATTTGATCTTGTTGATTTTTAAGTGTATTCAAATGCGAGTGGACAAGACTAACTAAAGAAAGAGGGTTTTGGCCTACAATCTGATCTGCTAATTGTGAAGCTTGAACTTGGGCTTGTTGCGTCCCTATAAGGGGGTTATAAACATTAGCAATAGAAGACACCAATTGGGCATGCAAAGCATCTCGGGATATTGTATGCGTCGCTACTGAAGAAACGAGAGGATTATTTTGACTCGTTAGAGGGATCGCAGTACCCGCAACAACACGTCGTGCTTGTTCGGCCGTCAAATTTTGCACTTCCAATTCATGGACTAGATTATCGCGAAGTGTGGCTTCGTTGACTTCTTGTGTATTTTTTGCAAAAGCTGTAATGACTTGAGTGGCAACATCAGAGGGGGTAGTGACTCCCACAGCCTGCAAATTATAAGCCAAATTCCCTGCTAAAAGAGGAGTGTTAATATTATTCACATTTAGAAGTGCATCGGATGAGGTACCTGGAGCGACTCCGGCTATGGAAGAAGCTAGTTGAAAGGCATTGGATGAACTAAACCCTTGGCTAATTAAAGATTGTTGTAAATTATTGCTAAAACCTGTTTGGGAAGTAAAGGCGGGTTCGAAGAAAGCGGTTAATGCCGCCGCTTGAATGTTTGTAGATAGGGGACCGGTGACGCCATTGCTTACTAGAGTGGTGGATAAGTTATTGAAAAACTGGTTAGACCCCCCCAAGGGAGAAGTAGCAGAGGCTGCTTGCACAAGCGCGGCTTGCACATTATTTTGCAAAGTTAAAGCTTCAGAGGGAGTAAGATTAGCCGATGCGGAAGTATTTTGAATAAGCAAAGCAGCTAATTCAGAGGCGGCGAAATTTTGTGTGAAAGGATTAAAAATAAAATTGTTAAAACCAATTCCATTACTAGTTAAATTAAAAAGTTCAGAGTCGCTCAGGCCCGATAAGCCTAGAATTTGAGCTCCTAAACCAGGCAAGTTTAGTCCCAGGGAGAAGAGTCCTATAGCTGTAGCTAATTGATTGAGATTTTCTGTAGACTGGAAAGGTAAAGCATTAGCGTTGTTTTCGTCTTCACTGACATTATTTTCTAAGGTATTTTTAGAAAGAATATCCAATAACACGCTTGCTAAACCCAGCTCTAAAGCGGCATCAATAGAGTTCTGATTAAAGCCTTGTTGTGTGCTACCCTTTAGAAGTTGCAAAAGTTGTTGGGCGCTAAAAAGAGAAGCGTTAGTTAAAGCCAAAGCTGAGGCTAAGATAGTCACATCAATAGTTCCTGGCTTTAAAACACTGCTTGCAGCTTGGTAATAGGCGTTCTGTGCACCCTGATTGAGCAATCTATCTACGACGGATGGATCTAAAGACCCTGAAATGGCTGCAAGTCCGGCACTGCTATTTGTCCCTGTTGTCGTTGTATCACTTGTTGCAAATTGTGATGAAAAAGCTGCTGGTAGGGCAAACACAGATGTTTTTACGCGAAGGTAGAAATCTGAAAATTGTCTAACATTTTGTATTTGATTAAGTCCGGTCTCTATTTGCCCTATAATAGGATTTTGCATGAGAGTTTGGAATAGGGTTGTTACCAAATCAGATGGTAGAGCATAAGGGGGGATTAAATAAATAGTCGTTGCATTGATTTGAGGAGGTGCTGTAGCTGGGGCTGGAGGCACTGTGTTTGCTGAAGCTAGGGAAGGGACTGAAGAAATAGGTTGTTCTAGAGGAATAGGAGGAAGACCTAACGCTGCCCTTTCCTGATTAATACTGGCAAGTGCGCTATTATTTTGCTCCACTTGCGCATTATAAGCGGATACAGAATTGTTGTACGCATCAATGGTCCCATTCCGTCCCGCAGCGTAGATATTATAGTTATTTACTGCAGTGTTATACGTCACTAATGCAGTATTGTACGTTGCCTGATCTTGGGCATACTCTTGAGCAGAAATTTGGCCATTATTGTATTGGGTCGTTTGTTCCTGAAATGTATTGTAAGCTGTATTAAATGTGTTTGCGGCATTATTGATAGTGGTTGAATTAGCGTTGTCGCTAGCGACACCAGAATTATAGGAGGATATTAGGGGATTTTCGCTGCCGATTTGAGAATTCATGGATGCGATAATGAGTTGAGTGGCTTCTTGAATGACAAGAATATTAAATAAAATTTTCAGGAGTTGAGCGGCATTAAAAATAAAATTACGATAGAAATTCGCAGTCACACGACTGACCGTTGAACTGTTTGTGTATGAATCATCCTTGTTGGTGACACTGGCCAGGGATACTGTTTCCATGAAAGAAAAAAGGGAAGGTTTTGGAATTTTGGGATTATTGGCAGAAAAGATTACCAATCCCCCCGTTCCGGAAACATTAGATAGTGTATCTGAAAAAAGTTCTTCATTAGGATGAAAACTTGTTTGGGAACTTGAAACACTGGATGCAATGGAACTAAGCGAAATACCTGATGTAAAACCACTGAGAGGAAAACCTGATGCCTGAGGACTACTGCCATGTAAAGGACTAACCATACCGTTTCTCCTGTATTACGTCATAGTTAAATGTTAACTATTAATTACAGTGTTGTATAGTTTAAATTAAAGAAATCGAAAATCTATAATTTATAATCTACTAAAATATAGTATAACATATTATAGAATTAAAAAAATAGAGGGGGATTGTAAAAATTGTAAAAAATTCAACGCAAAGCCGCAAACATATTTTTGCGCATAAGTCAATAGAAAACATCATAAATGATTGAACCGCGAAACGTTTGCGATGCAAGAAAAGAGAGTTTTGAAAAACGAATTTTGCATCTTGTGACCGCATCGCCACCGCTTCGCGTTAAATAAACTTATGCGTAAAAGGTATCAATGGGGGCCTCTAAGCTTCGAAGCATATTCATTTCGAACGCGTTCGATTTCTTGATTTGATGCCTTCTGTAATTCTTCATATGGACGTGCCCGTTTGATTAATGCTTTCTCTGGCTGTTCTTCGAACAACTTTTCACGCAACTCTTCACGGAAAGCCCATTCGATTTCTTTATTTGATCCTTTCTGTCCTTCTTGAAAATTTGATGATATCTGTCCTTCAGACAACGCTTCTTGTATACGTGAAGCGCCATCGCCATGTAGAACCCATTGGTATTCTTTAATTGGTCTTCTCTGTGCTTCAAACGGATCACGTAGAGTCCCCCATTCGATTTCTTTATTTGATCCTTTCTTGTCTTCAAGTAACGCTTCATCTTTACTTGGAACGCCTTCTATTTCTTTATTTGATCCTTCCTGTATTTCAGGTACTTCAGGCAACGCTTCATCTTTAATATTTGAAAAAAAAGACTCTATTTTGTTGGACATATAGGGTGGAATAGCCATATTTTCTCCATTAATTATTAAGTTCATTATTGATAAATGTTCACCGAAGTATAGCCACTTAAAGTCTTCTTTTAAGTGACTATACTTATATTTACTGTTATTAAGTTAAAGGTGATATTCAAGCTTGTTTAACAGCATTGATGCTGCTCCTGATAAAATTAAATACCTCCTACAACGTAAATTGTAATTGCTAACTTCTATTTGTAAGAACCTCTTGCTTAGCAACACCAAGTGTATAATGCCCTTTAGTATCTCTTGGATTCACGCCTACACTTTGCCATGCTTGCCCTACTACATTAGATATACCATCACCATAATTCTCTTGAGCATATTTGAGTGTTTTGAAAGCAAAAGTAGGGAAATCATCACTTGCTTTTGCATTAAGAACGGTATTGTACCAGATCATTCCTGCTTTTTTCCAACATCCTTCAAGCAGCTTAGTAGATACCGTATAGAAAACATGGTTAGGAATGCTCGAATTAATATGAACACCCCCATTATCATCGCCCATCAGTTCAAAACCTCGCATATCCTTTGGTTGAGGATCTGTGCCTAGTGCAGGATGATTTTTATAAGCACTTCCTGGATCTTTAAAAGAACGTAAAGCTGTACCATTTGCCTTATCATACGTATAATGTTTGACAATTTTATTGGATGAATCTTTAAATACAAGAGTTCCTGTAGCAATGGTTTCATTACCTATAAGCCAATCAACATCAGTAGCTTCTTGAGCAAGTGTATTATTTTTAAAATGTTTTGCCATGATTGCAATCACATCGGAAATCGATTCATTAAGTGCACCACTTTGATTACAATAAGTTAAATTAGAGGAATATTGCGTAATCGCATGGCCAAATTCATGTTTTATAACATCTTCATTATTAGACAGTTGATTAAAAATATTATAGGTTCCAAAATAAACACATTCCTCATTTGGATCCCAAAAAGCATTATTGTATGCTGCTATGTGATCTGAAAATAAAACTGATTTTACAGCTTTTGTAGAGTTATTAACAGCATATCGTTGGAGTATCTTTTGGCAAAAAAGATCAAAATCCCCCATATGTTGATAACATTTCTCTACTAGCTCGTTCTTGTTCGAATTATCTTTCTTGTTCAAATTTGATATTGTACGACTTACAAATATTTCTTTGGGTTTTTTGGAACCATCCCATACTTCTATTGGGGCTTCCTCTTTGTAAGGTAACACGACACTCGGGGAAGTAGATAACGCTTTACTTGTAATGTTTCTAATAGTTCTAATCTGAAAAAGAGCATTTTTTTGACTTTGAGATTCAATTGTTAAAGAATTATCATCAAAATATTGCGCTATATTTTCCTGCATATATGGAGGAATAATTGAATAAACATCTGTTTGGATTGATGACATAAAATATATCTCCTTACGTTATGTTTTATTTAGCGTTTCATTTATTTATCTATATATCTCCTTTGTATTTTATTTAGGGTTCCATTTATCTCATTATGCCTATGTCTGCATAAATCATTATGTTAATGAATAACTAAAATGAAAAATATGGTCAAGAATTTTGTCATCATATTTTGCAAAACAGTTGTGATTTTTTTTGTGAGTTTATTTGAAACTTTTCCAAAACATATTGATATGCATAATTTTACAAGCTTGAGGAAATAGCTTTCTTTCAATGAATTTTAGCCAGGATTTTGAGATTTGCTCCAGATTAATTTCTAAAAAGGCATACTTTGCATTGGCCAGGCTCTTCTGAATTTTTATTGCATCAATAAGCAATTTAAACCAATATCTTGTGTGTCGAAATTCTTCGTCTAAATATAGAGCAGAGTAACGAATGGTATCTGGCTTTATTCGATGAGTTAACATCCAGCCAATGACTTTTCCCTTATAACGTAAGCCTAAACTATTCTTATATTCAATGAGATTTTTCTCTCGACCAAAAGGAAATATGGAAGGGGAAAGAGTCATTTGTTCAAAGCGATGGATGAGTTCTTTTTTTTCTTTTTGAGTGATATCTTTAAACAAAAACTCTTCGTATTCCGAGTCCAAGTCAATTTTATTGTGCAACCATGTGGGATTAAAATCGGCACTTATAAAAAGACATTCAATCATTTTAAGCTGAGGACCTTGCCAATGATTTTCAATAAAAATCTTTTCAATAATGGATGAAACATCCTCTTTCTGTGGATAGGTGAAAGTGGCTATAAGAATGTTTTTTTCTAAAAGTTGCTGGTCTAATAATCGTAAAAGTTGTCGTGCAGCATCCTCATGGGCGTCAAGATTTTCGATGTTAAATACGAGAATATGGGCAGCATGAACTTTCCTGTATACACAAGCTATACTAATACCAATCGGATGCTGATCTTTCAAAATGCCTATGCCGATAAGAAGGGAAGGGAGTTCAAAGGGATCTTTACCGTCAAGACAGCTTTGAAATTGTGGGGGTATCAGGCGTGCATAATCTTCGCGATATTCTTGTATGGGAAATGTTAGAGGAATGAAATCCATATGTATTCGGCTAAGGTGTGCGATTTAACTTAACATGGCCGAAAACAAATCTTCCTAAAACACACAAATCATAACCTCGCCGAAGGCTTTGGAGTGTCGGTGCTTTAGCGCCGCTTTATGCCACGAAACCTGTAAAAGCAAGAACCTTAATTACGCAAGAGGTCTATTATAAAAGCGGCGCTAAAGCACCGACACTCCAAAGCCTTCGGCACAGTGCTTAGTATCCGAATGAAAAACTCAGCTTTCGCGCCTCTAGGCGATTTTTTCTGCTGTGCGTCGTTTAATCACAGGGAGTTTATTTTCAGTGATGCTTTCCTTGTCAATAATAATTTCTTCAATAGTATTATCGGATGGAACATCAAACATAAGATCTTTCATAGTATTTTCTAAGATCATACGCAAGGCACGTGCACCAGTTCCGGCTACCGTTGCTTTTTGGGCGATGGCTTTTAAAGCTTCATCAGTAAAAATGAGTTTAACACCCTCGAGCTCAAACATAGAAGCAAATTGTTTAACAACAGCGTTTTTAGGTTTGGTGAGGATTTCAGTCAAATCATCAAGAGTCAGTTCATTACAATTAGCGATGCTATTAAAGCGGCCGATAAATTCGGGTATCATGCCGAATTGAATAAAATCTTCCGGTTCTGCTTTAGCTAAAAGAAGACTTTTTTTATTGGGATCAATGACTTCTTTAGAGCCTGTGGCGAAACCAATTGTATTTTTCCCTAAGCGCTTTGCAATGGTTTTGTCTAAATTGACAAAGGCTCCCCCTACAATGAAGAGAATATTTTCTGTATTGACTTTAATATATTCCTGATTGGGATGTTTACGCCCACCTTTGGGTGGAACATTAGCGACTGTGCCTTCAACAATTTTTAATAGAGCTTGTTGAACACCTTCGCCAGATACGTCCCGAGTAATGGATACATTGGCAGTCGTGCGATTAATTTTATCTATTTCGTCTACATAAATAATACCCTGTTCAGCTTTCGCCACATCATAGTCAGCAGCTTGCAATAGCCTAAGAATGATGTTTTCAACATCCTCTCCGACATAACCCGCTTCAGTCAATGTAGTTGCATCGGCTATAGTAAAGGGCACGTCCAAAATTGTGGCAAGGGTTTTAGCGATAAGCGTTTTCCCTGAACCTGTAGGGCCAAAAAGAAGAACATTGGACTTGCTAAAATCGACTTTACCTTCGGAAGCTTCTTTATTCAAGGAACGAATGCGTTTATAGTGATTATAAACAGCAACGGCTATCGTGCGTTTAGCACTTTCTTGACCTATGATGTATTCATCTAAGCGATCTTTAATTTCTTTGGGTTTAAAGAGCTTTAGCTCATAATTATGAGTCTTTTTCTTATCTAAAATTCCTGAACAAAGACGCACACACTTATCGCAAATGTATACACTGGGTCCAGAAATAAGTTTTTCCACAGCTTCTTCTGAACGGCCACAGAAAGAGCAGGAAATAACTTCTTTAGCAGGAGTAAATTTTTTAGTCATCTTTACTTCCTTAGGTAACAAGTTTTTTGGGGGCGATGACTTCATCAATCAAGCCATACTCTTTAGCTTCTGAAGCACTCATATAGAAATCGCGTTCGGAATCTTGTGCGATTTTTTCTATGCTTTGGCCTGTGGCTTCCGCCATGATTTCATTAATTCTTCTTTTCAAATAGATGATCTCTTTAGCTTGGAGGGCTACATCAGCCGAAGTTCCTCCCACACCGCCAACGGGTTGATGGATCATAATTCTACTATTTGGCAAGGCATAACGATGACCCTTAGAGCCCGCAGCTAAAAGTAGGGCACCCATAGAAGAAGCTTGGCCTATGCAGTAAGTATTAACTCTGCAGCCCATCCACTGTAATACATCATAGATGGCAAGACCGGCGCTAATGTAGCCGCCCATGGAGTTAATGTAGATGTTAACATCTTTTTTAGGATCTTCCATTCGCAAGAAAAGAAGCTGCGCAACAACCACATTGGCTATATGGTCGGTAATATCAGTTCCGATGAAAATAATTCGATCTTTAAGGAGCCTAGAGAAGATATCCATCGAACGTTCGCCACGTCCTGTATCTTCGATTACATAAGGTGTTAAAGAATTTTTAGGTCTTTCTTCTGACATAGTATTTCTTTCCTTGTAAAGAATCAAAACACACTTATAGAGCGAGAGCTAACTACAAGTCAAGTTTTAATCAATGCGCCGAGCTTTCTCAACGAGCAAATCTTTGGCTTTTTGGGTGATTAGGTAGCTATAAAGTCTTGAACGTATTTCTTGAGGATCCATATTTTGATTAATGACAGACGAGTCTTGATTGACCATTTGTTTCATGAATTCCTGCATGATTTCTTCTTGAGAAACATCTAACCGATGGTCAATGGCTACTTTATTTGTAATAAAATATAAACGATAGGCATTATCAAGATCTTGTGTGACTTTATCAGTAATTTCTTTTGCTTTTCTTTCGTAGTCCTCCTGACTCACTCCCTCGCGCGAAAGATGACTTAAAGCATGTGAAATGCGATTTTTTTTGTCTTCTTTAGTGAGTGATTGTGGAATGTCGAAATGATATTTTTCAACGAGTTCATCTTCAATTTGCTGACGTTGCCTTTGTTTGACAATTTCTTCGGCACTTTTTTCTAAACTTTGAACAATGCGTTTGTTGAGTTCCTCTACATTAGGAGCACCCACTTTTGCAGCAAGTGCATCATCCACAGCAGGTAAATTGGCTTTTTGATGTCCTTTGATCGTAATGCGGCAGCGTGTCGGCTTAAACTCTTTATCATGTTCATGGTTGTGTGTAGGATCATTACAGGTTTCAGAGTGTGTGTGGTCGAGTTCACTGGTTCCTTCCACAACATCGTTGACCTTTTTGTCTACAAGAAGATCGACTAACCAAGATCCCATTTTACCTTTTTCTACTGAAAAACGAGAACCCTTGCATATTTCGAAACCCTCATCGAGATTATCGATATCTAAGTCAACATAGTCGCCCTCTTTAATAGGTTGGTCAGCTACGTTTTCCCATTGAGCGTTAGATAGTTGAATTTGCGTCAGGACTTCCTGAATGCGCTCTGGGGTCACAGATGTTTTTTGCACATTTTTTATGGTCAATTCATCTATCTTGATTTCGGGTATTTCAGGTTCAGCTTCATATTCAATTACTAAAGTAGCCCCTTTTTCAGGAGAAGCTTCTTTCATATCCATGCGTTGAACACTATTTTTTCCAAAGGGATAAACTTTTACTAAGTCGAGAGATTCTTGAAAAGCTGTATTGGCAAGGATATCTTTCCATTCTTGGTCGATATGTGTTTTATAATTTTCAATGATGTAGCTTTCAGGAGCTTTGCCTTTGCGAAAGCCAGGCATGCTGACTTCTTTATTGATATTTTTAATGGCTTTCTTATAGGCAGCATTTGCAGCTAGGGGAGTTACAGTAATCTGGAGTTTAATTTTGGAGCCGGGTTCCCGAGAGGCAATCACATGAAGGTTATCATTTTTGAATTCTTGTTGGGACGTTGTCACGAAAATACCTCATAATTAAAGGAATATAAGGGTTAATACGGAAAGGATCGGGAAAATTCTTTTACCCTAAACCTTTGAACCTTACCCTTAGATAAAAAGCGGGTGATGAGATTTGAACTCACGACACTCACGTTGGCAACGTGATGCTCTACCCCTGAGCTACACCCGCAGAGACTAAAGTATGGGTATTATAAAAATGCACTATTTTTTAAACAAGAAAAATGTTTTTTCTCAGTTTAAATATCTTGCATAGCTACTGCAGAGTTCATGAATACGTTTTAATGTTTGGATAACATCAAAGATCATACACGCTATAAAATTGCAAAATTATAAGATCTTATAATGTACTGACTAGCGTTCAAAATGGTGGCACGCGAGTAATGAATGTTGCAGAAGCCGCTGGGCGGGTGCTGGCAAATGGCTATACCCGTTTTATGGATGATGCTGAAACAAGCCGGGCTGGCATTGAAAGCTGTAGTTGACCGAGCTTGTAAATGTTTAGAAATAACAGGCAATGAAGTCAGAAAAACTTGGATCATATTTGGCTCAGCTGGAATCGGCATAGTTTGGATTGCAGTAGGTGGAGCGATACTTTATTTTGGAGATCAGTCTTTAGAATTACCTAAGAAGGATTTTAGTCAAATGACCCCTGAAGAAAGGGAGAATTATATGATAGTTTGGCACTATAAAGCTGGTTTATATTATGAAGGTGCTAAAATTCTTTTGACAAGTGCTGTTTTAAGTGTTTCCGCTGGTATTATTGCAAGTACAGCGTGTTTTATATTTGATCGTGTAGTGTTATCATCGGTAAACAAAAAAACTCTTGAAAATGTTGCCAATCAGCCCAATTTTAATCAGATAGTTGAAGAACGTATTAGGAGCCAACAAATCCAGGATGAGTTAACGCAAACAGAAAGAAAAAGGAATAAATTAGCCGCAAGAAACAAAACTCTAAGAAATGAAAGAAGAAGCCTTAGGCAGTTAGCCCTTTGGCAACAAAATGAGTTAAATGATCTCGAGCAAAAAAGGAAAAGAAAGGGTAGAAGATAGACCCCCGCAGCAACTAGAAGAATACGATTTAATAGACTTAGTGGCGGAAGAGAATTCTTTAAATGATTGTAAACCTGCAAGTACTATTTTGGGATTTAAAATTAAATACTGCTCTATTCAATAAAAAATTTTTAAATCAAAAGAACAGATGACCACATACATTCCTTTATGGTCCAGAGAGCAATGAATTTGCGGCTCTGCGGTTGTTCTAGGCCATTAGTAATTGGATCATTGGCCCTTGGCAAGGGCTTCTTGGTCTTTTGTTCTTTGTTCCTTGGCATCGAAGGTTAGATAAAAAGAAGACGCTCTTTCAATTCGTTGGTTTTACGTGTGTTTTTTTCATCTGTTACTTCGTACCCAGTAGGCATTTTTTATAGCTTGAGATAACAAATACTAGACCTCTTGCATAACCTATTTTGACCTCTATTTGATAAATGCACCCATGCTATCATGGACTGTAATCACAAAACCAATCTGCTTTATCATAATAAGGTGTTAGTGCAAGAGTATGGTTAATCAAAATTCCATATGTTGTACCAGGAGAAGCATTAACAATCACACGATCCCCAACTTCCCATTCTCCAGAATAAGAGGTCCAGTAATCTTTTTTCCAACAAGAGCCGTCACTTAAGAATATAAATAAATTATAAACATCATTGCTGAAGTTCTTATTTCTAATCTTAGTTATTTTCTGGATAGTTGGAAGCATATTTACGCATCTGTCAATTAATGTAACTTGCGGGCTGTAAATAACATCACAAAATGAATTGAACAAAATTAAACCTTCTTTATCGTAATGAATATCGATTTCGATTATATCCTCTTTTTTCCATGGACTTAACATTGTCTTTTCAAATTCTTGTGGTATCCATCTGAAAACGGAACCATCGCTTAAGGAAATAAATGCATCATTACCCTCGAATTCGATAGCTTGTAATTTTCTATAATAGCGATCTGTTTTCAATTTTTTAGCATCAGCATGCAATTGAATCGAAAAATTAAAAATGAGAATAATAAATATAACAGCGAAGCGGTTTAAATGGCTCATGAGAGAACCCCTCCTTTTTGGAAAAGAACAGCTTAAAATTAATTTAGGATTGGAGTCAAGCCTAACATTCTTGCATTTTCAGAAAAATGTGCATAGTAATGACGAGAGTGATTTGAACTGTAGAGTTTAATTTATTGAAGTCTTTGGCATCCATTGTGTGGGGAATTAGTCAAGATTAGGTAGATTAACAAGTAATTTGACATGATTTTTCATATCACATTCCCTTTGCTCGAAAAGTTTTAAATAAAGCTGTGCTAAAGCACAGACAATCCAAAGCCTTCGACGAAGTATTAAGAATGCGAAAAAAGTTAATTCAGCTATAAAAAAACACAAACCAAAAACTCCGCCGAAGGCTTTGGATTGTCGGAGCTTTAGCTCGCTTTGCACCCCTGTGGGTTCCGCAAAGATAATCCATGCGTTTTCATTACAGGTTGTTTGATCATTTGGGAACCCTTTGATAGCAAACCTTAAGGCTTGTTAAGGCCCCTGTTGTAATTGCCAAATCATGATTTTCTCCTATTCTAGACAGTCCAGACTTTAGATTTTTAAATTTAAAAAAATAATCAAGAGCATTTTTAATGTAATACTTTAGGATTGAGACAAATTCATTAAGATTTTATAGTCACTCTTTCTTAGCTCTCAATTTGCGGGTGTAACTCAGTTGGTAGAGTGTCACCTTCCCAAGGTGAATGTCGTGAGTTCGAGCCTCATCACCCGCTTTCATTTTAAGTATAGATTATCATAAAGGGCGAAGATTTTATTCAATCACAATGGGTATGAATGTCTTTTAGGGAATAATCGTTTTACATCACCCTAAATGTAGATGTTCTATTGAAAGTTTTAACATTTTTTATTGTCACAAAAAAAATTGAATGTTACCATTTTTTTCTTAATTGAGCGGGAATTTTTGTGATGAAAACTATCGATCAAGAACAGCTTTTTGATACCCATGATCAAGCTATGGAAGAGCTTAAAAAGCTTTTCACAAATAGCCAGGATCCTTTTCAAAGGCCAAAAAACATACCAGCTAATTGGAAAATACTCATTCTTAAAGAGGACTTAGGTCTTCTCTATTTCAATCCAGAAGATAACCAAGAGTTTGTTAAGGTCATGCAGCCAAGATTCGAATATGAGGACGAAATCTATCATGAAGTTTATGTTGTTTACCATAATCGATCGAAACTCATAGCAAAATACTTTAAAGACAAACTCTTTTTCAATCAGCAAGATAGTGAGCATATGGACATTCTCGAAAAAGCTTATTAACCAGCAACAGAAGCTTATTAATCAGCAACAGATCGATAAATTGGCTGGTGAGTATTTTGAAAATTTTTGGTTTAGCTTAGATGATTTGAAGTTCATACGTAAATTCCTAGGTTTCAAGGAAATTAATGAATCAATCATTAATCACATTCGAAGTGTGACCTGCCAATGTCATGAATGGACTCTCTCAGAAACTCAAGGGGGTATGTTATACAGACACAAAGAACATCATTATTATTCTACACGAATCGCTTATCATTCAGATGAACCTGCGCCTTTTGTACAAGTGAAAGGAACTCGTGGTTATTATACTTCAACAGGTAAGGTGTCAACGGCGAGAATAAAACCGATGTGCATCTTGAATCGGCCACGTTCTTAGAAACCCCTTGGATTGGTATGTAACTCCGTGTAAAAAATTTATAAATTAAACAGATTCGATTACGTGGAAGCAAGAAAATATATGGAGTCGCGCTTTATTGATGAGCAGAAGAAAGGACACTTATATCATGTTCAATAGGATGAATGTTGTTATTATAAAAGCATTGCTTATCCCCGAACTTGAAATATTAGCTAATCCAGAATATCAAGAAAGAGTTTGGGTGAACAAACTGGACCCTAATTTGTAGATTCTTATGAAGAAACTCTTGAAGGTTTTTTTCAGATTTGTAAGCTACCTACGAAGGGGACAAATTAGATGAAAAAAATAGGAAATCATTAGAAAAGCTGTATAAGATGGTAAAGGAATATTACTTGAGTGCGGATCGTGATATTCACTCATTTATCAATCATCCAGATTGGGTGGAAATTCAACGGAAAGCGAAGGAAATATTAGATGCTCTCCGTCCTTATGTCACAGCCTGTATCCGAGATATAATAGAAAAGGCTTATTCCTTCAGTTGAAAAACTTGCCAATCGTATATATCAAGAGCAAGCCTGGAATAACCCTAACGGGGAAAGTACCTATTCTAAATGGTTCTTTAATTTTTCTGAAATTTGTGATTTTTTGCTTTCGGTGGAGCAGGGAGACATAGATCAAGAAAATAAACGACATTTAAGAGAATTATACGAGAAAGTAGACGATTTTGATTACTCGTGGGGGAGGACACATAACGTGTTATCTCTGATTAATCATCCAGAGTGGATGGAAATTCAACATATAGCTGCAGAATTATTAGAAAGATTGAAAAATAGATAAAAATCAGAGGATTCATATGGGAGATATGCCTGTTAGTTTGTTTGCATTCATTTTAGAGTATGTTAAGTTCTTTGCGAATCCGGAAATGCAAGAAAAAATTTGGGCTAACTCTGATGTCTCTTGGGAAGAGTACCCATGTGACTTCTGGATTAAAGATTCTTTACGTGAGTGGAGCTCTATTAGAAAGAATCTGAGTGAATCAACTCCCTTGATACATGATATTGACGATCTAGTGAAAGAATTAGCCGCTTACTTAAATAAAATCCTAACATTTCAAGAAGGGGGAGCATACGCATACGCTGTTCATCGTAAAATCTTAAAAGACTACGACTGGGCTATGATCCAAAGAAAATCAAAAATAATCTTCCAAAGAGCCCGAGAGGTGTTAGATTCTTAGTCAACGCGAGTTTTGGATAATATCTATTCCTTGATCCTTTCTTCCTTTTTAAAAATTTTTTCTTGCCATTAGTTTCTTGGGCAAATGTTTTCAAAAAAAATTTAAAATCTGAAAGAAGATCTCTAAAAAATTGACTTCATTCCTTATCCAAAATTCACGTTAGCCATGCAAGGATTACCATATGTAAGCAGGTATTTGGTGTGGCGCTATGTTGTGCTAAACACGACGTGATATGTTAGTTTTGTGAATGTACTCAAGGGACTCTTCCTGTCGCGGCTAGCGCGGCTCATGTTTAATTCTGATTTTACCACAGGCTGAACGCTGTGGCTACATGCTTTTGCCGCATTCGCGGCTCTAGGAAACTCGTTCAAAAGACTTGTTATCATGTTAGAATGGATGAATATATGTCCGAGACTATCTTCACAGTTAAGGAAGCTTCTTTTAAGGAAGCTTCTTTCATAAACAACATAAAATGAGCAATCAGGATGTTGTTCTCTCCTGATAACCCCCTGATCATAGTTCAATAAATCTACAAAATTCAGGAGATAAACACTTTTAGATGGCAGCTTGCAGTTGCGTTTAAAACTTAAATATTTTTTTGGAAACAAGATAAGTTCCGATTCCTATGGCCAAAATCGTGCTACTTCTTGTTAACACTGTATATTTTCCAAAAGGTCCTAGGGATTGATTAATAGAATCGGAATTTACAGGGGTTGAAGTCTTCCTTAAATCGATACCAACGTCACACCATGCATTCGCAACGAATTGATAAATATAATCGTTATAGCCTAAACTTTTGGTGACCTTTAATGTGCGTTCGGCAAATTTACAAAAATCATCGTTCTTGTCTGATTCAAGAAGTGTTTTGTACCAAATTTTTCCTGTCCTTTCCCATGTATATCCTCCTATCGCAATCGCCGCCAAATAAAAGGCGCGGTTAGGAATGCCGGAATTTAAATGAACTCCGCCATTATCGTCATAAGTCCAAATATAATCATTCATATGTGTAGGCTGAGGATCTTTACCTAATGTATCATTTTCGAAAGCCGTGCCAGGCTCTTTCATTGAGCGAAGAGCACCCACCTTTCTATCATTTTTTATGAGACCATCGCCAATAAACCAATTGGCATCCTGGCTGGCTGCCATTGTTAAATTTTGATAATGTTTAACTTGGATGGCAAAAATATCCGACATGGCTTCATTAAGTGCTCCACTTTGACCCCAATAGGTTAAGTTCGATGTATAATGAGTGATCGCATGGCCAAATTCGTGAGCAGTCACGTCAAGGTTTTCGACAAACGGATTAAAAATGAGAGGATCAACTTCTCCAAAAAAAACACTTTCTTTGCTCGGATCCCAAAATGCGTTGTTATAAGCAGATGGATCATGGATATAAGATTTCATAAGCTTTTCCGTATTATCAACCGGAAATTTGGAAAATATTCCTCTACAAAATCGATCGGTTTTTTGCATGTTGTCAAAGCATAATTCTGCAGTTTTGTCTGGCTGGAAGCGACCTTTTCGATTGGAATAGACCAGTTTGGTGGTTTTTTTTGAACTGTCCCAAACTTCTATTAGACTCGGATTGGCAACAGAAAGTTCTAATTTTTCTGTTTGATATTCACATTCTTTAAGTGATTTAGATAGATCAAATGACCCTTCCACTGTGTCTGAACGAAAATCTCTTATGCTTTTGGTTTTCTGCATAGAAGATCTTTGTGATTCTAATTTCTGTTTATCCGAGGTAAATTTTTTTTGTTCCGAAGTGTAATGATCCAAAATTTTATTTTCTATATAGGGCGGAATAAATGCATATTGACCTATTGATGCCATATAAATCTTCTCCTAAATTTCAAATGAAAACTATGATTTCAAGCTGGGAACATGCTTATAATGTCTGTTCCACTAAATTGCAAGGCTTTGCAATATGAAATTTTTATTCTTTTTTCTATCTCACCTGAAGCAATGCCTTCAGATAATTCATATAATCCAACCTCTTTTCCATGCACCTTGATTTTAATCCCGAGGGCTTTGATAACAGCTAGAGACGAGACTGGCAAAATTAACCTAAGTACTTGTTTTTCCAATCTTGTTCTTAGGAACTAATAGAGGGCTCAAAAAACAGAACATATGCATCTTGAACTTTGTCTTTAACATCTGGCTCTGTGAGAAGCGAACAAACAGCGTCATCGAATTCATACCATTTTTCCTCTTTTTTGCAGTAACAACAGGCTATATAATGTCCACTATTTTTCGAGTTACCATGATGAACGACAAATCCCTTTAAGAGAAAATCAGAGCCGCCTAGATTAGCCTTTAGTTCCTCCAGCTTGATTTTGGATTTAATTTTCATTATGGAATCAAAGCGATTATAAGAAATTAACAACCCTTTTGTAGGAAGGGGTAGGGAGATTTTGGTTTCCTTTTTCGCGTCTCTATTATATAGCTTCCCATGATAGATGAACTTACAGTCGTTTATTGTCTCCTCTTTAAAATAGGCATCCCAACATTCCTGAAAATTCGTTGCTGATCCCATGGGTAATGGAAGAATAAAGAGTTCTTCGTCTTTTTGTATGCATCTATGTGTTTCATCAATTTCAGTATATTCTGAACTATTTGGTTCGGGATTTTCTGAATTTTCATTTTCTTCAGCGGGGATATCAGGAGAGGTTTTTATCGAAACTTTTAAAAAATATTCATTTTTATTAAAACAGTCTCCAAACACATTAAGAATCTCCGCGCAATCGTGTTGGCCCTTTTTAAGATGCTGGTTTTTTTCGCCTAATTCTGCAATTGTACCTCTTAATAGACTAGGTCCTGGGCAAACTTTAGTTTGAGCGGTATTGGTATAATTTTTCACAAAATTCTTAAAGGCATTATAAGCAGCTTCTCTTTTTTTCCTCTCCTTAGCAACTCGATCTCTGCGGTTACTATCCAATGTAAAATCATAATTTCCTGGACTATCCTTTAGTAAGAGACGGTTGTCATCTCTAAACAAATTCAAAAGCGAAGTGTGGAAAATCAGCTGCAGTATAGAATTTACAAAACAGTCGTCTCCTGTAATATTTCTAATTCCGATGGGGGAGAAGAGGTTGTTTGGGATCTTTTTTTGCGTGTTAGATCGGAAATATCGGCGCCGCCAAAGGCCTTAGTCCCATTTTCGCCAGCATTAATTTGGGTAATCCAAATTTGGGTCATTTCCACAATCTCTCGCAATACTTTGAACCCTTTTATGAAAAGTTCTTCCTCTCTTTTTTTTCTTTCTTTTGTTAGGTGGATCTTCGCAAACCAGTCAGGTCCAACTTTTATTAAATAGTCTTTTTTCTTTTCGAGCTCTTTATAAATTTTTATCTCATTTGTATATTCGTTATTATCATTATTAGTACTTTTGAAAATGCTTTCCCATTTATCTTTTTTGGTTTTCGACTCCGATAATTTCTGGTCGATTTCTTTTATTTCTTTTTCCCAAGTTTTTTCATCAAAATAGACATCATGGCAATCGCCTTTCAATTCGATTTGCTGCTGTAATCTGAATTTGATGGAAATATTCATGATAAATAAAAATTTTTTATGAGTTTCTTCTGAAATAATATTTTCGTTAAATAATTTACTTATTATAGACTCAGTATTCTGAATATCATCTTCAGAAAAATCTATTTTATAGTACCAGTAAAGTCCCGTCAAAATCTGTTCCGGAATCCTATAAAACTGACGTTTTAAATCAATCTTTTTGGGCAATTCACCACCCGTTTTATTTTTAACAGTTTCTGTCAGTAAGCCAGTAGAAGTCACCTTTTGATTGAGTAATTCTATGATTGTTTTATAAGATATGAATTGGCCCTGTATAAAACCCTGAGGAGTTTCAGCATTCAAATGTTTGTTTCTTTCATAAATAAACCTTTCAAAAATGGTAGGCTCGTTACTATCCTTTTTAAAGCTGTATAGGCACATGATATTTCTGCCTAATTCAGGCACCGATCTTGCCACTTGAATCTCTTTTGAACTAAAAGGTTTTAATATTTGTTTTGCAAAAGAGGCTGCTCTTTTTTTCATTGATGAATCACTGGATTCTCCAATAAATTCATTCATCATTTTTCTTTTGATTTTTTTTATCATGAATTGGAAAATCAACCGTTGAATTGCTTCTTTTTCTTTATTAGTATTTTCTCTATGGTATTGTTCATTGTAAGCCTTGAGCTCGTCTTTCTTTTTTTGGGTCAGGTTTTCTAAATATTCGCCCTTAAATATATCCTCAGTCCAGGGATTCGGAGTTAGAATATCATTGGCAAGTTTTAGGATAGTGTCTTTGGATGGGATGTCTAGTTCGGGAATACCTTTATCATCCAAAGAATCGATAAATCCATACTTGAACAATTCAGCAAAGGATCTATATTCTAATAAGAAAACTCTAGATCCACCTACAGGAAAATCGCCCTTTTGTCTTTGGCCTATGGCTTTGCGCATTTTATCTGAGATCTGCTCTTCAGCTAATCTTCTGAAAGCGAATCTTTTGTGCGGTGGGGCATTATCCGCAATGTCCAAGTGAGCCCCTTTCCCACCTAAATCAGGATGCTCGCCTAAAAGATATAGAGCATCCGCTAATCTTTGACTAAATTCCTGAAAATATTTCTGAGCTGATAGAGAATTTTTTTCTAAAATAATCCCCACTTCAAAATCAGTAAAAAATCCACTTTCATGTCGGACAAGGGAACCCATAGAAAATACGGAAAATCTTTCCGGAGGTTCTCCATATTCCGGAAGTTCTTTCATAAATTGCTGAATTTTTTTACATAATTCATTGATCCATTGGACAGTATCATCTGAGATTAATTTAACTATTTTGTAATAATTGACGAGTTTTTGATCCGGGGAATTTTTTTTAGGATTAACGGCATCTATCTGTGTAGATGAACGTGAAATTTCTTGGTTGGCTATTATTTTTTCGAATAGATGAATATGTTTTCTTCTATTAGACATCAGTGATATTTTTGGCCATAGATTTAATGCAAAGTACTTTTTAAATTGTCCTTGCATAAAAATATCAGCATAGATGGAAAAAAAAACAGTTTTGATTGGTGGCTCAAGAGCGCGGCTTATTTCCTGGTGAGATTTTATATATTGATTTAATGCTTTTTCAAGACTTACTAAAGGCTCAAGGGAAATCACATTTTCTGGCTCTAAAATTATCAAAGAAGTCTTAACAATAAGGATTAACGTCTGTAAAAAAACTAGATCAGCAAAAGGCTCCCTTTTCCATATTAGAATCTTTAAAGATACGAAAATCTGTTCTAGTTGCTGAATAGGATCTTTTTCTTCCTTGATGTCTTTACCAAATCTTTCTAGGTTTTTTGTTAATTCCGTCATTGACTCCGTGAATTTTTGACGCATGTTGTTTGGTAATTGATTTAAAGAGGAGCCGAGCTGTTTTTGTAGTTCCTCAAAAGAATCTTTCTCAAATATCTCTTTAATTTTTTTTATCGATAAAATATACACCTTTAGCCTTTCTTTATCCCACTCTTCATCACTATTAAACTCCCCCCCTGAAAGATTGATGTGAAACATAAATTCAGTGATATTAGAAAATAACTTTGCCCGTGAGGTTTCAGCAAGTTGATCTTCATTAATATCAAGTTTAATTTTTTCATAGCTTATAAAATTACGCGTCCAGGTAGGTAGCTGAGGGAATTTATCGATCTCTTTCACGACGCGGGATCGTTCTTCACCCTGTAATTTGCTTGCTATTTTATAAATAGCTTTGGCTAGGCAATAATAGGCTAGATCTTCAGGATAACCTGATTTTCGGATAAAATCTTTAGTTATCTTTTCTTTATCGGGAGCATTACTTTGAGCAGAGAGATGTGCTAAATGAATATATGCATATTCTCTAAAAGCTTGATGATCTATTTTCTTGATATACGATTCGGCTCTTTGTACATGATCAGGATCGAAGCATTCATCAATGCCATCCTCTTCCTTTAATGATTGATCATTTATACTAATTAATGATTTTTCAAAGGCTGCTTTTGCAAGCTCAAAATATAGGTTAAGTGAACATACATTGGGTTCTTCTGCGACGCATTTCATCAGCGAATGGCTTACTTCCTCAAGACCCATGCTAGCAGCAAAATAGGCTGCATTCATAAAATCGAGTGGACTGATGTAGGAAGATTCTTTTTGCAGTAACAGTGGGTAATACAGGGAAATATCATCAGGAATCCCTTCTTGTTTTAGCAGAATATATAGCAGATGTATGGCAACTAATTGAGAACGTATATCTTGGTTTGAAAGGTTCTGTATTTTTAAAATTTTACTTGATAGTTGAAATTGCTTATCAAGAGCAAGAAGTTTTCTGGATATTGTCTCGCTTTTTTTGTCAGTGAGAGAAGTTTGTTTTGTTTTCAAGATCTCTTGATACTGAAGCATAAGCTCCCGCACTTTTTCCCAAATATTCCTAATAGGTGTCTCCGAATTGAATTTCCAAATGATCTCAAAGAAATCAAACATTCCACAATCGAAAGCGTCCAAAAAAAGAAAACCTTTGATAGCTTCCCAGTATCCTTGTTTTAAAGATTCATAAAAATAGATACCGGCTTCCTCACTTTTTTCTAACAGCAACGATAATCGGTATTGGGCTTGAGCAAATCCTAAATTTGCTGAACGCCTGAAAAGCTCAATTGCTTTATCCCGATTTGTTTTCTTCAGAAAATCATAATTGTTCTCGTCATCAAAATCGGGTAATGCTTCACTAAAGGACTTATTAAAGGCATAACATTCACTTTCTGGTATTTTATCGAGTAGATATTCTCCTAATTTATATTGAAATAAAGCATGTGGAGGCTCTGCAAATGCCTTTTGAATCAGGTTAATGATAGGTTGACTAGAAGGGGAGTTCGAAGATTGAGGAGATATAGAGGAATCGACTTTAGTAAGTTGTCTGATAAGATTTTTAATTTTTTCGTTTGAAGAAAGTATTTCTGGGCTTAATGAAATCCCTTTTAATTCTATAGCACTGAATTTTCGTTCAAATTGAATTGCACTTGGAAAAATTTTCAACGATAGCTTTGACAAGTCGTTGTCTTCAATTTTGCATTCATAAACAACTCCATTATAGTATTTGATACTCACATTTGGCTGCTGGTTATTCGTGGAAAGGTTAGAGCCGGATATGCATGACATATAAATCCTTTTTTATGACATTGAAAAATATCTAAGTAATCTGAATCTGGCAATAGAATTTAAATTTTAAACCCGATTTAGAGCATCTTTCGATTTATTGAAGGATGAAGAAACATTATACCATTGTAAAGTGTTACCTATGTTGGCGAACTCGACCATAATGTCTGTTCAACTTAATTGCAAGGATTTGCAATCTGTAAATTTTTATTATTCAGCCTAATACGCAACTTTTAGCATTTTTTTTTGACAACATGGGGTTGAGTTTATATACTGCGCCAAATATGGAATATCCCCAATAATAACCCCCTTACAACCATTTTTAAACCGTATGTTAAACTTCCGCAAACTTAAGCAAGATTACTCCTCAAATATATTGAAGGAGGGAAAAAGTCTTTATGAAAAAGGTGTCGTATCATCAGCCAAGATTGTCACTTTGGATGCTCAAAAAGTGCGTTTGAGTTGTAAAGTACAAGGGTCTTTTGATAATACCTACAACTGCGAAATTGAGATTAATAGGCGAGAATCCACGACTATAGATTCCGACTGCGACTGCACTTATAAATATGATTGCCAACATTTATCTGCCGTTTTATTCTATCTCGAAGCGCATTTGGATGAAATCATTGTTAACTACTCCAAAGAGACAGATTTGGGGAAAAATCCAACAATTGATGAATCAGAGAAAGAAACCTTGCGTGAGACATTTAAAGAAGCTGAAACAAAAGAGACAGTTAGGCGTAGTAAAAAGTTGCAGAAAGAACTTATTATCGAATATGTCGGAGCTTCTGAAGTACTGGGAGCTTCACCTTTTTTTCTTCCTGAAGAGGAACTTGTGGAAGATAAGGCAGAGTTGGCGATTATATTTGCTAACATTCCCTTAACACCTCCTACTTCTAGTGTAGAATTTCAATTAGCCTTAAGGTTACCTTACCGTTCTAAGCCCTTAATTATTTCAAATATTAAGGAATTTTTTGAGGCTGTTAGCTATCATGAGCCTTTATACATAGGTAGCAAACGCTATTATTTTACCTTTAAATCCTTTGATGATGAAAGTGCAGAGATACTCAGGATGTTAATGGATTTTGCCCGATTTTCCGAACCAAAAGAAGATCGCAATTTAAGGGTCGCTCAAATAGATATGGAAACATTTGGCAATATTTTAGCTCAAGGCTATGAAGTAGCCGTTTCCAAGCCAAAAGCTTTAAACGCCTCATTTGAAAATGATTTAGAACATCAACCTTTGCCCTGCTTTTATTGCGTCACATTAGAAGAACCCTTACGTTTTTCAAGCCACCTAGCAAAACTTCAATTTGAATTTGAATTTATTGAAGCTGATAGTTCAAAAATATTGATTAACCCTACCTTGATTATCGATAACACCGAACGCGTCATTTTGCCTGAAGTTAGACTTTTTGAGTGTGCGAAGCCGGGCTTGATTTATAAAAATACTTACTACAGATTTCAACCCCGCATACGACGCAAACATTTGCGTCACTTACCTAACATTCGCGACGTCACTATTCCCGAAGCCTTGTTTGGAACATTTGTTGAAAACTCGCTACCTGAACTCATGCGTTATGCAGAAGTGTCAAACCGTGATATTATCGATCGATTTGTTACTCTTCCTTTCGTGGGCAAACTGGGAGCCATATGCGATATAAGCTATCTAAACGGCGAACTTGAGGCGGCCTTGCATTTTGTTTATGAGGATATTGTTGTCCCAGCCGCTCCTTCCCAGATTGTTGCTGACCATGTGTTACCGTTTGTGACCAATGAGGGAATCCTGGCACGTAACTTAACAGAAGAGCAGAGGATTATCCGCGACCTGTTTCAGGACTTTTTCTATGACCCTGTCAATGGTGTTTTTATTGCTAAAACAGATAAAAAAATCATTGAGTTTATGACGGATACTATTCCTCATAATCAGGAGCGCATCAAATTCAATTGTCCCGAAAACCTTCTGGATCAGTTTATTTACGATGACACCAAATTTAAAGTGCATCTTAAAGAATCGGAAAGGGTAGATCAATATGAAGCGCATGTAAAAATTGATGGGCATTTGAACGGATTCACATTGGATCTACTTTGGGAATGCTTATCTACAAAACGCGCCTTTGTGGAGCTTGCCCGTAAAAAAGCTCTAAAGAAGAAAGAAACCGCAACGAAATCCCACAAAATTTTAGTATTGGAACTGGACAAACTGGCACCGATTATTCAATTGATGGATGATTTGGGTATAAAGCAACTTGGCGACCATGTGCAAATGTGTCCCTTATGGAGCTTATCTAGTGTGGATGTAACGCAATATAAAGGTCTTTCTATTGAAATATCCATGAGCAACAAATTAAAGTTAATACAAGAACAAATGATGGGGCTAACAACTGCAGGGGAAAGTCCCATTCCTAAGCAAATCAAAGCCACATTGCGTACTTATCAGAATGAAGGGGTTAGCTGGCTCAATCGTTTGCGTGATATGCACTTGAATGGAATTTTAGCTGATGATATGGGATTGGGTAAGACTCTTCAAGCCATTATTGCCATCACTCAATATAAGACTGATCACCCTAAAAATATCTCCATTGTCGTTTGCCCTACATCCTTAGTTTATAATTGGAAAGAGGAAATTGGAAAATTTAACCCACAACTCAAAGTACTTGCCGTGGATGGAACTCCAGCTCAGCGTAAAAAATTGCTGAGCTCCATGAAAAACTTTGATGTGGTGATCACATCCTATAGCCTTTTACAAAAAGATATTGAGTCTTATTCTCCCATTCACTTTGGTTATTGTATACTTGATGAAGCGCAGCATATTAAGAATCGTGGCACTCGCAATGCCAAATCTGTGAAGATG
Source organism: uncultured Alphaproteobacteria bacterium (assembly GCA_963849895.1). Taxonomy (GTDB): domain Bacteria; phylum Pseudomonadota; class Alphaproteobacteria; order Micropepsales; family Micropepsaceae; genus Rhizomicrobium. The sequence continues at coordinate 370,006 of CAWKIU010000002.1, forward strand.
ATACAGGCGGCACATCGTTTAATACTCACTGGAACGCCTATCGAAAACTCATTAGATGAATTGTGGAGTTTGTTTGACTTCCTGATGCCCGGACTTTTGAGTAGTTATGAAAGATTTGTGGAGAAATATATTAGGCATCCTTCTCAGCCGAGCGGTTCTCAACTGGAAATTTTAAAACGCAAAGTCTCGCCTTTTATATTGCGACGCATGAAACAAGATGTGCTTTCTGAACTGCCACCTGTATCAGAAATCATTTATCACTGCCATCTATCTGATACCCAGCGTCAACTTTATCATTCTTATGCAGCTTCGGCGCGTGAGGAGCTTTCCAAGCTCGTTAAACGCGATGGATTCGAAAAAGTACAAATTCATGTGTTAGCTACATTAACACGTTGAAAACAGATCTGTTGCCATCCTGCTATTTTTGCTAAGGACACTCCTGAATCAGGCGATTCTGCAAAGTATGAAATGCTCATGGAACTTTTACAGAATTTAATCGAAGGTAAGCATAAAACTGTTGTATTTAGCCAATACACTCGTATGCTTAATATCATGCGCGATGACTTGCTCAGGCAGGGCATCCCCTTTGAATATTTGGATGGAACGAGTAAAAACAGATTAAATATTGTAAAAAAGTTTAATGAAGATCACAATATCCCTGTATTCTTAGTCTCTTTAAAGGCCGGGGGGACAGGACTCAATTTAGTAGGAGCGGATACAGTCATCCATTACGACATGTGGTGGAATCCTGCCGTGGAAAATCAGGCAACAGACCGCGTGCATAGGATCGGTCAAAAAAATGCAGTGTCTGCATTTAAATTAGTGACTCTCAACACGATAGAAGAAAAAATTGTGGACTTACAAAATCGTAAAAAAGGCCTGGTGAAAAAAGTTGTAAGCTCCGATGAAGAAGCCATTTCCAAATTGACTTGGGAAGAAGTCTTAGAATTGCTGCAAACATGATAAGCCTATAAAAATAGCGATTTATTGGATTTTGTTTGGCTTTTTTCAGGATTTACTTTTTAATGATTGCATCTACAATATCTTGATGTCGTTTCGGATCAGGTTAAAAAACCAAGAAAGCCAAGCCACATTAAATTTTTTTCAAAGCCTCAAAGAGGAAAAATGAGCAAAAAAAATCCATATAGATTTAAAGATAAATTCAATAAATGGGGCCGGTCAGCATTTGGCCAGTTAAACAAATTTCGCGGAGTCTTTTCTAATGATATAGGAATCGACCTAGGAACAGCTAATACGCTAGTTTTCGTCAGAGGAAAGGGTATTGTTTTGGCAGAACCGTCTGTGGTGGCCGTAGACTCGCAGACCAATGAGGTCCTTGCGGTGGGACAAAAGGCTAAGGCGATGCTTGGAAAAACTCCGCGCAAAATCCATGCCGTCAGACCTATGAAAGATGGGGTGATTGCAGATTTTGAAATTGCCGAAGGCATGTTAAAGGCTTTGATCAAACGTGTCACTCCCTCGCGAAGTCTTTTTCGTCCGAAAATTCTTATTGCTGTGCCTTCTGGAATCACTGGTGTAGAAAAAAGAGCCGTAGAGGATTCTGCTCTGCATGCTGGAGCTCAAGAAGTTATTCTGATTGAAGAACCTATGGCTGCAGCCATTGGTGTTGATCTGCCTGTGCATGAAGCTTGCGCCAATATGATTATCGACATAGGCGGAGGTACAACAGAAATCGCTATCATTTCTTTGGGCGGCATTGTTGAATCACGTTCCTTACGTATTGCAGGGGACGAATTTGATGAGTGCATCATCAACTACATGCGTCGTACTTATAACTTGATGATCGGTCCTAGGACTGCTGAAGAAATTAAAATGACTATTGGCTCAGCCTATTCTTTAGGTGGTAATGAGCTTGAAATGGAAGTCCGCGGACGCGATCAAGTTGCTGGCTTGCCGGTCACCAAGCGTATTAATTCCGTTGAAATTAGAGAATGCCTTGCAGAGCCTATTCAACAAATCATTGAAAGCGTCAAATTAACTTTGGAAAAATGCCCTCCTGAGTTAGCAGCTGACTTAGTAGAACGCGGGATGGTCCTTGCAGGTGGCGGAGCCTTGATTAAGGGCATTGATAAAGCATTAATCAAAGAAACGGGCTTGCCCGTCATTATAGCCCCGCAACCCTTACTTGCTGTATGCCTGGGGACAGGAAAGGCACTCGAATACTTAGATAAATTCAAAAAACGCAAAGCACTCTGACATATACATGGAAATAAAAAATCAACAATTGAGAAATTGGATAGATGAAGTCCGCCAAATGACGGAGCCCGATCAGGTCGTATTATGCGATGGTTCTCAAAAGGAATATGATGATCTCTGCCAATTGATGGTCCAATCAGGAACCTTTATTAAATTAAATCCCGAAAAAAGACCGAACAGCTTCCTGTGTCGTTCGGATCCTCGTGATGTTTCGCGCGTAGAAGGCAGTACATTCATTTGCTCGCATCATAAAGAAGATGCAGGCCCTACTAATAATTGGCGGGATCCTGCAGATATGAAGAATACCCTAAAAAAACTTTTTAGGGAGTATGCGGGGCCGAACAATGTATATCATTCCCTATAGCATGGGGCCCTTAGGATCTAAGATTGCCCATATTGGTGTGGATAAGACGGATTCGCCCTATGTGGTTGTTTCTAGCAATACAT
>CAWKIU010000003.1:0-280657 GCA_963849895.1 uncultured Alphaproteobacteria bacterium
TCGGCTCGAATGTCAGGCTTATCGCTGATCTTACAGTATGGGCTTGCAAGCGTTTTGGTGCTGCTTGCCCTGTTTTCGGCCCAGCTCGCCGCGCTGGCCTGTTTGCGCCTCATGCTTGCGCGCCCGCGCCTGCGCATGCCGCATCTGCCCGACGAAGCCTTGCCCGACATTTTGGTGCAATTGCCGGTCTGCGACGAGGCGCCTTGGCAGTGCGCGTCGCGCATGCCGCCTCGCGCCTGGATTGGCCGGCGGACAAACTCGAAATTCAAATTCTCGACGACGGCTTCGAGGAAAATCACGCGGCACTCCGTGCGGCCATCCTGCAGACCGTGCCGCAAGGCGTGACGGTGAGCGTCCTGCGGCGCGGCGAGCGCGCCGGATTTAAGGCGGGAAATCTTGCCTTCGGCCTGAAGCATTCCAAGGCACCTTATGTTGCGATCTTCGACGCCGATTTCGTGCCGGGGCCCGATTTCCTGCGTCGCACCGTGCCGGCACTGATCGCCGATCGCGGATTGTCCTTCGTGCAGGCGCGCTGGACACACGCCAACCGAAACAAGAATTGGCTGACGCGCGCGCAAGGCTTGCTGCTCGATTCCCATTTTGCGGTCGAGCAGGAGGCGCGGTTTCGCGCCGGCCTGCCGATCTCGTTCAACGGCACGGTGGGTGTGTGGCGGCGCGAAGCGATTGAAGACGCCGGCGGCTGGTCAGGCGACACGCTGACCGAAGACCTCGATCTGTCGATGAGATGCGCGCTCAAGGGCTGGCGCACCGCTTTCCTTCCCGACGTCGAAGTACCCGGCGAACTCCCTGAGACCGCCGCGGCATGGCGCGCCCAACAGGGACGCTGGACCAAGGGACATGCGCAATGCGCCAAGAAGCTCTTGCCGACGATCTGGGCGAGCGATGTGCCGCTTTATCTTAAGGCGGTGATGAGCTTGCAGATGTGCCAATTCGCCTTTTACACGCTCGCCTTTGTCAGCGCCGCGATCAGTCTGACGCTGATGTATATGGATGTCGTCTATCTTAAGGGCGTCGGCTATCTCGGGCTCGCCGTTACCGCTTTCGGTCTTTCGGGGAGCCTTGGCTATCTCTATCTCGGCCAAAAGCTTCTCGGGCGCCATCGCGCCATCGGCCTGCACCGCTCCTTGCTGCTCGCCATCGTTTTCCCCAGTGGGCTGATTCTTGCCAATGCGCGCGCCACCTATGAAGCGTTTTTCGGAACGCAAATGGTTTTTCAGCGCACGCTGAGGTCGGGCGAACGCTATATCGGCGGCTGGCGCGGCGGACCCGAGTTGATCGCGGGCCTTGCGCTGCCGATCTTCGCTTTTGCGGAGCAGGCCTGGAGCGCGCCGTTCTTCGCTTTTGCGGTTGCGGGGCTTGTCTCTATCGGGGCGATGGGATTTTCCGGCGGCGTGACGCGCGATGCACGCGAAATTGCGCCGAGCCGCTTTCTGCCGCGCGAATAGTGGCGCCGCGCGCCAATCGATTCTCTAAAATTTTAATCAATCAAATCCGAACAATTGGTCTAACCGGGCCTTGAAACAAGCCGGGTTATGTTCCGCTTCGTCGGCTGCTGCCGCTTGAGGAAAATGTGGGGCTTTGTGATGGTGGGGTCTTTCGTTCGGCTCGCGGCGGCGGCCGTTTTTTGTCTGGTGCTGGCCGGGTGCGCAGACGCGCCTGAGAGCGCTTATAATAACGACGGCGCGGTGGCTTACCCCGATACGCCCCTGCAATGCGTGCCCTATGCCCGCGCCCATTCGGGAATATCGCTTTATGGCGACGCTTACACCTGGTGGGACCAAGCCGCGGGACGTTACGCGCGCGCCGAATCGCCGTCGCAAGGATCCGTGCTGGTTCTGTATAACTATGCCGGGCCCAATCGCGCCCATGTGGCGGTGGTGCGCAGCATCGTGAACACCCGCGAAATTCACATCGATCACGCCAATTGGCTCGACGACGGCGCCGTCTATCTGGACGATCCGGTGCGCGATGTCAGCGTGGACAATGACTGGAGCCAGGTGCGCGTCTACAATCTGCGCACGGCAAGTTGGGGCGCGCGGGTTTATCCCGTGCAAGGTTTCATCAGCGCGGGGAGCCCCGACACCACTACCATGCGCATGGCGGAGAATCCGCCTGCCCGTACGGCGGCAGCCGACCCGATCGGGGCTCTGATCAGCGGCGACGCGGACGCTCTGGACCCGGATAATTGATTGCTTTCAGTGTCTTGAGAAATTCTTGGCGCAATCTGTTCTGCCCCTCTTTGTGGCGCGGGCAAGGCGGACTATGGTCCGCGCCCTCGCGTGGACGCCGCAGGCGAAAGCCGGGCGAAACGCTGACCAAGACGGCCCCGCATGCCTGTGTATCAGACCCGTCGATGGATTAACTTCCGCCGCAGCCAGACGTGAATACCACCGATCCAACCCCCGCGTTCGCGGCCGACGATCCGCTTGCAGGCGATCCGCAAGGCGAGGGCGCGCATGGTCATGGCGCCGCACCGCCACCGACCGGCAAGCGCCAAGCGACGCTGACGATCGCGGCGCTCGGCGTGGTGTTTGGCGATATCGGCACCAGCCCTTTGTACGCCTTGCGCGAATCGGCGCTCTCCGCCGGGGCGCATGTTCCCGTGCAGTCGGCGATCATGGGTGTGGTCTCGCTGATCGTATGGTCGCTCATCATCGTCGTGACGCTGAAATACGTCGTGCTCATCATGCGTGCCGACAATGAGGGCGAGGGCGGTATTCTGGCGCTTGCTTCGCTCGCCCATCGCTCGCAGGGGCTGGGGCAGCGCGCGAAATTCGCGATCGGGACTGTAGCAATCTTAGGCTTGGCGTTGTTCTTCGGCGACGGCATGCTGACGCCGGCGATCACGGTGCTCGGCGCCGTGGAAGGCTTGGGCATTGAGAGCAAGTTTTTCGCGCCCTTGGTGCTGCCCTTTTCGCTGGCTATTCTGATCGGCATTTTTGTCATCCAATCACGCGGCACCGCACGGGTCGGCAAGCTGTTCGGACCGGTTATGGTGGTTTGGTTCCTTGTGATCGGCGCCTTGGGCCTGGCAGCGATTATCAAGGCGCCGGTTATCTTGAAAGCGCTGAGCCCGGCCTACGGCTTGGCGCTGTTCGTGCACGAGCCCTGGACGGCCTTTGTCTCGCTTGGCTCGGTCGTGCTGGCGGTCACCGGCTGCGAAACGCTCTATGCGGATATGGGACATTTCGGCAAATCGCCTATTCGCTTGGCGTGGCTTGCCATTGTCCTGCCGTCGCTGGTGTTGAATTATTTCGGGCAGGGCGCCGCGCTGATCGTTGCGCCCAACAAAGCGCATGCCGCGTTCTACGCAGTGGCCCCGCACTGGGCGCATTATCCCATGGTGGCACTTGCAACCGTGGCGGCCGTGATCGCTTCGCAAGCGGTAATCTCGGGCGTCTATTCGATTACCCGCCAAGCCGTGCAGCTGGGCATGCTGCCGCGTATGGAAATCCGCCACACCTCAGCCACCGATTACGGACAGATTTATGTGCCCCGAATGAATGCGTATCTTTGTACGGGCGTCGTACTCATCGTGCTGATCTTCAAAAGCTCCAACGCCCTGGCCGCAGCTTATGGCATAGCGGTCACGGGCATCATGGTGTTCTCGACCGTGCTGGTGGGAATCGTTGCGGTCAAACAATGGCATTGGCCAAAGCACGTGGTCTTCCCGCTCTTCGGATTCTTGGCGCTCGTGGATTTGGCGTTCCTGTCCTCGAACGCGCTCAAGATCGCTGAAGGCGGTTGGCTGCCGCTGGCCATCGCGGGTTTCGTTTATGTCATCATGGAAACCTGGCGGCTCGGACGGCGTGCCCATCTGGAGCAGATCCGCAACGATTCCATGCCGATGAACCTTTTCTTGGAGCGCGCCGAGAAATCGCCGCTGCGCGTTGCGGGAACCGCGGTGTTCCTGACCGCGCGCGCCGATGCGGTTCCCGGCGCCTTGCTGCACAATCTCAAGCACAACAAGGTGCTGCACGAGCGCGTCATCATTGCCCAGGTCGTCACCGACGACACGCCCTTCGTGCCGCCCGAAAAACGCCTTGCGGTCGAAAAACTGGGTAAGGGCTTCTATTCGGTGCATATCCATCACGGCTTTTTCGAAATGCCTGACGTACCGCGTGCCTTGACCGAAGCGCGCCCCTTTGGTCTGGCCGTCGATCAAGAGACCACGACGTTCTTCATCGGCCGCGAGACGTTGGTTCCCGCCGAGCATCCCGCGCTCGGTCGCTGGCGCACCTGGCTTTACATGCAGCTTTCCGCCAATGCGCTGTCGCCGGCCAGGTTCTATCACCTGCCGCCGAACCGGGTCGTGGAACTGGGCACCCAGGTCACGATCTAGAATTCACGCGGCACCGATCAGTCGAGCGCGTAGACCAGCGTTTTCAAATAGGCGCTCTCCAGCAGCATCGGATGAATGGGATGGTCCGCGCCCGCCCCCGCCTGATGGATCAGCCTTGCCGTGCGACCCGCGCGCGCGATGCCGAGCGCGCATTCCTGCGCGAAGCGCTCCTGCGAAATGTTGTGCGAGCAAGAGGCCAGCAGCAGAAAGCCATCCTTGGCGGTGACGTTGGCCGCCAACCGGGCCAGTTTGCGATAGGCTTTGGCGCCGGCTTCGAGATCTTTCTTCGCCTTCACGAAGGGCGGGGGATCGGCGACGACGATGTCGAAGCTTTCGCGCGCTGTCCAAAATTTCTCCAGCGCCTCGAAGACGTCGGCCTTGAGGAATTTGCAGGACAAGCGGTTCGCCGCCGCCGCTTCCTGCGCCAGATCGAGCGCGGGCGGCGAACTGTCCAAGCCGCAGACATCCTTGGCGCCGGCTTTTGCTGCCGCCAGCGCAAACCCGCCGGTGTAACAATAAGCGTCAAGCACCGAGCGCCCGGGCGCCAAACGCGCGACATAAGCGCGGCTGGCTTGCTGGTCGTAATACCAGCCGGTCTTTTGGCCGGTGTGCAGATCGGCGAAATAGCGCACGCCATTCTCTTGCACCGCCAAACGCGTGGCATCGCCCTTGGCCGCGCGCACATAAAGCTCCAAACCTTCCAGGACGCGGGCAGGTGCGTCGGCGCGCAAGATGACGTTTGCCGGACTGAGGACGCTATCGAGCGCCGCCAGCAAAGGCGCGAGCAAGACTTCCATGCCGGCGGTCGAGACTTGCACCACGCAACTGTCGCCGAAGCGCTCGATGGTGAGTCCGGCGAGCCCGTCACCTTCGGCGTTGACGAGCCGATAATAGGGCGCATCGTAAAGCGCCTCGCGCAGGGCAAGCGCGCGCTTCAATCTCTTCGCGAAAAACCCCGCGTCGAGCGCAACATCGACCGCCGCATCGACCAGGCGGATTGCGATCAAGCTCTTGGGATTGAAATATCCCGTTCCGAAAACCCGCCCGTCGTCGCCGAGCACATTGACCACGGCACCGGGCTTCAGCGACTTGGCCACCGCGCTCATCTCGATTTCATTGGAGAACAGCCAGGGCGCGCCCGCGCGCGCGCGGCGCCCCTCTTTGGGCTTCACACGGATGATCGGGCGGGGGCTCATGGGGTCCTGGGGCTGGCTGTGGCGCCTCCGGTTAGCACGCTGCGCGCGCAATCCGCAGAGAAAAGAGCCAGTGAACATTGATTCCCGACGCGGGACGCGCAAAACGGCCCGTGGGCAATAGCCGCATGATATAAGCTGCCGCTCCTCCGTGTCGCCGCAACCTGCCCCTATTCTTGCCATATTCCGCAACTATCACGCGCAGCCTCACACGCATCGCAAACAGTTGCATGGCGGTTATTGATCGCCGAAGGTGTTGGTTGTGCGCCCGCAATTTGGAAGAGCTATGGCCACGCATTCACCATTCAAGCCAGTGGAGGCAATCGTCGGCGACAAGTCCCGCGCCGCGCACGCGATTTGGCGAATGCTCAAGGGCCCTCGCATGGCGCCGCGGCGCGAAGACATCACGCTTCGCCATGTGCGCGGCTTGTCCCCCTGGCTGTGGATGACGGACGTGGTCGACAATGGCGCGGATTTTCGTTTCCGGCTGACGGGCGACCGGATTGTGCAATTTCTCGACGGGCGTCACGTCGGTCAACTCTTGTCGGCACTTGGCAATGCCGGTTTCTACGAGGGGATGGCACTCATGTTGTCGCATTGCGTTGCGCACAAGGTGCCTGTCGCGGTTGGTCCGGGGCGCCCGGACTATCTGGGCAAGGATCATTGGGAAATGGAAGCCGTCGCGCTGCCGCTATCCGACGACGGCGAGAATGTCACTTCGCTGATGGGCGCAATAGAGCTATGGCCGCTGGGCACGGCGCCGCGTCAACACGCGCTTTCACACCTTTAGCCGAACCCCGCGTCCGCCTTCCGAACTGGCCGCGCCTTCCCCAATCAGGATGATACCCGCCGCCTCCAGCGCGCCGATCAGTTTCATGAGCGAATCCACATTGCCGCGGATCACCCCTTCGCTTGCTTCCATGCGCTGGATTGTGGGCACGGACAGGCTGGCGGTTTCCGCCAGTTGACGCTGATCGATGCCGAGAAGCGCGCGCGCCGCTCTGAGTTGCGCTGCCGTGATCATATCCGCGTCATGGTCCGTTGTTCGCCAATGCACAAAAATACGTTCAAAACATTCCAACAAATATCAATATATACGTCCAATATATCAACCCCCGCATGCTTCTGGCAGGATTATCCGGCCATCGCAAGGAGCGGGCGGCGGCGTCGGGCGGGCGCCTAACTAAGCCGTGCGCGGCGCGGCCGCCTGGCGGTCAGTGGCCGTCTTGTCGAGCCAGGCCGCAATCGCATCGGACGCAGCCTCGTGCGCCAAGTTCAATGCGCTTGCCAAGCGCGCTGCGGACGGAGCGTCATTGCTCTTGCAGGCGATCGATAATTTGCGGGCCAGCGCGCTCACCTGCATGGCGCCGACATTGCCTGCGGTGCTCACGATGACATGGGCTTCGCGCCCGATGAGGTCCATATCCGTTTGCGCGTCCGACTTGTTGATAATGTCCAGATGGCTTTGCGCATCCGCAAGATAGACCACCAGAAAATCGCGCGCGCCGGAGGGTGACAGCGCATCTTCAAGCCCGGCCAATTTTTCCGGGTCGAGCAGCAGCGCGCCAGCGGCTGGTTCGCTGGACGTGGGTGCGCCAGGCGTGCTGGGCATGGGCTCGCTCTGTGCAGGCGCCGCCGCAGGCAGCTTTGCCGAGATGCCCGCAAGGATCGCAAACAACGCCTGGGGATGCATCGGCTTGGCGATGTAGTCGTCCATGCCGGCCTTGAGATATTCCTCCCGGGCACCAGCCATGGCGTTTGCCGTCAGCGCAATAATCGGGACATGGCATTTTGGCGGAGCGAGCGCGCGGATTTCGAGCGTTGCCCCGACACCGTCAAGTTCCGGCATCTGAATGTCCATCAGGACGGCATCGAAATCCGTGTGGCGCACCGCATCCACGGCCTGAAGGCCATTTTCGACGACATCGACATGGTGTCCGGCCTTGACCAGAATCGCGACGGCGAATTTCTGATTGATCTTGTTGTCTTCCGCCAAAAGTATTCGGAGCGAACGAACGGGGCTTATTTCGAGCTTCACGTCCACTGGGCGGCGCAGGGACGGCGCTGGGGCGTCGGTCCCCTGGGCGCTGTAGACCCGCACAAGACAATCGAGCAATTCGTGCTGACGGACGGGCTTGTCGATCCTGCCGTCCAGAAACGCGGCCGAGCCCTTCTTCAGGCCGTAGAGGCCCGCGGAGGAAACCAGCACCAGCTTGGTCTCGCTCAGATGAGGGTCCGTCTTGATGCGCTGCGCCAGATCCTCGCCGGAGATGCCGGGCATCATTTGATCCAGGAACACCAAATCGAACGGCTTGCCGCGATGCCAGGCGCGTTCGAGTTCGGCCAAGGCGGCGAAGCCGTCGGCGACAGCGGTCGCGATGACGCCGTAAGCGCCGAGCTGCCGGCCCAATATATCCAGGTTCATTTGCACATCATCGACCAGCAGAACCTTGAGCGACTTCAGATGGGCGGGCAGGCTCTTGAGGTCCGGTATGCGCGCGCTGGAACGCGGGATCGACAGCTGGAACCAGAAGGTTGATCCCGAGCCCACGCGGCTGGACACGCCAATCTCGCCGCCCATTAATTCGACCAGCTGCTTGCTGATCGCAAGGCCAAGCCCTGAGCCGCCGAAGCGGCGCGTGACCGAGCTGTCGGCCTGGCTGAATTTGTTGAACAATCGCTCGCAAATTTTTTGCGGAATCCCGATGCCGGTATCGGTGACTTCGAAGCGCAAATGAGAAACGCCGGTTTGCGGGTCCTCAACGCGGTGCACCGCGACTTGCACGGATACGCCGCCCTTGTCGGTGAATTTGATGGCGTTGCTCAGCAGATTGAGCAGCACCTGGCGCAGGCGCGCCGGATCGCCGCGATAGACGCCGCGCGCGGCGGGTTCGACGAAGACGCCGAGGTCGATGCCCTTCTCGCGCGCCTTGCCGCTCATCAGCGTGATGGCGCTTTCCACCGTGCCGAGTAAATCGAAGTCCAGATTCTCCAATTCGAATTTTCCCGCTTCGAGTTTCGAGATATCGAGAATGTCGTTCACGATGGCGAGCAAGGCTTCGCCGGATTCGCGAACGACATGGGCGTATTCGCGCTGTTCGTCGTTCAGCGTCGTGTCCAGGAGCAAACCCGTCATGCCGAGGATGCCGTTCATGGGCGTTCTAATCTCATGGCTCATATTGGCCAGGAAGTCCGATTTTGCGCGGTTGGCCCCGTCCGCCGCTTCCTTGGCGGCGATGAGATCGCCCTCCATGGCGCTGCGGCGGCTGAGCTCGCTCACCAGCAGGAGCCACATCCCGAACGCAAGCAATGTCAGCAGTGCCGCCGACGATCCTTCCGTAATCACCCGCTCGCGCCATTCCTGCAGCGCCGTCTCCTCATTCTCGCTTGCGGTGATGACAAGGCCATCGCGCGCGCGCGTGACGACGGCGCTGAGCATTCCGCCCTGATCGTGATGGACCGACGTCGAGCCGGTCGGCCCGGTCGTGACGCGATTTATTTCGCGCAGCGACAAGTGAACGCCGGGAAAATCCAACATGCTGCGGAAAGCGGAAAGTTCGTCCGCCTCCTCGTTCTGCGCGATCAATCCGGTATGGAGGTCGCCTTCGGGAAGCGCGATGCCGGATTTCTTGAGTACGGCCGCATGCTCGCTATAGGCGGACGCGAACGCCTCAAGCGCCGCCTGCGTTCGATCGATCTGTTCGCTGCGCTCGGTGATGCTGATCCAGCCAAAGACGCCCCACACGATCGCAAGCAGAAGGAGAATCAAACCGCCGATTTGCGCGCCGAGACGAAAGGCAAACGGGCTGCGAATCGAAAGGATGTTGGTCTTGGACAAGGCGATCTCCTTTTCGCATAGACCCCAAAAAAGCAACGCGCGCGTGTACTCGAAATCCTGCGAAGGCCGCGATCTTATCGCCGACGCGCCTAACACACGCTTAAAGGCGAATAAACCGGCGGTTAACGATCAAAATTCGTGGTGAATTCGCTCGCGAAATCATGGTTAGCGCACCATTAACCAGTGACGTCCCGAAATGATGGCGCTTGGTTCATTTTACGGTGCGTGCAGAAAACCGCCCTAAGCGGGGCTGTTTTGTGCTCTTGCAGTCAAATTGATGAATATTCGACGAAAAATCGTCCCCGAATACTTTGAATGCCGGGTTGTAATAAGGACGCCATGCGGCGCCCGGTGGGAATAGTGGTGCCGCCTGCGTGACTCGAACACGCGACCCCCGCATTACGAATGCGGTGCTCTACCGGCTGAGCTAAGGCGGCTCAAAACGCGCGGAAAATACGCAGGCTCGGACCCTTCATGCAACAGCGGATATGGCAAAGGCGCGAAACGGCCAAATATCGGGCCACGGAGCCGCACCCCGTGCCTCTTATTGGCGTATTATAATGGTGCCGGTGCGCCGGGCCTTTGTCGCGCTCGAAAGGAATGTTTCATGATTTCAAGGCGGAACCTCGTGCTGAGCGGCGCACTTCTGGCCGGGGGCTGCGCGGGTGCGCCGCCCTGGCTGACCGCAGCGCCCAGTCCCTTCGTGCGCCGGGATGGCGGGCGCTTTGTGCTGAACGCTCGCACCTATCGCTTTGCCGGCACAAATATCTGGTACGGCGCTTATCTCGGTGCCGCAACGCCCTATGGCAATAAAGACAGATTGCGCAAAGAACTCGACACGCTGGCGGCTTTGGGCGTCACCAATCTCAGGATATTGGCGGCATCGGAGCTCTCGCCGCTCAAAAATTCGCTGACCACCACCTTTCGCACCAAGACGACGTACAACGAGGATCTGCTTGGCGGGCTCGACTTTCTCCTTGCCGAAATGGGCAAGCGCGAGATGAAAGCCGTTCTTTATCTCAACAATTTTTGGGAGTGGTCGGGCGGCATGGTCACCTATCAGTACTGGACCAATGGCGGCCATTACATCGATCTGAACGATCCCGCGCATCCTTGGCCTGAGTTCGCCGATTTCTCCGCGCAGTTCTATGCGAGCCCGAAAGCAGTAGCGCTCTATCTAAACTATGTCGGCGATCTGATTGCGCGGACGAACACGATCACAGGCACCACCTACCGCGACGATCCGGCGATCATGGCGTGGGAGCTTGCCAATGAGCCGCGCGTCGGCGGCAGCGCGGCTTATGTTTTGCCGCATCTGCCGGCTTATTATGCTTGGATTTCGCACACCGCCAAATTCATCAAGGCGCGCGACCGCAATCATCTGGTCACCACCGGAAGCGAAGGTTTGAAGGGCTGTCTGGAATTACCGAAGGTCGTCGCGAAGTCGCACGCCATCCCCGAGATCGATTACATGACCTTCCATCTTTGGCCGCTGAATTGGAGCTGGATCGATCCGAAGGATCTTGCCGGAACTTATGAGCATGCCGAGGTGCAGGCCCGCGACTATGTCGGCCAGCACATCGCCATCGCGCGCGACCTGAACAAGCCGGTGGTGGCCGAAGAGTTCGGCTTCCCGCGCGACGCGGGATATGCGCCCGGCTCGCCCACCATCTTTCGCGACCGCTTCACCGCCATGATGTGCGATGCGGTGCTTGCGAGCGCGCGCGAAGGCGGCCCATTCGCGGGAACCAATTTCTGGGCCTGGGGCGGGGCAGGGCGTGCCGAGCACGACGATTATCGCATGCGTCCCGGCGACACCTCTTATGTGGGTGACCCGCCGCAGGAGCCGCAAGGCGCCAATTCGGTGTTCGACAACGACACGTCGACGCTTGAGATTTTGCGTGCCCATGCCGCGGCCTTGGCGCGGATCGGCTGACGCCCGCCATTTTCTTTCGGCGCGGCGCGCGGCATTGTCGCGCCGAGTCGCCCAGTTTTCTGAAAGACAGACCGTGAAAGGGATTGCCGCCCGTCTTGGTGCGACGCAAGCCGCCGCAGGCTTTGTGGGCGGCGCTTTTACGCCGTTCCTGGGCGCCTGGCTTGCTTGGCGCGGTCTCAGCGCCGGTCAGATTGCCGCCGTTCTGTCGGCGGGCTTGCTGCTGCGCGCGTTTGCTGGGCCGGCCAGCGGCATCATCTCGGATGCGCGCAACGACCGGCGCGCGATGATGATCTTTCTCTACTGGATCATGCTGATCGGTTACGGCGCGCTCGCCTTCACCACCCATCCCATCGCGATCTTCCTGGCAGCCGTGCCTGCCGCCGTGGCGAATGGTGCGGCCCTGCCGCTGCTGGAAAGCGTCAGCGTGCGGCTGTCCGAGCGCTATGGCTTCGATTACGGACGGGTGCGCCTTTGGGGAACGTCGTCCTTTGTCGCGGCGAATATTCTGGCGGGCGCTTGCATCTGGCGGTTTGGCCTGTGGACACTGGCGCCTTGGCTGGGCGTGACCGCAGCGCTGTGCGTGTTCACCGCCAGCCGCTTGCCGGCGCCGCCGGCGGACCATCCGCGCCGCGCCCTTGGACCAAGTCTGCGCACGACGCTGGGCGAAACGCGCGAATTGCTGGGTTCGGGCGTGTTCCTGATTTTCCTCGCCGCGGCGAGCTTCGATCAGGGCAGCCATGCATTCTATTATGCCTATGGCGGGCTGCATTGGCATGCCATCGGCTATTCCGGCCTGCTGATCGGTCTGCTTTGGCCCTTGGGGGCGCTCCCCGAGATTGCGCTGTTTTCGGTTTCGCTGCGCGTTCTGCGCGTCATCGGACCGGCGCGGCTATTGCTGTATGGCGGTCTGGGATGCGTGGTGCGCTGGACAATCTTGGCGTTCGATCCGCCCCTGCCGATCGTCATTCTTTCGCAGTTTCTCCATGGCGCGACGTTCGCCCTCGCCCATTTGGGCGCGATGTATTTCATCCTGCGCGCCGTGCCGCCCAGATTGGCCGCCACGGCCCAGAGCCTCTATTTCGTCTGCCAGGCGGGGCTGATGATGGGCATCGCCACCTATGCATCGGGGCTTATCTATGCCGATTATGGCGGGCGCGCTTATCTCTTGATGGCAGCGATGGGCGTTGTGGCGATGGGGCTGGCGTTTGTCTTGGCCCGCAGCTGGCAAGGCGGGCGCATTCTGCACGGCGCCAGCGAAGAACATTCCGACACGATCTGATCCGTGTCAGAACAGTCCTTCGATCTGACCCTTGGCGTTGAGATGGACCTTGTTGGCGGCGGGCACACGCGGCAGGCCCGGCATGGTTAGCATATCGCCGGCGACGACGACCACGAATTCAGCCCCCGCCGAGAGCCGCACATCGCGCACCTTCAAGCTGTGGCCCGTCGGCGCGCCGCGAAGCGTGGGATCGGTCGAGAAAGAATACTGCGTCTTGGCGATGCAGACCGGCAGATGGCCAAAGCCTTGCGCCTCAAGTTCGCCAAAGCGGTCGCGCACGGCTTTGTCGGCTGTGATCTCAGCGGCGCGATAAAGACGTTTGGCAATTGTTTGGACTTTATCCCAGAGACCCATGGCATCGGGATAAAGCGGCTTGAAATCGGCCTCGCCCGCCTCGCAGATCTGGGTGACATGGCGCGCCAGGGCTTCGGCACCCTTTCCCCCTTCCGCCCAATCGGTGCAGAGGATCGCCTTGCAGCCGAGCGCGTCGGCCGCCTTCGTGATTTGTGCGACTTCCGCATCGCTGTCGCCGGTGCGGCTATTGATGGCGACGACCACCGGCACGCCGAATTGGCGCAGATTCTCGACATGGCGCGACAGATTGACCGCGCCGCGCGCTACGGCGGCAGGATCTTCGCGGCCAAGCTCCTCGCGCGCCACCCCGCCGTGATGCTTGAGCGAGCGCACCGAAGCAACGATCACGGCAGCAGCGGGCGACAGCCCGGCCGAGCGGCATTTGATGTCGAAGAATTTTTCCGCGCCGAGATCGGCCCCGAACCCCGCCTCGGTCACGACGATATCGCACAGCTTCAGCGCGGCGCGCGTCGCGATCACCGAATTGCAGCCATGGGCGATATTGGCGAAGGGCCCGCCATGGACGAACACCGCATTGTTCTCCAGCGTCTGGACCAGATTGGGCATCAGCGCGTCTCTGAGCAGCACGCTCATCGCGCCCGTCGCTTCGAGCTCCCGCGCCAGGACATTGCGGCGCTCGCGCGTCTGGCCCACGACGATATTGCCGAGCCGGCGTTCGAGATCCTCAAGGTCTTTCGCCAAGCAAAGGATCGCCATGGTCTCGCTCGCCACGGTGATGTCGAAACCATCCTCGCGCGGATAGCCATTGGCGGGACCGCCAAGCGAATTGACGATGGCGCGCAAGGCGCGGTCGTTGATATCGACCGAGCGGCGCCAGAAAATCCGCCTGGGATCGATGCCCAGTGCATCGCCCCAATAGATATGATTGTCGATCATCGCGGCGAGTAGATTGTTGGCCGCGCTGACGGCATGAAAATCGCCGGTGAAATGCAGATTGATCTCGTCCATCGGCACCACTTGCGAGTAGCCGCCGCCCGCAGCACCGCCCTTCTGGCCGAAGCATGGACCCAGCGAAGGCTCGCGCAGGCACGCCATGGCGCGCTTGCCGATGCGGTTCAGCCCGTCGCACAGCCCGATGGTGGTTTTGGTCTTGCCTTCGCCCGCGGGCGTCGGCGTGATGGCGGTGACGAGAACCAGTTTGCCGTCGGCGCGGCTTTTCAGGCTTTCGATAAAGTCGAAAGACAGCTTGGCTTTGTGCGGTCCGTAGGAAAGAAGCGCGTCTGCCGGGATGCCGATTTTGCCGCCGACTTCGGTAATCGGCCTCATCTTGGCGTCGCGGGCAATCTCAATATTGCCGCGGGCGGTTGTCATACGCAATTCCATTTCATCACCCCCCAAGAAACCGACATGCCAGCATGCCGCGCGTTCGTTTTTTCCAGATGATCCTGATTGCCCGCGGCGCGCATCAAGACACTTTGCCGCGCGGGTGGGCGCTTTGATAAATCTCCATCAGCCTTTTGGTGTCGATTTGTGTGTAGGTCTGGGTGGTGGAGAGCGAGGCGTGGCCGAGCAATTCCTGCACCGCGCGCAGATCCGAGCCCCCCGCCAGCAGATGCGTAGCGAAGGAGTGGCGCAGCGCATGAGGCGTAGCGCGCGGGGGCAGACCCAGCCGCGAACGCAAATTTTGCATCAAGGCTTGAGCTTCGCGCGCGCTCATCGGCTTACCGCGCCGCGACAAAAACAACGGCGCGCCCCGCGCGCCCTCGAAGGGAATAAGCGAGGCATAATGTTCCACCGCGTCGCGCACCACGGGCAGAATGGGAACGGCACGCTCCTTTCGTCCCTTGCCGACAATGCTGAGCGTGCTGCCAAGCGGGACATCGCCGCGCTTGAGGGAAAGTCCTTCCGAAATACGAAGCCCCGCGCCATAGAGCAGCGTCAGCAGTGCCACATCGCGCGCGCCCAGCCAGTCGACGTCGTTGACGCCTGCTTCTTCCAGCGTGCGCGCGGCGTCGATCTCGCTAAGCGGTCGCGGCAGACTGCGGGGAATGCGCGGCGTGCGAACCGCGCGCGGCGCTGCGTTTTCGACCAGCCCTTCGCGCGCCAGATAATGAAAGAAGCCGCGCACCGCTGCCAATGCGCGCTGTACGCCGCGCGCGCCCAGCCCTTCGCTGCGGCGCAACGTGATAAAGGCGCGGATGTCGGCAGGCAGCAGCTTCGCCAGCATGCGATCGTCGGGCGCGCGGCCTTGATGCGCGTTCAGAAAAGAAAGAAATCTGGCGAGATCGTCGCCATAAGCGCGCAGCGTATGGACGCTGGCGCGCCGTTCATGGGCCAGCGCCGACAGCCAGTCTTGTCTCAGGCTTTCGGCAGATCGAGCCATGCGCCGATCGCCCGTTCCAAGGCCCGCGCGAAATAGGCCAGATCGGCTTCGCTCTCGCGCCCCTCGAACATACCTTCCGCGGCAGCCCCTACAACATAGAGTGCAGCAGGAGCCCCTTGACCGATGCGCAAGCGAAAAGCCGCCAGACTCTTACAAGCGCCGCCGCCACGCCCGAACAACAGCTCGCCGCCGCCCGACAGGATGGCGCCCATTCCGGCGGGACCGACAACCGCGCACACCGTGCCGGGCGCAACCAAACGCACGCCTTCGCTGCCGGCGGGCGAGATGCCGTCCGCACTCTCCACACAAAGCACCGCCCGGTCCGCGCCGAACGCGGATGCCGCGCCTATAGCGACGGCAATGACTTGTGCAAAACTTCTGGCGTCGATCAAATCGAGCACAAAGCGGCGCACGCCCTCGCCAAGCCGCGCGCCGCGGTCGCTTGTGCCCCTTAGCGCATCGCGCTCGATTTTCAGCGCCTGATTCTCGGCCGAAAGCCGCTCGATGACGACGCGCTGCAGATCGCTCACCACGGCGCAATCGAATCGATCCGGCAGCAGCAGGGCCAGAAGCTCCCCGTCTGCGGCAAGCCGCGCGCGGTTCATTCTGATATACGCCTTGACGGCTTCGGCGGCGGCCGCCGCCGGTGCCAGGGATGTTGCGCTTTCGCTCATGCAGTGCCCGAATGACGTGGATTGACCAAAGAGAATCGCCGGCCAAAGTGTATCGCATGAAGGATATGTCCCTAAAGCCCGCATTCACGCTCGGGCCCGGCGAGCGGGCGGGCGTTCTGCTGCCTTTGCCGCTCGCTGGGGCCTATGATTACAAGCTTCCTTATGGCGTTCACGCCACACGGGGGCTTGTGGTGTCGGCGCCTTTGGGACCGCGCGAAAGCCTGGGCGTGGTGTGGGGCAAGGCCGAAGGCGCGGTCGGCGACAACCGTTTGAAAGAAGCTGTGCCGCTCGAAGGCCAGCCGATCCTGCCCGCGGGATTGTGCGATTTCGTGGATTGGGTGGCGCAGTACACGCTGACCCCACCGGGTTTGGTGCTGGCGATGGCGCTGCGCTCGCGCCAAGCCTTTGAGGCCGAGGTGCCGCGTATTGCTTATGTGAAGAGCGGAACGGTTCCGCAGCGCCTGACGCCGCCGCGCCAGCGCGTGCTGGATGTGGCTGAGGATGGGTTGGCGCGCTCCATCGCCCAATTCGCTGAAGATTCGAATGCGACGCCCGCCGTGGTGCGTGGCTTGATCGATGCGGGTGCGCTCAGCCAAATCGAATTGCCCGAGTTCGCGAAGTTTGCCGAGCCCGATCCCGATTTCGCCGCGCCTGTTCTGAATGAAGAACAGCACAGCGCGGCGACATCACTTGGCGCCGATGTGGCGGCGGGGCGTTTCACCGTCAGCCTGCTCGACGGCGTCACCGGCTCCGGCAAGACGGAAACTTATTTCGAGGCCGTGGCCGCGGCGCTGCGCGCGGGCAAGCAAGTCTTGATCCTGCTGCCGGAGATTGCACTGACGGTGCAGTTTCTGGATCGCTTCGCCGAACGCTTCGGCGTGCGCCCCGCCGAATGGCATTCGGACCTGACGCAAAAGGAGCGCCGCCGCACCTGGCGCGCGATCTTCAAAGGCGAGGCACGCGTGGTGGTGGGAGCGCGCTCGTCCTTGTTCCTGCCCTTTGCCGCGCTGGGGCTTATCATCGTCGATGAGGAACATGAGCAAGCCTACAAGCAGGAAGACGGCGCGATCTATCATGCCCGCGACATGGCGGTGGTGCGTGGGCGGATCGAGAATTGTCCGGTGGTGCTCGCCTCCGCCACGCCCTCGCTCGAGACTTATGTCAACGCCACCAGTGGGCGCTATCGGCATTTGAGATTGCATAGCCGTCATGGCGCGGCGGTGATGCCGCAAGTGCGCCTGATCGACATGCGCGAGGCAAAGGGCGAGACGGGGACGTTTCTGTCGCCGCCCTTGCGCGAGGCTTTGGCCGTGACGCTGGGCGCTGGCGAACAAGCGATGCTGTTCCTCAACCGGCGCGGCTATGCCCCTCTGACGTTGTGCGAAGCCTGCGGCCACAAAATGACTTGCCCCAATTGCTCGGCCTGGCTGGTGGAGCATCGTTATAGGAAGCGCCTGCTCTGTCATCTCTGCGGCTATGAGACCGCAACGCCGCCGCGCTGTCCCGAGTGCGGGGCGGAGGGCGCGCTGGCGGCCTGCGGGCCCGGCGTCGAGCGCGTAGCGGAGGAATTCGCCCAAGTATTTCCCGGTGCGCGCGTCGCCATTGCATCATCGGATACGATGCACGGACCGCTCGAGACCCAAGCAGCGATCCGCGCCATGGCGAAGCGTGAGACCGATGTGCTGATCGGCACGCAGATCGTCGCCAAGGGGCATCATTTTCCGCAATTGACGCTGGTGGGCGTGATCGACGCCGACCTTGGCGGCTCGGACGGCGATCTGCGCGCCCGCGAGCGAACCTTTCAGCTTTTGCATCAAGTATCGGGGCGCGCCGGACGCGCGGAAAAGCCGGGCCTGGTGTTGATGCAGACGCGCAATCCCGACGATGCGGTGATGCAGGCGCTTATGGCCTCCGACCGCGATGCGTTCTACGAACAGGAGCGCCAATACCGCGAAGCCGCGCATGCCCCGCCTTTCGGACGGCTGGCGGCCATCATCCTGTCGGGCCGCGACGGCGATGCGGTGCGCGCGGCGGGACGCCTGCTCGCCAAAGCCGCGCCCGCAGCACGCGGCGTGAAGATATGGGGCCCGACGCCAGCCTTCTATGCGCTGCTGCGCGGACAATCCCGCGAGCGGTTACTGGTGCAGGCCGAACGCAGCGTGGACATCCAGGCTTATCTGCGGACATGGCTTGCCGCCGTGCCGCTGGCAAAATCGGTGCGCGTGGTGGTGGATGTCGATCCAGTGAGTTTTTTCTAGAGTGTTAAGGTCGTTTGCAATCGTCAAAATGTGCTGGGAAATGAATACGCATTCATAGATCGCTCAATTGTTTAGTGAGTAGGTCGCTTAGATACTCCGACATCTGAGAAAGGTCTGTGCGCCCATTTTCACGAAGTCCGGCATCGGCATGACCCAAGGCTGCTTCGTATCTCGAACGCGTAGCCCTAATACGCTCTGGAATTATTGGCTTGCCTGGTAGCCATAACTTCAGCTCTTTACAAAGTACAAAATATGCAAGTGCACGAGCCGTTCGCCCATTCCCTTGCACAAATGGATGTATCCAGTTCAACCTCCACAGAGCATATGCTGCCGCTTCTATTGGCTGGTTCCTACCCGAATAGGCATTCAAGCGACGTACAAACTCTCGCATCAAATCGCGTACGAGCTGCCATTTGGGTGGTTTATGGTGACTGTTTTCGATATCAACATTTGCTTCTGACATATCGCGCGGAATACCAGGGTCTTCGGACATGAATTGCACGGCATAGAAATTCAATTCGCATATAAAGCGGTTATCGATTCTAAGATCAGCACCGCGTCTCCACACCTCAAAGGCCGTATGGAGAAAATCATATTGGCGACCGAGATTTCGGGACAAAACAAACTTCCCGATTGAACTGTCTTCTTTCAATACAAGCGGCATCGAATCACTCAAATAAAAAGACCTGGGAATATACTTCCCAGGTCTTTCACTGTCACTAATCTGACTGTGTATTGGCTAGTCTATAAGGCTATGCGCGCTTGCGTGTGCCACCGGTATAATGCAGAGCGGCACGGACGGCTTTCTTTGTACTTTTGGCGCGCTTCGGCGCATTGCCAAAAGCAAAACTCACCCGCTGCGCCTCCAATTCCTTCTCCGTCATCCGGCGCTTGCGCGCCTTCGCGATGAGGGTCCTTAGTCTAATATCCATAACCGTCCACCCAAGAATATTGTAATACATACTAGCATCTAACCCATTGAAATGCAATACTAAAATGTGAGTCATAATCAATGGGTTAGCGATTTGTTCTTTCTTCGTTTGAACGCTCTGTCCACAGACAATTCACAGCAATTGCTCTTACAACGATAAATGTGGTGCGCCTATTGATAGTTCCGCACATCCACGAGATGTCCAGCAATCGCGGCAGCGGCGGCCATGGCGGGGCTCATCAGATGGGTGCGCCCACCGCGTCCCTGACGGCCCTCGAAATTGCGGTTGGAGGTGGAGGCGCAGCGCTCGCCCGGCGCCAGCTTGTCGGCATTCATGGCAAGACACATGGAGCATCCCGGCTCGCGCCATTCAAATCCGGCGGCGATGAAAATCTGGTCAAGACCTTCTTCCTCAGCCTGATGTTTCACCAGACCAGAACCCGGCACCACCATGGCGCCGACATGGGCAGCGACTTTCTTGCCCTTGGCGATCACGGCGGCGGCGCGCAAATCCTCGATGCGCCCATTGGTGCAGGAGCCGATAAAGACGCGGTCCACTTTGACATCGGTCAGAACCGTGCCCGGCTTCAAATCCATATAAGCCAGCGCGCGCTCAATACCGGCGCGCGTGTTGTCATCGGTGAAGGAGGCGGGATCGGGAACCACGCCGGTGACCGGCAGTGCCTGTTCGGGCGAGGTGCCCCAGGTCACCATCGGCACGATGTCGGCGGCGTCGAGCGCGATTTCAGCATCGAATTGGGCGTCGTCGTCGGAGTGCAGCGTCTTCCAATACATCACCGCCGCTTCGAACGAAGCCGCTTTGGGCGCGCGCGGGCGTCCCGCAACATACGCAAAAGTCGTTTCGTCCGGTGCGATGAGACCGGCACGGGCGCCGCCTTCGATGGTCATATTACAGAGCGTCATGCGCCCTTCCATCGACAAGGCGCGCACCGCCTCGCCGGCGAATTCGATGACATAGCCCGTGCCGCCCGCCGTACCGATGCGCGCGATCACCGCCAGCGCCATGTCCTTGGCGGTGACACCGAGCGGCAATTTGCCGTTCACCGTCACGCGCATGTTCTTGGATTTGGAAATCAGCAAGGTTTGGGTCGCCAGCACATGCTCGACTTCGCTGGTGCCGATGCCGAAGGCAAGCGCGCCGAACGCGCCATGGGTCGAGGTGTGGGAATCGCCGCACACGATGGTCAGCCCCGGCAGCGTCCAGCCTTGCTCGGGACCCACGATATGCACGATGCCTTGGCGGATATCATCCATCGCCAGATATTCGATGCCGAATTCGCGCGCGTTGTTTTCCAGCGTGGCGATCTGCTCGGCCGATTCCTTGTCGGCGATGCCCTTGGCGCGGTCCTTGGTCGGCACGTTGTGATCGGCGACGGCAAGCGCCAGTTCGGGCCGGCGCGGTTTGCGCCCGGCGGCGCGCAGACCTTCAAAGGCCTGCGGGCTCGTCACTTCATGCACCAGATGGCGGTCGATATAGACGACACTCGATTCGCCCGGCGCTTCGTGCACCAGGTGGGCATCCCAGATCTTGTCGTAGAGCGTCTTAGCCATTGGTTTGCAGCCTTTCGAGGGGGCTAACAACACCAGGAGGCGCGGTGGCGCAAGACCCTTATGAGGTCACCCGGCGTTCGCGAAATAGATCACCGCAAGGATGATCACCAGTGCCCCGGCCTGCGCCGCGATGCGGTAGCGCATGAGAAGATTGGACCAGCGCCCGGAGGTCTCCCCGCCGATCGCCATGACGACGATGCCCGCGAGCAGGATGAAGGCGACCACCGCCAGCGCCGCCAGAATCAGGATTTTTCCAAACATAGTTGTCCTCGCCCGGCACTATCGCCGTCGCGAGGCCGCGGATGCAAGGCGTGATGTGAGCCGGCGCACCAGCTGCCCCTGCGCCCGCCATCATAGGCGCGCGCCAGATGGGCCTTCAGCATGGCGCCGGCGATGTCCCCGCCTTGATCGGCAACCTTGGCGTCCACCCGGCCGCCGAATTTGTCGTAGCGCACAGCGGAAAGGCGCACTTCGCCGCCTTCGATGCGTTGGGCCAGATAGTCGCGCGCCGCCTCGGCGCGGACACGCTCGTCATCGCAGCGCGCATGCAGCTCCGGCGCGTCGATCCCGAGGATTCGCACGCGAATATCGATGGCTTGGCCGAGCCAGATTTGGGCGCTGGCCTCGAAGGTGTCGCCATCGACCACCCGTACGACATGGGCCTGGACCGGCCCATCGAACGGCGCTTCTGCCGATGTCCCCAGGAAAACCGCGGCGGCGAGAGCCAGCTTAGGCAATAATGTTACGCGCATTACACACCCTGTTACAAATCACAGGTTGTATAATTAGAACATTACACGTACTGGTCAAGCCAGGACATCAACCGCCGCGTCGTCCAAATTGCCCGGCACGATGGTCACCGGGATGGCCTGGACGGTGCCGGCAAAAAGCGTGACCAGCGGTCCGGGCCCCTCCTTTGCCGTTCCCGACGCCAGCACCAGGATGGAGATGTCGTTGTCGCGGCGGATGAGGTCGAACAGGCATTCTGCGGGCACGCCATGTTCGATGAGAATTTCGGGCACGATGCCGGTCATCTCGTTGACGGATTTGGCCGCTTCATAAGCGAGGTTTTCGGCATCCTGGTGGGCCTCGTCCATCATGATCTCTTCGACGCCTTTCCATTGCTGAAAATCCGCCGGCTCGGCGACGCAGAGCAGCGAGACGCGCCCGCCGGTATGCAAGGCGCGGCGCGCAGCAAAGCGCAGCGCCACTTTGCATTCGGGCGTCTTGTCGACGACGACAAGGAATTTGCGCGGGCGATCCGCGGATGGGGAAGTACCGCTCATGGCGGCGATGCTGACACTATCCGCCCCAAAGCGGCAAGACCGCTTCAGCCTTTGTCGTCCAGCCGCCGTTTGAGGGCATAGACAAGTTCCAGCGCGTCCTTGGGCGAGAGCGTATCGGGATCAGCGGCGCGCAATGCATCCTCCAGCGCATTTTTTTGCGGCGCGCTTGTCATGGCTTCGACCCGGAACAGCGGCAGATCGTCGATGCGCGCAAGCGGCTTGTGACCTTCGCGGCCATCCTCCAGCGCGCGCAAGACTTCCTGCGCCCTGGCCACGACTTGGGCGGGAAGCCCTGCCAGCTTGGCGACATGAATGCCATAGGAGCGGTCGGCAACGCCCGGCGCCACTTCATGCAGGAAGACGATCGAATCGTTCCATTCCTTGACGCGCATGGTGACGCAGAAAATTCCCTCCAAGCGTTCGGCGAGCGCCGTCAGTTCGTGATAATGCGTCGCGAAGAGGGCGCGCGATTTGTTCTTGAGACACAAATGTTCGGCGGTGGCCCAGGCGATGGCAAGGCCGTCGAAGGTGGCGGTGCCGCGCCCGATCTCGTCGAGGATAACGAGGCTCTTGGGCGTCGCCTGATTGAGGATGGCGGAGGTCTCCACCATCTCGACCATGAAGGTGGAGCGCCCCGCCGCCAGATCATCGCCCGCGCCGACCCGGCTGAACAGCCGGTCCACAATCCCGATATGCGCGCTCTTCGCCGGCACGAAAGCGCCCATCTGCGCCATGATCGCGATCAGCGCGTTCTGGCGCAGAAAAGTCGACTTGCCCGCCATATTGGGGCCCGTCACCAGCCAAAGATGCTTTTCGCGCGACAGATCGCAGTCATTGGGCACAAAGCTCATATGCGCCGCGCCCAAGGCGTCTTCCACCACGCTATGGCGGCCATGCGAAATCGCAAAGGCATCGCTGTTGTCGATCTTCGGGCGCGCATGACGCTGAGCGCTCGCAAGCTCACCCAGCGCGGAGGCAACGTCGAGGACGCAAAGCGCCTCGGCAAGTCGCGACAAGGCGCGCGCGGAGGACAGCGCCGACGCCGCCATTTCGTCGAACAAGCCTTGCTCGATGGCGAGCGCCTGGTCGCCTGCCTGCGAGATGCGATTGGCGAGGCTTGAAAGCTCGTCGGTGGAAAAGCGCACCGCGCCGCCCATGGTCTGGCGATGGCGATAGCCAGCCGTCATCAGCTTGTCGGCGTGCTGGCTTGCCACTTCGATGAAATAGCCCAGCACGCCATTGTGCTTGATCTTGAGCGGCGTGCCGCTCTCCTCGCGATAGCGCGCTTCGAGGGTTGCGATCACCCGGCGCGATTCATCGCGCAGCGCGCGCACTTCGTCCAACGGCGCATGACTTCCGGCACGCACAAAGCCGCCGTCACGGGCATAGAAGGGCGGCTCCGCCACCAGGAATTGCGTCAGCATGCCGTTCAAGGACGACACGTCCGCAATGGCTTGGACCAAATCGCGCAGGGCATCGCCCGCCTCGCCGGGCAGGGATTCGATATTCAGCAGTTCGCGAATGGCGCGCGCCGCGATGATGCCATCGCGCAAGGCAGCCAGATCGCGCGGCCCTGCGCGGCTCACGGAGAGCCTGGCCAAGGCGCGGGCGATATCGGGTGCTTGGCGAAGCTTCTCGCGCACCCGCTCACGTGCCTCGCCATCGCCCAGGAAGAACGCCAGCGCGTCCTGGCGATGCGATATCTTCTTCGCATCGGTCAGCGGCGCGGCAAGGCGCGCGGCGAGGAGACGCGCACCGGCTGCCGTGACTGTGCGGTCGATGACGGAGAGAAAACTGCCGCGCCGTTCGCCCGCCAAGGTTTCGAACAGTTCCAGATTGCGCCGCGTCGCCGCATCGATCGCCATGAAGGCGTGCGTGGTCTCGCGCCCCAGAGGTTGGAGCGCGGGAAGCTTGCCCTTCTGGGTCAGCTCCAGATAAGCGATCAAAGCGCCCGCCGCCGACAGCTCCGCGCGTGAAAAGGCGCCGAACCCGGCCAGCTCGGCGACGCCGTAATGGCTTTTCAAGGCGCGCTCGCCCGCGCCCGAATCGAATTTCACCGAGGGCAGCACGGTCAGCGCGCCGCCGAGGGATTTGAGCAAGGGTGCAAGCGTGTCATCACCCAGCAAATTGTCCGGCGTCAGAAGCTCGCTGGGCGACAGCCGCGCCAGTTCCACCGCCAGATCGCCCGGCGCGACGGCTGCAACACGAAACGTCCCCGCCGACATATCGGCGCTGGCCAGCGCGAATTCGCCGCCAGCCCTGCCCAAACTCGCAAGCGTATTGGCGCGCGAGGGCTCCAGAAGCGATTCTTCGGTCAGGGTTCCCGGCGTCACCAGGCGGACCACCTCACGGCGCACCACCGATTTGGCGCCGCGCTTGCGCGCGAGTGCCGGGTCCTCGACCTGTTCGCAGATCGCCACCCGAAAGCCCTTGCGGATCAGCCTTTCGAGATATTGCTCCGCCGCATGCACCGGAACCCCGCACATGGGGATATCCTGTCCCAGATGCTTGCCGCGCTTGGTGAGCGCGATATCCAGCGCTTCGGCTGCCTTTGCGGCATCCTCAAAGAACAATTCGTAGAAATCGCCCATCCGGCAGAACAGAAGATAATCAGAGTGGGCCGCTTTGATTTCCAGATATTGCGCCATAAGCGGCGTCACACCCTCGCCAAGGGGCGCAGCAACCGGTTGCGGTAGGAGTTCGTTCATGGCTCAGCTTAGCAGATGCGCCCGCGTCCCTGCTTTGCACAACGCGCCGATGCAAAGCCCTCGCGACCTGTTATCTTGTGGAAAAGCTCCAATCCGGAAAACATCATGGATCCCGTAAACCGACCTTCCTACACCGAGGAAGAAGCCCTCGCCTTTCACGCTGGCCCCAAGCCGGGCAAAATCGAGATTACGCCGACCAAGCCGATGGCGACGGCGCGCGATCTTTCGCTCGCCTATTCGCCGGGCGTCGCCGTGCCGGTGCGCGCGATCGCGCAGAACCCGGAGGCGGCTTACGACTATACCGCCAAAGGGAACCTTGTTGCCGTGATCTCCAACGGCACGGCGATCCTGGGCTTGGGCGATCTGGGCGCGCTTGCCGCCAAGCCGGTGATGGAAGGCAAAGCCGTTCTCTTCAAGCGCTTCGCCGATGTCGACGCCATCGACATCGAAGTAGATACCACCGACGTCGAGGCCTTCATCAATTGCGTGCGCTATCTCGGCCCCACCTTCGGCGGCATCAATCTCGAAGACATCAAGGCGCCCGATTGTTTCATCATCGAGGAGCGTTTGCGCGCGCTGATGGACATTCCCGTCTTCCATGACGACCAGCACGGCACGGCGATCATCTCCACCGCCGGGATCATCAACGCGCTGCATCTGACCGGCCGCAAGATCGCCGACGTCAAGGTGGTGGTGAACGGCGCGGGGGCGGCGGGCATCGCGTGCCTGGAACTTCTCAAATCGATGGGCCTGCCGAACGAGAATGCGCTGCTGTGCGATTCCAAGGGTGTCGTTTATCGCGGCCGCACGGCGGGCATGAACCAGTGGAAGAGCGCCCATGCCGTGGAGACCAAGGCCAGAAGCCTTTCGGATGCGCTGAAGGATTGCGACGTGTTTCTCGGACTGTCGGTGAAGGGCGCGCTGACGCAGGAGATGGTCAAGACCATGGCCAAGGCGCCGATCATCTTCGCCATGGCCAATCCCGATCCCGAAATCACGCCCGAGGATGTGAAGGCGGTGCGCGCCGACGCGATCGTAGCAACCGGACGCAGCGACTATCCCAACCAGGTCAACAATGTGCTGGGCTTTCCTTATATCTTCCGCGGTGCGCTCGATGTTCGCGCCACCACGATCAATGAAGCGATGAAGATCGCGGCGGCCGAGGCCCTCGCCACGCTGGCGCGCGAGGACGTGCCAGACGAAGTGGCGGCAGCCTATCGCGGCGCACGGCCGAGCTATGGCCCGGACTATATCATTCCCTCGCCCTTCGATCCGCGCCTGATCAGCCGAGTGTCCTGCGCGGTGGCCGAGGCCGCCATCAAATCGGGCGTCGCCCGGCGCGAGATCAAGGACCCGGACCATTACCGCTATCAGCTATCGGCGCGGCTGGACCCTTCCGCGATTCTGTTCCATCAGATGACCGCCAGCGTGCGCGCCAGACCGAGGCGCGTGGTGTTCGCCGAAGGCGAGGAGGAATGCGTCATCCGCGCCGCCGCGGCCTTCCAGAATGCGGGGCTGGGTAAGGCGCTGCTTGTCGGGCGCACCGAAATCGTCAATGCCGGCATCAAGCGGGCGGGACTGGAAGAAACCAAGCTTGAGATTCGCGTGCCTTATAGCGCCGCAGACGCCACGCCTTATATTGACGCGCTTTATAAGCGGCTGCAGCGCCGCGGCGGGCTTTATCGCGATTGCGTGCGCCTGGTCACCAATGACCGCAACGTCTATGCCGCCTCAATGCTGGCGGCGGGCGACGCGGACGCCATGGTGACCGGCGTCACGCGCAACTATTCCACCGCGCTCAGCGATGTGCGCCGCGTCTTGGATGCGCCGAGCGGCCAGCGGCCCATCGGCGTGCTTGTGATTTTCGCCAAGGGGCGGGTGATCTTCGCCGCCGACACGTCGGTACATGAACTGCCGTCGTCCGAGCAATTGGCGGACATCGCGGTGCAGGCGGCGCGCGTCACGCGGCGCTTCGGCTTTACGCCGCGCGTGGCGCTGCTTGCCGCCTCGACCTTCGGATTTCCCAGAAGCGAGCGCAGCGAACGCATCGTCGAGGCCGTGCACATTCTCGACAAGCGCCAGGTCGATTTCGAATATGACGGCGAGATGGCGGTCGACGTGGCGCTCGATCCCGAGAAGATGGCGCTTTATCCCTTCTGCCGGCTGACCGACACGGCCAATGTTCTGATCATGCCAGCGGCGCATTCGGCGGCCATCGCCACCAAATTGTTGCAACAGGTGGGCGGTGTTTCCATGCTGGGACCGTTCCTGGTGGGATTGGAGAAATCCGTGCAGATCGTTTCCCTCGGTGCCAAAATGAGCGAAATCTACAACGCCGCGATCATCGCGGCCTTGTCATAGCGGACAAACCACATGGCGCTCGATCTATTCATGGACCGCATCTGGGACGGCGACATCGTACCAGTGCTGACAGACTACATTCGCATTCCCAACAAATCGCCGATGTTCGATCCCGATTGGGAAAGCCATGGCCATATGGCCAAGGCCGTTGCGCTGTTCGAGGGCTGGGCGCGCGGCAAGCTGGCGAAACTTCCCGGTGCGACGTTGGAAGTGGTGCAGGTAGCAGGCCGCACGCCGCTCATCCTGATCGAGGTTCCGGGCACTGCGCCCGGCACGGTGCTGCTTTATGGCCATCTCGACAAACAGCCCGAGATGAAAGGCTGGAACGAGGGCATGGGACCGTGGACGCCAGTCCTGAAGAACAATCGGCTTTATGGACGCGGCGGCGCCGATGACGGCTATGCGATGTTCGCGGCGCTCTCGGCCCTCCTTGCGCTCGCCGAGAGCGGCACAGCGCATGCGCGCTGTGTTATCACCATCGAGGCGGGTGAGGAATCCGGCTCGCCCGATCTTCCCTTCTATATGGATCATTTGGCGGGGCGCATCGGCACGCCCGATCTGGTGGTCTGTCTGGATTCGGGATGCGGCAATTACGATCAGCTTTGGCTGACCACCTCGCTGCGCGGCATCGCGGCGGGCAATCTCTCGGTGCGCGTGCTCAGCGAAGGCGTGCATTCGGGCGATGCCAGCGGCATCGTGCCGTCGTCGTTCCGCATTCTGCGCATGCTGTTGTCGCGGATCGAAGACGAGGCCAGCGGCACGCTCCAACTTGCCGAATGCTTCGCCGAAATTCCCGCCGACCGCAAAGCTGAGGCGCGCGCCACCGCCGCCATTCTGGGCGATGAAGTTTTCACCAAAATGCCATTCGCGGGCTCGACCAAGCCGATGGGAACGGCGCCGGAAGATTTGATCTTGAACCGCACCTGGCGCCCGCAGCTCGCCGTCATCGGCATGGACGGTTACCCCTTGCCGCAAAATGCGGGCAATGTGCTGTTGCCCTATACCGTGACCAAGCTCTCGCTGCGCACTCCGCCGACCTGCGACGCCGAGGCCGCCGTGGAAACCCTGAGGCGCGTGCTGGAAGCCGACCCGCCTTATGGCGCCGAGGTCAGCTTCGAGGCCGAAGCCGGACAGACCGGTTGGAACGCGCCCTCGCTGGCGCCTTGGCTGGAGACCTCGCTGAAGAAGGCGTCCCTGGCTCATTTCGGCAAGCCGGTGGCCTTCATGGGCGAGGGCGGCTCGATCCCCTTCATGGCCATGCTGGGCGAGAAATTCCCCGGTACCCAGTTCGTGGTGACGGGCGTCTTGGGCCCTGCCTCCAATGCCCATGGACCCAACGAGTTCCTGGATATTCCAACCGCCAAGAAGGTCTCGGCCTGCATTGCCGACGTGCTGGCGGCCCATGCGGGACAAAAGGGCTGATAGCGGGCCAAAACCTGCCATCCGCCTTGCAGGCCTTGATCCCCGCCCCTATATACCCCTTAGACGCGGTGAGGGCTTTTTGGCTCTTTGCCGCCATTTTATGCGTGGGGCGGGCAAAAAGGCGCTTTTTCGAAAGGCCTGGGTCCTCGTGCCCAGAAAGAAGGAACGAACATGGCTAAAGTAATCGGCATCGACCTGGGCACGACCAATTCCTGCGTCTCGGTCATGGAGGGCTCGGCCCCCAAAGTCATCGAAAATGCGGAGGGCGCGCGAACCACCCCCTCCATCGTCGCCTTTGCCAATGACGGCGAGCGGCTGATTGGCCAGCCGGCCAAGCGCCAAGGGGTTACCAACCCCGAATACACATTTTTCGCGATCAAGCGGCTGATCGGCCGCCGCTTCGACGATCCTATGACCCAGAAAGACATGGGCATGGTCCCCTACAAGATCGTCAAAGGCGACAATGGCGACGCCTGGGTCGCGGGCCGCGAAGGCAAGAAATACGCGCCGGGCGAAATCTCGGGCTTCATTCTGCAGAAGATGAAGGAAACCGCCGAGGCGCATCTTGGCGAGAAGGTGACGCAGGCCGTCATCACGGTGCCCGCTTACTTCAACGACGCCCAGCGTCAAGCCACCAAGGACGCCGGCAAGATCGCGGGCCTGGAAGTGCTTCGCATCATCAACGAACCGACAGCGGCCGCGCTCGCCTACGGCATGGACAAGAAGGGCGCCGGCATCATCGCGGTCTATGACCTTGGCGGCGGCACCTTCGATATTTCCGTGCTGGAGATCGGCGACGGCGTCTTCGAGGTGAAGTCCACCAATGGCGACACCTTCTTGGGCGGCGAGGATTTCGATCATCGCCTGGTCGGCTATTTGGCGGACGAATTCAAAAAGGAAAACGGCATCGATCTGCGCTCCGACCGTCTCGCCCTGCAGCGTCTGAAGGACGCCGCCGAAAAGGCGAAGATCGAATTGTCCAGCGCGATGCAGACCGAAGTGAACCTTCCCTTCATCACCGCCGATGCCTCTGGCCCCAAGCATCTGACCATCAAGATCACGCGCGCCAAGCTGGAATCCCTGGTCGACGATTTGATTCAACGCACCATGGGTCCGGTGAAGCAGGCGCTCAAGGACGCGGGCGTCAGCGCCAACCAGATCGACGAAGTGATCCTGGTCGGCGGCATGACGCGCATGCCCAAGGTGCAGGAAATCGTCAAGCAGGCCTTCGGCAAGGAGCCGCACAAAGGTGTCAATCCCGATGAGGTCGTCGCCATCGGCGCGGCGATCCAGGGCGGCGTCCTCAAGGGCGAAGTTAAGGACGTGCTGCTGCTCGACGTGACACCCCTGTCGCTCGGCATCGAAACGCTGGGCGGGGTGTTCACGCGCCTCATCGACCGCAACACCACCATTCCGACCAAGAAGTCGCAGATATTCTCGACAGCGGAAGACAATCAGACCGCCGTCACCATCCGCGTCTTCCAGGGCGAGCGCGAAATGGCCGCCGACAACAAAATCCTCGGCCAGTTCGATCTGATGGGAATTCCGCCCGCGCCGCGCGGCGTGCCGCAGGTGGAAGTCACCTTCGACATCGACGCCAACGGCATCGTCTCGGTCATGGCGAAAGACAAGGCGACCAACAAAGAACAGCAGATCCGCATTCAAGCCTCGGGCGGTCTCTCCGATGCCGACATCAAGAAGATGGTGCAGGAAGCCGAAGCGCATGCCGCGGACGACAAGAAGCGCCGCGCGCTGGCCGAAGCCAAGAATCAGGGCGATGCGCTGATCCATTCGACCGAAAAGGCGCTTGGCGAGCACGGCGACAAAGTCGACGCAGCGGACCGCACTGCGATCGAAGCCGCACTGACCGCGCTGAAGGAAATCGTCAAGTCCGAGGACGTGGACCAAATCCAGGCGAAGACTCAGGCGCTTGCCCAAGCCTCGATGAAACTTGGCGAAGCAATGTACAAGGCAAGCCAGGCTTCCGCGGAAGAAGCCGCCCCCAAAGCCGATGGCGAGGCGCCGAAGGACGACAATGTCGTGGACGCCGAATTCTCGGAAGTCGACGACGACAAGAAGGAAGGCTCGGCCTAGTCATGGGCGGCCGGATGCACCGGGCGCTAAGGAGCGCGCCGCCGCCGGCCTCGAGGCCGCACTTGCGGGTGGTGCGCTCTTTTGTTGCCGGGATGACAGCGTGAGTAGGTCATGAGCAAGCGGTGCTATTACGACGTCCTGGGCTGCAAAAAGGGCGCCCCCGCGGTCGAGCTCAAGGCGGCCTATCGCAGATTGGCGATGGAGCTGCATCCTGACCGCAATCCAGACGACCACACCGCCGAGGTCAAGTTCAAGGAAATCAATGAGGCCTATGACGTCCTGAAGGACGATCAGAAGCGCGCCGCCTATGACCGCTTCGGCCATGCCGCCTTCGAACAGGGCAACGGCCATGGCGCCGGTCATCCCTTCGATTTCTCTTCGTCTTTCACCGATGTGTTCGACGATCTATTCGGCGAGTTCATGGGCGGCGGCGGGCGCCAGCGCCGCCGGCAAAATCGCGGCGGCGATCTGCGCTACAATTTGTCCGTCACGCTGGAAGAGGCGTTTCACGGCTATCGCGCCGAGATCAAGGTTCCCTCGGCCGTCGCTTGCGAAGTTTGCGGCGGCACCGGCGCGGAGCCCGGCACGCGCGCCGAACAATGCCCGACCTGTTCGGGACATGGCAAAGTGCGCGCCTCGCAAGGCTTCTTTACCATCGAGCGCACCTGTCCGCAGTGCCACGGTCAGGGCCGCATCGTGAAAAATCCGTGCAAACCATGCTCAGGCAGCGGTCATGTGCAGAAGGAACGCACGCTCGCCGTGGACATTCCCGCGGGCGTGGAAGACGGCACGCGCGTACGCCTGACGGGCGAAGGCCAAGGCGGCTTCAATGGCGGCCCGCCGGGCGATCTTTATGTTTTCGTTTCGGTGGCGGCGCACGCGATTTTCCAGCGCGAAGGTCATGATCTGTATTGTCACGTCCCGGTGTCCTTCGTCACCGCTTCGCTTGGCGGCAGCGTGGAAGTACCCACCCCCGATGGCGGGCGCACCAAGATTACCATGCCCGAAGGCACCCAAACGGGCCGCCAGTTTCGCTTGCGCGGCAAAGGCATGCCGGTGATGCGCGGCGGCGGCATGCATGGCGATCTCTATATCGAAGTCGCGGTCGAGACCCCGGCCAAGCTCT
Organism: uncultured Alphaproteobacteria bacterium; assembly: GCA_963849895.1. Classification (GTDB taxonomy): domain Bacteria; phylum Pseudomonadota; class Alphaproteobacteria; order Micropepsales; family Micropepsaceae; genus Rhizomicrobium. The sequence continues at coordinate 31,740 of CAWKIU010000003.1, forward strand.
CCAAGAAGCAAAAGGAATTGCTGCGCGAATTCGAAGCCGTGAGCCAGGACGGCACCCATCCCGAATCCGAGAAATTCTTTTCCAAGGTAAAAGAGTTCTGGAACGCGAAGGCCTAAAGCCATGTTCCTGCGGGACCAGCTAGCCTTCCTTCGCCGCCTCGCCGCGAACCCTTCCCATGTCGGCGCCGTCGCGCCCTCGGGCCAAGCCTTGGCGCGCGCCATGGCGGAACGCTGCGACCCCGCGCGCGCGGGCCGCGTGCTGGAATTGGGACCAGGAACCGGCGTCGTGACGGCGGCACTGCTGGCGCGCGGCTTTGCGCCCGAGCGAATCGTCGCCATCGAATACGATCCCCATTTCGCAAATCTGCTGCGTGCGCGCTTTGGCGGTGTGAGCGTGATTGAGGGCGATGCCTTTGCGCTTTCGCAAACCCTGGGCAACACGGAAAATTTCACTGCCATCGTCTCCAGCTTGCCATTGCTCAATTTCGAGCCGGAACGCCGTGAGGCCCTGATCGGCGATGCGCTGGGACGCCTTGCAAGCGGGGCACCCTTCGTCCAATTTTCCTATGGCCTGCATCCCCCTGTCGCGCCGCCCGAAGGCAGCAGCGTCGAGCTTGCCGCGCGCATCTGGTTCAACCTGCCGCCCGCCAGGGTGTGGGTTTATCGCGGGCTCGCTTCGCCATGAGCCTTAGTGACGAAGAACTCGAGCGTTATGCCCGCCATATCGTGCTGCGCGAGGTGGGCGGCGCGGGCCAGGCAAAGCTCAAAGCCGCCCGCGTGCTGGTGGTCGGGGTAGGCGGGCTCGGCAGTCCCGTCATCCTCTATCTGGCAGCAGCGGGCGTCGGCACCATCGGCGTTGTGGATTTCGATCATGTCAGCCTCTCCAATCTGCAGCGCCAGATCGCCCATCGCACCATGGACATCGGCCGGCTGAAAACGCAGTCCGCCGGCGATGCCATACGCGCCATCAACCCCCATGTCGCGATTGAGGCGCACCCGGTCCGGCTTGGTGTGGACAATGCGCTGGACCTCATCGCGCGTTACGACATCATTGCCGACGGATCGGACAATTTCGCCACCCGCTTCCTGGTGGCCGACGCCTGCTTCTTCGCCAAAAAGTCGCTGGTCAGCGCGGCCGTCAGCGAATTCTCGGGACAGCTTTCCACCTTCAAGCCGTTCGTGAGCGGCCAACCTTGCTATCGCTGCCTGTTCGGCGCGCCGCCGCCAGCGGGAACCGCCCGCTCGTGCTCGGAAACGGGCGTGCTAGGAGCGGTAGCCGGCGTGATGGGGACGCTGCAGGCGCTTGAAATCATCAAGGAAATTGCAGGCGCCGGCGACAGCATGGCGGGCAGACTTTTGATATACGAGGCGCTTGAAACCCGCTTTCGCACCGTGATTTTGCGCCCCGATCCAGCCTGCCCTTTGTGCGGGGCAAGCCCAAGCATTACCTCGCTTTCGCACCGCGCCGATTACGATTAACCGCAGTTTAAAACTCTCCTTTGCAATATAGCCTCGGGCCGTACCGGGGAGCGCATGGCGCAGAACATCCATTACGAGGTTTTCGCGCGCAGCAACGCCAAGCTCGGCTGGAAACTCGTCGATGCCAAACCCGATCGCGACGGGGCGCTCAAATACGCACACGCGTTGATGGCGGAGGGCGCCGCAGCCGTTCGCGTTGTTAAAGAAACCTACAACGACGCGACGGGCGATTTTCTGACCCTGAAGATTTTCGAAGACGGTTTGGTCAAGGTCAAAAGTGCCCCCGCGCAGGAAGACGTGCCCTACGCACTACCCTGCTTTCGCCCCGACGATCTTTATTCCTACCATGCGCGGCTGACCATCGCGCGCCTCATTCCCGAGTTTCTGGCGCGCAACAAGATCACCGTCATCGAACTCATTCATCGCGCCGATGTGCTGGAAAAATTCGAGGCCACCGGTACGTTGTTGCAGCACGCCATCCAGAAGATCGCGGTGGCTCAGGCCTCATCGACATCGACGCCTGTGCAGCAGATCGTCAAGAGCCTCAATGAATTGACGACCAAGGCATTTCACCGCGTTTATCGCGACCATCGCGCCGGCGTCTTTCCCAATGTCGCTATAAGCAAGTTCGGCGAATTGGCGAGCAAGCTGGCGGCGCAAAGCGACGGGCTCTATGTGCTCAACGGCGCAATCGCGCGTGTCTTGCAGGGCGCCAAGGGTTGGGATGAAAAACTCGTCCGCCTGCTTGCGCTGATGGACGAGGCCCCCACGGAAGACCCAGGCGGGCCGCTTCTGGTTTCCGCCATCGATGCGATCATCGCCGAAACACTTTCGGGTTCGGCGGCGCTGCATGAGCTGATCGGGGACAAGGACAATTTGGGCGCCAGCTTGATGAGCCTTGTGGAGCTTTTCCTGGGCAGCGACCGGTCCGCTATCGACGGTGAGCGCCAGGGGCTTTTGGCGCTGACGCTGCGCTTCGCGGCGGACGATCTGCCGGAAGCGCGCACCGCCATTGCTGGGCGCATTATCGCGGAGTTTAAAAGTCACAAGCGCCTCTGCCCCGAATCGCTGGTCGACGAATTCAAAACGCTGCGCGCGATCGCCAACCGCGTGGTGATGGGTGTTGGAAAATATTTGAGCCACGAGGACTTGATCGCCGCCTTCACGCTGCGGTCCCAGCGGCTTATCATCCACGAGACGCTTGGCGAATACCTCGCCGACGCGGAAAGCCCGGACGAGAAACTCGAACGGCTGCTGTTCGTCGAGGAAAACATCATCGGGGCGGAGAACAAACGTCAGCTCGCCAGCTTTATCACTCCGATCATCACCGCGACATCGTTTGAAAGTCATTTTCACGCGGCCAAGCTCCCGGTGATTGCACGGCTGCAACGCCTGGCGCAGCTCAATGCGCGCGTCGGCCGGTCCGGCTTCCAGGATATTCAGCGCAACGAGATCACCGAACGTCTGGATCGCATCGCCTGCGATGTCGAAGCGCGCTGCAAACTGCTGGAATCCATTTCGGCCAGACATACCAGCCATGTCGAACGCGCTGTCACCATCCTGAAATTGTTCAGCGCCGGCACCTTCACCGAAGGCAAACTTTCGGCCAAGGCGCGCCTGCTGGTCGTCGACAATCTATCGAAGCCGGGCTTTCTTACCGGCTATGTGGCGCTGACGTCCCAAGACGGCGAAAACAAGAAAAGCGCCCATGCGGTCATGGCCGAGTTGATGCAGTCGCTGGAAAAAATCGGCATCACCGAGGCAACCGGCCTGAAATCTATCGCGGCTTAGCGAGGCTTAGTGCGCCGCGTCCCAATTCTTGGCGGCGCGCGCTTCCACTGTCAGTTTGACGCTGAGCTGGACCGCGGGTAGCGACGCATCTTCCATCACGGGAACGGCGATTTTGATCGTTTCTTCAACTTCGCTGTCATCAGCTTCGAATACCAATTCGTCATGGACCTGCAGCAGCATCTTGGCTTTGAGGCTAGCTGCGGCAAGCGCCGCGGGCATGCGGATCATGGCACGGCGGATAACATCGGCAGCGGCGCCCTGGATTGGCGCGTTGATTGCGGCGCGCTCGGCCCCGCCGCGAAATCCCTGATTGGCCGATTTGATCTCGCGGATGTGGATGCGCCGTCCGAACAGGGTTTCGACATAGCCGTGTTCTCGGGCAAAAGCCTTGGTCTCTTCCATATAGTCGCGGATGCCGGGGAAGCGCTGAAAATATTTCTTGATGTAGTCGTCGGCCTCACTGCGCGCGATGCCAAGTTGATTGGCAAGGCCAAAGCCGGAAATACCATAGACGATGCCGAAATTGATCGCCTTGGCGCGGCGGCGCGTTTCGGCCGGCATGCCTTTGACCGGCACGCCGAAAATTTCCGAGGCGGTCATGGCGTGAATATCGAGGCCTTCGACAAAGGCTTTCTTGAGCGCGCCGATATCGGCGATATGAGCAAGCAGGCGCAGTTCGATCTGGCTGTAATCGGCACTGATAAGCTTTGAGCCTTTGGGCGCAATGAAAGCCTGGCGGATGCGCCGGCCTTCCTCGGTGCGGATCGGGATATTCTGCAGATTGGGATCGGTGGAAGCGAGCCGCCCCGTCGCTGCCGCCGCCATTGCAAAGGATGTATGCACGCGCCCGGTCTGCGGATTTATGTGCGCCGGCAGGGCATCGGTATAGGTGCCGCGCAGCTTGGCGAGTTGGCGCCATGTCAGAACCTTCCGCGGCAGGTCATGGCCTTGCGCCGCAAGGTCCTCCAGCGCGTCGGCGTCGGTCGACCAGGCCCCGGTTTTGGTGCGCTTGCCGCCCGGGAGCGAAAATTTTCCGAACAGGATATCGCCAAGCTGCTTGGGCGAGGCGACGTTGAAGCTTTCCCCTGCCAGCTTGTGGATGTCGCTTTCCAGCGCCGCCATGTCTTTCGCGAAATCGTTGGAAAGCCGACGCAGCAGATCGGGATCGATGGCGATGCCCGCGCGCTCCATCTCAGCCAGTACCGGCATCAGCGGCCGCTCCAGCGTCTCATAGACCGTGCGTTTGGCCTCGGCGGCCAGAAGCGGCTTCAGCAACATCCAAAGCCTCAGCGTTACGTCGGCGTCCTCGGCCGAGTAGCGCGTGGCTTCTCCAACCGGCACGCGGTCGAAAGTGATCTTTTCCTTGCCCTTGCCGGCAACCTCGGAAAAAGAGATCGGCTTGATGCCGAGATGAAGCTGCGACAGCTCGTCCATGCCATGGCCGTGCAGGCCAGCCTCCAGCACATAGGACATCAGCATCGTATCGTCGAACGGCAGGGCGGTGACGCCGCGCTGGCGGAAGATCACATAATCGTATTTCAGGTTCTGGCCGATCTTGAGAACCGCGTCGTCTTCCAGCATCGGCTTCAGCCGCGCCAACACCTCCGCTTCGGACAATTGGGCGATCTTCTCGCCCCCATCGAAAGACAGCCCGTCGCCCGCGATATGGCCGCAGGGGATGTAGCAGGCCTCATTGGGCGCCAGCGCCAGCGACACCCCGCAAAGCCCCGCCTGCATCGCATCAAGCGAGGTGGTTTCGGTATCGACGCAGACCGTTCCGATGTCCCGCGCCCGCGCAACCCAGTGATCGAGGCGCGCCAGAGTCGTCACCGTCTCGTAATCGGCATGATCGATCGCCTTCATGATTGCGGCACGATCGGCGACGGCGCCCAGTTTGGCGTCCACCGCTGCGGTCGGCGCATTTGGCGAAGCCGGAGTTTGCACATCGTCTAAATCGGCGTCGGTGCCTCGCCCCTTCGGGGACGGATTGAAAGCTGGTGTAATCGCGCTCGTATCTTCAATGCCGTAATGGGCGACGGCGCGTTTGGTGAGCGAGGCGAATTCCATCGCCGTCAAGAAGGCAATCAACTGCGCGGGATTTGGCTCATGCACGGCAAACGTGCCCGGCGCATGATTGATCGGCGCATGATCGTCGAGCAGAACAAGCTTGCGGGACAGCCGCGCCATCTCAATGTTCGCGAGCAGACTTTCGCGGCGCTTGGGCTGCTTGATCTCGCCCGTGTGGGCCAATAGCGTTTCAAGATCGCCATAAGCGTTGATGAGTTCGGCCGCCGTCTTGACGCCGATGCCCGGCACGCCTGGAACATTGTCTGTGGAATCGCCGGCCAGCGCCTGGACTTCGACCACTTTGGAGGGCGGCACGCCAAAGCGTTCGATCACTTCCGCCGAGCCGATCTTCTTGTTCTTCATGGTGTCGAGCAGACTGACCTCGCCATCGACGACAAGCTGCATCAAATCTTTGTCGGACGACACGATGGTGGCGCGCGCGCCCGCTTCGCGCGCCAGGCGCACATAGGTGGCGATCAGATCGTCGGCCTCGAAGCCCGGCTCTTCCACGCAGGCAACGCCGAAGGCACGGGTCGCATCGCGCACCAGGGGAAATTGGGGGATCAGATCTTCCGGCGGATCGGGGCGATTGGCTTTGTATTCGGGATAAATGTCATTGCGGAATGTCTTCTTGCCGGCGTCAAAGATCACAGCCAGATGGCTCGGCTTGTCACCGTCCTTCATGTCCTCGATCAACTTCCAGAGCATGTTGCAATAGCCCGACACGGCGCCGGTCGGCAGGCCGTCGGATTTGCGCGACAGAGGGGGCAGCGCGTGATAGGCGCGGAAGAGATAGCCCGATCCGTCGATCAGATAGAGATGATCGCCCTTCGTAAGCGGGGCGGCGCTCAATGCGCCGCCGATCCCGTCTTTGGTCCGGGCGCCAGCACAAAGCGGCGGTCGCAATAGGGGCATTCCACGAACCCCTCATCGCCCATCTCGAGGTACACTTTGGGATGGCCCAAAGCAGCCCCAGGGCCCTTGGCGGTGCCGTCACAGGCGACTTTGGTGGTGTGGACGTCGATGATTTCGGGCGCTGGCATGGTTGGCTCTCGAAGTGGGCGAGGGGTGCATGATAGCTTGCGCGCGCGCCACTTCAACCCGGCAAGGGCAGGTTTCTCCATGGTTCGGCTCACCCGCATCTATACCAAGACCGGCGACAAGGGTCTCACCTCCCTGGGCGACGGAACGCGCCTGCTCAAGGACGCGCCGCGCCTGGACGCCATCGGTACGGTCGACGAGGCCAATGCCGCCATCGGGCTGGCGCGGCTCCATACCAAGGGCAAGCTCGATGCCATGCTGGCGCGCATTCAGAACGAGTTGTTCGATCTGGGGGCGGATTTGTGCGTGCCGGAAGAGACCAAAAGCAAGCGATTGAGGCTGCGCATCGCCGATGCCCAGATCACCCGCTTGGAGCGGGAGATCGATGCGATGAATGGAGCGCTGAGCCCGCTTCAATCCTTTGTCCTGCCGGGGGGAAGCAAGGCATCGGCGGCTTTGCATCTGGCACGCGCCATTGTGCGGCGCGCCGAACGTCTCATGGTCGCACTATCGCATCGCGAAAAGATTGGGGAGGCAGCTCTGCGTTATGTCAACCGGCTGTCCGACCACTTGTTTGTGGCAAGCCGCTTCGCCAACGCCAAAGGCAAGCGCGATGTCCTGTGGGTTCCCGCAGCAACGATGGGAAAGCCGCCCAAGCGATAGGACGGTGCTATTCGTATTCGTAGCGGCGCCCGAAAACGAACGCCAGGATCAAGCCGATGACCCCGGTCACCGACCAGCCGGGAAATCTGAGCACAACGGCGATCCCCTGCGACAGAAAGCCCGGCAGGTTCGCCGTATTCCACGCCTTGAAGGCATCGACCGCGCCCTTGTCAAACAGCGTCCAGACGGTTTCAAGCGAACGCACATAAATCTGGCCGCCCTTTTCCAGCGACGTCACCGCGTCCGCGCCCAATAGCATGAGCGCGGCCACCACCAGGATGAGGCTGACGAAGCGAAACAAGACCGGAAAAAAATCGTGCAGCAAGAATTTCATCGTGTTCCCCAACCCGGGCGCGCGGCCCTGCCCATATTCAAGATAACCAGCACCGCCGGACTTCTCAAGAAAGCTTAGCGGCCGTTAACCATCATTCCACGATGATGGTTCACGCAGCGCGCTTTTTGTCGCCCTGCAGTGTGGGAATTGCATAGTTCCGTGTCGGCGCGATGACGCCCGCTAGCGTTCGGGATAAGGCGTGCCGTCTTTGTGCGCGAAGACGCCGATCTTGCTGTCGATCTGCATGTCGATGTCGGGATAGGAGCAGAAATCGTCGTCGCTGCGCGTGCCGACTTCCAGATAGACAGCCAGGGCGGGTGATTTGTTGACGAGGTGATGGCCGTTCGCTTCGTTCTTCGCAAACGCCGCGCAGTCGCCGGCAGTGAGGACCTCTTCGCCCGCATCGGTGATGAGCGTGACCTCGCCGGACAGCACATAGACGAATTCATCCTCCTCGCTATGCCAATGGCGCTGGCTCGACCAATTGCCGGGCGGCAATTGCACCAAATTCACCCCGAATTGGCTGAGGCCGCCTGCCTCGCCCAGCGCCTGCTTGATGCGCCCTGCGGCCTTTTCATGGAACGGTGCGGGATAGCCCGAGCCTTTGCGTTCTGGCGCGGAAGCGATGTCGATTTTCGGCATGATCTGTCCTCGGAAATCGCCCAGAGCATAAAACAAAACCGCCTGCGGGACATCTCCCGCAGGCGGTGATTGCTTGAGACCCTCACCCTTCGACAAGCTCAGGGTGAGGGGGAAACGCAAATCAACCGGGCTGACTTTCCGTGCCCGCAGCAGCTTCGGCCGCCTGCTTCTTGGTGAGGTCTTCGCCGGTGACTTGATCGACCACCTTCATCGAAAGGCGCACCTTGCCGCGATCGTCGAAGCCGAGCAGCTTGACCTTCACGGCCTGGCCTTCGCTGACCACATCGGAGGTCTTGGCGACGCGCTTGGCCGCAAGCTCGGAGATGTGGACCAGCCCGTCCTTGGGGCCGAAGAAGTTCACGAAGGCGCCGAAATCCATCACCTTGACGACCTTGCCGTCATAGATCTCGCCGATTTCGGGCTCCGCCACGATGGATTTGATCCATTTCAGCGCGGCCTTGATCGATTCGCCGTCGGCGGAGGCGACCTTCACCGTGCCGTCGTCGTCGATGTTGATCTTGGCGCCGGTCTTCTCGACGATCTCGCGGATCACCTTGCCGCCCGAGCCGATCACTTCGCGGATCTTATCGGTCGGGATCTTGATGGTCTCGATGCGCGGCGCGTGTTCGCCGAGCTGATCGCGGCTATGGCTGATCGCCTTGTTCATTTCGCCAAGGATATGAATGCGGCCGTCCTTCGCCTGCGCCAGTGCGACGCGCATGATCTCTTCGGTGATGCCCGCGATCTTGATGTCCATCTGCAGCGAGGTGACGCCCATTTCGGTGCCCGCCACCTTGAAGTCCATGTCGCCCAAATGATCTTCGTCGCCCAGAATGTCGGACAGCACCGCGAAGCGCTCGCCCTCCAAAATGAGCCCCATGGCGATGCCCGCAATGGGGCGCGTCAGCGGCACGCCCGCATCCATCAAGGCCAGCGAGGTGCCGCACACCGTCGCCATCGACGACGAACCGTTGGACTCGGTGATTTCGGAGACGACGCGCAGCGTGTAGGGGAACTCTTCCTTCTTCGGCAGCATCGGATGAATTGCCCGCCAGGCAAGCTTGCCATGGCCGATTTCGCGCCGGCCCGGACCGCCCATACGCCCGGTCTCGCCGACCGAATAGGGAGGGAAATTGTAATGCAGCATGAAGTGCTGCTTGTAGGTGCCCTCCAGGCTGTCGACGAATTGTTCGTCTTCGCCGGTGCCGAGCGTCGCCACCGCCAGCGCCTGCGTCTCACCGCGCGTGAACAGCGCCGAGCCGTGGGTGCGCGGCAATACGCCGACTTCGGCAACGATGGGGCGCACGGTTACGAGATCGCGCCCGTCGATGCGCTTCTTGGTGTCGAGCACCGCATTGCGCATCACATGGGCTTCGACATCGTGCATCAGACCATTGAGTTTGCTTTCCTCGAGCTTACCCTCGCCGGCGAATTCCGCCGCCGCCTTGGCGCGAATTTCCTTGATGCGGGCGCCGCGCAGATGTTTTTCGGGAATCTGAAAAGCACCCGCCAGATCGGCGCCGACGAAAGCGGAGATGCGCGCGATGATGTCCTTGTTATCGACGACCGGGATTTCGCGCGGTTCCTTCGCCGCCCTCTCCGCCATGCGGATGATGGCGTCGATCACGGGCTGCATGCCGCGATGGCCAAACATCACCGCGCCGAGCATTTCGGCTTCGGAAAGTTCCTGCGCCTCGGATTCCACCATCAACACGGCGTCACGCGTGCCCGCGACGATCAGGTCGAGTTTGGAGTTCGGCATGGTTTCGAGTTCGGGATTGAGCTTGTATTCGCCGTCGATGAACCCGACGCGCGCCGCCCCGATCGGGCCCATGAAGGGAATGCCCGAGATTGTCAGCGCGGCGGAGGCCGCCACAAGGCCGAGAATATCGGTGTCGTTCTCCAGATCGTGGCTCAGCACCGTGACGATCACTTGCGTCTCGTTGCGATAGCCTTCGGCGAATAGCGGACGGATCGGCCGGTCAATCAGGCGCGAGGTCAATGTCTCGCGTTCGGTGGGCCGTCCTTCACGCTTGAAATAGCCGCCCGGAATCTTGCCAGCGGCAAAGTATTTTTCCTGATAGTTGACGGTGAGCGGGAAGAAATCGATGCCCGGCTTGGGTGAGCGTGCGCCCACCACGGTGGCCAGCACGACACTCTCGCCATAGGTCGCAACGACCGAGCCGTCGGCCTGGCGGGCGACTCTGCCGGTTTCGAGCGTCAGCGTGCGCCCGGCCCATTCGATTTCCTCGCGGATGATATTGAACATGTTGGGATTCACTTTCCTTCGTTCCCGCAGGCCGGATTGCCGGCGGGGGAGCAGTCTTTAAGAAATGCGTACGCGCACCGACGCGGCGTCCTTGAACGCTCGCGTGCGTGTGGCGTGCGCGGGGATGCGAAGCGCGTTCAGCGCCTCAGCCCCAATCGGCCGATCAGCGTTTCATAACGCTTCTGGTCGCTGGCTTTGATGTAGTCGAGCAAACGCCTGCGCTGCGACACCATCTTGATGAGGCCGCGGCGGGAGTGATTGTCTTTCTTATGCGTCTTGAAATGCTCGGTCAGATTGGTGATGCGTTCGGACAGCACCGCCACCTGAACTTCGGGCGAACCGGTGTCACCAGGATTGGTGGCGTATTCGCCCATGACTTCTTTTTTGCGTTCTACCGTAATCGTCATTCGGTCATCCAGTTCCAAAGTTGAAAACACGAAACGGTCTGAACTCTCCAGCTTCGAGTGCGACCAGTGCCACCGGTTCGCCTTCGCCCGTCGAGCAGAAGACCGTGAGCCCCTGAAGATCGTCGCCCGAAATGCCGTCCGTCAGCCGGGCGAATTGATTCGCCCGGATCAGGATCGGATTGCCATTTCTCAGGCGAACCGCATCCGGGCCCGTAACGGCCACCGCCGGGATGCCGTCCAGCGCGGTCGAAATAGGCCTCAAGTGCTCAAAAGCGGCGGGACTATGCATAAAACCCCTGAGCGTTTCTAGCCCTATTGCATCCTCGACACAAAAGCCCCCGACCCGGGTGCGGCGCAGCGCCGAAACATGGCCCAAAGTGCCCAGGGCGAGTGCCATATCCCGCACCCAGGCCCTGACGTAAGTCCCTTTGCCACAATGCATTTCGAACTCGGCATGGTCGATATCGGGCTGTGCCAAGAGGCGGGCCGATTTGACGAACACCGTTCGCGGCTCGAGGCTGACCGCCTCGCCCTCGCGGGCCAGGTCATAGGCCCGCTCGCCATCCACCTTGACCGCGGAATAGGCGGGCGGGGTCTGCTGGATCATGCCCACAAGAGAGGCCATCGCCGCTTCGATGGCCTTGGCGTCTGGCCGCTGGTCGCTGGCCCCGGTAACCGCGCCCTCGGCATCATCGGAATCGCGCGCTTCGCCCCAGCGCGCGGTGAAGCGATAGGTTTTTTCGGCATCCATGGCGAAGGCAACGGTTTTGGTCGCTTCGCCGAGCGCCACCGCCAGCAGACCCGTCGCCATGGGGTCGAGCGTGCCCGCATGACCCGCCTTTTGCGCGTCGAACACCCGTTTGACGATGGCGACCGCCTGGGTGGAGGTCACCCCTTTGGGCTTGTCGAGCACGATCCAGCCGTGAACCGGCGCGCCCTTTTTCTTACGCCCCATTGTCGTCGTCCGGCGGCGTCTTCAGATCGCGCTGCACCAGCGGGGATTTGAGGATGGTTTCGATCTTCTGGGCCTCGGCGAAGGATTTGTCCTCGATGAAGCGCAGCTCCGGGGTGAATTTGAGGGTAATGGTGTGCCCCATCTGGCCGCGCAGATAGGCTTTGTTGCGGTTGAGGGCGGCGATGATCTTGTCGGCATCCTTGCCGCCCAAGGGTTCGCAGAACACGGTCGCGTGACGCATGTCGCCCGACGGCTTTACCTGGGTGATGGTCACCGAAACGCCGACCAGATCGGGATCGCGGATATCGCCGCGCATCAAAATCTCGGACAGAGCATGACGCAGCACTTCACCGACGCGTAATTGGCGCTGGGAGGGTCCGAGATTGGCGGGACGGGGACGATTGCGGGGCATTGAATGGGTTCCGTCCCTCATGCTTCAAAAAGCTCAGCATGAGGGAGTGCTTTTGTCCTCACCCCGAGCTTGGCAAAGGGTGAGGACCGCGATGCGCTTACAGCGCGCGCTGGATGGATTCGACCTCGAAGGCTTCGATCACGTCGCCCTTTTGCATGTCCTGGTAATTCGCAAAGGCCATGCCGCATTCCTGGCCGGTCTGCACTTCGCGCACTTCGTCCTTGAAGCGCTTGAGGGTGCTGAGCTCGCCTTCGTGGATCACCACATGATCGCGGATCAGGCGAACCTTGGCGCCGCGCCGCACCACGCCCTCGGTGACGCGGCAACCGGCGACCTTGCCGACCTTGGAGATGGTGAAGACGTCCAGGATTTCGGCATTGCCCAGGAACTTCTCACGTGTCTCGGGCGCCAGAAGGCCCGAGAGCACCGCTTTCACATCGTCCACCACATTGTAGATGATGTTGTAATAGCGAATGTCGACGCCGTCGCGCTTGGCGCGTTCGCGCGCCTGTTTGTCGGCGCGCACATTGAAGCCGATGATCGCCGCGCCCGAGGTGTGGGCGAGAACAACATCGCTTTCGGTGATGCCGCCGACACCCGATTGCAGAATCTGCACGCCCACCTCATCGGTGCCGAGTTTGAGCAGCGCGCCTTGGATCGCTTCGCTGGAGCCTTGCACATCCGATTTGATGACCAGCGGCAGAAGCTGCTTTTCGCCCGCCGTGCGGGTTTTGAGCAATTGATCGAGCGTCTGGCGTGACACCGTCGCGTGACGGGCTTCGCGGCGTTTGCGCGAACGGTATTCGGCAACCTCGCGCGCACGCGCTTCGGATTCCACCACGGCGAATTCATCGCCCGCTTCGGGCGCGCCCGAAAGACCCAGCACTTCCACCGGCATCGCCGGGCCCGCGCTTTCGACCGTCTCGCCGCGTTCGTTTTGCAGCAGGCGCACCTTGCCCCATTCCGAACCGGCTACGACGATGTCGCCGACTTTGAGCGTGCCGCGCTGCACCAGCGCGGTTGCCACCGGGCCGCGGCCGCGATCGAGCTTGGCTTCGATGATCGCGCCTTCCGCCGAGCGGTCGGGATTGGCCTTGAGATCAAGCAATTCGGATTGCAGCAGGATCATCTCCTGCAATTTGTCGAGGCCGGTGCCCTTTTTGGCGGAGACCTCCACCGCGATGGTCTGGCCGCCCAGATCTTCGACCTGGATTTCGTATTGCAGAAGCTCCGTCTTCACCTTCATCGGATCGGCGTCGCCCTTGTCGATCTTGTTGATCGCAACGATCAGCGGCACGCCCGCCGCCTTGGCATGGGCGATGGCTTCGACCGTCTGCGGCATGACGCCGTCATCGGCGGCCACCACAAGAATCACAATGTCGGTCACCTTGGCGCCGCGCGCGCGCATTGCGGTGAACGCGGCATGGCCCGGCGTGTCGAGGAAGGTGATTTTCTGGCCGGTCTTCAATTGCACCTGATAGGCGCCGATATGCTGGGTGATGCCGCCGGCTTCTCCCGCCACCACATCGGTTTTGCGCAAAGCGTCGAGCAGCGAAGTCTTGCCGTGATCGACATGGCCCATGACGGTGACGACCGGCGGGCGCGGCTTCAGGCTTTGCGTGTCGTCGTCGGTGCCCTTGAGGCCTTCCAGCACGTCGGATTCGGCGACGCGCTTGACGGTGTGGCCATATTCGGCCGCGACGAGTTCGGCGGTGTCGGCGTCGATCGTGTCATTGACCGTCGCCATCATGCCGTTCTTCATCAGCACCTTGATAACATCGACCGAGCGGCGCGCCATGCGGTTGGCGAGTTCGGCGACGGTGATGGTCTCGGGGATCGTCACTTCGCGCGGCCCGGCGGGTCCGGCGGGCTGCGCTTGAGCGCCCTTGTTGACGCGCTGCAAATGACGGCGATAGGACGCAACCGAACGCATGCGTTCGTCGTCGTCCGAAAGCGCCTTGGCGACCGTGAGCTTGCCGCGGCGGCGGTTGTCGTCGTTTTTCTTGACGGCGGGAACCTTGGCGGGCGTCTTGACGCCCTTTTTGGTGACGCTTTCTTCTTCCTCTTCGGCGACCAAGCGGCCGCGGCGTGGCGCTTCCACCACCGGCTTAGCCGCGTCGGCGGCGCCCGGCTCGTCTTTCTTTTCCAGTCGGCGCGTCGCTTCTTCTTCGGCATGCTTGCGCGCCAGTTCGTCGGCGGTCTTGCGGGCGTCTTCCTCGGCCTTGCGCTTTTCGGCGGCCAAGCGCTCGCGCTTGAGCCGCTCGTCTTCATCGGCGCGGCGATGGGCGTCTTCCTCGGCGCGTTTGCGCGCTTCGACTTCATAGACGCGCGCGTCGGCCAAAGCGGCGCCGCGGCGTTGCTTTTCCTCGTCGGTCAATTGGCGCAGCACAACACCAGCGCGCGGCGCGGAATCGCGCGGCGCAGCAGCGGGCGCGGGTGTCGTAGCGGCGGCTGCCGTCTTGGTCTTGGCCGGTGCCTCCTTAGCCGCAGGCTTTTCGCCGGGCTTGGCGGTTTCGACGCGCGTGCGCTTCTTCTCGACCACCACGGCCTTGGTGCGGCCATGGCTGAAGCTTTGCTTGACGGTGGAGGTCTCCGTCTTCTTCAGCGACAAGGTCTTGGACGGGGCGGAACCCTGCCCCGGGCGGCGCGTGGAGGTGTCGTCGATCTCGCTCATACGTTTCTTTCGTTGCGGGCAGGGCTCGAACCTGCCGGTCCATCCGCGCGGGCGCGCAGTCCCACAAGTCTTGCGGAATCGGCGCGGAGCCGCTCGGCCAAAGGGCCGGGTTTGAGGGCGGCATGTATCACATTCTCGCGTCCCAGCGCCAAGCTCAATTCGGTGCGCGAAAGGCAATCGACGGTTTTGACGTTGAGGCCGCGCGAGGCGGCCGCCGAAACAAGCTTTTTGCGGCCGTCCGCCGCTCCGTCGCTGGCTTCGATCAGAAGGCCCGGCGAACGCTTTTCGTTCAGCGCGCGCAAGACGTTGTCGAAACCGAAGACCAACTGACCTGCCCGCCGCGCCAAGCCCAGGACAGATTGCATGCGGCCCACAAGCAGCCTTTCCACCAGATCGGCAAGATCGGGTGCAACCTTGACGGATGCCTTGGCGGCTTTGGCGAAATCCTTGCGGGCAATGGCGCGCGCCAGCACCGCGCGTTCGGCGCTGACCCATATCCCGCGGCCCGGCAGTTTGGCTTCGATGTCGGGAACGATTTCGCTCTCGGGGCCGACCACAAAGCGCACAAGCTTGTCCATCGGGCGCACTTCTCCCGTGACGATGCAGCGACGTTCGCGTGCGCGAGAACCGCTTAGCACATCGCTTTCGCGCGCGTCATCGGGGATGGCCGCAAGGGCTGTCACGCAGTGCCTTCCTCCGTGGTTTCGCCGGATTCCTCGGCGCCATCTTCGGATGCTTCCTCGGCTGGTTCCTCAGGCAATTCCTCGATCCAACCGATCTTTACGCGCGCTTTCATGATGATGGCATTGGCATCGGCGGCGGCGAGATCGAAGCCTTCCAGTGCGCCGGGAATGCGCACACGCTCTTTGTCTTTGTTGACCTCGTAATAACCGAGCAGATCGTCTGTGGCGCAGCCGGCGAGATCCTCGAGCGTTTTGATATCGTGTTCGCCCAGCGCCACCGCCATGGCAGGGGTCATGCCCTCCACTTCCAGCGCGGCATCTTCGACACCGAGTTCGCGGCGCTTGTCGTCGAGCGCCTTGTTGCGCGCTTCGATGAATTCAAGCGCGCGGCTCTGCAATTCCTGCGCAGTCTCCTCGTCGAAGCCTTCTACCGCGGCCAGCTCGTTCAGCGGTACATAGGCCACGTCCTCGATCTCGGCGAAGCCTTCGGAGGCGAGAAGCTGGGCCACGGTCTCATCCACATCGAGCGAATCCATGAACAACTTGGTGCGTTCGGCAAATTCTTTTTGCCGGCGCTCGGATTCTTCGGCCTCGGTCAGAATGTCGATCTGCCAGGAGGTAAGCTGGGATGCCAGACGCACGTTCTGGCCGCGCCGCCCGATGGCGAGCGACAGCTGCTCGTCGGGGACGACGACTTCGACGCGGTGGGTATCTTCGTCGAGCACCACCTTGCTGACTTCGGCGGGCGCCAGCGCGTTGACGATGAAGGTCGCGGGCTCGCCCGACCACGGGATGATGTCGATGCGCTCGCCTTGCAATTCCTGCACAACGGCTTGAACGCGCACGCCGCGCATGCCGACGCAGGCCCCGACCGGATCGATGGAGGAGTCCTTGGAGATCACCGCGATCTTGGCGCGGCTGCCCGGATCGCGCGCCACGGCGCGAATTTCGATGATGCCGTCGTAGATTTCCGGCACTTCCTGGGCGAACAAGCGCACCATGAATTGGGGATGGCTGCGTGAGAGAAAGATTTGCGGTCCGCGGGTTTCGCGGCGCACATCGTAGATATAAGCGCGGATGCGATCACCGGTGCGGAAATTCTCGCGCGGGATCATCTCGTCGCGGCGCACCACGCCTTCGGCGCGGCCAAGGTCGACCACCACCGAACCGAATTCGGAGCGCTTGACGATGCCATGGACGATTTCGCCGATGCGGTCCTTGTATTCTTCATATTGGCGCTCGCGCTCGGCGTCGCGCACCTTCTGCACGATGACCTGCTTGGCGGCCTGGGCGGCAATGCGCGAGAAATCGACCGGCGGCAGGGTCTCGGCGATAATGTCGCCGACCTGCGCGGCGGGATTGCGGGTGCGCGCCTCTTCCAGGGATATTTCGATCTTGTCGTTGTCGACCAGTTCGACGACATGCAGATAGCGCGAGACATGGGTCTCGCCGGTCTTGGGGTCGATCTCGACGCGGATTTCGTTCTCGCTGCCATAACGCGCCTTTGCCGCGCGCTGCATCGCCTCTTCCATCGCGCCCAGCACGACGGATTTGTCGATCGACTTGTCGCGGGCAACCGCGTCGGCGATTTGCAGGAGTTCGGTTCTGTTTGCGGCAATCGCTGCCATGTCATCACTCCGTTTGGCCCGCATGCTTCGACAAGCTCAGCATGCGGGAATTTGTTTGCGCCTCACCCCGAGCTGGTCGAAGGGTGAGGGCGATGTCGGTTATGCTTTCGCTTTGTCTCTTGCTTTTAAATCTTCTTCGATGAGCTTGTCGGTCAGCACCAGCTTGGCCTCTGCGATGGCGCGGAACGGAACTTTGAGTCGCAAGCCCTGCGCCTCGACCGTCACGTCGTTGCCGTCCAAACCCAGAAGCGTGCCGCGAAACCGTTTGCGCCCGTCGATCGGGGCGACAAGTTCGAGCTTGGCTTCGTGGCCCGACCAGCGCGCGAAATCGGTCAGCCTGGTCAGCGGCCGGTCGATGCCGGGAGACGAGACTTCTAATTCGAAATCGCCCTCGATCGGGTCTTCGCGTTCGATGAACTCGGACAAGGCGCGGCTGAGCGCGGCGCAATCCTCCACATTCATCGTTCCGTCCGCCCGTTCGGCCATGACCTGCAGCGTCTTCACCTTGCCGCCCATCAGGCGAAGGCGCACGAGCCGGTAGCCCGCAGCCTCGACAGCCGCAGCGATGATAGGCTCCAAATGCGACAACGCCGTAAGAATGGCGGATTTCCTTCATTGGGCGGCCGGAACGAGCCCCAGCCATGCACAAAGCCTTTTCCCCGCGGCGGTCTGCTTAGACCGTCACACAACAGAACTCTGTTGTCTGGGATGGCGGCTATGTACGCCTCAAAAGGGTGTAATTCAAGCCGTGCTGGAGCGCTCTGCGCACCTATTGTTGGGTTCGGGCGCAACGCACGGGGCTATTTCGCCCCGTTTTCAGGAACCGCGACGGTGACCTCGGCGGGCGGGGCGGACTTATCCTTTTCAAACACCATTTTGTAGGTCGACGGCGCGAAGATGAACCACGCCAGCCCCACCAAACAAATGACCATGAGGACGAGCATGAGAATGTCGCCCAGCGGCATCATGCGGAATTTCTTTTCGTCTTCTTCGTCGTCGGTCATCACGCGACTTTACCGCGTCTGACGAAGCTGAGATAGGCCGGCGGGCCATGCAGCGCCTTAGCTTCATAGCGGGTTTGCGGCCATCCCGGCGGGCGGGTTTTCCAATCCTGCGCCGAGTGTGCCGTCCACGCGAAGCCGGGGTGCGCCATGAGCCTTTCCAGAGTCCAATCCGCATAGCCTGCATCGTCGCTGGCAAAGCGCAGCTCGGCGCCCGATTTCAGGATTCGCGCCAAGGCGTCCAGCATCGGTGTTTGCACAAAGCGGCGCTTGTGATGGCGCGTCTTGGGCCAGGGATCGGGAAATAGAATGAAGAGGCGCCCGATGGAGGCGTCGGGCAGGGCCTCGATAATGTCGCGCGCATCGCCCTCATGGATTCGGATATTTGCCGAGGGGCGCATCCGCCAGTTTGGACAGCAGCTTGGCGACGCCTGCTTCGTATGGCTCGGCCCCGATCAGGCCGATGCGCGGATTGGCGAGCGCCAGTTCCAGCAAATGTTCACCGCCGCCGAAGCCCACTTCGAGCCAGGCATCGTCGAGCTCGACCGCGAAATAGCCGCGCGGATCGCGGCCCGCTTCCAGTTTTGGCGCAAGGCTCGGCAGCAGTGCGCGGCGCAACTCTTCCTTATGGGGCGAAAGCTTGGGGCCCTTGCGCCGCCCAAAGATCAGGCGGCGCTTATGCACCGCGTTCCCATCAGAAGGCGCGCTTGAGCGCATCGGCCAGATCGGTCTTTTCCCAGGAGAAGCCGCCATCGGCGTCCGGCTCGCGCCCGAAATGTCCGTAGGCGGATGTTCTGGCATAAATCGGCCGGTTGAGCCCCAGATGCTCGCGGATGCCGCGCGGCTTCAGGCTCATCATTTCCGGCAAGATTTTCTCGAGCTTGCTTTCCTCGACCGAGCCCGTGCCGTGCAGATTGACATAGACCGACAAAGGATCGCTGACGCCGATGGCATAAGCGATTTGGATGGTGCAGCGATCGGCAAGGCCGGCCGCCACGACGTTTTTCGCCAGATAGCGCGCCGCATAAGCCGCAGAGCGATCGACCTTGGTCGAATCCTTGCCCGAGAATGCACCGCCGCCATGGGGGGCAGCGCCGCCGTACGTGTCGACGATGATCTTGCGTCCCGTCAGGCCGCAATCGCCATCGGGCCCGCCGACCACAAAGGCGCCTGTCGGATTCACATGCCAAGCCGTCTTGTTTGTAATCCAACCGGCCGGCAGCGCTTGTTGAATGTAAGGCTCGACAATTGCGCGCACGTCGTTGGAGGTCATATTTTCGTCAAGATGCTGCGTGGACAGCACGATTTGCGTTGCGCCCATCGCTTTGCCGTTTTCGTAATGCACCGTGACCTGGCTCTTGGCATCGGGACCGAGCTTTGGTTCCTTGCCGCTCTTGCGCGCCTTGGCAAGCAATTCCAGAATCTTGTGGCTGTAATAGAGCGGCGCGGGCATCAGCACCGGTGTCTCGCGGCAAGCATAACCGAACATGATGCCTTGGTCGCCGGCGCCTTCATCCTTGTTGCCGGAGGCGTCGACGCCCTGGGCGATGTGTGGCGACTGGGCATGCAGCAGGATTTCCACTTTCGCCGTGTTCCAGTGAAAGCCGTCCTGCTCATAGCCGATGTCGCGCACCGCTTTGCGGGCGACGTCCTCGACCATGGCGAAGGTGATTTCGGCGGGACCGCGCGTCTCGCCCGCGATGACGATGCGGTTGGTGGTCGCCAAGGTTTCGCAGGCGACGCGCAATTGCCAGGGGTCGAAGCCGTTCTTGGGCCCTTCACGGAAGAACAGATCCACCACTTCGTCCGAGATGCGGTCGCAGACCTTGTCGGGATGTCCTTCCGAAACGCTTTCGCTGGTAAAAAGGTAGTCCTGGCGCGCCATTACCCAAATCCTTCGCTCGAAGTTTGGTGACTCCTTGCAGGGAATTGCGTCGGGGTCAACCATCATATGCAGGTTTTGACATATGCTTTGGGGCAGCGGCGTGCGTCATACCGCGCCAAGGGCCGTTAATCGGCCGAACGAAACAATGCCTTCGCCAGCCATGCGCGGTGCCTTGGCTTTCGCCGGGAGCCGTCCCTTGCTATCAACGCGCGGGCATTGCTTCGGAGGCCCCATGCGCACTGCTACCGTCGAACGCAAGACACGGGAAACCGAGATCGCCGTTTCGCTGGACCTGGATGGGTCCGGCGAGTGCGACATCGACACCGGCATCGGCTTTCTGGATCACATGCTGGAGAGCTTCGGTCGCCATTCCATGATCGATCTGAAGGTCCGCGCCCAAGGCGATCTGCATGTCGATTTTCACCACACCACCGAGGATTCGGCTATCGTCATCGGCCAGGCGGTCAAACGGGCGCTGGGCGATTTCGCCGGTATCTCGCGTTTCGGCGCGGCGGCGATCCCGATGGACGAGGCGTTCACGCGCGTCGCGGTCGATGTCTCGAACCGGCCTTATCTGGTGTGGCGGGTGGAGATTCCCAAGCCGAAGCTGGGCGAAATGGACACCGAGTTGTTCAAGGAGTGGTTTCAAGCCTTCGCGCAAAATGCCGGCATCTGCCTGCATATCGAGAACATGTATGGCGAAAACAGCCATCATATCGTCGAGACCTGCTTCAAGGGGCTGGCGCGCGCCTTGCGCCAAGCGATCACGCCCGACGAGCGGCTCGAAGGCGCCGTCGCCTCGACCAAGGGCGTGCTCGCCGAAAAAATCTAAGGGAACTGGCCGATTTCGCCACGCTGACGCCGCGTCACTATAATGACACGGGCGTCACTTTTCGTTGACTTCACGCGAATGCGCCTCATAATTGTTCCATCGACGGCCTCCAGAAGATGCGAGACGCGCCATGGTCCAGATCACCAAAGACGAAGCTTATGACGCGGTCCGGCCCGACGATTTTCCGGCGATGCTGGTGGTGGAGCGCTATGGGCGCCGCTCAAGCGCATTCGACAAGATCATCTCGGCCACCCACGATCATTTCTGGGACCCGCTGGACAAGAAATATATCGATTTCGACACGCCGTTCGATATCGACAATATTCAGATGCTGCCCGACGAATTGCTGCCCTTCCTGCAAACCAGATTGGGCGAGCAGCTAACCCCCAAACAAAAGATTCTCTATTCCAACCAAAATGCGCGCTGGTCGCTGTCCTCGATCCTGCATGGCGAACAGGGTGCGCTCGCGCTGTCGGCTTCGCTCTGCCATGTGCTGAAGGACCCCGGCGCCCAGGAATATGCCGCCAACCAGACGCGCGAAGAGGCCCGGCACGTCACGGCCTTTTCGGCCTATATCCGTTCGCGCTGGGGCACACCGCTGCCTGCGGGCCCAACGCTGTCGAACCTTTTGACCGAAATGGTCCTGGCACCCGAGGTCTACAAAAAGATCGTCGGCATGCAGATGCTGGTGGAAGGCCTCGCCATGGGCGCCTTCGCCACGCTGTATCAGAAATCCGCCGATCCCCTGATGGTCAAGCTTTGCCAGCTGGTGATGACCGACGAGGCATTCCATCACAAATTCGGCAAGATCTGGGCCGACCGCACCATCCCCAAATTGTCGGCCGAAGAGCACAATCTGGTGGAGGACTGGGCAGCGCAATGTTTCCAGACGCTGCTCTTCAACCTGATCAATCCCGAGCAGATGAAGCAGGTCTATGCCTCCATCGGGATCGACTGGGAAGAGGCCCAGAACGCGCTGCTGGAAGCTTTTGGCGACGACCAGCGCCGCGAGCAGATGAAGCAATCGACCAACATCTTCCGGGTACTGATCAAGACGCTGCTCAATGCCGGCATCATCACCGACCGTACCCGCGCTTACTACGCCATGTATGTCGATATGAACGAGCTGAAGAGCGAGGGCACGCGGATGATCGGCGACGACATCGCCGAAGAGGGCATCCGCTACCTGCAATCGATCAATTTCGGCGACGCCTCCAAGGGCAAATCGATGCTCGCGGCGGAGTAAGCCGCCTCTCCCGCGCGCGCGCGATTGTCTGTATCCTGAGGCCATGTCCGCCACAGCCGCAGATGTCGCGCGCGGGGTTTCGCGCCTTTTGATTCAGGAGGGGTTCAGCCCGATCCTGGAATTCACCCTGGCCAATGGCCGCCGTCTTGATGTCGCCGCGCTCGGCGCCGGACGGCACTATGCTGGGGGTGGAAATCAAGGTCGCGCTGGCAGACCTCAAGGGCGACCAGAAATGGCCGGAATATCTCGAATTCTGCGAGCTCCTCTATTTCGCGATCCCGCCCGATTTTCCCGACGAACATGTGCCGGCGGGCACCGGGCTGATCGTCGCCGACCGGTACGGCGGGGCTATCGTGCGCCCTTCGCCGCGCACGGTACTCCATGCCAGCCGTCGCAAAGCCGTGACCCTCAGCTTCGCCAAAGTCGCGGCAGAGCGGCTGGCGAGCGTGCTCGAAGCGACCAGCGGTCTCTAGCGTGGGCTTCTCTTCGCCAATATCCGTTGCAGCGTGCGCCGATGCATGTTGAGGCGGCGCGCCGTCTCGGACACGTTATGACCGCATAGTTCATACACCCGCTGGATATGTTCCCAGCGCACCCGGTCGGCCGACATCGGATTTTCCGGCGGCTTGGGCTTGGAGCCCGGCGCCGCTAAGAGTGCTGCCATCACATCGTCAGCGTCGGCGGGCTTGGGCAGATAATCGATGGCGCCGTATTTCACGGCGGCGACCGCGGTCGCGATATTACCGAAACCGGTCAGCACCACCACCCGGCTGTCTGGGCGCACCACATGGAGCGTCTCCACCACATCGAGGCCGTTGCCATCTTCGAGCTTGAGATCGACCACGGCATAAGCGGGAGGCGCTTCCTTGGCGCGGGCTTTGCCTTCCACCACGCCCTCGGCGATGGTGACGGCGAAGCCGCGCGATTCCATGGCACGGGCGAGACGCTCGCGCAGCGGGCGGTCGTCTTCCACAATCAGCAATGTTTTTTCTTCTGGCATGTTCATGGCGGGTTCCTTGGAAAGCGGCCCGTAGGCCTGGGTAAGCATAGCGTCAATCCTCCTGAGCGCGTGGTGGGGGTTGTTCGCCGTCGATTTCACCGCGAGGCCAGCTTACGCTGACGCGCGCGCCGCCCTCGGCGGGGTTGACGGCTTTGACCGTGCCGCCCGTTTGTTCGAGCAAAGTTTTGGCAATGAAAAAACCCAGCCCCATGCCTTCGCGTTTTCCCATCGTCGCGGTGGGCGGACCCATTTCGGTGTCGCCCAGCGCGTGATCGCCCGGGCGCGAGGTGATGTAGGGCTCGCCGATCCGCTCGAATATGTCAGGGGAGAAACCGGGTCCGTCGTCCTCGACGGTGACGCGAAGCATGGTCGGGCTCCAGCTTGCCTCGATACGCACGCGCGTGTCGGCGAAGTCGGCGGCGTTCTCGATGATGTTGCCGACGCCGTGCAGCAATTCGGGGGCGCGCCAGACTTGTGGCTGGGGCTCGTCGCGGTTGGCGGGCGCCGCCGCAATCGCGATTTCCAGATCGTCGCCGCGATAAGCATTGGCGAGATCGTCGAGCAAGGCGCAAATCGGCAAGCGGGCGGTGGCGCCCAGCATTGCTTCTTCGGGTCTTGCGAGGCGCATGAGAATGGTTCGGCAGCGCTCGGCCTGGCTGCGCAGCAGACGCACATCCTCCGCTTCCTGGGATTCGGGGTCCATCGAGCGCTCGAGTTCGTGCGCCACGACGGCGATGGTGCCCAGTGGCGTGCCCAATTCGTGCGCCGCCGCCGTCGCCAGCGCGCCAAGCGAAGACAGGCGCTGTTCGCGCGCCAGCGCGAGCTGGGTGGCGGCGAGACCCGCGGACATTCGCGCGCCCTCGCTGGCGATGCGCCAGGCATAGACGGAGGTGAAACCGATGCCGAGGACGAGCGAGGCCCAAAGCCCCGCCAGATAAAGCGGCGGCAGCACCAATTGATCGTTCGCCGACCAGGGCAGAGGTTCGTGCGCGACGGAAATCACCGATGCCAAGCTCAGCGCGATCCCGCCTAGAATTAGTGTGTTGCCGAGATTAAGGGTCGAGGCGGCGATGACGACGGGCGCAATGAACATCAGCGCGAACGGATTGGCGATGCCGCCGGTGAGATACAAAAGCACCGCCAATTGCAGCACGTCATAAGCGAGATAAACTGTGGCCTCGCGATTGGTGAGGCGGTGGCTCGGCGGATAACGCAGCGCCAATACGACATTGAGTCCGGCGCTGAATGCCACGCAGGCCAAGCATTGACCGAGCGGCAAATGATAGCCGAAGCCGAAATAGACAACGAACAGCGCCGCCGTCTGTCCGCCCGTCGCCATCCAGCGCAGATTCGACAAGGTCCGCAGACGCACGCGGCCGCGCACGGCGGAGGCCTGCGCCGTCGGCAAGGCGCGCGCGTGCTGGGATTTGGTTTTCGGTCCCGCCGTCTGCATGATGTTTAATCCGTTGCCGTCCTTTTTTCTTGGGCGGCCTTCTTCGTGTTGTTACAGACTATCCATCCTCAGCCTGCGACATAGAAGCAATACGTAATGACACGCACGCCTCTTGGTCTTGTCCCATATGTTGTTGCCGCCGGCGCGATCGCGGCAGGTTTGTTGTGGCACGCGGCGCCATCCGCCCCGGCGCTCGGCCGCACCGAGACAAGCGGCGAGGCGGCGATTGGCGGCCCGTTTGCGCTTGTCGACCAGAACGGAACGCTGCGCCATTCCTCCGATTTTCGCGGCCATTTCATGCTGGTTTATTTTGGCTACAGCTATTGCCCGGATGTCTGCCCCACGACGCTGGCGCTGATGGCCGATGCGCTGGGGCGGCTTGGGCCAAAAGCGACGCGGATCGTGCCGATCTTCTTCACCATCGATCCGGCGCGCGATAGGCCTGCCGTGCTCAAGGCGTATTTGAAGGCGTTCGGCGGGCGCTTTGTGGGACTGACCGGCAATAGCCAAGCCGTCGCCGCCGCCGCGCACGCCTATCGCGTCTATTATCGTAGGCATCCCCTTCAGGGCGGCGGTTATGCGATGGATCATTCCAGCACCGTTTATTTGATGGGGCCGGACGGCAAATTCCTCGCCAATTTCGACCAAACAATGGACCCTGGCGCTTTGGCGGCGGCGCTGAGTACCTATTTGTAGAGTCACACCCCTGACTTGATATTACACATCAGACAACCTATGATTGCGTATCAATCGCAGAAAAATGCGGTCGAAATCAGGGAGGCTGTCATGAATTCTTTTTGGAAGATCATTGGTGGCGTTGCCTATGCGTGGCTCATCATCATTGGCGCCTGGGGGTTATTGATTACACCCCATGGCCCGATCGTCGTTTGCATCGCCTGCGGTTCGCCGCTCGAGACCATTATCTCGGTGATTTCCATCGCGCTGGGCATTGGCGGGTTGATTTCGCGGACGGCCCCCAGCACGGCCGGGAGCGCGCAATACCAATAACGCCTTTGTGGCGCCCGCGCTCCAATCACAAATTGGGCGCGGGCAGTCCGGCCTGGCTTGCCGCCGCGATCAAAGTGTTGCGCATCAGGCAAACGATGGTCATCGCGCCGACGCCGCCCGGCACCGGCGTGATATGCGCCGCATGTTTGGCCGCTTCGGCATAGTCGACGTCGCCCACCAGCTTGGTCTTGCCCTCGCTGGCCACAACCCGGTTGATGCCGACATCGATCACCGTCGCGCCAGGTTTGATCCAATCGCCCTTGACGAACTCGGGCTTGCCGATGGCGGCAAGCAGGATATCGGCGCGGCGCGCATGGCCGGCAAGATCGCGTGTTTTGGAATGGGCCATGGTCACCGTGGCGTTGGCGGCGAGCAGAAGCTGGGCCGCCGGCTTGCCGAAGAGCAGCGAGCGGCCAATGACCAGCACATCGAGCCCGGCAATATCGCCCAGCGTTTCGCGCAGCAGAATCATCACGCCCATCGGCGTGCAGGAAACCAGCTTGGCCCGCCCGCTGAGCAGCAAGCCGGCATTGGTGGGGGTCAGCGCGTCCACATCCTTGGCGGGATCAAGCGCCTCGATCACCGCCGCTTCGCGAATTTGCTTCGGCAAGGGCAATTGCACAAGTATTCCGTGTACGGATTTGTCGGCATTGAGCGCGGCGACCTCCGCCAAGACCTCCGCTTCGCTGGCCGATGACGGCAAATGGCGATGCACCGATTTGAAGCCCAGCGCCTCGGCCGTTTTGTTCTTGTTCCTGACATAGACTTCGCTGGCCGGATCGTCGCCGACCAGAACGGTGGCCAGGCCCGCAACCAAGCCATGTTGGGCTTTCAGCCGCGCGGCTTCTTCGGCGACGCGCGCCTTCAGATGCGCCGCATGGGCCTTGCCGTCGATGATCGCAGCACTCATGGCGCGTCTCCCAAAGCTTCAAGGCGGGCCGCCAGAATTTTGGCATCGCCCGCCACGTCGATGCGCTTCAACCGCGCCGTTTCTCCGCGTGCGATGCGAACCGCAGATTTGGGCACGCCGAGGACGTCTGCAAGCAGAACGATCAGGGCCGCATTGGCCTTGCCACCTTCCGGCGCGGCGCGCACCCGCGCCTTGAGATAGGCGGCACCGTCCGAGCCGATTGCCCAGCCGTCCACGGCATCGCGCCCGCCCTTGGGCGTGAGACGCACATGGGTGCAGACGCCCTCGGCGCTTTGGCGCACCCGCATCGCGGTCAGATCGCGAACCGAAATGCCACCCAATAGACCAGCCGCTCGAGGAACCAGATGGCGATCAGCACGATGATGGGAGAGAAATCCAGCCCGCCGAAAGCAGGGATGACCCGGCGCACCAGACGGAACACCGGTTCGGTCAGGGCGTCGAGCACGCGCATCACGCTGCGGACGAAATCGTTGTGCAGATTGATTACATTGAAAGCGATCAGCCAGCTCGCCACCACGGCGGCGATCACTATCCACCAATAGATTTCCAGCAGATACAGGATCAGGGCCGAAATGGGGTCGAGCATCGAAATCCGCAGCTCCTGAGATGGTGCTCCGCCTTGTGCCAGCCTGGACGAGCCGCCGCAAGGCATGCGCCTTGACAGCTTTGGGGGGCGCTCCCTAGATACCGCCGCCAGGCCCGGGCCGACCGGGCACCAAGCACGGCTTGGGGCTGTAGCTCAGTTGGGAGAGCGCCTCGTTCGCAATGAGGAGGCCAGCGGTTCGATTCCGCTCAGCTCCACCACCCTGCCCTTTTGCGGGCCGGGGCCGGCGGACCGCCCGCAAGTCACAGCAAACTCTAAACTTTTTGGTACTTTAGCGGTGTTTTTCGCGGCTTGGGGCGCGGCGCTAACCATCGCTTTACCATCCTGCACTAAACCAAAGCCGAGCCGCGAAAGATCATACGGGCCATGCATAGCCGCGTCCTCTGCGCTTTTCTTGCCGCTGCGTTGCTCGCTGCGCCTGCCGCGGCTGGCGGCGACAAGAAAATTCCGGTTCATAAAATCACCCAATCGCCCAGCTATCTGATGATCGATCCGATCTACACCACGATCATGGACGGCGATAAAACGGATGGGCTGTTGATGGTTGGCATCGGTCTGGACGTGCCCGACGCCGAATTGCGCGCTCAGACCGAACAGGCCATGCCGGTTTTGCGCGATGTTTATGTCCGCAGCCTGATGGCCTTTAGCGCAACCTCGGTCCGGCCATGGCGCCAGCCCGATGTCGGCGCCATGGCCGATAGGCTGCAGCGCGCCACAGACCGTGTGCTGCGCCGTCCCGGGGCGCGAATCCTGCTCGCGCAAGTGGCGATGCGCCTAACGAAATAACCAGGAAGCCCGGCTTCTCCAGGCTTACCTCGGTGCGCAATCAGGCTGACGTGGTGGTGGCACTTCCAAGCCCGTCCAGCAGCGTCAAAATTGGTGACGTCGTTCCCGTCATGCTTTGCGACGAACTGGCCGATTCGAAGGCGGAGATCGCCGAGCTGAACTGGCTGGCTGTCACGCTGCCGCTGTTGGAGGTATCCAGAGCCGAGAAATCGGCATCCGCCTCGCTGGTCGTTCCGCCAAGGCTGGTGACGAAATTCTCAAACTCCGACTTATCGACCGTGCCGTCACCGCTCGTGTCCATGGCTTGAACAAGTTTTGACGCCACATCGTCGGCGGATGGCGGCGCGCCATGATGGTGATGCCCGTGATGCGCTTGCGGTCCACCCGCGCTCTGTAGATCGCTGGCGAGCTGGGTTTGGGTAAGATTGCCCGTATTGCCCTGGTTGAGGCTGGAAAACAACGAATCGGCTTCGGCCTGTGTGCCGCCCTTGCTCTCGATGTAGGATTCCATTTCACTTTGGGAAATCGAGCCGTCGCCGTCCGTGTCGATAGCCGAAACAAGCTTGGTGAGCGGATCTTGCGAAGTCGTCGATGTCGATGCGGTGGACGAAGTGCCCGCAGAGGTCGTCGCAGAGGGGTCGTTCTGCATCATCATCAGAAGGCCGAGGATTTGGCTGCTGAGATCGCCCTTGCCGCTACCCGTCAGCGAATTGACGCTGCTTGATGCGGAGATGCCGGTTGAAGATGTCGAGGAAGAAGTGCCGCTGCTGGTCGAGCTTGTCGCCGAACTGGTGGCGTCGAGTTGACTCAGCATGGACAGGAGCAGCTGGTTTGAATTGGCCGCTCCGACGCTGCTGATGGACATGAGTAGTCTCCTGACTAAATTACGAAATGCTCCACCTTCCATCCTGCAAGCATAGCCCATGCCTCGGTCGCGTTTGCCACGCGGCGCGAAATCGGTGGTTAGCAAATTGCTATTTTGACAAAGTCTGCGACATCTGCGGCATTGCTTGCCGCATCACGCATCGGCGCTAGGCAATATCGCCATGCCCGGTCACATCGCGGAAATCCCGCCGTCGATGACGAGCTCGGTTCCCGTGACGAAGCGGCTTTCGTCGCTGGCGAGATAAACCACCCCATAGGCGACATCGTCCGGCGCGCCGATCCGGCCAAGCGGAATTTGCCGCGCCAGCTTGGTATAGGCTTCGTCCTGGCCGAGGCGCGCCACCAAGGGATCCAATATCGGCGTGGCGATGAAAGCGGGGTGCACCGAATTGGAGCGAATGTCATAGCACTTCTTGGCGCAGTACAGCGCGACGGATTTCGACAGATGGCGCACACCTGCCTTGGCCGAATTATAGGCCGCCAAATTGTGGCCAGCGACGATGCCCGAAATCGACGAGATATTGACGATGGAGCCGCCCAGGCCCGTCGCCTTTGCGGTTCTGGCGATTAATGCGACGGCGTGCTTGCAGCCGAGGAAAACACTATCGAGATCGATGGCATGCACGCGCCGCCATTCCTCAAGCGTCACATCCTCAAGGTCCTTGCTCAGCGAAATGCCGGCATTGTTGACCAATACATGAAGCCCGCCAAAGGCCCGTTCGGTTTCACCGAGCGCGCGTAGCCAGTCGTCTTCCTTGGTCACGTCATGCGCGATCGCGATGGCCGCGTCCGGGTGCTGTGCATTGATCTCGCCCCGCGTCTTCTCAGCGCCCTGCGGATGAATATCGCTTAGCGCAACGCGCGCGCCTTCCTTAGCCAAAAGCCGCGCGATGGCTTTGCCGAGTCCCTGTGATGCCCCGGTCACCAGCGCAATCTTGCCTGCGAGGCGCCCGCTCATGTTTGGAGAAACCGCACGATCCGCAGGACGAGCGCGCGCGGCGAGAATGCCACCGAGCGCGCCATGATCGTATTCTTCAACCCTGCAATCTTTACGCGCTTGTTGGCTTCGAAGGCGCGATAGCCCATCCGCGCGACGCTTGCCGCGGACATCTGGCCCATGCGCAGCAGTTTCACTTTGTCGGTCCCGGCGCGGCTGTGAAACGCGCTCACCGTCGCGCCCGGACATAGGCAGCTGACATGCACGCCCGTGCTGCGCCCTTCCTCCCACAAGGCTTCGCTGAACGACAGGACGAAGGCCTTGGAGGCGTAATAGACCGCCATCAGCGGTCCAGGCTGGAACGCCGCAGTGGAAGCGACATTGAGGACGCCGCCGCGACCGCTTTTCAGGATCGATGGCCAATAGAGGTGCGTAAGCTCGACCAGGGCGCGCACATTGAGGTCGATCATGCCCAATTGGGGCGCAAGTTCTGTGGACGCAAACGCGCCGACATCGCCATAGCCGGCATTGTTCACCAGAACATCGACGCGCAATCGGCGTTCGCCGATTCGCTCAGCCAATTTTGCGCCGCTACCGATATCACCCAGGTCGCAAGCGAAACTCGCAACTTGGATGCGGTAACGCTCGGAAAATTCCTTGGCAATCGCTTCGAGCCTGTCGCCCGAACGCGCGGCGAGAATGAGATTATAGCCATTCTTGGCAAAGCAGCGCGCCAGTTCCAGCCCGATGCCGCCGCTGGCGCCGGTGACGAGCGCCGTCAGTCCGTCGCCTTTTTTCGTTCGCGCCATGAATTTCTCCCAGTCTGGCAGCAAAGGGTACCGGTTCGCTTCGCGCCTTCTCAAGCCCGATCCAGCCCGCGCGCACAAAAGCTTCCCCAGCGGAGAAGCTCTTTCCACCGAAAGGGGCGATGTTATAACCCTGGGCGATGACCGAGGCTTTGATTGCCGCCGACGAGATTAGCGTGAGCGCCGCAGGCATGCTCATTCTCGACCGCGTGTCCTTGGCGGTGCGTCCGCGCGAGATCGTCACCTTGATCGGGCCGAACGGCTCGGGAAAGACGACGCTTCTGAAGGCGATGCTGGGACTGATCCGCGCCAAGGGCAAGATTGTGCGCCGCCCCGGCCTCAAGATCGGTTATGTGCCCCAGCAATTTGCCCGCGATCCAAGCCTGCCGATCACCGTCGACGGATTTCTGAGCCTCTTTGCCCCGGCCAAGGCCCGCCACGCCGCCTTGGAGCGCGTGGGCGTCACCCATAGCGCGCAGCGCCAACTCAGCGTGTTGTCGGGCGGAGAACTGGCCCGCGTACTGCTCGCCCGCGCCATTGCCGGCGCGCCCGATCTTCTGGTGCTGGACGAGCCTTTGGCGGGCGTCGATGTCGCTGGCGAGGCGGCGCTCTACCATCTGATTGCGGAAATCCGCGACGAAATGGGCTGCGGCGTGCTCTTGGTCAGTCACGATTTGCATGTGGTGATGGCGCAGGCCGACCACATCGTCTGCCTGAACCGTCATGTCTGCTGCGAAGGCCACGCGGAAGCGGTGGTGCGCGATCCGGCGTTCCTGGCGCTGTTCGGCGGGCGCGCGGCGTCCGAACTGGCGCTCTACGCCCATCATCACGATCACGCCCATGGTCCTTCGGGCGAGCCGGTGCACACCGATGGATGATTTTTTGTGGCGCGCGATGTTGGGCGCGGGCCTTCTGGGCGCCGCATGCGGTCCGGTCGGCTGCTTCGTCCTGTGGCGCCGCATGGCCTATTTGGGCGAGTCGATTGCCCATATGGGCCTGCTTGGCGCTGGGCTCGGCCTTCTGATCGGCGTCAATGCCCTTCTAGGCACCGCGGCCCTGGCGGTTGCGGCGGCTCTCATCATGGCACGCGCCTCGGACCGCACGATTCCCGCAGGGACGTTTGTGGGCATTGTCGGCCATATGGGCCTGGCGCTCGGCTTCATCGTCCTGGCAACCATGGAGACGGTTCGCACCGATCTTCTGGGCTATTTGTTCGGCGATGTGCTGGCCTTGTCGGCGGGCGATATTTACGGCATTGCCGCAGCCAGTCTTGGCGTCCTTGCCCTGACCGCGCTGCTTTGGCGTCCGCTCCTGAAAGCGGCCGTGAGCGGGGACATTGCCGCCGCCGAGGGCGACGATGGCAAGCTGACCGAGGTCGGTTTCTTGGTGTTGGTCGCTCTTTTGGTGGCCTTTGGGCTGAAAGTCGTGGGTGCGCTGCTAATCGTGGCGCTCTTGATCATTCCTCCCGCCGCGGCTCGGGGTTTCGCACGTACGCCCGCCTCCATGGCTGTCATCGCCGCCGTGATTGGCGCGCTCGCAGCTCCCTTTGGCCTTGTCGCCGCCTATTACACCGACGCTCCCGCCGGCCCCTGCATCGTGCTGGCGGCGGGCGCGATTTTTGCGCTGTCCGCCGGCGCGGCGCGGCTTCGTCAAACGCTTGCATAAGCCGGCTAAATTGGTTGGGGTGGTCGTCGCGGGCACAATGCCGTAACACCAATTCACCTTTGCCGTTGTTGCGTGATAAATTCATTTTACCGGCGATGCTGCGCCGGGTTGGGATCGCCATGAGCCTTCGTGAAAGGCCGTTCGCCGTTTGGGCGCTGCCGCTTGTCGTGCTCGGCTTGGCGCTTTTTGTGCTGAGTTCGGACGTCGGCGGTATAGCAACGCGGCTGCGCGGCGTTCTGTTCGATTCCTACCAGGTGTCCCGCCCGCGCCCTTACGAAGACACGCGCGCACGCGCCGATTATGCGGTGCGCGTCGTCGATATCGACGCGGCCAGCGCGATGCGCTTTGGACCCTGGCCGTGGCCCCACGCAATGCTGGCCGCTCTGGTGGACGACATGAAGGCGCAAGGCGCCGCGATCATCGTTTTTGCCATGCCGCTCGACAACGCCGACCCGGCCTCGCCGAAGAATCTCCTGGCGCTTGTACCGCCCGGTCCCTCGTTCGATACGGCACGCGCGGCGCTCGAACATATGCCTGCGCCCGATGACGCGCTTGCAACCGCGCTTGGCGGCGTCAAGGCGGTGACCGGTTTCACGCTGGGAGCCACGGCGCCATCGCGCAAGCTGACGCTGAAGTCCACCGTCTCCTGGTCCGGCAAGGATTATCCCTTCGGCAGAACGCGCGACTTCGATCAGGCCGCCGCGTCGCTGCCGCAGATCGAGGCGGCAAGTGCGGGGGTCGGCGCGCTCAATCTGGACGTCGATTCCGATGGGATCGTGCGGCGCATGCCTTTGGTCCTGCGCCTGCGCGACAAGGATGTGCCGACGCTCGACAGCGAGATGTTGCGCCTCGCACTTGGACAGAATGCCATCACACTTAATAGCGACAACGGCACGAGCGGCCTGTTTGGCGGCGCACCTGCCGCTGCCTCGCTCGACACGGCGCGCGGCGAACTTCCCACCGCACCCGATGGGTCGCTATGGCTTGCTTATTCGGGGGCGCATGCCGAGCGCGACATTTCCGCCGCCGTCATCGCCGACAAGAGCCTTCCCGCCGACGCGCTGCGCGGCGCCATTGTCTATATCGGCGCGCCGGATGATTTGGTGGACACGCCGATGGGTCCAAGACCGGTGGCGGAGGTGCATGCCGAAGCGGCCGAGAATCTTCTGCTCGGGGCGTCGCTGCGCCGGCCGGCAGCGGCGGAAGAAGGCGAGCTTCTGTGTCTGGCGCTGTTCGGTCTGTGCTGCGTCTTTCTGATCGCGCGGCTTGGCATTGGCTGGGCCGGTCTTTTTGTGGCGGGCACCGTGACGGCGGCCGGTCTTGTTTCCTGGCGGCTTTATTCCTCGCAGCATGTGCTGCTCGATGCGCTCAGTCCCAGTCTTGGCCTTGCTGGCGTTTGGCTTGCGGGCGCGGGCGCGCGCGGCTTGGAAGTCGCCAAACTGAGGGCCAAGCTAAGGCTGGCCTTCGCATCCGCCTTGCCCGCGCGCATTATCGATCAGATCGCGCGCAACCCCCACCTTATGAAACTGGACGGCGAAAGCCGCACCGTGACTTACATGGCCTGCGGCGTGCGCGGCTTTGCGGAACTTGCCTCGTCGTTCCGCGGCGACCCCGCGGCCTTCACAAGGCTGATGCAGCGCGTTTTGGAGCCCTTGATGAACGAGGCGCTTAGCCATGGCGGCGCGATCGACAAGCTGACCTCGGAAGGCTTTGCCGCATTCTGGAACGCGCCGCTCGACGATCCCGAACATGCCATTCATGCCTGCGAAGCAGCGACGGGAATGATGGAGGCCATCGCGCACACCAATGAGGTCATCACCCATGAGCGGCGCATCGACGGGGTGGCGTTGTCACCGGTGGAGATCGGCATCGGTATTTCCACCAGCTCCGCCATTGCCGGCGGCTTCAAGGCGCATGGCCGCTCCGCTTATTCGGTGAACGGAGATTGCGCGGTTCTCGCTGCCCGCATCCAACAGATATCGGGCCAGTATGGCCCCGCTGTGATCGTCAGCGAGGACACCCGCAAATCCTCCGAGCGCGGCTTTGCCTTTCTGGAGGTGGACTATATTGCGATGGGAAACCGCGACGAGCCGGTCAAGCTTTATGCGATGCTGGGCAATCCGGTGATGCGCGCCAGTCCGAAGTTTCGCGCGCTGGCCACCTTCCACGATCATATCTTTCAGTCGTTGCGGGCGCGCCAGTGGCAGAAAGCGCGCGAATTGATCGATCAATGCCGCAAATTGTCGGGCGCAAGCCAGAAGCTTTACGATCTTCATCTCGCGCGCGTCGCCTATTTCGAGGAGAATCCGCCGCCGGACGATTGGGACGGCGCGTTCCGGTCGATTTTGAATTAGCGCGCCACCCGCCGAAGATCGCGCAGGAGCCGAAAAGCCCCAAGACGATGAATGGACACGACCATTTCTCCGCCGATTATCGCTCGGCACGCAGCGCTTTCCTAAAGGCTTGCGCGGCGGCCGGGCTTGGATCGGTCGCGCGGCTGCATCCGGTCGCGCTGGCGCGCGACGGCGGGCCGCTATTCCTTGATACCACCGTGATCGGGGCGCGCGACGCGGCCTCGGTGTTGCTGCTGATCTCGGGAACACATGGCGTGGAAGGTTATTTCGGTTCGGCCGTGCAGACGGGATTGCTGCGCGGGGGGCTTCGCGCCCCGCCGGGCGTCAAAATTGTTTTGCTGAACGCCTTGAACCCTTACGGCTTTGCTTGGGACCGGCGGGTCAATGAAGACAATGCCGACGTCAACCGCAATTTCGTCGACCACGCGAACCCGCCGCTTAACGCACCCTATGCGGCGCTCAGCGATGCCATCGCGCCCAAGGATATTTCACCGCAGGCGCTGAAACAGGCCAATGCCACGCTGCGCGCCTATGCCCAGCAACACGGCGCCTTTGCGCTTCAGGAAGCGATTTCCAAAGGCCAATACGATTTTGCCGATGGCGTCTATTTTGGCGGCCAACGCAAAAGCTGGTCCGCCGCAATGCTTGAGGACATCCTCGCCGAAGATCTTGCCGGCGTGAAAAGACTTGTCGCAATCGATTTTCACACCGGCCTCGGCGCGCCTGGCGAAGGCGAGATGATCAGCGAGGACCTTCCCGCCAGCGCGCCCTATCGGCGCGCCAAGGCGATTTGGGGGGCGCAAGTGAAATCGAGCGAAGCGGGCGAGTCGGTTTCGGCGCCGCTGAGCGGCACGATCGACAAGGCATTCGGGGTTTGGATGAAAGACCGCGAGCTAACCTTCGCGGCCTTGGAAGTCGGCACCGTTGCCATGCGCGAGACTTTCCTGGCGCTGCGCAAGGACAATTGGCTGCACAATGTTGCGGGCGCGGACCATCCCTCGGCGGAGGCAATTCGCGGTGAAATCCGCACCGCCTTCAACCCCGACACCGCCGCGTGGAAGCACAAGGTTTGGGGCGCGGGGGAGAAAGCCGTCACCGCCGCCCTGGCGGCGCTTGGCTGAGACCGTGTCGTTGCGGCGGGGCGCCCCGTTGGTCTATAGCTCGCCGGCTCGCACCCGTAGCTCAGCTGGATAGAGTACTGCCCTCCGAAGGCAGGGGTCACAGGTTCGAATCCTGTCGGGTGCGCCATACTCTTTTCAAACAACCTCGCAAATTGCTGCCCGCCAACCGAATTTGTCCGGCAGGCGCGTTCGCGGCCGGCCCAATGGATCGAAGTGCGGCAAGCCCTATGGCGGTTGATGTTGCATGTATTGCGACCGTCAAGTGTTAATATAATTAAGTAAAGAAAATACATAATTGCCAATAAAGAATAGTTGAGTTGAAAATATTAACAAAATATTACTGCCGCCCCCATGATGAATGCAAATTAGTCAGTACCGTGAGTATTTTCCGATCCTATCGAACACGAACACAGTACATATACTGCACTTCGAACTGAGGAGTGCCCCATGAGTCCTATCCGACAAGAACTGGGAACTGGAAGTTCTGAGAACCGCGAAGCTGAAGCCGGCTATAATGACAATCTGAACATGAACCCGTCTGCGGGCCATCTTGATATGGGCGGGCTGCGCTTGCCGCCGCCTGGTTCCAAGCGGTGGTGGCCCCATCGCAAGGCTGCGGTCGTGGCCGCCGTGCGCGGCGGCATACTCAGTCTGGATGATGCCTGCGAGCGCTATGCGCTGTCGATCGAGGAGTATCTCACCTGGCAGCACGGGATCGATCTCTACGGTCTGGCTGGATTGCGCATCAACGGAACGCAGCGGCGCCGGCGCGCAAAGCCGCGTTCCCCGGAGTGAATGGTCGTCATTCTGCCTGACGGCTATGGCTTAAAGTTAGTGGAATCAAATCTTTCGCGGTATCATCATTTTGCCTGTCCTGATGATTCCTGCGCGAAGACAATTTCGCGAGCCCAGCGCGAACCGGTTCCATGCCTTCCGATACCTCCGATATTCAAAAGCCCGCCAGCATCTACGATGTCGCCAAGCGCGCGGGCGTGTCGATCAAGACGGTTTCGCGTGTGGTCAATCGCCAATCGAATGTGCGCGACGCAACGCGGGCGCGCGTCATGGAAGCGGTCGAGGCCTTATCGTACCGGCCGAACGTGTTTGCGCGCGGACTGGCGAGCGAACGCTCGTTCCTGATCGGACTGCTCTACGACAATCCCTCGGCGGGTTATGTCGCGGCGCTGCAGCTGGGCGTGCTCGCGCGCTGCCGCGCCGAGGGCTACCATTTGATCGTCGAATCCCTCGATGCGCAAAACCCCAATCTCGGTCATGAGGTGCATTCCCTCGTCACCGAATCCGCTCTCTACGGCGTGATCCTGACGCCACCGCTTTGCGATTCGCCGGCTGTGATCGAAGCCTTGGGGCGCGCCCATACGCCTTTCGTGCGCATTGCGCCGGAAAAACCAATGGCGGGCGCCGCCGACGTCCGCATCGACGATTACAAGGCGGCCTACGATATGACCGCGTATTTGATCGGGCTGGGTCATCGCCGTATCGGCTTCATCAAGGGACATCCCGGACATGGCGCGGCACATGCGCGCTTTGAGGGCTATAGTGCCGCCTTGGCGCATGCCGGCCTGCCCTTGGTCGAAGAGCTCTGCGTGCAGGGCTTTTTCTCCTATCAGTCGGGCATGGAAGCCGGCGAGCGCCTGTTGTCGCTGAAGAAGCGGCCCACGGCGATCTTCGCCAGCAATGACGATATGGCGGCGGCCGTGCTCGCCGCCTCGCAGCGTTTCAATCTGACGATCCCGGGCGAGCTTTCGGTGGCCGGCTTCGACGATTCGCTGGTCGCCCAAGTCGTCTGGCCGCGGCTCACCACCTGCCGTCAGCCGATCAAGGAGATGGCTGCCGCGGCCGTTTCGATGCTGATTCAAGGGCCGCATGACGAGAGCCACGCCGAGCGCAGGCTCGATCACGAGCTTGTCGTGCGCGAATCCACCGCCCCGCCGCCAACCTGACCGTGGCGTGCGGGCCACAGCCTTTGCCCATTGTGAGTAGCTGCTAGGGAAGCGCTGTCATTTTTGATGGTAAGCGCTATTCCAATTCGCTATCGTCTCAAAGTTGCCGAATGCGATGGCGCGTGCCCGCGCGCCTCGCCAGGTTCCCGCCTGATCGGAAGATTTCGGCCCGAATCCACTGCCGTGACGGGTGGGTCCTTCAGCCTCCGTCACGTTTCCCTGCAGATGACTAGGGGCGGCCTCGTGCCGCCCCTTCTTTTTTTGGGGTCAGCCGCTCGCTTCGAGCCAGGCCCGTGCAAGCGCTTCGATGCCGGCGGCATCTTCCTCGTCGAAGCGCGCCAGGCGCGGGCTGTCGAGATCGAGGACGCCGGCCAAGCCGCCATCCTGGATGAGCGGCACGACAAGCTCGGCATTCGAGGCTCCATCGCAGGCGATGTGCCCGGGAAATTCATGCACATTGCGAACGATCATCGTGCGCCGCTGCTGCGCCGCAGCCCCGCATACTCCGCTGCCCAGTGCGATGCGCACGCAGGCAGGCTTGCCTTGAAATGGACCGAGAACCAAGTCCATCCCATTGAGAAAATAGAAACCGCACCAGTTGAGATCGGGCAGGCTATGCCAGATCAACGCCGAGAGATTGGCTGCGTTGGCGACCCTGTCGCGTTCGCCCGCCAAAAGACCGCGCGCTTGCCGCGTCAGTTCCTCATATTGCTCTTGCTTGTTCATGGTTCGCCGTCACGCACATGGATGACGGCCCAGCGGTCCGCGTAAAGCCTGTGCCACCCCGTCATCGCATCCATCGCGCCGACAGCGGGATTGTTCGGCGCAAGAATTGTCCAGCGCACGTGATATTTGGCAAGCGTTGCCGTCAGTGCCGCTTTGTCGGGGCGAATCAGATCGGCGTATTGGTGGAGGAATTTGTCGCCATAGAGTTCGGCACGACTGTCGATGAACGGCCGTGTTTCATTGAAAATCAAGAACCCGCCAAAGGCGTAATCGTTGAAAACGGGGGTCTTGGTGAGCGCTTCGGGCAAATGGGCGTATGCCGCGCCCGGTGTGGTCTCGCCGTCGCTTCGTTCCAGCGGCAGAAGAAGACGAAACGCCGAGAGCCCCATAAAGACGAGCGCAATGGCGAAGGCGATGCGTTTTGTGTAGCGCAGCGGCTGCGGCGATGGCGACGCCTGCAGCGCCTGCCCCAGAGGCTCGGCCAGCAACAGTGGTGCGACGATGGCAATCAACATCTGATGGCGCATATGGATCAGCGCCAGATAGAGAAGGCCGAGCAGTATCGCGATGCGCAGCGGTGCAACCTTGACGCCGCGCGACAACAGAACATACAGCGCCGCGGCAACCGCGAAGGCCAAGGGCTGCAAGGTGCGAAAGTCGGTGGGTTGCCATTCCGCGATCCTTTGCAGGCTCCCCATCGCCATCAGCTTGAACGGGAAAATCAGCCCGCCGACCCCGAACGGCGTCAGCATCGCGCCGAGCAGCGCGAGCGCACAGAATAGTCCCCACGTCTTGAGTGCGCCGGCCCGCGGTGTCGGCTGCTGCCATACCGCTTCCAGCGCGAAGGCACCGGCAAGCGCAAGGCCGATCAAAAAGCTCGCATGCAAATTGGCCCATAGCACCATCAGCGGCAGAAGCTTGAAGGAAGGTGCACGCCCCTCGGCGCGCGCAATGACAAGCCCCGCCGTCCAAAGTTCCAGAAGCGGCAGAGCCAGCAGATGCGGACGCGCCAAAAGACTGCCCGCCAAGCAGGCCAGCGACAATATAAGCGTGACGATCAAGCCGAGCCCGCCAAGCCGCGCGGAGAGATGGCGCGCCAGCATTCCGGCGGTAAGGGCAGTCGTGGCGCCGAATAGAAGTACGACGCCGCTCCAGCCCGCTCCGACATAAGCCAGCGCCATGGCGATTTCAGCCAGCCACTCATGGGTGTGCCAGGGATGCCCAGCGAAGGTGTAGGAAAACGGATCGATGCGCAGGACGGCCCAATTGTCGATCATCCAGCGTCCCGCCGCGATGTGCCAATAGGTGTCGCCATCGTTGAGGACGGCAGGCGCAAACAGCACAACGCAGAAGGCGCCAAGGGCCGCCGCCAAAGCGATCACGCGCGCACTCATAAGCGTTTTGGAAAATGGCAAGGAGAAGCCCCGTTCGGCCAAAGCGGCCTTGTGCCTACGCGCAGCCTTTTCAACAATCAAGATTCTTCGCTTGTCGTTGGGCCTTCAGTCCCCGGAATCCGCGATCACTTGGCGCAGCGTCGCGCTGAGCCGGCCTTTGTTGGCGAAGTCCCAGCTCGCGCCATAAGATATATCGTCGACCCGCCAGCCGGGCGCCGTCTTGACGAGATAGACCGTGTCGCTCCAGCGCACCGGCGCGCCTTTGCCGTCGGTATAGGTTAGTGCGACGGCGCAGCTCGCCCGCGCCGCATCCCCTTTGCAGGCACCAAGCTTGTATGCGCTGGCCCCTTCGAAATTCGAGGTGAAAAGGTCGCCTTCGATCAGAGGCGGCGAATCCTTATTGGCCTTCGCAAAGCGCTTTTCCGCCGCCGCACCGTCGCTGAGGAGTTTGTCCAGGGCGGGGGTAATAAACGGCGCGTATTTGGCAAGGCCTGCCGCTGCGGGAATGCCATCCGAGGGATGAAACGTCGCATAAACGCCGTAGAAGCCTTCGGCGGCGCGCGCCTGCGTGGAGGTGTCTTCGGCCGCGAACGCCCCGCCCGCCAGGACAAACGCGGCAAAGCTGATGCCCAGAAAGTGGCGCGCCCTCATGGCCGCCCCTTCAGCAGATCGCGGAT
Source organism: uncultured Alphaproteobacteria bacterium (assembly GCA_963849895.1). Taxonomy (GTDB): domain Bacteria; phylum Pseudomonadota; class Alphaproteobacteria; order Micropepsales; family Micropepsaceae; genus Rhizomicrobium. The sequence goes on from CAWKIU010000003.1 coordinate 72,056, forward strand.
CTCGCGCAGCAGGACGATGTCTTCGGGCGTTGCCGGCGTCGGCGCGGGTGTTTTGGGCGAAAGCTTGTTGATCTGATGCACCACCAGGAACAGCACGAAGGCGACAATCAAGAAATTGATCGCCGCATTCAGGAACAGCCCATAATTGATGGTGACCGCGCCGGCTTTTTCGGCTTCGGCCAGGGTGGCGAACTGACCGCCCTTCAAGACGAAGAAGAAATTCGAAAAATTGATGCCGCCCGTGATCCAGCCGATGGGCGGCGTAATGATGTCCTTGACCAGCGAGGTGACAATGCTGGTGAAAGCCGCGCCGACAATGACGCCGACCGCCAAATCAACGACATTGCCGCGCAGCGCAAATTTCTTGAAATCGTCGAACATCAAATCCCCATCGGCTCCACCCGCGAAACCTAGCGCAATATGGGCGTTATGCCAGCGCCGGGCTTGCCTCGGCCTCGGGAGGCGGCGAAGCCATGCCCGAATGTCCCAATTAAGCCGCCCCATGCCTGCTGGTCACGGCAAAATCGCGGTAAACCTTCGCTCGCGCTTGCCAATAGGGGCGCCTTGCGTATAAGACGCCCCTCTTCCGAGCCGACCGGCGCAAGGGCATGCCGTGGCGGCTTCGAACGGTAGCAGGGCCAACGGCCCCAAGGAGACCCAAATGCCCAAGATGAAGACCAAATCCGGCGCCAAAAAGCGCTTCAAAATCACGGCCAAGGGCAAGATCAAGACGGGCCAGACCGGCAAGCGCCATCGGCTGATCTCGAACTCGCCCGACCGCACCCGCGATCTGCGCGGCACTGCGGTCCTGTCGTCATCCGAAACCCAGCGCGTCAAGCGCTGGATGCCGTACGGTTGAGGAGGAAAGACCATGTCCAGAGCCCCTCGCGCCGTCGCCTCCCACGCCCGCCGCAAGCGCGTCTTCAAGGCCGCCAAAGGCTTTTCCGGCCGCCGCAAGAACACGATCACCTCGGCCAATGCCGCCGTTGACCGGTCGCTGCAGCACAATTATGTCGGCCGCAAACTCAAGAAGCGCAATTTCCGCGCCTTGTGGATCCAGCGCATCAACGCGGCTTGCCGCGAACACGGCCTGACCTACAGCCGATTTATCAGCGGGCTTCTGACGGCCGGGATCGAAATCGACCGCAAGGTCCTTGCCGATCTCGCCATCAAGGAGCCCGGCGCCTTTAAGGCTCTGGTGGATCAAGCAGGCGGCGCAAAGGCCTAAGCGACAGCACCCCACCGCAGCCGGCGGACCTTGGCAGACGGCCGGGTCCGTGATTCAAGCGGATTCGGATTGGGGAATTGCATGAGCGATATAGAAGCCCTCGAACGCCAAACCCTGAGCGACATTGCGGGCGCCGCGGACGCGCAAGCACTGGAAGCCTTGCGCGTGGCGGCGCTGGGCAAAAAGGGCTTCGTCAGCGAATTGCTGAAGAGCTTGGGCACAATGTCGCCCGATGCGCGCAAGACGAGCGGACCACTGTTCAATGGGCTGCGCGACCGCGTGACGGGCGCCATCGCGGCACGCAAAGCCGCTCTCGATGCGGAAGCCTTGAATGCGCGTTTGGCTTTCGAGCGCGTCGACGTCACCTTGCCCGTGCGTCCCGAGGCCACTGGCTCCATCCACCCGGTGAGCCAGGTGCTGGACGAAGTAACCGCGATCTTCGCCGATCTCGGCTTCGCCATTGCCGAGGGTCCCGACGTCGAATTCGACGATTACAATTTCACCAAGCTCAACATCCCGCCCGATCATCCCGCGCGGCAGATGCACGACACGTTTTATGTCGCCAAGCAGGCCGACGGCTCGCGCCATGTTCTGCGCACCCACACCTCGCCGGTGCAGGTGCGCACCATGCTGAAAGGACAAACCGCCGATCCGCATCATCTCGCCGGGTCGCACCTATCGCGTCGATTCCGACGCCACCCATTCGCCGATGTTTCATCAGTTCGAGGGCTTGGTGATCGACGAGGTGACTCATTTGGGGAATCTCAAATGGGTGCTGGAAGAATTCTGCAAGGCGTTCTTCGAGGTGGACAACGTCGAGATGCGCGCGCGCCCCAGCTTCTTTCCCTTCACCGAACCCAGTGTCGAATGGGATTTACGCTGCGACCGTTCCGGCGGACAGATCAAATTCGGCCAGGGCAATGATTGGCTGGAGCTGGCGGGCTCGGGCATGGTGAACCCGCGCGTGCTGGAGATGTGCGGCATCGACTCCACGAAATATCAAGGCTTCGCCTTCGGTGGCGGCATCGACCGGCTCGCCATGCTGAAATACGGCATTCCCGATATTCGATCCTTTTTCGAATCGGATTTGCGCTGGCTGCGCCATTACGGATTTTCGGCGCTCGACATCCCTACGCTTGACGGGGGGCTCAGCCGATGAAATTTCCGCTCTCTTGGCTGAAGGACCATCTGGAAACGGATGCCGATGCGGCGGCTATTGCTGAGAAGCTGACGGCCATCGGGCTTGAGGTGGAATCGGTAGAGGATTCCGGCGCCCGGCTGAAGGATTTCATCGTTGCGCACGTGATCTCCGCCGAGAAACATCCCAACGCCGACAAGCTGAAGCTTTGCATGGTGGATGCTGGGAGCGGCGCGCCAATCCAAGTCGTCTGCGGCGCGCCCAACGCCCATACCGGCATGAAGGGCGTTTTCGCGCGGCCGGGCGTCGTCATTCCCGTCAGCGGCGAAGTGCTCAAGATCGGCACCATCCGCGGCGTGGAATCGCGCGGCATGCTGTGTTCGGGGCGCGAGCTTCTTTTGTCCGACGACCATGACGGCATCATCGAATTGGCGGAGGATGCCAAGATCGGCGAACCCGCTGCGCTGGCACTTGGCCTCACCGATGCGGTGATCGATGTCGCCATCACACCCAATCGCGGCGATTGCACCAGCGTGTGGGGCATTGCGCGCGATCTGGCGGCAGCAGGCTTGGGCACGTTAAAGACGCCGCCGGTCAAAGCCGTGGCGGGAAAATTCCCCGCGCCCAAGAAAATTGCGCTCAACTTTGCGCCCGAGGCCGCATCCGCCTGTCTGCTGTTTGCCGGACGCATGGTGCGCGGCGTGAAGAATGGCTCGTCGCCCAAATGGGTGCGGGATCGCCTGAAATCCATCGGCCTGCGTCCGATCTCCGCTCTGGTCGATGTTTCGAACCTGATCGCGCACGACCGCGGCCGGCCGCTGCACGTCTTCGACGCCGACAAATTGTCCGGCGATATGCAGGCGCGTTTGGCGAAAGCGGGCGAGCAAATTCTAGCGCTTGATGGCAAGAGCTACACTCTCGATGCCGAGATGTGTGTGATCGCCGATGGCGCCGCCGCGCGCGGCATTGCCGGCGTGATGGGCGGCGAGGATACCGGCTGCAGTGAGGCCACGGCGAATGTGTTTATCGAGTCTGCCCTATTCGATCCGGTTCGCACGGCGGCGACGGGGCGAAAGCTCGGTATCCTGTCCGACGCGCGTTACCGTTTCGAGCGCGGCGTGGACCCCGAATTTGTTCTGCCCGGTTTGGAGCTTGCCACGCAACTTATCCTCGATTGGTGCGGCGGTGAACCTTCCGACATTGTCGTGGCCGGCGCTGTGCCGCGCGGGCAGCGCGAGATCGCGTTTTCGCCAAGCGCCGTCAAGCGGCTCGGCGGGCTTGACGTGCCTAAAACCGAGATCGTCCGTATCCTGACAAATCTTGGTTTTGTCGTGACGGGCGGCGATACCCTGGCGGTTACCGCGCCCTCCTGGCGCAGCGATATCGACGGCGTGGCCGATCTGGTGGAAGAGGTGGTACGCATCTATGGGCTGGAGCATGTGCCCTCCGTACCCATGTCGCGGCCCAGCGCCATTGCGCGTCCGGTTCTGACGTCGGCCCAGAGGCGCACCAAATTGGCGCGCAGGGCACTTGCCTCGCGCGGCTTTAACGAAACCATCTCCTTCTCGTTCATCCCGCGCGCCCATGCAGCTTTGTTCGGCGGTGGCGATGATGCCCGTCAGCTCGAGAATCCTATTGCCGCCGATCTGGACGCGTTGCGCCCGTCGCTGCTGCCATCCCTTCTTGCCGCCGCCGGGCGCAATTGTGCGCGCGGCTTCACCAATCTCGCTCTGTTCGAAATCGGAGCCGCGTTTGGCAGCGGCATGCCCGGCGATCAGCAAATGATCGCTGCCGGATTGCGCCTCGGCGAAGGCGTGCGCAGCTGGTCGAAATCGTCTCACGCCGCCGATGCCTTCGACGCCAAGGCGGACATGCTTGGTGTTCTGGAAGCAGCGATGGGCAGCGCCATGTCGGCGCCGATCAAGGCCGGCGCCGCCCCATGGTATCACCCCGGACGCAGCGGTACGCTGGCGCTGGGACCCAAAGTACTCGCCATGTTTGGCGAGCTGCACCCGGGGATCGCGGCGGCGTTCGATATGAAAATCCCGGTCGCGGGCTTCGAAATATTTCTTGATGCGATTCCCGAATCCAAAGCCAAGGGCAAAGCACGCCCCGCTTTTGCGCCGTCGCCCTATCAGGGCGTGGAACGCGATTTCGCCTTTGTGGTGGAGGCTAAAGTGACGGCGGAGGAAATTCTACGCGCCGCCAAATCCGCCGAGCGCGGTTTGATCGATTCGGTATCAGTGTTCGATGTCTATGAAGGCAAAGGTGTGCCCGAGGGCAAGAAGTCGCTTGCCATCACGGTGCGCCTGCAACCCAAAGATAAAACCTTGACCGATGCCGAGATCGAAAGCGTGGCGCAGAAAATTGTGGCGGCCGTGTCCAAAGCGACCGGCGCCGTGCTGAGGAGCTGATCGTGCCGAGCGAAAAAACCTTCGACGCCAAATCGGGCCTCGCCTTCATTGTCGCCTTCGGCGTCGTCAGCCTGTTCGCCGACATGGCGTATGAGGGTATGCGCAGTATTTCGGGGCCGTACCTTGCCCTTCTCGGCGCCAGTGGTGTCGCGGTGGGCGTCATCGCCGGCACCGGAGAATTGGCCGGTTATCTGTTGCGCCTAGCATCGGGAAAACTGACCGAGAAGACGCGGCTATATTGGCCCATCACGCTTGCGGGCTATGCCGTCCAGATGGCGGCGGTGCCGCTTCTGGCCATCGCGGGAAGTTGGTGGGCGGCCGCGGCGCTCATCATTATGGAGCGCTCCGGCAAGGCGCTGCGCAATCCCGCCGCCAACACAATGATGTCGCGCGCCGGTGAAAAGATCGGTCAAGGCTGGGCCTTCGGTCTGCACGAAGTCATGGATCAAACCGGCGCCATGGTGGGCCCACTGATCGCGGCGCTGGTGCTGGCGCATCATCACGATTATCGCGCGGCCTTCGCCTGGCTGGGCGTGCCCGCCGTATTGACGGTGATGACGGTTATCACCCTCGCGCTGCGCTACCCTTATGCGGGACATGTGTTGCCGACCGAGAAGAGCATAACTGGCGTTGGTTTGCCCCGCGCCTTCTGGCTTTATACCGCCAGCGCCGCGCTCTTCGCCTTTGGCTTCGCGGATTTTTCGCTCATCGCCTATCACTACGCCAAAGCGCAGGTGATGAGCGCCACGCTGATCCCCATCCTCTATGCCGGCGCGATGGGTACGGCGGGATTTGGTTCGCTGGTGTTCGGGCGCTGGTTCGACAAACGCGGTCTGCTGGTCTTGGTGCCCGCTGTCTTGATGGCCGCGCTTGCGCCCGCTTTGGCTTTTCTCGGCGGCGCGGCGCTGGCGATTGTGGGGACCTTGCTGTGGGGCATCGCGCTCGGCGCGCAGGACGTCATCATGTCGGCTGGCATTGCCAGTCTGGTTCCCGAGCAATCGCGGGCGCGCGCTTATGGAATCTTCCCAGCCATTTATGGCATCGCCTGGTTTGCGGGCAGTGCGCTGCTCGGCGCGCTCTACGACGTGTCGCTGATCGCGCTGGTCGCGGTCGCTGCGCTGGCGCAGCTTGCCTCGATCATTCCGCTGGCGCAGGCGAACGCGGCCGCATCACGGCGTTAGCCAATAGATCATCGCCGGGTTCTGGCGCGGCACGAAGCACTCCCGGCTGAGGCCATAGAAGCGGATCAAGGATAGCGCGGCCTCGGCGTCTTCTTTGTTTGCGGCGAAATCGGCGATCCACAGCGGACCATCGACGATTTTCCAGGCATGCCCCACCAGCGCCGCATGCACCGTGGTCGGATTGAACGCAATACAGTCAGCGGCGCGTCCGCCGGGAATCTCTCCGCCATGCTTCCAATAAACGGTCGCGCCGGCGCGGCACTTCTTGTCAAAGCGGTAATGGCGAATCACGCCCAAGGCGCGGCTCGCATCTCTTTCTCCCGACTGTGCAAGCGTTTGGCCGTTCGCAACGACCCTGAAGACGGAACCCGCCAAGGCAACACGCGCCTCTGCCGGATCAAATCCGATGCAGCTTTCTTCGAGTTTGGGCAAGGGCGTGAGGCGCGCGCCTCCGCCCCAGCCGGTGCTCGCGGTGCGCTCCCAGTTTTGACCGATGGGGCTTGCCCATGCGGAGTGCCTGAGCCGGTCCGTAACGTCGAAGTCATGACGCCCCGATCCGTCGATGAAATCCGTCAGCACTTCCAAAAGGACATCGCCGCCCGCTTTGCGGAAGATGAGTTCCTTATGCGCGAAGCCTGTGTTGAAGTCGGCGGCGAGGATATTCACATCGCGCGAATGCGGGTCGTCGCTATAGCTTCGCCCTTCCGCCAGGCCCCAATCGCATTCGATGGGATGGCATCTGCCATAAACGCGGATATTGACGTGATTGCCGCCGGCGGGACTGATCTGAACATGAGCCACGCCGGTCGTTTGGGTCCCGGCGGTTTCCCAATTGCCGTAGAAATCCTGCACATCGGCGCGGCCCGCGGTCAAAAGGCAGATAACAGCGGTGATTCCCGCGGCAAAGGCGCCCAATCTCGCCATATCCGATATCCCTTCAGCCTCGCCTTATGGGTTTAAGCCCAATTGGGGGCGCTCTGCCAGGCGGGGGCCGGGGCGATGCTGGACGCGAGAGAGCCGCGCCGCTATGTAGCCCGCCTCATGACCGATCTGGCGCAAATCCGCAATTTCTCCATCGTGGCCCATATCGACCACGGCAAATCGACGCTGGCCGACCGGCTGATCCAGTTCACCGGCGGGCTGACCAACCGCGAGATGAAGGAGCAGGTGCTCGATTCGATGGACATCGAGCGCGAGCGCGGCATCACCATCAAGGCCCAGACCGTACGGCTCGCCTACACGGCCAAGGACGGCAAGACCTATACGCTCAACCTGATGGATACGCCGGGGCATGTCGATTTCGGCTATGAAGTGAGCCGGTGCCTCGCCGCCTGCGAGGGCGCGCTCTTGGTGGTGGATGCGAGTCAAGGCGTTGAAGCGCAGACCCTCGCCAATGTCTATCAAGCGATCGATGCCGGGCTCGACATTCTGCCGGTGCTTAACAAGGTCGATCTTCCCGCCGCCGAGCCCGAGCGTATCCGCCAGCAGATCGAGGATGTCATCGGCATCGATGCGTCCGAGGCGATCATGATTTCGGCCAAGACCGGACTCAATATCGACGCGGTGCTCGAGGCCATCGTGCACAAGCTGCCGCCGCCCAAGGGCGATGCGAACGCGCCGCTCAAGGCGCTGCTGATCGATTCCTATTACGATGCCTATCTGGGCGTTGTCGTTCTGGTGCGCGTCGTCGATGGCGAACTGAAGAGGGGCCAGAAGATTCGCATGATGGCTGCGAATGCCGTCTATGCGGTGGAGCGCATTGGCGTGTTCACGCCCAAGCAGGTCGCCGTCGATTCGCTGATGCCCGGCGAAGTCGGTTTCATCACCGCCCAGATCAAGCAGGTTGCAGATACCCAGGTCGGCGACACGATCACCGACGAAAAGCGCGGCGCCACCGAGGCCCTGCCCGGCTTCAAGAAGGCCCAGCAGGTGGTGTTCTGTGGCCTCTTCCCGGTTGATGCCGCCTTGTTCGAGGATTTGCGCGAGGCGCTGGGCAAGCTGCATCTCAACGATGCGAGCTTCACCTATGAGCCGGAAAGTTCCGCTGCGCTCGGTTTCGGTTATCGCTGCGGGTTTCTGGGATTGCTGCATCTGGAGATCATCCGCGAGCGGCTGGAGCGCGAATTCAATCTCGATCTGATCGCGACGGCGCCTTCGGTTATCTACCGCCTGCATATGACGGACGGCGCCATGAAGGAGCTGCACAATCCCGCAGATATGCCCGATGTGGTGCGCATCGCGTTTATTGAAGAGCCCTGGATCAAGGCGACGATATTTGTGCCCGACGAATATCTCGGCTCCGTGCTGAAATTGTGCGAGGACCGCCGCGGTCGGCAAGTCGAGCTCACCTATGCTGGCAGCCGCGCCATGGTGATCTACAAACTACCACTCAATGAAGTCGTGTTTGATTTCTACGACCGGCTAAAATCGGTTTCGCGCGGCTATGCCAGCTTCGACTATCACATCGAGGGCTATGAAGAGGGGGAGCTGGTCAAGATGTCGATCCTGGTGAACGGCGAGCCCGTCGACGCTTTGTCGATGATCGTCAATCGGGCACGCGCTGAAGCGCGCGGGCGCGCCATGTGCGAAAAGCTGAAGGAACTCATTCCGCGCCACCTTTTTCAAATTCCCATTCAGGCGGCGATTGGCGGCAAGATCATCGCGCGCGAAACCATCAGCGCGCTGCGCAAGGACGTGACCGCCAAATGTTATGGCGGCGACATCTCGCGCAAGCGCAAGCTCCTCGACAAGCAGAAAGAGGGCAAGAAGAAGATGCGCCAATTCGGCAAGGTCGATATACCCCAGGAAGCCTTTATCGCGGCGCTGAAGATGGATGGGGATTAGATGGCAGGCCTCGTCGCCCTGATCGATTACGGCTCCGGTAATCTGCGCTCGGCGGAAAAGGCGCTGGCGCGCGCTGCGGCGGAGCAGGACACTGGCCACACCATTGCCGTGACCTCCGACCCGGAAATCGCCGCCAAGGCTGAGCGCATTGTGCTTCCGGGCGTCGGTGCTTTCGCCGATTGCATGGCCGGCTTGGCGGCGCTGCCCGGCATGGTGGAGGCCTTGCGCGAGGCGGTGCTGGTTCGCGGCACACCGTTCTTGGGCATCTGTGTCGGCATGCAGCTCCTGGCGAGTGTCGGGCGCGAGTTTGGGGACCACCCTGGGCTGGGTTGGATTGAGGGCAATGTCGTGAAGATGACCCCGTCCGATCCGGCGCTGAAAATCCCGCATATGGGATGGAACCAGCTGTCGTTTGGCATGCCGCACCCGATCTTTTCGGGGCTCGAAGAGGGCGCCCACGTCTATTTCGTGCATTCCTATGTTTTGCGTCCAACCGATCCCGGTCAGGTTTTGGCCAGCTGTGATTATGGCGGACCATTTGCCGCGGCCGTCGGGCGTGGCAACATCGTGGGGACTCAGTTCCACCCCGAGAAAAGCCAGGCTGCCGGGCTTATCATTCTGGGCAATTTTCTGGGATGGAAGCCGTGATCCTTTTCCCCGCCATCGATCTGAAGGATGGATGCTGTGTGCGCCTGAAGCGCGGCGAGATGGCAAGCGCGACGGTTTTCAATGACGACCCAGCGGCCCAGGCCCGCGCCTTTGCCGAGGCCGGGTTCAAATGGTTGCACTGTGTTGATCTCAACGGCGCCTTCGAGGGGCGCTCGGCCAATGAGGACGCGATAAGGGCAATCCGGGAGGCTGTTTCGCTGCCGGTCCAGCTTGGCGGCGGTATTCGCGACATGAAGAGCGTGGAGTTCTGGCTTGCGGCCGGAATTACGCGGGTGATTCTGGGAACGGCGGCGCTAACCGATCCCGTCCTGGTCAAGCAAGCGGCGCGTGCCTTTCCCGGGCGGATTGTGGTCGGCGCCGACGCCAAGAGCGGCAAGATCGCGACCCAGGGTTGGGCCGAGACTACGGACCTCACGCCCGCCGAACTTGGCGAGCGCTTCGAGGACGTGGGTGTGGCCGCGATTCTCTTCACCGACGTGGACCGTGATGGGCTTTTGGGCGGGGTCAACGCACGGGCGACGGCCGCGCTGGCGCGCGCCGTCACCATCCCGGTTATCGCTTCGGGCGGGGTTGGCGGGATGGAAGATATCGAAGCCTTGATCGCGGCCGAGGAGCCCAATATCGCTGGCGTCGTGATCGGCCGGGCACTCTATGACGGCCGGGTGGACGCCAAATCAGCCTTGGCGCGGGCGAACGCCGTTCGCTAAGTGCGCCACATTCGGAATTATACTTAATATTCAGGTGAATAAGACGCTTATCGGGCGGTCTTCAAGCGCAATATCACGTCATCCAGTTGTTCCAGGGTCTTGTAGGAAATCCGCACCTGGCCGCCTTTATCCCCTTTGTGGAGAATCTGAACTTTCAGCCCTAAGCTATTGGAAAGCTGATGTTCTATTGCTTTGGTGTTGGGGTCTTCCACAGGGTGCTTGTGGAGCTTTCCCTTTTTGGCTGGTGAACGCTGTTCGGCCTCACGCACATTCAGAGCACCGGTAATGATTTGCAGCGCCATCGCCTCTGGATCGGCGACGCCGATCAGCGTGCGCGCATGGCCGGCCGTCAGCCGCCCATCGCGTATCATCGCTTGGACCGTCGCGGGCAATTTGAGCAGACGCAGTGTGTTGGCGACATGGCTTCGGCTCTTGCCGACCTCGCTTGCCGCTTTGTCCTGGGTATAGCCAAAGCGGTCCATCAGCTCGCGATAGGCCGCAGCCTCTTCCATGGCGTTGAGATCGGCGCGTTGGACGTTCTCGATGAGGGCGATTTCGAGCGCCTCCCCATCGTCCATCTCGCGCACCACCACGGGGACGTCATGCAGCTTGGCGAGCTGGGCGGCACGCCAGCGCCGTTCGCCCGCCACGATCTCGAACGCATTGGCATCGCCTGCTATGGGGCGCACCAGGATCGGCTGGAGAATACCCTTCGCCTTCACCGAATTGACGAGGTCGCTCAGGTCATCTTCGGCGAAATGTTTGCGCGGCTGAAACCGGTTCGGTCTCAGGAACGCGGTCGGTACGCTTCTTGTCGCGCGTGCGCGCGCCTCGCCGCGCGTCGGCACGGCCTCTTCGGCGATGAGCGCCGAAAGACCGCGGCCCAATCCGCGCGGACGTAGTTCTTCTGCCAAAGTCGATCGCTCCTGCGCACTCATGCCGCCGTCCGCATCCGTTCGCGTTGGATGAGTTCGCCTGCAAGCTTGATATAGGCCTGACTTCCCGGACAGCGCAGATCATAGACCAGCGCCGGCAGGCCATGGCTCGGCGCTTCGGAAATACGCACATTTCTGGGGATTATCGTGTTGTAGACCATGGCGCCCATATTCTCGCGCACATCGGCGGCGACCTGGTCCGATAGCTTGTTGCGCTTGTCGAACATGGTGAGCACGATGCCCTGAATCTCGAGACTCGGATTGAGGTTGGCGCGCACAAGCTCAATCGTCTTGAGCAATTGGCTGAGACCTTCCAGCGCAAAGAACTCGCATTGCAGCGGCACCATGACTGCATCGGCCGCGACCATCGCATTGACGGTGAGCAGCGTCAGCGAAGGCGGACAATCGATCAGCACATAGGAAAACGGTGATGATCCGTGTGCGGAGTATTCATCCAGCGCATCCTTCAGCCGATCGTTGCGCCGCTCCACGTCGATCAACTCAAGTTCGGCGCCCGACAGATCCACAGTGGAAGGAACGAGCGACAAATTGGGAATGCGCGTTGGCATCACCGCGTCGGCGAGGCGGGCCTGGCCCATCAGCACATCGTAGGTGGTGAGCTTGCGTTCGCTGCGCGGAATGCCAAGCCCGGTCGAGGCGTTGCCCTGGGGGTCGATGTCGATCAGCAGTGTGGGCTCGCCTACCGCTGCCAGCGCGGTGCCGAGGTTGATTGCGGTCGTCGTCTTGCCGACGCCGCCCTTTTGGTTGGCGACGACGAGAACGCGGGGCCGGCGTCTAACGCCTTGTTCGATCAGGGACATGAGCAAGTTCTCGGACCTCCAAAACGACCCCGGATGGATGGGTTACGCTTGGATGTTGCCTCGTCTTCATCCTCCAAGATTTATGGGTCTTGGTCAATTCAACCCCTAGATTTTGACCCTTGAGGAACAGGCAAACCGTGCCAGGGCCCACAAAATGCTGTGCATAGGCAAGGAGTTTGTCCAACGGGGCGCAGGCGCGTGCCGTGATGACGTCGAAGGCTTGTGGAGGCACCTCTTCCGCCCGCCGATTGCGGATATCGACCGATGTCTCCATCCGGGCGGCGGCGGCTTGCAGAAATTCACATTTCTTGCTGGTGGCTTCAAACAAGGTGACGGCCACCCGGCCTTGAAGGAGCAGCGCCAAAACCAGACCGGGAAAGCCCGCCCCACTGCCGAGATCGACCAGGGTTTTGGCGTCGCCCGGGACCAAGGGCGCCAGCTGGGCGCTATCCCAAATGTGGCGGCGCCAGACGTCGTCCAGGGAAGCCTTGGATACCAGATTGTGCCGCTCATTCCAGTCGGTCAGCAGCCCGACATAGGCCTTCAGCCGGGACAATGTTTCACGTGAAACACCGCTGGCGGCGGCAAATTCCTCGGGGCCGAAGGGCTCAAGCTGCACGGCGGGCCGCTTTGACATGGGCCAGCACCAGGGTCAACGCCGCGGGCGTGACGCCATCGATGCGCCCCGCTTGCCCCAGCGTGGCCGGCCGAATGGCTGTGAGTTTTTGCGCCGCCTCGGCAGGCAAGCCACAAACCGCGCGATAGTCGAGCCCGCTGGGCAGCGCCAAGGCCTCGTCACGGCGGAACGCTTCGATATCCGCATCTTGGCGACCAAGATAGCCGGCATATTGGGCGTCGATTTCGAGCTGCTCGGCGACATCGGGTGCGAAGGCGCCAAGTTCGGGCCACACCCTGGACAATTGCGCCAGGTCCACATGCGGCAGGGCCAGCAACGCCATCGCGCTGCGCCGTGTCCCATCAAGCCGTACCGCAATGGCATGGCGCTGCGCCTCGTTCGGCGTCAGATTCAACGCGGACAAGTGGATCCGCGCCGCGCTCAGCCGCGCCATCTTGTCTGTAAACGCCGTGCGGCGCTCAGCGCCGATCAAGCCTGCATCGTCGAATAGAGGCGTCAGCCGCTGGTCCGCGTTATCGGCCCGCAGGGTCAAGCGGTATTCCGCGCGTGAGGTGAACATGCGGTAGGGTTCGCTCACCCCCTTGGTCACCAGATCGTCGATCAAAACCCCGATATAGGCCGATGCCCTGTCCAGAATGACCGGCCCTGTTCCGCAGGCGGCGCGCGCTGCATTGAGGCCTGCCATCAGCCCTTGAGCCGCGGCTTCCTCGTAGCCGGTCGTTCCATTGATCTGACCCGCCAGATAGAGCCCCGCCACGCGCTTGCTCTCAAGCGTGGGCAGCAATTCACGCGGATCGACGAAATCATACTCGATGGCATAGCCCAGCCGCTTCACTCGGGCCTTTCCGAGTCCCGGGATCGTCGCCAGAAGGGCAAGCTGCACATCCTCCGGCAAGGAGGTGGAAATACCGTTGGGATAGACCGTGTCGTCGTCAAGGCCCTCCGGCTCCAGGAATATCTGATGGCTGGCGCGGTCCGCAAAGCGCACCACCTTGTCCTCGATGGATGGGCAGTAACGCGGGCCAAGCCCTTCGATCTGACCGCTATAGAGCGGTGCGCGATCTAAATTGGCCCGAATGATCGCGTGGGTGCGCTCCGTCGTGCGGGTGATATGGCAAGCGATTTGAGGGGTTGAAATCGTCGTGCTGAGGAATGAAAACGGCGAGGGCGGGTCATCGCCATGCTGAATTTCCAGACTGGCCCAATCGATAGTGGCTCCGTCCAGGCGGGGCGGGGTGCCGGTCTTGAGCCGCCCCATCGCAAAACCCAGCCCATAAAGCGTATTAGAGAGCCCGATGGCCGGCGGCTCCACGCCTTCGCTCGAAAACTCGCCACGCCCGGCGACCGCGCGGCCGGCCGCGATCTTGCGCTCGCCGCAATGGATCAGGCCCTTGAGAAACGTGCCTGTCGTCAACACAACGGCACCAGCGCGCAAGACCGCACCATCCGCCGTCACGACACCAGCGACCCGTCCATCCTTCAGGACCAAATCCTCGGCAGCGCCCTCGCGGATTTCCAGATTGGCGGTCGCTTCCAGGGCGAGCTGCATCGCTTGGCGATAAAGCTTGCGATCTGCTTGGGCGCGCGGCCCGCGCACGGCTGGGCCCTTGCGCCGGTTGAGCATGCGGAACTGAATACCCGCGGCATCGGCAACACGGCCCATGAGCCCATCGGCGGCATCGATCTCCCGCACCAAATGGCCTTTGCCCACCCCGCCAATAGCGGGATTGCACGACATCTCGCCCAATGTCGAACGTCTATGCGTCAGGAGAAGCGTGCGCGCACCAACCCGCGCCGCCGCCGCCGCCGCTTCACAGCCGGCATGGCCTCCGCCAATGACGATGACATCATACGCGCTCATAACGCGCTCAATAGGGGAGGGGAGCCGGACGGGCAAGGCGATGTTTCACGTGAAACATCACTTGCCGATGCAAAAATCTCGAAATACCGCCCCTAACACCTCTTCGACATCGACCCGGCCTGTGATCCGTCCTAGCGCGCGCAGCGCCAGCCGCAGATCCTCGGCAAAGAGTTCGGCCTCCTGGGCCTGTGCCGCCCGCTCCAGTGCTTCCATAGCCTGCCCCAACGCATGGCGATGGCGCGGACGGGTCAACATTGGCCCATCGTCTGGCGCCTCGAGCCGGTCCTTGGCTGCAGCGGTGACAGCACCCATCACATCATCCAAGCCTTCTCCTGTCTTCAACGAAAGCCGCAATCCCATGCGCGGCTGTGGCCAAGGCAAATCAGCTTTATTCCAAACCGTCAAAGACGGTTGATTAACTATATTATTCCTTATTTCCTCTAGCGGTTCAGCGATGCTGCCGTCCAAAAGCAACAGCACCAAATCAGCCGATTCAGCCCGCAATCGCGCCCGCCGCACGCCCTCAGCCTCAACGCCGTCCCGTGCCTCGCGCAGTCCCGCCGTGTCCGCCAGGATCACGGCATAACCCCCCAAATCGAGCCGCACCTCAATGACATCACGGGTCGTCCCGGCGCTCTCCGACACGATGGCGACATCGCGTCCCGCCAAAGCATTCACCAGCGAGCTCTTACCGGCGTTCGGCGGACCGATCACCGTTAGAAACAAACCTTCGCGCACCAGTTCGCCGCGACGCCCATCATCAAGATGCCGCCGAATAGCTCGCCCGATCTCGGCCGCCGCGCGGCGCGCCTTCTCCAGAACGTCCCCTGGTAGCTCCTCGTCCGAAAAATCAATAGATGCCTCCGCCCAGGCCAGCGCACCCAAAAGCACTGCGCGCCACTCCTCATAGAGCGCGCCCAACGCCCCTTCATATTGCCGCAAGGCCTGACGCCGCTGCGCATCGGTCTGCGCATCTACCAGGTCCGCGACAGCCTCAGCTTGCGTCAGCTCAAATTTTCCGTTCTCCACCGCGCGGCGGGTGAACTCTCCGGCTTCCGCGGGGCGATAAAACGCCATCGCGCTCAGTTCCCGCCCCAACGCCTCGATAATCGCCCGGCCCCCATGGATGTGAAATTCCACCACATCCTCGCCCGTCAGGCTGGCGGGTGCCGGGAACCATAACACCAGCGCCTGATCGATAACCTCACCGCCCCGATCCGCCAAACGGCGCAATACCGCACGCCGCGGCTGAGGAATATCATGCCCAGTCAATACCTTAACGCAATCCCGCGCCTTCGGCCCAGAGGCCCGCATCACCGCGACGCCGCCGCGTCCGGGCGCACTCGCCAGCGCAAAAATCGTGTCACGCGATGTCCTATCCATCGCCGCCCAATCGCTCCTGCCACGCATCCACGATCAAGCCTTCTGCCGCCATCTCGACATCGACCTTCCCAGCCATTCTTTAACCGGCCTTGCAGCTTGTTAGTGCGCTCGTCATCGCGCTAAAGGAAGCTTCGGTCGGAACCGTCCTTCAACGCAAACTGCGCGCACTGCCCGGCTGGGCATTGCTTGCGCCAATCGGAACAAAAAGATGAGCACCAATCGCCTCGCCGAGGAAACCAGCCCTTACCTCCTGCTGCACAAAGACAACCCCGTTCATTGGCAGGCCTGGAACGCGGATATTTTCCAGGAAGCCGAAGCCAGCAGCAAGCCGATCCTTCTGTCGATCGGCTACACGGCGTGTCATTGGTGCCATGTGATGAACCATGAAAGTTTCGCCGATACCGAAACCGCAGCCGCGATGAACGAAAACTTCATCAACGTGAAGGTCGACCGCGAAGAACGGCCCGACATCGATCAGCTCTATCAAACCGCAGCCCAGGCCATGGGCTATCAAGGCGGCTGGCCCCTCACCATCTTCCTCAATGCGCGCGGCGAACCCTTTTTCGTCGGAGGATACTTTCCCAAGGACGAACGCAACGGCCAGCCCTCCTTCAAGACCGTGGTCGAAGACATCGCGCGGCGCTATCGCGACGAACCCGAGACAATCAGCACCAATGCCGGAAAAGTGTCCGAGGCCCTTTCGGGTCAGTGGTCGCGCAGTCTGGCGGGGCAGCTCGACCCCAGGATGCTCGACGTCCTCTCGGTCCATATCGCGCAGCGCTTCGACATTTTCTATGGCGGCGTGACGGGCACTCCCAAATTTCCCCAGACATCGCTTGTCGAAGTTCTATGGCGCGCCTATCTGCGCACCGGCGCACCGCAATTCGCCCAGCTCGTGCAAACGACGCTCGACACGATGTGCCTGTCTGCCATCTTCGATCATGTCGGCGGCGGCTTCCACCGCTACACCGTCGATGAGCGCTGGCTCGTTCCTCATTTCGAGAAGATGCTCTACGACAACGCCATGCTCGTCGATCTGCTCACCACGGTGGCGCAGCACAATCGCGCTCCACTCTACCGTTCGCGCATAGAAGAAACGATCGGCTGGGTGCTGCGTGAGATGATGGTCGGGGACGGCTTCGCATCAAGCCTGGATGCCGACGTCGACGGCGAAGAGGGCGCCTATTACGTCTGGAGCGAGGCCGAGACCGAAGCAACCTTGATGGGAACCTTCGCCCAGCGCTTCAAGGACGTCTACAATATCCGCAAGGAAGGCCCCTTCATGGGCCGCAACATCATCCATCGCAATCTCGCCCTTCCGTTCCCCTTGGCCGATGCCGATGAAGCGCTGCTTAAGCGCCAGCGCGAACTCTTGCTAGCCGCGCGGCTGCAGACCCGCAAGGCACCGCTGCGCGATGACAAGGTGATGGCCGATTGCAACGGCATGATGATCGCCGCCCTCGCCAATGCCGGCGCGGTCTTCGGCAATCCGGCCTGGATCACCGTCGCCGTGCGGTCCTTCGATTTCGTCGTCAAGACGATGGGCGACGGCGACAGGCTCTATCACTCCTGGCGCGACGGCAAGCGCGGACATATGGGCTTCGCGGACGATTACGCACAAATGGCGCGCGCCGCTCTGACGCTGTGGCAAATCACCGGCGAAAAGCGCTTCCTGGACAATGCCAAGCAGTGGACTCATGTGCTGAACGAGTTCTTTTGGGACGCCACCAACGCCGGCTATTGCCAATCGGCAATCGATGATGCGCCGCTGATACACCGTGTACGGACGATACTCGATATGGCCACGTCCTCGGCCAACTCGACAATGATTAGCTTCCTGGCCAAGCTGTTCCTGGCCACCGGCGAGCAAAGCTATCGCGAACGCGCCAATGCCATACTCGGCGGCTTCGCCGCGGAACTGCCGCGCTCGTTCATGGCGATGGGAAGCTATCTCAACGGTCTCGAAACAGCCCTCGCCGGATTGCAGATCGTCATCGTCGGCCCGCGCGACAGCGCCAAGACTCAAGAGCTCGTATCGGCTGTCCTCGGACGCAGCCTTCCCAATCGCTTGTTGATGGTCGTCGCGCCCGACCAGCCCCTGCACGAAACCCATCCCGCCTTCGGCAAGGCGATGGAGAACGGTCAGCCCACCGCCTATGTCTGCCAGCATGAAAACTGCTCGGCGCCGATCAGCAATGCGGTGACCCTGAGTCAAGTTCTGCAATTGCCGCCGCGTCCTCCGCAAGGCACGCGTCCGCAATAGTGTCACTAGCCTGCTTCGCTTCGCCGGATTAACGTCCCGGCGAAGCGAAGTGGGACTGCACCATGACCGGTCAACAAATCACCATTAGCGGGCCCGACGGCTCATTCGCCGGTTATCTGGCCGTCCCCGCAGCCGGACGTGGCGCGGGCATCGTCGTCATCCAGGAAATCTTCGGCATCAACGGCGCGATACGCGCGGCGGCGGACGCCTTGGCCGCCGACGGATTTTTCGCTCTGGTACCCGATCTTTTCTGGCGGCTCGAGCCCGGCGTCGAACTCACCGATAAGACCGACGCCGAATGGCAACGGGCCTTCGACCTGATGCGACGCTTCGACGCAAAGACGGGCGTCGCGGACATCCAAACCACGATCAACCATCTGCGCGCCCTTCCCGGCTGCACCGGCAAAGTGGGCGCTGTCGGCTATTGCCTGGGGGGGTTACTGGCCTATCTCACCGCCGCCCGAACCGACAGCGACGCCAGCGTCGGCTATTACGGGGTCAACATTCAAACCATGTTGAACGAGGCTCAAACCATCAAAAAGCCGCTCATGCTGCACATTGCGGATAAGGACGAATACACCCCGCCCGAAGCGCAAGAGCAGATCGTCACGGGGCTGACGCCAAACCCCCTGGTCAGCCTGTATCGCTATCCGCAGATGAACCATGCCTTCGCGCGGCCCGGAGGCAAGCATTACGATCAGGCCAATGCCAGTCTCGCAAACAGCCGTAGCGCGACATTCTTTCGACAGTATTTGAGTTGAGTACCGACCGCCCAAAGGCTGCGGTTGCTCTCACGCTGCTCGCTGTCGCTTGCACCGCCTATCTCGCCGCCGATGTGGCCCACGAGGGCCTGGGTCATGGGGGCGCCTGCTTGGCGCTCGGCGGAAAGATCGTCTATTTCAGCACGACCTATGAAGATTGCAGCATCCGCTCGCGCCTGATCGACGGCGCAGGACCGATTGCGGGAATCCTAGTGGCCGTACTTGCTTGGGCGAAACTGAGACTTGCGCCGCCGCCCTCGGACGCCTCGCGCGCGTTTCTGGCCTTGGTCTTTGCCTTCACCGCGTTCTGGAACGTCGGCTACATGATCAAATCGGGCCTCACCGATCAAGGCGATTGGGCGTTCGTTATTCAAGGGCTCCAGCCAAGCGCGATATGGCATACGGGCCTGACGATACTCGGCATCATTCTCTACGCTGCGGCAATGCGCGTGCTTGGCGGCCTCATCGCAGGCAGATTGCAGGGAACCCCGGGACCACGTCCCTTAACCTTCGCACTGACGGCTTATCTTGCGGCAGGATTCTTGTCCGCGGCAGCCGCCTTCCTCGATCCCAGAGGCGCATCGACGATCTTCACCGACGCGCTGCCGTCCTCGCTCGGCTCCATCGGTTTGGTCTGGGTCGGCTGGTTGATCCATAGGCGCAGTCCCACTCTGCGCGTCGCTCTAGCGCCCTCGCCAGCCTGGATCGCCACCGGCTTTGCCTCGGCAATATTCTTCATCGCAGTCCTTGGTCCTGGGCTGCGGTTCTAAGCGGCATTGAATGAGGGGCGCGCGGGCCCATCTTTGAGGTGACTAGGTCCGCTTGCCTCCGCCACATAGGGGGAGGGGGCCGATTTTAGAAAAAAACCATCACGTCTTTATTCAGCAAGAACAAACAGTTAGGGATTTTTTGTATGAAAGCGGTTCGCTTCAGCAAAACCGGTGGCCCCGAAGTCCTCGCCCTCGAAGACATCACGTTGGCGCCGCCGGCGTGGGGACAAGTGCAGCTGCGTCACACGGCTATCGGGGTCAATTTCATCGATACCTATCACCGCAGCGGCCTTTATCCGTTGTCGCTACCTTCCGGCCTTGGTCTGGAAGCAGCAGGCATCGTGCAGGCCGTCGGCGAGGGCGTGACAAATTTCAAGTTAGGCGATCGCGTTGGCTATTGCACCGGACCGATCGGGGCCTATGCCGAGGCCAACAACATCGACGCCGACCGCGCCGTCAACCTCCCCGATGGGATCAGCGATGAGACGGCGGCGGCTTGCTTGCTCAAAGGCATGACCGCGCAATATCTGTTGCGCCGCACCTTCGTGGTCGAGCCCGGCCAGACCATCCTGCTGCACTCCGCCGCCGGCGGCGTCGGTCTCATCGCGGCGCAATGGGCCAAACATTTGGGTGCGCGCGTGATCGGCACAGTCGGCTCGGACGACAAGATCGAATTGGCCAAGGCGCATGGCTGCGATCATGTGCTGAACCTCGCCAAGGATGATTGGGTGGCGCGGCTGCGCGAGCTCACAAACGGGCAGGGCGTGCCCGTGGTCTATGATTCCGTTGGCAAGAATTCGTTTTCGGGCTCGCTCGACTGCCTGGCGGTGCGCGGCATGATGGTCAGCTTCGGCAATTCGTCAGGTCCGGTTCCCGCTTTCGAGCCTGGGCTTCTCAGCGCCAAAGGCTCGCTCTATCTCACCAGGCCGACGCTGTTCCACTACATCCGCACGCCCAAAGAGCTTCAAGAAACGGCCGACGATCTGTTCGGCGTGATCGTTTCTGGCGCCGTGAAGATCGCGATCAACCAACGCTTCGCGCTCAAGGATGCGCGCCTCGCGCACGAAGCCCTGCATTCGCGCAAGACGACGGGTGCAACGATCTTGATACCCTAAGGCACCGATCCATTCGAGGCCATTCTCCCCCGCACGCGAAGCGTTGGCGGGGGAGGTATCTCTGAGCGCGAACGCGCGAAAGAGACGGAGGGGGTAAATTAAGTATTCATGCTGTCGAAGAAATCACTGTTGTTCTTCGACGAGCGTAGCTTGTCCTGCAGGAATTCGATGGCGTCGATGGTGCCCATGGGCGCCAGAATTCGCCTGAGCACATAGGTCTTGGCCAGGGTTCCCTTTTCGATCAGGAGCTCGTCCTTGCGGGTGCCGGACCGCATGATGTCGATGGCGGGGAAAACCCGCTTGTCCGCCACTTTGCGGTCCAAGATGATTTCCGAATTGCCCGTGCCCTTGAACTCTTCAAAAATAACTTCATCCATGCGGCTGCCGGTATCGATCAGCGCGGTCGCGATGATGGTGAGCGAACCGCCTTCCTCGATGTTGCGCGCCGCGCCGAAGAAACGCTTGGGCCGCTGCAGTGCATTGGCGTCGACACCGCCCGTCAGCACCTTGCCCGATGAGGGCACGACAGTGTTGTAAGCACGCCCCAGACGCGTGATGGAATCGAGCAGGATCACCACGTCACGTTTGTGTTCGACCAGCCGCTTGGCTTTCTCGATCACCATTTCGGCAACCTGCACATGGCGCGTCGCCGGCTCGTCGAAGGTGGAGGAAATCACTTCGCCGCGCACCGTGCGCTGCATGTCGGTCACTTCCTCGGGACGTTCATCGATCAACAAAACGATCAAAAAGATTTCAGGATGGTTCGCCGCGATAGCCTTGGCGATGTTCTGCAGAATCACGGTCTTGCCGGTGCGCGGCGGCGCGGTGATCAGGGCGCGCTGCCCCATGCCTTGCGGGGCGACGATATCGATGACCCGGCCGGTCTTGTCCTTGATGGTGGGGTCTTGCAGCTCCATGCTCAGCCAGCGCGTGGGATAGAGCGGCGTCAAATTGTCGAAATGCACCTTGTGCTTGATCTTCTCGGGATCCTCGAAATTGATCGTCGAGACTTTGAGCAGAGCGAAATAGCGCTCGCCGTCCTTGGGCGAACGAATGGGGCCTTCGACTGTGTCGCCGGTGCGCAGCCCGAAGCGGCGGATTTGCGAGGGCGAAACGTAAATATCGTCGGGGCCCGCAAGATAATTCGATTCCGGAGAGCGCAGGAAACCGAAACCGTCCTGCAGCGTCTCCAGCACGCCCGCACCGGTGATCTCCACATTGCGTTCGGCGAGTTCTTTCAGAATCGCGAACATCATGTCCTGCTTGCGCATGGACGAGGCGTTCTCGATCTCAAGCTCCTCGGCGAAAGACAAAAGGTCGGTTGGCGTTTTGGATTTGAGTTCCTGCAGCTTCATCGCCTGCAGGCCGGATTGCACTGTCATGGGAAATTACACCTAAAATGATTGCTGTGCTGGCTCCCGCAAGCACCGCCAAGCGGGTCTGCGAGATCGTGGAGGGGTTAGGTTCGGCTCGCCAGCCTCTAGGGCCGATCTCGGTTTCGCGCGAACCGGCGCGTACCGCTTGCGGGCTTCAATGGGGAACGAACGTCTTATAGCGCGATTTGGCAGCGTTGCAAACAGGGCAAGACGAAAATCGCCACGCAAAATCTAAAACGGCTTCACGACAACCAAGATTACGACCGCGATCATTAACAGCGTGGGAACCTCGTTCCACAGCCGGAATGAACGCTCCGTGCGCTTATTACAGCCTCGCGCAAAATCCTTGGCCCAGCGCGCATAAAGATGATGCGTCCCGGTCATTGCGGCAACCAGCACGAACTTTGTCCAGAACCAGTGGGCCGGCCAGAAATCCATCAGCCAAACCAATGTCAGGCCCAGAACCCAGGTGGCGATCATCGCCGGGTTCATGATGATCTTGAGAAGCTTGCGCTCCATGGTCACGAAGCGATCATACTCGGCGGTGCCCGGCGCGGTTTGGGTGTGATAGACGAACAGCCGCGGCAAGTAGAACAGTCCCGCCATCCAAGCGATCACGGCGATGACATGCAGCGCCTTGATGAGAAGATAATAATCGAGAAAAAACGCCTTCATCCTGCTCTCTGCTCAAATCCGCAGCCAAGCTGTCCCGCAGGACAAAACCGCTGCCCTGCGCCAACTTCCAGAACAAGCTCTGCAAGTCCCCTAATAAAGGCTTCCTGCACACCCACCGTCGGCACCCGAAGATAATCGCGCACCCCAACTTCGCTTGCCAGCTTGGCATAGTCGATGTCGAGTTCCACCAGCGTCTCGGAATGTTCCGAGACAAAGGCGATAGGAACCAGGACCACGCCCTTGCCGTCCGTGCCGGCGCGCCGAACCTCCGCATCGGTCGAAGGGCCTATCCACTTAAGAGGACCTACACGGCTTTGATAACAAACCGTCCAGTCGAGCCCTTCTATCCCCAATCCTTCCACAAGAGCAGAGGCGGTGCGCTCGATCTGCGCGCGATAGGGATCACTCGCTGAGATGCGCTCGGGCAGGCCGTGCGCCGACAGCAGGACGCGATAGGAAATCTCACCCCGCATCCTTGCCATCGTCTGTTGGGTTCGTGCGACGAGTGCGGTGATAAACCCGCGATTGTCCGGATAGCAGCACACTCGCGTCGTCGCCACATTGAGCCCTGCGGCAGCAGCGGCCCTGGGCCAATCCGCAAATGACGACCCCGTCGTCGTCGTCGAGAACTGCGGATAGAGCGGCAACAAGACGACGCGATCAGCACCCCAGGCCTTGATCGCGCGCGCAGCCTCGTCGGCGAACGGTTTCCAACAGCGCATGGCGATAAAAACCCGCGTGTCATGCATCGATAAAGCGCTTTGCAGCGCGCTTGCCTGAGCCTGCGTCTCCTCAAGGATCGGAGACCGCCCCCCGATCTTGGCGTAAATCTCGCGCGCCACCGGGGCGCGCCGACGCGCGATCAACCATGCGAGCGGCATGCGCGCGAAATAGGGAAGTTTGAGAATCGCCGGATCGCTGAACAGATTGCGCAGGAACGGCTCGACGGCCTGTGGACTATCCGGTCCTCCGAGATTGAACAAGACAACCGCCAGTTTCACGCCACGCCTCGCACCAGGCGCACCAATTCTTCCACATGCGCGATGGGGGTTTCCGGCAGAATGCCATGCCCCAAATTGAAGACAAATGGCACGCCTTCGGTCGCTTTCAATATTCTGTCCACACCTTCGCCAAGCGCGCGGCCCCCGGCAATCAGCGCGATGGGATCAAGATTACCTTGCAGAGCAACGCCTGGCGCGATGGTTTGCGCCGCCCAGTCCATCGGCGCCGCAGTATCGAGCGAGACCGCATCAACACCCGTCTCACGCGCGTAAAGCGCATAACCGTTCAGCGTTGCCGCCCGGGGAAACCCAATGATGCAGGCATGTGGGATTACCGCCTTGACCCTACTGACAATCTGCTTCGTCGGCCCGACAACCCAATCCTGGAATCCTTGTGGCGGCAGCCCGCCAGCCCAAGAATCGAAAATCTGCACCGCATCGGCGCCTGCGCGCAATTGGGCAATCAAATGCTGTGACACACACTCCACAAGCACGTCGATCAAACCCGAAAATTGAACCGGGTTGCGATAAGCCAGCAACTTGGCGGCTTTCTGCTCGTCGCCACCGCCGCCAGCCGCAATATAGGTCGCCAGCGTCCAAGGCGCCCCCGCAAAACCAAGTAGCGCCGTCGACGACCCTAGCGCGGCCCGCGTCTGTCTGAGCGCCTCATACACAGGTTCCAAGAAATCTGACTGCTTTTCACGATCGATCTCAAAACGATCGACACCCGAAAATGGCGTGAGTTTCGGCCCCTCTCCAGCTTCGAAGGTAACAGTCATGCCCAAGGCCGCCGGAATCACAAGAATGTCCGAAAAAATGATTGCCGCATCGAACCCGAATCTTCGGATCGGCTGCAACGTCACCTCCGCAGCAAAACCGGGTGTCATGCACAAATTCCAAAACGATCCGACACGTTCTCTGGTCTGGCGGTATTCCGGCAAATAGCGCCCGGCTTGGCGCATTATCCAAAGAGGCGGAACCTTTTGGGTCGCTCCCTTTAGCGTATCAATTAGTTTCTTCCCGTCCTTCAAACAAAGACTCCTAAGATAATAAGATTCTGAAGATGGTGTTTACCCTGTGAATTGTGGAACAATCGGTGTCCCTAATCTTCCTCTAGGGCGGAATATGAACGGACTCAAGGCACTGTTCGGCTGCGGCAAGACGCCATGATGCGCACAGCGATGATGGTTCGACACACTAGGCGTCCACTGTGCTGCGCGCTATGACGGACGCAGGCGGCACGCGAGCCCCAAAACGCACAGCGGTGGATGGAATAGGAACGAAACTGTGGACCGACCCTTTCATCTACATCTGATCTCCGACGCGACCGGCGAAACCCTGCACGCTGTCGCCAAAGCGACAGTTGCCCAATTCGAAGGCGTGAACGTTCAGGAGCATTCCTATACCCTGGTGCGCAGCATCCGCCAATTACATCGCACGATAGAATATATCCGTGAGCATCCTGGCCTTGTTCTCTTCACGCTTGTCAATCAGGAACTGCGCAGCGAACTTCTCACACAATGCGCCCAGCTCGGTCTCGCCAATTACGATGTCATGGAAGGGCCGGTGCGTGTGATGCAGCGCCAGTTCGGCGTGATGGAAACCCACAGGCCCGGCGGTCAGCACGAAGTCGATCAACGCTATCTGCAGCGCATGGAAGCGCTCAGCTACACCATCGAACATGATGACGGGCAATTAATGGACGATCTGGGCGGCGCGGACGTCATCCTGGTGGGCGCCAGCCGCACTTGCAAAACCCCCACTTGCGTCTATCTGGCCATCCGAGGCCTGCGCGCCGCCAATGTGCCCCTGGTACCGGGCGTACCGCCGCCGCGAAGCCTGTTCGAGTATACCAAGCCCTTGATCATCGGCCTGTGGGCCTCCCCCGAACGTCTGGTGCAGGTGAGGCGCAACCGCCTGGCCACGATGGGCGAACATCGCGAGACAAGCTATGTCGACATCGAAATCGTGCGCAGCGAAGTCATGACGACGCGCAGGCTCTACGAACAGCATGGCTGGCATTCCCTCGATGTAACGAGGCGTTCCGTCGAAGAAGCCGCGGCAACCATCATGAATTGGCTGGTCGAACGCCAAAGAGCGGCAACGTGAACATTCTGGTACTGGCCTCGGCAAGCGCGGTGCGCGCCAGGCTGTTGCGCGCGGTCGGCGTCCCGCTCGAGGTGTGCCCGGCCGATATCGACGAAGAAACATTGCGCGCTTCGCTGCAAGCACAAGGGGCCGAGGCAGGCGACATCGCCGAGGCGTTGGCGCAGGAAAAGGCACTTGCCGTTTCGCGGGACGCGCCCGAAAAACTGGTGCTGGGCTGCGACCAAATTCTTGCCTTCGATGGGCAGCTGCTCGCCAAACCGGCCGATCTGCATGAAGCGCGCGCGCAACTCCAGCGTCTGCGCGGCAAGCAGCATAGCTTGCTGACGGCTTGTGTGCTGGCGAAAGACAGCGTGCCTGTGTGGCGCGCACGCGAACAGGCGATTCTCAAGATGCGCCCCTTCAGCGACGATTTTCTGGATGCCTATCTTGTGGCCCAGGGAGCAGAGGTGCTGGGCGCCGTGGGCTGCTACCATTTCGAGGGCGCCGGTGCGCAGCTTTTCGAAAGCGCCAAAGGCGACTATTTTTCCATTCTTGGGCTTGCGCTCGTCCCGCTTCTTGCGGCGCTGCGCGATTATGGAGTTCTTGAGCGATGAGCATGACGGGTTCGGCAAAATTGGCAGGCATCATCGGCTGGCCGATCGGCCAATCGCTGTCGCCTAGAATCCACGGCAGCTGGATAGCGGAATATGGCCTGGATGCTGCTTATGTCCCGCTCCCCGTTCGGTCGCAGGATTTCGCCGCCGTCGTCAATGGTTTGCGCTTGGCGGGCTTTAAGGGTGTCAACGTGACCGTGCCGCACAAGGAAGCCGCCTTCGCGCTGGCCGAGCGCCACGACGGCGCAGCCGAGCTCGCAGGCGCTGCCAATGTGCTGTTGTTCTACGAAGACGGCATCGAGGCGCGCAATACGGACACGTTTGGCCTCAGCGCGAGTATCGTGGAGAGCCTGGGGGCGGCAGCCCTCAAGGGAAAGCCGGTGGCCATATGGGGCACAGGCGGAGCGGCGCGGGCCGCGGCGACCGCGCTGTCGCAACTCGGCGCCTCACAGGTGCGTGTGCTTGGCCGCAATCTCGCGCGCGCCGGGACGTTGGTGACGCAGCTGGCGCCCAAACTCTCGACGCCGCTTGTCGGCCTCGGCTTTGCCGATTGGAACGATGCCGCCAAGGATATTGCCCTGCTGGTCAATGCCACCAGCGCCGGCATGAAGGGCGCGCCGTCCGTCGATCTGCCGCTGGATGTCCTGCCCAAGAACGCGGTCGTCCTCGATGCCGTCTACAACCCGCTGCGCACGCCGCTCTTGGTGCGCGCCGAGGCACAAGGTCTTCGCACCATCGATGGGCTCGGCATGTTGCTGCATCAAGCGGCGCCGTCCTTCGAAGCTTTCTTCGACGTCACTCCGCATGTCAGCGCCACTTTGCGCCGGACGATGGAACTGGCGCTCGCCGATGGTCGCTAAAGGCGTGACCCTTGTGGGCCTCACCGGCTCTATCGGCATGGGCAAAAGCGAAACGGCCAAAATGTTCGCCCGCTTGGGCATCGCGGTCTATGACGCCGATGCGGCGGTGCATGCGCTCTATGAGAAAGGCGGCGGCGCCGTCGCGGCGATCGGCGATGCCTTCCCAGGCAGCGTTAAGAACGGCCGCGTCGAGCGCGGCGTGCTGGCGGCGCAACTTACGGACGACGCATCTGCATTCAAAAAGCTCGAAGCCATCGTCCACCCCTTGGTGGCACGCGCGCAACGCGACTTTATCGAAGCAGCCGAGAATGCAGGCGCCGAACTCGTCGTCCTGGACGTTCCACTTCTCTTCGAGACCGGCGGTCACACCAGAGTGGACGCTGTTGTGGTCGTTTCGGCGCCCCCCAAAGTACAGCGCGCGCGGGTCCTTACCCGCGAAGGTATGAACGAAGCCCGTCTCGATCAAATTCTCGCTCGCCAGATGCCGGACGCGGAAAAACGTGCACAAGCCCATTTCGTGATTGAAACCGGTAAAGGCCGCGCGCACGCTTTCCAACAGGTTCAAAACATCGTGGCGGAATTGAAACGCCGCCGCGCGGAGCATAACGATGCGTGAGATCGTACTCGACACCGAGACAACCGGCCTCGATCCTTCGGACGGTCACCGCATCATCGAGATCGGCTGTGTCGAGCTCGATGATCATTTTCCCACCGGGCGCAGCTTCCAGCGCTATCTCGATCCGCAGCGCGATGTGCCGGCGGAGGCCGAACGCATTCATGGGATCAGCAGCGCCATGTTGGTCGGCAAGCCGAAATTCGCCGAGGTGGCCGAGGCATTTATGGAATTCCTCGGCGATGCCCCGCTCGTCATTCACAACGCAAGTTTCGATTTGAAATTCGTCAATGCGGAACTCGCCAGGCTCGGCAAGCCGCCTATCCCGGTCGCGCGCGCGATCGATACGATCGAGATGGCGAAAATCAAATTGCCCGGCGTGCGCTATTCGCTCGACGAATTGTGCAAACGCTTCGGGATCGATTTGTCGGCGCGCGACAAGCACGGCGCGTTGCTCGATGCGGAGCTAACCGCCCAAGTCTATCTCGAACTGATCGGCGGACGCCAAAAGCGCCTCTTGTTGGCGCCGAGCGACGAGGCTGAGGTTATCGCGGAAGTCCGTTCGGCACGGCCGCGCCCCGTTCCCTTGCCGGCGCGCCTCAGCCAAGAGGAGCAAGACGCGCACGACGCGTTCGTGCGGCACGAACTCGGCGAGGGCGCTCTCTGGATCGTTGCCGGCTAGGCGTCCATCTGGCCCGGGCTGCGCATCTGCCCCATCTCCGCGGCTTTGGCACGGTAGAGCGCGGCGAAATCTATCGGCTCGACCATCAAGGGCGGCAAGCCGCCGTCGCGCACCGTGTCGGCGACGATGCGCCGAGCAAAGGGGAACAGAATGTGCGGCGCTTCGATCAGCAAAATCTGTTGGCGGATTTCGTCGGGCACATTGTGCAGCTGAAATAGTCCGGCATAGACCAGTTCGAGCAGAAAGGCGGGCTTGTCGTCGGCCTTGGCCGACACACGCAGCCGCAGTTCGACCTCGTAATGTTCGCGCTCCACTTGGCGGGCCTGTAGATCGACGCTGAGCTCGATCTGGGGCCGAACCGTAAGATTGGCCGGCGCGCTGGGATTCTCGAAGGAGAGATCCTTCACATACTGCCCCACGACCTGAACGCGGACCGATTGCTCGTCCGTGCCGTTTTGGCCTGCATCAACCGGTGTACCTTCGCCGCTCATTGGTAATCCTTGGAAAATCGCACCGGGGCGCTACCACGGATCAAGCGCCCATGACAAGCAATCAGCCATTGGCAACCATGTTTGCCGCCTCCGGCCCTTTGCGGGCTGGACCGGCGCGGCGCAGGGGTTTAGTCTCAATCCTCCCCGCGCGCTAACAGGCCGTGGAGACGGCACCCGCAACATGGCGACCACGCAATTGCTCGAAATATTTCTCATTGCCGCTCTGGCCGGCATCATTCTGTTCCGGCTTTACACGGTGTTGGGCCGCCGCACGGGGCATGAACGCCCGCCGCAGGACAATTACCGCCTCTCGGCAAATGCACCCCGGACCGCCAACGACGCTCCTGTTGCGGCCGCCGACGAGAAGCCTGCCGCGCATCCGGGGCAGGACGCCCGCGCCTCCGATCCCGCTATAAGCGGACTTTTGGACATCCAACTTGCCGACCGCAATTTCGACAAGGATCATTTCGTGTCGGGTGCGCGCGGCGCCTATGAAACCATCGTCACCGCCTTTGCGGCGGGCGATCGCGTTCAGTTGCGACCGCTTCTCAGCGACGACGTCTATGTCGCGTTCGATTCGGCGATTCGTGGACGCGAGGAAAGCGGCGCCAAGGTGACATTCACCTTTGTCAGCTTCAAAGAGGTCAAAATCGTCTCGGCCGCCCTCAAAGGTCGCCTGGCCGAGGTGACCTTGGCCTTTAGTGCCCAGTTCATCTCGGCGACGACGGATGCCGCTGGCGCCCTTCTCGAAGGCGACGCCAAATCGGTACGCGACGTGACCGATGTGTGGACCTTCTCGCGCGATGTGCGCGCGCGTGACCCAAATTGGACGGTGGTCGCGACATCGGGCGAACTCGTCTGAAACATCCGTGAGCGGGCGGCAGCTTTTCCTCGCTATTGGTTTTGTCGGCCTCTTTTGCCTTGCCATCGTGGGAGGTTGGCTATGGTGGAGTCTGCGCCCGCCGGCCCTCGGCCCCCTGCGCCTGACCAAAGTTTCCTTCGCTGAGCTTGCGGGCTGGGGCGCCTCCGATCCACGCGCCGCGCTGGCGGCTTTTGCGCGATCATGCGATGCGCTGTCGAAAAGAGACACCTCCCAGACAATGGGCGGAGCGGGCTATGCGGGAACGATCTCGGACTGGCGTGCGCCCTGTGCCGCGGCGCGTGCTCCATCGACTTCAGCGGAGGCGGCACGCCTATTCTTCGAACACTGGTTTGCCCCCGTTTCAATCAGTGCCGGCGCGCTGAAGGACGGATTGTTCACCGGCTATTACGAACCCCAATTGCAGGGGAGCCGCACCAGACACGGTAAATTCCAAACTCCCGTCTACGGCTTGCCGCCTGATTTGATCAGCGTCGATCTGGGGGCGTTCCGCCCATCCTTGCGCGGTGAACAAATCGCGGGGCGCCTCGAAGATCACCGCCTTGTGCCCTATGCCACGCGCGCCGAGATCGACGCCAAAGGCTTGAATGCCCCGGTCCTGTTCTATGGCGACGACCCGGCGGCGGTATTCTTTCTACACATCCAAGGTTCGGGTCGCGTGCGCTTCGACGATGGAACGATCATAAGGGCCGATTACGCCGGCCAAAATGGCCAGCTATACACGGCAGTGGGGCGCAGCTTGATCGCACGCGGTGCGCTGAAGCGAGAGGAAGTTTCCCTGCAAAGCATCCGGCGCTGGCTGAAAGCCAATCCGATGGCGGCGCGCACGGTGATGGAAACCAACGCTTCTTATGTATTTTTCAAGGAAGACCCGATCGGCGATCCCGCGCTTGGCGCCAAAGGCGCGGAGGGCGTCGCCCTGACCCCGGACGCAAGCCTGGCCGTCGATCCGCGCCTTCATGTGTTGGGCGTGCCCTATTTCGTGTCGACGACGCTGCCGGACGCAAAGCCGCTGCAAATGGTCGTCGTCGCCCAGGATATCGGCGGCGCGATCAAAGGCGCGGTGCGCGGCGATATCTTTTTCGGTTTCGGTGCGCGGGCAGAAAGCCTTGCAGGGGAAATGAAACAGAGCGGCCAGCTTTTCGCTCTGTTGCCCAAAGCCGTCGCGGCACGCCTTGCCCCGCAGAGCAATTATCCAGACACTGTCGAAACGCAATGAGCCGAAGGCGCACCACCGAAGAGGAACGCGCCTTATTTCGCGCCACCGTGTCGGGTCAAGTGCAGCTCAAGAAACTGGCGACGTCAAAAGTCGAAAAACTCAAATCCGCGCCGATGATTGCGCGCGCCGCGTCCGTCCCAAGTGGTGTGGACGGGCACACCGATGAAAAACTGAGGCGCGGCGAATTGTCCCCCGATTCCAGAACTCGATCTGCATGGCTTGACCGAAGCGGTGGCGCACCGCGTGCTAACAGCGCATTTGCATGGTGCGCATCTACGCGGCGACCGATTGGTACTGGTCATTACTGGCAAGGGTGCGCGCGCAAAGCCCGATGCACCTTTCGATCTGGAATTGGCCGCCCGCGCACGCGGCGTCTTGGCGAGGGTGGTGCCGCGCTGGCTTGGTGAGCCGCAATTCGCGCGGCTGATCGCCTCAACGCGCAGCGCGCATCGCCGCCATGGCGGGGAAGGTGCGCTCTATGTCTATCTGCGCAAGAACAGAAGCTGACTTCAGTTCAGAGCAACGCGGCCTTGGCGGCAAGCGCTTCCAACGAGGTTTCTGGCCGCGCGCCATAATGGGAGATGATCTCCGCCGCCGCCATCACGCCGAGCTTGCCGCAAGCATTCAGCGGTTTGCCGCGCACCAGACCGAACAGCAAACCCGCGGCGAATTGGTCGCCCGCGCCTGTTGTGTCAACCACGCGCGCCACCGGCGCCGCGTCGATGACGTGAATTTCGCCGCCGCCGGTGACGACGCAGCCCTTTTCCGAGCGCGTCAGCGCGCCGATACCGCCCCAGCGCCCGATGCGCTGTAGGGCTTCGTCGAAATTGTCCACTTCGAACAGCGCCTTGATCTCGTCTTCATTCGCGAAAATTATGTCGAGGTCGTTTTCCAACAGGTCGAGGAATTCCTCGCGATAGCGTCCAACGCAGAACGGATCGGAGAGCGTGAAGGCAACTTTGGTTCCCGCCGCCTTGGCGATGTCGATGGCTTTGCGCGAAGCCGCCTTGGCCGATGGCGCGTCCCACAAATAGCCTTCGATATAGAGGATATCGGCTGCTTCGATGTCTTCCGGCTTGATGTCGGCAGGGGAGAGTTCGCGCGCCGCGCCCAGATAGGTGTTCATGCTGCGCTGGCCGTCGGCGGCGACCGCGATCAAGCAACAAGCCGTCGGCGAACCGTCCTCAGCAGGCTTGGTCGAATGACGGATGCCGATATCGTTCAGGCTCGCCGAAAAGCTCTCGCCCAGCCGGTCCGCTTTCACCTTGCCGACAAACAAGCCGCGCGCGCCCAAAGAGGCCAGTCCCGCCATGGTGTTGGCGGCGGAACCGCCCGCGGTCTCGCGCCGCTCGGCGAAGGCCTGATAGAGCTGATTGGCGCGAAATTCGTCGATCAGCGTCATGACGCCTTTGGCGATTTTGTGGGTCAGAAGAAAGCCGTCATCCACCGGGGCGATGACATCGACAATGGCGTTGCCCATTGCGACGACGTCGAAATTGCGCGCCATTGTTTGTCCATATCGTTGAGATTGCGCCTATAAAGGCCCCATTAAAGGAGGCACGCCATGTTCGCAAGCCTGCGCAAGGCCGCAAATCTCGTCTTCGACCGCGCCTTTACGGGCGTGGTGGTGTGGAGTCTGCTTCTCACCGTCGCGCTTTATGCGGGTTTGTTCGCCGCTGCTAATTGGGGGGTGCATCATTTGCCGGTGCTCGGTTCGCCCTCCGTCAACGCCGCGCTCGACGTGCTCGTGCCGGTCCTCATGCTGCTTTTGCCGTTCTTCCTCGGCGCCCCGGTCGCGGCGTTTTTCGCATCGCTGTTCCTGGATGAGATCGCAAGGAAGGTCGAGGCGCGCTATTACCCCGCCGATCCCAAGGCTTCGGGCGCGCCACTCGCCGCAACGCTAAGCACGGGTCTGCGGCTGGGCCTTCTGGTGATTGTCGTCGATTTGCTGCTTCTGCCTTTCGATGCCGTTTTGCCGGGATTTGCGGAACTGGCGACCGTGATCGCCAATGGCTGGCTTTTGGGCCGCGAATATTTCGAGTTGGTGGCGCTACGCCATATGTCGCGCTCCGCAGTGGATGCATTGCGCCGGCGTCATCCCAGCCGGGTGTTTTTTGCCGGTGTTGTCGTTTCCGTCCTGACGGTGATACCGCTGGCAAATCTCTATGCCCCCTTGTTCGGTGCCGCCTTCATGGTTCATGTCTACAAACGCATGGTGCATGAGGAACGCCCGGTATGAAGCGGTTGATAATCGGCCTTGTTTTTCTTCTTAGCGGCTGCGCGACACCTGCCCCGCCCATGCCGTCCGTGCCGCTGCCGCCGCAGGCCCCGCCGGGCGAACCGGCTGGTCTGATCGGCTTGCCCGAGGTGAATATTCGCGGCTTCTTCGGGACGCCCGCTTTCGTCCGCACGGAAAATGGCGCGGAGATATGGCGCTATGACGGCGCGCAATGCCGCGCGTTCTTTTTCTTCTATCCCAAGGGCGCGTCACTGGTTGTTCGTCATGTCGAAACCGTGCCGCGCGGCGCTGAGATCGCGGCGGATCTTAATTGCCTCGCCGCTTTGCGCGGCCACCCGCCGGCGTCCTGAGCGTGTGCGCCAAACCGGTCTTGTCTGGATAATCGCAAAGATCGCGCACAACACAGCCCGGACATTTTGGCGCGCGCGCCGTGCAGACATAGCGTCCGTGCAAAATCAACCAGTGATGGGCGTGCAGCAGATAGGCGTGCGGAACGACGCGCATCAACGCGTCTTCCACTTCGCGCGGCGTCTTGCCGGGCGCCAATCCGGTGCGGTTGGCGAGGCGAAAGATATGGGTGTCGACAGCGATGGTTTTTTCGCCGAACGCGACATTAAGAACGACATTGGCGGTTTTGCGCCCGACGCCGGGCAACGCCTCCAGCGCTTCGCGATCGGCGGGCACTTGTCCGTCATGGTTCTCCAGCAAGATATTTGAAAGCGCGATGACGTTCTTCGCCTTGTTGCGATAGAGCCCGATGGTCTTGATGTAATCGGTAAGGCCTGCTTCGCCCAGCGCCGCCATCTTGGCCGGCGTGTCGGCGATCTTGAACAACGGCGCCGTCGCTCTGTTGACGCCTTTGTCGGTCGCTTGCGCCGATAGCACGACGGCAACCAGCAGCGTGAACGTGTTGACATAGGTGAGCTCGGTCTTGGGTTCGCCCATCGCTTGTTGCAAGCGGGCGAAGAAGCGTTCGGCTTTTGACTTGGAAAAACCCATGGCGCGTCTCAATGGTGATTTAGCCATAAGCAACAGTACTTGCCTGCACAAGCATCTGTGCCATCATTGCGCGATGGACGAGGAACCCGAGGTCTTGCTGGAGCGGGTACTGCGGCCGAGCCCGCCGCTGGCGCCGCGTGCCTTGCTGATCGTCTTGGCCCTGGTGGCGGCGGTCAATCTCGGATTTGCAGCGACGCTGGCGCTCCAGGGCGCATGGCCGGTCGCGCCGTTCTTGGGAGCGGACGTGGCGCTTCTCGCCTGGGCCTTTCGCGCCAGCCAAATCGCGGCGCGGCGCGAAGAGCATGTGACACTGACACCATCCAGACTCGATATCGCGCGCCGGCCGGGCACCTCGCACATCGTCCTCAATCCCTATTGGGTGCGTGTGGAGCTGCTCGAACCGGACATGCGGCTGACTTTGTGGAGCCATGGCAAGGCGGTCTTGCTGGGCACTTTCCTGCCGCCCGCCGAACGCGCAGGTTTGGCCGAAGCCTTGCGCAGCGCGCTATGGGCCGCACGCCAACGCCGCTAGCCCCGCAAGAATCGGGTCGCGAAGCCGTCGCGCCTGGATCAGAATACCGCCATGAACGAGACAAATTCGCCAAGCGAAGACAGCGCGGAATGGCGGCGCATGAGCCGCGCCATCTGCTATCTCAGCGAGCGCTATCTCGATCAGCCGCGGCTTGAGGAGGCCGCTTCGGCTGCGGGACTTTCGCCATTCCACTTCCAGCGCGTCTTCACCCATTATATCGGCGTCAGCCCCAAGGCGTTCATCGGCCATCTGACGCTCGCCCATGCCAAGAGTGCCCTTTGCGAAGGCGCCAGCGTTTTGGACGCAGCCCTGGACGCGGGGCTTTCAGGTCCGTCGCGCCTGCACGATTTATGTGTGAAGATCGAAGCGATGACGCCGGGCGATTACGCCAAGGCCGGGCGGGGTGTCGTGATCGATTACGGCTTTGCGCCCTGCGCCTTCGGTAGCGCGCTGTTGCTCGCCACCGCCAAAGGCGTGTGCGGGCTGGCCTTCGGCGACGAAGGCGAGGAAGACGCGATGCTCGCCGATATGAAGGCGCGCTGGCCCAACGCGGATTATCGTTCTAACAAATCGCGCGCTGCGAATATCCTGCGCCAGATCTTCGATCGCGAACAAGGCGGCGAACTTGCGCTCCATCTGATGGGCACGCCATGGCAGATCAAGGTGTGGCAAGCGCTTCTGGCGATTCCCACAGGCGGGCTCGTCAGCTATGGCGCGATTGCGCAAAAGCTGGAATGCCCCAATGCCAGCCGGGCAGTCGGCGCCGCCGTCGGGCGCAATCCGGTGTCGTGGATCATTCCATGTCACCGGGTTCTGGCAAGCAATGGCGCGCTCACCGGCTATCACTGGGGCGTCGCGCGCAAGCGTGCGATGCTCGCCGTGGAAGCGGCAAAAATGGATCAGAGGCCGAGCACGTCCGTCATGGTGTAAAGGCCGGGCTTCTTGCCTTGTCCCCACAGCGCGGCACGAAGCGCGCCCTGCGCGAAAATCGCGCGGTCCTCGGCGATATGGGACAGCACCACACGTTCGCCGGTTCCAGCCAGGATCACCTCATGTTCACCCACCACCGTGCCGCCGCGCAGACTGGCAAAGCCGAGGCTTGCTTGTTTGCGCGGGCCGGTGTGGCCATCGCGCGCGCGTGTCATGTGATCGTTCAGCGATACACCGCGACCAGCCGCTGCCGCTTCGCCCAACAGCAATGCCGTGCCGGAAGGCGCATCGACTTTCTTGGCATGATGCATTTCGACGATTTCAACATCGAAATCTGGAAGTGCTTTGGCAGCTGACTTC
The DNA here is from genome assembly GCA_963849895.1 of uncultured Alphaproteobacteria bacterium. Classification (GTDB taxonomy): domain Bacteria; phylum Pseudomonadota; class Alphaproteobacteria; order Micropepsales; family Micropepsaceae; genus Rhizomicrobium. Next base: position 108,342 of record CAWKIU010000003.1, read on the forward strand.
ACCAGCGCCGCGAGCAAATTAACGCCCAAACTCATATTGCCGGATTTCACGATGACCGTCTTTTGCGCGGCGGCGGCAATCCTGGCGTCATCGTCCTTGGAACATCCCGTCGTGCCGATGACATGGACGATATGATCGCGCGCCGCCAGAGCGGCCAATTCCACGGATACTTTGGGCGCGGTAAAATCGACAATGGCATCGGCATTTGCGCCAAATTCGTCGGTGAGCATAATGCCCAGAGGCTCCAGTCCGGCCAAAGTTCCCGCGTCGCGCCCAAGATCGCGATGCCCCTTGGCTTCCAGGGCGCCCGCGAGGACGCAAGCATCGTTTTCCGCAATGGCACGCACCAAGGCTCTGCCCATGCGCCCCGATGCGCCGGCAACGACAATGCGCACCTGGCTGGCGCCGTTCTCAGACTTTGGTATCGACGCCATTGCCGCTCTCTTTGCGCGCCACGGTCACCATGGAGGGGCGGAGCAGACGCTCGCCAATCATATAGCCGGGCTGCACCACATTCACGATGGTACCCGCCGGTTTGCCTTCGCCGGGCACTTCGGCAACGGCTTGATGCAAATTGGGATCGAACTTGCCGCTCGAGGTGTCGATCAGCCTTACGCCATATTGCTCCAGTGTGCCGAGCAATTGGCGTTCCGTTGCCTCGACGCCGTCGAGGACGGCGCCGACCTGCGGATCGGCCGCCTCGCGCAATTCCTTGGGGCACGCGGCGAGCGCGCGGCCGAAATTATCGGCAATCGCCAGCATGTCGCGCGCAAAGCGGGCAATGGAATATTGTGAGGCTTCCTGCTTTTCGCGCTCGGAACGCCGGCGCAGATTCTCCGCGTCGGCCAGCGCGCGCAGCAGCCGGTCGCGCATCTCGGCCAGCTGGATTTCCAGGGCGCCAATCTGATCGGGCTCGGCAATATCCGGTGCGGTCTGTTCGGTTTCGTCTGTCATCTTGCGTCCTTAAACCTGGTCCTTCATCCGAGCAACCGGCCCACCACTTTGGCGGTGTAATCGACCATCGGAATGATGCGGGCGTAATTGAGCCTGGTCGGCCCGAGCACCCCGATCACGCCGACCACCTTGCCTTGCGAATCGGCATAAGGCGCGGCGACGATCGACGAGCCGGAGAGCGAGAACAGCCGTGTTTCCGAGCCGATGAAGATGCGTACGCCCTCGCCTTGCTTGGCAAGCTCCATCAGGCGGATCAGATCGTTCTTGCGTTCGATGTCGTCGAACAGAGTGCGGATGCGCTCCAGATCGCTCTGGGCTTCCATGGTTTCCAGCAGATGCGAGGCGCCGCGCACAATCAATACTTTGTCTTCGCCTTCCGTGGGGCCTGCCAATGTCGCCAGGCCCTCCGCGACGATCTTGGCGGTCAGCACGTCGAGTTCCGCACGTTCGCCTTCGAGTTCCGCCAGAATATCGCTGCGCGCAGCATCCAGCGTGCGGCCGGCAAGGCGGGCATTGAGATAGTTCGCCGCCTCCGACAAGGCCGAAACCGGCAGACCCAATGGCGTGTCGATCACCCGGTTCTCGATCTGACCATCCTGCGTGACCATGACGACCAGGGCCTTTCCCGGCGCAATGCTGAGAAATTCCACATGCCGCAGCACCGCGTCCTGTTTGGCGGCGATGACAAGCCCGGCGCAGCGCGAAAGCCCCGACAGCAGCGTCGTGGCTTGCGTCAAAAGATCTTCCAGCCCGCGATCAGTGCCGCTGATGCGCGCTTCGATGGCGACGCGCTCGCCCGGCGCGAGTTCTCCGATTTCCAAAAGACCATCGACGAACAATCTCAGGCCACGCTCGGTGGGTACGCGCCCGGCGCTGGTGTGGGGCGCATAGAGCAGGCCCATCGCCTCCAAATCTGCCATCACATTGCGGATCGAGGCGGGCGACAATGTCGTCGGCAGGCGCTGGGACAAGGTGCGCGATCCCACCGGCTCGCCGGACGCCAGAAAGGCTTCCACCAGGTGGCGGAAGATTTCGCGCGGCCTCTCGCCCATTGCGCCGGCGGCGGCCCTGGAAGAATTCGGATCCAAGTCTTTGAACCGGTTATATTACTTCGGATGCGCCGTGGCTTGTTTGCACAAGAGGGGCGCAAGCCGCTAGGTAACGGTCGACGCCTCAAACATCAAGGGACATCCCATATGCGCAATTCAGAGCGCGCGCCCGACCAATTGCGCAATGTGAGCCTGGAGCCGGGTTTTGCCAAACATGCCGAGGGTTCCTGCCTGGTCAAATTCGGCGATACTCATGTGCTGGTGACCGCCAGCCTGGAGGAGACGGCCCCATCCTTCCTGCGGGGCTCGGGAAAAGGCTGGGTAACGGCGGAATACGGCATGCTGCCGCGTTCCACCAATGAGCGCATGCGCCGCGAGGCCGCGACCGGCAAGCAATCGGGCCGTACCCAGGAGATTCAGCGCTTGATCGGGCGCTCCCTGCGCGCGGTGGTCGATCTAACGGCCTTGGGCGAACGCCAGATTACCATCGACTGCGACGTGTTGCAGGCCGATGGCGGCACGCGCACGGCGTCCATCACCGGCGGCTATGTGGCGCTGGCGGGCTGTATCGGTTTTATGAAGAAGACCGGCATGGTTACCAAGCCCGCGATCAAGGATCACGTCGCGGCGGTATCCTGCGGCATCGTCAAGGGCAAGCCTTTGCTCGATCTCGACTACAGCGAAGACTCCACTGCCCAGACCGACGCCAATTTCGTGCTCACCGGCTCGGGCGGCTTGGTGGAGATTCAAGGCACGGCGGAGGGCGCGCCGTTCAGCGATGCGGAATTCGCCGCCATGCTGACGCTGGCGCGCAAGGGCATCTTAGAATTGGTCGCGCTGCAAAAGGCGGCGCTCGGCATATGAAGCTGGCGCGCGGCGCAGCCTTGGTGGTGGCAAGCCACAATGCGGGCAAGGTGCGCGAGATTGCCGAATTGCTTGCGCCGCACGGTCTTGACGTGCGCGGAGCAGCCGAACTTGGCCTTGTCGAACCCGAAGAGACCGGCGCCAGCTTCGCCGAAAACGCCATACTGAAAGCCCGCGCGGCGGCAAACTCGAGTGGCCTGATGGCCTTGGCCGACGATTCGGGATTGAGCGTTGCGGCGCTCGGCGGCGATCCGGGAATTTTTTCAGCGCGCTGGGCGGGACCAAAAAAGAATTTTGCCTTCGCCATGGCGCGGGTCGAGCGCGAACTGCGCGCCAAAAGCGCGCGCGATTTTTCCGCAAAATTCATCTGCGTGCTGGCGCTGGCGGCGCCGCATGGCGAGGCGGAGACGTTCGAGGGCGAGGTGCAAGGTAAGCTTGTGTTCCCGCCGCGCGGCGCAAACGGTTTCGGCTATGATCCCATTTTCCTCATGGACGGCATGAAGAAGACGTTCGGCGAAATCGATCCCGCAGCGAAACATGCCATCAGCCATCGCGCGCGCGCCTTTGCGGCTTTCGCAAGCGCCGCGTTGACGCCGTGAGCGGTTTTGGGCTTTACATTCATTGGCCGTTTTGCGCGGCCAAATGTCCTTATTGCGATTTCAATTCCCATGTCCGCACCAGCATCGACGAAGACGGCTGGGCCGATGCCATTGTCAGCGAGCTTGCTCATGTCGCGGGTTTGCAAGGCGCCGACCGTCCGGTGGTGCAAACCATTTTCTTCGGCGGCGGTACGCCGTCCTTAATGGGCGCGCAGTCGGTTGGCCGGGTGATCGATCAGGCCGCGCGCTTGTGGCGCAGCGCCAACGATTTGGAAATTACCTTGGAAGCGAATCCGGCGAGCGCCGATGCCGGGCGATTTGCCGATTATGCGCGCGCGGGCGTCAACCGGCTATCGCTTGGCGTGCAGGCGCTGAACGACGCGGATCTGAAATTTCTGGGCCGCTTGCACAATGTGGTCGAGGCCAAGAACGCGCTGGCGCTGGCGCAGCGCGTCTTCGAGCGGGTATCGCTGGACCTTATCTATGCGCGCCCCGGCCAAAGCGTACGCGCTTGGCAGGACGAACTTGCTGAGGCTTTGGCCTTCGGCACTGAGCATCTCTCGCTCTATCAACTCACCATCGAACTGGCGACGCCCTTCGCGACGCTCTACAAAACCGGCGCGCTCAGCGTGCCTGGCGAGGATTTGGCGGCGGAACTTTTCGAGGTGACGCAGGAGATGACGGCAGACGCAGGCATTCCCGCTTATGAGATTTCCAACCATGCGCGCGCCGCGGCCGAGGCGCGCCATAATCTTCTTTACTGGCGGTATGGCGCTTATGCGGGCGTCGGGCCGGGCGCCCATGGACGACTCGATTTGAACGGCAAGCGTTTCGCCACGATGTGCGAGCGTCTGCCCGAACGCTGGCGGGAAAAGGTCGCGCGCGACGGCCACGGCATTGTCGAGATGACCGCGATCAGCGATGACGACGCCGCGCGTGAACACCTGCTGATGAATCTGCGCCTCAGCGAAGGCATCGATTTGGTTGATTATCGCGCGCGATGGGGCCGGGCGCCCTCGGCGGACCGTATCGCGGCGCTTGCGGCCGGCGGCTTTGTCACCTGGGACCGCGAGCGGCTTTGCGCCACGGAGCGTGGACGGCTGGTGCTCAACCGGGTGATCGGCGAACTTCTCGTCTAGGACCCGCTGGATTGGAATGTGATGGGGGCCGGGCTGACCACCGTGAAGCCACCCGGCTCCACCGCCAATACGGCCAGACCGCGCTCGATGGAACCGTCGGGGTGGAAACGGAATATGCCGTTGACGCCAGTGAAGCCGTTGGGATCGGTCAAGGCCGCTGGTGTAAAGCGGTGATAGGCGACTCCTGGCGCTAACAGCGCCACCAGCGACACGGCGTCATAAGCCAGAGCCGCCAATTGCGGCGGTTCGCTGCCGAATGTCTGGCGGTATTTCACACCGAAGCCATCGTCGGCGCTGGGCTGCGGGGCGGAGAACCAGCCGCCGGTGAGCAGGTCCTCGCGGCTATTGGCGGAGTCGTTCCACAGACCTGTCCCCAGGAATTTCACCTTGCTGCTCTGCACCCCGTCATAGGACAAGGTGGGGGCAATGCCGCGCAGAAGTTGACCGCCCTGGGCAATCAAGAGAGCATCGCATCCCGACTTGGCGACGGCGGCGGCCTGGTCCATTACGGCGCCCGCAGACGGATTGAAGCGCTCGACATCGGCGACTGCGGCACCCGACGACAATACTGCATCGCGAAAGCTCTGCTCCACCACATCGCCATAGGGCGTTTGCGGAATCATGGCGGCGAAGTTTTTGTAGCCCTGGCTCGCCGCATAGGAGATGACGCGCCTGACCTCGCTCTGCGGTTGGAAGCTCAAGAGATAGACACCGTTGCCCGCAACATTGCGATCCGTCGAAAAGGCAAGCACCGGTACGCCATGGTCGCGGGCCAGCGGAGCGACCGCCGCGACGGACGCAGAAAACAGCGGCCCCACAATGATTTCCGCACCTTGGTCCAGGAGCTTTTGGGCCGCAGCGGCGGCATCGCCGGGCGAGCCCGTGTCATCCGCCGTCATCAGCATAATGTCTGGGTTTCCCGCGTCGTAAAGCGCCAGCTCGGCGGCCTTCATCATGGCGCCGGCGAGGGCGCGCGCATTCGCCGAGGATTCCGCGAAGGGCAGGATGATGCCCACGCGTATGGGTGTTTTGCCGGTTGCCAGATTGGGCAGTCGGAAGAATTGCGGTGATTCCGCGGTCAGCTGGTGGGGCGCGGGAGGCGCCTGGACAACGGGAGCCACCAGAGCGGGCACGGTGGCAGTTGTCGTGCAGCCGCAAAGAGCCGCTATCGAAAGAACGGCGGCAGTGGCACAAAGGCGCCGGAGGCGCAGAAATGACGCGGCAGACACAGGCATGGGACGCTCCTTTGCGCGGCGAACTTAAGCGCTCGCAGCCCCGGCGTAAATCGGGGCCGGAAGACCTAGCGCCCGGCCTTTACGTTACCTCGACCCCAATCGGCAATGCGCGCGACGTCACCTTGCGGGCCCTCGATGTTCTCGAGGGCGCCGATCTGATCGCGGCCGAGGACACGCGGGTCACCGCCAAGCTGCTGGCCATCTTTGCCATCGCCAAACCCGTCATCGCCTATAACGACCATAATGCACCGCGCGAACGTCCAAGACTGCTCGCCAAGCTCAAGGAAGGCGCGCGCGTGGCGCTGGTCAGCGACGCGGGCACGCCACTGGTATCCGATCCGGGCTTCAAGCTAGTGCGCGAGGCCTTGGCCGAAGGTATCGCGGTGCACGCCATTCCCGGCGCCTCGGCGCCCTTGACGGGGCTCGCCCTGGCCGGGCTGCCCACCGACCGGTTTTTCTTTGCTGGGTTTCTCTCTGCAAAACACGGCGAAAGACGCAGCGCGCTGGAGGAACTCAAAGCGCTGCGCGCCACGCTGATCTTCTTCGAGGCGCCGCAGCGCTTGGCGCAAAGCCTGGCCGATATGGCCGATATTCTGGGGCCCAGGCCCGCCGCGATGGCGCGCGAATTAACCAAGCTGCACGAAGAGGTGCGCCGCGGTGATCTTGCCGCTTTGGCGCAATTCTATGCCGGGGAAAATCCGCCCAAGGGCGAAATCACACTTTTGGTCGGGCCGCCCGGGGAGGCCGAAATCGATTTCGCGCGGGTCGAGCGGGCGCTGGACCAGACGCTGGGTTTCATGCCGCTGCGAGCGGCCGTCGATCTGGTCAGTGAAATGCTGAACGCACCCAGGCGCGAGGTTTACGCCCGCGCCTTGGCGCGCAAAAGCGATCAAAGCGGGGCGGCGGAAAAGGACGATGGGCAGAGCGGGGCGTCCTGATCGCGGCAAGGCGGCAGAAAAGCGCGGCCGCTCCGGCGAAGCGCTCGCGGCGCTGCTGCTGCGCTGCAAATTCTACCGCATATTGGCGAGGCGCGTGCGCACCCGCGCCGGCGAGATCGATCTTGTAGCGAAAAGCCCCTCAGGCGTGATCTGCTTCGTGGAGGTCAAGGCAAGACCGGATGAGGGTCTCGCTGCTGAAGCGGTGAGCACGCGCCAGCGTACGCGCATCGTGCGCGCTGCGGCGTATTATCTGGCGGGGCGAAGCAGCGCCAAGGGCGTGCGTTTCGACGTGGTCAGCGTCGTTCCGGGCCGCCTGCCGCGCCATTTGCGCGATGTTTGGCGGGCGGACGAATAAAGCCATCTTGTAGAATGATGCCAAAATGACGATCTATAACCCGTGACCCGATAAAGGACGCCTCTATGAGCCTGACCGTCGCGATCCAAATGGACCCGATTGAGGCCATCTCTGTCGATGCCGATTCGAGCTTTGCTCTGGCGCTCGAGGCCCAGCGGCGCGGCCATGCGCTGCTCTATTACGGTCCGCGCGCGCTCAGCATGCGCGAAGGTAAGGTGGTGGCCCGCGTCCGTCCGCTCGCGGTGCGCCCGACACAAGGGGATCATTTCACGCTGGGGGAATCGTCCGTCTACGATCTTTCTGCGGCCGACGTGGTGCTGATGCGCCAGGACCCGCCCTTCGACATGGCCTACATCACCTCGACCCATATTCTGGAGCGGCTGCAGCCCGCCACGCTGGTGTTCAACGATCCGGCCGAAGTGCGCAACGCGCCCGAGAAACTTTTCGTGACGCTGTTCCCCGATCTGATGCCGCCGACGCTGATCACATCCGACGCCGCCGAAATCCGCGCCTTTCGCGAACGCCATCAGGACATCATTTTGAAGCCGCTTTACGGCAATGGTGGCGCGGGCGTTTTTCGCGTCCGACCCGACGACGAAAATCTGGGTGCGCTGCTTGAAATGTTCACCGCCTTCTACCGCGAACCCATTGTCGTACAGCGCTATCTGCCCGAGGTGCGCAAGGGCGACAAGCGCATCATCCTGATCGATGGTGAGTTCGCCGGCGCTATCAATCGGGTGCCCGCGCTCGGCGAGGCGCGCTCCAACATGCATGTGGGGGGCAAGCCGGAGCCCGCGACACTGACGGCGCGCGAGAAGATCATTTGCGAAACCATCGGCCCGGAATTGAAGAAACGCGGGCTGATCTTCGCTGGCATCGATGTGATCGGCGATTATCTAACCGAGATCAACGTCACTTCGCCCACGGGCATCCAGGAAGTGAAGCGCTTCGGCGGGCCGGACGGCTCCAAGCTGATCTGGGATGCGATCGAAAAGCGGCTCGCTTCTAGGTCTTGATCCCGAAGCGCGAGCGATAGCGCTCGTCCATTTTCGACACCGGGAAATAGATGAAGACGTCGGTGGTGCCGAATTGGCGGTCGATTACCGCGCCGTCGCCGATGCCCGCGCCGGCGCGCACATAACCCTTGAGCAGTGGCGGCAGCGTGCGCAGCGCCTCTTTAGGATCGATTGCGTCTGCCGGCATCAAGTTCATATCGACATAAAGCGAAGGCAGAGCGCGCACGCGCACATCCGCCGACGCGCGATGAAAATGGTAGAGAAAGGACAAAGGCAGTGCGAGCGCCTCAGGATCGGTGCCCGAGAGGGAGGCGCAGCCGAACATCACGTCGATGGAGAAGCGCTTGAGATAGACCATCAAGCCGCGCCACAAAAGCTGCATGGTCGCGGGCTTGCTGCGATAGGCTTTGAGCACGCAGGACCGGCCGAGCTCAAGCAACCGCGTGCCCTCGGGCACGCCTGCGAGCATCGGTGAAATGTCATACTCGGACGAGGTGTAGAAACCGCCTACCCGCCGCGCATCCACGTCGCGCATCAGCCGGTAGGTCGCCACCACCGCGGGCTGACCGTCATCCTCGATCTGCGAGCGATCAACGACCAGCAGATGATCGCAGACCTCATCGAAGCGGTCGAAGTCGCGGCGCCCATCGCGCATGGCAGGGGAAGGCAGCGCGGACATTTCTTCATAGAAGACGCGATAGCGCAGCCGCTGAGCGGCTTCGACCTCGCCCTCAGTCTCGGCTAAGCGCACTTCCAGCGCGCCGGAGGCCACAAGAACGGGCCATTGTTCCGGGCGTCCCTCAAAGGGTCCAGGTTCGTGAATGTTGACCACGGAAGGCGCTTCCCTCAGGGCGAAGGCCTTGTGGCCTTCGGGTGTTTGCGCGAGGACGAATTCTACCCCAGCACGGCGGACAAGACAAACCCCGCGGATTCTGTCGGCAAATTCATGTGGTCGCGCGGCGATACTGCGCCCCTAATATGACAAACAGCACAATGGCCGGTATGCCGATCAGTCCGGCGCCCACGAAGAATAGCGCATAAGCGTTCATCGGCCCGACAATCGTACTCAAGCTCTGCACGGCCAGACCGGAGAATCCCTTTAGGATTTTTCCTGCCCAGGCATAGGTGGAGGACAGGAGCGCGTATTGTGTCGCGGTGTAGCCAAGGCTTGTGAGGCTCGACATGTAGGCGACAAGCGTGATGCCTGCGACCGCGATGCCGAAATTGTCCGCCGCCATCACCAGTGCGAACACCACCGGGCCATGCGAATAGGGAAGAACCGCGTAAGCGATCGTGCCGAGGATTTGGGCTGAGCCGCCCACCAGCAAGGCGCGCATGAATCCCAGTTGCAGCGAAAGATATCCGCCGGCCGCCACGCCGAGAAAGACGGCGACAAGGCCAAAACTGCCGCGCACCGCGCCGACCACATCCTTGGAGAGGCCGATATCGTGATAAAGCGGATTGGCCATCGGCCCCATGACGAAATTCGGCAATTGGAAAAGACTGATCGCGGTCAGCATCAGTAACGCCAATGTGCCATGGGCTTTGAAGAAGGCGATGAACGGTCCGGCTATCGCATCATAGAGTCCGCGCGGTGTCGACAGCGGCGCTTCGGCTTCCTTACGCGCCATAACGCTATCGGCCTTGACCGGCTCGGCGGCAAACAAGCATGCCGCGATGCCGATCGCCATCAGCGCGCCGTAAAGCGCGTAAGAGGCGCTCCATCCGATACGCGTGGCGATCAGCAGGATCACCGCCTCGCTCGCGAGCAGCGCCGAGCGATAACCGAAGGTATAGGCGGAGGTCAGAAGCCCGAGTTCATCGGCGTTCTTGGCCATCTCGATGCGCCAGGCGTCGATCACGATATCCTGCGTGGACGAAGCGAAGGCCACGACAAGCGCCAAGACGCCAAGTGTGACGAGACCGTGTCCAACGCCCGCCCACGCCATGGCGATCAATCCGCCGGCCACCAACACTTGCGAAAGCAGCATCCAGCCGCGGCGCCGGCCCAGCACACTCAGCAGCGGAGCGCTGGTGCGGTCGATCACCGGAGCCCAGAGAAATTTCAGCGAGTAAGCGATGCCGACCCAGGACAAAAACCCGATCGCCGACAGCGAAGTGCCTTCGTCGCGCAGCCAATAGCCGAAGGTGTTGCCGACCAAGAGAAACGGCAGGCCCGAGGAAAAGCCGAGCGCCAGCATGACCAGCACGCGCGGCTGCAGATAATCGGCCAAAGCGGGTTTCGCGCGCTGCGCCGGCGCGCTCATGCAGCGGCGTTACGCGCGGACGTGTTGTCGGGGAAGAAGGCTGAGAACATGTCGTCCAGCTGATTCGGTTCGATCGGCTTGGTGAGGAAACCATCCATGCCGGCCTCGCGGCAAGCCCTGCGGCCGGTTTCCAGCGCATCGGCTGTCAACGCCACGATGGGTGTGCGCGTGCGCTTGGTGGCGGCTTCGCGGGCGCGGATGGCCCGGGTCGCTTCGACCCCATCCATGCCCGGCATATGGATGTCGGTGAGCACGATATCGAATGTGCCCTCTTCCAGCGCCGCGACGGCCGCCTCGCCATTGATGACTTCGGTGACGAGATGGCCGCGCCGGCGCAGCAATTCGCGCGTCAGCAAGGCATTGATGGGGTTGTCTTCCGCCAACAGAATCTTAAGCCCATAGGGGCCCTTTGCGGCCTCGGGCTGGGATACTTCCGGTGTGACATGCCGCTGCTGCGCCGGGCCGGAACCTTGCGCGGGCCGGGCGCGCAGTCTCTCGATGAGCGTGGCTTGGCGCACGGGCTTCACGAGATAACCCGCAAAGCCCATGGCGCGCAGTTCGGACAATTTGGCGCGTGCAGCCGATGTCACCAATACGAGGGCGGGTATTTGCGGCGCAGGGCCAGTTGGCGGCGTCGGCTCGGAGCCCGTCCCCGCATCGATCAGCATGATATCGGATTGGCGAATGCCGTCCTCGGTGAGGCCCGCCACGTCGCCGCCCGCATCGTGAATCTGCGCGGCCAATCCTTCGCGCAAGACCGCATTGCGGCTGACGATGGCCACGCGCATCCCTGAAAGAGGCGCTTCGCGTGGCGGTGCGGGGACCGCCACGGCGGCGGGCAAAGTGAACCAGAACAAGCTGCCTGCGCCTTGCGGCGCATCGATACCGATCTCGCCGTCCATTGCCTCCACCAGGCGCCGGCAGATCGCAAGTCCGAGGCCCGTACCCTCGAATTTGCGCGCATGGCTCGAATCGGCCTGCACGAACTCGTCAAAGATCTCGCGGCGCTTTTCGATCGGCACGCCGACTCCGGTGTCGCGCACTTCGAAGCGTAGGACATTGCGATCACGTTCCGCGCTGAGTGCGGCACTTATTCGCACGCCACCCTTTTCGGTGAATTTGACCGCATTGCCGACAAGATTGGTCAGAATCTGGCGCAGCCGCATGGCGTCCGTTCGAATTGCGCACGGAACATCACCGGCCACGGCTGCAATAAGTTCGATGCCCTTGGCATGCGCGCGCGGGCCGAGCAGTTCGACCACGCCCTCGATCAGCGCGCGGATATCGGCGTTGTCTTCCTCCAGCGTCAGCGTGCCCGATTCGATCTTGGAAAAATCCAGAATATCACCGATCAAGGCGAGCAGCGCTTCGCCCGATTGAGCGATCGCTTCCGCATAAGTGCGCTGTTCGGGCCGCAGCTCGGTTTCCAGCAACAGCCGGCTCATGCCCAGCACGCCGTTCATCGGGGTGCGAATTTCGTGACTCATGGTGGCGAGAAAGCCCGATTTTGCACGGCTGGCGGCCTCCGCCTTGTCGCGCGCGTCGGTCAGGGCCTCTTCGAGCGCCTTGCGTTCGGTGATGTCGCGCCCGACGCTTTGAACTTCAACCAGCCGGCCCAAATTGTCGCGCACCGCGTAATCTTCCCAGGCCAGCCAGCGCCAGCCATAGGCAGTGCGCACCTGCTGGTCGTAGCGCACGCGGGCATGTCCGGTCTCCAGGCCCGCAAAACTGCCGAACGAAGGTACGCGGCTGTCGGGATGCAGCTCGGGCGCAAATGGCTGGCCCAATGAAGTTTGCGGGTTCAGACCAAACAATTTGAAGAAGGCGTCGTTGGCATAGGTCAAACGGCTGTCGGCGGCGCGGCGCAAAATCGCGTCGCCTTGCGCGTCCACCAAACCCTTGTAGCGCTGTTCGCCCTGATTGAGACGGGCGTTCATGGCGGCGGCGGCGCTCAGCGATGCTTCCAGACGCGTGGCGACGGTTTTGAGCTGGGCAGCCTGTTTGTCGGAGAACTCGCTGCGCTCGCGCGCAATCAAAAAGGCGTGCAGCACGAAAGCGATCACCACCGCCACAAGTGCCAGAAAAGCGCCGGGCAGCATGACGCTCAGCCGTCCATGCAGCACGATATCGCCCAGCGCCGCGACCAAAAGCGCCAGCGCAGCCAAACCGAATACAACGCGAAATCTTCGCGCAAGCGCCACGGCAGCCCTCCAAGTTGCGCCAGCCTAGTCGCGGGCTTCTTTGGAAAGCGTTTAAGCCGGGCCCCTCAGAGCGCTTTATCTTCAATCCGCCGACGCACCGGGCTTATCGGACGGCAAACACCGTTCGCAGAAGCCGCGACACCATCCCCTGCCGTACCTTTTATCATTCCAAATCAAATACTTAATGTGACAAGATCGAGGCCTTGAACCGACCGTCACAAAAGCTTTGCAGAACTGTGATGGACGTTGCACGCGCCGAGCGCGTGATGGCGCATCAAGGGGCGGACGCTCAAAGCGACCGAACTCATTAAGGCATTATTTTGTAAGGGGTTACTATGCACGGCGAGGGGTCGATACCGGTGGCAGGCGCCGCCGGCGTGGCTTGGTCCACAGGGACGTGCGCAAGCACGTTCTGTTACCGCCCCATTCCAGTCTAAGACTACGCCGCAACCATGGCCGACATCGCCTTGACCGACATCAGCGTCATCAAAAAAAGAGCTTCCGCCGTCCGGCGCAGCGGACATAGAGACACGCGCTTTCGTCTGTTGACGTTTACTGCCGCCGTCATGGTGCTGATCATTTTCGCCGGCGTTTTGACCTCGCTGGGTCTTGGCGCGTGGCCGGCGATCAAGGCGTATGGGCTACCCTTCATCTATACCGAAGCGTGGAACCCGGTGACCGAGAAATTCGGCGCCTTGGGTTCGGTTTACGGCACACTTGTCACCTCCTTCCTCGCCATGCTGATTGCCGTGCCGGTGGGCATCGGTATCGCGATTTTTCTCACCGAAATTTGTCCACGCCCGCTGCGCCGGCCGATCGGAATTGCCATCGAATTGCTCGCCGGCATCCCCAGCATCATCTATGGCATCTGGGGTTTGTTCGTCTTCGCGCCCATCTTCCAATCTACCGTGCAGCCTTGGCTGATCGAACTCTTCGCCAACATTCCCGTCTTGCAAACCATTTTTGCCGGCCCGCCTTACGGCATCGGCATCTTCACGGCCTCCGTCATCCTGTCGATCATGGTCTTGCCGTTCATCTCGGCAGTGACGCGCGACGTGTTCGAGACCGTACCGCCGACACTGAAGGAAGCAGCCTATGCGCTGGGCTGCACCACCTCCGAGGTCATGTGGCGTGTGGTGCTGCCTTTCGCGCGCTCGGGCGTTGTGGGTGGGGCGATGCTGGCGCTGGGCCGTGCGCTTGGCGAGACGATGGCCGTCACCTTCGTCATTGGCAACGCCCATCATATCAACACCTCGCTGTTCTCGCCCGGCACGACGATTTCCTCCACCATTGCCAACGAATTTACCGAAGCGGTCGGCGATCTCTATCTATCCTCGCTGATCGAGATGGGCCTCATTCTATTCTTCATCACCTTCGTTGTGCTGGCGGTTGCGCAATTGATGCTGCACGAGCTTGAGCGCCGCGCAGGAGGCATCTCGTGAGAAATAAAAGGCTTTACAACAGGCGCAAACGTAGCAACGGCATTTTTCTGACGTTGTCGGTCCTGGCCGCTTTGTTCGGCCTTGTCTGGCTCGCGTTGATCCTCACCTCGCTCTTCTACAACGGGTTTTCGGGTATCTCGGGCAAGCTTTTCACCGAAATGACACCGCCGCCGGGCTCCGATGGCGGACTTGCCAACGCCATTGTCGGAAGTCTTTTGATGAGCGTGTTGGCGGTTGCGGCCGGAACGCCCATAGGACTGCTCGCTGGCACCTATCTCGCCGAATATGGCCGCTATTCGCGCGTCGCTTTTGTCGTGCGCTTCGTCAACGACATTCTGCTCAGTGCCCCCTCAATCGTGACGGGTCTCTTCATCTACGAAATCATCGTGGTGAAGATGCAGCATTTCTCCGCTTGGGCGGGCGCCGCATCACTGACCGTAATCGTCATCCCGGTCGTGGTGCGCACCACCGAGAACATGCTGCTGTTGGTGCCCAATGGATTGCGCGAAGCCGCGGCCGCGCTCGGCGCACCCAGAAGCGCGGTGATCCGCGCGGTGACGTGGCGGGCGGCGCGCGCCGGCATCCTCACCGGCATTTTGTTGGCGATTGCGCGCATCTCAGGCGAGACCGCGCCGCTGCTCTTTACCTCACTCAACAATCAGTTTTGGAGCACCAGCATGAACGCGCCGATGGCGAGTTTGCCGGTGGTCATCTTCCAATTCGCCATGAGTCCTTATGAGGATTGGCACCGCTTGGCTTGGGAGGGTGCGCTGCTGATTACCGCAACGGTCCTGACTCTCAGCATCGCGGCCAGAATTCTCGAATCGTCAAAACGGAGTTAGGCATGGACGCCCCGGTTCAGACGCGCGTCAAGGTTGATGTGAAGAATCTCTCCTTCTACTACGGCGCCAACAAGGCGCTGAAGGACATCTCCTTGCCGCTCTACGACCGCAAGGTCACGGCGTTTATCGGACCGTCGGGCTGCGGAAAATCCACCCTGCTGCGCGTTCTCAACCGCATCTACGAGCTTTATCCCAATCAGCGCGCCGAAGGTAAAGTGATGCTCGACGGCGAGGATATTCTGACCTCCAAACAAGACGCCAACCTTCTGCGCTCGCGTGTCGGCATGGTGTTCCAGAAGCCGACCCCGTTTCCGATGACGATCTACGACAACATCGCTTTCGGCATAAAACTCTACGACAAGATGGGGCGCTCCGAACTCGACGGGCGCATCGAGCACGCGCTGCAGCGTGCCGCCTTGTGGGGCGAAGTGAAAGACAAGCTGCGCCAGTCCGGCCTCAGTCTGTCTGGCGGTCAGCAGCAGCGACTGTGCATCGCGCGCACCGTGGCGACCAAGCCCGAAGTCATCCTGCTGGATGAGCCCTGTTCGGCGCTCGATCCGATCTCCACCGCCAAGATCGAGGAGTTGATCGACGAATTGTCGAACGAATACACCATCGTCATCGTCACCCATAACATGCAGCAGGCCTCGCGCACCTCGGACTACACGGCCTTCATGTATTTGGGCGAACTGATCGAGTTCGACAACACCGAAAAGGTCTTCACCGCGCCCTCGCATAAACAGACCGAGCAATACATCACCGGCCGCTTCGGCTGATTCTCAGATGTAATCTTCGGCCATCGTCTCATCGGGATGAGGGCCACGCGCAAAGGCATTGAAGACAATGCTGAGCGCCACGCTGACGCCAAGGTTCAGCGCCAGCGCTGGAATGGCCGCATAACAGGGCACTGTCGTACCGAACACCGGCAGCGCATAGGTCGCGCCCTTGAACGACAAGGTCCAAGCCATCCAGGTGCCCGAGGCGATGCCCGCCGCCCAGCCGAACAACAAGGCGCGCGGATGCAGCCAGCGCGTATAAAGCCCCAGCACCACGGCGGGTAACGTCTGGCTGATCCAGATGCCGCCCAAGAGCTGCAGCACGATGGCGTAATTCTGCGGGAAGCCGACAATGAAGATCAGCCCGCCCGCCTTGACGACCAGTGAGACGATCTTGGCGACGCGGCTTTCCTCGGCATCGCTGCAGCGCGGATGGAAATATTCCTTGTAGATCGAGCGAGTGAACAGATTGGCCGAGGCAATCGACATGATCGCGGCGGGCACCAGGGCGCCAATGGCAATGGCGGCAAAGGCCACGCCCACCAGCCAGGACGGAAAGGCGTGCAGCAGCAGCGCGGGCACCGCGTAATTGGGGCCGAAAGTTTTGAAGCCATCGGCGAACTCCGGCATATCCTTCACGCCGGCGGCGATGGCCATATAGCCCATCAGCGAAATCAATCCGAGCGCTACCGCATAAGCGGGCATGGCGATGGCGTTGCGCTTGATGACCTGGCGGCTTGACGACGACAGAATACCCGTCACCGAATGGGGATAGAGAAAAAGCGCCAGCGCCGAGCCCAACGCCAGTGTGGCATAAGCCGATTGCGCGCCAAGACTTCCAGGCGGCGGGGCCGCCAAGAGCAATTTCTTGGGCGCGACGCTGGCGAAGATATGGCCATAGCCGCCAAGTTCCACCGGAATGATGATGAGGACGGCGAGCACCGTCCCATAGATCAAAAGATCTTTGACCACCGCGATCATGGCGGGCGCGCGAAGTCCGCTCGAATAGGTGTAGGCGGCCAGGACCGAAAATGCGATCAGCAGCGGAAGTTCGATGACATGCCCGCCAAGCGTCACGGACAGATGCAAGCCGAGCCCGGCCAGCACCACCTCGATGCCGACCAGCTGCAACGCGATATAGGGCATGGTCGCGATGATGCCGGTCAGCGCCACGGCGAGGGCGAGGGCGTGGCTGCCGAAACGGCCGCGCACAAAATCGGCTGCCGTGACATAGCCGTTCTTGTGCGACACCGACCACAATCTCGGAAACACCACAAACAAGATCGGCCACACCACAATCGAATAGGGCACGGCGAAGAAGCCGGTGGCGCCGACACCGAACATCAATGCGGGCAGCGCCACGAAGGTATAAGCGGTGTAGAGATCGCCGCCGAGCAGAAACCAGCTCACGACTGTGCCGAAGCGCCGCCCGCCAAGGCCCCATTCATGCAGCAAATCAAGATCGCCGCGCCGCCAGCGCCCCGCGACGAAGCCAAGAATGGTGACGAGCCCGAAGAGCAGGGCGAAGACCGTGATGGCGACAAAATCCAGCGGCTTGTTCACGGCTTGGCCCCGCGCTTGTCGAGCGCATACACAATACCGATCAACACGACCGTCAGCGCGATCCACGCCATCTGCGACCAATAGAAGAAGGGGATGCCCTCAAGGCTGGGCTCCGCGCGATTGAAGAACGGCACCCACAAGCAGCCGAACGGCACCAGCAACAAAAGATGATACAGGCGCGCGCGCCTTTTTCGTCGGCCAGCCATGACGTCCCCCAGCGACGCTTATCGCGATGCCAACGCTAAGGGATTGGGAACGCACCGCCAAGCATTGCTTGCTTGCCGTAACGGTATCGTGTCGATGACGCGCGCGTCACAAGAATGGCAGCGATAGCGCCTTGCCGCGCGCTCGCCTATGTTTGCTCTGTCGAAATATTGGGGGCTTCGATGCGCATATTCATAGCAGGCTTGCTTGGCGCGATTGCGATGTTCGTCTGGACGTCGATTGCGCATATGGCTACGCCACTAGCGGATGCCGGCATCAGCAAGATCCAGAATGAACCGGCAGTGCTGTCCGCGATGCAAAGCGGGATCGGCAATCAGCCGGGCCTCTACTTCTTTCCCTGGGTCGATCCCAAGGATCCCAAGATGATGCAGAAGGAAGCCTTGTTGCTGAAGACGCGTCCGACGGGGATTCTCATTTACCGTCCGCCGGGCGCCAGCGGGGATATGACGCCACAGCTGATCAAGGAGTTCCTCAAGGAACTTGTGCTGTCCTTGATCGCGACGTTTTTGCTGTCGCTGACGGTGATTGCGAGCTTTTGGAAACGTGTCGGCTTCGTCACCCTGGCCTGCGCCATTGCCCCGCTCGGCGCGGATGTCTCTTATTGGATCTGGTACGGATTTCCCTGCAGCTACACACTGGCCGCCCTCACTATTGAAGTGGTGGGCGGCTTGGTGGCGGCGCTTGCCATCGCCGGATGGTTTACGTTCCGGCCGAAGAGACTAATGGCCTAGCGGTACAAAGCCGTCTTTCAGAAATATCGCTCGCGCGCGCGGCCCCGACAGATAGCGCAGGAAAGCGCGCGCCTCGGGCTTGGCATCCTTGGTCAAAGCAGCGGGATAGATGATTGGCGGATAGAGATGCGCGGGAAAGACATCGACCACGCGCACCTTTGGTTCCGCCTTGGCGTCGGTTTGGTAGACGACGCCAAGCGGCGCCTCGCCGCGCGCCACATAAGCCAGCGCAACGCGCACATTTTCCGCCGGCACAATATTGCCGGAGATCGAATCCCACACCCCCAGCGCGGTCAGCGCCGCTTTGGCATATTTGCCGGCGGGCACCGAACCCGGATCGGCGAGCGCCAGTCTGCCACCGCCGAGCGCGCCGGCCAGATCGAAATTCGGCTTGATCGACAGCGCGATCTTGGATTCCGCAGGAGCGATCAAGACAAGCTGATTACCCAAGAGATCGACGCGCGTGCCCTTGGCGATCAATCCTTTCTTATCGAGATAATCCATCCAGTCGATGTCGGCCGAGATATAAATATCCGCCCCCGCGGAGGCTTCGATCTGCCGCGCCAGAGCGGAAGATGCGGCGAAAGAAAAAACCGCGCGCTGGCCGGTATCGTGTTGGTACGCATCACCCACTTCTTGCAGCGCATCGCCGAGCGAGGCGGCGGCGAAGACCGTAATGTCTTCGGCATGGATGGGCAGTGTCAGCAACAATGCCGCAAGAAACGCAGACTTCAGAGCCCGCATGACTACATCTCCTATCAGTGCAATTGCGTCAGACGGCGGAAGGATAAGGCTTCAGCAATCTGCGTCCGCCCGACGCTGGTTGCGCCTGCGAGATCGGCGATGGTGCGTGCCACGCGCAGCACGCGATGATAGCCGCGCGCCGTCAGCCGCATGGCCTCGGCGGCATCGTTCAGAAGTTTCGCGCCGGCCATATCGGGTGTCGCCACGCTGTCCAGCAATTCGCCTTCGGCTTCGGCATTGGTGCGCAATCCCGCCTCGCGATAACGCTCGCGCTGGATATCGCGGGCGCGCGCCACGCGTGCGCCCACATCCGCGCTGGTCTCGGCGGGCGGCGGCAGCGCAAGATCGGCCGCGGAAACGCTGGCGACATCGACATGAATGTCGATGCGGTCGAACAGCGGACCCGAAATGCGCGATTGGTAATCTTGGGCGCATTTGGGCGCCCGCCCGCAAGCTTGCGCCGGATCGCCAAGATAGCCGCAGCGGCACGGATTCATGGCGGCGACCAGTTGGAAACGTGCCGGGTAGCGCACATGGGCGTTGGCGCGCGCCACCACCGCCTCACCCGTCTCGATGGGTTGGCGCAAACTGTCGAGCACCGCGCGCTGGAACTCGGGTAACTCGTCCAGGAACAGCACGCCCAGATGCGCCAGACTGACTTCGCCCGGTTTGACGCGCAGTCCGCCACCGACGAGCGCTGCCATCGAGGCCGAATGATGGGGCGAGCGAAACGGCCGCCGCCGCGAAATCGCGCCGCCCGCCAGCTCTCCGGCCAGTGATTGCACCATGGAGATTTCCAGCGCCTCGCGCGCATCGAGCGGCGGCAATATCCCCGGCAGACGCTGCGCCAGCATCGATTTGCCCGCGCCGGGCGGGCCGATCATCAGCATGTTGTGACCGCCAGCCGCCGCGATCTCGACGGCGCGCTTGGCGGTTTCCTGGCCCTTCACGTCTTTCAAATCGGGAATATTGAACGCATCGTCTGCGAGCTTGGCGATGGGCGCGCTAAGCACCTGGGCACCCTTGATGTGATTGACCAAGGCGATGAGCGACGGCGCGGCGATGATTTCGACCCCGCCTGCCCAGGCCGCTTCCGGCCCGCAAGCGGCGGGACAAATCAGACCGCGGCATTGCTCGGACGCCGCCAGTGCCGCCGGCAAAACGCCCGCCACGGCCGTCACTTGCGCATCGAGCGACAATTCGCCCAGCGCCACATAATTGGCCATTTCGCTGGCGGGCAAGATGCCCATGGCCGCAAGGAGGCCAAGCGCGATCGGAAGATCGTAATGGCTGCCCTCCTTGGGCAGATCGGCCGGGGCGAGGTTCACCGTGATGCGTTTCCACGGCAGCGCCAGCCCGATAGCGGCAAGGGCGGCACGCACCCGCTCGCGGCTTTCGCCGACCGCCTTGTCGGCAAGGCCCACCACATTGAACTGTCCGCCGCCCGATTCGGCGATATGGACCTGCACGTCCACTTCGCGCGCTTCGATGCCTTGGAAGGCGACGGTGTAGATATGAGCGACGGTCATGAGAGCGGCAGTACGATCCCGGCTGCGAGGCCCGCGATCACCATGCGCGCCAAATAGCCCAGCGCGTGTGCAAAGGTGATCTTGGGATCGAATTTGACGAACAACCCGTTGATGATGATGACCGGAAGCGGCCCGCCGATCCACATCAAGAGCGCCACGCCTATCGCGCTCCATGGGCTAGAAACGCCGACGAGCGCACAGAGCGCAATCACCGCGGCGCCGATGACAAAGCCCAATGCGCTGGCCCAGATGATCGCGCCCTTGTCTTTGCCCGCGCGAATGCCCGGCTTCCAGATTTCGGGATGGGTGTTGTAGGCGCTGTGGAACAACACCCCCATGAACAACCAATCGGTGAAGACCCCCAAAATCCCGGCGGCCAAGACCGCCGCAATCACCATCGCCATGTCGCATCCCCCTTACCCGGCGAGAGCAAACTAGCGCGGAACGTGTATTTAGACCACCTTGCGCGTCCCATGGCCCACACCTACGCTCATGCCATGGCCGACAATCCGCGCTTTACGGGAACCGAGAGCTACATCGCCACCGACGATCTGCGGATCGCGGTCAATGCGGCGGTGACGCTGGAGCGTCCGCTTCTGGTCAAGGGCGAGCCGGGCACCGGAAAGACCCAGCTGGCCTATGAAATTGCCGAAGCCTTCGGCGCCCCGCTCATCACCTGGCATGTGAAATCCACCACCAAGGCGCAGCAGGGACTTTACGAATACGACGCGGTAACGCGGCTGCGCGATTCCCAGCTCGGTGAAGCGCGGGTCAAGGATGCGGCGAACTACATCAAGCCCGGCAAATTGTGGGAGGCATTTGTCGCGCCCCAGCGCCCGGTGCTGTTGATCGACGAGATCGACAAGGCCGACATCGAATTTCCCAACGATCTGCTGCTCGAACTCGACCGCATGGAATTCTTCGTTTACGAGACCGGCCAGACCATCCGCGCCGCGGTGCGCCCCGTCGTGATGATCACTTCGAACAACGAGAAGGAATTGCCCGACGCGTTCTTGCGCCGCTGCTTCTTTCACTACATCAAATTTCCCGACCGCGAGACGATGGGAAAAATCATCGATGTGCATTATCCGGGCATCAAAGAGACATTGGTGAGCGAGGCGCTCAATGTCTTTTATCGCCTGCGCGAAGTGCCGGGGCTGAAGAAAAAACCCTCTACCAGCGAATTACTCGACTGGCTGAAACTACTTTTGAACGAAGACATATCGCCCGAAACACTGCGTGAGAAAGATCCCACCAAGCTCATTCCGCCGCTGCATGGTGCGCTGCTCAAGAACGAACAGGATGTCCATCTCTTCGAACGCATGGCGTTTTTGGCCAAACGGGAGAACAGAGGATGAAATACGCACTGGCCGCCTTGGCAGTCCTCACATTTGCCGCGGCCGCCCAGGACAACACCAATGTATTCGCCGACGGCACCAATGGGGAGAAGATTCACAGCCCATCCGGCTTTGTCTGTCCGGCGGTGATCGGCCATTTCGAACGCGACGCCGTGGGCGAACGCGATCCCCAGGCGGGTTCGGATTTCTGCGCTTATTCGGGGCGCGACGGAGTTTATGGCACCATCACGCTGGCGCCGCTGCCGCGCAGCTACGATCCCAAGGCGATGCTGGCATCCGAATTCGTCGTGCAGGAGGGTGTCGGCGGACGCATGGTGGACGAAGCCACGCTGACGCTCGGCTCCAAGACATCGCCGCTGCCCGTCTACACGCGCACCTACGAGACCGCCAAGCTCGAATCCATGCATTACAAGACCGTCTTCACCATCGCGGCCATCGGATCCTGGGCGGTTGAGGCGACGGTCGAATATGCCGATCCGCGCGACATCGATCTCAAGACCGATTTTGTGAGCGCGGTCTATGCCGGCGCGCTCGCCAAGATCGCAGCACAGCCGCACTGATGTTCCTGCGCTTCTTCGACGAACTGCGCGCCGCCAAACTTCCCGTTACGCTGCGCGAATATCTTGTTCTGATGGAGGCGCTGACCAAGAACGTGATCGCGCCGAAGGCGGAGGATTTCTATCACCTAGCGCGCACGACGCTGGTGAAGGACGAAAAGAACCTCGACAAATTCGACCGCGTCTTCGGCCATGTCTTTCAAGGGCTCGAGGCGCTGGATGACACGCTGGCGGCGCAGATTCCCGAGGAGTGGCTGCGCAAGCTGAACGAAAAATTTCTCAGCGAAGAGGATAAGAAACTCATCCAATCGCTGGGCGGCTGGGACAAGCTGATGGAGACGCTGCGTCAGCGCCTTGAGGAACAGAAGAAGCGCCACGAAGGCGGCTCCAAGATGATCGGCACGGCGGGCACCTCGCCCTTCGGCGCTTATGGCTACAATCCCGAAGGCGTGCGCATCGGTCAGGACAAATCGCGCCACGGCAAAGCCGTCAAGGTGTGGGACAAGCGCGAGTACAAAAATCTGGATGACAGCGTCGAGCTCGGAACGCGCAACATCAAGGTGGCGATGCGGCGGCTGCGCCGCTGGGCCCGCCAAGGCGCCGCAACCGAACTCGATCTACCCGGCACCATCGCGGATACCGCAGCCAAGGGTTATCTCGATCTGCGGCTTGTGCCCGAGCGCCATAACGCGGTGAAGGTGCTGCTGTTCTTCGACATCGGCGGCTCTATGGATGCCCATATCAAGCTGTGCGAGGAATTGTTCAGCGCCGCGCGCAGCGAGTTCAAGCGCATGGATTTCTACTACTTCCACAATTGTCTGTATGAGAGCGTGTGGAAGGACAATCGCCGCCGCCATGCCGAAAAGATCGCGACCATCGACGTGCTCAACAAATATCCCCACGACTACAAAATCGTTTTTGTCGGCGACGCTACGATGAGCCCCTATGAAATCACCATGCCGGGCGGCAGCGTCGAGCATTGGAACGAAGAGGCGGGTGCGCTTTGGCTCGACCGCGTGGCGCAGATCTATCCGCACATTGTGTGGCTCAACCCGACGGCACAAAAACATTGGGACTACACCGCGTCCATCGCGCTGATCTCTCAGCTCTTGGGCGGGCGGATGTTTCCTCTGACGCTGGCGGGGCTCGACGGCGCGATGAAGGAATTGAATCGCTAGCGCGCGCTAGTGTCCCGATTCCGAAATTCGTTGCATCTGATATAGGCATCATTCGAATTTCGGAATCGGCGGGACACTAGCCAACATATTTAATCTAGTGTCGTTAAGGTTCCGAAGTTCGCCCAAACGGTCGATATCAGGAATGAGGCGAACTTCGGAACTACGACACTAGGCCGGTCTCGCATTTTTGCGAATCCAGCCCGTCAATTCGGTTTCGCCGAGACCATTCAGTTCCTGCATGATCAGACAGGCCTGGGTTTGGCTGGCGGCAAGACGCATGGCATTCAACCGCAAGAAAAGGCCCAGAGCGATAAAGGCGGTGATCGCATTGCCGGAGACGAAGGGGCGATTTTTTGCGAGGCCCAGCGCGTAACAGGCCGCGAGCCGGGCGAGATCGCTGACGCCTTCCGAGGCGAAGAGGAATTTCGGCTGGGCCAGCGCCGCCGCGAGCGCCATCTCGTCGCCAATCCCCTCCATGCCGCCATGCGCGGCAATGGCTTCGCTGTGCAGCAAGGCGAGCGCGTCGCGGCCAACCCAGTTGGGCTCGCTCATCGGGCGAGGGCACGCAGCGTGTCACGGTAGTCGCGCATCACCGCGCGGCCGGCTTCGATCTGCTTGGCAATCTCAGGATCAAAAGGGGTGAGGCGAAAGCCGTCCGGCGCCTCAGTCAGCATCAGAACGTCGCCTTTTTCTACCTTCAGGGCGGCCAGCGCCTCTTTGGGCAATGTTACTCCCAACGAATTGCCGATCTGGATGATCTTTATTTTCAAGGCCATGGCAACAAAGTTCATACCACAGTTATAACTATGGCGCCAGCGGGCGATGTTATAACTGATGTATAAACCCTATTCCGGCGCCAACGTCACATGGATGCCGTCGAGTTCTTCCGAACAGGTGAGCTGGCAGGAGAGCCGCGAGTTCGGCTGTACCGCTAGCGCCATGTCGAGCATGTCAACTTCGCCATCGGCGGGCGGCGCCAATTTCTCGTACCAGCCGTCCTCGATATAGACGTGGCAGGTGGCGCAGGCGCAGGCCCCGCCGCATTCCGCCGTGATCGGAAGGCCTGCATCGCGCAGGATTTCCATGATCGTCCAGCCGTCGCGTCCTTCGATGACGCTCTCTTTGCCTTCGCGGTCTTTGGCGATGATTTTCATGCGACACCAAGTTTCTTTTGCAGGTTCGACGACGATGTCGTGTATTGGAAACGCAGTTTCTCGTTCGGTCGGCAGATGTGGAAGGCGGCTTGCGCCATCAGCGCCGCTTCATGGAAGCCCGACAGGATCAGCTTCAACTTGCCCGGATAGGTGTTGATGTCGCCGATGGCGAAAATGCCCGGCGTCTGAGATTCGAAGCGCGCCGTGTCGACCGGGATGAGGTTCTCATGCAGGCCGATGCCGAACTCGGCGATAGGGCCGAGTTTGATGGTAAGCCCAAAGAACGGCAGGAACGCATCCGTCTCGTGATGCCATTCGCTCTTGTCATGGCCTTGCAGCGTCACGCCGGAAAGCGCGCCGTTCTCGCCGTGCAGCGCTTTGACGCTGGCGACATGGAATTTGATTTTGCCCTGTTCGACCAACGCGCGCATGGCGTTGACGCTGTGCTGGGAGGCGCGAAAACCGTCGCGGTGATGAACCAGGGTCAGGCTGTTGGCGAGCGGCGCTAGATTGAGCGTCCAGTCGAGAGCGGAATCCCCGCCCCCCGCGATCAGAATATTCTTGCCGCGAAAGGTCTCCATTTTGCGCACGGCATAATGCACCGAGGTGCCTTCATAGGCCTCGATGCCGGGCACGGGCGGGCGCTTGGGCACGAAGCTGCCGCCACCAGCGGCGATCACCAGCACCGGCGCCACGATTTGCGTGCCCGCATCGGTCGATAACTTCCACCGTCCATCGGGAAGCTTTTCCAGCGCGCTCGCCATCTCGCCAAAATGAAACGTCGGATGAAAAGGTTTGACCTGTTCCAGCAGCCGGTTGGTCAGCTCCTGGCCGGTGACGATAGGAATTCCGGGAATGTCGTAAATCGGCTTCTCGGGATAAAGCTCGGTGCATTGCCCGCCGGGCCGGTCGAGGATGTCGACCAAATGGGCCTTGAGGTCGAGCAGCCCAAGCTCGAAGACAGCGAAAAGCCCGATAGGCCCAGCCCCGACAATGGCAACATCGGTTTCGATTGTTTCACTCATTTCACAAGGTTCTTCTGTATGAAAACTGATACCTGCGTTCTTATATGTAAAAAGCGATTCACCGACAATCCCTGCCAACTATGCTTGCGCTTCCGTCTTGCCCAAGCCCAGCTCCGGCGTGCAGATAGCGCCTTAGAGACAGGATGGCCATGATGGAATTGCGACCAGCGCAACAATGCTCGACGATGAGCGAGTTGCGCGTGCAAATCGACCGGCTCGACCGGGATATGGTGAAACTCCTTTCCGAGCGCCAGCGCTATATCGAACGGGCGGCGGAAATCAAATCGGAACGTTCCACGGTGCGCGACGAAGGGCGCATCGCCGACGTCATCGCCAAGGTTTTGGCAGAGGCCCAAGAGGCGGGACTTCGCGCGGACATTGCCGAGCCGGTCTGGCGGGTGCTGGTGGAACGCTCGATCGCCTATGAATTAGAGGCGTTCGATCACAAGCATCAAGGCTCCAAATAGGCCTTGATAAAGGCCCTGACCGCTTCGCCGCGTGTTTTCAGCGCATCCACCGCCAAGGCCGCGCTGGAGCGATCCAGGGCCGGGTCGATGGGTTCGGCGGCGGCGGCGGCATCCGCGAAGGGAAAGGCTCCAATACCGCGCGCGGCGCCCTTCAGCGTATGGGTGATTTCCTTCCAGGACTTGGTGTCGCGGCTATCCAAAATCGCCTGCAGCCGCCCGACCATGTCGCTGGTTTGAGCGTCGAACAAGCGCAAAATCTCACTGTTCAGCGCAAGATCGCCGCCCGTGTACCGGGCAAGGTGGTTCAAATCGACAACGCTTTGCGCAAGCATGGGCGTTCCTCTCGCAGGACCGCCAACACTGACGCAAATGGGTCAAAGCACCGTTAACAAGCGGATGCTTCAAAACGGCGTCCAGCCATTTGGGAACGGCGAGATGGCGAACAGATAGCGATGGCCCAGCAAGAAGGCGCCAAACAGCAGCACAGCGGCCAAGAACCGCCAATCGAAATACTCCCGCGCGCTGAAGCGGCCGCGGCCGGCGATGATCGCGCCAAAGGGAATATTCGAGGTCTGGGCAGCAAGGGTTTGCCAGTCCTGTGGCCGTTTGCGCCGGTATTTGGCATCGATGGCGCGCGTTCCAACCAGCGCGAGCACCAAAAACGTAGCGAAAAAGACCACCGAGGCGAGCATGACCGAACCCGCCAAATGAAAGGCGGACCAGATCGCAACACCCCACAAAAAAGGATGGCGCGTAATGCGCAGCGCGCCGCGTACCACCACGCCGGTTTGTCCGACGGAAGTGGGATTGGGTGCCAAGATGCCGGGCACCGCCAAGAAAAAAGCAAGCGCCACGACCGGAATCGCGAAACTGCGAAACCCTGGGCCCAAATCGAACAGCGCCGCATTGTCCGCGCCTGTCGAGGCGCGATGATAGGCGATGCACAGCCAGACGATCGCCGCGAGCGATGCGACGGAAAACGCACCCAGATAGGCTTGCTCGCCAATCCGCCCCACGATCCCATCGCGCAGACGCGTTCCCGATATCAGCAGATGAATACCCAGAAAGACGCAGGCTGCCGCAATCAGCATGGCCATGACGCTCGCCTCCTATCCCCGTAACATTATACAACGTAAAATATAAATCGCCACCGCAGCGCCGAACAAAAGCGCGACAAACCCTCGCATCCCTCGCTTCGAATGGTTAAGCTGCGCCAACACAAGCGTAATCCGGGGGAAGTTCATGGCAATCGACCGCAATCAACCGGTCCTGCTGCAAGCCGCAGAATCGCTCGGCGCCGAGCCGGACCGCCGCGAGCATCCCCGCCCAGAAACGAAATTCGGTTTATGGGCGATGTTTGTGGCCCTGACGCTGTCGGCCTTCTGGGCTGGCGCGGCGGGCGCTTATTTGTGGGGCTATTTCGGGCCCAAAGGAATTGCCACCCTCGATCTTCAGGCTGTTGCCTTGTTCGCTGCGGCGACCTTTGTGCCGCCGCTGCTGTTCATCGCCTGCGCTTGGGCGCTGGTCCGTGGCCAGGCGATGGGCCTCGCCGCCGAGGCGCTGGTGGATGCGACGGACCGGCTGTTTTCGGCGGACGAAACCGCCTCGCGCACTGCGGCGCGTCTTGGCCGCGCGGTGCGCCGCGAAATCGATGCGCTCAATGCCGGCCTCGATGGCGCCTTCATGCGGCTGCGCGCGCTGGAAAGCGTGCTGGAAAATCAGATTGCAGCGCTCGACGAAGCCGGCGCGCGCGTCGATGTGCGCGGCGAGGCGCTGACGTCACGCTTGGTTCAGGAACGCGAACGCATCGAAGGTGTGGCGGGCTCGTTGGCCGACGCTGCCGCGCGCGCCAGCGAAACGGTTGCCGGCCGCGCCGCCCAGCTCAAATCCGTCATCGAAACAGCAGAAAGCTCGCTCAAAACGGCGGGCCAATTGCTCGACACCCAATCGGCGAATTTCCGCCAGGCGGCGAACGCGGCCGCCGACGCCCCCCATGCCGCCGCCGTCGAGCTCGACAAACAAGCCAAGCGCATCGAAGCTGTTGCCGATGCGGCCATGGCGCGCGCCGAGTTCGTGCTTGGCCGTCAGGAACGCCATCGCAGCGCGATGAACGAACTCCTGGCACGCCTGAAAGAAGAAGGTATCGTCTTCGAAAATGCCTTGGCCGCTCAGCGCGAGGCTATGGACCAGTCGATCACGGCCTTGGGCGGCGAAGCGCAGCGCTTCGACATGGTCACCGGCGAAGCCGAGCGCCATCTCGAGCTCTTGATGTCGGGCGCCGCGACGCGCGCCGGCCAATTGACTCAGAACTTCGCGCGCGAAGCCGAAAAGCTTCGCGAGAGCAGTGATTCCGCCAACACGACACTGGCCCATTTGGTTAGCGCGTTGCACGAAGCGGGCGCGGGCGCGCAGGCCTTGATCGGGGAAACTGCCGGCCAAGCCAAGTCCGACGCGCGTGCGCTGGTCGGCGAAGCGATGGCCGAATGCGAGAAATTGCTGCGCACCGCAGGCGAACTTGCCGCCGAGGCCGGCGAGATTCGCTCCACACTCGCCAAATCGGTGGAAGACGTGGAACGCCATCTTCTCACCTTGCCGGGAATCGCTCAGCAAGAAGCGCAGCGCGTACGCCAGATGGTGCGATCCGAAACCGAAGAGATTCTCGATCTGTCGGCGCGGACGCTTTCGACCATTCATGCGCGCACCGCGCCCAGGCCAACGCCGCAAGGCAAACAGGCGCAGAGCGACGACCGCGAGAATGACGGACTGCGCGGCATGGCGCGCAAGCTCCTAAGCCAAAAGCCCAAGCGCAGGCCCGGCGAAGGCGAACCGAAGAATTGGCAGATGTCCACGCTGCTCGCCGCCGCCGAAACAGGCGACGAACGCAAGGATTTGAAGCCGGCTGCCGCCGCCGCATTGGGGGCGCTGCAGGCGGCGCTCGCGGACATGGCAGTCGATCTTGACGGGATCACAGCCGACACCTCGCCGCAGAACGAAGAATGGCGGCGCTATCTGGCGGGTGATCGTGCGGTGTTCGCCCGCAAGCTCGCAAGCGCCATTGACGGCGATGCGGTCGACCGCATCGCCACGCTCTACCGCGAGAATGCGCGCTTCCGCGACAGCGCCAACGCCTATATGGAAGAATTCGAGGCCATGCTTGGGCGCGCGCGCGACGGCGACGGCGGCGGGCTCTTGGCGTCCTCCATTCTCTCGGCGGACACCGGCAAGATCTATCTGGCGATCTCCTATGCGCTGGGGCGTCTATAAGGTCTTGGTGAGCCGCGCGGCATAGAAGCCGTCCATGCCATCAACCAGATGACAGGGAAGGGTTCGAAGATCGCCATTGGCATCGATCCAGTCCCCCCTGCCGAACAATTCTTCCGGCATAACGCGAAGGCGCGCGAACTGCGGATTGCGGCTCAGAAAATTGGCGATCTGCTCGGGCCCCTCTTCGGGTTCGAGCGAACAGACCGCGAAGACCAGCACGCCGCCCGCCGCAGTTATCTCGCCCGCCCGATCCAAAAGCTCGCCCGCCGCCGCGGCACAAAGCGTGACGTCGTTATTGCCTTTGATCCAGGGCAATTCGGGATGCCGCCGGATCGTTCCCGTCGCGCTGCACGGTGCATCGAGCAGGACGAATGGTGCGGGCGCATCAAGGCGTATATCGCGCATATCGCCCACGATGAGATTGGCCTCAAGTTTCAGCCGCTGCAGATTCTCCTTCAGTCGCTCCATGCGCGCGCCATCGCGCTCGACGGCGGTAACTCGCGCGCCGGATGCCGCGAGTTGCGCGGATTTGCCGCCCGGCGCGGCGCACAGATCGATCACCTCTTTGCCGCACACATCGCCCAATAGGCGCGCGGGCAAACTCGCCGCCGCGTCCTGCACCCACCAATCACCTTCGGTGTAACCCTCAAGCGTGTCGATGCGTGCATGCGCGCCGAGCCGGTAGACATCGCCGAACAGAAGAACACCCTCGGGCGGCGGCGTGCCCTTGACCACCACATCGACAGGCGCAACGCCAAGATGGGCGGCTGCGATGGCACGCGCGGTCTCCTCGCCGAAGCTTTCGCACCAGCGCTGCCACAGCCAGTGTGGCGTGTTGAGGCGCGGTGCATCCTGCGCGTCGATGATCGCCTTTCCGTCGCGCGCCACGCGGCGCAGCACGGCATTGATCAGCGCCTTGAAATGCTTCGCCTTGTCGTCGGCCAGCGCCAGCCGATTGGCGGCATCGACAGCGGCGTGCGCCGGCACGTCCAGGAACAAGAGCTCGCATGCGCCCGCCAGCACGATCTCTGTTGTCGCTCCGGCGCGATTGCGATCGAGCGGCTTGGGTACGAATTCGCGAATCAGCACTTCCAATTGGCCGAAACGCCGAAAAGTTTCGCTGGCGATTGCGCGCGCGAAGCCTGCATCGCGCACATCCAAATGTGTCATTGCGCCAAGCACCGCATCAAGCGGGCGGCGGCGCTGCAAGACCTCACGCAGAATGGTTTGCGCGGCCGTCCGTGCGCCAAGGCCCGCGCTCAATTCCATGGACCGACCGGTATTGGAGATTTGCCTGCCATGGCACGCAGCCGCGCGACGCGTTCGGCGGTGGATGGATGGCTGGAAAATAATCCCGCGAATCCACCATGCAGCGGATTGACGATGAACATATGCGCGGTTGCCGGATTGGCGTCGGCTTCGATATTGTCGCTCGCCTGTGCTGCCTTGTCGATGCGTTCCAACGCCGAGGCCAGCCATAAGGGGCGCCCGGAAATTTCGGCGCCCAAGCGGTCGGCTTCGAATTCGCGCGTCCTGCTGATTGTCATCTGCACCAGCACGGCGGCGATGGGGGCAAGAATCGATACCAGCAACACGCCGAAAATTCCCAAAGGCCCGCGCCGTCCGCCGAAGAAGAAGGCGAAATTCGCGAGCATCGAAACCGTGCCCGCGATGGTGGCGGTGAGCGTCATGGTCAGCGTGTCGCGATTTTTCACGTGACCAAGTTCATGGGCGAGCACGCCGGCGAGTTCCTCGTCGCTGACGCGCGCCAAAAGTCCTGAGGTGACGCAGACCGCCGCGTGCTGCGGATTGCGCCCGGTGGCGAAGGCGTTGGGCTGCTCGCTATCGACAATGCAGACTTTGGGTATGGGAAGATCGGCGGTAAGGCAAAGCTGGCGCACAATATGAACCAGACGCGGCGCCGTGACGTCATCCACCACCCGCGCGCGATACATCGATAGGACGACTTTGTCGGCATTCCAGTAAGCGAAGAAATTGGTCGCCACCGCGAAGAGGAACGCAAACATCATCCCAGTGAGGCCGCCGACCAAAAAGCCCACCGCGACAAAAAGCCCAGTCAGCCCCGCCATCAAAAGCCCGGTTCGCAGCGTGTTCAAAGCGGCATCCTCGCAGAAAGCGCCAGGGGTGATGTATGGTCTTTGGCCAAGAGGTCAAGCTGAGCGCCAAATGGCCAAACCCAAGACGGCAAAACCACCGGCAAAGACGCCCAAGGCGGCGATCAAAGACCGCATCGCCAAAGCGGCTGAACGTGCGCTTGCGGAGGCGCAGGCCCGCCGCCGCGCGGCGCCACCGCCGCAGCCTGGGCCCGCCGAACAGGGCGGGGCGAAGGGACCCGAGCCAACCCGTTATGGCGATTGGGAAAAGAAGGGTCTGATCTCGGACTTTTGACCGCCTTGATATGACGGCTCGAGAGGTCCATGTACTAGAGATAGATTGGAACTGCTCCAGAAAGCCCCGGAAAGCTAAGCCCATGTTTATCCAGACCGAATCAACGCCCAATCCGGCAACCTTGAAATTCCTGCCCGGACGCGAGGTCATGGGCGAGGGTTCTGTCGCCGATTTTCCCTCCCGTGAAGCGGCGCAGCGCTCGCCGCTGGCGCGCGCGCTATTCGAGACGCCGGAGGTCGAGCGGGTGTTTTTCGGCTCCGATTTCATCTCGGTGACCAAGGCCGACGGCGATTGGAAGCATCTCAAGCCTGCGATCTTGGGCGCGATCATGGAGCATTTCACCCGCGAATTGCCGCTGATCGAAGGCGGTGCCGAAGAGACCGAGGAAACCTCCAGCGACGACGACAACGAGGTCGTGGCCCAAATCAAGGAATTGATCGAGACACGGGTCCGCCCGGCGGTTGCCCAAGACGGCGGCGACATCATCTATAAGGGCTTCGACGAAAAATCGGGCGTCGTCTTCCTTCACATGCGCGGCTCCTGCGCGGGCTGCCCGTCTTCGACCATGACGCTGAAGAACGGGATCGAGAACATGCTGCGTCACTACGTTCCCGAGGTGAGCGCCGTCGAAGCGGTTTGATCCCGCGCCGGTTTCTGCGACTTTCGCGGGGCAGCGATTCGCTTGCCCGATTCGCAAAAAGGAGCGCCCCGTGTCCCACGCCATCAACGACGAAGCGCTCGACACCATCTTTCGCGCCGCGCGCACCAACCGCCATTGGCAGGACAAGCCGGTCAGCCCCGCGCTTTTGATGGCGATTTACGATCTGACGCGCTGGGGACCGACAAGCGGCAATTGCTGCCCGGCGCGCGTTGTGTTCGTGGTCTCGCATGAGGCCAAGGAAAAGCTGCGGCCCCATCTCGACGCCGGCAATGTGCACAAGACGATGAGCGCGCCGGCGACTGCGATCCTTGCCTACGATCTTGAATTTGCGCGCTTTATGCCCAAGCTCAACGCCGCGCTCGCGGACGCCTTCGCCGATCCGCAGCTTGCCCGTGTCACCGCGCTTCGCAACGCCTCGCTGCAGGGCGGCTATTTCATCGTCGCCGCGCGCGCCTTGGGATTGGATTGCGGCCCGATGTCGGGCTTCGACAATGACGGTGTCGACCGGGCGTTCTTTGCGGGTACGCAAGTGAAATCCAATTTCCTATGCAATCTGGGCTATGGCGATCCGGCCCATTTGCACCCGCGCGCCGAGCGTCTGTCGTTCGACGAAGCCTGCCGGATCGATTGAGGGCGGCGGTGAAGATCCTCGCCGTCGATACCGCACTTGGCGCCTGCTCCGCAGCGCTGCTGGACGGCGAACGCCTGCTCGCCGCGAAGTTCGCCGTCATGCAGCGCGGTCATGCCGAAGCATTGGCGCCGATGGTCCAAGCCGTGATGGCGGGCTTTGATTTTTCTGCGCTCGACAAACTTGCGGTGACCGTGGGGCCGGGAACCTTCACCGGCCAGCGCGTCGGCCTCGCCTTTATGCGCGCCCTGCGCGTGGCGACGGGCAAGCCCCTTGTCGGGGTGACCAGTCTGGCAGCGATGGCCGAAGAGGCCCGCGCGCAATCGGGCATCGCGATTGCCGCCGCCGTGCACGACGCACGCCGCGGCGAGGTCTATATCGAAATCATCGGCGCGGGCGCCGAACGCGCCGCCAGCGTGATGACGTTCGATAATGCGCTCGCGGTGCTGCGCGATCGCAGCACGCCAATCGTGCTTGCGGGAAGCGCTGCGGCGCGAATGGCTGAGGCGATGGCGCCGCTCGAACCTGTCGTCGCCGATATTCTCGCCCCCGATGCGGTTTGGGTCGCGCGCCTCGCCTCGCTGCTCGAACCCCTGCGAAACCCGCCCCGTCCGCTCTATCTGCGCGCACCTGATGCCAAATTGCCGGGCGCCAAGCCATGAGCGCAGTGCTGCTCACCCATCCCTGCGACACCGAATGTCTCGCCGCCGTGCATGCCGCGTCTTTCGACGAAGCTTGGAGCGCCGATTGGATTGCAAAGCTGATGGCCCAGCCTGGCGTCTTCGCTTGTCGCGAGGGGGCGGAAGGACTCGTGCTCATCCGAGCGGCGGGCGGCGAGGCCGAGATATTGACGCTCGCGGTTGCGCCTGCGGCACGAAGGCGCGGGTTTGGGGCCGCCCTGGTCTCGGCGGGGGCTGGGCACGCAGCGCAGATGGGTGCCCAGACCCTGTTCCTGGAAGTGAGCGAGGCCAATGAAGCCGCGAAAACTCTGTATCTGCGGCTCGGTTTCGAAGAAGTCGGTCGGCGCAAGGCCTATTACACCGCGCCAGGCGAGGGCGGACAGGATGCGCTCGTTTTTCGTGCAAAACTTCCACTTCGACCTTGGGTAAATGCTCATCTTTCGACTAAACTGCCCGCTATGGACCACGCGGACCCCTCCACACGCATTGAGAGACTCTGCATCGACAAAGGGCTGAGGATGACCGAGCAGCGCCGCGTCATCGCGCGGGTGCTGTCCGAGGCCGCCGACCACCCCGATGCGGAGGAACTCTACAAACGCGCCTCCAGCCTCGATCCGCATATCTCCATCGCCACCGTCTATCGCACCGTGAAGCTGTTCGAGGATGCCGGCATTCTGGAACGCCACGATTTTCGCGACGGGCGCTCGCGTTACGAGGAACTGCCCGAATCCCACCACGACCATCTGATCGACATCCAGTCGGGCAACGTCATCGAATTCCGCAATGAGGAAATCGAACGCTTGCAGCGGCGCGTGGCGGAGGAACTGGGCTTCGAACTCGTCGATCATCGCCTCGAACTTTACGGCGTGCCGAAAAAGGCGCGCTGAGATCATCATGACGACGCTGCGCGCGATCGCCATATTGGTGATATTTCTTGCCCTGACATTGCTCAGCATTCCTTGGCAGCAATTTGCGCTGACGTTCAGGCTGAAGAGTCGCAAGTCATTTCCCCACCGCTTCCAAAAAATCCTGTGCAATCTGTTCGGCGTCCGCGTCACGGTTTTGGGCACGCCCGTCCAGGATCGCGGCGTCTTGATGGTGGCGAACCACACGGGCTATTTCGATATTATTATCCTCGCGGCGGCGGCCCAGGTTTCATTCGTCGCCAAGAGCGAAGTCAAAAGCTGGCCGCTGTTCGGCTTGATGGCGACGCTGCAGGAAACCGTGTACATCGATCGCAGCAAGAAAAGCCGCGCCGGGGAATCGCGCGAAGTGCTCAGGGCGCGTCTCCTCGCGGGCGATGCGCTGGTGCTGTTCCCGGAAGGCACCTCCAGCGACGGCAATCGGGTGCACAAGTTCAAGAGCGCACTGATCGGCGCGGCGGAAGCGCAGCTCGAAACCGGCATCGCCGACGATGCGCAGGAGATCACGGTGCAACCGGTCTCTATTGCTTATGTCGGCCTGCACGGAATGCCGATGGGGCGTGAGAACCGCGCCCTTTATGCATGGTATGGCGATATGGAATTGCTGCCCCATCTTTGGGAAGCCCTGAAGACGGGTCCGTTCGAAGCCGTGGTGGAATTTCACCCGCCCATCGCGGTGGAACGGGCGGGCGGGCGCAAGGAGGTTGCGGCCTTGGCCGAAACCGTGGTTCGCCAAGGCCTCATGCGCGCTTTGAACGGAATTCCCGCGTCGCGTGGAAAAACCGCGCCCCCGGCCGACGGCGCGTTGGCGAAGGCCGCCCCATGAGCGGTTTGCTTGCGGCGGATGCGCCGATTGGCGATAACTCAAAGCGATGAAAAAACTCTTCATCAAGACCTATGGCTGCCAGATGAACGTCTATGATTCCGGCCGCATGGCGGATCTTCTGGCGCCGCTGGGCTATGCCTTGACCGGCGCGCCCGAGGACGCCGACATGGTGATCCTCAACACCTGCCATATCCGCGAGAAGGCCGCCGAAAAAGTCTATTCCGAACTTGGCCGTTTGAAAAAGTTGAAAGATGCGCGCGGCGGCGCGATGACCATCGCGGTGGCCGGCTGCGTCGCTCAGGCGGAAGGCGCGCAAATTCTGGCGCGCCAGGGCGCGGTCGATCTCGTCGTCGGGCCACAATCCTATCACCGCTTGCCCGAAATGATCGCACGGCGCGCGCGCGAGGGCGGCCACCCACTCGAAACCGATTTTCCCGTCGAGACGAAATTCGATTCGCTGCCGCGGCAAGGCGCGGGCGGACCCACGGCCTTTCTTACCGTGCAGGAAGGCTGCGACAAATTCTGTACGTTTTGCGTTGTGCCCTATACGCGCGGGCCGGAATATTCGCGTCCCGCTGCTGATATAATTGCCGAGGCAAGTCATCTCCTCGCCCAAGGCGCGCGCGAGATCACACTGCTCGGCCAGAACGTCAACGCCTATCGCACCGAGGGTCCGGGCGGCGAACCATGGAGCCTTGCCCGTCTCTTGCGCGCCCTGGCGCAAAGCGGCGTCGAGCGGCTGCGCTATACCACCTCTCATCCGCATGACATGAGCGAGGATCTCATCGCCGCCCATGGCGAGTTGGACGAATTGATGCCCTATCTGCATCTGCCGGCTCAGTCGGGCTCGGACAAGGTGCTGGATGCCATGAACCGTCAGCACACGGCCACCGACTATCTTCGCATCGTCGAACGCATTCGCGCCGCGCGCGCGGACATCGCCTTGTCGTCTGATTTTATCGTCGGCTTTCCCGGCGAGAGCGACGCGGATTTCGAGGCCACCATGGCGCTGGTGCGCCAGGTGGGTTACGCCCAAGCTTACTCGTTCAAATACAGCGCACGGCCCGGTACGCCCGCCGCCGCGGCAAAAGCGCAAATCCCCGAAGACGTGAAAGATGCGCGTCTTCAAGCCTTGCAGTCCCTGATTATCGCGCAACAAGATGAATTCAATGCGTTCGCGACCGGGCGCATCATGGCCGTCTTGTTCGAGAAGCCGGGGCGCGAGCCGGGTCAAGCGGTTGGGCGCACGCCCTATTTGCAGGCCGTCCATGTCGAGAATGCGGCCGCGTTGATCGGAGAGATTGCGCAGGTTCGCATCGAATCGGTGATGGGAAATTCGCTGCGCGGCGCGCTTGCCAGCCCCGCCGCCATGTCAAAGGTCTTTGTGCATTGAGCCCGGCGGCAAAGCGCACGCGCCAGGCAGTGACGCTCGAATTTCCCGACAATGCGTTGCTGGCGGGCCTTTCGGGGCCGCATCAGAAACACTTTGTGCGCCTCGAACAGAAGCTTGACGTGCGCCTTGCCATGCGGGGCAATCTTGTTTCCATCGAAGGGGCATCGCGCGAACGCGCCGCCGGCGTGCTTAGCGCTCTCTATGCGCGCCTCGAAGCAGGCGAGACGATTGGCGCCGCCGAACTCGATTCTGGAAATCCGCTTCTCCGGCGAACAGCCAAGCCTCGGCCTGGCGGCAGGGATCGGCTCGCCGGCGCTTAGAACCTGGGCGGCGCATTCCACCCGCGCGCGTTCGCCCGCGCAAGGCGCCTATCTCGATTTGATGCGCACCCATCCCTTGGTCTTCGCCATCGGCCCTGCCGGCACGGGCAAGACCTATTTGGCGGCAGCATTCGGCGCGCATCTGCTTTACGAGCGCCGCGTCGAACGGCTTATACTCTCGCGACCCGCGCTCGAGGCCGGCGAGCGGCTGGGATTTCTTCCCGGCGATCTCAAGGAAAAAATCGATCCCTATTTGCGCCCGCTCTACGACGCGCTGTTCGATGTGATGGGCGACAGTTGCCTGAAGCTGATGGAGCAGGGCATCATCGAGGTCGCCCCGCTCGCTTTCATGCGCGGGCGCACGCTCAGCCGCGCCTTCGTCATTCTGGACGAGGCGCAGAACTGCACCGCGACCCAGATGAAGATGTTCCTGACGAGGCTCGGCGAGGAATCGCGCATGGTCGTCGCCGGCGATCCTTCGCAAAGCGATTTGCCCGGCGGGCGCGGCGAGGGGCTTGAGCAGGCCTTGGATATCCTTGGCGACATCGAAGGGGCGGCGGTGGCCCATTTCGGTGAGAAAGACGTCGTGCGCCATGCCCTCGTCACGCGCATTGTCACCGCTTATAATGCGGCGCAGCAAGGCGCGGGTGTCGGGCGCACGCTGAAGCGCACTGTGCGCAAGGCCTCCGACAAGCGCGACGGCAAGAGCGAAGACAAGGGCGAAGCTTGAGCATCACGCTGCTGATTCAAGACGCCAAATGGCGCAAAGCGCGCGGGCTTGGCGCGCGCCTCAAACGCGCCGCCGCGCTAGCGCTGACGAAGTCCGGCGTCGGGCGCGGCACGGCGCTGACCATCCTGCTCACCGGCGACGACGAGCTTCGCGCCCTTAACCTGTCGTTTCGCGGCAAGGACAAGCCGACCAATGTCTTGTCTTTTCGCGCCGCGGCCAATGGCGAGGATTATCTCGGCGATATCGCCATTGCCTATGGCGTCGCGGCGCGCGAGGCGAAGGATGGCGACAAGGCCTTCGCCGACCATGCCACCCATCTTGCCGTTCACGGCGTATTGCATCTGGCCGGGTTCGATCATGTGACCGCGCGCCAAGCGAAGCTCATGGAGCCCTTGGAGGTCCAAATCCTCAAGACGCTGGGCATCGCCGATCCCTATGGACGGCGGGCCGCATGAGCGACCCAAGCCGCGCCGCGCCCCTCGATGACGGCGACAAAGCGCCATCGCTGCTGAAACGCCTAGCGCAACTCTTGCGCGGTGGAGACGCGGCGTCTTCCATCCGCGAAAGCCTGCAAGAGGTGATTGAGGAAAGTGATCGCCAGAGTCCCGATCTGTCGGTGCAGGAACGCACCATGCTCGCCAATCTGCTCAAATTCGGCGAGCTCAAGGTCAAGGATGTCATGGTGCCGCGCGCCGACATTGTCGCGGTGGAGGAAAAAACTTCGCTGGCCGATCTCGTCGTCTTGTTCCGCGAAGCGCAGCATTCGCGATTGCCGGTTTACCGCGAAACGCTCGACGACCCCATCGGGCAAGTCCATCTCAAAAGCGTGCTGGCGCTCCTGGAGCCCGCGGGGGAAGGAAATTTTCGTTTGAACGAGACGCCCATTGCCAGGATCAAACACGACATCCTGTTCGCGCCGCCGTCCATGCCGGTCCTCGACCTGCTGCTCAAGATGCAAACCTCGCACACCCATCTCGCCTTGGTGATCGACGAATATGGCGGCACTGACGGCCTGGTTTCCATCGAAGACATCATCGAGGAAATCGTCGGCGACATCGCCGACGAGCATGACGAAGAAGCGCCTCATGCCCGCCCGCTTCCCGGCGGCGGCTTCGTCGCCGACGCGCGCATCGATCTGGAAGATTTCAAGAACGAGACGGGCATCGAATTTCCCTTGGATGAAACCCAAGAGGATATCGACACGCTCGGCGGCCTGGTGGTTTCGCTTTTGGGGCGCGTGCCGCCGCGCGGCGAAATCGTCGCCCATCCGGCCGGCTACGAATTCGAGGTCCTTGAGGCCGATCCCAGGCGCGTCAAGCGCCTGCGCATTCGCCCGCTGACCGCACAAGGCAACGCAGGCGAGCGATGATTTCTTTTTTCGGCCAGGCAGGCGCGTGGGTGCGCGGCCTCGAGGGTTGGCGCAGGCTTCTGTTCGCCTGGGCCGTGGGCCTTGTGTCGGCGCTGGGTTTCGCGCCGTTTAATCTGTTCCCTTTCTTGCTGCTTGGGTTTGCGGCGCTGGTGCTGCTGATCGACGGCGCGCGCGAGCGTGCCCGTCCGGTGCGCATGGCAGCGCTTACCGGACTTGCATTCGGCTTCGGGCAATTCCTCGCAGGGCTGCACTGGATTGTCTTTCCCTTTCTGGTCGATCCCGGTGCGCATGCTTGGCAAATTCCGTTTGTCGTCATGCTGTTCCCCGGCGGGCTGGCGCTCTTCATCGCGGCGGCGGCCGCGGCGGCATGTGCGCTCTGGCGTCCGGGGCCGGCGCGCATTTTCATATTTACGATCTGCTACACGCTTGCCGAATGGCTGCGCGGCCATGTGCTGACGGGCTTTCCCTGGAACATTGAGGCCTATGGCTGGGGTGCCTCGCTCGGCGTCTTACAAAGCATGGCGCTGTTCGGCGCTTATGGCTTGTCGCTCCTGACGATTCTGTTCGGCGCCTCGCTGGCCGATTTGTTCCGTGTAAGGTTGAATTGGCGCTTGCCCGCGATCATGGCGGGATTATTCATGGCCCTGTGGCTTGGCGGCGAGGTACGGTTGGCGCTGGTCCCGACGCGCGATGTGCCGGGCGTGCACCTGCGCCTGGTTCAGCCGAATATTCCGCAGGCGGAAAAAATCCAATTGCGATTCGCCCGCAGAAACTGGGAGCGGCTGTTGTCGCTGAGCACGGCGTCCGCCCAACAGGCCCCCAGCATCATTGTCTGGCCTGAGGCCGCCACCGACCCGTACCTGCGATACGACGAATTCGACGCGTTGGACGACATCGCCCGACTTACCGACAACGGCGCGATCCTGATGACGGGTGCGATCCGCCCGGGCCGCGACCGCGAAGGCGCGCTGCACTATTACAACAGCTTCTATGTCTTCGGACGCGGCGGGGCGCCTCTCGACACCTACGACAAATCCCATCTCGTGCCGTTCGGGGAATATCTGCCGTTCGAGAAAACCCTTGGCGCATTTGGTCTAACCAAACTCACAGGGATCACGGGCAGTTTCGCCGCCGGAGACGGTCCGCACACGGTCAATATTCCCGGCGCACCGTCGGCAGGCCCTTTAATTTGCTATGAGATTCTCTTTCCCGGCGCCGTGGTCGGCAGCGCCAGACCTGGGTGGTTTGTCAACGTTTCGGATGATTCGTGGTTTGGTCCTTGGGCCGGTCCGCTACAACATCTGCTTGTCGCGCGCGCCCGCGCAATCGAAGAGGGCATTGCGATGGCGCGTGCAGCCAATACGGGAATAACAGCCATCATAGACCCGCTGGGACGAATCACTGCGAGGCTCGATATCGGCCAAGCGGGTGTCTTGGATGGGCCGCTTCCCGCAGCGATTGCACAAACACCCTATTCTCGCATGCACGACTTGTGGTTCTGGCTCATGATGGGTGTCTGTACCGGGCTTAGCTGGGTGTTTTCCAAAGGAAAATGACGCTGGCTGCGTCCTGTATGCGTTTT
Source organism: uncultured Alphaproteobacteria bacterium (assembly GCA_963849895.1). Taxonomy (GTDB): domain Bacteria; phylum Pseudomonadota; class Alphaproteobacteria; order Micropepsales; family Micropepsaceae; genus Rhizomicrobium. Next base: position 149,335 of record CAWKIU010000003.1, read on the forward strand.
GGTGTTTTCGTTTCCGCGTACGAACGGATAAGGTCAGCGCAACAACAAAATCAGTGTCAAAGCCCTTGCCAAAAAAACAAGCGAACCCCATCGACGGTCAAGTTGGAAGCCGGCTCCGGCTGCGGCGCATGATGATCGGCATGAGCCAGGAGCGCCTCGGCGAGCTTCTCGGTCTGACCTTCCAGCAAGTGCAAAAATACGAGAAGGGCGTGAACCGGATCGGCGCCGGTCGGCTGTTTGAGATAGCGCGCATCCTGGGCGTGCCGATCCATTATTTCTACGAGAGCGTCACCGAACAATTGGGCAATGCGCCGGGCTTCGCCGAAAACGAAGCGCCGCCGGTGCTCGAGTTCGTGTCGAGCGGCGAAGGCTTGCAGCTATCGCTCGCCTATATGCGCATCAAGGATCCCAAAGTACGCAAGCGCGTTCTGGATCTGGTGAAAAGCCTCGCCGAGGAAACGAGCGGCAAAGACAAAAACTAGCGTTTAGTCTTTCTTGCGCGCCGCTTTCTCTTCCAAACCGGATTGTCCTTCGCGCGCCGCGAGCGCGCCATAGACATCTTGCGGCGCGATACCGACGGCAGCCCACAGCACCAGCAAATGATAGAGCACGTCGGCGGATTCGCTGATGGCGGCATTCTTGTTTCCCGTTACGCAGGCCAGCGCCAGCTCAATGCTTTCCTCGCCGAACTTCTTGGCGCAGCGCTCCACCCCGCAGCTCAGAAGCTTCGCCGTGTAGGACAGCTTCGCATCGGCGCCTTTGCGCGCGGCAATGGTTGCGAACAGATCGTCGATCGGGTGAACCATCATGAACCTCTTTCCTGGCGCGAACCGGCGGTCGCGCCGGCGACGAATATTATGGCGGCGAGCAAGGCAAAAGGGGCGGCGCGCATCGCTTTTCCCTCTGGGCTTGTAAAGCTGGAACTTCAATTATGGCATGATTGCCCCATTCCCACCCCAAAACCGTCTCATAACAGTTCGTTTACTATATGAGCGGGGCGTTGGTCCGCAAAACGCGAGGGGGGAGAGCCATGATCGCTTATTATCGGCCACGCGAAGACGAGCAAGCATCGGCGCCCAAAGCACGCACGACACTATCGCACGAACTGCTCCACGGCCTCAGCCCCGAGGATTTTGACCGCGAGGCCAAGTCGCTTGCCGGCGCCGAGGCCATGACGGGCGCGGTTCGTGCCCGGCTGAAGGCACAATTGGTCGAGCGGCTGAAAACGCCGGTCGACAATCCGAGTTGGGGTCCCGATTGGGTCAAGCAGGGCGAACGCGTCGCCGCCAAGCATCCCAAAAACGATGGCGTGCTCACCCGTCTTTTCGCGTTCGGCAAGAAGGACGATGAGGACGAGAAAGAAGCGCCGCCACCAGCCTTAAACGCGCAAGAGGCCGACGATGCGGTCGTCATCGCGCGCAACACCGAAAAAAGCCGCCAAGTTGCCCATTACCGGCCGCTGTATATAGCGGCCATCGTGATCGCGATTGTGATCGTGGGCTTGGCGATGTTCGTCGATTACCACATCATCCGCGAAGTGTGGACGCGCGCGCTGGCCAATGAATTCATGGAAGTGCCCAAGAGCTTGCAGTCCTCGGTGATCTTCAAGAGCCTGCAGGTGATCTTCGCGGTGCTCATCGTCCATTTCATGCTGAAAATCACTGGTGTCTATGGCCGCAACACGATGATCGTGACGGCCTTCGTGCTGGCAATCGTGATGATCGGGGGGCTGGGCTATCTCGTCGCCTACAACAATATGGCCGGCGGCACGTCCACGACGCTGGAACAGCGCGACGCGGCGGCGCCGTCCTCCAATTCCATCGATCAGCTCCTCGGTTCGTCCAATGAAACCAAGGCCCAGCCCGCCGTCATGCAAACGGCTAGCGCCGGCGACGGATTTTCGCTGGGCTTGCCCAAGCTGTCCCAATCCTCGCTTGCCGCCGCCGATTCCTGGTTCTGGCTGGCCTTCGCCAGTGTGGTGTTTTTCATCGTGACCACGGTCGCCGCCCTCTATATGCAGACGGTTGAGAACAACGTGCGCAACTTTCACATTTCGCACGATTACAAACATCGCCAGAAGCAGCTTGCCCAGCTTCATTTGCTTGAACTAGCCGACCGCAAACCGTAACCGGGGACCGTCTCGCAATGATGCGCAAAATCCTCCTCGCTGCGGCAACGGCCGGCGCCCTGATCGGTGGCGGCGCGCTGATCGCCGAAACGGCGGCGGGCTCGCCTGAGACGGACGACGCCGCGCCCGCGCGCGCGCGCATCGTCATTGGGCTCGACCTGTCGCGCAGCAATCCGTTGATCGCCGATCCGGCCTTTGCCGCCAAAGTCGGGGCGCGGGTGGCCGCGATTGTGCGGGGCCTCGGCTTCGGCTCCGAAGTGCATGTGCGCACCTTCGGCAATTACGACGCCACCTCCAACACCTTTGCTTATGACGCGGTGTTGTCGGTGCGAAATCGCCCCGCCAATGTCGCCGCCGACATTGAGCGGCTGATCGCAGGCACGCCGATGCTGGTGAAGAGCGGCAAATGGCGTGCCCAGGAAAATACCAATATTCTCGCCTTCCTCGACAATGTGTCCCACAGCATCGGCTGCGCGGACTTGCCCACGACAATCGTCCTGGCAAGCGATGGGGTGGAAGATTCCGACTATGCCAGTCTCGGCCACCCCGACTCCCATCTGCCCGCGCCGCAGGGCAGTCCCTTCAAGGGCTGCGCCGAATTCGAGATCCTGGGGCTTGGCCAAGGCACGGCCAGCCCGCGAACGACCACGCGGCTGCGCGCCGAATGGCAGGGCTGGGCGCGCCCGGCAGGCTTCGCCCATTTCCAAGGCTTGAACGACTGGTAGCGTCGTAACCAATTGATATTAAACGATAGTGTCCCATAGTTTGCGCGTATTGACACAGATTACTCTGTAATATAGAGCTATCTGTACAGTCAAATGAGGCATCGCCAGATCATGTCACTCAGCTCCAAAGAAGCCGCCGATTCACTGTCAGACGTCGAACGCGCCGCAAGGCGCAGTGCTCAAGCCTATGGCTACAGCAAAGCCTCGCCGCATCTCATTCTGTGGGGCATCATCTGGGTGCTCGGCTATGGCGCCACCGATCTCTATCCGCACCTGGCAAATTTCATCTGGGGAGGTCTCGTATTCACCGGCACCATCGTCTCTTTTGTGATCGGAAAAGCGACGGCTTCGCGCGACGCGGCGAATGCCGCGAAGGGGCGCACGATAGGATTGCGGGTGTTCGGCCTCGTTGCCCTCCTTTTGGTCTTCATGGGAGCGACTTACTCCATCATGGGACCGATCCACGGTTTGCAACCCGCCGCCTTCCCGGCTTTGCTCGTCGGCACGATCTATTGCGGCGTCGGACTATGGGCTGGCGCGCGCTATCTGATTCTGGGCGCGCTGGTGATCGCTGTCACGCTCGTCGGATACTACTTCCTGAGCGAGCACTATCTTCTGTTAATGGCGTTCGTTGGAGGCGGCGGGTTGATCCTGGCTGGTTTCTGGTTCCGGCGGGTGTGATCATGGAACAACCCGATCCCATCATCCATCAGCCTGTGCGCTTGAAAATCGTCTCCGCGCTCAAAGTGCTGCCTGAGGGCGAACAAATCGAATTCGTTCGCTTGAAGGATCTGGTGTCGGCAACCGAAGGCAATCTCGGCGCGCACATCGCAACGCTCCAAGAGGCCGGCTATCTGGCCGTCGAAAAAGATTTCGTCGCCAAGCGCCCGCGCACCCGCCTTGCGCTGACCAAACAGGGACGGCGCGCTTTCGCGGATTACATCGCTTATCTGCGCGATATTATCGACGCTGCCTGAGTTTCACAAACCGAGCCGGGCGCAAATTTCCCGCGGCGTCACGCCCGCTTCGCGCAAGGCCTGCAGCGTCACGGCGTAGTCGCGCTTGGAGAATTTCTTGGCCCGCTCATCCAGGATCAGATGATGATGGGCATAAGCGGGTGCGGGCAGCACCAACAGCGCCTGCAGCAATCTTTGCACAGGAGTTGAGGCGAACAGATCGTTGCCGCGCGTCACAAGCGTCACGCCTTGGAATGCGTCATCGACCACGACCGCCAAATGATAGGCAGCGGGCATATCTTTACGCGCCAGCACGATATCGCCGAACAATAGTGGATCGACGCGGACGTGTCCCGTTTCCCCGTTCGGTCCGGCGCCGCGCTCCTCGAAGCACAGCTCGCCGACCTCGCCCGCAGCTTTGCCAACATCGAGGCGCAACGCATACGCCTCGCCCGCCGCCATCCGTTTGGTGCGCTCTTGGTTGCTCAACGCGCGGCAGGTCCCTGGATAGATTGGGCCGTCAGGACCATGTGGTGCCTCCACCGCGCGCGCGATTTCTTCGGCAATCCCCTTTCGCGTGCAGAAACACGGATAAACCAGCGCCCGCGCCGCAAGCCCATCCAGCGCCGCGCGATAAGCCGCCAGGCGCTGCGATTGGCGCAATACCGGCTCTTCAAAGGACAGGCCCAGCCATTTCAAATCCGCCAAGATCGCGGTGTCGAACTGCGGCCGGCAGCGCGCGGCATCGATATCCTCGATGCGAACCAGGAACCGCTCGCCCATCTTCGCGGCCGTCATCGCCGCAAAGGCGTGGCCCAGATGCAGAAGCCCGGTTGGACTCGGCGCGAAGCGCGTGACAATCATGGGGCGCAATCTAATCGGACCGAACGCGAATGGCACTCTCCGGCCCGCGTCTGCCGCCCAAAAGCGGCAAAGCCAGCCATCTCGTCGTGCTGTGCCATGGCTATGGCGCAGACGGCAACGACCTGATCAGCCTGGCGCCGCACCTGGCGCGCGCCCTTCCCGGCGCGGCCTTTGTTTCCCCCAATGCGCCCGAGCAATGCCCCGGCGCGGGCTATCAATGGTTTCCCATTTCGCGGCTCGATCCGCGCGATATGCACAAAGGCGTCGAAGGCGCGGCGGGCGCGCTCGAGGCCTTTCTGGCCGCGGAGCTTTTGCGCCTTGATCTCACTGCAGATCGCTTGGCGCTGATCGGCTTCAGCCAGGGCACCATGATGGCGCTGCATGTCGGGCTTCGCGCCATGCGCCCGGCGGCAATCGTGGGTTTTTCGGGGATGCTCACCGCACCGCCGCCGCACAGCGAAACCGGCGGCGTGCCGATCCTGCTGGCCCATGGCGACGCCGACAACGTCATCCCGCCCGATGCCTTGTTCGCGGCGGCCACGCTGCTCGGGGCAAGCGGCTACCCCGTGCAATGGCACATGTCGGGGGGGCTGGCCCATGGCATCGACGCGGTGGAAATCGATATGGCCGCGCGGTTTCTCGCGCTGGCCTTTGCCGGACGGCTCAAATCGGCCGGCGAAATCTGCTGCGCGCTGCGCTGAGCGTCGCCATTACGTCACAGCGAATCGCGTAACATTCGGGCAGGCTTGGCTTAAAGCCAACTTGCCCGTAAACTTGGCCAAGCAAGAGGAGGCGCCGTCTTCAAAGGGATTCTGTCGTGTTAGCCGTCGCGCGCAGTGCGAACAATTGCCCGGCCCTGGTGCTCAACGCCGATTTCCGGCCGTTGAGCTATTATCCGTTGTCGCTGTGGTCCTGGCAGGATGCGATCAAGGCCGTGTTCCTCGAACGGGTGAATATCCTGGAGGAATACGACCGCACGGTGCGCTCGCCCTCTTTCGAAATGCGCCTGCCTTCGGTCGTCTCGCTCAAGACCTATATTCGCCCGGCGCGCAATCCTGCCTTTACGCGGTTCAATGTTTTTCTGCGCGACCGCTTCGAGTGCCAATATTGCGGCGCCGACGAGGACCTCACCTTCGATCATGTCATCCCGCGTTCGCGCGGCGGGCGCACGACCTGGGACAATGTGGTGGCGGCTTGCGCGCCTTGCAATCTCTTGAAAGGCGGCAGATTGCCGAACCAGTCGGGCATGGTGCCGCGCCAACGTCCCCACCGCCCCAGCGTCATCGAGCTGCGCAACAATGGGCGCTCTTTTCCGCCAAACTATCTGCACGATAGCTGGACCGACTATCTTTATTGGGACAGCGAACTCGAACCCTGATCGCGCCGCGCCGGCCGCCACATCGCCAGAAGCTGTGGCGCACCGATCGGCGCGATGTTGCGCTTGGCGATAAAACCGGCGCGTTCGTAAAGGCGGGTATTTTTCGGATTGGAGTTTTCCAGATAAGCGGGCACGCCGCTGGCATCGGCGCGCCTGGTGGTCGCTTCGAGCAACGCACCGCCGAGGCCGAGACCCTGAAGCCGCGGCGCCACCGCAATGAAGGCAAGATAGAAATGGCGTTCGGCGGGGTGGTTCTTTTCCATCGCATCGGCCATAGCCGAGCCGCGCATCAACCGCGCAAAGCCGCAGAGCCTGACGAACAGGGGCATCAATTTCATTTGCTCGACCAGTCCGCCGGGAGATGCGGGCGCCTCGGGCGGCAGCCAGGCGGCGGCCGCACCCTTGCACATCCACACCTCGCCGAACGAAATCGCGCGCGTCTGAAGCAGCCAATAGAAGAACTGCTCCAGCGCGCCCGCGCGTTTGGCGCCGGGCCGCGCGATCCAATCGAACACCGGATCGCGCAAGAATGCGGCGGCGAACAGGCGCGAAAGCGTGCCCGCATCATTCGCGGTGGCGCGGCGCGGCGCCGACGCTTCGGCCAGAAGGACGTGGCGGTCTTCGCTCACAGCCGCGTCGACAGCGCGATGGCGAGACGGCATCCCGCTTTGATCGCGCCGCTGAGAAGACCATAGGCGGGAGCGCCTTCGGCTCCATGCGCCAGCGCGGTATCGCGATGGGCGATCTCGTCGGCGCGGAATTTTTCCACCGTCTCCTTGAGCGCGGGATCGCTGCTCCCAAGTTCTTCGACCTGCCGCGCATAATGATCGTCGATCACTTCTTCCACGGCAGCGGTGCAGGCCATTGCCGCTTTTTCGCCCAGCAGCGCGGTCGCGGCTCCCAGCGCAAATCCCGCCACGCGCCACACCGGCTCCAGCGCGGTGGGGCGCACGCGCCGCTCATTGATCAACGCATCGAACGCTTTGAGATGGTCCTGTTCCTGCGCGGCCATATGGCGAATGGCTTTCGCGGTCTTCGATTGGCTTTTGCCGAACACCGCAAGCTGACCTTCATAGATTCGCACCGCGCCATATTCGCCCGCGTGATCGACGCGGATCATCGCGGCAATATCGCGCGTCGTGCCCGGCGCTTTGGGGCGAGGGGCGCGCCCCGTCACGACTTGCCCCGAATGAGCGCGAAGCCGCCAAGCGCCGCCGCGCCCAGCGAACACAGCGCGTTGTAGCCGGCCAGCGAAATGCCGAACAGCCGCCAGGAGGCTTCGTCGCAGCGCACCACATTATGCACATGGCTAAGGTCGGCCATGCCGGTGAACACAAAGCGCGGTCCGGTGCAGGAAGCGGGCCCGGGAAAAAATTTCCATTCCACACCCGCCTGATAAGCGCCGATGGCGCCCGAAATGGCGATCAGGATCAGTGCACACCACGCCAGCGCCGGTATGTATTTCTTGTCCACAATGCCGGCTGACACCAGCAACACGCCGCTGAGGCCCACCACCGCCGCCGCAATATGCGGCCAGCGCTGCCAGTGACACATCTCACAGGGCAAGACGCCGCCCAAATATTGAAACCCCAGCGCGCCCAGGATCATTGCAAGACCATAGGCGCCCGCCAAACCCGTAATGCGTATTGCACTCATCGCGCGAAAATCCTTGTCTCATCGTCAAAGGCTTTGAATTCGAGCGCATTGCCGCTCGGATCCTGGATAAAGAATACCGCTTGCTCGCCCGTTTGTCCCTCGAAGCGCAAGTTCGGCGCGATGACAAAGGCGACATTTTCTCGCCGCAATTTTTCCGCCAGGGCGCGCCACGCGTCCATGGCGAGGATGACGCCGAAGTGACGCACCGGGACCTCTTCGCCATCGACGCGATTAAAGTCTTTATGTGCGCTGTCATTCGCGCTTAAATGCGCGACAATTTGGTGGCCGAAAAAATCGAAGTCGATCCAGTGTGCACTCGAACGCCCTTCTTGGCAGCCGAGCAGATCGCCGTAAAAGGCGCGCGCCTCGTCAAGGTCGCGCACCGGGAAGGCGAGATGGAATCTGGGGCGAGCGTTCACTTGTGTTTCTCGTGGTAACGCAAGACCAAAGCAAGTTGCGCGTAAAAAGGAAAGCCCATGCGTAAAAAAGAGGCAACGCGTGTACATCGCGAGCTATTGAAGGTCGAAGGCCACGCCGTGGAAGTGCATGTCAAACTTAACCCAAGGGCGCGGCGGCTGATCGTCAAGGTGCACCCCACAAGCGGCGAGGTCAGCGTGATCGCGCCGTCGAAGCGGGCACTGGAGCGCGCGCTCGAATTCGCCCGCGGCCAGATGGAATGGATCGCCCGTCAGCTCGCCCGCGTGCCTGTCCGCGTCGAACTCAAACCGGGCGCGCATATTCCTTTGCGCGGGGAAGATCATGTCATCGCGCGCGGCGAGGCTGGGCGCAGTCCGGTTTGGCTAGACGCGGGCGAAGCCGTGATCCATGTCGGGGGCCGCGCCGAACATGCACCGCGCCGTCTGCTGGATTTTCTCAAGCGTCAAGCGCGCGCCGAGCTTGAGACGCGCGCCGTCGCCTTTGCTGCCAGGCTTGGCACGCGAATCCGCCGGATCACTGTGCGTGATACCAGAAGCCGCTGGGGTTCGTGTTCCTCGACGCGCTCGCTGTCATTTTCCTGGCGGCTTATCCTGGCGCCGCCCTTCGTGCTCGATTATGTCGTGGCGCATGAAGTGGCCCATCTCGTCGAGATGAATCACGGCCCGCGATTCTGGAAGCTGGTGCGCGAATTGGTGGGCGATGTGAAGCGCCCGCAAGCCTGGCTGCACCAACACGGCGCCAGCCTGCATCGCTACGCGGCGAAATAGCTCAAGTTCCGAACAGCCGGTCGAGCAGGCCTTGAATGCCGTCGCTCTCGGCAGGCTTTTCTTCCGCTGGCGGCGTTGCCGCTGACGCGGTTACCGTCTGGCCCGCCAGCGGACGCGCGGGCAAGCCGCGTTCGGCGTCTTCCATGAAGCTCATCCAGATATGGGCGGGAAGTCCGCCGCCTACCGCGTGCTTCATCGGCGTGTTGTCGTCATTGCCCAGCCACACCCCGCACACCAGATCGGCGGTGTAGCCGACAAACCAAGCGTCGTGGAAATCCTGTGTCGTGCCGGTCTTGCCCGCGCTCGGCCGGTCGGGAAGGCGCGCCGACTTGCCGGTGCCGGTTGCCATCACTTCGCTCATCAAGCCAACCATCTTCGTCACATTATCGGGTGAAACGACTTGGCCGATTCCGGAATTCTTGCGCTGCCACAGCACTTTTCCGTCTTTGGTACGTATAATGATTATTCCGAACGGCACCACGCCCACTCCCCCGTTGGCAAACGGCGCATAGGCGGCGGTGAGTTCCAGCGGCGTCACCACGCTGGTGCCCAAAGCAAGCGAGGACACCGCCATCAGCGGGGTGTCGATGCCAAGCCGCTTGGCGGTGCGCGCGACGATCGCCGGGCCGACTTCGGCGGTCAGCTGCGCCGCCACCGAATTGGAGGACTCCGCAAAGGCTTTGGTCAGGGGAATATTGCCCTGATAGTCGCCTTCGAAATCGCTGGGCTTCCAGCCGCGAATGTCCACCGGCCCGTCATTCATGATGTCAGTTGGATTATGTCCGTGCTCGAAGGCGGCGAGATAGACAAAGGGCTTGAACGCCGATCCTGGCTGGCGCTCGGCATCGGTGGCCCGGTTATAGGGGCTTTGCTGATAGGACGATCCCCCCACCATGGCGCGCACCGCGCCGTCCGGCGTCATGGCGACGAGCGCCGCCTGGCTTGCCCGAAGCTTGGCGCCTTGTTCGGCGAGACCCGCCGCGACCGCGCGCTCGGCCTGGGCCTGGGCTTCGAGGTCGAAACTCGTCTCGACGATCAAGGCTTCCTTGGTCTCGCCGATATATCCGGGAATTTGCGAAATCACCCAATCGGCGAAATAGCCCGAACTCGGCGTCGCGGTGCCGCGTACGATGCGCGGGCGGGTATCCTGCGCCACTTGGCGGGTTTGGTCGTCGATGAAGCCGCCGTCTTCCATGGCACGCAGCACGACCTGGGCGCGCGCTTCGGAAGCATCGGGATCGGCCAGCGGATTGTAGCGCGCCGGCGCCTTGACGCTTCCCGCCAGCATGGCCGCTTCTGGCAGCGTGAGGTTCTCGGCGCGCTTACCGAAAAAGCGCTCGGCCGCCGCTTCGATGCCATAGACGCCAGCGCCGAAATAGATGCGGTTGAGATAGAGCGTGAGAATCTGATCCTTGGAGTAGCGCGATTCCAGATAAAGCGCGAGCATCGCCTCTTGCAGTTTGCGGTCGAAGGTGCGCTTGGGCTCTAGGAAAAGATTTTTGGCGAGCTGCTGGGTCAGCGTCGAGCCGCCTTGCACGACATGGCCCATCATCATGTTCTCATAGGCGGCGCGCATCAGTCCGACGGGGTCGAGACCGAAATGCGAGCGGAAGCGGTGGTCCTCGATGGCGATAAAGGCGTTGGGCACATAGCTGGGAAGGCTGGAAACCTCCACCATCACGCCCTGGGTCAAGCCGCGCTGGGCGATCAGCCGCGAGCGGTCGTCGAGAAGCGTGATGTCGCGCGAGGGGCCGTTGACCAGAAGGCTGCTGACATCAGGTAGGTCCGACAGGAAACGCGAGAAGAAGATGGCGCCGAATATGATGCCCCAAGCCGCCACAAGCGTTACGACATAAGGCCAGCTGCGCCGGCGCTTTGGCCGCTTGACGGGCGGGGCCGGCTCGTCCTCGCCTCCGCTTTGCGCGACCGCCGCGATGCGCGCGCGTGTGCGGTCGTTTTCCGATTGCTTGTGCGCCATCTGTTGATCCTTGGAAGCGCGATCTTCGGCTTCCAAGGGTTAACAGGTGTTAAACAATTCCCGCCGGGCTAACCGCCGATCTTGAGATTGGCATTGCCTTCGTTGGAAAGATTACCGCGATAGGCCTTGAGTTTGACGTTGCCCGATCCCATGGCCTCGATATGCGGGTCCACGGCCATGCCGCCGAAGGTCACGTCGCCCGAACCCATGATTTCAACATGCAGCGGGTCGGCCACGCCCTTGGCGATATTGACCGAGCCGGAGCCGGCGATCTCCACATGGGTCGAGCCGTTGACACCCGCCGCCGTGAAATCGCCCGCTCCGGCGATTTCGATATGGGCGCCCCGAGCAATGTCACCCGTCGAGATCGAGCCCGACCCGGCGATATCAGCATGGACTTCACCAACATTGCCTGCGTGAATGTCGCCGCTTCCAGCCGTTTCGGCGCTGAGCGTCCCCGCGACATCGCCGAGCGTGACCTTTCCCGAGCCGGCCAGCGAGACCTTCGCTTCGGAGACGTTTCCGATCGTCGAATGTGTGCTGCCATTGGCGGAAAATTCCATTTTGCCGTAGGTGCTGGCGATCGTCGCATCGCCGATCAGACCATCGACCTTGATCGGCGTACCTTTGGGAACGCTGGCGTGAATGACGAGTTGGTCGGGCTTGTTGTCGCCCAGATGGGAGAAGTCGAACCAGTTGGACCAATCCCACACCGAATCCACAAAATGGCCCTCGATGACGAGCGCGCCATTGCCCGGTTTGATCTTCAGTCCATCCACGCGATTGCGCAGCCCGCTGATCTGCAAGGTGATCGGCCCGCTGTCCTTGACGTCGATCTTCAGCGTGCCGACGACGTCGTCCACTTTCAGCGATTTGACGTCGAAGCTCTTCGTCGGCCCCGTGGTCCAATTGGAGTCGCCGGCATTGGCAGGCAGGCTCACGAACGCCGCGATGGCGGCTCCGATCAGCATCGAATGCATTTGATTGGCCATGGTATCTCCCGGCGGTCCTTGCCTCTTCGCAACACAGATAGGCTCGTCCCACTGTTACGCACAGACAAGTGATTTTGCACAGCCACCGTCCCCGGCAGGCATAGGCACAAACTAGCAACGATCCGAGGTAAAGTGCTTGAATTAAGGCATTAACCGATAACCGCCGCTTTCGGTCACCAGAATGCGGGCCTCGCCGGGGTTTTGCTCGATCTTGCGGCGCAGCCGGTAGATATGGGTCTCCAGCGTGTGGGTGGTGACCGCGGGATTATAGCCCCAAACCTCATGCAGCAGCGTCTCACGCGGCACTGTCTCGCCGCGCCGATAAAGGTATTTGAGGATGCTGGTCTCTTTTTCCGTCAAACGGATCTTCGTCGCGTCGGCGCCAAGCAGAAGCTTGGCGCTGGGACGGAATGTATAAGGCCCGATGCGATACATGGCTTCTTCGCTGCGCCCATGGCTGCGCAAATGGGCGTGCAAACGGGCCATCAGAACGGCGAAGCGGAACGGCTTGGTGATGTAATCATTGGCGCCGGCCCCTAGACCCTCCACCGTGTCCTCGTCAGTGTCGGCGGCGGTCAGAAGCACGATGGGGCAGGTAATGCCGCTATCGCGCAATTGGCGGCAAAGGGCGCGCCCGTCGCCGTCGGGAAGCGCAACGTCCAGGATCATGAACTCATAGAGCCCGTCTTTGGCTTTTGGCCGCGCCCCGGCGCAATCGCCCGCTTCCACCACGGTATAGGGGCCTTCCAGCGTCAGCTGTTCGGCCAGGGAAGCGCGCAACATGGCGTCGTCGTCCACCAGAAGAACGCGCTTGGCGTTGGACATGAGACGGCGTCATCCGGGGGTTTCTGGGGCAAAAAGGGAGTCTACCCGGATTCGAAGCGCGGGTGTATTGGGAATATCCATGCGCCGGCGCTCCCCCCCAAATCCCAAATCCACGCCGGCCCTTGCCGCAAGTTCCGGTGTTGCGCGCGCGGTCGATGCGCTGCGGGCCGGGGGCGCAGTGCGTCTTGGCGGCTGGACCATGCTGGCAGCCGAAACCCTGGGCGAGAAAGCGCTGAAGCCGGGCCGCGCAAGCGCTTTTCTGGTGCTCAGCCACGCCCGCGCGCGCACCTTGAAAATTCGCATCTACACGCCCCATGTGGTCGCCTTGCCGCTGATCAGCGAGATGGATGCGCAGCGCATTCGCGCCATCGCCGATCCCACCGCCGATCTTGCCACTCCGCTCAAGGGGCCGTTCGAGGTGCTGCGCGAGCCGCTTCCAGAAGCCTTCGCCGCTGCGGTGAAATTGGCCAAGCTGGCGGGGCTTTTGCCGGCGGCGGTGCTGCGCAAAAGCGCCGCGCCCGGAGCGCCCAAAGTCTCGCTGCACGATATTTTGTCTTACGAAAAAGACGAAGCGGCGCAACTGAAGATCGTGACGCGCGCCCGCGTGCCCCTGAAGGGCGCGGAAGAGACGCAACTGGTGGCTTTTCGCGCCAGCGACGGCGCGCCCGAGAATTATGCGATTGTGATTGGCCGCCCGCCCACCCCGGGGCCGGTGCTGACGCGGCTGCATTCGGAATGTTTCACGGGCGATCTTCTGGGCTCGCTCAAATGCGATTGCGGCGCGCAGCTGCGCGGTGCCATCGATGTCATCGCCAAGGCGGGCGGCGGGGTGCTTTTGTATCTGGCGCAGGAAGGCCGCGGTATCGGCCTCATCAACAAGCTGCGCGCTTATCGCTTGCAGGATCAGGGCTTCGATACGCTCGAGGCCAATGAGCGGCTCGGCTTCGAAGCGGACGAACGGCTTTACACCACGGCGGCCGCAATGCTGACGCTGCTGGGCTACAAATCGGTGCGCCTCTTGACCAACAATCCCGCCAAAGTGGCGGGGCTGAAGGAAGCGGGCATCGAGGTCGCCGCGCGGGTGCGCCATGCCTTCGCCAGCAACAAGCACAACCGCGCCTATCTCAAGACCAAGGCCGAAAAGGCCGGGCATCTATTTTAGACGGCAGGATTTGCCTAGCGCCGCGCGGCGCATAGGGCGCAAAAGACACTTTGCCGTCTGGCAAGGCGTTTGCTTGGTACGGCGCATGCCTGCGATCGATTATTCCAGCCATGTGACGAACCCGGCGGCCCAGGGCCCTGGGGCCGCGGCCGTTTCGGCGCGTGGCGCGGACGCATCCGGTTTTTCCTTCGGCGACTTTCTCGACATCGTCAATCCGCTGCAGCACATCCCCGTGGTGTCGACGCTTTATCGCAAATTGACGGGCGACCAGATCGGCACCCCCGAGAAGATCGCGGGCGACACGCTTTATGGCGGCGTGATCGGCTTTGTCGCCTCGCTGGCCGACAGCGCATTCGAGAAGATCACTGGTCATAATGTCGGCGATACCGTGCTGGCGTTCCTGACCGGTTCCGATGACGCCAAAACTGCCGCGCAGCCTGCCAGCGTGCAGCAAGCATCGGCGATCAGCATTCCCGCGCCGCTGGGTGCCGCGATCACCAACACACTGTCGGCATCGACGCCCGATCTGACTGCGCTGATGAGTTCCATGTCGGCCAAAGGCGTCGGCTCGGATATCGCCGCGCGCGCCGCTTATGCTTATGGCAAGACGCTGGGGCTCGGCGCGCCGGTCTATCAGCCGAACTAGCTGCGCGCGCCGAATATCGCGCTGCCCACCCGCACATGGGTGGCGCCGTAGCGGATCGCGGTCTCGAAATCATCGCTCATGCCCATGCTGAGGTGCGGCAGCGCGCATTCCTGCGCCAGCTTGGCAAGCAAGGCAAAATAGGGCGCGGGCGCATCGCCGACGGGCGGGATGCACATCAAGCCTTCGACTTTGGAACCCAGTTCGCCGCGCGCCAAAGAGACAAAATCCGCCGCCTCAACTGGGCCGACACCGGCCTTTTGCGGCTCCTCGCCGATATTGACCTGTACGAACAGGTTCGGGATGCGCCCGCCGCGCTCGGCTTCTGCTTTGAGCGCATGGACCAACTTGGGGCGGTCGAGCGAATGGATGGCATCGAACAACTCCACCGCCTCGCGCAGCTTGTTGGTTTGCAGCGGACTGATCAAATGCAGTTCGATGTCGGGGAATTCGCGTTTCAGGCCAACCCATTTGGCCTGCGCCTCCTGCACGCGGCTTTCGCCGAACAGCCGGTGGCCCGCTTCGAGCACCGGGCGGATCGCCTCAATGCCATGGCCCTTGCTGACGGCGATCAGGCGGGTGAAGGCGGCCGGCTTCACGGCGCTCTTTCGCGCCGCCTCGATGCGCGCAAGGATGAGCGCCAGATTCTCTGCGGGGCCTATCATGCGATGAGCGATAGCGCGCGGCTTGCAAGGCTGGCAAGGGCGGCGGCACGGATTGGCGCGCGCGGCCCCTTTTCTGTGCCTCCTTTGGTGCTCATGAGCGATGACGAACGGCTCGCCGATCCCTTGGCCGCGGCGCGCGCCTTGCCGCTTGGCGCAATGGTCGTGGTGCGCTCCCGCGACGATGACCGGTGCAAGCAATTGGCCCGCGCCATGCTGTCGATCTCGCGCCAACGAGGGCTCTTTGTGCTGATCGCGGGCGATGCTCCGCTCGCGCTGTCGCTTGGAGCAGACGGTGTTCATTTGTCCGAGGCACGGATGGCGCAGGCGTGCGCCATTCGCGCGCGCCACCGCGCGCTGGTGATCACCGCCGCAATCCATTCGCTTGGCGCGCTCGGCAAAGCTTTGCCCTTGCCCATCGATGCGCTGTTTCTCTCGCCGGTCTTTGCGACCGCCAGCCATCCGGGGGGCGCCGTGCTCTCGCCCATGCGCGCCAATCTGATCGCGCGCGCGGCCAAGCGTCCGGTCTACGCTTTGGGCGGCATCGACGCGCAAAACGCCTTGCTTCTGTCGTCTGGGGCTTTCGCAGGACTCGCCGCGATCGGCGCGCTAGACGTGAAGCTTTAGATGGAGATAGGCGCCATCCATGCGGATGCGCGATGCGCCGTTATAGAAGACGCCTGCGTCGCGGCTGTAGCGCAGTTCCTGCCAGCCCGCCGTCACTTGAAAATTGGCGTTGATGACATAACCGAGCGAGGCCTCATAGCCGCGCACGCCGAGCTTGGGCGTGCCTTCCGCGGTGCCGTCGCCGATTTCGCCGCCGACGAGCCAGGGCCCGAAACTCGCCATCGCGCTCAAATGAGTGCTGTTGGTCTGGCTGTGCGCCAAGGCGTCGTCGATGTCGAAGCCGTAAGTGTTGGCGTGGCGATAAGCGCCGCCCAGCGACAATTTCACATCGTCGTTCAGGTTGTAATCGATCTGGCTGCCGACACCCCAATCGGTCAGGCTGACATGGCCGGCGGTCTTGGTATCGTTGCGCCCGACCGACAAACCGCCATAAAGGCCGAGCGAATAAGGCCCGAAGGAATCGCTATAGCTGACCGCCGATTCCCAGATGCTTTTTTCGCGGTTGGCGACATGGGGTCCGTTGGAAAGGAACGGGATCACGTCCTTGCCCTGCGAGGGCGTGAAGGATGCGCCGATCTCGATGCCGAACAGCCGGGGCGTGTAATACGAGATCTTCGAATAATTGAGCGAGGATTCCACCGCGCTATTGAGCTCAAAAATGTCCACCATCGAGCGGCCGGTGGATGGATCGCGAAACACGGTCGCGTCGGGATTATCGAGCGTCATTTCGTCGTCGACCACCGGCCCGGTGACCGAAAGTGCATAAGCGGCCCCGTCGGTCATGCCGACCTCGACGCGGCCAAGCCCCGTCTGCACCACGCCATAGACTTTCTGGACCAGATCGCTGCCGTAATTGTCGCCGGAAAGCTTGTCGTGATAAATCTCGAAGGCGCCTTTGAGGCCCAGCGACAACCCGCTGTCATAGTCGCGCTGGATGGCGGCGGTGAGCGTCGCGGCCCCCGTCACATTGGTCGTCGCAAGGCCGGGCGCGGAGGCCTGATTGGCGGAAAACGCCGTTCCATAGGCCTGTCCGCCGATGGTCAGGTTCAAATCCGACAGCTCGGCCGTGTAAGGGTCGATATTCCAATCACTGGGGGCGGCAACCCCAGCCGGGGCAAGTGCCGCCAGGGCCGCGCCGGCCAGCAAAAGCGTTCTGATATGCCCCATCGATCCCATACCCTGCAGCGCCCGGCACTCTAGGTTGGGCGGGCCTGTGCTATTCTTAAACCTTTATAATAAAAGCCGATCCGGCGGAACGCTATAGTTCCACGCCCGCGTTGCACCGCGCCGCCGCGCCCAGTATAAGCCGGGACCGCGCCAAATCGGGGGGACGAAGTCCCGCCCAAAAGGATGAAGAGCGATCCAATGCGAATTTTGACAGTGTTTGCGTGTGCGCTCGTTTTGGCGGGTTGTGGCTCCTCCAACAGCGACGTCATTCAGGACAGCGATACCGGCTCGACGGCGATTTCCAGCCAGGGCGGCCAGCGCACCCTGGGTGTAAATTCCTATTTGTGGCATGCCACCTTGGACACCTTGTCCTTTATGCCCTTGGCATCGGCCGATCCGTTCGGCGGGGTGATCATCACCGAATGGTATTCCTCGCCCGAAGCACAAGGCGAAAGGCTGAAGGTCACGGTCTACATCTTGGACCGGCATTTGCGCGCCGATGGACTAAAGGTCGCGGTCTTCCGCCAGACCAAGTCGGGCGATAGCTGGGTCGATGCCGAGGTCAATCCCGACACCGCCACCAAGCTGACCGACGCTATTTTGACGCGGGCGCGCGAACTTCGTCTTGCCACCCAGGCGCCGGCCTCTGGCAGTTAATTTCCCCGCGCGGTAAGCCTTATTCCGCCTGCCGCAGCGGCGGGGAGGGAATGACAGCATGGCGCGCTACAACGCCAAGGAATCCGAAATACGCTGGCAAGAGGCCTGGAACAACGCCCAGGCCTTCCTGACGCCCACAGGTATCGATCGTCCCAAATATTATGTGCTGGAGATGTTTCCCTATCCCTCAGGGCGCATCCATATCGGCCATGTGCGCAATTACACCATGGGCGACGTTATCGCCCGCTTTCGGCGTGCCCAGGGCTTCAGTGTGCTTCATCCCATGGGCTGGGATGCTTTCGGACTGCCCGCGGAAAACGCGGCGCGCGAGAAAGGCGTCAATCCGCGCAACTGGACTTACGCCAACATCGCCGCGATGCGCGATCAATTAAAGCTGATGGGTCTGTCGCTCGATTGGTCGCGCGAATTCGCCACTTGCGATCCGGCCTATTACCGCCATCAGCAGAAATTGTTCCTGGATTTCTACGCCAAGGGGCTGGCCTATAGGAGCGAAGCCGATGTGAACTGGGACCCGGTCGATATGACCGTGCTCGCCAATGAGCAGGTGATCGACGGCAAGGGCTGGCGCTCGGGCGCGCCGGTCGAGCGCAAGAAACTCTCCCAATGGTTTTTCAAGATCACCGCTTATGCGGACGCGCTGCTGGACGGGCTGGAGAAGCTGGAGCGCTGGCCGGAAAAAGTCCGCCTGATGCAGAAGAACTGGATCGGCCGCTCCGAAGGCCTGCGACTTTCCTTCAACTTGTCGAATGACGAAAAGGTAGACGTTTTCACCACGCGTCCCGACACCCTGTTCGGCGCCAGCTTCATCGCGCTTTCTCCCGATCATCCGTTGACGCAGGAACTGGCGGCAAAGGACAAAAAGCTCTCGGATTTCGTCGCCGAATGCCGCCGCCTAGGTACCGCCGAGGCCGAAATCGAAAAGGCCGAGAAGCTGGGCTACGACACCGGCCTCACCGCCGCCCATCCCTTCGATCCTGCCTGGAAGCTGCCGGTCTATGTCGCCAATTTCGTGCTGATGGGCTACAGCACCGGCGCGATCTTCGGCTGTCCGGCGCACGACCAGCGCGACCTCGATTTCGCGCGCAAATACAAATTGCCGGTGCTGCCCGTGGTGGTGCCCGAAGGCGCCGATGCGAAAAGCTTCGAGATCGGCAAAGAGGCTTATAGCGGTCCCGGACGTCTCGCCAATTCGCGCTTTTTGGACGGGATGAGCGTTGAGGAAGCCAAAGACGAAATCGCCACACGGCTGGAAAAATCGGCGGGCGCCAAACGCACCGTGAATTACCGCTTGCGCGACTGGCTGGTGTCGCGCCAGCGCCCCTGGGGCTGCCCCATTCCCATGGTGCATTGCGCCAAATGCGGCGTCGTGCCGGTGAAGGAATCCGATCTTCCCATCGCGCTTCCTGCCGACATCGCCTTCAACGTCAAGGGCAATCCCTTGGACGCCGATCTGGCGTGGAAGAATGTCGCTTGTCCCAAATGCGGCGGCGCGGCGCATCGCGACACCGACACGCTCGACACGTTTGTGGATTCGTCCTGGTACTTCGTGCGCTTCACCGACACGGCGGCGCAGGCGCCGGTCAATCGCGGCGCCGCCGATTACTGGCTGCCGGTCGATCAATATATCGGCGGCATCGAGCACGCGATTTTGCATCTGCTCTATGCGCGCTTCTTCACCCGCGCCATGAAGGATGTCGGTTATCTCGGCATCGAGGAACCCTTCGCGGGCCTCTTCACCCAAGGCATGGTTTGCCACGAAACCTATAAGGACAAGAACGGCGCTTGGCTGGCGCCCGATCAGGTGGAGCGGCGCGAGGCGGGCGTTTACCTCAAAGACAGCGACCAAAAGGTTACGGTCGGCGCTTCCGAGAAGATGTCGAAATCCAAGAAGAACGTCGTGGCGCCCGAAGCGATCATTGATATCTACGGCGCCGACACGATTCGCTGGTTCATGCTTTCGGACACGCCGCCCGAACGCGACATCGAATGGACGGACAAGGGCGCGGAAGGTTGCTGGCGCTTCACCCAGCGCATCTGGCGTCTGGTGAGCGAAGCCGAAAACTTGGCCCCGCCCGGCGCCAAGATCGAAGGCACGGATGGTATCGAGCTTCGCCGTGCCACACATCGCGCCATCGCTGCGGTCACTGAAGATCTGTCGCAGCTGCGCTTCAACCGCGCCGTGGCGCAGATCTACACCTTCGCCAATGCCATCGAAGAGGCGGATGCGCCGGGCGCGGTGCGCCGCGAGGCCTTGGAGGCGCTGGTGCTGCTGATCGGGCCGATGATGCCCCATCTGGCGGAATCCTGCTGGGAAGTGCTGGGGCATAGCGGCTTTGTCGCCGCCACGCCGTGGCCGAAATTCGATGCCGTACTCACCGCCTCGGACACACTCACCATCGCGGTGCAGGTCAACGGCAAATTGCGCGGCACCATCGATGTGGCGCGCGGCACCGACAAGGCGGCGATGGAACAGGCGGCGCTGGCGCTCGAGACCGTGGCCCGCGCGCTGGACGGCAAGCCCCCGCGCCGGGTAATTGTGGTGCCCGAGCGAATAGTGAACATCGTCGCATGAACAGCCACCGCCCGTTTCTCGTCCTCGGCATTGCCCTTCTGCTGGAAGGTTGCGGCTTTCATCCGCTTTATGCGATTCCCGGCGCCGCCCATGGCAGCATGCGCGAGGATTTGGGCGCGATCTATGTCGAGCCGGTGCAAAACCGGCTTGGCTATGAACTGCGCAATGCGGTGATCGATGTCTTGGATGCGCGCGCCGAAGCGCCCGGCGCCACCTATCGGTTGCGCCTGACCTTGGCGGAAAAAAGCGACGCCATCGGCATCCAAAGCCAGCGGGTCGGCTCGGGCGCCACGGCCATCACCCAGACCGCCATCACCCGCTACAACGACACGCTGACGGTGACCTATGAGTTGACGGACATCAAAAGCGATAAGGTCCTCACCCACGGAATCGAAACCGGACTGTCGGCGTACAACGTGCTGACCTCGCCTTACGCCACGCTCGCGGTGCAGCAGGACGCGGCCAAGCGCGCCGCCGACGACATCGCAGATCGCATTCGCCTCGATGTTGCCGTCTACTTCGCCCACGCGCCGGCGAAATGATCGTCAAATCCTCCGAAGCCGACCGCGTTGCGAAAAATCCGCCCAAAGGCCTTGCCGCCGTCTTGCTGTTCGGGCCCGATCAGGGCCTGGCGCGCGAGCGCGGCGAAACGCTGGCGAAGACAGTGGTCGACGATCTCAGCGATCCCTTCCGCGTCGCCGATCTCGACGAACAAACCTTGTCAAACGATCCCGCGCGGCTGTCCGACGAAGTCGCGGCGATTTCCATGCTGGGCGGGCGGCGCGTGGTGCGTATCCGCGCGGCCTCCAACGGGCTGGCCAAATTGTTCGAGACCTTCCTCGATAATCCGGTGGGCGATGCGCTGGTGGTGGTCGAGGCGGGCGATCTCGCCAAGGGTTCGGCGCTGCGCAACGTCTTCGAAAAGGCGGACAACGCTGCCGCGATCCCCTGCTATGGCGACACCGCGAACAGTCTTGGCGATGTCGTGCGCGAAGCGCTGAAGGCCGAAGGGCTGTCCATTACGCCCGATGCTTTGGAAGACGCCGTCTCGCGGCTCGGTTCGGACCGCGGCGTGACGCGCCGTGAACTCGAAAAGCTGGCGCTTTATGCGCGCGGCTCGGCGCGCGTGACGCTGGACGACGTGCAAGCCGCGATGGGCGATGAGGCCGAAGTGCGGGTGGAGGAAGCTTGCGACGCGGCGGGCCTCGGCGATCTGGTGCGTCTCGATCTTGCCTTGGAGCGGCTATGGACCGCTGACATTTCCGCGGTTGCGGTGGTGCGCCAGGCGATGTCGCATTTCCAGCGTCTCTTGGCGGTGCGCGCCGAAACCCAGCGCGGCGAACCCATTGACGGAGCGATCCGAAAGCTGCGCCCGCCGCTGCATTTTTCGCGCGCGACGGCGTTCAAAACTCAGCTCCAGAAATGGAACGAGAGCAAGCTCGGCGACGCGCTCGATCTGCTGTTGGAAGCGGAAGCCATGTGCAAAACGACGGGTATGCCCGCGCGAGGCGATCAGCGGGCGGACGCTGTTCCAAGTGGCGGCGATGGTGAAATCGAAAGGCAGTGTACCAACATGATCACGAAGACCATGCGGGTGCTGATTTTGATCATGCTTCTTGCCATGCTGGTAATGGCGGCCTTCTGGCGTGTCGACTGGGAAGTCGAGAAGGCATTGCTGACCCAACCCGACCACCCGACGGCTGAATTCACAACCGCTATCAGCGTGAAAGGCGTTTGGCGTTATGGCACGCCCCTTCAGGCCGAGGCAGAAGAAATCAGCAGATGGGGATTTCTTGGAACATGGCTGTTCCTGGCATGCACGGGCGGCGTCATATATGTGATGCAACGGCGCGCACAACGCTCCGCCACCGCAAGGGAATGATCGATCCATGTTGAAAATCCGCATCATTCCTTGCCTCGACGTGAAGGACGGGCGCGTCGTCAAAGGCATCAATTTCACCCAGCTGCGCGATGCGGGCGATCCGGTGGAGCAGGCGATGCTCTATGACGCGGCGGGCGCGGACGAATTGTGCTTCCTCGACATCACCGCCAGCCACGAAAAACGCGGCATCCTGCTCGACGTGGTGCGGCGCACCGCCGATGTCTGCTTCATGCCGCTGACGGTCGGCGGCGGGGTTCGCACGCTGGAGGATATTCGCGCCCTCTTGCTCGCCGGCGCCGACAAGGTTTCGATCAACACCGAAGCGGTCAGCCGTCCGGAATTCGTCCGCGAGGCGGCAGAGAAATTCGGCAGCCAATGCATCGTCGCCGCCATCGACGCCAAAGAAGTCTGCGCCGGGCAAATTCGAGGTCTTCACCCATGGCGGGCGCCATGCCACCGGCATCGACGCCGTCGCGCATGCCCAAAAGTTGGTCGCCTATGGCGCGGGCGAAATTCTTCTCACCTCCATGGACCGCGACGGCACCAAGATCGGCTATGACATCGCGCTGACCCGCGCCATCGCGGACGCTGTGCCCGTTCCGGTGATCGCCTCGGGCGGCGTGGGCGAACTTGGCCATCTGGTCGACGGCGTGGTGGACGGCCATGCCAGCGCGGTGCTGGCTGCTTCGATCTTCCATTTCGGCCAGGCGACCATCGCCGACGCCAAAAGCGCTCTTGCCAAAGCCGGATTGCCCGTGCGCAATTGCTGAACGTGCTTCGCCAATTGGAACCCGTGATGGACGATCCCCGCCCGGCAATTCTGCGTTCCACCAGCCGCCGCCGCTCGGACGGCGATGCGCGGGCCATCGGCGCGCGCCCGCTCAGCCTTTCCAAATCCATGACGCTGGAAGATGCCTTCCGCGTTACCGTGCTGGAATGCCTTGCCCATATCGCGGCCAATGTTGCGGCGGTGACGCGCCACCGCGATGTCGAAGGGCTGCATCAGCTGCGCGTCGGCCTGCGCCGCTTGCATGTGGCGTTCGGCGCCTTTGGCGATGAGTTTCGCACCCCGGTGCTCGCCGACCTGAAAACCCGCACCAAGGCATTTTCCGATCTCGTTGCGCCGGCGCGCGATCTGGACGTCTTCATCGACGAGTTGTTCGAGCCGGTGGCGCAGAAACTGGGGCATGACGAGACCTTCAAGATCTTACGCGCCCGCGCTGATCGGGCGCGCGCGCGCGCTTGGGACGACGCGGTCGAACATTTGGCGCGCGCCGACTTCTCCGTCTTCCAGGATGATGCCGCTGCTGCGGCCGAGGCGCGGTCCTGGCTGGGCCGCGATATCGCGGGCATGAAGGCAAGGCTCGCCTTGCGCGCGCCGGTCACCGAGATTTCCGAGCGCGTGCTGGACGAACAGCTGATGCGGGTGCGCAAACGCGCGCGCGGCATTAAGGCGCTGGAGCACCGCGAATGTCATCGTCTGCGCATCGCGGTCAAGAAGCTGCGCTATACGGCGGAATTCTACGGCCCGCTTTATCGCAAGAAATCCATGAAGCGCTATGTCAATCAGCTTAAGACGTTTCAGGATTTGCTAGGTCATCTCAACGATGTGGCGCAGGTGCGCGCCGCCTTGTCGCGCCTCACCGCCGACGAGACGACCGCGCCGCATGTTCAGGCCGATCTGTGTTTTGCGGCGGGCCTGGTCAATGGCTGGCATTGCGCCCGTGCCGAGCGCCTTGGAAAGAAAGTGCTGGGGCGCTGGGACAAAGTCAGGCGCCGGCAGCCCTTCTGGGCGTAAGCGGTGCGTTGAGCTCGGCAATCGTCGCGTGCCCTTGCGCATCCAGCGACAGCACCAAAGCCGCGCCAAGGTCAAGGTCGTCCGGCATCGGCGCGATGCGGTCCCAGCCGGTCGCCAGCGCATAGCCCGTGCGCAACACCCCCATATGCGTCACCGCGACGGCGTCGCTTTCCAGCTTCGCGATGTCGGCAAAGAAACTTTGCACACGCGCTTCAAGTTCACCGCTCGATTCGCCGCCGGGCGGACGAAATAAGAGTCCAAGCCCGGCCCGCGCAAAGGCGTCCGCGCCATCGCGCGCCAGCATCTCTTCGCGCGTCAGTCCTTCCCAATCACCCCAATTTTGTTCGGCCAGACGCGCATCGATGGTTGGGTTTTTCAGCCCGATAAGTTCTGCGGTCTGGCGCGCGCGCAATTGGGGGCTGACAAAAGGGCACGCCTCCGCGAAACCTTCGGGCGGCAGGAGGCCCGCCATCTTGGCGCGGCCCGCCTCGCTCAGCGGCTTGTCGATGGTCCCTTGGACGCGCTTTTGCGCATTCCATTCGGTGGGTCCGTGGCGGATAAGAGCAATGCGCAAGAGCGAATCCTTTCGCGTGCTGTCCTAGCCGATTGCGAAAATAAATTCTGCTGGCCCTCTTGAACCTCTGGAGAACATTCCTACATGGGGAAGGCGGCGGCGCTCTGTGCGTCGGCGGATGGTTTTTTATTTTCCGGTCACGATCGGAGCGTTTGGGATAAAGGGGGGTATGCCCCTCGAAAACGAAGGTTCAATTGGGCAGGCGATGCGCCTGCCACAAAATGTTGTGGCTCTTAGAGACGAAATCACAAATTGAGATCGACGATCACCGGCACATGATCGGATGCCTTGGCCCAGCCGCGCATTTTCTTGACGATGGTTTGGGAGACCAGCGCGCCCTTCAGCCCCGGGCTGACCCAGACATGGTCAAGCCTGCGGCCGCGGTCCGAGGCCTCCCAATCGGAGGCGCGATAGCTCCACCAGGAATAGATTTTCTCGGTCGGCGGAACAAATTCACGCGTCACGTCGCACCAATCCAAGGCCGCCTGGACTTCTCCCAGCAGCTTGGTTTCGACCGGGGTGTGGCTGACAACGTCGAGAAGCTGCTTGTGACTCCACACATCGTTTTCCAGCGGCGCGACATTGAGATCGCCTACCAGCATCATGGGCGCGCTGCGTTTGCGCTTGGCGAAAAAGCGCGTCATCGCGCCCAGGAAATCGAGCTTGTGGGCGAATTTGGGATTGACCTCGGGGTCGGGAATATCCGCGCCCGCCGGAACGTAGAAATCGTGCAGCTCAAAACCATTCTCGAACACCACGGAGATATGGCGCGCATGGCCTTCGCGGCAGAAATCCTCCACCGCGGTCTTCTTGAAGGGCAGGCGCGAAAGGATCGCCACGCCGTGATAGCCCTTTTGACCGTTGATCGCCTGATGGACATAGCCGAGCTTGTTGAACGCCTCGGCCGGGAACAACTCATTGGCGACCTTGGTTTCCTGCAGGCAGAGCACATCGGGCTCATGCTCGCGCAAGAGGCGTGCGGCCAAGGGTGCGCGAAGCCGCACAGAATTGATATTCCAAGTGGCGATCTTCATGCAGCCTCGATGATGTTTGGTGGTGCCGCGAGCGGCCAGCGCGCCTTTGCCGAGACGTCGAGCGGATCGAACAGTCCAAGCTCGGCGCGTTCGACGCCCGCCCAGGCCACCATGGCGGCGTTGTCGGTGCACAAAGCAGGCGGCGGGACGGCAAAGCCAAAACCGTGCGCTGTTGCCAGGCCTTCCATCGCTGTGCGAATCGCGCCATTGGCGGCGACGCCGCCTGCCATGACGAAGGCGGGCTCCTCGGCAGCTGGAAAATCGCGGCGAAACATCGCCATCGCCGCCGCCGTGCGCTCGCGCAGAATATCGATCACGGCTTGCTGGAACGATGCGGCGAGGTCGGCGGTATGAACCGTCCCCGACAAGGTCAATTGGCGCACGGCGGTCTTAAGGCCGGAAAAAGAAAAATCCGCGCCTTCCCGCCCGCGCATTGGGCGGGGCAGATCGTAGCGCTTGGGATTGCCCTGGAGCGCCAGGGCCTCGAGGTGCGGCCCGCCGGGATAAGCAAGGCCCAGAAGCTTGGCTGTCTTGTCGAAGGCCTCGCCCGCCGCGTCGTCGATGGTGGTGCCATAGAGCGCAAAGCGCCCAACGCCCGCGACACCGAGAAGCTGGCAATGGCCGCCCGACACCAGCAGCAGCAAGAATGGGAATTGGACGCCTTGGCACAGCCGCGCGGAAAGCCCATGCGCTTCCAGATGATTGACGGCGATGAGCGGTTTGCCCGCCGCCAGCGCCAAAGCCTTGGCGCTGACCAGTCCCACCATCACCCCGCCGATCAAGCCGGGCCCCGCCGTCGCCGCGATCGCGTCAAGCCCAGCCAAGGTGATATCGGCCTGCGCCAAAGCTTGCTCGATAATGCCGTCCAGGGCCTCGACATGGGCGCGCGCCGCGATTTCCGGCACCACCCCGCCATAGGGCCGGTGCTCCTCAAGCTGGCTGAAAATCACATTGGACAGGATTTCGCCAGGCCCCGGCGCCGCGCCGCGCACCACCGCGGCGGCGGTCTCGTCGCAGCTCGTCTCAATCCCCAGAACGGTGAAAAGGTGCAAAGACGCGATCCTATGTTAGATAGCGACAGGCTCTAACCCGAAATGCTCATGCCGCAAAGCACCCCCCTGCGTCTTGGTACCCGCGCCTCCCAGCTTGCCCGCACCCAGGCCGGCATGGTCGCGCGCCAATTGCAGGACAAGGCGGGGGTCGAATGCGAGGTCGTGCTGGTCAAGACGACGGGCGACCGTATCCAGGACTGCTCCTTGGCCGATGCCGGGGGCAAGGGCCTGTTCACCAAGGAGCTGGAAGAAGCCCTTCTGCGCGACGAAATAGACCTCGCCGTCCATTCCATGAAAGACGTGCCTACCGTGTTCCCCGCCGGTCTTGGGATCGGCGCAATCCTGCCGCGCGAGGATCCCAGCGATGTCCTGATTGCAGCTGCCGGGCGCAGGCTGGCGGATTTGCCGCCTGGCGCGCGGGTCGGAACCTCGTCGGTGCGCCGCACAGCCCAGCTTTTGCGCGCCAGGCCCGATGTGAAATGCGTGCTGCTGCGTGGCAATGTCGATACCCGCCTGGCCAAACTCGCGGCTGGCGAGATGGATGCGATCCTACTCGCCATGGCGGGCCTTAAGCGCCTCGGCCTCATGCGCCAAGTCGGCGACCTGCTGTCGGTGATGGACTGGCTGCCATCGCTCGGCCAAGGCGCAGTGGGGATAGAACTACGCTCGTCCGACGCGCGCACTTTCGCGGCGGTCGCCCAGCTTGACGACGAGGCGACGGCGACCGCGCTGGCCTGCGAGCGCGGATTTCAGGCGGCGCTCGATGGTTCGTGCAAAACCTCGATTGCCGGATTGGCCCGGATAGAGGACACGAAGCTTCTGTTTCACGGTGAGGTCATTGCGCCCGACGGCAGCAGCTTCGTCGAAACCGAATTCCGGGTCCAGCTTGGCGCTGAGCCACGCCAAGACGCCGCGCGTGCCGGACGCGAAGCGGGCGACAAGCTTCGACCCTCTGCTGCACCATGGCTGGCGATTTGAGATGCGCGTTCTGGTCACCCGACCAATGGACGATGCTGCCGCGACCGGCGCGCGGCTCAAAGAATTGGGCCATACGGCGCTGATCGCGCCGCTCCTGACGGTGCACTTTCAGGGTGGACCTGCGCTCGATCTGGGCGGGGTCCAGGGCGTGCTGGCGACCAGCGCAAACGGCGTACGCGCGCTGGCCCGCCGCACCCCGCGCCGCGACTTGCCGGTCTATGCGGTTGGGCCGCAAACCGCCGCGGCGGCGCGGGAAGCAGGCTTCACCCATGTCGAAAGCGCCGATGGCGATGCGTTCGCCTTGGCCAAGGCCGTGCCGCGCTGGGCCACACCCGGTGCCGGAGCGCTGCTTCACGCGACGGGCGGCGAAGGTGCGGGGCGCCTTGCGGCCAGCCTTGGCGCGGATGGCTATGAGGTGCGCACGGTGGTTCTTTACGAGGTGATGGCTGCGGCCGTCTTGCCGCAGGAGGTTGCGCGCGCGCTTTCGCAGACAGCCTTGGATGCGGCGCTGTTCTTTTCACCGCGCAGCGCACGCGTCTTTGCGCAGTGCGTTGCTGCAAGCGGGCTCGCCGATGCTTGCACGGGGCTGGACGCCGTCTGCATCAGCGAAGCTGCTGCCAAAGCCCTGTCGCCGCTGGTCTTTAGGGCTGTGCGGATCGCGTCGCGGCCCAACCAGGAGGACCTCCTGGCGGGTCTTTCGTAACATTGCGCGCGTCGGGGCATATTTGCCGACTTGACGAGGTGCCCGCCAAGCGCATCTTATTTCGCATATGCAGCATGGGGCCGTCGTTACTGCGAGTGAAAAAGGCGCGAAAGAGCGCCCGATAGAGGCTCGGCCGGGCCACGATGCGCCTTATGCCAATTATGTGCTTGGC
The DNA here is from genome assembly GCA_963849895.1 of uncultured Alphaproteobacteria bacterium. Taxonomy (GTDB): domain Bacteria; phylum Pseudomonadota; class Alphaproteobacteria; order Micropepsales; family Micropepsaceae; genus Rhizomicrobium. The sequence goes on from CAWKIU010000003.1 coordinate 177,746, forward strand.
GCGGCCTATGACGAAATGTTCGCGCCCGACGGTAAGACCCGCCCGCATTACGACGCGCTGCACGCCAGATTGACGACGCTCCCGGCCGAAGAACTTCACCGCCGCCAGCAAGCTTGCGAATTGTCCTTCCTGCATCAGGGCATCACCTTCACCGTCTATTCCGACAAGCAAGCGACCGAGCGCATCATTCCCACCGATCTATTGCCGCGCATCGTCACGGCTGCGGAATGGGCGCATATCGAAGCGGGACTGGCGCAGCGCATCTTGGCGCTCAATCTTTTCCTGCGCGATATTTATAGCGATGGGCGCGTGCTTAAGGACGGCGTCATACCGCGCACGATGATTTACGGCTCCAAGCACTACCGCCGCGAGATGCGCGGGTTGCCGGTGCCGCATGGCGCCTATGTCAATGTCTGCGGCACCGACCTAGTGAGGCGCGAGGACGGCGCATTTGTCGTGCTTGAGGATAATCTGCGCGTGCCATCCGGCGTCTCCTACATGCTCGCCAATCGCGATGTGGTTCGCCGCGCCTTCCCCAATATGTTCCGCTCGGTGGGCGTGCGCCCGATCGAGCACTATCCGCGCGAGCTTCTCGCTACGTTGCGTTCGCTAGCCCCGTTCCAGGAAGACGTCTCGATCGCGGTGCTGACGCCCGGCGTGTTCAATTCGGCCTATTTCGAACATGCCTTCCTGGCGCGCCAGATGGGCATCGAGCTGGTGGAAGGGCGCGATCTTCTGGTCAACGACAATGTCGTTTATGCGCGCACCACCTCCGGGCTTAAGCGCATCGACGTGATCTATCGGCGGATCGATGACGATTTCATCGATCCCTTGATCTTCCGCGAGGATTCCTCGCTCGGCGTTCCGGGGCTGTTCAATGCCTACCGCGCCGGCAATGTGGTCCTGGCCAATGCGCTTGGCACCGGCGTGGCCGACGATAAGGCCGTCTATGCCTATGTGCCGCGTCTCATCCGCTATTATCTGTCCGAAGAACCGATCCTGGAATCGGTGGAGACATTCCTCTGCCGGGAGCCGAAATCGCTTTCCCATGTGCTCGCCAATCTCGACAAGCTGGTGGTGAAGGCGGTGGGCGAATCGGGCGGCTACGGCATGCTGGTCGGTCCCCACGCCAGCAAAGCGGAACGCGAAGCTTTTGCCGAAAATTTGAAAGCCGATCCCGACAACTACATCGCCCAGCCGACCATCCAGCTCTCCACCGCACCGACCTTTGTGGATGGCAGTGTCGAGGCACGCCATATTGACCTGCGCCCCTTCATCCTGCATGGCGAAAAAACCACGATCGTCCCCGGCGGCTTGACGCGCGTGGCGCTGAAGCGCGGCTCGTTGGTGGTGAATTCGAGCCAAGGCGGCGGCTCCAAGGATACATGGGTGTTGAACGACTGATGCTGAGCCGGGTCGCTGACAGCCTTTACTGGATGAGCCGCTATCTGGAGCGCGCCGAACACACCTCACGCCTGATCGCGGTCAAACTCGAATCCATGGTCGAACAAACGCGCGAAGAGGCCGATTCGTCCTGGGAGCGCGTCGTGGCGGCCTTGTCTGCGCAGGAGCATGCGCCCGCCGTGCCCGATGCGTTCGCGATCACGCAAGCGCTTGCCTTCGACCGCTTCAATCCTTCCTCGCTGTTGTCGTCCCTGCGCAATGCCCGCGACAATGCACGCCAAGTACGCGAGCAGCTCTCCACCGAAGTTTGGGAACATCTCAACAGGCTCTATTTGCGCCTGCAGCCCGCGACGATGGATGGGGTGTGGGTGCATCACCCGGCGCGGCTGTTCCGCGAAACGCTGGAGGACCTCTACACGTTGGGCGGGGTCACCTATTCGACGCTCAGCCATGGCGAGGGCTGGTATTTTCTGGAACTTGGCCGTCATATCGAGCGCGCGCAATTGGTCAGCCGCCTGCTTGATCTGCATTTCGGCGCAGCCAAGACGATCGTCACCTCGCCGCCGAAATATTTCGACTGGCTGGTGCTGCTGAAATTCTGCACGGCCTTCGAGCCTTATTGCAAAGCCTACACCGCCGCGATCAGGCCCGAGAAGATCGCCGAGTTCCTTTTGTTCGACGCGGAGTTTCCCCATTCCGTGCGCTTTTCGGTCGACCGCGTCTGCAATGCCTTGTTGCATGTGGCGCCGGGTGCGCCACCGCTGCGCCGCGCCAGCGTCGAGCGGCTCGCTGGCCGGCTCAAGGCGGCCGTCGATTTCGGCCAGATCGACGAATTGATGACCAGTTCCATTGCACCGTTCCTGGCCGGCATCGCGCCGCAGATCGAAGAGATTCATCAAGGGGTCTTCGCGTCCTATATCGCCTATGGCGCGGAGACGGTGCTGTGATGGAGAGGCGCTGAATGTTCTATTCCATCCGCCACGTAACGCGATTTCGTTATTCCGCGCCGGTGCGCGAAAGTGTGATGGAGCTGCGCATGCAGCCCAGATCCGAGGGCCCCCAGGCGCTTCGTTCCTTTCAAATCAACACCAACCCACGCGCCCAGCTTTATGCCTATACGGATCATGCCGGCAATGCGGTTTACCATTTCAATGTCTTGCGCGAGCATCAAGAATTGCGCATCGAGGCACAAGCGGTCGTGGAAATTATGCGCCTAGTGCCGGTGCCCGACGCATTGGATATGCTCGAATGGGAACGCTACAATCCCTACAATCTTAGCGACGATCATTTTGATCTTCTCGAGCCTTCCCGGTTCGCATTCTGCTCTCCCACATTGTTGAAATTTATTGCCGAGAGCGGTCTCAAGATTCCAACAGGCGATCCGCTCAGCGCGCTGAAGATGCTGAGCACGACCATTCGCGATGCCTTCGACTATGTGCCGGGCGTGACCGAGGTGCATTCGCCTATCGACCACGCGCTCAAGGAGCGCCGTGGCGTCTGTCAGGATTTCGCGCACATCATGATTGCTGTCGCGCGCAAATGGGGCATTCCGGCGCGCTATGTTTCGGGCTATCTGCATCACCGCCCGCACAGCCATGATCGTTCCGCGCAGGACGCAACCCATGCTTGGGTGGAAGCCTATTTGCCGAGTCTGGGATGGGTCGGCTTCGATCCGACCAACGATATGATCGCGGACGAGCGCCATATCCGCGCCGCGGTGGGGCGCGATTACGCCGATGTGCCGCCGACGCGCGGGACCTTCAAGGGAATTGCGGAAAGCGAACTCGCCATCGCGGTTGCCGTCGAACCGACCCAGGCGCCTGTCCGCCACGAAGATTTTTTGCGGGTGGCCCGCCCCATGAGTTCACCTCAGCCGACGGCTTCCGTGCCCGAACGAATCTATCACCAGCAGCAGCAACAGCAGTAATCAACCCGCAGCGGCGAAAGCCGCAAGCTCCGCGCCGACTTTTGGCATCAATTCGTTCCAATCGGCGAATTTCTCGGGGCTGAGCACGCGACTCTTTCGATACCAAGGATATTCATCGGTCCCCAGCTGCGGCCAAGTGCGCCCTGCGGCGAGGAACCACACATTGGACCCCACGCTGCCGGCGATCGCGGCGACCGCGGTGGGCGCCGAGATCGTCAGATCGAGCGCGGCGCACAACGCCGCGACGCCATCGATGTCATTGGTGAGGTCAAGCCCATCGACGGCCTTGATGTCCACACCGAACATTTCGCGCGCCTGCGCCAACTCTTCCGCGCAGTCCCCATATTGCAGATTGACGAAGCGCACGCCGGGCGTTTTGAGGATCAGCCCCCAACGATCCAGCGTGCTGAAATATTTTACGCGTTTGCGGTCGCGCATCATGGAACGCCAACAGATCCCGACCACCGGTCCGGCTCCGTCCGCCCTTAGAACGGCGCGGAATTGGTCCACGCGCGCGGGATCTGGTCTGAGGAACGCCGTATGGGGAAAATCCTCCAGGCGCGGTCGCAGAAATGGCAGTGCCGAACCTATTGGGGCATAGAAATCCGGCTCGCCCTTGTCCACCGCGATTGGCATGAAGCGCAGGTGCTTGTTACCTTCCTTATCGAGCAGTGTGCGGTCCACATAGGGACCCACCTCGGCCTGTGGAAATGAGCGCTGGAACAAGGCGATGAGGCGCGGATCAACGGCGATCTCAAGCTTGCCCCCTGTCCCAACGGCATCAGCCAAATCCGGCAAAATATTGGCGAACATCAGCTCGTCACCCAATCCCTGTTCGCTGACCATGAGGATGCGCTTACCGTCCAGCTTCTCCCCCCGCCACAAAGGCGCATTTGTCATGTGGTGCACATAATCGCGGAAGCGCACATCATTGCGAATCTCGTATTCGCGAAATCCTTCTTCCAGCCTCCCCATCCCGATGAGACAGATGCTGCGCGAATGATTCGCCTCCATGCGGTCGTCGGCATCTGCGACACGGACGAGAGCGTTGTCATAGGCATCCAATGCCTCGGGCAACATCCCCAAATGCGAATAGGCGAAACCAAGATTGTGATATGTCTTCGATATCGTGGGATCCAGCCTTATCGCCTCGCGATAAAACACAATACTTTCGTCGGCGCGGCCGTCGGCTGCTAGCACGGTGGCAAGCGAATTCCACAGCATTGGCACATGGGGCATACGCTCAATGGCGGTGCGCAGCGTGCCGATCGCCTGCGCCGGCTCTCCCATGTCACCGAGCGCGCTGCCCAGATTGTTATAGCCTAGGGGCGAATCCGGGCAGGCCTCGATGTAAAGGCGAAACATCTGCGCCGCGCTCTGCGTCAATTTCTGGTTCCATGCCGTGAGCCCTAAATCGAGCGCAAGGCTGGGATCTGACGGGTCGAGCTGGAACGCGCGCTCATAGGTGACAAGGGCCTTGAATTTGTGGCCCATTTTCTCGAGCGCCATGGCGAGAATATGAAATGCTCGTGCGTTCGACTCGTCCTCTTTCGTCGCCGCCAGCGCGAATTTGGCGGCCTGTGCCGGATCGCCGCGGCCAAATGCCTCGACGGCTTGACGCACCAAAGTATTGGACCGGTGCCGCGTTTCGCTTTCGCCCATCTCATCGGAGAGCGCTTCCCATTTGGCAAGCGTCTCCAGTTTGGCATCTCTGCCCGAGCGCGAATCTAAATTGGCTGGGGATGCGAACTGCGTCATCGGGGCTGCCTTTCTCGCGGATGCCTTAGGTGATGAAAGCCGATTATCTTTAATCAGGCGTGAATGGATTGGCTTTCTTTGAAAGGGCTTTGTTAACCGCGGCGCCGTAGGATTGCGTCGTCATCACCCGCGTCCTGAGGGGGACCTTCTCGATGCCGCTGAAACTTTCACTGAAGCCGGGCGAGAAATTCGTTCTCAACGGCGCCGTGCTGGCCAATGGCGGCAAGCGCGCCAGCCTCGTTCTCCAGAACAAGGCGTGTGTCCTTCGTGAAAAGGACATTATGCAGCCGGATGAAGCCACCACGCCGGCGCGGCACATCTATCTGCCGATTATGATGATGTATCTCGATCCCGAAGGCATCGAGCGCTACTACAACGATTTTGCGCTGCGCATGACCGAATTCATGGGCGCCATTCAGAATCACGCAGCCTTGGCAGCCTGCATTGAAATCAGTCGCGACGTGATGAGTGCCGATTACTACAAGGCCTTGATGCAATGCAGGAAATTGTTCGAATTCGAACGGGAGCGGTTGGACTATGACCTTGAAGGCGTATCAAGAAACGCAGCGTGTGACTGAAGATCCGCGCCAGACCGAGTATCGTCTGTTCGGCCAGGTAACCGGTGCGCTGATCAATGTCCAAAAGACGCATGTATGCGGCGGCCCACTTGTCGACGCCATTGATTGGAATCGCAGGCTTTGGCGTACGCTGGCCGCCGATTGCTTGGACGAACGCAATCAGCTTCCGCAAGGTGTTCGGGCACAAATCGTGTCGCTGTCTCTTTGGGTTACGAAATACTCGAAGGAAGTGACACGCAAAGGCGCTTCGATCGATCCGCTGATCGCGATCAACCGCACGATTATGGAAGGTTTGCGCGGCGCGGCCTAACGGGCGCTGCGTTGTTTATCGCAAAAATACCGGCCCCTCGCGGCCGGTATTTTTTTTGCCCGGCGAAATTTGCCGGGAGGCACGCCATGCCGCGCCAAGCACTGCAGGTGGCAAAAATTTCTCCAGTCTTATCAGTATGTTATAGTAAAAAGCGCGATGGCACGGGGGTTGCGGGGTGCGGGCCAGGGGCAATCGGGCCTCGGATTGGCAGAAGGCCGACAGGCCACCAGAACGGAATGGAGAGACACCCGTGCTAAGCGTCAACACAAATACGGGCGCGATGACCGCGCTGCAATACCTGAACGACACGAACTCACAACTTCAGACGACCGAGAACGCAATTAGTTCGGGCCTGAAGGTTTCCTCGGCGAAAGACAATGGTGCTATCTACGCCATTGCCCAGAACATGCGCGGCAATGTTGCGGGCTATTCCGCCGTCTCCGATTCGCTGAACCGTGGCATTTCGGTGGTCGACACCGCTCTATCGGCTGCCCAGTCGGTGTCGGATCTTCTTATCCAGATGAAACAGAACGCCTTGGCCGCGTCCGACAGCTCGCTCGATCAGACGAGCCGCAATTCGCTGGCCGCGGATTTCCAGGCAATGTCCGATCAGATCACATCGATCGTGGAAAACGCCTCGTTCAACGGCATCAACATCGTCAGCAACTCCACGGGCAGCGGTGCCGGCCAGGACATTAGCGCTTTGGCTTCCGCCAGCGACCAGTCGCAGACGATCTCCGTTACCGGTCAGGATCTGACGGTCGGCACACTCGGCGTGAACGCGGCCTACACGACTCAGACCACGGCGGCTTCTATGGTTGCGACGGTCTCGTCGGCGCTCGCCACGGTGAATACCGCCTTGTCCGCCCTGTCGAGCGGCGCGAAGAAATTTTCGATTCAGGCGGATTTTGTGTCCAAGCTGTCCGATACGCTGACAACCGGTATCGGCAACCTGGTCGACGCCAACATGGCGCAGGAAAGCGCCACGCTGACCTCCCTGCAGACCAAGCAACAGCTCGGCATTCAAGCCCTGTCGATCGCCAACCAGGCGCCTTCATCGATCCTGTCACTGTTCAGATAAAATATTCCTTTGGGGCACGGGGCCGGGGGAATGGCGCGGGAAATTTCCCGCGCCGTTTCTTTTTGATCGGCAAGGACTGCCGCCTGCTCGGCAGTTTCTGCCGATGTCCCGGCAAATTTTGCCGGGCAAATTCCGCCTTCGGAAAAACTCGCACCGAAACATTTTCTACTCGCGGCACGTAAAGCAAAGTAAGGAAATTCCTAATCTCCGTCGGCACGCAGATTGCCTTGTAAGTGTCGAGGGCAAAACGCCCTTAGAGCAAAAAGCTCGACAGCAAAAACCAGAACGGAGGCACTTATGCTTAGCGTCAACACAAATTCAGGCGCATTGACCGCCCTGCAATATCTGACCAACACGAACTCGCAGCTTCAGACGACCGAGAACGCAATTAGTTCGGGCCTGAAGGTTTCCTCGGCGAAAGACAATGGTGCGATCTTTGCCATCGCCCAGAATATGCGCGGCAACGTCGCGGGTTATTCCTCCGTGACCGATTCGCTGAACCAAGCTTCGTCCGTGGTCGACACAGCCATGTCGGCTGCGCAGTCGGTATCGGACCTTCTGATCCAGATGAAGGCGAATGCACTGGCCGCGTCCGACAGTTCACTCGACAGCACGAGCCGCACGTCGTTGGCCAATGACTTCCAAGCGATGTCTGACCAGATTACCACGATCGTGGAAAACGCCTCGTTCAATGGCGTCAACATGGTCAGCGATTCCGCAGGCACCGGGGCCGGTTCCTCGGTTAGCGCCTTGGCGTCTGCCAGCGACCAGTCGCAGTCCATCTCGGTCGCTGCTCAAAACTTGACGGTGACAAACCTTTCGGTCGGCGCGGCCTATACCACGCAGACCACGGCGGCCTCAATGGTCGGTACGGTTTCGGCTGCCATCGCCACCGTGAATACCGCCTTGTCGGCCCTGTCGAGCGGCTCGAAGAAGTTCTCCATTCAGGCGGACTTCGTCTCCAAGCTGTCCGACACGCTGACGACCGGCATCGGCAACCTGGTCGACGCCAACATGGCGCAGGAAAGCGCCTTGCTGACGTCCTTGCAGACCAAGCAGCAGCTCGGCATTCAAGCCTTGTCGATCGCCAATCAGGCGCCCTCCACAGTGCTCTCGCTGTTCCGGTAAGAAATTCGGCGGCGGAACCATCAGGTTCCGCCGCCCTTTTCCGGAAAGGCGGGAGCCGGCTTGTCCGGTTACCGTCCCGGGGCGTGGGTTTCTCTTGGGGTGGGTTCGTCAAAAAAGGAGCGCGGGCGGCGGCGAAAGCTTCCGCCCGTAGCTCTATTTAACGTCCAAAATATTCCCCAGTACCGATACGACGCGCGCGACATCATCCTTCGTCATCGACGCAAAGAATGGCAGGCTGAGCGCGCGCGAATAGTACCGATCGGCGCCGGGGAGCGCAGGAGTTGGACAACAATCGGCATAATAACGCTGACGGTGCACCGGGAAGTAATGCACCTGGCTGCCAATTCCTTCCTGCGCCAGTTGGCGCATCAGCGCGGCGCGGGTAATGCCGAAGGCTGCAAAATCGATCTGCACCGCATAAAGGTGCCAAGCCGGCAGACAGGCCCGTTGCTTTGCGATGGGGCACAAGCGCGGCGCAAAAGGGGCAAGGAGTTCGTCATAGGCCGCAGCGAGTACGCGCCGGCGCGCCGTGAAGCGGTCCAGCTTGGCAAGTTGTGAAAGCCCAAGCGCGCACTGGATGTCGGTCGCGCGCCAATTGAAGCCGGGCTCCACGAGCTCGTAATACCATGGGTTTGGACACGTGTCGGTTTCGAACGCTTCCGGCGCGGTAAACTCGGTCGCGTCACGCGTCATGCCGTGATTGCGCGCGCGCCGCAGCCACGAAGCGATGTCCGGGTCGTTCGTCGTCACGGCGCCGCCTTCACCCAAAGTGATCGCTTTGACCGGATGGAAGGAAAATACGCTCAGGTCGCTAAAGGTGTTTTCGCCGATTAAGCTGTGCGTGCTGTCCTTTGCGACATAAGCGGCGCCCAGCGCGTGGCAGGAATCATCGACGATCCGCATGTCGCTGGACCGGGCCAAGTCTGCAATCTCTTCAAGTTCGCCGCATTGGCCATTCAAATGGACATTAAAAACGGCATGCGCTTTACCGGCTCGCGCCATAGCTTCGGCCAGATCCTCAGGCCGCATGAGACCGCTGTCCGGATCGACATCGGCGAAGACGATACGCGCTCCGCTGAGATGGGGCGCATTCGCTGTTGCCAGAAATGTAATCGCCGGCACGATGACGGTCGTTTCCGGCCCAAGGTCCAATGCGCGCGCGGCGATATAGAGCGCCGCCGTTCCATTGGTGCAGACAACAGCATGTTTGGCGCTGACGACGCTTGCGAGCCCTTCTTCAAAGCGTTCGACCAGGGGGCCCGTGGTCAGGAAATCGCCGCGCATTGCCTCGCAGACGGCTTCGACGTCGTCATCTTCGATGGTCTGCCGTCCATAGGGCAGAAAATCGGGTTGCGATGCGATTGGCGATATCTTCAGCGCCGGAACGCTCACGCATAGGCTCCTTCGAGCAACAGACGCAAACCGCGCGCATCCAACTGGTCTGGGTTGGTATCGCTTGCATAAGCGAAGCCCTCATCGACCGGCTTGGCGCCACGATTTAGATAAGCGTCGCGCGCGGCCGCCGCAAAACTCGCCAGGATGACATAACGGTCCCCAAGTTCGAGGGTCCAGCGCGAATCATCGGCGGGTATCATCGTTTCGTGTAGCTTCTCGCCAGGACGGATACCGACGATGCGCTGGCCGAGGGTGGGGCCGATCATGCTGGCGAGCCCGGCGATCGTCGTCGAGGGGATCTTCGGGACAAAGATTTCGCCGCCGCGCGACAGCTCCATGCTCGAAAGCACGAATTGCACACCCTGGGTCAACGTAATCCAGAACCGCGTCATTCTGGGATCGGTTATCGGCAATTCGTCCGCGCCGCTCTCGGCCAGCTTTTTGAAGAAGGGAACGACGGACCCGCGCGAACCCACGACATTGCCGTAACGCACCACGGAGAAGCGCGGTCCGTCAGCCCCCGCCAAATTGTTCGCCGCAACGAATATCTTATCGGAAGCAAGTTTTGACGCGCCGTAGAGATTGACCGGGTTGGCGGCCTTGTCCGTGGACAGGGCGATGACTTTGCGCACATTGCGCCGTAGCGCCGCATGGACGATGTTTTCCGCACCGAAGATGTTGGTGCGGACGCACTCGAAGGGATTGTACTCGGCGGTCGGCACCTGCTTCATGGCGGCGGCGTGAATAACGTAATCGACGTCGCGCATGGCGAGATCGAGACGGTCACGGTCGCGCACATCGCCGATGAAAAAGCGCATGAATGGGTATAGTTCCGCCGGAAATGTTTGCTGCATTTCGTACTGCTTGAGTTCGTCACGCGAGAAGACAATGAGGCGGCGCGGCGCATAATGGTCGATGACGGTGCGTACGAATTGCTTTCCGAATGACCCGGTTCCGCCCGTAACCATGACGGATTTGTCGTTGAGATCGAGCCAGGGCTGGGCGAAGTCGCGCATGGCTGCCGGCGCCGGCTCGCCGACACCTTCATCGTCCTTGGTTGTGAGGTAGATTTTTTTTGCCCGCTGCGCCATGGCATTTTGCCCCTATTTCTCGAAGACAATGGTTACAGAACGTCGTTAACAAACGGCTGACGGCCCTGCGGCGCCCACACTGAAACGAAAGCGTCTGGGGCCGCGGCGGTAGGCAGTGGGCTTGCGGGTGTCGTCCAGTTCCATGGCGGAGAGCGCCAACTGACAGAACAGGCTGCCGCCAACGCGCTTATGGGTCAGAAGGCCTAGCAACGGTGCGGTGGCGCGGTCTACTGTGATGCGGACGCGGTGGATGTCGTCGCCAAGTTCTGCCCAACCCTCCGTCATCCCAAGGCCATGAGAGGCAGAAACCAAGAACGAGACCGGCGCGCCGTGCTCCACCGTCGCACCCGCGAGGGAGAAGGTTTCGAATTCCTTACCGCCATTGTGGGTCGTTAAAGTGAGCTTGTTCCAGTCGAACGCCTGCGGCAACAGCGTGAAGTGCCCGAGACGCAAGCTGCCCTTGCCCCAATCCGGCCAATGGAAGCTCAGGTCAAAATCGATCTGCGGCGTTTCCGCATGAAAGCGCATTGTCTTGTCGATCGCGCCCTTAGGCGTCTCGATTCGCGCGAAGACGAAAGTATCTCCGCCTTCGCGCCATTGCCGCGCTTCGCACCACTCCAGATCGGTAACTTTGTGTTCACCGGGCGCTTCGAATACGCAATTGCCGGTGTACCAGTCCGCCTGCAACGCGATGTCGTCGAAATGGCCATGCGGAAGGCCACCAAGAAGAGCGTTGTCGCCGAAGCGTACCGAAGACAGCGCCAGACCGCGGCGGCGATCCAGACGTGCACCAAGGGCCGGCGTGGCAATTTCGATGAAGCGTGCTTGAAGTCCGCTGCCCTGCGGAGGCGGCACTGGCGGCGGCGCCTTTCCCCAGCGTGTCTCAGCGGCCGCAAGCCTCGCGCACAAATTGCCCCATCGCCCTTGCGTAATATGGGTACGAAAATCGCTGGACCACAAATAGCAGAGCTCTTTCCATTCCGCCGGGTCCGCCTTCGCTGCCGCAAGGCCGCGGTAAATGTTTTCACATGCGGCATTAATGGCGAGATCATCGCGGCCGGTGACGGCCCAACGCGACAAATTGTACTTGCGCTGCTTTTTAACGGGAATTGGACAGTCGGCGGTTTCCAGTCGCAAAGGCTGCTGCTTCGGCATCCCGTTCGACAAGAGCTTCGAGGGCAGAACCAGTTCGCAACCCGGCTCTCGTGCCAGACTGGCGAATGCCTGTTCCAATCTTTCCCATTCGTTTGCGCCGCTCGATTTTTCCTCGGTCTTGTAGCGCCCGGGACGGAAATCGAAGATTTCCGCATCACTCGCATAGACACACAGCGCGCGCATGTTCTCAGCGCGCTGCGCGCGCATATAGCAAAGGTAGTCCTCAAGGGCGATGTCGCCGTGGGCGAAACGCTGAAGCTTCTGGAACGCGACGGTGTTGGTCCACAGAAGTCCAATGGTGCGCCCATCCGCGCCCAAGGCGCGCTGGGGACGATAGCGCGCTTCGACGGGCCAGTGGTGGTGGGACGCCGGATTGTCCCAGTCCATTAAGAGCGCGTGATAACCTGCATCGAGATAAAGCCCGACAAGCCCTGCGGAATAGGCTTGCTCATTCACCAAAGCGATGGCGGGCGTAACGCCCAAGAACCGCCGATAAACGTCATTTCCGATTTCGAGGTTCGCCTCGGTAACAGCCGCAGGGACAAGAGGGCCGATCATTTGGCTGTAACCCGCGCCGATGAATTCAACGCATCCTTGTCCGATAAGCTGCTTAAGGCTCTCGATCCAGGCGGGATCGCGCGCGGCGATCTCCTCTAGGGTAAAGCCACTGGCCTCGATGCCGATCGGGCCGTGGTTCCGGGCCAAATTCAGCAGCGGCCAATAGCATCGTTCGATCACTTCGCCGCGTTGCTCTTCCTCGATGGACGAGAAGGCAAGGTTCAGATGAAAAAACGCATGCAGCCGCAATAGGGCCGTCGTCTGCTCGAATTGCCGATCGTGAACGGGCGCGTTCATGCGGTTACGATCCTGAGGCAAGATAGCGCATCATTGGCCGCATCGAGCGCGGCTTGTCGGGTCGGTCCCGTCGCCAACACCATGGCGGCGGACGGTCTTTTGTCGCCGGCTGGCGCGATGATGTCGCCCGGCTCGGCCGTAATGACAACGTCGGCAACACCGGCGATCCGGCGCGCCGCATCGGCACCATCAACCGATACGATGCATCCCGGGCGCGGAAAGGCATAACGCTGGATCACCGGCGTGAAGAATTTTGGCTCAAGGTCCTCGGCGACAATTTGTTCGCCCAAGGCGAGCCTGATCGCCTGACCGACGAAATCCACGCCTGTGTTCAGAGGAATTTCGCGTGTGCAAAAAAAGCCGCCAGAAAGACGCGCGGCAAGTTCGATGACATGTGGTTCGCCGTCATGAACGACAATGTCGCCCTTGACCGTGCCGTTGACGATCCCAAGCGCAACGGCAGCACGCGCGACCAATGTCTTCACTTTGGCCTGAACTTCGGGCGCCAGATGGCTTGGCAGATCACCGCCATTCTCGACGAAGTAGGGCGCATAACGCTCCAAATGTTCGTAATTTCGATCCGAGAATCCCGGCGTAAAACAACGCCCGTCCACAACAATGGATTCTGTGGATATTTGCGGACCGTCAAGATATTGCTCGACCATGACGCGCTCACTCGGCGAGTGAGAGCGAGCGAACAGAAATGCCTTCGTCAGGTCTTCCACACGGGAGACCCGCTGGACGCCGCGCGAACCACGACTGTCGACCGGCTTGATAACCAGATCGCGCCCACGCTCAATGGCAATACGCTGTAGTGCTTGCGGCGTATCGACCTGCGAAAACCACGGAACGGCCACGCCAGCCTGAGCAAAGCATTGTTTCATCGCCAGCTTATCGCAGGCGAGCTCCGCGCTCGCGCGTGAGATCCCCGGCAAACCCAGTCTTTGTGTAACGGCGGCCGTCGTCAGCGGTGCGTCCGCGGCGACGCAAATGACACCGTCGATCTTGCGAATCTTTCGACTATAGCGTTCCGCGGCCGCTGCGGTTTCAACAGGTCCATAGACATCGGCTATCAAGCAAGAATCAGCATGCACAAAACCCGGCGCTTGCGTGTCGCGATCCGATACGACGACGTGAAGACCCATTTGCTTGGCGCGTAAGGCCGCGTCCGCCGCCTCGATGCCGCCCGATATGATCAGCAGCGTCTTGCTCATCAGAAATAGAGCCCGCCATTGACGTTGATGGTTTGTGCGGTGATGTAAGAAGACGCCTCGCTGGCGAGAAACACCACCGCGTCGGCAACTTCGCGCGTCAAACCGAGGCGTTTCAAAATGATCGCCTCGGCCGCTTTCTGCACGCTAGGTGCAGCCATCCCCGCCGCAGCCATGTCGGACGCGATCAATCCGGCTGCGACAGTATTTGAACGCACGCCATGCTGCGCGCCGAACCGCGCGATGACCTGCGCAAGCGAAATCAATCCGGCCTTTGAGGCTGCGTAATGCGCGGTGCGCGGGCCGCCATACTGTCCGCTGACCGAGCCGACATGCACGATGCTTCCGCCGCCCGTCTCAGCGAGCAGCGGTAAGAAAGTCTGGGCGCAGACAAACGGTCCTCGCAGATTGGTTGCGAGGATGGTGTCCCAATCCTCGTCCGTCACTTGGTCGAAGTCCGTAGGCTTGTTGATCCCCGCATTGTTGACCAGAACGGAAATCGCACCGAACCCGCGCGCGTCCCTGGCCGCCGCGGCGACGCTTGCGCGCTCGCACACGTCCATTTGAAGCACGAGCGCACGGCGACCAATTGCTGTAATCTGGGCAGCGACGTTTTCGGCCTCTGCGCGGTTTTCGCGGAACGTCAGGACGACATTGGCGCCGGCCTCGGCCAGACCAAGCGCAATAGCGCGGCCGATACCGCGGCTGCCGCCTGTAACAACGGCATTCTTCGTGGCAAGCGAGAAGCGGCTCATTGCAGTGCCTTCTTGCGCGCGATGGCGCGCTTGGCCGCTTCGGCAATAAACGGTGCGGTGATACCGAAATGCTCGGCCAATTCGTCCGGCTCGCCCGACGCTCCAAAGATGTCTTTGAGGCCGACAAATTCGATAGGGCATGGATGGGTCTGTGTGACCGCCTCGGCAACCGCGCTGCCAAGGCCGCCGAAGATATTGTGATCTTCGGCCGTGACGATGGCGCCGGTTTCCTCCGCGCAGCGCTTCAGGAGCGTCCAATCGATTGGTTTGATCGTCGCCATATTTACGACGCGCGCATCGATGCCGCCTTCGTCCAGCAGATCGGCCGCTTCCAGGGCGCGCGCGACTTCGACGCCGCATGCCACTAGCGTCACATCCTTGCCGCCGCGGACGATTTGTCCCTTACCGATTTCAAAGGTGTGGTCGTCGCCAAACAATCTTTTGGCGGCGCTGCGTCCGGTACGCATATAGACGGGTCCGTCGAACTCCAGGATCGCGCGCGTAGCAAGCGCGGTCTCGATCTGGTCGGCGGGCGAGATTACGGTCATGCCGGGAATTGCGCGGAAAGCGGCAATGTCTTCGAGGGCCTGCGCGGAACCGCCGTCGGGGCCCACGTCGAGCCCGGGGTGGCTGGCCACGATCTTGGCGTTGCGCCTGCAATAGCCGATCGACAATCTGGCCTGCTCAAAGGCGCGCGTCAGGAACACGGCAAAACCTGTGACGACGGGCAGCATGCCGACGGCAGCCAGCCCTCCGGCCGCAGCCATCATGTTTTGTTCGGCGATGCCAAACTGGATCAAGCGCTCGGGATGCGCCTTGCGGAAATGATGGACGCCAGTTCCACCCGCGATGTCTGCGTCGAGAACGACGAGCTTGGGAAATTCGTCAGCCAAGCTGGTCAAGGCCTTACCGAAAGCTTCGCGCAGGGAATCGCCGGACGAACCGATTAGAGCGGGGCTGTCAGACATCGAGGTACTCCGTGATCTCTTGCTGTTCCGTGCCGAGCGCAAGAAGCGCATCGCATGCCTGCTCGCGCGACAGCGTGACGCTGCCGTGCCAGCTGGCGATATTTTCCATATAGGGCACGCCCTTTCCCTTCACCGTGTGCGCAATGAGGACCGACGGGCGATCAAATGTCGACGCCGCCAAATGAAGCGTGGATAGAATTTCCGGAATATTGTGGCCGTCGATCTCGAATACCGTCCAACCGAAGGCGCGCCATTTGTCGGCAAGCGGCTCGAGCCGCATGATGACATCGTTGGATGCATCGCTTTGCAATTTGTTGTAATCAATGATGGCGCACAGATTGTCGAGTTTGTGATGGGCTGCGCACATGGCGGCCTCCCAAACCTGGCCCTCCTGCAACTCACCGTCGCCGAGCAAGGCATAGGCGCGCGACCGTATCCGCTGCAGCTTCATGCCCATGGCCATACCCAGTGCGACCGAGAAGCCTTGGCCTAGCGAACCGGTGCTGGTTTCGACCCAGGGAAGATCGCGAACATGCGGATGCCCCTGAAACGGGCTCCCGAGCTTGCGCAGACCAAGCGCATCTTTCTTATCGCAAAAGCCGTGATAGGCGCCGATCGCATAGAGCGCGGGTGCGGCGTGACCCTTCGACAGGACAAAGCGATCGCGGTGCGGGTCGCGCGCAGAGGACGGCCAGACGTTCATCTCAGCACCGAAGAGACAGGCGAGGATGTCGGCGCATGATAGTGCGCCTCCCGGATGACCTGATCGCGCCCGATAGATGGAGGCAATCGTATGGCGCCGCGTAAAGCGCGCAGCATCGGCGATCTGCGCCACGATATCAGCCTCTTGCATAAGCATCGGAATTGGAATTTGGGCGACAAGTCTCTGGGCGGCAATCATGGCGGTTCCCCCTATGCAGCCAGGCGTGTGCGCGCCCGGCTCAAAAGATCGGCGTAGTGAATAATTTCGGCTGATGGTGCTAGTTTGCGCGCCTCGGCTTCGATTTCACCTGCGAAGCCGCGCGACATGACGACAATCACGCCTGGCTCGTCGGTTGCAAGTGCCTCAGGGCCTACGAGCGCGCAGCCATGCCGCTCCCCGATATGGGCCTTCAGATGGGAATCAATAAGCAGACTGAGCGCGCCGGCATCAAAGCGGCCATGTACCACAAGACTGTCGAAAATCCGACCCGCCCCCCACATAGCAATTTTTCTAGGCGCCATGCGCGCAAGCTCCGCGGCAACAAGAATGAGTGCCGCGAGGTTGCGCGAGCGCCCGGCGATATAGCGCGCGATCAGATCTTGCGCGTCTTGCGACTCATGCGAATTGTCGGGGACAAAGTCATGCGCAGCCTCGTGCTTGCGCGCGACAAAAAACAGATTTGCGCTGTCCGCGGGGTCGGGGCATTCCAGAATCGAAAAGCCCGAGGCTTCCACCATGCGCGACAGCGTGTGCCGCGAAAAATGATAGAGATGTTTGTCGATGAACCATTCCTCGACGATGTCGTCAGAGCCGATAATCGCAATGTTCGGTGCGTCCAGAATAAGCAGCCCCCCGTCCTTCAGCGTCCGCCAATGGTCGAGTAGGGCGCAGGCAGGGTGTGCCAGATGTTCAATTGTGTGGCAGGAATGTACGACGTCGAAACGAGCCGTCTCCAGCGGCGTGTCTTCGATGCGCGAGACCTGCAGCTGCGTCCGGGAAAGTCCGGCGCAGGACGCGGCGACACGTTCGTCGGGCTCAATAGCGACGATTTCCGCTTGTGGTGCCATAGCAAGCAGCGCATGTGCGAAACAGCCCCGGTTCGAACCGACATCCAGTACTGAAAACGGTGCGGCGACATCGCAATGACGCGCAACGGCGTCAATGGCGATTTTGGTGCGAAAGCCTTTGCCGTAGCGTATATTTCCCCAATCGGCGCCGCCCGATACGGCGGGGGCCGCGCGCGGCGCACGGTCGGCACGCGGCAGACTCTGAACTAGCCCACAGGCTTCGCAGATATATATCTGAATGTTTCTTGTGGAGCGCTCCGGAACATAGACGGGCCGGAGTGCGTCCGAGCGGCAAAGTTCGCAAATGTCCGGCATTGAAAATTATCCAGCAAGGAACCGGTAACCATCCTCCGCCCATCTTGCTTAATAATTCACTACATACTCCTCGCGCGCCGCGTAACCCAGGCGCTCGAGCATCGAGCCTGCAATCGTCTCGAATTGCTCGCGCTGGGCGTCACTGAGAAGGCTGTCGCGCGGACGGTTCACGTTATGAGGCCGCTCGAACATCGAAAAATATAAGTCGCGATAGGGTAGGCCCAAAAATCCGAAAAGCTCGCGCAGGGTTTCCGGCGAAGCGCAAAGATCTTCGAGTCGTACAAATCGGCTGTGCTGCGCCGGTAGCCTCTCTAAGTCCTCGAGGATGACGCGGTTGATCTCACTCCAATGCCAAGAAATCCGACGAAATTGGCAAAAGCCGCGGAAGGCGCTGGCAATGGGATCGGATTTGCGTGGCTGAGGCCACCAATACTTCTTTTCGGGCGGTGGCGCGGGGATGCGGGCGGGATCGTCCAAATGCGCGCGCAAAATTGCAGTTGAACGGTCATCGTAACACTCCGCGCCGAGCTTATGAAAATAGGAACTGGCGACTTTCCGCCCGTCTCGAACGAGATGCACGAATTTGGCGTCCGGGAAAAGCGCCGCCAGATCGGGGATCAACCAGGAGAGTTTGTTGGACGAATCGCCCCAGTGTATTTTTTCGCTGTATTGCACCGCACTGGCATGCGTGGTGCCGAGCACGCGCCTTGTCTCAGCGCCATCCACAATTCCCAAATAGCGGCGTACCGCAAGCGGCTGGACGATATGCACCATGTATTCGTGGTGCACATCGACGTTGTCGTCGGCTGAGAGGGCTTTTTGCAGCATTGCCGTGCCCGACCGTCCGCTAGAGACGACGAAAAACGGCTTGGTTGCCTTGCTCACGGAAGATTGCCCTCGTTAACGCTCTCTTAGCCAAACGGGTTTTACAAAGCGTTAAGGACAAAAGACGGGATTTTTATGGACCTGGGGCCGATCTTCATAGCCGAAGCCTCCAGCAACCATGGCCGCGAGCTGTCGCGCGCGCTCGATTTTGTGGACGCGGCCGCTGCGGTGGGTTGCGATGCGGTAAAATTCCAGCTTTTCAAAATCGACCGCATGTTTGCTCCTGAAATCCTCAGCCGCAGCGCCAAACATCGCGGCCGCCGGGACTGGGAGCTGCCGGAAGCGCATCTGGCGCCGATCGCCGAACGCTGTTCGGCGAACAAAATAGCGTTCTCTTGCACGCCGTTCTATGTGGAAGCTGTCGACAAGCTCGAACCCTTCGTCGCATTTTACAAAATTGCGTCCTACGAAATTCTTCACAGTGATTTGCTCGCGGCTTGCGCCGCCACCGGCAAACCAATCGTGCTGTCTACAGGCATGGCAACGATGGATGAAATTCATGCCGCCGTCGCGACGCTGAAACACGCGGGCGCCGTCGACATAACATTGCTGCATTGTGTGTCTGCCTATCCCACGCCAGCTGAGGAGGCAAATCTTTCGGCGATTGCGGTCCTGCGCGATGGCACCGGCTGCAAGGTCGGCTGGTCCGACCATACGCGCCGTCCCGCCGTGGTCGAACGCGCAATCCATCGCTGGGACGCGTGCGCGGTGGAATTCCATCTCGATCTTGACGGAAAAGGGGCCGAATATGCGGCTGGGCATTGCTGGCTACCGCAAGAAATCGCCCCTGTGATCGCCCGCGTCCGCGAATCTTTGACGGCCGACGGGGGCGGCTTCAAAGAACCGCAAGCTTGCGAACTCGCTGATCGAGAATGGCGGGCTGATCCCATCGATGGCATGCGCCCGTTGCGACATGTCCGTACAAATTGGGCGCCGACCTCATGAACGAGCACAAGCGCATCGTTGGGGTCATTCAGGCGCGCATGGGTTCGACGCGCCTGCCCGGTAAAGTTCTGCGGCCGATCGCCGGAGAGCCTTTGCTGTGGCACATAATCCACCGTCTGAAGAAGTCGCGGTTAATCGAGGAGATCGTCGTCGCGACGAGCACCAATCCACTCGATGACGCAATCGCTGAATTCTGCAGGTCAAATGATGTGCGCGTCATACGCGGATCGGAAGACAATGTGCTAGCACGCTTTGCGCGCGCGGCCGAACTCACCGACGCCGACATTATCGTGCGCGTCAATTCGGACGCGCCCTTCATCGATGCCGATTTCGTCGATCATCTTGTGCTCGCTCTGATCGAACAGAACGGCGATTATGTATTGCTTGAGGACGGGGCGCAAAGCGCGCATCAGGGTGTCGATCCGATGACGCGGCACGCTCTGGACAAGCTCATGATGGATGTGCCGGGTGATCCGGTGGCGTGTGAACATGTCACAGGCTACTTCAAACTTCATCCGGATTTCGTCCCCATCGCGCGCGCCAAGCCCTATCCCAAGCTTGCGAAATCTGCTGGCCGGCTAACCATCGACACGCCCGACGACCTCGTCTTTGCCGAGGCGGTGCATGCGCGACTGGAGGCGAAAGCGGGCGAGGCGTCGCTTTGCGACTTATTGTTGCTCCTGGAATGTGATCCATCGTTGCGCAAGATCAACGCGCATGTCCGTCAAAAAGCTATCGTTCCGCAAGGCGGCGTAGCATTGATTCGCTGCGACGGCGGCGGGCATTACGGATTTGGCCATGTCAAGCGTATGATTACATTGGCGCGTGCGCTGCGCGATAGCGAGGGTATCGGCTCGGTCTTCGCCGTCAATGGCGGCAAGGAGGCCTTGGCCCCAATCACTCAGGCGGGGTTCGAGGCGCAAATGCTTTCCTCACCGATAGCCGCGCTCGGCGAGGTCATGAGCCATCCAGATATCTGTGTTCTCGATTGTCGCGACGGGCCACCGCGCCAGGACATCGCAAATTTTGCTGAACGAGTTCCCGTCACGGCGGTGATTGACGACGCCTCCGAACGCCGACTTGCGGCGGATGTTGCCTATTATCCCCCGGTGCCCCAAGTCGCGGAACTACCCTGGCAAAGCTCATCGTGTGTGACAAAAGTCGGTTGGGAGTGGTCACTGCTCGGTTTATCGCAGCCGGCTCCACGCCCGCACCAGGCCTCACCGCGGCCGACTCTGCTCGTCGCAACTGGCGCGAGCGACCCTCTCGGGCTCACGGCACGCATCGCACGGGCGCTTTGCGGGCTGGAACCCGTATTTCGTGCGCGCTTTGTGATCGGGCCGAGCTTTGAGAACCGCGATCAAATCGCGCGAGCGATTGTCGCGCTCAAATCCAATTTCGAGACTATCGAAGGCGCTGACGACCTAATGACGGAATACGCGTCCGCCGATCTGGCACTCGTGGCCTTTGGAGTCACGGCCTACGAACTTGCGTCTTTCGGCGTGCCTGCGCTCTATCTGTGCGCAACCGAAGACCACGCGCGTTCAGCCTCAGCCTTCGAGCATGCCGGCATGGGCGTATCCTTGGGGGTCGCCAATGCCGTGACCGATCAAGCCATCACCAAAGCCGTTTGGGTCCTGCTGGGCGATCAGATACGAAGACGAGAGATGCGCACGGCGAGCCTCATGACAATCGACGGCGGCGGTGCGCGGCGAATCGCAGGCGATCTGGCAAAACGGCTTATGATCTGGCGCACCAATGTGGCGAAGCGTTCAGCGGTCTAGTATGTAAGGCTTGGTAAATGCTCTCCTAATTTTGGAGACGCTTAAGGCGCCCTTAAGGTGCCCAAGACCACACTCATTGACCTAATGCAGGCCGAAGTCATGAGCACTACGCCGACAATCCTAAACTTCGATCCGAATGTGCTGCTCAGCTATTATCAGGCTAGGCAATCCGTTGCGACAGCCAACCAGACCTCGACATCAACGTCGTCGAATTCATCGAATTCGACGCAATCCTCAACAAGCGCAACGGCGAATGACACCCCGCCATGGCTTGGTGCGACTCCGAGCCAGCAGGCCGAAGATGCCAAAGTCCTCAACCTCACGAACTTCGTCGACCTCACCAATGTCCCAGTAAATTCCGGCAGTACGACGGACACGAAAACAGAGCAGGACAATCAGAAGCTCTTTGCCCTCTATTCGGCGATCAACAATCTGTCCTATCTGTCACAGATGTCCCAGCGCGATGGAATGACGTCGGGACAGTTGGCGGGATTCAACACGCGCTTCCAGGCGGGTCTACAACAGGTCGAATCGTTCGTCAGTACGCAGACGTTCAATAACTTCACGCTTCAAGCCACATCGTCCAGCGCATCCGTCACCAGCAAGGTGGGGGTGCCAACACCAACCTTCGGCTATACGGGTGGCACGATTGTCAGCGATGCCGATATTTCCGATGCTGTCAGCGGCATCAGCGCCAGCGACAATTTTACGATTTCTGTAACCAAGGGCGGAACAACGACAAACGTCCCTATCGATCTATCACAGGTCCAAGGGACGCTGACGATTGACAACATCGTCAACTATGTGAACCAGCAAATGGCCGCTGGCGGGTTCTCGACTCGGTTCAAACGGGTTATGACCGAGGGCACAATCAACGACCCCACAAAAGCCGCCTACGGGATTGGGATCAGCACATCGTCTGCCGAACAGGTCACGTTGTCCTCGGCTGCGGCCACTCCTGCGCTTTACCTGGCTGGCGTCTCGGGGACCACGACCGGCACATCGACCACGGCTGCCGACAACCAGGGCAGACTTGTCAAGCTCACTGATCTCACCGATCCGCAAGGCGTATTCAACGCCACGACAGCACCGACGACCGGTACGACAACGGCGCAATCAACCGTGGTCGATGCCAATGGCAATGTTTACGTTGTTGGAAACGCGACCGGCAATTTCGGCAATCAGCTTAATCAGGGCTCGCAAGACGTCTATCTGACGAAATATGATTCTGCGGGAAACGAGCAATGGACCAGCCTTCTGGGTAGTGCGGGTTCTGCGTCGGCCTACTCCATTGCAGTCAATCCGACGGGCGGTGTGGTTGTCGCAGGCTCGACAAACGCAGACCTCACAACGACTGCCGTAGCCAACGGCAATACCGACAGCTTTGTTGCAAAATATGACACCAACGGCAATCAAACCTGGACAACACAAATCCCGACTCTGTCGAACAATCAGGCCAACGCTGTTAGTGTAGACGCGTCCGGGAACGTCTATATCGGCGGCCAGGTCACCGGCGTGATCGGCGCAGGTCAAACAAATGCGGGCGGTAGCGACGGCTATGTCGCCAAGCTCGATTCGACGGGTAAGATCGTCTTCGAGCAACAGCTCGGCACCTCGGGCAACGATTCCGTCGCGGCCACCGCCGTCACCGCCTCAGGAGATCTGGTCGTGGCGTCGGTGCAGAACGGCCAGGCTATTCTCTCCAAATACGCTGGTGGCGACGCGACACAGGTGCCGGTCTGGCAGATGAATTTGGGCAATCTGCAGAACGGAGGCTCAATCAGTGGACTTACCGTCTCCGGCGATCAAATCTACGTCACCGGCTCGACGCAGAACGCAGCACTCGATGCTGGCGGGACTGCCACAATAGCCTCGGCGAGTTCTGGCGGCAGCGATGCGTTCGTCTTCAGTGCCACGGACCAGGGCACGACGGCCACACCCAACTATGTCAGCTATGTTGGGACTAGCGGAACCGACAAGGGTGGGGCAGTGACTGTCGGCGCGGACGGAACGGTATATCTTGCGGGCACGACCACTGGGACATTCTCGGGACAACGCCGCAGCGTGGACGGCGTGAACAACATGTTTGTCACCGCACTCGCGAGCGACGGCTCCATCGACTGGACGCGGCAATATGGCGGCGCGGATGGCCAGTCATCAGGCCAAGGGATTGCAATCGACGCGTCGGGCTCAAGTGTGCTTGATGCGCTCGGATTAGCGCGGGGCCCTATTACGGACAACCAGTCGACGGTTCTGGCCTCGCAAACGACGCTGCGGGCGGGCAATTCGTTCCAAGTCCAAATTCAAGGTTCTGCTGCACGCACCTTTACGGTCACGATCGCCAAGGGCGAAACGCTTCAGTCGCTGGTGACAAAAATCAATGCCGAGTTCGGATCTAATGGAAAGGCCAGTATTACCTATGGCAGTTCGGGCGAAAGTTTGAAGCTCCAAGTGAGCAACGGCGTCACGGCCACGCTTGTTGCCGGGCCAAAAGACTCCGACGCCCTGGCACGGCTGGGCATTTCCGCCGGCACACTGACTAGCGCATCCACGAACAGCAGTTCAACCACTTCAAGTTCATCGTCCACGTCCCAGGTCTACGGGCTCGGACTCAATTCGAGTATGGACATTTCGACGGTGGCCGGCGCCAAGACGGCAAGTGCAAAACTACAGGCGGTAATCTCGGCAATACGCAACACGTATCAGTCGACGAATACGTCCACGTCTTCATCGAGCGCCAGCACAGCCACCACATCAAGCGGAACCGTGCCAAGCTATCTACAATCTCAGCTGTCAAATTATACGGCGGCACTGAACATGTTAACCTACAGCTCGACGTCATCATCGAGCACTTCGACATCAAGCCTGTTCGGTTAAACGACGGCGTTGTAGACCATGGCGCCGCCTTGAAGGCGTTGACGACCAGTCGCCGGTGCATAGGTGCAAAGCGGCGCGCGGCGTCGCTCGACTTCCTCCGCCACGGCCTTGACGATACCTTCGCTCGCATTGCGGACGCGGGTAACAAGACGCGCATGTAGCCGCAGCGTGTCGCGGAATTTGGACATCGTCGCGAAAAGCTTGTTGCCAAGTTCGGCGGGTGCCGCTTTGGCGCGTTCGGGATCTAGGCTCGCCGCTTCACGTCCGTACAATGCCGAAAGCCGCTGAATCTCCGGGTCTATTGTGCGCAAGTCCTGCGGCCGACCGGCTTCGAGCGCGGCGATGTCTGCCTCAATAGCACCTATCAGCCGCTCGGCCATTACGATCAGCCGTTCGATCCTTTGCTGATCGGGGTTCACGGGCGGGCCTCTTGGGTCTTCAGCAATTCACGCGTGACGGTTGGCGCCAGTCCAATACCCCCCTGAGCCGCCATCTGTTTGGCGTATTCGTCGATCATCAGCGAACGAAACATGCCCTCTCCCGCCCCGCCACCGAACGGACCATCGGTGGAAATGCCCTCGAACATCTGGCCAAGGAATTGGGAAAGAAAGACCCCTTCGAAAGCTTGGGCCGTCTTCTTGGCCGTGCCGACGTCATTCGTCTTCTGTGGTGCCTGAACCGGTGTTGTTTTGGCCAGCGCCATGGCAGCCTGTATGTCGACGCCGTCGGTCACCCTATTACCTCGATGTCTGCTTGCAGGGCGCCAGCCGCCTTGACGGCCTGCAGGATCGAGATGATGTCGCGTGGTCCAACGCCGAGCGCATTCAGTCCGTCAACCAGGCTTTGTAGCGCAACGCCCTCGTGGAACACGGCCATCTTATTGCCCTTGCTGTCGTCGATCTGGATTTGCGTGCGCGGAACGATCTGCGTTGTGCCGGTGTTGGAGAACGGCGCAGGCTGACTCACCTGAGGTGTTTCGTTGACCCGGATGGTCAGGTTGCCCTGCGCGATGGCAACGGTGGAGATGCGAACATCCGCGCCCATCACTATGACGCCGGATTGCTCGTCGATGACCACTTTGGCCGGTTGATCGGGGTTAACCTTTACTTGCTCGATATCGGTCAGTAGCCCGACGACGCCGTTGGGATAATTTGCGGGAACGCTCAGTTCAACAGTGGCCGGATCGGTCGCCCGCGCAATCGACGATCCCAAATAGGCATTGACGGCAGAGGCAATGCGGGTCGCTGTCGTCAGATCCGGATTGTGCAGCGAAAACTTAAGATTGTGCTGACTGGCGAGCGAAAAGCCGACCTCGCGCTCGACGATCGCGCCGTTGGAGATACGCCCGGCGGTCGGCACGCCGCGGGTCACGCTGGCGGCCGCGCCCTGGGCACTGAACCCGCCGATAGCAACGGGTCCTTGACCGAGCGCATAAATCTGTCCGTCTGCGCCGAACAGTGGAGTCACCAGTAAGGTGCCACCCTGCAAACTTTTGGCGTCGCCCATGGCGCTGACGGAGATGTCGATGCGCGTCCCCTGGGCGGCAAAAGCGTGCAGATTTGTCGTTACCATTACGGCGGCGACGTTTTTGGTCTGCATGGTTGTGCCGCGCGTATTGACGCCGAGCCGCTCGAGCATCGTCTGCAGACTCTGCTGTGTGAAGGGGGCATTTTTCAGCGAATCGCCGGTGCCGTTGAGTCCGACCACCAAGCCATAGCCCACCAGCATATTGTCCCGGATGCCGTCGACATCGACCAAATCCTTGACCCGTGAAAAGCCGAATGAGGCCTGGCTCATGAAAGCCAGGGCGACGGTGGCGGCGATGAACCTAATGAGGGGGGTACGGGCCATATGCCGTTTGCGCTCTTTGGACAGTTTTGCGCTCACCTCCATGCCAGTTTCGTGCCGGACAGATCGACAGAATAATGTCGATAAAACAATATCTTAATATCGTCTCTGAACGGTCAGAACGGCTACCCGGCAAGTTCTCCCCGGCAGCTTTGAAGCAGGCCGCAAGCGAGGCCCTCGACCGTGCACGAAGTTAAATTCACAGATCAGAATTGTTGTTTAATCCACCTGCCGGCTCAGCCTCGCTCACCCCATCGCGCCAAGAGGCGCCTCTGGGCTACGGGTTCAGTGAGGGTTGAAATCGAGCGGTCTGGCGAGGCGCACAGCCATTTTCTTGGGGGCGCCGCACCTACAAATTTTTCTGCGGCGAAACGCTGCGCACTTCACCCAAGAAATGCTTTAGATATGCAGTTCGCAGAACATCCAAACCCCGAGGAACGAGCGACATGGCGAACGCAGCGGATTACCAATTGGTTATTGTTCGTCATGGCGAGAGCGAGTGGAACAAACTGAACTTGTTCACAGGCTGGCGCGACGTCAAGCTAAGCGAGCAAGGCGTGCGTGAAGCGCACGCAGCCGGGCGCACGCTGGCGCAAGACGGATTTGCCTTCGACGTTGCTTATACCTCGCTGCTTACGCGAGCCATCACGACGCTTTGGTTCATCCAAGAGGAAATGGAGTTGCAGTGGCTTCCGGTCATCAAACATTGGCGGCTAAACGAGCGCCATTACGGAAAGCTTCAGGGACGCAACAAGCTGCAAGCCGTGCAGGAGTTTGGTGAAGAGCAAGTGATGGTATGGCGCCGTTCCTATGCGACGCCGCCGCCACCAGTCGATCTCGATTCGCCGGATTTCCCCAAAGCCGATCGCCGCTACGGCGACGTCGCCGATGCCGACCTGCCGCGCAGTGAAAGCCTTAAGGACGTTCTTGCCCGTGTCATGCCCTATTGGGAACAGACAATCCTGCCGGACCTAAAAGCTGGCAAACGCGTGTTGATTGCCGCGCATGGAAATTCGCTGCGCGCGTTGCTTAAATATCTCGAAGGCATAAGCGACAAAGCCATTGTGAGTGTCGATCTTCCGACGGGTATTCCAAAAGCTTATCGCTTGAATGGGGATTATAAGGCCGAGGACGCGCGTTTCCTGGGAGACCCAGCAGAACTCGAAAGACGCATCAACGCCGTCAAAGCACAGACGAAAAAGGCTTAAACGTGCTTGTAGCGGCTCGGCAAACCGTCAAATGACGCGAAGATATTCGCCAATCACTTGCGTCGTGCTCACTGTCGCCATGCCGCATCTTTGGGGAGCTGAAAAAGTGCCGGTTCCCCAGCCGCGTCCGCAGCAATCCGCAGCCTCGCCTGCGGCGGCGATGAGCGATACGGTTAGCGATCTCAGTCATGCGATCCCAGCGAAGGCTCTCTCAAATCTCCCTCCGACTGCGGACCAGTTCCAAACGCTCAAGACGCAAATCGCTAAGGACAAACCCACCGTCGCCACGGCCAAGACCACCAGCGATGCCCTGGCGCACCAAGCAGAAGCCCTACAGCACAAGCTCGTGGCGACGGCGGCACGAGTCGCCACACTGGAGCGCGAGAAAGCACGCCTGGACATCGATATAGCTCGGCTGACCGCGGATAATGAAAGATTGTCGGTAAGTTTCGAACGAGACCGCGGGTCTGTGTCGCGATTGCTCGCCATTCTGGAGCGGCTGCAGCATGATATGCCGCCCGCCATGGCGTTGAGGCCAGACGACGCCTTGTCTGCCGCACGTGGCGCAATGCTGATCGGAGCGTCCTTGCCGAGTGTCTATGACGAAGCGGCTGTTCTTGCACGCCGTATCGATCTGCTGCGCAGCACCAGACAGGCGCTCGTCCTTCGGCGCGCCCAGGCAACACGTAATGCCGACTTTCTCGCGCAAGCCCGCATCGAACTTGATCAACTTGTCGCGATGAAACAGCTGGAGGCCGATGCCGCCCGGACCCATTATGGCGACCTCAAAGCTCAGCTCGACAAAATTGCCTCCCAGGCTGCCAATCTTCAGGCGCTTCTGGAAAAAGTGGCACATCTACGCTCTACCCCCGCCGCGCAAAGTATCGTCACGGTTACCGCCCAAAATGGCACTGCCGGCTCAAAATTGGCGCGAAATTCGCTGTTTTGTCCTGTGGTGGGGATGGTTGTCCCA
Organism: uncultured Alphaproteobacteria bacterium; assembly: GCA_963849895.1. Taxonomy (GTDB): domain Bacteria; phylum Pseudomonadota; class Alphaproteobacteria; order Micropepsales; family Micropepsaceae; genus Rhizomicrobium. The sequence goes on from CAWKIU010000003.1 coordinate 205,967, forward strand.
GGCGGCTTGGATGGCGTTGGGGGGGCAGCGGCACCGGGATTGACCTATGTGGCCGGCCCGGGCGGACAAGTCATTTCCCCAGCTGACGGCACGGTTCTTTTTGCCGGTCCTTACCATAAGAGCGGGCAAGTCTTGATCTTGGAAATGGCCGACGGCTACGATGCGGTATTGGCCGGGTTGGATCATTTGGACGTACGCCCAGATGATCAGGTACTCGCCGGAGAGCCCGTCGGTACGATGTCGAAGTCAAGCCAGCAACCGCGGCTCTATTTCGAACTTCGGCAGAATGGACGGGCAATGAATCCGGCGCCCTTTATCACGGTCGCGTTGAGGAAGGCAAAAAGAACATGAAACGCCTCGCTTTTGTCGCTTTAGGCATGGTCATCGGATTTGTTGCCGCGTTTGGGCTTTTGCCCTCGGCACTGGGCGCCAACAACGCGGGGACCTACGGCCAGCTCAGCCTCTTCAGCGAAGCATTTGAGCGCGTCCGCGCCAATTATGTGCGTCCCGTCCAGGACAGCGAACTGATCGATGCAGCGATTGAGGGGATGGTTTCTCACCTCGATCCGCACTCAAGCTATATGGACACGAAAAGCTTCGCCGATATGCAGATTCAGACCAAAGGCGAATTCGGCGGCGTCGGTATCGAAGTGACGATGGAGGACGGCCTGATCAAGGTCATCTCGCCGATCGACGATACCCCAGCCGCCAAGGCCGGCCTGAAGCCGGGCGACTTCATTGCCGCGATCGACGGCGGCGCAATTCAAGGTTTGGCGCTCAATGATGCCATAGACAAGATGCGAGGTCCCGCCGGAACAAAGGTGACCCTCACAATCCTGCGCAATGGCGACAAGAAGCCGTTCGACGTCACGCTGATGCGGGCCGTCATTCATGTCGACAGTGTCAAATGGCATCGTGAGGGCGACATCGGCTATATCCGATTGACGGCGTTCAACGAGCAAACGGCCGACGGGCTGGAGCACGCGGTGCGCGATCTCAAGAAGCAAATCGGCCCGTCATTGAAGGGTTATGTGCTAGATTTGCGCAACAATCCTGGCGGATTGCTCGATCAAGCGATCGAGGTGTCGGACGACTTTCTGAATTCGGGCGAGATTGTTTCCACGCGTGGCCGCCATCCTGACGATACGCAGCGCTACGATGCCAAGCCCGGTGACATTACCGATGGAAAGCGGGTGGTGGTGCTGATCAACGGCGGCACCGCTTCGGCCGCCGAAATTGTGGCGGGCGCCTTGCAGGACTGGAAACGGGCCACGCTGATCGGTATGACTTCGTTCGGCAAGGGATCGGTTCAGACCATCATTCCTCTTGGCGAGGGCGGCGGTGCGCTACGGCTCACCACTGCGCGCTACTACACACCATCGGGCCGCTCGATCCAGGCCGAAGGCATCACGCCCACAATCGCGGTCGCGCAAGGCTCCGAGGAAGACGTGCCGAAGGTCGAACGACCCAGCGAGGCCGATCTTCCAGGGCACCTTGCGCCTGAAGCGGCCGCGGCAAAGGCGAAAAAGCTAGCCGAGAGCGTGATCCGTCCGGCTGCTGGCAAGAAATACGATGATTTCCAGCTCGCCTACGCTCTAGACGTGTTGCGTGGCAAAATGACAGTCGCGACGGCCAAGAGCGCCGCCGCTCGTTAACCTGGGCGTAACCATGATCATCCTTAGCTTGCGGTCATGGTCGTAAGCGGCATTATCGGGGACGAATCCCCGCACGGGGGTGCACGCCGCGGGCTGCGCCTGCTGGCGTTGGCGTATGTCTTTGTCTTTGCCGCATTGATTGTGCTGGGCGCTACCGTTGCATTTCTGGGCAATCCGCACGCAGGTGGACCAGTCGTTCGGCTCGATGTAGCGCTTATGCATCCGGCGCGCGCCGCCGTGGTTCATATTCCGCCACCGGCGGCGTCTGCGTCCGCTACTGCCACCGCCTCGGACAATGCGGCAGCGCTGCCCGACACCGGGAGCGCGCCCACGGCACCGGAACCTGTCCCTGTCCCGGCAGGGCACGCGCTGGTTCTCGATCCGGCGTTGATCGAAAAAACACCGCAAGGCTCGTTGCCGCGCATTGCCGACGATGGCACAACGCCCATGCGTGCATATGCAGCGCCCGCAATTTCTGCCGGCAAACCACGCATTGCCATCGTTATCAGCGGCCTCGGCATTAGTGCCAAGGCTACGCAAATGGCATTGGACAAGTTGCCTGCGGGGGTCACGGTCGCCTTTGCGCCTTATGCCGCGGATGTGCAGCGCTGGGTGACAAACGCGCGCCAACGGGGACACGAAGTGCTCCTCGAAGTACCCATGGAACCTTATGATTTCCCAGACAGCGACCCGGGTCAGTACACTCTTCGCGCCGGTCAGGGCGAGGAGGCCAACACCCAAAGGCTAGTTTGGGCTTTAACGCGGTTTACGGGCTATACCGGCGTCACCAACCTTCTGGGTGGGCGGCTGCTATCAGATCCAGGCGCGCTTGAACCCGTTTTGACCTATCTGACCCGGCGCGGCCTGCTGTTTTACGACAACGGCTCGGCTGTGCATTCAGTGGCGCCCGATGTCGCGATCCGCGTCGGCGCTCCTTTTGCGCAGGCCAACGAGACGATCGATTCGATCCAGGCGGCGATGGAAATCGACCACCATCTTTCCGACCTCGAAACCGTGGCACGCGCCAAGGGCAGCGCCTCCGGATCTGGCTTTCTTTATCCCATCACGATCGAGCGCGTGAATGCCTGGGCCAAAGGGCTCCAGGGAAGAGGGTTTGTCCTGGTGCCCGTTTCGGCCATAGTGTCCCAGTCCAAACAGTAGTTACCGCAATGCCGCGATCAGCGCACGACCTAAAGCACGGCGATCTGCCTTATCGGCCTTGCGTCGGCATCATGCTGATCAATCATGATGGTCTGGTCTTTGTCGGCCGGCGGATCGATCAAACCGTCGAAGCCTGGCAAATGCCGCAGGGCGGAATGGATGAGGGCGAAACACCGCTCGAAGCAGGCCTGCGCGAGATGAAAGAAGAGATCGGCACGAACAAGGCCGTTCTTCTGCGCGAATTGGACGAATGGCTCTGCTACGATCTTCCCACGCACCTTCTGGGTGTTGCACTGCACGGCCGCTATCGCGGACAAAGGCAGAAATGGCTGGCGCTGCGCTTTACCGGCAAAGACCGTGATATCGACATCAAGACACAGGAACCGGAATTCGCGGAATGGAAATGGGCAACGGTGGATGAGCTCGCGCAGATCATCGTGCCGTTCAAGCGTAAGATATACACCAAGGTCACCTCAGCCTTTCGCGATCTTGCGATTCCCGTCACGCCTTGAGTTGTTCTCACCCACCACCGTAGCGATCCACCGCGCTCTATGCGGCAGTAGGGCGTTTCATAACTTTATGAATTTCCAACCCGAGACAACTCGTGCCGCCGTCAATCGGAAGCTATTTGACGGCTCTGCAGATCCTTCATGAAGGCATGCAATGTGTCGATGGAGGCGACCTTGGCGGCCGCATCGCGAAATGCCACGCCGTGCATATCAATGCGCTGCGTAATGACTGCAAAGGCGCTGGCGTCCGTGCTTGCTTTCATCTTGGCAGCGAAATGGTCGCGAATCCGCTCCAAACTTGTCTCGTCATTGGCAAGCGAATAGGCGACGGCGGCGCGCATCGCCGCCTGACGCTCATCGGCCGTAAGCGCCGTGGCATCGCTCCAGCGCGTGCCGAGCGATGCCTCGGCCTCCTGCGCGGCGACCGCCCAATTGCAGCTCTGCCAATAGATGTCGGATCGCAGACGCACTGTATCGGGCGCCTGGTCAACGGCGATGAGATCGATCGCCTCATTCCACTGCTTTTCGTCAGCCAGCGCGCGCGCCTCTAAGAGCAGGCGCTGGTGATTGATGTCATCGGGAAGCGTCGAGATTCGTGTCGAACGCAAGGTTTCGATAGCCGCTTGCGGTTTGTGATCCATGAGCTGAACCATCGCAAGCCTCGCGGCAACCTGAGCCCGCGCAACGCCGTCTAGCCGTTTGGTTACTTGATAGTTGAGCAAGTCGGCTGCTGGCCCCAGAAGGTCGACCGCAACCAGGCGGTCGGCCATGCGCCGGATCATTTCGTCACCGTCAGGTCCAATCGGCGTCAATTCGATAAAGTCATAGAAGAGCGCCAGGGCTTCGACGGGGGGCATGGTGTCGGCTTTGCCCTTTAGATAGAGCTCGACAAAGGCCGCGCGCATGTCGTCCTGCGCCTTACCCGCCAAGTCTTCATTGGGGAAGTACTGCGATGCAACGCGCAGGGTCTGCAGGCCTTCGCGCCAATGTTTCTGCGCAAAATAAAGCGAGGCGAGCTTGCGCAGCGTCTTCAGCTCCAGCGTATCCCCGCGCCAGCGAAAGCGCAGTCGTTCCAAGGCATTGATGCCGGTTGACGCTGACATCGTACCGGCAGCGAGCGAAGCGCTTACGCGATAGTAAATCGCCTCGGCGGCCAGCTGGTCGTTTCCGCTCGTCTCTACCGCCGCGAACAGAGCGTTGGCTTCATGTTGTCTGTTCTCGGCGGCATAGAGCCGGGCATGGGCCAGTTCGGCCCAAAGCGTTAGCGGTTGCTCCATCTGATGAGGTAGGCGCGCCAGCTGGGCGTCGGCGATCTCCAGACGCCCAAGCCCCAATGCCGCGACCGCATTGGCGATGCGTACGCGCGCCTGCATATCGGTCGTGTAGCGGCCAAGAACCGGGTCGGCGCGGTCCAGATCAGAATGGGCATTCCCCCAATCCTCAAGCGCCGCTTCAATCAAGCCGCGCCACAACGCGGCATGTCGATCAGCATCAAACTGGGTGCCGGCTATGGCATTGTGTGCGTCGCGAGTGCGTCCCATCATGTAATCGGCTGCCGCTCTCATGGTCTGCAGCTGCATGTCACTCTGCAAGGCGGGATCTGTCGCCTGTATCAGGTTGATCAAGCCGAGCGCTTCTGCTGCGAAGCTATTGGCGATATAGAAGCGAGCCAAATTCAAACGGGCGAGATCGGCGTCCACACTTTTCAATCTTGCCGTCGCATCTCGCAATCGGCGCTCGGTCGCCAGAAAACTGCCCCCCGAAATCCTGCTCCAACGGGCGAAATCGAGGAAGCACGGGCTGCCATCGCCGCGCCCAGATGTGCCAGAAGAAGCAAACACGGGCATGGTCGGTGCGGTCAAAGAGAGCCCGCCAGAGCGTGTAATCGTAACGCGCGTTTTGTCGATATCGACGGACAAGTCGTCGACGAACGGCAACAGCACCATGCCGGACGCGGATTGCAGCGCCGTGAATTCCACGTAACTACGTTCATTCGCTATGTCTCGGCCGGCGGCACCGGGAATCACGATCATCTCATCGCCTGCGACGGGATCGACAAGCACGACCTTCTGTTTCGCGCCTGGTAACAACGTCGACAGCGAAGCATGCGTAGGATCGTCTTGATTGCGCGAAAAGCCTATTGAGATGGCAGGAGAATTCACTTGCGGTGCGATGATGACCTTCAGGTCGGAACCTTCAGCAATGGCCGCGATCTGTTCTGGCTGCTTAAGCGTAATACGCAGTGTCGCGACGCCATCGCTGGAGGCCGCGTCGACCGCGTCAGGAAAATTCCCAAGTTGGCCTTTGAGCTTTGCGGCATCCAATGGCGCAGCACCCTCCAAAACAATCCACGCTGTCAATCCGCGCATGAAGACGGCCGACCCATGCCTGCCGGCGCCCGGAAAAATCAAGACAGCACCATCGCGGGTGAGTTTGCCGTCTGACGCCTGTGTGTCGGGTGATGGAGGGGCGGCGGCTGTCGTTTGGGTGCCAGACGCCTGCGCGCCCGAAGCGGTTGTCGAAGGAGCCGTTTCAGATTGCGCTGTTTGCTGCGGCTTGGGGTCGACTGGTGCCGGCTTAGTTGAGGAATTGTGCGGTGCATTCAACTTGGCGGCCGCGTCCGCAATAGCCTTGGCTTGCGCCATCGTGACAGCGTCGGCTCCTTTACCAGATAACTGCGAGGCAAGTTTCGTCACGGCCGGTTTTGCGACGCCTGGAGGATTATAAGCGTCGGCATCCGTTTTCGGTGCCAGAACATCTATGACAATGTGTGTTCCGTCACGAAAATCATGGAAGCCGGAATCGGCATCGGTATCGAGTTCGACGATCGTTCCCTTATTCTCAATGTGCCAGCCGGCGGTCTTCACCCATGGCGGTGCCTCGCGCTGGATTGCGGTAAAATCCGGCTTCACTTCGGCCTCGAAGCGAATGGTCAATTTTCCGGCCCCAGGAAAAACGGCATAGGGGACGCTGCGCGGCCAGTCGAACACGATGCGGGTAAAATTGCGATATGCGCCCGAGCGCACCTTCAGCGGCGCGAGCTGTGAAACATCGACGGCTTTGGCCGGTGGCGGCGGCGGCGGCGGCGGCAGATCTGGCAGCAAACCCGCATAACTTGCTGGCGCCAGATCGACCGCGATCTTGTTGGACGATGAACTTGTGTGAATGCGAACCGGCTGGGCCAACGCGAAGCGGTAAGTTCTACCGTCCGCATCGGCGCGCGCGCTGGCGACATAGGCTGGCAGGGATTGAGCGATGGCAGACGGCGTGATCACGATTTTGCGATCAAAGGAAATCTCAAGTATGGCGCCCGTAAGATGCGCCTCAATATGAGCCGCCGGCTGCAGCGAGAAAAGCAGCCGAGCATATCCGCTCGCCGTTGTCGCCGTGAACGCATCTCCTGCAGCCGCTGCGTGCGAAACGAACAGGCACGTGAGCGCAAGCGCTCCCGCGGCGCGGAAATTATGGGTCGTTCGCACAATCGAAGGCATCGTTGAAAGACCTTGCTCTCGCCCCTTTTCGGGCACGCCTGTTTAACCTGCTCTAGCCGTGGCTCCCCGCCGCGCCGGTCTGCGGGGATTGCTGCTGCGGCGCCGCCGCAGCCTGTCCTGGGGCCGGTTGTGTCGCCGCCGCTACGGGTGGAGGCGCAACACTCGGCGCCGCCATCTCCGGCAGCTTTAGGCGGTTTGCGAGATTCACCGTCAGCTTTTGGGCCGCGTCCGCATTCATGCTCGCGAGAATCGACGCCAGTACGTCCGATTTCATGGCCTGCGCCACGGGAATCAAAACATCGTCGGAAAGGCTGTTGAAGATGCGCGCGGCGTCCTTTGGCTTCATGGCCGAATATGTCTTCACCAGCGAAGCCATTTGCTTGGTTTGTTCGGCGTCGCGCTGCCCCAAGAGCGATGATATCTCATCCTGCAACTGCTTGAGCGTCGCAATCTTGCCATCGACGCGGTTTTCGGCGGCGGCAAGTACATTGGTGCGCATGGCGAGATCGGCTTCGCGCGCATCAAGTTCTGCGCGGCGTTTCGACAGGCTTGTGAGTACATCCACTTCCGCGGCGCTTGATGTTTCGCCGTCATCCTCCACGACATCCTTGGGTGCGGGCGCGGTATCTTGCGCCAGGGCAGCTTCGCCACCCTTCGGGCTTGCTTGTTCCTGCGCCCAGGCGGCGCGCACTAAGCCTTCGCCTCGAAGGCCAAGCAAAATGCCGCCAACCGCGATAACGGCAGGTAGCAACCGAATATGTCTCAGTATGGGATTCATCTTACGGCCTTCAGAGCATCGAGACGGTGCATCACGCTGCCAGAAGGCAGCGGCGCGGTGTTCCGCGCGGAAATTGGCGTAACCGCGCGATCGAAGCGCTCGGCAATGCGTTCGCCCGAAGTGGTCAGCAGCGACAGTTCGTCGGCCAAGGCGCGGGCCCGTTTGAGACGGTCGTCCAAAGTGTCCGCAGCGCCAGAAGCGGCTGCCTTCAGGGCACGCAAGGAAGCGCCGGCCCCCGCAATCGCCGCATTAAGGTTTCCGATCATGGTTCGCAGGCCTTCTTGACCCTTGCGAACCGCCGCCAACCGTCTTTCCAAAACAATGCAGTAGACAAGCGTCGCCGCCAGAAGACCGGTCAGGGCCATTTCGAGTGCGAATGCGAGTGTCATTGTCTTTTCCCCTCAAAGTGCTCGTGATGCGTCGGTGCGCTCGATGGCTTCTTCGACGCGCACGGCGACGGCCGACCCGGCCCGCCCCATGCGACCGCGCAGGAGCGGCACGCCACGGCAGCGCAGCTCGATCTTGGAGTCGGGATTGGCATTGAGCATCACGGTCTGGCCGACTTCCAGGTTCATGATCTTGTTAAGCGGCATGATCTGTTCGTCCAGGATCGCATCGATGTCGACCTTGGTGGACCACAGCTCGGTGGCCAAGTGGCTCTCCCAAATGGAATCGCGCCCAAACTTCTCGCCCATGAATTGTTGCAGAAGGAGCTTGCGAATGGGCTCGAGAGTCGCATAGGGCAAGAGAAGTTCCGTGCGACCGCCACGGTCTTCCATATCGATTCGCAGTTTGACCAGAATCGCGGCGTTCGCAGGGCGCGCTATTGCGGCAAAACGCGGGTTCGTCTCCAGCCGATCGAGTTGGAAATTGACCGGTGCCAGCGGCTCGAACGCCTGACACATGTCCTGAAGGATCACTTCGATCATGCGCTGAACAAGCGTGCGTTCGATGGTGGTATAGGGCCTGCCCTCGATGCGCATGGCGGAAGAACCGCGCCGGCCACCCAGGAGAACGTCTACGATGGAGTAGATCAGGTTGGAATCCACCGTGAACAGGCCGTAATTGTCCAATTGCTCGGCGTGAAATACCGCCAAAATCGCTGGCAGCGGGATCGAGTTGAGGTAATCGCCGAACCGGATGGAGGTGATGTTGTCCAAGCTCACCTCAACATTGTCCGACGTAAAATTGCGCAAACTCGTCGTCATCAACCGCACCAGCCGGTCGAAGACGATTTCGAGCATCGGCAGCCGCTCATAGGACACGAGCGCCGAATTGATAATGGCTCGGACGCCGGATTTATCTTGCAACTGGTCGTTGTTGACGTCGAAGCCAAGAAGTGAGTCGATTTCGTCCTGATTCAAAATGCGCTCGGCGGCTCCGCCGACACCTTTTGCGTTTGCTTCATCGCCGGATGCGTCTATTGCCTCCGCGGTTGGTGCCTCAACCGCAGGCTGGTCGGCGGCGGGTTCGATATTATTGGGTTCGTCGGCCATCTGTTTTTTCGCAATCCTATTGAACGATCATTTCTTTGAGGAGAACGTCCCGGACGCGGTAGGGCGCGGCGGCGACGTTGATCCGGCGCAACAATTCTTCCTTCAGCCGCACGACACCGGCCGAACCTTTGATATCGTCGACGCGCAATTCGCGCAGATATCCCTGAAACTGATCGACGATGCGCGGCATCAATGCCTGCAATCCCACCTTTTCGTCGGCGGTATCGAGTTCCAACGCCACGGAAAGCTTGAGGTAGGCCGGCGTGCCGTCGGCGGTCTGGATGTTCACGATCAGATCGGGCACGTCGTAATAAGCAACCTGAGGCGGTGTAATCGGCAGAGCGGGGGCACTGGCCATCTTGGACTGTTCGCTGTTCGTGGAGCCGCTGAAGACGAAGAAATAGAGACCGGCGCCAACAGCGAGCAGCAAAACCAGCGCGCCGCCACCCGCAATCATCAGGAGCTTCTTGTTGCCAAGGAGTTTCTTAACAAAACCTTGCTTGGGCGCTGCTTCCTGCCCGTCGTTTGCCCCGTCGCCCGCGTCATCGACATCGGGCGCCTGCTTTTCCTTGCTCGCCATCGCCGTCTACCCCGAAAAACCTTCAGCGACGTTATGCCGACGTGGTTAAGGACTGGTTCAAATTTTGCCGCCAATTGCAGGCAAGACCAGGCTTCGCTCGGCAAGCTTTGCCGCCACCAGCCCGTCAACCCGCGTAAAGGCTGCAAATTGGCCGCGACTGCGCATGGCATGCCCCCTGCACCATGTGGGCCTGGCGAGGACCAGAAAGGATCCGTGCCCCATGGATAACACGCTACTAGTCAGCCTCTCTCAGCAGCTTGCGGCCTATCGCTCGATGGACGTGATCGCAAACAATATTGCGAACCTGTCGACGCCGGCCTTCAAGCGCGAAACCGCGACTTTCGAGCAATTTGTGCAACAGGTGCAGCCGTCGGAAGGCCAGACCGGCCCGCAAAACGTGAGTTTCGTCAAGGATACCGGGGTCGTGCGCGATCTCAACGAAGGTCGGCTGGACCCGACGGGCGCCCCCTTCGACCTCGCCATCACTGGCAAGGGCTATTTCGTCGTGCAGACTGCCAATGGTGAACGCTATACGCGCAACGGCCATCTCATGCTCAACGCCGACGGCGAGATTGTCACCGGCGACGGCGATCCGGTCGTTGGGGACGGAGGACCTATCACCATCACGGCCGATGATGGAGATATCCACATTGCTGCCGATGGAACGGTCAGCGGCAAGCAGGGCCAGATCGGCAAGCTGCGCCTGGTGAGCTTTGCCAATGAACGCTCACTGACGAAAGAGGGCGCAAGCCTCTACGCCACCGATCAGAGCCCTACAGCCGCGGACGACGCCAAGATCACGCAAGGCATGCTGGAGGCGTCCAATGTGGAGCCGGTCATCGAGATTTCGCACATGATCGATGTCATGCGCGCCTATCAGGCGACGGCCAGCCTTACCCAAAGCCAAGAAGACCTCAAGCTTAAAGCAATCGACAAGCTCGGCAGCACACCGCAATAAGGAAACGTATATATGCGCGCCCTCAGTATAGCAGCGACCGGAATGCTCGCCCAGCAAACCAATGTCGAGGTAATCGCAAACAATCTCGCGAACATGAACACGACGGGGTATAAGGAGCAGCGTGCCGAGTTTCAGGATCTGCTCTACCAGAACATCGAGCAGGCTGGTGCCCAATCTTCGGATTCCGGCACCATCGTGCCCTCGGGCATCCAGCTCGGCGCCGGTGTGCGCACGGCGGCGGTCTATCGTGCCACCGGCCAAGGAGATCTGCAGACCACGTCCAATCCCTATGATGTCGCGGTCAATGGCCCTGGTTATTTCCGCATCCAGATGCCGGACGGCACAGACGCCTATACGCGGGCGGGCAATTTTGCGCTGTCGCCGGAAGGTCAGATTGTCACCCAGCAAGGTTATGTTGTCGCCCCTGGCGTTGCTATTCCAACCACGGCGACAGCCGTTACGATAAACGCGCAGGGACAGGTCCAGGCCACAGTCCCCGGACAGACCGCGCCGCAGACCGTAGGTCAACTTGAATTAACGCGCTTTCCTAATGATTCTGGCCTTCAGGCTCAGGGCAGCAATCTGTTCACGGAGACCGCTTCTTCGGGCGCGCCGCAATCGGGCGTTCCCGGTTCCACGGGCTATGGAACGATCCAACAGGGCTTCCTCGAAACGTCGAACGTCAATGCGGTTGAGGAGATCACCTCACTGATCACCGCGCAGCGCGCCTATGAGATGAATTCGAAGGTCATAACTGCCGCCGACGAGATGTTGTCGGAGACAGCCAAGCTTGGAGGAGCATGATGTTGCGCTGTGCCATCTTCATCTGTGCATTGCTGTTGTCTTCGCCTGCGCTGGCGAATACAGGCCTGCGCATCGTGGTTCCTGCACGCGACATTGCACGCGGCGCCACAATCCAATCTGCGGATCTTACATTCCAGATGGTCGGCGACAATGTGCTGTCCGGTACTGTGACCTCTATGGACGATATCATCGGCATGCAGGCACGCCGCGTTCTCCATGCCGGTGAAAGCGTGCGCGTTGAAGATGTGCGCCGGCCGACCCTTGTCGTCAAAGGATCCACAGTCACCATGACCTTCGAGGCTCCTGGAATCACTCTGACCGCTGTCGGGCGCGCCATGAGCGAAGGGGGATTGGGCGAAACCGTGACTGTTCAGAACCCTGCTTCATTCCGGCAAATCAGCGCTATCGTGATTGGGCCAGGCTTGGTGCGTGCTCAGGACACCGGCGCAACGCTTAGCCCACGCATCGCAAGCATTCGACCGTAACGAGGATATCCGCTGATGATCACCCATCCCTTTAAGACCATTCTCGCCTTGAGCGCGGCCGGATTGCTCGCGAGTTGCAGCAGCTATCAGCGCCTCTCAGAGCTTGGTACCGATCCCAAACTTGCGCCGATTTCCAATCCCGCGGCCAAGCAGCCGGTGTCTCTGCCGATGCCCCAGCCGCCGGCCGAACCGGGCGGCGCGAATTCGCTCTGGCAGCCCGGCGCCCGCAGCTTTTTTCACGATCCGCGCGCCAGTCGCATTGGCGACATCCTGACCGTCAACATCTCTGTGGCCGATGCCGCGAAGATATCCAACACGACAAGCCGTTCACGTACCAACTCCGACGCCGCAAACCTGACGAATTTCTTTGGCTTGGAAAAGTCCCTACCGACGTCGATGGATCCGGCAAATTTGGTGAATATGGGGTCCGACACTTCGAATGTCGGCGCCGGTTCTGTGGACCGCTCCGAATCCATCAATCTTACACTCGCCGCGCTCGTTACCCAAGTTTTGCCCAACGGCAATATGGTGATCGGCGGTCACCAGCAGGTGCGCGTGAACGGCGAACTGCGCGACCTACAAGTCTCGGGTATTGTACGCACCGAAGATATCACCAGCACCAATACGGTCGATTTGACCCAAATCGCCGAAGCACGCATTTCCTACGGCGGGCGCGGAACGGTCAGCGACGTTCAGCAGCCGCGGATCGGCAGTCAACTCTTCGACATTCTGATGCCATGGTAAGATATCGGCCAATAGCGACTGAAGCGGGCCACGAAAGGCTCTGATCTAATCGTCCCGATAGACTTTTTCGCGGCGCTCGTGGCGCTCCTGCGCCTCGATCGACAGCGTGGCGATGGGCCGCGCATCGAGTCGCTTTAGGGAAATCGGCTCCCCCGTTTCTTCGCAAAATCCATAGGATCCGTCTTCGATCCTGCGCAGCGCAGCATCAATCTTGGCAATCAGCTTGCGCTGGCGGTCTCGGGTTCTAAGTTCGAGCTGACGCTCTGCTTCCGTGGAAGCACGGTCCGCCAGATCGGCATGAGGGACGGTCTCCGCCTGCAGATTCTGGATCGTCTCGCGGCTCTCACGCAAAATCTCTTCTTTCCAAGCCAGCAGTTTGCGGCGGAAATATTCGCGCTGTTTCTCGTTCATAAAGAGTTCGCTTTCCGACGGCTTGTAGCCGGGCGGAAGTTGGATCCCCATGCGTACTCCCATGCAAGGTGGGCAGGTTAATGGGCCGGGGTTATAGCGGCGTCCAGGGCGCGCAGCAATCGGAAATCCAAGACGGTGTTAAGACGAAGAATTTCGGTTCGCCAATAGGTTAAGTCATCCGGGTGCTCGGGCATCAAAGTTTACGTCCCGGATCGGTCGCTAAATCCCCTTATGATCGCAGCAAAGAATGCGCAAGTACGGCCCACGGCCAAGAGCAGGCTACAAGCTGGTCTGGCGGAACGACCCGGCGGGCCGCCCACGCGACAGCCAAAATTCACCGCTATTATACGCCAAATCGGCAATAATCGGGATATTGCGGGGGTGGACAGGGGGGGTGCGATGTCCTATATCCGCCCACCCTTCGCGAGGCCAAAAAGCCGCGCAATCGGAACGATGACGCGGGGTGGAGCAGTCCGGTAGCTCGTCAGGCTCATAACCTGAAGGTCACAGGTTCAAATCCTGTCCCCGCAACCAGTATTCAGCGCAGGGCCGTTTTTTTTGCGGGCCCTGCGCTGCTACATCGTCGGGTCTGCAGATTACGACGTATCAACGCAAATTCGACCTCATTGCGCCTATATTAGGCACAGCGCCGCCGATATCCTAAAGACATGTCCAACAAACCTATCTTTTTCGACGAAACGGGCAAACGCGCCGCTCGCCTTTCCGCGCTTGGCTGGGGCGTTGCAGTCCTGAGCACGCTGCTGGGTATCGCATTCGTCGTGAGCATATTGGCCACGCATCGCGTGATCGGTCCCCAGCTTCCCATTCGGATGACCGCGAATAACCAATTGGTGCGCAAAGCCGTGGACCCGGCCCTGCTCAAATCGGCGGCGCGCCTTGCCGCCGAAGCACGCAAACGTCAGAAGTTGGTGCGCGCTTGGCAGTTCAAGAGCACGCACGGTACCCCATCGCGCAAACTGGCCACCGCTCTTCGTCCGCTGCCACAACGGCCTTTGGCGATCGGCTTCTATGTGAATTGGGACGATACGAGCTACCCAGCACTGAAGCGCGCGCTACCCAAGCTCGATTGGGTTCTGCCAAGTTGGCTGTCCCTCGAAGGACCTAACTTGACGCTCAAAAGGACGCTGGACGACAAGGCGTTGACGCTCGTGCGCGAAACCCGCCCGGGCGTCCCTATACTTCCGGTAATCCAGAACGAGGCGAATAACGACTGGAACGGTCCAGGCCTGCAAGAACTACTCGCCGATTCGGGGCGCCGTGCTGCGCTGGAGCATGAAATCGTTGCATTTCTCGCGACAAATAAGCTTCAGGGCATTGTTGTGGACTTCGAGGAAGTGCCGCAGGGCGCTTACGCCGACCTTGGCACCTTTCTCAGTGAACTCTCCGCAACCTTTGCCCCACATGGTTGGATCGTCGTTCAAGCTGCGCCCTATGATGACGACAGCTGGCCCTATGTACGCTTTGCCAAGGTCATCGATTACACGATGCTGATGGCTTATGACGAACATGACGAGGGTGGCGCGTCGGGTGCAATCGCTGGCGAACAATGGTTCGAGACGACGCTCGACAAGCGAATGAAAGAGTTGGCGCCCAACCACACGATCATCGCGATTGGAAACTACGCTTATGACTGGCACGGTGAGAAGACCGCCGACGAGCTGAGTTTCCAAGATGCAGCGGTTGCGGCGCGCGATTCCGAGGCGGAAGTCGATTTCGATCCCGACACCAACAACCCACATTTTTCCTATATCGAAAACAACGACGTCAAACACGACATCTGGTTTCTGGATGGCGTGACGGCTTACAACCAAATTCACGCAGCGGATATCTTCCGGCCTGCCGGCTATGCCTTGTGGAGGCTGGGCAGCGAGGACCCATCAATCTGGTCTGTTCTCGGGCGGCGCTACGACGCCTCCGCCCCGGCGGATTTGAAAATAATTCCAACCAACGAAGATGTTGACTTCGAAGGGGAAGGCGAAATTCTGCGGGTCGAAGCCGAACCAACGCCCGGCGCGCGCACATTCGACGTCGATGCACAGACCGGCGATATCGACGACGAAACATTTACGAAGCTACCGACAACCTACGTAATCCGCCGTGTGGGGGCGGTACCACATACGCTCGCTCTGACCTTCGACGACGGACCGGATCCGCAGTGGACGCCACAAATCCTCAACATATTGAGAGAGAAGAACGTCAAGGCGACATTCTTCATCATTGGCGCCAATGCGGAAGCGCACCCCGGTCTGGTTCAACGGATTCTTGCGGAAGGCCATGAGATCGGCAACCACACTTTTACGCACCCTAATCTGGCTGAGACTTCCATCGAAGCCGACAAGGTAGAACTGAATGCGACGCAACGGCTATTCGAAGCCCTGACAGGTCGTTCGATGCGCATGTTTCGACCGCCCTATCTGGGCGACGCGGAACCTTCCAACAAGGATGAAATCGTTCCGGTCCAGATCGCACAGGACCTCGGCTACATTACGATCGGTGTACACGTTGACCCGCTTGACTGGCAGTCGCCGACCCCCGAGCAAATGCTTCAGCGCGTGCTCAGCGCGGTCAATGACCCAAATCCCGATTTTCGCGGCAATATAATTCTATTGCACGATTCCGGCGGTGACCGATCGCATACCGTAGCCGTGCTGCCAGGACTGATCGACGCGTTACGCGCGCGGGGCTACCACTTTGTGCTGGTGTCGCGGCTTGCGGGGCTCACGCGCGACCAAGCGATGCCGCGGCTTGCGCCAAGCGCGTTGCTCTATGCCGACCGGCTGGTGTTCCTCACTTTAAGCTGGATTGGCTGCGCACTGTATTACTGCTTTCTGGCAGCGATCGTCCTTGGGATAGCACGACTAATTATGCTGTGTGGTCTGAGCCTGTGGAACTATCGCAGAGCCACCGCCGGCGAGAGGCAGCCCCATTCGGCAGTCCATATTCCCGTTTCCGTCATCATCCCCGCTTACAACGAAGCTAAAGTTATCGTATCGACCGTTGCGCGCATTCTCAGCAGCGAATACCGCGATTTGGAAGTCATAGTTGTGGACGACGGTTCGCGCGACAAGACAGCCGATTTGGTGCGCGAACACTTTGGCGACAACGCAAAGGTGATCCTCGTCAGCGTGCCGAATGGTGGAAAGGCCAAGGCCCTAAACGTCGGGCTTGCCCGCGCAAAGGGTGACGTGGTCGTCGCGTTGGATGCCGATACCGAATTCGAACCGCAGACGATTTCGCGCTTGGTGCGGTGGTTCACCGATGCCGAAATGGGGGCGGTCGCGGGAAACGCAAAAGTCGGCAACCGTGTCAACATGATCACGCGCTGGCAGGCGCTCGAATATATCGTGGCGCAGAACCTCGAACGGCGGGCCCTTGCGGCACTTGATACGCTCACCGTCGTTCCTGGCGCTGTTGGTGCGTGGCGGCGTTCCGCGCTCGCCACGATTGGCGGTTTTCCAAGCGATACGCTGGCAGAAGATCAAGATCTAACAATTGCCTTGCAGCGCGCGGGGTTCAAGGTGCGCTTCGATGCGTCTGCCATTGCATGGACAGAGGCGCCTGCCACCCTTCGCGGGCTCGCCAAACAGCGGTTTCGCTGGGCGTTTGGGACGTTACAATGTCTTTGGAAATATCGTGACGTCACATTCAATCCGCGCTGCGGGGCGCTTGGATTGATCGCGCTGCCTCAAGTTTGGCTGTTCCAAATTGTGCTGACGGCGCTCGCGCCCATCGCCGATTTGCTGCTGATTTGGCAATTGCTGACCCAATGGATCGCCTATGTCCAACATGGCGCGGAATTCTCCAACGACAGCTTAATTACAGTTCTTATCTATTATTGCGTCTTCATGGTGGTTGATCTGGCGGCCGCCACGTTCGGATTTTTGATGGAGAGACGCGAGAATTGGAGCCTCTTATGGTGGCTCATGCTGCAACGCTTCGGCTATCGCCAGTTGATGTATTACGTGGTGGTGCGCTCAATTGCGTCGGCGCTGCGCGGCGCGCTTGTAAGTTGGGGCAAACTAGAACGCGCCGGAACGGTGAAGCCGCGACACACTTGAGTCCTCAGCGTGGTACATAGAACGCGCCGTAATCATCCGTGTGATCGAGCCGATAGGCCTTTGCCACGGCGTTATGTACGTTTTCACCCAATGAATATGGCGAATCGGGATCGAATTGAATGACGGCAAAATGCCGTGTCGCAATCATCGAAGAGAGCGGGATGTCGCTGCGGTCACCGGTCTCGAATTCTTCGCCGACATTGAAGGCGTCAACGGACGCAGGCTTGCCGGCCCAGTAGCAAATAGAAAGCATCTCGCACAACACCGGTCCCTTGCGGTCCTGAAGGAACGCAATATCGCGTTGCGCGAGCTGCGCTTCAGATCGCATCGGGTGGAGCAAGGAGGACAAATTTTGCTCATCGTCGCCAGGGCTCAAACCACCGGCAAGAATAAGCGGCGCGACAAAGGCCCCGGCCGCAACGGCACTGCGCCAACCGCCAGAGTGCCGGTTAAGGAACAGGGCAATCCCGAGCGACAACGCGATGTCGGCGTCGAAGAGGACATTTGCATCGACACCCGCGCCACCCAAGAATAACGCGCCAAATCCAATGCCGATCGCGCTGGCAAACACGCACAGGCGTACATATTTGTCATTCCAATGCGACCATGCGAGAGCGGCCAAGCCGGTGAGTGGAATAAGGCCCCAATACAACCAGTTCAGGAGTCCGTTCCACAGATCTTCCAGAGCATAGGTCCGCGGCGAATTGAGCTGTGAAAACAGACTCGTCCCATAAACGAAGCGGAATAATACAAGACCGATAAGTAAGAACATAGAGGCGAACGCAGCGAGACGCACGGCGCTGCGCCGATCATAGACGGCCAGCCAGACAAACATCGCCGTCCCCAATACGATGACGTTGTGTTTGATGAACACAGCTAGAACAAAGAGCAGGCTCGCGGCGCATACCCGCGACATGGATCGTGGCTCTCGCAACAATATCAGCAAGCCGACAATTGCAACGGCATGTGCGAGCATTTGAGGGTCATCCATCCCCACATAGTCCGTGAACGTGAGCATGCCGCCGACGAAACAAAGGGCGGCGAACATTGCCTCGGCTCGCTCGCAGTTTATTCGCATCGACGCTGCAAAAATCCCGAAAGCGACAACACCAAGGGAGAGAAGAGAAATGATCCGACCGGCGACGATGTAATCGCCGATGCTTTTTCCCAGCGCGCCCACAATGTAGAACGACAGGGGCGGATAATTGTTGACCAAATAGCTTTCCGGTCCAGGATACAGAGGCAACCTCGACATCGCTGCCACGGCATGATACGCGTTCCAACCCTCATTGGGATCGAGCGGCACATGAAGGCCGACGACGGCAATGGAGCGCCACAGGCCAACGCCACAGAATAGCGCCATGCAAAGCACGGCGATCTCCAGAAATTGCGCTGCGCGAAGACGGTTCATTGCCTTTTGCAGGCACCGGTGGGCGCAATATCGTAGAGGGAAAAGAAACTTCCCGCATGGCGCAACGTCAGGAAATTCGGAACTTCGCTCGGCACGCCATCTCCATGGATGATCACAGCCTCGTCGAAGTGACACTGGAAAAATTTGAGGTAGGGAAAGACCTCGTCGATGTCGGGATCATCTTCGGCGCGGCCGGCCGCAAGATCTGCAAGCTCGGACAGGTCGGGGGGCGATCCTTGCGCGGCACTGGCGGCAGCAAGCTTATCATAGGGTGGATTTAGCTGAACGATATGCTGTCCCTTTGTCGTGAACATCAATGGAGAGAACCCGCCGCGATCGATGATCGCGAATTCCGCCATATGCCAGTAAGGCTGGTCCGCTTCTTCGTCCATTGCGTCGGAATCCAGCACAGTAACGAGTTTGACGTTCCTGGGAAGTTCGCGAAGCGCGGCGCGAAATTCGCTATATTGCCGATCATAATCGTGCCAATTGTCCGCAAGAATGAATGCCGTCCAGCCGAGCGCGCACACCAATATGCAGCCGAAAACGGCCGACAGGCGAGCGTCGAGACGCAAATCCACGGAGGCAAACATCATGGCGCCCAATACAGCCGGCAGGCGAAGATGTACGCCCCATCCCCCAAGTGCCCACTCCGGGGAAATCAGCGTGAAAAGGGCAAGTATGACGACGAGGAGTTTCATCAACGGATGGACGTGCAGCTTGCCGTAAACGAGACCGGTCATCCATGCGATCGCCAGCCCGCCCATCAAAAGGTAAGCCGGCTCGCCAAAGTAATACTGAATTGCCGCTCCAACCCGGTCATCGATTGTGTTGTCGAAGTTGAACGCAAATTGCCCGCTGTCAATGCCCGCAGGCCTCAGGATTGCGAAGGCAAGTACTGCGGGCAGAAATATCAAACCGACGGGTAGAGCCCGTCGAGCCAGCGCTTTTGAAAAATGGCTGGGGCTCTCCCAAGCACGCGAGATTTCGAAACAGCCGATCATGAGCGCCAGAAGGGCGCAGGCGAACAAATGGCTCACGTAAAGAATGCAGACCATGACCGCAAAACCCGCAAGGGCAAGAGGTCCCCGCTTGCCGTCCGTTGCAATCCATACCGCAAATATCAGGAAACATAGGCCGGTCGCAAAATAGTAATTGAAAAAGCCCCAAGTGAAATTCGCGTTGTAGGCGAAGAATGCTCCGGCAAGCGGTGCGAGTCCGAACCTGCCGTATAAGGCACGCTGAATCGCCACAGGGCCTAGCACCCACAGGGAGATACCCACGCTCAAGAAGAGCTTGGCTGCCGCCTCCAGGGACATGAGTTTCGCCAGGAGCGGTACGAGCAGTTCTGAAGCGAGGTTTGGAACCAGTGTCCAGTGAACAAAATAGAAGCGCGACGCCGCCTGCGCGCCGCCGAAAATTAGGTAAAAGCTAGCGAGATGCGCGGGGTAATCGGGCATTCCAGGCGACTGCACACACCACAGCGGTACGATCAGCAACGCCGTCGCAAGCCCAAGTGCCGCTATTGGCCAGTAACGCCCCCAAGACAATGTTATCACAGACCTGTTTTCCACCTCTGTCTAAGTTTCCCGTAAGCTAATGCTCTTTGCGCAGGCGATCCAGCAGACGGATCGGCACAGCAGCGTCCCGCCGAAGGAGAGCCATATGGAGATAATGAGAACATGCCCGACTGAAGATCGGTAAGATGCTTAAGCGTTGACCAGCTCAATCTGCACGACATCGGTACGCTTGGCACGGAATGCTGCCGCGCAAATGCCCAGATAGTATTCCCAGTTGCGCAAGAAACGTTCGTCATAGCCGAGCGCCAATATCTCTTGGCCCCGGGCGCGCATGCGCTCGGACCATTGGCGTAAGGTCTTCGCGTAGTCCATTCCAAACGAAAACTGATCTACCGCCTTCAGGCCCGCCCGCTCCGCCTCTTCGCGAAAGCGCTGCAGCGAGGGAAGCATCCCGCCCGGAAACACGTAATGACGAATGAAATCGCTTTGCACGCGATACTTGGCGAAAAGCTCGTCACGCACGGTGATGGTTTGGATAACTGCGCGCCCGCCGCGCTTTAGCCGTTCGGCAACGGTGCGGAAATATCGCGGCCAATATTGTTCTCCGACGGCCTCGAACATCTCGATGGAAACGATCATATCGAACAGTCCGCGCGCTTTGCGATAGTCCTCAAGCAGGATGTCCGCCGCGCCTTTGAGCCTTGCAGTGGCGAAGCCAAATTGGGACGGAGAAAGCGTCAGGCCCGTAAGACGGTGGCCATGCGCGACAGCGCGTTCCGCGAAGCCGCCCCAGCCGCATCCGATTTCAAGCACGGAGGAGTGCGGTTTGAGGAATTTGTCCAAGATGCGCTCGTATTTGTTGCGCTGGGCATCCTCGAGTGCCTCGGAGCCCTTGTTGAAAATGGCGGATGAATAGGTCATGCTTTTGTCGAGCCAAAGCGCATAAAATTCATTTCCAACGTCGTAATGGGCTTCGATGTTCCGCTTGCTCCCGCCGAGACTATTGCGCCGGACAAATCGATCCTGGATCATCATGGCCAATCGCGCCAGTGCGCTGCCCTGCGCGTATCTTTCGAATACATCCATATTCAGCAAGAGCAGCGTGACAAGATTTTCGACGTCGTCCGTATCCCATGCCCCCGCGACATAATCCTCACCCAGGGCAATGTCGCCGCGCATTGCCACATGTCGCAGCACACTCCAGTCATGGAGAGAAAAGCACGCCGTCGGACCGGGATGGCGCCCTT
This sequence comes from uncultured Alphaproteobacteria bacterium, assembly GCA_963849895.1. Lineage (GTDB taxonomy): Bacteria > Pseudomonadota > Alphaproteobacteria > Micropepsales > Micropepsaceae > Rhizomicrobium. The sequence continues at coordinate 227,296 of CAWKIU010000003.1, forward strand.
GTGCGGTGAAGGTCTCGCCGTTTGGCGCTATGAAATGGAGGGTGCCGAATTCGAGCCGCGACAGCACCTCGCGCCAGCGCGCCTCGATCAGAGTGTCTGCAAGACGTGTCATATCGCCCCCTTTATTGGGCCGTCGAGAAACCGGATCAGGTTGACCTCAATGATAGATCAATTCGGGCAGCCGGCAGCAATCGATTTTTGGCCAAGCCGACCAAATTTCCAGTTCGCCTCTATTCTGTAACACATTGATAAGATAGAGTAATGTTCACCTTAGAGGTTCGGTGCGGCCGGGCGTCTCTTGACGCAAAGGGCGAGGTGCGCTCTCCAGGGCCGCGCGATGCACAATTCGAACACGGCGGTTCGCCATCGGATTGCGCAAGACGACAAGGGTCTGAAACGCGGTCCGGCACAATTCTGCGGATCGACGCTTAGAGAGTAATGTATCCCATGACGCTTCCCGCGATTGAACCCCGCGCCGCCGCCAAAGCGGGCGATGTGCAGCTCTCCGTCATCATCCCGACCTACAAGGAGCGGGGAAATGTCGCTGAGTTGATTGCCAGACTCGAACGCGCATTGCATGGCGTTTCTTGGGAAGCAGTCTTCGTTGACGACAATTCGCCCGATGGCACGACCGATGCTGTCAAAGCCATCGCCTGGGTCGACCCGCGCATCCGCTGCATCCGCCGGGTGGGGCGGCGGGGCCTCGCCGGGGCCTGCATCGAAGGCATGTTGTCGTCGAGCGCCCCCTTTGTCGCGGTGATGGATGCCGATCTTCAGCATGACGAACGCGTCTTGCCTGCGATGTTGACGAAGCTCCAATCCGGCCACGTCGATCTGGTGGCGGCGACGCGATACAGTGAAGGCGGCAGCGCGCAATCCTTCAGCGAAAACCGCGGCGCAATCAGCCACTTTGCTACGCGACTCGCCCAGCGCGCGCTTGGTACGACGCTCAGCGATCCGATGAGCGGCTTCTTCATGATGCGCCGCGATGCGTTTGATGCGATGGCGGCGCGCCTGTCGCCCGTCGGGTTCAAGATTCTGCTGGATATCGCCACCGCAAGCGAAGGATTGCGTATTGCCGAACAACCCTACGAATTCGGCGCGCGCAGCGAAGGCGACAGCAAGTTCAACGTGCAGATTGGGTTGGAATTCCTCGGCCTTTTGCTCGCCAAACTTACCAACGGTCTTGTCGATCCGCGGTTCATTTTCTTTGCCTTGGTCGGCGCGATCGGTATTGCGATCAATCTCGGCACGCTGAATGTTGCACTCCTGGTTTGGCCGGCGTCCTTCACGCTGGCAAAAAGCATCGCTACCTTCGTCGCAACCTCCAGCAACTTTTTGCTCAATAACTCCCTGACCTATCGCGACCGGCGTCTGCGCGGACTGGGTATGCTGCGCGGATTTATCGGCTTTTGCCTGATCGGCAGTGTCGGCGCGCTCACCGATATTGGACTGGCCTACCAGCTCTATGCCGACCATGAGATGTGGTGGGTTGCCGGTCTCGCCGGCGCGGTTATGAGCGTTCTTTGGAATTATGCGATGTCGAGCATGTTCATCTGGCGTACGCGATGAAGCGAGACGCCGGGTTTCTCGCGGCGCTCGTGGTCCTTTGCGCGCTGCGCCTGCTGGCGGGCGCGCTGCTGCCGCTTTCTTCCGACGAAGCTTATTACTGGCTTTGGTCGCGCCACCTCGCGGCGGGCTATTTTGATCACCCCCCGGCCATCGCGTTCCTCATTCGCGCAGGCACGCTGATATTCGGCGATACGCCATTCGGCGTGCGCGCGGGCGCCATTGCTTTGTCTTTCGTGACCAGTTGGTTCGTGTGGCGCCTGGGCGCGATTCTGGGGCGCGACGAGAAAGTGGGCGCGCTCGCATGTCTCTTTTTCAATCTCACCTTGATGGCAAGCGTCGAAATGCTGGCCGCGACGCCCGATGCGCCGTCCATCGCTACCTCGGCGGTTTTCTGTTGGGCCTTGGCGAAACTCGCCGAGAGCAAAGATGGGCGTTGGTGGATCGTTGCCGGCTTTGCGGCGGGGCTCGGGTTGCTGTCAAAATACTCCGCGTTTTTTTTGGGCGCAGGCGCAGTTCTCTGGCTGGTCGCCAGCCCGCCAATGCGCCGTTGGCTCGCCTCGCCCTGGCCCTATTTGGGCGCGGCGCTAGCATTTGTCTTATTCGCACCAAATCTGTGGTGGAACGCCTGCCATGGCTGGGCGACGTTCGGCTTCCAATTGGCGCGCGTGGAGAGCGGACACTTCACGTTGCGCTATTTGTTTGAGTTTCTTGGCGCGCAAGCCGCTCTTGCCTCGCCCTTCATCCTCATTCTGGGGTGCGTCGGCCTGAGCGCAGCAACGGTCGCGCGCCGCGAAAACCTTGCACTGGTCGCCGCCATCCTGTGGCCATCGATACTCTATTTCTCCTGGCATTCCTTGCATGACCGGGTGCAAGGCAATTGGCCGTGCTTTCTTTACCCAATGTTGTGCGTCGCCGCCGCGCTGGCGTTGCACAGGACCGATTGGACAGGCTGGCGCGCTATTATCGTGCGCTGGTCCGCACGTATTGCCGTTCCGTTCGCGGCGGCGTTGCTCTTGGGTGGATACGCTCAGGCCCTGATCGGTGTCGTGCCGATGGGCCGCAAGGATCCCGTAGCACGTCTGCTCGCGACGGGCCTGCCCAAGGTCGCGGATGCGTTGGACCAGTTGCGCAGCGCTCAGCATGCCACGGCTATATTGACGACCGACTACGCGTCGGCGGCATGGTTTTCCTTTTACGCGCCGGGCCATCCCCCCATCGTCGATATCGGGGAGGATTATCGCTGGCCCGATGCGCCCAAGCCGGACGCGAGACTGATGGCCCCCCCCGCACTCTATATATGCGAAACGCGCCGCAACCGCCGCGACCTGGTGGAAGCCCATTTCACGCAGGTTGTTGAAATTGCCCGCATCGACCGCAAGCAAGTAGGCATCGCGATCGCTCACTATGTCGTTTATCGCGTCAGCGGGCCAAAGGGTACCCCAGTCGGCCGCATGCCGTAAGACGAATTGCAACGCGCGCGCTCGGGGACATAAACTCGGGCCGAAAAACGAGAGACACAGCACATGGCCGATCAATTCGACGCCGTCATTATTGGAGGCGGCCCCGGCGGCTACAATGCCGCCATCAGGCTCGGTCAGCTCGGCCTGAAGACGGCTTGTATCGACAAGCGCGGTCGCTTCGGCGGCACCTGCCTCAATATCGGCTGCATACCGTCCAAAGCATTGCTGCATGCCTCCGAGCGTTTCGAAGAAGCACGCAAGGATTTTGCCAAGCTCGGCATTAAAGCGGAAGTGACCCTCGATCTTCCCGCGATGATGGCGCACAAGGACAAGGTGGTGAGCGAACTCACCAAAGGCGTTGAGTTTCTGCTCAAGAAGAACAAATCCGAAGCTGTCGTCGGCGAGGCGCGGATCGCGGCTCCCGGTAAGGTCGAGGTCAAGGGCGCGGATGGCGCGCTGCGCACGCTTGAGACCAAGAACATCATCATTGCCACCGGTTCGGACGTGGCCATGCTGCCGGGTGTCACAGTCGACGAGGAACGGATCGTATCCTCCACCGGCGCGCTGGCGTTGAAGCAAGTTCCCAAGCGGCTCTTGGTCGTCGGCGGCGGCTATATCGGTCTTGAACTCGGTTCGGTCTGGCGCAGGCTGGGCAGCGAGGTTCTGGTTGTGGAGTTCCTTGACCGCATCACGCCGAGCCTTGATGGTGAAATCGGCAAACAATTCCAGCGCATTCTGCAAAAGCAAGGCATGAAGTTCCAACTCTCCACAAAGGTCGTCGGTGTCGAGAAGACGGGCAGCGCCTTGCGTGTCTCGCTGGAGCCGGCGGCAGGCGGCGAGCAACAGATCGTCGAAACCGATGTCATGCTCGTCTCAATCGGGAGGCGGCCGTATACCGATTCCCTTGGCCTCGACAAGGTCGGGGTCACGCTCGATTCGCGTGGACGCGTGGTGAGCGACACGCATTTCAAGACCAATATCGGCGGCATCTGGGCAATCGGCGATTGCCGCGAGGGCCCTATGCTTGCCCATAAAGCGGAGGACGAAGCCGTTGCCTGTGCCGAGCGCATTGCGGGGCGCGCCGGTCATGTGAATTACGATGCGATCCCCGCCGTCGTGTACACCGCGCCGGAAGTCGCCTCGGTCGGAAAGACCGAGGAAGAATTGAAGGCGGCGGGAACCCAATACAAGATCGGCAAGTTTCCCTTCAGCGCCAATGCGCGCGCGAAAACCATCGCGGCAACGGAGGGATTTACGAAAATACTTGCCGACGCCAAGACGGACCGCGTGCTTGGCGTGCACATCCTTGGGCCGGACGCCGGTAACATGATTTCGGAGGCCGCTCTCGCGATTGAATTCGGCGCTTCGTCGGAAGATATCGCGCGCACCTCTCATCCCCATCCCACGCTCTCGGAAGCCGTGCGTCAGGCGGCGATGGGTGTGGAAGGATGGACGATGCAGATGTGAGGCCTGGGGATGATTAGGCCCAATTCCTTCAACACGCCTTCAGTTAGAAATCGTGAGAAAAGTTAGACAGAGCGCCGTTCACAGCGCACTGCGCGTCACGAGCACCTTTTGATAAAAGCCCCCAAAAAAGGACTCGCGTTCAACCTCGGCAACCGCGCCCGAAGGCGGCAACCAATCGGCGATTTCATTACGCCACAGATCGAGCGCAAACGGTTCGAGCACGGCGAGCAATGGGCGCCAAATATAGAAGAGCGGATTCCAGCGATAGGGCCGCGCAAAGTCGACGATCAGAATCTTTCCGCCGGGCCTGACCACGCGAAGCGCCTCGCTCAGCGTTTTGACGCGCTGGTCTTTGGGCTGCTCGTGCAACAGGAAGAAAAGCAGAACCCGGTCATAACTTTCGCTCGGCAAATTCAGGTCGGTTGAATCCATGTGCAACAGACGGGCCGTCGCTCGCGTGGGCAGTTTCCACTTCAAATTCTTCAGTTGAATCGGCAAGACGTCGATTACATCGAGCTTGCCTTTCCCGGCGACAACGCTTCGCGCCAAACGGCTCGTCAAATCGCCATAGACACACGAGATCTGCAGAACATTTGCGGCCGGCAAATCCTCGAACTCCGCTAGCGCGGCCTCGCGCAATCGCACATAGTTGCCCAGCAGGATAAGGTTGATGAGCCAGGGACGATCGAAAAATTGTACCGCCTTGGGGTGAATATAGGCCCACCAATAGTGACGGCGCAGATATTCCGGAATGCGAACGGCACTCGATGGCTTGGCCGGCCCCGGCAATGGTGCCGTGGCGATCTCATTCAAATTATCCAACATGCGCCCTTGATTGATTTTCAGAAGATTGCCCCGCAGGCACATATTTGCGCCGTTGCCGTACCATGGGCAATGCGACCCAGTTGCCGTTAACCGACAAGGATTGTCGCGCGGCGTCAGGCATTATTCTTGCCCTATGGTGAAAAGTCGCAGGCACTTCGCACAGGATCACGCAGAAACCGGGCCGGCTTGCAAGACGTCCGCACCCACATGGGCCTCGAATTTCTCGAAATTCTTGGCGAACATCGAAACGAGTTTGCGCGCTTGCGCATCGTATGCCGCTTTGTCGCTCCAGGTATCGCGCGGGTCAAGAATTCTTGAATCGACGCCGTGCACGGCCGTCGGCACCAAGAAGCGAAAATAGGGATCGACACGCATTTCGTTGCCGGCCAGCGTGCCGTCCAGGGCGGCCGACAGAAGCGCGCGCGTCGTCTTGATGGGCATGCGCTTTCCCGTTCCAAACGGACCGCCCGTCCAGCCGGTGTTCACCAGCCAGCAATCGGCGTGATGCTGGCCGATCAACTCGCGCAGCAGCTTGCCGTATTCGCAAGGATGACGCGGCATGAAGGGCGCGCCGAAGCAAGTCGAAAAAGTCGGTTCCGGTTCCGCGCCCAACCCCTTCTCCGTTCCGGCGACCTTGGCGGTGAAGCCGGAGAGGAAATGATACATGGCCTGCGACGGCGTCAATTTGGCGATCGGCGGCAGCACACCGAAAGCGTCCGCCGTCAGCATGATGACATTCTTGGGATGATTTGCGGTGCCGGTCTTCGATGCATTTGGGATGAATTCGATCGGATAAGCCGCACGGGTATTCTCGGTAAATTCTTCGCTGTCGAGATCGAGCGTGCGCGTCTTGGGATGCATGGCGACGTTTTCAAGCACCGTGCCGAATCGTTCCGTCGCGGCGTGAATTTCCGGTTCGGCTTCGGCCGATAGTCGGATCACCTTGGCATAGCAGCCGCCCTCGAAATTGAAGACGCCATTTTCACTCCAGCCATGTTCGTCGTCGCCCACCAGCGTGCGCGTCGCCACCGCGGAAAGCGTCGTCTTGCCGGTGCCCGAAAGCCCGAAGAAGATCGCTGCATCGCCGCCGCTTCCCACATTTGCCGAACAATGCATCGGCATGACGTGTTTGGGCGGCAGCAGATAATTGAGGATCGTGAAGACGGATTTCTTGATCTCTCCGGCATAAGACGTCCCGCCGATCAGCACGAGCTTTTTCGTGAAATCGAGGGCGATGACCGTGCCGGTGGCCGTGCCGTGAAGCGCGGGATCGGCGGTGAAACCCGGCAGATCGATGATGGTGAACTGCGGCACGAAATCAGCCTGCTCATCCGCTGTCGGCTGAAGCAGGAGGTTCTGTATGAACAAAGAATGCCAAGCAAGCTCCGTCACCACGCGAACGGGCAGGCGATAACCGACATCAGCGCCGCCAAAGAGGTCTTGCACGAACAACTCGCGCCCTTCGGCATAGGACATCATGTCCTTGAACAAGGCATCGAAATGGGACGGCGACATCGCCTTGTTGTTGTCCCACCACACGCGCGGCGTGCTCGCCGCGTCTTTCACGATGAATTTGTCGGACGGGGAACGTCCGGTATGCTGCCCGGTGAGAGCGACCAGTGGACCGTTTTTGGCGACGTGACCTTCGCCGCGCTGGATGGCTTCTTCATAAAGCTGGGCGACGGTCAGATTCCAGTAGGTATTTCGTAGATTGCGGAAGCCGTGCTGCTCCAACCCTGACGAAGCGCAATGGCTGTCGCCAGTATTCGGTTTGGTCTCGAGACTTCTTTGCATTGTCCGGTCAGGTTGATTTTTCTCGCAAGTATCACCCCGTACCTTGCCGGCAGTAAGTGCATGAAGTGACGCAGAGGCGCCGGCTCAACGGTGCGGCGGTTTGGCCCTAAGCATCGGAAAAAGCCCAAACTTCAGTCATACCGCCAGTCGGCTTTAAACGGCCCAACCTCTATTGAGGGCGTAGAAGACCTCGTTGGAGCGGAGCTCTTTGTGGAAGTCGCGGACTTTGGTGTCCTGGTCGATGAGGAGGAACTCGATATCGGCCATGACGGCGAAGTCTTCGAGCATCTCGGAGGTGACGCCTTGGCTGAAGGCGGTGTGATGGGCGCCGCCCGCATAGATCCAAGCCGCGCAAGAGGTCTCCAGCGAAGGACGCGGCTTCCACACGGCCTGGGCCACCGGCAGCTTGGGCATCGGCTGGGGCGGGGCGATGACATCCACCTCGCTGGTCAGAAGCCGGAAGCGATTGCCCATGTCGATCAGCGTCGAGGCCGTGGCCAGCCCCGGCGGGGTGTTGAACACCAAGCGGGCCGGATCCATCTTGCCGCCGATCCCCAGGGGATGAACCTGCAGCGCGGGCTTGCGATCCGCGATGGAGGGACAAACCTCCAGCATATGGGCCCCCAGCACGCACTGGCCCGCCGGGTCCAGGTGATAGGTGTAATCTTCCATGAAGGACGAGCCGCCCTTCAGACCGCTCGCCATGACCTTCACCGCGCGCAGCAGCGCCGCCGTCTTCCAGTCGCCCTCCGCGCCGAAGCCATAGCCCTCGGCCATCAGCCGCTGCACCGCCAGGCCTGGCAATTGCTCCAGACCGTGTAAATCCTCGAAGGTCGTGGTGAAGCCCTTGAAGCCGCCTTCCACCAGGAAGGCGCGCATCCCCGCCTCGATACGGGCCGCCTCGCGCACAAACTTGTGCCGGCTGCCGGTCTTGCGCAGGTCCGAGGTCACCTCGTAGAGGTCCTCATACGCCTCCACCAGATGGTCGATCTCTTTCTCGCCGACCGCGTTCACCCGGTCCACCAGATCGCCAACCCCGTAGCCGTTCACCGCATAGCCGAACTTGAACTGGGCCGAGACCTTGTCGCCCTCGGTCACCGCCACTTCGCGCATATTGTCGCCAAAGCGGGCGAACTTGGCCCCCTGCCAATCCGCCCAGCCCGCCGCCGCCCGCGCCCAGGCGCCAAGCTGCTGCTGCACCGAGGCTTCGCGCCAATGGCCAACCACCACTTTGCGGTTCAGCCGCAGCCGGCTCCAGATGAAGCCGTGTTCGCGGTCGCCATGCGCCGCCTGGTTCAGGTTCATGAAATCCATGTCGATGCTGGACCATGGAATGTCGCGATTGTACTGGGTGTGCAGATGCGCCACGGGCTTGCGCAGCTGTTTCAGCCCGTTGATCCACATCTTCGACGGCGAAAACGTGTGGCACCACAGCACAAGGCCGATACAGCCGGGCGCATTGTTGGCCGAAAGCATCAGTTCGGTAATCGAATCGGGCGACACCAGAACCGGCTTGAACACCACCCGTACCGGCAGCGCCTCGTTCAGCGCGCCCGCGATCTCGCCCGAATCCCGCGCCACCTGCTTGAGCGTCTCGGGCCCGTACAAATGCTGGCTGCCCGTGACAAACCATACTTCAAGCGTCTTCAAATCACTCATGGCGCTAAGCTCTTCCCTTGCTTCCTAGCCACCACCTTACCCCCCTTCACCCATAACCTCAATAATCAGACAAATACCGGCAACGCCCCGCGAGCCCGATTTTGTTTTGGTCCAGAAACTCGCTGTCCGGTAAACGAACGCTCTGCGTTCTGTGCGGCGGTGCGTAAATCCCGCGCGACGGGTTGGCGGGCGGCGGCGCGCAAATAAAGATGGTGGGCGCGACAGGATAAAACTGCGAACTGGGTTGTTATAGTCGGCCGGGAGACGGGGCCAAGCCGAACGAGAGCAGGTCGAGTGCTGTGTCTCACAAGACAGCGGCCTTGACTGCGCGCGCGAGTTCGCGGGGAATGGCCGCCCCTCCAATTGGAGACGTTCGCGCAAGCGGTTGGAGGGCAGAATTGCGCCATTTGCTGCCCTTCGTCGTCGCGCAAGTGCTTCGTCAAATCACCAAATGAGCGGATATCCACGATGACGCCCTGACGCCTAATCCCATCAAAGTTAACCGCAAACTATGACGCCAAAATCCGATGGGTGCCGTTGCGGCGACAAACCCAGTCTGCTGCAGCACCGGTAGCGCAATCCTGCCGAAGCAGGTATAGGAATACGTCAGACGCGACAGATTGCGGGCTCAATGAGGACTGCCGCGATAGGAGTTTCAGTGGTTCGGCGCCAAAACTCCGGCTGGCGCTACTTCACCTGGATTCTGCTGGTTGCCTTCTCGCTGCAGTCCTACGTCACCCAGACCCATATCCACATCGCGCCACAATCGATCAACCACGCGACCGACGGCAAGCTTCTCGCGAGCACGCCCGCTCACAACAATTCCCCGGCCGAGGACGGCACCAATGCCTGCCCCTTGTGCCAGGCGGTCGCCAATGCCGGTGCGTTCTTCGTGCCGGCCGCGCCAGTCCTTTTGCCGCCTGTCCTATGGGCCAAATCCATCGCACTGCCAGCTTTGGCAGACGTGGTTGGTGGCGCCACCGCGCACGGCTGGCATAGTCGCGCGCCTCCACAGCTCTGAAGCTCAAATTTGAACGCGTGTGACAGCCACGATTGTGGCATTGCACGCATTGCGCATTGACGGGTTCGCGTGGCCGGCCCGTCGACAGAGCGGTATCTCCTTTTGGAGTCCATCGATGAGGCAAAGAGTTGAGGCGGTGAAATGCCCATCGGCGCGCCGCGCGCCGCATTTGGTTGCCCCCCTGACCTTGATGCTGCTCGCCGGTTGCGCGGTTGGTCCAGATTTCAAAAAACCTGCCGCGCCCGACGTGCGCGATTATACCGCCCAGCCATTGTCAACCACAGTCACCAGTAAGAATGTTTCCGGCGGAGAAGCGCAGCAATTCAACCCGGGCGCAGACATATCGGCAGACTGGTGGACCTTGTTTCATTCCCAGCCTCTCAGCAGCTTGATCGAGCAGGCTCTCGCCGCCAACCCGGATCTCAAGGCGGCGCAGGCGGCGTTGTTGGCGGTGCACGAAAATGTTCTGGCCCAGCGCGGTGTCTATCTTCCCAGTATCTCCGCGGGCTTTTCCGCCACACGTCAGTCGCAGCCGGCAACGCTGGCGCCTGTGCCGAGTTCGAATGCACTTCAGTACAATCTCTTTACCCCGCAGGTCAGCGTTTCGTATGTACCCGATGTCTTCGGCCTGAATCGCCGCACGACAGAATCTCTGGAAGCGCAGGAGCAGGTTGTTCGATATCAGATGATCGCGGCTTACAATACACTGACCGCCAATGTTGTCGTCACGGCGATCCAGCTGGCTTCGGTCGAGGCGCAGATCGAAGCGACCCGCGAACTCATCGCCGCCGATTCCAAGCTGGTCGAAATCCTCGAGTATCAACAAGCCAAAGGCTATTCCAGCGGGCTCGATGTTGCCGCGCAGAAATCTCAACTCGCACAGGCAAATGCTCTCTTGCCGCCGCTCCTCAAACAATTCGCCCAGCTGCAGGACCTTCTTGCCGTCCTCACCGGCCGGTTCCCCAGTCAGGCACCGGTCGAAAAGTTCGAACTTACGAGTTTGCAGCTGCCGCAGGAATTGCCGGTGAGTTTGCCGTCAAAACTCGTGGCGCAGCGTCCCGACGTTCTCCAGGCCGAGGCGAACCTGCACGCCGCCAGCGCGCAGATCGGGATCGCCGTGGCGAACCGTTTGCCGAATTTCGAACTGACGGGCAATGCGGGCAGCGCGGCGCTGTTCATCAATCAGCTGTTCACGCCGGGTACGGGTTTCTGGAGCCTGGGCGCGGCCGTGACGGCGCCAATCTTCCAGGGCGGCACTTTGTTGCATCAGGAGCGCGCCGCGCGCGCGACTTATGATCAGGCTTCCCAGGAATATCGCAGTACGGTCCTCACGGCATTCCAGAATGTCGCCGACACGCTGACGGCGCTGCAGCAAGACGCCGAGGCCTTGAAAGCGGCTTCCGCCGCCGCGGACGCGGCCAAGGTGACGCTGGACCTGGCGCAGCGCCAACTGCAGGACGGCTATGCCGGTTATCCCACACTGCTGAATGCGGAACAAAGCTATCAACAAGCCAGGATCAATCTCGTGCAGGCTCAAGCTAGTCGTTTTGCAGACACGGCCGCGCTGTTTCAGGCGCTTGGCGGTGGCTGGTGGCATCGCACAGAACTGGCCGGAGACGATCATGGGAAATAATCATCAATCAGTCATGGCGCCTTGGCGTGAACAAAGTTGGTATCCGCGCGCATTTGCGACGGTCATCGCGGCGCTGGTGGCCATTTCACTCGCCGGCTGTTCACCAAAATCAGACGACAGCGCGAAATCATCAGACACGGCCGGCAGCGTCACGCTGACGGCGGCCCAGCGACAGAATATCCATCTCTATACCGTCGCTGTGTCGAAGTTTCATACGACGATCGAGACCAGTGGCGTCGTCGATTTCGACAACGACCATGCCACGAGCGTGTTGGCGCCATTCTCCGGTCCGGTGTCGCGCCTCCTCGTTTCCCAAGGCCAGCAGGTCCATAAGGGCGAGCCGCTGGCGGAAGTCGATTCCTCCGACTTCGCCGCTGCGGTCGGCGCCTACCGCAAAACGCTCGCCGCAGCCCGCGCGGCTCGCCGGCTGGCCGATCTCGACAAGGACCTGTTCCAGCATCAGGGCGTTTCGCGGCGCGAAGAAGAGCAGGCGAAATCCGATGCCGTCGGCGCCGAGTCCGACAGGGATGCGGCGCTGCAGGCACTCGTCTCGCTCAACGTCGACCCGCAAACGATCAAAGGCATCCAGGACGGGCGGCCCGTCGCGCGATCCCAGGGCACGATACGCACTCCGATTGCTGGGACCGTGGTGGAGAAACTCATCACGCCCGGTGAAATTCTGACGGCGGGTACTACGCCATGCTTTACAGTCGCCGATCTTTCGCATGTCTGGGTCATGGCGCAGGTCTTCGGCTCCGATATCGGCTCGGTTTCGCCCGGCGATTCAGCGGAGATCGAGACTGGCATTTCAAAAAACCTTACCGGCAAGGTGGACAACATTTCGGCCGAAGTGAACCCCGACACACGTTCAGTGTCCGTGCGCGTAATCGTCGAGAACCCCGGCGATCTTCTCAAAAAGCAGATGTATGTCCGCGCCCTGATCCACTCCCGTCAAGAAAGTGCTGGACTGCTGGTCCCTGTATCGGCGGTCTTGCGCGATGATGAGAACCTGCCCTTCGTTTACGTAGCTCGACGCGACGGCAGCTTCGCGCGACAGTCCGTTACTCTGGGTAACCAGACCGAGGATCGCTACGACATCACCGCGGGTCTCAAGACCGGCGACAAGGTCGTTACCGACGGCGCCCTTTTCATCCAGTTCATGCAGAACCAATGAGCGATCCAGCCAACGAGCCCGTGCCGCGGACCGCTTCGATCATGAACCGGATCGTTGCCTCCTCCCTGGGGCAGCGTCTGCTCGTTGTTCTCATCACGCTCGTACTAATCATTGCCGGGACGCGATCGCTCGATCGCCTGCCGGTGGATGCCTATCCCGATCTCTCTCCGCCTATGGTCGAGATCATCACCCAATGGCCCGGTCACGCCGCCGAGGAGGTGGAGCGGCTCATCACCGTGCCCATCGAACAGGATATGAACGGCATTCCACGAACCGCCGCGATCCGGTCGATCTCGCTCTATGGATTGTCCGATGTCATCCTCACCTTTGACGATGGAACGGACAACTATTTCGCCCGCGAGCAAGTGTTCAATCGGATGTCAGGTCTTGGTTTGCCGGACGGCGTGACGCCTTCTGTGTCACCGCTCGCCTCGCCTTCGGGCCTTATCTATCGCTACGTGCTGCAGAGTTCCGACCGGTCGCCGATGGAGCTCAAGACCATCGAAGACTGGATCGTCGAGCCCCAATACAAATCCGTTCCCGGCGTTGCAGACGATTCGGGGTTCGGCGGTGGGACCATGCAGTACCAAGTGCTGCTCGATCCGACCAGGATCGCCGGCGCCGGTTTGTCGGTGGCGCAGGTGGAGAGCGCGCTTGCGGCCAACAACAGCAACGCCGGCGGCGGGTTCTATACGCAAGGTACTCAGTTCTATTATGTGCGCGGCAAGGGGCGCCTCAATACGCTGGAAGATATCGGCAATGTTGTGCTGACGGTGCACAACGGCACCCCGGTGTTGGTGAAGGACGTGGGCCGCGTCGTCATCGGCATTGCGCCGCGTCTGGGCGAGTTCGGATACGAGAAACAGGACGACGCCGTAGAGGGTGTCATCCTGATGCGCACGGGAGAGAAGACACAGGACGTCTTGAAACGGGTTGAGGCGAAGACGGCGGAACTCAACAACAACGTGCTGCCTAAGGACGTTAAGATTCATCCTTTTTACGATCGCAGCGATCTGATCGCGCTAACGACACGGGTCGTGACGGATAACTTGTTGCGCGGGGTATTCCTGGTTCTCGTCGTTCTCATTTTCTTTCTCTACGATTTTCGCGCCGGAATGATCGTCGCGATCACCATTCCGTTGGCCCTGCTATTCGCGTTCGTCTGTCTCGATATCCAGGGTGCCTCCGCCAATCTTCTTTCCATCGGTGCAATTGATTTCGGCATTCTGGTGGATGGCGCGGTATTCATGGTCGAGAACATCTTTCGTCAGATCGCGCTGCATCAGGAGCGTCCCCTTGACGTTGTTGCGATCATAAAGGAGGCCGCGGCCGAGGTGGACCGCCCATTGTTCTACGCGGTCGCGGTGATCGTGGTCAGCTTCTTGCCGATCTATGTCCTGTCGGGGCCATCCGGGACGCTGTTCAAGCCGATGGCGGACACCATGGTCTTCGCGTTGGTCGGCTCTCTGATCGTCACGCTCACGCTGCTGCCGGTGCTGTGCTCGTGGTTCATGCGCAATGGCGTGCAGGAGCGGCACAACGCGGCGCTCGAAGCCATCAAATCGGCTTACATCAAGGGTCTCGATTATTGTCTTGCCCGTCCCTGGGCGACGACTTTTGCATCGGTCGGATTGCTTGTGGGTTCGCTGCTGCTTATACCCAGCATCGGCGCCGAGTTCATGCCGCATCTGGACGAAGGTGCGCTGTGGGTGCGTGCAACCATGCCTTATACGATTTCCTTCGACGAAGCGGCGAAGGTCGCTCCGAAGGTACGGGATATCCTGCGTTCTTTTCCCCAGGTCACCACAGTCGCGTCGGAGTTGGGTCGGCCGGACGACGGAACCGATGCCACCGGGTTCTACAACGTCGAATTCTATGTCGGGCTCAAGCCCTATGCGCAATGGACCGGCCCCTATCGCACCAAGCCGCAGCTGACCAAGGCCATCGACGAAAAGCTCAAGCAGTTTCCCGGAATCGATTTCAACTACACCCAGCCGGCCGAGGACGCGGTGGACGAGGCTGAAACGGGGTTGAAGAGCGCGCTCGCCGTCAAGATCTTCGGCTCAGATCTGGATACGCTTCAGCAGAAGGCCAAGGCCATCAAGAAAGTCCTGGAGAGCGTGCGCGGAATCACGGATGTGACGCTGGTGAAAGAACTCGGGCAGCCTAGCCTCACCATCGACATCGATCGCGCCAAGATCGCGCGCTACGGGTTGAACGTCGCCGACATCAACGGCCTGATCCAGACCGCCATCGGGGGAGACGTGGCGACCCAAGTGGTGCAGGGCGAAAAGCAGTTCGATCTGGTGGTCCGTCTCGAACGCCAATTCCGGGATAACGCTGCGAAGATCGGCAACATTCCGGTGCTGACGTCGGGAGGACAGGAAATCCCGCTCAAGGAACTCGCGAATATTCAGGTGACGAACGGCGCGTCTCTCATCTATCGGGAGGACAATTCGCGCTATATCGGAGTCCAGTTCTCGGTGGAGGGGCGCGATCTGGCTGACGCGGTCGGCGATGCCATCCGCAAAGTTGACAGACAGATCACCCTGCCACAAGGCTACCGTTTGGACTGGGGCGGAGAATACACGGAATACACCGCTTCGAGCCAGCAACTGAGCGTCATTCTTCCGCTCACCCTGGCCCTCATATTTTTTCTTCTCTTTGTGCTCTACAGCAATTTCAAATTTCCATTCATCACACTGCTCGGCGTATTGCTGTCGGCACCGGTGGGTGGTCTCTTGGCGCTCTGGATCACGGGCACGCCGTTTTCGGTCAGTTCCGGGGTGGGCTTCCTTGCCCTGTTCGGCGTCTCCGTGCTGACGGCTGTCGTTTATATATCTTATGTCAACGAGCTTCGCCGCGCCGGCACGCCCGTCGCCGAGGCCATTCGTCAAGGCGCGATCCTGCGGCTGCGCCCGATCATGATGACAGCGCTCGTTGCTTCGTTGGGCCTATTGCCCGCGGCGCTGGCTTCTGGCGTCGGCACCGACTCCCAGAAACCGTTCGCGCTGGTCATTGTCGGCGGGCTGCTCACGCGCCTGGTGATCAGCGTCTTTCTGATGCCGGTCCTTTACGCGCTGGTGGCGCGCTTCGGCGACAGGCTGGAAGTGTGATCCGTGGCTTTTTCGATGTCCGCAAATTGCGCATCTTCCCCGTAGCGTAGATGGCCGCTTTCAACCCAGACTACCCGTTCAGGATAGGTCCGAAATGCGCCACAAGTTGCCATTGAGTTATCGCTGATCTGCTCGTAACCATTGTTCTATCGCGCCCATGGCAGGCAATCGGGCCGCATCCGTGGTCCGCATTAATCGCGGGATAACAATTGTTGAGTTTGCTCTAATGGAAGCCCTTTGATGATATCCGACGAGACAGACGTGCTGGGCACTGCTGTGCGCTGGATCGGCGAAGGGCGAAAAGTCGTGCTGGGCACGGTGGTGAAGACGTGGGGCTCCGCGCCGCGCTTGGCCGGAGGACAGATCGCGGTGCGCGACGACGGCGCCTTTGCCGGTTCAGTGTCAGGCGGCTGCGTCGAAGGCGCGGTGATCGAGCAGGCCTTGGCCGCGATGCAAGACGGCAAGGTGCGCAGGCTCGCGTTCGGGGTGACAGACGCAGAAGCGTGGTCGGTCGGCCTGGCTTGCGGCGGGCAGATCGAGATATTCGTCGAGCCGCTAACCGGCACCAAGGCGCACGAATCGCTTCTAGCGCTGAACCGCGCGCACCTTGAATTTCGAAGCATCGTGCGCGCCGTCGATCTGGCGACCGGCGAAAATCGCGTCATTGAGCCCGGTTTGAATTCCTCGCCGTTGGGCTCTGCCGCGGACAAGGCCATCGACAGCGATCTAAGCGGCATCGTCGAGATCGGCGGCCGCCAATGGTTTCTGGCGGTTTCGAATCCGCCGGTCGATCTGGTCATTGTCGGCGCCGTGCATATCGCGCAGATATTGGCGAAGATGGCCTCGCTCACGGGCTACCGCGTCCGCGTGATCGACCCGCGCCAGTCCTACGCCACGGAACTGCGGTTTCCCGGCGTCACTCTTTGCCATGAATGGCCGGATGAGGCGCTGGCCGGCATTCCGCTTGGCTCTCGCAGCGCCCTCGTCACCTTGACGCATGACCCCAAGCTCGACGATCCCGCACTCGCCGCGGCGCTCGATTCCAAAGCCTTCTATATCGGGGCGTTGGGTTCGCGAAGAACGCATGGCGCACGGCTCGCGCGCCTCAAGGAGCGTGGCTATTCCCACACAGCGCTAGCGCGCATCCACGGACCGGTCGGGCTTGCGATCGGGGCGGTAACACCGGAGGAAATCGCCTTGTCCATCATCGCCCACATCACTCAGCGCCTTCGCGTGCGGCCGACCGAAGGCCGCGGGCCTTGAACGCTCACAGGATCAGCGCGGCCGTTCTGGCGGCGGGCACCTCGTCGCGCATGGGCGCAGACAAATTGCTGTTGCCGCTCGCGGACAAACCATTAGTCCGTCACGTCGTCGAAGCGGCGTGCGCCAGTTGCGCCTCGCCGGTCGTTGTCGTCATCGGTCATGCGGGAGCGCGGATCGCGGCAACGCTTGCCGGATTGGACGTCTGCTTCGTGGAGAACAGGGAATTCTCCGGAGGACTGAGCAGTTCGCTTGTCTGCGGGCTCAAAGCATTGCCGGCAGAGTGCGACGGCACCGCGATCGTCCTTGGTGACATGCCTTTTGTCGCGCCGCAGATAGTCGATGACCTGATCGCGGCCTTCGACCCGGCCCGTGGGCGCACTATCTGCGTTCCTACGTTCCAAGGCAGGCGCGGCAATCCAGTGGTCTGGGCGCGGGAATTTTTTCCGGAGATGCTGGCGCTTAAAGGCGATTCGGGCGCCAAGCGTTTGATGGGAGCGCACGCAGAGCGGGTGTGCGAGGTGGAGGCAGCGGACGACGGGGTGCTGGTCGACATCGACACACCCGAGGATCTGGCGGCGTTTGCGTCGCGCCTTGCCAAGCGGCCGTAACCGGGCTTTTCGGCGGGTCGTGAAAATTTGATCCGCCAATCGTTCCTTCCTGCGGTGATTTGTGTATCGTTAGGGGCAACGCCGCAGAGTGCGCCGAAGGAGGGCGGTCATGCGATACAGCCTTCGCATCAATGGTCAGACCCGTGCGGTCGATGTTGATAGTGACACTCCGCTACTATGGGTGCTGCGCGATGCGGTCGATCTGAAAGGCACGAAATTCGGCTGCGGCGTGGGCCTTTGCGGCGCCTGCACGGTTCATATTGACGGGGCCGCGGTGCGCTCCTGCCTGACGCCGGTTTCCGCTGTCGGAAAGTCCGCGATCACGACCATCGAAGGGATCGGCAATACGCCCGTCGGTGCGCGGTTGCAGAAAGCGTGGCTGGATGTCGATGTCCTGCAATGCGGCTATTGCCAGCCCGGCCAGATCATGTCGGCGGCGGCCCTGCTCGCGCGGAACAAAGCGCCGAACGACGCAGATATCGAATCCGCCATGAACGGCAATGTCTGCCGCTGCGGTACCTATCTGCGCATCCGCGAAGCCGTCAAGCAGGCCGCAAGCGAGCGTTTCGGCGCGGTCTCCGCCAAAAAGAAAGCGTGAAGCCATGCTGCACGACCGCCCGTCATCAGCGCTTTTCGAACCGCCGGAACAGTACGCCGTCGCCAACCCGTCGCGCCGCGCGTTCTTGAAGGCGAGCGCGACCGCAGGCGGCGGCCTGCTTCTGAGCTTTAGTCTGCCCGGTGTCGCCAGAGCGGCGACAGGCGGTTTTGTCAGGCTCAACGCCTATGTGGCGATCGCACCGGACAATATCGTCACAATCGTGGCCAAGAACCCTGAGATCGGGCAGGGCATCAAGACCATGTTGCCGATGCTGATCGCGGAAGAGCTGGACATCGACTGGAAACAGGTGCGTACGAAACAGGCCGACTTTGATCCGTCGCTCTACGAAGGTCAGTTCGCCGGCGGCAGCATGGCCACGCCGCTGAATTGGGAGCCGATGCGCAGGGTCGGCGCGGCGGTGCGCCAGATGCTGGTCACGGCGGCGGCGCAGACCTGGAAGGTTCCGCGAGGTGACTGCACGACCGCGTCCGGCGAAGTCCGCCATGCTTCCACGGGACGCACGCTGAGCTACGGCGCAGTGGCCGCGAAGGCTGCAACGCTGCCCGTTCCCGGTCTGGATAGCGTCAAGCTCAAGGACCCGAAGAGCTACAAGATCATCGGACATTCGACGCCGGGGGTCGACAATCCGCGGCTGGTCAAGGGCGAACCGCTGTTCGGCATCGATACCGTCGTGCCGGGGATGCTCTATGCGGTTTTCCAGAAATGCCCGGTCTTCGGCTGCAAGGTGGCGAGCGCCAACCTCGACGCGATCAGCAAACTGCCCGGCGTGCGCCACGCCTTTATCGTGGAGGGCGGCGCGGGCCAGGCTTTCATGGCCGAAGGGCGAGATGCAATTGACCGGGCTATTGCCCGGCGTCGCGATTGTCGCGGACAGCTGGTGGCGGGCGGAAAAGGCGCGCCGCCAACTCAAGGTGAAATGGGACGAAGGCCCGGCGAACGGTGACAGCAGCGCGGGCTTCGCGCGTCAGGCCGCCGAACTCGCGAAGCATTCTCCGGCGCAAACCTTGCGCAAGGATGGCGATGCGTTGGTGGCACTCAAGGGCGCTTCCAAGGTGGTCGAGGCGGCTTACAGCTATCCGTTTCTCGCGCATGCGACGATGGAGCCGATGAACTGCACCGCCGACGTGCGGGGCGACAAGGCGGAACTTTGGGCGCCGAGCCAGAACCCCTCGCCCGGCCGCAAGCTGGTGGCTCAGACGCTCGGGCTCGACGAAAAGAACATCGTCGTCCACATGACACGTTGCGGCGGCGCCTTCGGCCGGCGCCTGATGAACGACTACATGGTCGAAGCCGCCTGGATTTCTAGAGTAGCCGGCGCGCCGGTGAAACTTGTCTGGAACCGGACCGACGACATCCAGCACGATTTCTACCGTCCTGCCGGCTGGCATTTCCTGAAAGGTGGGCTGGACGCCGACGGCAAGCTCGTCGCCTGGCATCAGCACTTCGTGAGTTTCGGCAAAGACGGAAAGTTCGCGAGCTCGGCGGGCCTGTCGCCACATGCCTATCCGGCGGGGCGCGTGCCGAACCTGTTCTATGGCGCCAGCATGATGGTTCTCGGCGTGCCGACGGGGCCGTTGCGGGCCCCGGGAGACAACGGCCTGGCCTTCGTCTTCCAATCCTTTATCGACGAGATGGCCCATGCCGCGGGCAAGGATCCGCTGCAGTTCCAGATTGATCTGCTGGGCAAGCCCGAATTTCTCTGGAACGACAGACAGGCGCTGCACACCGGCCGCGCCCGCAGCGTTCTCGAGAAAGTACGCGAAGTTTCGGGTTGGGGCAAACGCTCGCTTCCCCCCAGAACCGGCCTCGGCGTGGCGTGCCATTATTGTCATTTGGGTTATTTCGCCGAGGTCGTGGAGGTGGCGGTCTCCGATGAGGGACAGGTGAAGGTCAATAAGGTGTGGGCCGTCGGCGATGTCGGTAGCCAGATCATCAATCCGACCGCCGCTGTGAACATGACACAAGGCGGAGTTCTCGACGGCTTGGGCGAGGCATTGAACCAAGCGATCACGATTGAGAAGGGTCGCGTCGTACAGGCGAATCTCGATGGGTTCTCGCCCCTCAGGATGTCGCAGACCGCTCCGGTCGAGGTGCATTTCGTGATCACGGACAATCCACCGACCGGATTAGGCGAACCGCCGATGCCGCCAGTTATTCCCGCCCTGTGCAACGCGATCTTCGCCGCAACCGGCAAGCGCATCCGCAGCCTGCCGGTCGATCCTGCAACTCTGAGAGCCTGACCGGCTAGATGGTGGCTTCCATCAAGACAGCCGCCGAAACTGGATACGGAACTGCTTCTGCCACGAGCGAACGTCTCCTAATGGCGTGCGCCGTGACAAGGCGGCGCTTTCTGGTGGGTGAGAGGCCCACCCGGCAACCGCTCCAGCCGGAAGCAATCGGAGCAGTCATGGAGGTGACGAAGTGGCTGAAGCCTTCGATTAGCGTGTCACGAATTGGTGACAGCGCGGGTGTGCAGGCCGCAACGCGAGTGAACGCCGAGCAAGCCTCGAAAAGGACGATGTGCAGGCCGACCCGACTGCCATTTCGGGGAAGGCTGATATGGCTGGGATGAATGAGCGAAGAAGACGCCCAGCTGCTGCACCGGGGTACTGGCGGCAGCATGTACACAAGGAAAGCGTACGCAACACGGGAAGCCTCAAGGCGTGGTCAGGGATGACCAACTGGACGCCCGTGAGGGATGGGCCAGGCGCCGTGAGGTGGCGGAGAGGTTCGTAGTACCGCTGAAGCCGGGCAATTCCGGTGGAGGGAAGGGACCTCAGTTTAAGACAAGCGCAAGACGTGGTGAGGAACCAGGAGATTGGGCAACCTAACAACTCCGAAAAGCGTTCAGAAACTGCAGATGGCGTTACACGCGAAAGCGAAGGCTGAAGCCGGTTATCGCTTCTACGCGCTGTACGACAAGATCAGCCGTGAGGACATCCTGGCATACGCCTATGCCCAGTGCCGTTCGAACAAGGGCGCACCGGGCGTGGACGGTCAGGACTTTGCGGACATCGAGACGTATGGGGTGGAACGGTGGCTTGGCGAACTGGCGCTTGCGCTCAAGGAAAAGACTTACCAACCAGACCCCATCAGAAGAGTGTACATCCCAAAGGCCAACGGCAAACTGAGGCCGCTGGGTATCTCGACCGTGAAGGATCGGGTCTGCATGACGGCAGCGATGCTGGTGCTGGAACCGATCATCGAAGCTGACCTGCCATCGGAACAATACGCCTACCGCGCGGGGCGCAATGCCCAACAAGCGGTGGTCGAGGTGGAAGAGCAGCTGTTCCGTGATCACCCGGAAGTGGTTGACGCCGACCTCGCGGACTACTTCGGAAGCATCCCCCATAACGAACTCATGCAGTCGTTGGCGCGCCGGATCGTAGATCGGCACGTGCTGCATCTGATCAAGATGTGGCTGGAATGCCCCGTGGAAGAAACCGACGACAGAGGACGGAAGAAGCGCACGACCGAAGCACGGGACAAGAGACGAGGCATTCCGCAAGGCTCACCGATCTCACCTCTACTGGCGAATCTTTACATGCGCCGGTTTGTGCTGGGATGGAAGAAACTTGGATTGGAAATCAGCCTCGGCACGCGCATCGTGAACTATGCGGACGACCTGGTGATCCTGTGCAGAAAGGGCAACGCCGAAGAAGCGCTGCAGCGACTGCGCGAGATCATGGGAAAGCTGAAGTTGACGGTGAACGAGGAGAAGACACGAATCTGTAGGGTGCCGGAAGGAGAGTTCGACTTTCTGGGCTACACGTTCGGACGGATGTACTCGGCGAGAACCGGCCAGGCACGCCTGGGCTACCGGCCCTCGAAGAAAAGCATCAAGCGCATGGTGGAGACCATCCATGCGCTGACAGAACGAACGACGACATGGCAAGAGACCACAGAGCTGGTAGGCAAGATGAACCGTTCGTTACGCGGCTGGGCGAACTACTTCGACGTAGGGACCGTCAGCAAAGCGTATCGGACCGTCGATAGCTATGCAGCGATGCGGTTGCGCCGGTGGTTGCAGTTCAAACGAAAAGTCAGGGGAGGACGCAAGGGTGGGAGCTTTCCACTCTCTCACCTCTACGGGCACTTCGGTCTCGTACGCCTGACCAATCGTGGACGCGACATGCCGTGGGCGAAGGCGTGAGGTTTTATCCGAGAGCCGGATGCGGGAGATCTGCCTGTCCGGTTCGATGAGCGGGGTGTGGAAACGGAAGCCACGGCTGAACCAGTAAGGCACCGTCAGACGAAAGGGACGGAAACAGATATGTTCAGCCTACCGCAACCGCGCCACACCTCGACTCTACGCGAAGCGGAAGTAGGTGACCAGCTGGGAAGGTCCAGATTCCGGGGAAGTGCTGTCGTTCTGAACGGCTCGCTTATTCGCCGTTTCGATGCTCGGTGGTACGACCGCTATCGGTCCATGTCTTGCCGTTACAGCCGAGTATCGATGGAATAAAAATGCGGCTCATCGCGTAGATGGGTCCACCTTCACTCCAATGGGTGGTGGCCGAATCCGAATTCTAATTCAGGTCGCTGCAAATCGATGCTAGAACGACCATCCAAAAAGGTTGAAATGCATTGATATCGATTTTCCCTAAGCTAGTGCGTAAGGGCCGACGCGGACGGCGAAAGTCTGGCGGCAAGGTCCATGGCATTATGGATGCCGGTATCCGGCTGCTGGCGCAGAAGGACTATTGGGAAGGGTTGTGGAGATTGTCGTGAACGGCCACGACAGACGCACGGGCGGCTGGCGTGATCCGGGCAACATTCAAGCTCTCCACCGTAAAGCCCACCACTTTCAAACTGCATGAGGACTACCGGGAGGCCGTCACCCAATCCGCCCTTGCGGTTCTTTTTCCGCGTATAAAAAGCGCTTCGGCGGGAGCTATTCGGCTGGGCATGCAAATCATCCTCGCCACCATCACTGATGCCGTCTTACAGCCCCGCCCTGGTCCGATGGTGGCGGGAAGTAAGCGCATGAAGGACGCTCTGACCCAAGTGATGCTCGGCAACCTTGCCCGGATCGACGAACTGACCGCCCGGCGCGACGAATGCACCCGGCTTCTTGCAACACTGGAATCCAATGTGCCGGAGTTTCGGCAGGTGCTTTCCAAGCAACAAGCCGTCAGCATCTCCGACACCTTCAAGCGCAGGCTCCTAGACGCCCCGCCTGCTCTCAAAAAGCGCTACGTCCACGGGCTGGTCTCAAATATCGTCGTGGACCGCCACAAAGCCGTTATCTCCGGCCCGCCAGCGGCCATAGCCGCCGTCACGGCCCCGGACAGGCTGGGGGAAGTTCGTACTTTTGGTCGTGAATGGTGGGCCCGGCAGGACTCGAACCTGCGACCTAACCGTTATGAGCGGTCAGCTCTAACCAACTGAGCTACAGGCCCCAGGCCCCTCTATAGTATAAGCGCGCGTGATCGGGAATCGACGCTTTGCCCCATATTCGCCGCTTGCCCGGCGAAGAATGAGCGTGGCCAAGACCGGCCGACGCATCAGGGAAAGGACCTGCCATATGTGGAAACTTCGCCGAATGGCGTTTTGTGCGTTTTTCTCCCTTCTGATGGGACCTCAAGCCTTTGCCGACCAGCCTGCCCCACGGACCCTGACCATGTCCGGCGAGGGCAGTGCCAAAACCGCCCCAGACGAGGCGAATTTGAGCGCCGGCGTCACCAGCGACGGCAAAACCGCGTTCGCGGCGCTCGGCGCCAATTCGCGCGCCATGAATGCGGTCTTCTCCACGCTCAAAAAGCTCGGCATCGCCGACAAGGACATTCAGACCTCCAATTTCTCCCTGTCGCCGCAGTACCAAACCTACAAGCCGGGCACGAGCGGTCCTCAGCGCATCGTCGGCTATGAGGTCTCCAACACGGTGGACGTGACGGTCGAAGACATGAGCCGGACCGGCGCGGTGCTCGACGCGCTGGTCTCCTCGGGCTCCAACCAGATCGGCGACATCTCCTTCTCCATTCGCGACACGACGGCATTGCTAGCCAAGGCGCGCGAGGCTGCCGTGAAAGACGCCATTCTGCGCGCCCACACTTATGCCGATGCGGCGGGGGTGACCTTGGGTCCTATTCTCTCCCTTCAAGAAGGCGGCGCCGAGCAGCCTCGGCCCATGTACCGTGTCATGGCGATGGCGAACGCTGCTCCGCCGCCGCCCATCGCGGGCGGCGAACAAGCGGTATCGGCCAGCGTAACGATTACCTGGCAGATTCAGTGACGGGGATCCCCGCCACCCAGATGAATTTGTGGTGATATAGCTTAGGTGGTCATTCGACCTTGTCGGTTCAAGGGGGAAGCGGAAATAATTTTTCGCGCTTGCCCCTTGAACCATTATTTTCCCCCAATGACCGCGGATTTATTTCTCCGCTTCCAGGGCGTCGATTTCGTCCATCAAGTGGTTCATGCGCGCGATCAAGGCCTGGTAGGGGGCGGGACTTGCCATATCCAGACCCGCCTTTTTGTAGAGCGTGAACGGGTAGTCCGAACCGCCCGCTTTCAGCATGGCAATGAAGCGCTCGCGCGCGCCGGGCTCTTTGTTCTCAATCGCATTGGTGAAGGCCGCCGCGCCCGCCATCGAGGTGGCATATTGATAGACATAGAAGCCGTAATAGAAGTGCGGGATGAAGGCCCATTCGACGCAATAGCCCGGGTCGATCTTCATCACGCCTTCGGCGTCGCCGTGATAGCGCTTGAGCAGCCCGCAATAGATGTCGGTCAGCCGCTTGCCCGATAAGGCATTGCCCTTCTCGACCTCTTCGTGAATCGCCAGTTGGAATTCGCCGAACATCGTTTGGCGGAAGAAGGTGGTGCGGATCAGCTCCAAGCCTTCGCCGAGATAGAACAGCTTCTCTTCCTTCGATTTGGCGTGCGCCACCATATAGTCGTTGAGCAGCATCTCATTGGAGATGGAGGCCGTCTCGGCGATGAAGGTGGAGTAGTTCGAAGTTTCGTAAGGCTGCGTCTTGTCGTCGAGCAGGGTGTGGATCGCGTGTCCCCATTCATGCACGAGAGTCGACAGCGATTCGTAGTCGTCGTTGTGATTCAAATGCAGATAGGGATGCACGTCATAGGCCGAACCGTTCATATAGGCGCCCGACGCCTTGCCTTCGCGCGGCAGCACATCCATCCAGCGCCCTGAAAAGCCCTTCTTCAACATCGCCGTATATTCCGGCCCGTAGACCGAGGTCACGTCGAGGCCGATGCGCTCGGAATCGGCGACGGTGAACTTCAGCGGCGTTGTAAGCTTAAACATCGAGGGATAGATGTCGTAATATTGCAGCTCGTCCTGGATGCCGAGCAGCTTCTTGCGCAGCTTCAAATAGCGGTGGAAGGTCGGCAGCCCCGCATTGGCCTGCGCCACCAACTGGCGATAGACCGCTTCGGGCATATTGTCCGCGAACAGCGCGTCGGAGAGTGCGTTGGGATAGTGGCGCACTTTGGCATCGAATTCCTCACCCAATACCTGTGTGTTGAGCGACGCGCCGAAGGTTCCTTCATAGGCTTTCCAAGCGCCCCAGAAGGCGTCGAACACTTTCTTGCGGTCGGCGCGAACGGGCGATTGGCGGTACTTGGAATAAGCCGCCTGGTCCAGGCGCACCTTGGTGCCGTCCGACAGCGTGACGGTCGGGAACGGCAACTCGCCATTGGAAAGCTGCGAGTAGATATTGTCGGGCTGGGCCAGCACATTGCCCGCCGCCGCCATGACGCCTTCGGCCTGTGCATCCAAGGTGTGGGGCGCGGCGCGCAGCGTGTTGTCCAGCATAAAGCCGAAGCGATGCGCCAGTTCAGGGGACGCCGCCTCGAAGGCTTTTACCTTGGCGGCGCCGATTGCCAGGATATCCGGCGTCAGCCAGGAGGTTTTTTCGCTGAGCGTGGTGGCCAGCGCTTGGGCGAGTTGCAGACGCTCCTGATTGGGCGCCACGCGCACATCCTCGTCGGATTTGAGCGAGGCATAAACGAACAGGCGGTCGACGTCCTTATGTGCGTCGCTGATCGCGCTCAGCGCCTTCAGCATGTCGGCCGCGGATTTGCCGAGCGTGCCCTTGTAGCTCTCCAGCTTGCCCGCACTGACCAAGGCCTTGTCGCGGGCCGCTGTCCAGGCATCGGGCGAAGTGTAAAGGTCGCTGAGATCCCACATATAGGCGGGATCGACAGGTTTAACCGCGTCGGCGGCGAGTACCGGCGTGGCGATCAGCGCCAGCACGGCAATAAGCGCAAATTTCTTCATGGTTCCCCCGGGGGTGATCTTTGCGGATATCTTACGCCTGATAGCCCGGCTTGGCGTTCAACTTTTCGCGTGCGTGTCCGACGCGGCTGCCGCTAGGATAGCCGCAAAAGGACAGTCTATGAAATCGACTAATTTACTTGCGGCCTTGGCAATCCTGCCGCTGTTCCTGGCGGGGGCTGAGGGCGCTGCCGCGCCCAAAATCGCCATTGCCACAACCGCCGATCTGCCCATTGTGGACCGCACGCCCTATGACCCGAACGCCAATGCCGTTGCAGCGGTCGACGCGGCATTTGCGCGCGCCCGCAAGAGCGGCAAGCGCGTGCTGATCGATATGGGCGGCAACTGGTGCGGCGACTGCATCGTGCTGGCGAATCTGATGCAGCTTCCCGAATTAAAGGGCTTTATGGCGGCGCATTTCGAGATCGTCAGTGTCGATGTCGGCCGCTTCGACAAGAACCTCGATATTCCCGCGCGCTTCGGCGCAGTCGACAAGCTGAAAAATGGCGGCGTGCCCGCGATCATCGTCGCCGACGCGAATGGATATTTCGTCAACCGCAACGACATCTCCGCGCTGGAAGACGCCCACCATATGACGCCGCAAGCCATCGCCGATTGGCTGGCGCAATGGGCGAAGTGATGGCGGCTCGTCAAAGGATGGTGGCCCCGGACCGAGTCGAACGGTCACGTCCCTTTCGGAACTACGGATTTTAAGTCCGGTGCGTGAAAACATAAGTTATTTATTTAACTTATATTTTTGTCTGTACCGTGGGCTAATGTGCTAGGCAATGTGCTAATCAGCACGGTATTTTGCGGCCCCAGCAACGCCCGAAAAACCCTTTATTACTGCGGTTTTCTGCGCTCTGGCGTTTCTCCAACCCCGTAAAAGGCCTGAAAACGCTGCCTTTGGGCGCTAAGAAG
Organism: uncultured Alphaproteobacteria bacterium; assembly: GCA_963849895.1. Classification (GTDB taxonomy): domain Bacteria; phylum Pseudomonadota; class Alphaproteobacteria; order Micropepsales; family Micropepsaceae; genus Rhizomicrobium. Next base: position 254,670 of record CAWKIU010000003.1, read on the forward strand.
CCTACCGCCCGCGAGCAATTGAGGGTCTAGCACCGGCCCCTTGGGTCGTCGAGGGGAATTGCAGCGGGCCTATACCTACCCCTTTTTGGGCGGGTTCGGCCCTTGCGCTGAACCCCTGCCCGTCGGCGAGACCCGGGGTAGCAAGGGGAAGGACGAGGGCAGCGAGGGGGATCACCCGTTCTGCACGGAGCGCAGCGAAGGAAGAACGGGGAAACGCTGCCTGAGCCCGAGGTCATCCTTCCGCGCGCGAGGGGCGGTGCCCCTTAGCGGCCCCGGGTGACCGGAAGGCACTTTTTCAACTTCGAGCACTATAGAGACATTGATCCCTTGAAATTTAGCTTGGCTCCGCCCCGCAGGCTGCGGCAGAAACATGTAATGTGGCAGCGCTCACTATCCGCGACCGCTGATAGATTGAACACGGGTGGGCACGATCGCGCAGATCATCAGAGGGGATTAAATGACAAAGCTAGTTTTGCCTGCCGCGCGGGTGCGCCAGGGTGGCCTCGTATTGTACTCAACCTCAATTAAGGTCAGAGACCTCGTCACACCAAATTTCTATAGCGTGGAAACGCTTGATCCGAACAATAAGAACGACAAGGGATTTCAACGCCTATTGAATACCGCTCGCGCGAAGCGGCTCGCCGACTACATCGTGAAAGGCCAAGACAGCAAGGACGCCTTTCTTCCCACTTCCGTATTTCTTGCGACGGCAAAAAACATCCCTTTCAACGAGACGAATAACACCATCGAAATTGAGACGGGAAGCGTCTGCCCTTTCAGCGTTGTAGACGGCCAACATCGGCTTGAAGGGCTCAAGATGGCTGCCGAAAAAGATAGCAGGGTTCTGGATTTTGAAGCGCCGGTGAATATAGCCGTAAATCTACCCTTCATCGCGCAGATGTGTCACTTCCTGATAGTCAACACAACTCAAAAGAGCGTCGATAAATCGGTGGAACAGCGCATCATTGCGAGGCTCACCGAGGCTCTCGATCTGGAAGATTTGCCGAGCCTGCCGAAATGGATTTTGAACACCGTTGAAAAAGGTGAAGTGGATAAGGCGCTCAAGTATGTCACCTATCTCAACGAAGCGAATAACTCGCCCTGGAATGGCAAAATCCTAATGGCGAACGACGAGTCAGACGACACTACGATTAATCAGCGCTCCTTCGTTAAGGCGATTGTCAAATACGTCCTGACAGCCAACAATCCTCTCGCCGTGGTCGTGAACGATCTGGAAAGGGAGAAAAAAGTCTTTCTAAATTACTGGAAGGCCATCGCGAATTTGCTCGACGACGGAAACGCGACCGTCCTCTACAAATACAATGGCGTAGAACTCTTTTGCAAATTCTCCATCCCGTTCTTCACGAAGTTGCAGGACAAGGGCAGCTTCACTGTCTCGACTATGGAGAGCTTACTCAAATCGTGCTTCGAAAATGTCGAAGGTGAATATGCCGGAGTTGGGCACCCCGACTGGTGGGCCAAGGGAAGCAACGCGAGCTTCTTGAATGCGGGTGCCATCAATGTGGTATCGCAAGAATTAGCCCGGGCCCTGCATAAAGTTTCTGCGTCGGCTGCAATAGAAGTATGAAGCTAAAGGCACTAGTTCCACTTCCGACGCAACGCGAGACGTTTAAGAGAAACCGCGAACGTTTTGTGCCATCAGCGCCGGGCTGCTACGTCCTGGCGACCTTTGATGGGGATGTTCTGTACATCGGGCTGTCTGTAAATCTGCGGAAGCGCATGAACGATCACTTAGACAATCCTCAAAAGACTGGGACTAGCAAGAACGGGAGAGCAGTCTTTTTCTATTGGCTTAAATCATCGGACATCAACAAGATTGAGCGCACTTGGTTGAACATCCACATTGAGCACGAAGGCGTTTTGCCGATCCTGAACAGCATATTCTCCCCTACTGCGACATAACTGATATAGGGCGCAATTTCCCTATCATCATTTCGTACGCCTTGCGCATTCTGCCCCCAGCTGCGAGCCGCAGCGAAGCGACTGTTTGGCCAAGTCTTGTTCATGGCAAGAAATCAGCCCCAGTTGAACTTTGCCGCGTAAGCTCATGCTTTTTTACCCCAAGGTTCAATTCGGTACAAGCATTTCGCCTTCGGCACTTTTGTGTAGCCAAACACGCGCGGTTCGCTACTATCGTGGAATCACGAACGTGGCGAGGTTTCCTTGGACATTGCCGTTAAGTCGCAAGTTTCGTTAGACGCGCGCGCCCTATTGTTGGCTGCCAACCAATTGCAGGGTGCGAGCGGGTACGCTGCTACTGCAAAAAACATTGTCGATCAGCTCCCTCCCCAAATCGCTCAGTATTTTTCGGCGCCGCTGCGAGAGTTGGCACGCGCCGACAATATTCTGCTCGCCGCTATCGCGCAGTCGTACTCACGAATGAAATTAGAAGATGCTCTGGCAGAATGTGTGCTTGAGGGTGAACACGATCTAACCCTAAAAAATCGAGGGGCAGTTTTTACTCCTTCTTGGCTGGCACATCGCGTTCACCTCCAACGCCGCTGAATGGTGGACGAAGATAAACGGCGACAAGCCGCCCAAGCTCATCGCCGACCTAAGTTGCGGCGCTGGAGCGTTTCTTGTCGCATCTACTGACACTTTTGGACGCGCATCGAAAATAGTTGGCTTTGATATCGACAAGCGTTCAATTGCCTACGCCCATTTAGCTAGTGCTGCTTGCGGCGCTCATTGGAATTTGGAACAAGCGGACGCGCTAAAGCGTTTTTCGGCACAACCAAATCTATTCAATGGTTCATCAAGCTCGAACGAAACATTTGATCTGATTATCGGCAACCCTCCCTATGTCCGCGCCGCCAATCTCGACCCGGCGTATTCAGACTTCTACGAGCACACTATAAATCGACCGCGACGGGTAATTTCGATCTGTCAGTCGCGTTCCTCGAAAGCGCCATTGACCGGCTAAAAGAAGGGGGCGTCTGCTCATTCATAGTTTCTAGCAAATTCTGCCAATCCTCCTACGGGGCTAGCATTTGCAAGAAGCTTGCATCCGAGGCCCGCGTACTGAGCGTCGAGTATTTCTCCGATCATCAATTGTTTAAGGGCTACACAACCTATGTGATGGTGCTTACCGTAGCGAAGCTAAAGCCTGCGAAGAGATTTACGCTTACCACATTTCCATCGGGCCTAACCGCGGGAGCCGATCCGGGACGTGGAGAGAGTGTAACGCTCGACACGGAAAAGCTTCGAGATATTCCTTGGGACTTTGCTTCTGGCAGCAAACAAGACGTACTTTCGCTGCTGCAATCCAAGGAACATCCACTTCTTACCGACATATTCGGGGGAATTTTCCAAGGTGTCCGGACTGGCGCAAATGACGTTTTCGTCTTGGACAAGAATGCGCACGCTTCTATCGAGGCCGATCTGTTGATCCCGTTTGTTACTGGTCGACAGATAGACCGGTTCGCGATTGATAACTCCGCGTTGAAGCTTATATACCCGTATTCGATAAGCGATTTTGGCGAAGTGCGCTTGCTCGAAGAGAAGTATTGCCGCCTGAAATATCCGGCGGCGTGAACTCATTTAAACAGCAGCAGACAGGCTTTACGGGAACGAAGCCGAGAAGGCTCTACCGGATAGTACGGATTCAGCCGATCTCAAAACCTTAGGGGGCATCGTCATTCGCAAGCTGCTTGTCAAGGAAATGATGGCGCAGGTCGAGTTTGCCGCTGACATTCATGGCCGAAATCTCATTTGGGTCAGGATATGCGCTTGATGCGTCGAGGATGTCCGATGACGACCTGCGCTTTGTGGACCAGCAGATGTTAAAATCCGACTATGGAATTTGCCCTCCGCCACGCCGGGACGCAACTCCACAGCGGCTGGTTTAGGCTTCTTAAGCACCACCTGAAGCGCGTTCATCTTCCGAAATTGTCTAAGTCTGCGAAGGATGATGCTCTCGAGCTTGCGGAAAAGTTGCATCGTACAACTAACGTTTCCACTCAAAGGAAGCATTTGGATCGGATGGATGCGCTGGTTAGCGAAATCCTTTGGGCTCACACCTAAGCAAAGGGCAGATGATTCCGATTTTAAGGCTAACTGCCACAAGCGCTCGGTGAAGGGTGATGCTTCCGTATTAAAGGAGAGTATTTCCGCCGACACCAACTCCGACGCGGAACGATTTGAGCCTGTGAAGCTTGAGCGATTTAACAAGTATCATCGCGAGCGTGCAGACCTGCATCACCATGTAACCTTTAAGGCCAACAAAAAAAACAGCAATCCATAGATGGTATCCATATACCCAAGGGTACTCGGCTACGCTTGTCGAAATTCTCTTAGCTGAATTGGGGGTATCACGTGGAGATACCGTCCTAGACCCATTCTCTGGTAGTGGAACGACAAGTTTAGTTTGCTCACAACGCGGCATAAAGATCCCAATTCAATTCGACATTTCTCCCGCTTATGACGTGGGTGGCGCACACAAAAGCTCAACGCCAGAACCTGCCGAGATTGAGAAGGTCATTGGCTCTTTCGACTATAAGAGGGCAACCAAGTTCAAGATCGCAACGAAGAAGCCGGAATTGTTCGCGGACTATTTCTCTGAAGCTTATTCGGAAGGTATTCTTCAGCAGCTATTGTCGATCTTCGATTATATACGTGGTTTGCAAGCTAAAGAGAGCGTGCAGGATATTCTCATGCTTGGCGCAATCGGATTGCTTGAGGAAGTTAGCAATATCCGCAAACACGGTTCTCACTATAGATTTCTCAACAAGACGGAGAGTGTCGGCATGAGAAAAACTCAACATTCCAGATACACGATAAAGGACAATGTCGGGAGCATTTTGCAACAGCGTCACGCGCAAATGCTGGAAGACATCAAGGGTTCACCTTCGATATCTCCGAAGGTGCGCACTGATATTCGGACGGGGGACGCCCGCAACATGGCTATTCCGGACAAAAGTGTGACAGCCATTATCACCAGCCCACCCTACCTAAATCGAAATAATTATATCGCCCAACAGAAAGCGGAGCTCAGCATACTCGGTCTGGTGAAGGACTATCCTGCGTATAAGGAGCTGGTCCGGTCCACGTTTCGCTCTCACGTTGAAAGCGCGCTGGACAAAGTAGCTGCAAGCGAATTACCAGAAGTGAGCCTGATTCTGTAAAAAACCGTTTTACACCGGGCAACAATCCAAAAATCCCCCATATGATCGCCGGATATTTTGCTGACTTAGCACAAACCTTGAAAGAACTCTTTCGGGTATCGAAGGCCGGCGCGCGTGTCGCGTTTGTGGTAGGCAATACGCATTAGGGGGTCGCGTGGTGATCCCAATCGATCATCTATTGCTAATGCTTGCCGAAAAGGCGGGATTTCGAGGCGGAGCGTGTTCTCGTTACGCGAATGAAGGGCAATAGCCCGCAGCAAATGCGCATGTACGGAAGAATTCCCGGTGCAAATCGGTCGTCCTTTTCCGTAAGCCGAATTAAGCACGCCTGCAGTCGAGTTCCTCTCGCAGATATGCAATCAGTGGACTGCCCGCTCGTTTTTTAATGAAAGGTCGGCTTTAAGAAGATCACTGGCGCAAAAGAATTTTTCGTAGCCTGCTAACTCGAGCATGTGCACGTATTTCAACGCCTCTCGCTGCGTGACACCCCAATTCCCGTCCAGCACGCTTATCCAATGGAATTTCTTGTCTCTCCAAACAAGCTGTCCTCGGTCTGAAAGTTCTGCGGTGTAGAGTAATCCGCGAGCGACCTGTTCCTTGGTTCGGTTTTGTATCTCTTGCCGTGCTGAGTTCTTCCACCGCCAGATGCTTTGCATTGGATATATACCGGCATTTTTAGGCGATTTGAGTAAAGCACAAAATCTTCCGATAGCTTCGTGCGCTTCATGCCCAATTGATGGAGCAACGACAGGAATCTCAACGTCCTTTGCGAGCCCTCCTGGTATTCAAATTTGCCCTCTTTTAGCAGCAGGTCTACAATCGCTTCGACCGGATTAAAGTAACTCCGAGACATTTCGATTGCTTCCAGCGTAGAAAGAAAGTGGTTCCACTCCGTCGCGCCTGCATCAAGCGATGCCTGCATACAGTGACGGGCGATCTCATTCTCAATTGCATCGGGTGTCTTCGCGCCTGCAGAAGCGATGAGCGCATCAAGAATTGCATAGCGGACCAAGCCAGTCGGTGGTTTGGTTTCGGGCGCGCTAAGTATGCGCTTCTTCCACCCTGCCCGAAGATCAGTCCAAAACTGCGCGTGCTTGAGCGGTGTCTTTGTTGGTTCGATGCCAATATTCAAAAGGCGTTCGGCGTCATCGTTATTCCACAGAAATAGGATGTCGTCGTAGAAGAATGTGAACGCCTCAATGACATAGGGGAGCCAAGCTTCGCGCGTTCCCCCAAGCACCAACGTTGAGCGTAGATCGGGATATGCGTTCTTCAGCAGAGCAATTCGCCAAGCTTTAGTTGAAGCTTGTTTTCATTGCTGTGGCCCGGTGTATCGGGGTTGGAGTACGTGACAGAGACAATTGCTTGCGGCTTATCCAAAGAGGGATACACACAGTCAGTCTGTATTCTATATTTGTGCTGGAAATCATAAACGACGCGCCCGCCATCCCAATCCAGAGATTCCCGGACCGTGCGCTCAAGATTGCTCCCATACTTTTGGACTTCGACCAAGCTGGCGGCTTGATTGGCCCAAGCCTTATCGCTCATATTTTCTCCGGATCGCACTCGTCATTGATCGAATTTCCGAACTAAACTTTATGCAATGAAACGTAAAGTGGTTGCCACTTTTGCCCTATCCCGTCCATAGCGCCGTATCTGGCGGAAGAGGAAGATCCACAAATTGCTGGTTATTTGGGCCAGCAATGTTCCCGTATATCCCTCCTACGAGGCGAACAATCAAAGCTAAAGACCGTATTGGCGGGGCATTAATTCGCGACGTGCACGCGAAATGCTCTCCTGAATAGCGGCGGACGACATCAAGATCATAACGAGGGGCCTTCCCTTCCCCATTTCGCGAAATACTGTCGCCAAGTAATCTTGCCGTCGCACGCGGCCTTATAATCGATGCGTTGTTCCGCGCACATTCCCGGCCTCGTGGGCGCAAACAATCCCGTCCACGAAACCAGTTCGCGAGCAACGTTACGGATGGCGGGTAGAACCGCTGCGCGGGTTTTGAGTATCGCATGACGGAAGATTGCGCGCGTCGTCAAAAGACGGCCAATGTGTCGAAACAGCAATTGCGGCGAAGCTTTGTTCCTTGGTCGGCGTCGGCTTCCTTCGCCGCTGTCCTTGGGCTAGCGTCGGGGCGACGGCGCGAGCCCCCTATCGTTCCCTTTCCCTCCCTCGGTCGCGGTCGCGATCTTCTTCCATGCGACGTATGAGATCGCGCAAATAGTCGTCGCCCTTGGACTGGATATTATTGAGATGCTCCCGCGTGAGATTTTGCAAATCTTCGGGCTTAAGAGTTTTGCCGCCCTCGATGCTGTCGCGAATTCGCTCAAGCGCATCCAGTGCCTTCCGTTGGGCGATGATTTGCTCGATGCGTTCTGCTTGCGGATCGCGTTTGGGCGGCGGCGCGCTTCCCGCCAAAAAGTCAGCCACGAAGTCCGCGAGCTTTTTCGACGCCGCCCGTAATGCTATTGGCGACGCCTAGTCCGGCCTCCAAACCTGCTTCAGCCGAATTCACGGGCGAGGGATCGTTTCCGAAGCCCGGCTTGCTCTCTTGCCTAGGTTCGAACGTTTCGGCCTTTGCCTGGTTATAATCTTTAGCCGGTTCGCCAGCGGCCCGGTCACGCCGCATCTGTTCGCGTTCGAGCTGGCTTTGCCTGCGGACTTCACTTTGATCGTAAATGCTTTGCGGCGTATCCTGTTCTCGCGGCGGTGTCGCGCGCTGTTGCTCGCGGGCTTCCTCAACGGAAGGAAGTGCTTCGCGATCTACGTCCGACATGCGCGTGCGCACTTCGGCGGTCTTCACGCCGTCAAGTCGGCGCGCCAAACTGTGCGCGTCTCCCGCGCGATCTACCACACAAAAGTCTCGGCGGTCGCCTTTGGCGAGGACGTATCCCCGCTCTTCAATGGCCGCTTTGAAAGCCGTGCCGAAGTCCGTTGATCGCCAGAACTGGGTTAGCTCCTCTTTCATCGCTTTCGGATCAATGCCGCTTCTTTCGGCGGCGCGCTTCTCCATAGTTGCTCTGACTGGTTGCGTTCATTGGGAGCTGCAGTTGGCGTGGGTGTGAGCCCGAACCGGGCTTCGAGTTCGCGCGAGGTGCGTTCGTGGATCAAGTAGTTGCCGCCCATGTCCGCCACTTTCATGGTCTCGACATCGACCCGGTTCCAGACCACATGATAATGTTGACGGCCTTCCTTGACGTGCTCGATCACGACACGTTGATGACCTTCAAGCCCGAGGTTACGCTCAAGCGTATCGACAGCCTCCTTCCACTGCTCGGGTGTAAGATGCTCATGGGCGAGAGGATTGATATTGGCTTGATACATGAAATTGCCGTGGGAGCGGCTGCCGCTGGCGACGCCCTGCATTTCGCGCAAGGCACTTGGCAGATCGGTGGCCGCCAGTCCTGAAATCTCTTTGACTTCGGCCTTCTCGTTCGTGTCGTCGCGCAAGAGGTGTTTCGACCAGAACCCGACGCTGCCTGCCGGGTTCCCTTTGATAATCATGGCCGTCGGCCAAGGACCAGCATGACGGCATGGGCTGCCAGCCGAACCTCGGCAATGGCTGCTCTCACGTCTTCGAGCACGTCCTTCCCAATATTGGCGGCGCGGGCGACCTGATTGAGGTTGCTGCCTGCCTTCCCAAGCTGGCCGAGCACCTTTGCCAGGAGCTCCTTTTCCACGGGGGGGCGCCGGACGCTCCGGGGCGGCAATGCGCTGAGCATTTGCGCCCGACCGTAGGATGACAAAGTGAGCCCCGCCCGGCTGGCGGCCTCCTCGGCCTGAGCGAGCTCGGCTGGGGTGAGGCGGATCATCGCCAGCTTCGTCCTCTGGCGCTTTTCACTGCCGCTTCCCCTGGGCGGCTTGTCGCTCGTCACGGCGGGCCTCCTTGGCGAAACCCATCGCCGAAAGGGCTGAAACCCAACACATTTTCCTGCGGGGTCAACGGGGCGGAGCCCCTTGCAAGACAGGCGGAGAACCAGCGCGTCCGGGACGCGCGGTATATCCGCCGCTGGCTTGCCACTATCATTATTCTAACTTTTCTTGACTTAAGACGGCTTAAGTTTGGATCAAATCCAAGATAATTCAATTCAAATAAAACGGCCCACCCCCTCTGGAGCCGCCCGAAAAACGTGCTCATACTGAACACGGGTGTGTGCAGGCGGTGTCAAAATGTTGGCACTCGAGTTCGGGTCGGGCGTTGGGCTGCTGGTCCTGGCGGCGGCCATCCTGTCGCCCCACTGGTTGCCACCCCTCCGGGACGAAGTGCGCAGGGTAGCCGACGATACAAGGCGGAGCTGGGACGCATTTTGGGCGTCGGTGCCGGGCAGGTGGGCAAAAGCGAAGGCCCGTTGGTACGCGACAAAAGGCAAGCGGCGAACCGCGGCCATACTCGCGTTCCTCTGTGTTCTGGGCGGGGGGTGGCTGCTTTGGGTGAGCCGCTCCGCAGTGGCCATAGACGATACGTCACTCAGCTTTCGGCTGCTCTTTTTTGGCATAGGCTTGGGCACGATTCTGACCGGAATAGGTACTGCCTTTTACGCCGCCCAGATTATTTCTCTGGTATTGAATGGGTTTCCAGGGCCACGACGCCCACTGCCACCGTCCCTGCCCCTTGCCAATCCCATGAACCGCGTCGGCACGGCTTCCCCCCTTGGCGAGGCAAGATTTGCGACGGCGGAGGAAGTGGATTCCGCATTGGCCGGGCGCGGCGGGCATTTTGTGCCACCGAAATTCAGGGACTAGGCAATGAGCGATATGGTCGGCCAGGAGCTTCGTTTTGTGTTTCCGGTCTTGGGCAGCCAAGAGCCGGATGCCATCCGCCTTGGACGTTTCGCGGACAGTGAGCGTCACGCGATCACGAGCCGCATGGGTTATGGCGGCGAGCGTAATGTCATCATCTTCGGCCCCAACGGCTCCGGCAAAGGTGTGCGCCTTTTGGTGCCGAACCTTTTGCAAAGCCAAGGCCGCTCGATGTTCGTCGTCGATCCGAAGGGCGAACTCGCTGCTATCACCGCGCCCTACCGGCGTGAAGTCAGCGATGTCGTAATTATAAACCCGTTCGGCGTTTTTGCCGACCGGCGCGGCTACGAGGATTTGAAAAGCACTGGCTACAATCCGCTCGCCAAATTGAATCCTTTGTCGCCCTCCTTCAACCGGCAAGCCGCGCAGCTTGCCGAAGCGTCGTGACGGTGAGCGACAGAGACCCGCATTGGGACACTTCGGCGCGCGCACTGCTCGCGGCCATCATCATGTATGTCGTCATGGAAGCGCGGCAACTCCTCACGCCGGAAATTCAGGCAATGGCGGGAACAGGGGCGCACACGCTCTTTCAAAACAAAACAGTCCCGACTATGGCACGCGTACGGGAGCTTCTGTGTATGGCTTCCGAGAAACCAAGTGCCGCCAATGATTTCCGGGGCGTCGGTATCCCGGCGCTCGCTCTCGCCATGATGCAAACCAATATTGCGGGGCTTCGCAATAAGGCTTCGCAGTTCACAAATTGGACCAACGAAATTCAGTCGATTGCCTCGGCGGCCAAGCGCCACACCGAAGCGCTCGACGACGATGAAATCGCGGCGGACTTGTCTAAGAACGGCTTCCGCATGAGTGAGATGAAGAAAAGGCCCGTTACGGTCTATCTCGTACTTCCTCCGGACCTGATGGAGCGTCACTCGAAGTGGCTGCGCCTGGTGATTACGGCGGCGCTGCAATCGGTCATGCGACCCCGCGAACCGGGCGAGCCGAAAATGCTCTTCGTGCTCGACGAGTTCGCCGCTCTCGGGCACATGGAAATAATCGAGACGGTCTGGGCGCTGGTGCGGGGCTACGGCATTCAGATTCTGCCGGTATTCCAAGACCTCAACCAGCTTCAGGGTATCTATAAGGAGCGCTCGCAAACCTTCATCGCCCAGGCGGGGGTTGTGACCTCTTTTGCACCCAACGATCTTACCACGGCGAAGTGGATTTCCGACCGCGCCGCGGACACAGAGCGGATTATCACAAGCGATAGCTTCAGTATCAGTTCCGGAACAAGCAGCGGTTCATCATTCGGGGGGCCATCAGGCCGCACGAGTTCCTCGGGGTCAAATTCGGGTTGGTCGAGCTCGACATCGAACCAACCGACGAAAGTGCCCTTCATTCAACCGCACAGTCTGTTCGGGATGCACGAGGGAGCAACGCTAAGCTTTATCGCCGGGCTTTCGGACATCGTGCCGGGTTATGCGCCGCCCTATTGGGACATAGATCAGTGCGTAGTCCGTGCGCGTGAAAATCCGTATTATCAGGCAGCGTGAAATAATTGTCGGCGTTCGGATTGGGTTGATCGCCCGGGCCTCCAAGGGGGATATTCCTTGCAAACCAATACATAGGACGCATACGGACGAATATTCTATTAGTTGCGCCTGTTGCCGGATATTCTGCCGGCAGAGGCACAATGACGGACACCATATTTGTTGAAGGACAGATTATCGAGGGACGCATTACAGGCAACTTGCGCCGCAAGTTGCTCATGGATGCGTATTTTACGTTTGCCGATTTTCTCGTGACAAGGATTGCGACGTTGCCGCGCGAAACCGAGATTCCCATACAGATCGCGTTTCTCGATAGCCAAAGCGACATCATCAATCCGCCCCGAAATTCCATCGTGCGCGCAACCGTCGACACCAGCCCCTTCGCGAAAGCTCCATTCTCGGCGACGACCGACACTTTGATGCTGACAGACATCGAATTTGTGGAACGCGGGACTGGCCGGGTCATCAGCCGCATTCCATCCGCGTTGAAGTTTAAGGACTAACGAGCCGGAGCGGCGAACCGCTCCGGCTAGGGCTCGCTCAAAAGACGCCATAAAGGTCGTGCAGGACTTCAACCAGGATCGCTGCTATCGCGCCCATAAGTGCAGCGAAACCATAAACGCGCCAAAGGAACGGCCAGCGTTCCGACTTGAAGATGGACTTAGAATTCATGGCAACCTCATACGAAAGTAGAATTGATTCGAGAAGAGAGAAGTTCTCCCCGCCTTGCGGCGGGGAGAATGGCGTACGGCCGTATGCGGCTCACTTACCGTCATCGCCTTTTACCGGCTTCGGTTCGCGAAGGACGATCTCCCCTTCGGGGAGCGGACGGGCCTTGAACTGAAGATTGAAGCCCTTGCCGTCCTTGTGCTGCCACGCTGCGCCGATCTCGCACCAGACGGATTTCTCGCCGTCCTTGGTGACGCTGAAGATGCGATAGGCGGGAAGTTTCTTTTCTTCGGTTTTGGTCGTCTTCTTCATGTGATGTTCCTTTCGGTTTTGAAGCCGCGTCAATCGCGGCCTCGATGCGGTTCGTCCGCACGGGCGATCAAGCGGCGCTGTCAAAAGGCCGAAGGCCCTTGCCGTAATGGGTGCGGGGCCCCTGTTCGGTTTTGATGGCGGCGCGCGCGCGTGCAGAACCACGCATCTTTCGGAGGCCGTTTGCGAGGCTCGTTCTTACCGAAGGGAACATGAGCGACGAAACCGGGAGCTTCCCCCTCCGCATCAGGAACGGAAAAGGCAGGCAAAATCCAAAAAGCGGATTGGCTCTTGTCGGGGAGGCAGTAAGGCGCAAGAAATCCGGAAGGAGGTTCCGATGAGCGAGGAACGGGTCAAGGAGATACTTGCAGCGGTGAAGCCACTGGCCGTGGAATTCTACCGGCTGACGAAGAAGCCGCTCGGCGTCACGGGCGAGATCGCGGAGTATGTGGCCGCCGAAAAGCTTGGACTCAAGCTCGTCGAGGCGCGCATGCAGGGGTATGACGCGCTGCGCGGCGACGAGCGGATTCAGATCAAGGGCCGGGCATTTAGTAAGACCGCGAAAAAGAGCCAGCGGATTTCGCGCATCAAGTTAGACGCGCCCTGCGATACGGTGCTCTCGTGCTTCTCGACAATGAAACGCTCGATCCGACCGAAATGTGGGAAGCACCGTACAAATCCGTCTGCGAATGTCTGTCCCGTCCGGGATCGAAGGCAAGGGCGCGGGGTGCACTTGGCGTACCGGCATTCAAGGCGCTCCCGGACGCTCGCCGCGTATGGCCACCAAACGCCTGATTGAAGAAATCAGAAATGCGGGCTGCGCCGTGGCGCAGCCCGCGATTTTCTCATGCGGCCTCCGCTAATACTTTCGGCTGCAAGCTCGTAAGAAAATCCACGGCGCGCTGTGCATGTGCTGCCGCCGTGAATATGGCCCGGTTATCGTCTTTGAGAACCTTGATCCACGATGCGATATATTCGGCATGATCGTCGCGCGGTTCCATCGTCAAAGCCAAGTCAGCACTTAGGAAGGCAGAGCCCATTTCGGCGACAAGCTCCTCGGCGGCATAACCGGCGTCTCCCCAGCGCTTACGGCCAAACTCGCGGTTGAGCCGCTTTTCATGGCGCGTCCAGTGGGTGAGCTCATGCAGGATCGTCGCATAATAGCTTTCAGGATCGCGGAAGCATTCAAAGGGCGGCATCTGAACATGATCGCCTGTCACAGAGTAATAAGCCCGGTTGCCTCCGGTGGAGATGGTCGCGCCGGTATTGGTCACGAAGCTTTCAGCGCGGGCGATGCGGCCAGGAACTTCTAGCGGCGGCTTTGCTGGCGCGTAAAACTGTTCCGGCAATCCATCGATCTGCTCGCAATTGAAAACGGTGTAGGCTTTGAGAAACGGAATCCGCTGCTCGATTTCCTCGCCGCTGCTCTTGGTATCGGTGCGCTTAATGGCGTCGGCATAGACAACGGGCGATCCGTGCTCGCCTTTCTTGACGTTGCCGCCGCGCTCGGCTGCTTGCTTATAGGTCATCCATATCGGGCAAGCGTAACCTTTCGTCGCTTTATCCGTCCAAAGTGTCAGGACGTTGATGCCCTTGTACGCTTCGCCGCTTGCGCGTAACGGGCGCGTGATCTTCCCGGCTGCATGTTCTGCGTTCCAAGGCTGGGTCCAAGGCCTGACGCCTTGCTCAAGCGATGCAATGATCTTGCTGGTGATGCGGGAATAAATATCGGCTTTCGTGCTGGTCATGTTGCTCCCCTTGGGGCTGAGGTTTGCGCAGCAAGTGCGCGTGAACCTCTGCCCGTCGGCGAGACCGGGGGTAGCAAGGGGAAGGGCGAGAAACCCGAGGGGGATCACCCGTTCTGGCAGGAGCGCAGCGACGAAGAACGGGGATACGGGTTTGGAGGCTTGCAAACCCTTCCGCGCGCGTGGGGCAGAGCCCCTAGCTCTCTTTTCGCGAGGGATCGTTACCATTGGCCAGGACACCCCGTGGCCTGGGCCGCGCAGCGGCTAGAGCCCGGCCTGCCAATGGGACATGGCGGGCGCGCCAGAACAATTCAACTCGTAACTCTCAAGTCTCCATCTTCCGATCAGCAAAGAGCGTCCTTCATTCGGCCAACTTAAGGCAAGCGTCGCCACATATGGCGCAAGTGCAAGCACTCGTCCTCTTCGTTTCCGTCGCAAGCGATGCGTCTCGTCTCCGTTGTCAAAGGGCCTCTGCAGAAGGCCGCGCTGTTCGCGGTCAAAGCTGATGGAGACCAAGATGAGAGTTATTTCGCTGAATGAATTACTGACGCTGACACGCAGCCAACTGTTCGCTCTGCATACGCAGATGCTTGCCGTTCTCGCGGATCAGCCTGAAGGCTCTGCCGAGCATGAGTTCATCCTCGGCACTCTTCGCAACGTCCGCGCTGCACTGGCGAAAAAGCCGCCGTCCCCGTGAGTCCTACGCCGATGCTTCGGATCGCATCCGAAGCATTTCGTTTAGCGTAGTTATGGGCAGAACTTGGGCAACACACAGGTCAACTATTCCGGATCATCGGCCAGCTTATATCCCTTTTTAGTGAGATAATATTTAAGGATGTAGGCTGACGAAACGGTATAATTAGCGTCTTTTGCATCGAGATTTTGAAACCTAGCATCGATCTCGTTCACAAGTTCATCTCGATCTTTGTGAGTAATGATAAGGCGGCTCATATGGCCTTGCCTGTCCGGCGTTTCGCGAATTAGTGTTGAAAAAACAAGCACGGCCATTGTTAGCAAGTTCTTGTCGAGATAATCCATCTGCGCGCGAAGCTTTGGTAGTTCGGTTGCTGCCCTACCGTAATCAACGCCGGGTTTCGGTCCCTCCAAAAACACCTGACAAATCTTTTCAATTTTGGAGTAAAGCTCTCCCTTTTTGACGTAGTAGTTGAGCAATAGGTTGGGTGTATCCTTCGACGTTCCGGTCAACTTGAAAGTAGCGATCATGTTTGCATCGCCGCTGAATTCCAGTTGTTGAAGCGTAGAATTGTGAATGCACGACGCCATTTTATCTTGGTTGGTGCCTGTTTCAGCTTCGGCGAGAGCATCGAGCCGAATGTCTTCCGTAGTGCTCATCGCGCGCACATAGGCAGTTACGAAATCAAGCTCTTGAGCGGCTAACACTGGAAGCGGTAGCGCAGATAACAATATGATGAGTAAGAGCCTGCGCATAACGATCCCCCCGACCGCGGCTAGCGCAATCCAACTTGGCAGAGCTAGTGACAAATGCAAGATCATTTAGGGGGCGTTTGAAGTGCAGCAACGCGGCCTGCACCGAACTTGTAAAGCCTCCGTCGCCCTGACGCCTACGCCGATGCTTCGGATCGTATCCGAAGCATCTCGTTTGGCAGCGGACGTTGCAGGCGGAGGCTGGCGTCGCCGCCAGCCAGCCACTCGGCCTGCTCCGCCGCATCGACCAGAATAACGGGCATCGCTTTTTCGTGGATGGGTCGCACGATGTCATTCGGCTCGGTCGTCAGGAACGCGTAAAGCGTCCAGTCGCGCTCTTCTCGCGCGCGTCGCTTCTGACCCGGCTGTTCGGCGAGGCGTTCGCCGCGCCACGGTCGCCACACACCGGCGAAGTACGCCACTTCTTCTCCCGGCACGACAAACCAATTAGAATCCACGACCGGCTCGGCAAAAGCCGAGAAGGGGACAAGGCAACGATATTCGCTTGCCGTGATCCACTCGCGGTTCACCTGCGCCCACCATTTGCTTTTCAGGTTGCGGATATTTGTGATCGGCGGCTTCTGGCCGGGTATCGGCGGAAATCCCCAGCGCGCCTTTATGAGTTCGATCTTGCCGTCCGGCGCGTTGCGCAGAATCGGCGCGTCCTGATCTGGATAGATGTTGTCTTGGGGCGCGAGGTTGTCCGTACCAGATGTTGTGGTCATCACGCGGTTCAGGCGCGCGACCATCTTCCGGATGCGTCAAGTGAGCCGCGATTTTCGTAACGATTACACATGCTTTCGAAGCTTTCCACATCCGACGCCAAAAGGCAGCTTGACCTAGACGTTCTCCATTTGTTCTATCATGCCCTCATGGGAGGGAATAGGACATGCGGAAGCCGGAGACCATCGAAAAACTCTACCTAGATTTCGATGGGTTCTTTGCGTCCGTCATGCAGCAAGCGATGCCGCGCCTTCGGGGAAAACCCGTGGGCGTCATTCCCTTTGATACAAAGGCAGCACACACGACCGTCGTTATCGCTTGCTCGAAGGAAGCCAAGGCGAAGGGCTGCAAGAATGTCATGCGCGTCCCGGATGCGCTGGCGATTTGTCCTGATCTCGTGCTTGTCGAGCAACGCCCCGATCTATTCCGCCGCGCGCATAACACCCTTCTCAATGAAATCTCCTGTGAGATTCCGATTGAGACCGTCAAATCCATCGATGAGCTGTCCTGCAAACTGGATGCGGGAAACATCATCGCGCCTGAAGCGCTGGCGGCGCGCATCCAGGATCGCATTCGGAAAAATGTAGGTGACCAGATTACATGCTCAATTGGATTTGCGGCCAACAGGATGCTCGCGAAAATCGCGTGCAAGGTCGATAAGCCGAACGGCGTAACGATCTGGCATCCGAGGAATATGCCTGGTCCGCTTCTCGGGTTGCCGTTGGAGGATATCCCAGGCGTCGGCCACCGGATGCAGAAGCGGCTTGCCCGCGCGAAGATCACCACTATCGAGCACCTTTGGAACAGTCAGCCGAAGCAACTCCGCGCCCTGTGGGGCAACGTCAATGGCGAGCGCATGTGGTACGCACTGCATGGATATGAAATCCACGCCATGCCGACCTCGCGCGGCATGTACGGACATGGCCGCGTGTTACCGCCCGACTGGCGCGATCCGGAACATACACTCGCATGTTCTAGGCTACTGCTAACCAAAGCGGCGAGACGGATGCGCCGCGACGGATTTTACGCCGGAGCGCTCTGGCTCTGGCTGGATATGCGAAACGGCGGATGGTTCGGACAACGCGAACTTCATGCCGTCCAGGACGACCACGCCTGCCTTGCGGCACTGTCCGCTCTTTGGATCAAGGCGCGGGTAGAAATTCCGAAGCGGGCAGAGATTATCCGCGTCGGTGTAACCCTTGCGGACCTCTCAAAGGACACCGCGCGCCAACTTGATCTGCTGCTGAACGACGACAAGGATCGCCGGAAGTGCGAGAAGCTGACCAACATGATGGATGGTCTGAACCGGAAATTCGGGAAGCGCGTCCTCACGCTGGGCGCCTGGTCGCCGCCACCCGGTGGCTATGCGGGCGGCAAGATTGCCTTCAACCGCATTCCCTCGGCGGAGGATTTCTGGTGACTTGGCTTGAAGATACGGCGCTAAGGGATTTGGACGATAGCACGGTGATCGAAGCCACCTGCCTGCGGTGTCTTCACGTCTGGCAGCAAAGTCCTTTGCAGCTCCTCCTCAAGGTCGCCCATCGGGACGTTCGTCTCGATGAGGTCGCAAAGCATCTGGCGTGTCCACGCCCGGGATGCCGTCACGTCGGCGTTCGCCTTACGTTGATAAAGAACGAAGAGACAAGTGGCTTCGTGGGAGGGATGCCTTAAGAAATAAACAGGGCAAGAGCCCTTGCCCCATCCGAACCGTCTCGCAGGCATGCAGGGCGATGCTTGCCGCGGTCTGATTTGCGTTGCGGTCGTGAGAAACCCAGTTGACAAGCTGCCACGACTTTTCGGCTGTCCATTGAACATCGATGCAAACTATGAGGTCAAAGCAGCTCGGAGGGATTGCAGCAACGAATTTGCCTCGTCGATTTTCCTCAGCAGTTCTTGATCCCTCTTCAAGTCAGAAAGTGCAGTCCAAGGGACGCGCTTCATTGAATCAACAATCGCGGAAAGATCGTCCGACAAGCCGCCTTTGGCCTTTGCTGGCGGTACGGCTAAGCGAAGCATCGCCGTTTCGAGGTCGCCTCCGTCAGACAGGAAGTTAGCGCGAGCGACAGGGTCTGGGAGGATTGTGCGTAACCTGCGCAAGTCTTTTGAATTTGTTATTCGACGATCGGCAACTTTCTGAACCACCGCATCAATCACTTCGGGTGTTCGGAGCTTCTTGCTGACGCCAATCAATTCTCGCGCCCACGTTATGCTCGAACTGAGGTCCTTGAGACCTTTGAACCGTTCCGAAAGTTCGAATACTTCGACTAGCCGCTCAAGTTCGCGAAGCGAAATTCCCAGAATGTCCGCCGCGCTTGCACGTCCAACCAGTTGGATCAATTGGTAGGCGACCATCTCTTTTTCTTTAGCATCCCACTCTTTGCGCTGGCGATGAATGTAGACCCACACACGCAGGCGTTCTTCATCGGTCAAAGTGCGGTCTGTGACTTCTATAGGAATTTGCCGGTATTGTTCCTTGCCCTGAGACACCAAGACCATTGAGTTGGTCCATCGACGTTCGCCGTCGATAATTCGGAACTTTCCATCTTGCTCCGGGTGCGGCTCAACAAGTAGCGGTTCGAAAACGCCCTCATTGTCCTTTATCTGACGTTGAAGTTCTTCATCCTCCTTGGGACCAAGGCGAGGCTGTCGCTCATTGGGGAGGACATCACCAATATCGGCCTTCGTACGATAGGTGCGGAGCGTCGTGCGACCGAGTGGTCTTTCTTGAAGCCCAATGACCCGGCTTTTGGCTGGTTCTTGTTTGTGCATGTGTTTGCTCTAGTCCGATGTGCCAGTGATACGATCGATTTCAGAACGAAGCTTCGCGTGGAGCCGTTGATTTTCGGTGAGAAGTCGTCCGCGCTTTTCCCAGGTTCGGCCATGTTCGACTTTCTCCTCCTCATCAAGCTTTAGGAGCTTGATGTCGTTGCCGTCCATGCTCTTCATGAACTTGGAAAAGCCGTCGGAGCTGATATAAGCGTAGAGTTCCGTCGTCTTGCGCTCTTTGTCTTCGTCGCTCACACGTTGTGAGTGATAGCGAACAGTCTGTTCGCGGAAGATTTCGACAAGAGCCACAACGCGCGGCAAATTCGTGACCATCACGCCATCGGCTACGCACAGATGCTTGTTTCCCGAAGGGAACTTCATAGTTGTCAGGATCGCGTGATCTGCTTTTTCGGTGACCATGTCGCGCTGGAGATCGGTCGCATATGACGCTTTCCAAGCGCCACGATTGCGAGAATTGTAAAGGATGATTCTCGCACACCCTCTTGTTGTGCTTCACAACGTGACGAATGTCGGCTCCGGCTACCTTGTTGATCTTGGATATCTCATCTTTTGGAAATTTCGATTTCAGGACTTCGACGAGATTTATGTCCGCACCTTCTGCGGCCTCGCCAGTTATTTGTTTTTGAAGAGCGGCAATTTGGGCAGAGAGTTGGGTCTTTTCTTCGGCGGATTTCGCATTCTGGGCTGCGAGGGCTTCGGTCTTGTTCTTTTCCATTGCCTCCCGCACCTCTGCGGTTCGGGAAGCAATGACTTCGTCGCGCTCTGCCGTTAGCTTTTGCAACAGCCTATCAGCAGCTGCCTTTTGCTCTTGCGCCGCAAGAAGTTGTTCAGCTGAGGCTTCTTTTTCCGCGGCCAGCTTCGTGATTTTCTGCTCCGCTTCTGCTGTTGCGGCCTTCTTGCCTTCCTCACGAGCTAGGGCCTGTGCGGCGGCGGAGACCTCTTTGATCTTCCGAAGCTCTTCGACCTGGACAGCGGCAAGCTGGGCGATCTCGGTTTTCTTCCCTTCCTCCAGTGCGGCCGCTTTCGCCGCGAGCTGCTTTTCCATGTCCGCCTTTAGCGCCGCTTCATCCTGCTGACGCTTGGCAGCAAAGCGCGCGCGAATCTCCCCGAACTCGTTCATTCGGGATGACCTGTTCACAGAAGGGGCAGGTTTCTTCGGCGGCGTGTGCGTGGTCGATTTTCAGCGCAGACTGGCTCATTGGTTTTTCCCCTTGACTAGGCAAATAGTAGGTCCTAATATTCTCCTATCCTTCGAGGTAGTCAACGAGAAACCTCGCGGGATGTCTGGAAATTTATAGCATAGAGGACCCAATGAACCAAAATTCCGCAGAAACTCTGGGCCTTGTGGCGGTCCGTGTCCATATCGACCGCGAACCCTATGAGTCGCCCAACCCGACGACGGGCGAGGCCCTCTATCGGCTCGGCCACATCGCCGCGCACCGCGAGCTTTTCCGCGAGGTCGGCGGCGACAAGGAGGACGAGCTGATCCCCCACGATGTCACCGTCATTCACCTCAAGCAGGATGAGCACTTCTATTCCCAGAAGGACGTCACGCTGAAGGTGAACGGCGAAGCGCACGAATGGGCGGAGACGCGCATCTCGTTCGAGCAGGTCGTGAAGCTTGCGTATCCCGTGCCGCCGCCGGGGCAGTGCATCGAGTTCACCGTCACCTATCGCAACGGCCCGCCGGCGAACCCCAAGGGCACGCTGACCGCCGGCCATTCCGTCAAAGTCAAGAACGAGATGAAGTTCGATGTCACGCCGTCCGATCGATCGTAGCCCGCCGCTCAAGCGCCTTCGCGACGAGGGCTACGACGTCAACGTCGTCACCGGCTACCTGCTCGTGCGCGATGTACCCTATTTGAACGAGAAACGGGAGGTGAAGCGCGGAGTATTGATCGCCGCGCTTCGCCTCGCCAACGACGCCGCACTTCCGCCGGAAGACCATCAGGCCAAATGGTTCGGAGACCATCCCTGCAATGAGGATGGTTCGATCATGCAGGGTCTTGGGGGGTCCACGCCGGGGTCCGTCTCGATCGACGGCATGGACGTGCGGTGGAACTTCTCCTGCAAACCAAAGCCCGCCAATGGCTATACCGACTTTCACCACAAAATGACGTTCTACATTACGAAAATATCGGGCTCGGCCCAGGCCATCGACCCGACAGTGACAGCGCAGACGTTCCGGTCCCACGCGCCTGACGCGGACGACTCAGTATTCCTCTATGAGGACACGGCCAGCAGCAGAGCTGATATCGTGGCGATCAACGAGAAATTGAAACCGCACAGGATCGGAATCGTGGGGCTGGGCGGAACCGGCTCTTACGTCCTCGACTTTGTTGCGAAGACGCCGGTGAGGGAAATCCACCTCTTCGACGGCGATAACTTCGAGCAGCACAACGCCTTCCGCGCGCCAGGTGCCGCGTCCGGCGAGGAGCTGGATGAGAAACTGACGAAGGTTGCATTTCACGCCCGCACCTATGGAAAGATGCGGCGCGGCATCATCGTTCATCCGAAGCCAATGGGCCCCGAGACGCTACACGAGCTTGCGGGCCTCGACTTCGTGTTCCTTTGTATGGAGGGCACGGGGAAGAAGCCAATCGTCGAGAAGCTCGAAGCGCTTGGCACCCCATTTGTCGACGTGGGCATGGGCATCACGATCCACGGCGATCGCCTGCGGGGGCAGGTGCGGACGACAACCAGCACACCCGCCAAGCGCAAGCACGTTCATGACAACAACCGCATTCCCTTCGCGACGATCGAGGAGATCAACGAGTACGACAAGAACATCCAGGTCGTCGAGCTGAACGCCCTGAACGCCGCCTTCGCTGTCATCAAATGGAAGAAGCTGTTCGCCTTCTACGACGACGACACCGACGAACTTTTCAGCGTCTTTGTGATTGCTGGGAATGAGACGATCAACGAGGACGAATAATGAAGCCACCGCTCAAGATCAGGCACGAATTCGTAGAACTCATTCCGAAAGAAAGGGAGCGGGGCGTCATCTATGTCTCAATCCCCTACGCGACGGCGGTTCACGATTGCTTCTGCGGCTGCGGGATTAAGGTCGTCACGCCGATCAGTCCAACGGGGTGGCAGCTCGTCTACGACGGCGAAAGCGTTTCGTTCTTCCCGTCCGTCGGGAACTGGGCCTTCCCCTGCCGGTCGCACTATTGGATCAAGCGCGACTGGGTCGTCTGGGCGGGGGACATGATCCAAGAGGAAATCGAGGAAGGACGAGCACGCGACCGTGCCCTGCGCGATGCTTACTACGGACGGTCAGGCTCTGAGCCATCGAAGACACCGGAGACACGGCGTCCGACACAAAAGAAAAGTTGGCGGGATTGGCTTTTGGGACGATGACAGCGCGATGCGACCGCTCGGTTTGCCGTAGCCGAGGTGTTGCGCCTGATCGTGATGGTGCGGGCGGTGAGACTTGAACTCACACAGGCCTTGCGGCCCAACGGATTTTCGTACCACTTCGGCTTTCGCCGCCGCCCCAACGGGCGTTCGTAGTCTGGACTATCCCTTCACCGTGGCGTCGCCGCGTTAGGTGCTGCCCGTCTAGTCTCTACACCTTCCCGCTTCCGGGCTTGGCTCGGGATTGCCAGTAAAGGGTTCCCCGAATTTGGGCAGTTCTACTCCGGTGGTTTCCCGCCGGGCACTCAATTGCTTAAGTCCGGTGCGTCTACCATTCCGCCACGCCCGCATACCGGTTTCATGTATAGCGAGCTTCGCGCCTGCCTAGACAGCGATTAATAGAGTTCTTGCTATCGATCACAATATCGACTATTATGATCGATAGGGGTATAGTCTATCGATCATGATATGGAACTGGCAGCGGCCTGAGTGGCCAAATTTCTCGTGGAATCCTGACCTTTTTAGGAAGGCAGAGGAACAGTTCCTGCTTGGTGGCGGCGTGTTCGCCGGGACGTTCAAGCACCTCGGCGCAGAGGATAAAGACCAACTCACCATCGAAACCCTGAGCAGCGAAGCGATGACGACTTCGGAAATCGAGGGCGAGACACTCGACCGTGCCAGCGTGCAGTCGTCGATCCGAAAGCAACTTGGTCTTGGCACTGACTTGCGGCGCGTGAAAGCTGCCGAACAAGGGATCGCCGAGCTGATCGTCGATCTCTACAAGTCGTTCGGCGAGCCGCTCTCCAAAGACGTGCTTTTTGGCTGGCACCGGATGGTCACGAATGGTCGGCGCGACCTCAAGGATATCGGCAGATATCGAACGCACGATGATCCTATGCAGATCGTCTCCGGCTCCATCCATGACCCCAAGGTGCATTTCGAAGCGCCGCCATCCGCCGATGTACCGCGTGAGATGGCGCGTTTTATCGACTGGTTTAACCGCACGGCACCAGACGGAGCGTCGCCTCTGCCCGCTTTGACACGCGCTGGCGTTGCGCACTTCTATTTCGAGTGCATTCACCCGTTTGAAGACGGCAACGGCCGTATCGGGCGCGCCATTGCCGAGAAAGCGCTGGCACAGAATCTCGGCTATCCGCCGCTGACGGCTTTGGCGCTTACCATTCTTGCCAAGCGCAAGGGGTATTATGACGCGCTTGAGCGCAATAACACCGAGACTGAGTTGAACGACTGGCTACGTTGGTTTGGTGCGGTCGCATTAGAAGCCCAGCGGCGAACAACGGCGCTGATCGAATTTCTGTTGGACAAGGCGCGCCTGCTGGATCGCCTTAGAGGGCAATTGAACGAGCGGCAGCAGAAGGCTCTGCTCCGCGTCCTTCGCGAAGGCCCGGATGGGTTCAAGGGCGGATTAAGTGCAGGCAATTACGTCACAATTACCGGCGCGTCGGCACCCACCGCAACACGCGACCTTTCGGACATGGTTGCCAAGGGCGCCCTCATTCGTAGCGGCGAACGCCGTCATGCGCGTTATCACGCCAACATATCGCTCAGGTCGGTCGCGCCTGTTGTCATCGGTGCGGAGGGACAGATCGTCGAGATAAAATCCGGCGAATAATTCGGCTGACGACCACCGAACGCACGTCATAGAAGATCGTCGGGATCGATATCCTTCAGGCCTAGCGTTTCGGGATCGATTTCCCGCCGACCGTGCGCGAATAAGCAACATAGTTAGCGCCATATAAAACCCGCCCGCACGCCCGACCTCAAAAGGATCGTCAGTCGAGGCGGCTTTCTTCTTTGCCTCTGCGAGCGCGTCGATGAGAGCGGATGAATATCTCTGAACCATCAATTCCAAAGGACTCGACATGTTTCTCCGTGGCATGGGGGATAATTCGAACATTCGGATTTGCTGGTTACCAGGTCAGCGTTTTTTGGGAGCGGCGGTCACGACATTCCGCCTGACCCGTTTGCGGACATTGATCGCCGCCGCATCAAGCCGATCCTTGATGTGCGAGGCGTAGTATTTCTCGATCATCTCGACGCTGGTGCGGCAGTTCTTGGCGATCTGGTAGATATCCGCACCCTCAGAGAGCCGCATGCTGATGTAGGTGTGGCGAAGACTATAGGCCGTTCGGGGGTTGCCTTCACGATCCGTCTTGAGATCAAGTTCGCCCAAAATCTCGTTGAACAAATCGCGGTGCAGCTTAGGAAAAACAAGATCAGTTGGCCGTGGCTTCGCTAGATCAGCCTTCGGCTTGGCGTGCGCCTTGTCCTCGCCCTTCGGCTCGGCCTCCTCATCCCCGGCCCAGGTCGGACGCGGGCGATCCTTCAATCGCCTAAAGGGCTCTACTGCTCCAGGCATGCTTTTGCAGTAGCCGACCCCTCTCTTACCCCGCACCTTGATTTCGAGAATGGTCTTCTTGGTCGAATAGTCCTCGACGATCTCCACGTCGCGGAATTCAAGCCGGAGCGCTTCGTCTGGTCGCAACCCCGTGTTCGCCATGACGAGCACGAAATCATGCAGTTGTTCGCAGGACCAGCGCCAGCGCGGCTTGGGCGGGTTCTTCGCGCGCGCGCCGGTCGCCTTATAGAGGTCTTTGTATTCTTCCGGCGAGAACCAAGCGCGATGCGCGATTTTGCTCGATGCTTGGTAGGGAGCGGAGAGATTTGGCAGATGATCGAGCCAACCGTGACGGTTGGCGAGCTTTAGGATTTGCCGAAGACAGACGATTTCCTGATGGAGCGTTGTGCGGGCGGGAGGCTTTGGCTTTTCCTCCTTTGGTGCTGGCGCGCCGGTCAGCGCCGCCTTCTCCCTGTCCCGTTGTGCCTTGGCTTTTCTATGCTGATCGGCACGCGACATGCCGGTCTTCATCCGGTGAATCCGGTAGTCCTGCACCGTTCCCGCCGTGATCTCGGATAACACCATATTGCCGAAAAAGGGGTTGAGGTGGTTATCGATCCGGTAGTGGTGGCCGGCGACATAGATCGGGCTTCGCTGGCCTTGGGTGATGGTCTCGACTTGGTCCATGAAACGCTCGGCGGCTTGCTTGAAGGTCTTGCCCTCCTTCAACTCGCCGGATCGGTACTTACCCATAAGGCCGAGGTACCAGTCGCGCGCCACGTCCTTGGCGCGCGCAAGGCTCTCTTCTTTTGTCGTTGTACGCCGCTGTTTTCCAGCGACTGAACATGCGCACTGCCAATGGGGACTATTGGACCGCATGTAGAGCTGCACGCGGTTGTCCATGAGTGAATGTCTGGCGGCTTCCATTTGAGCCTCGGAAAAGTGCGTTTTGTGCTAGGTCTGCGCTAATTCAATATAGCACAAAACGCTTGAAAATAAAGGATTAAATGGAATATATCGCGATTTTAAGTCCGGTGCGTCTACCAGTTCCGCCACGGGGCCCGCGCGCAAACCTGCGGCGGGGATGGCTCGGGCGTCAAGGCGCAACTCAGGCAACGCATTCGGCGGGGCTTTGCGCGCGTGC
>CAWKIU010000004.1:0-219076 GCA_963849895.1 uncultured Alphaproteobacteria bacterium
GGGGGGAGCGAAAATCTGGCTCACCCCACCACATCCCCGCCATCGACGGGAGAATATCCTGCGGCTTGGCGTTTTTCGTTGAGGGTTAGGAAGCTGGCATCCCGTCAGCCGGTCCCAGACGCTTTCGCGTTCCAGCGCCAGCGCGTCCACCGCGTCAGAATCAAAGCCGATGCGCAGCGTGGCGCCGAAGCGCGGCGCCAGCCAGGTGGTCAGCGCCTTGGCGGTTTTGGACACCAGCGGCAGCACGGTCTGACGCCAGAAATTCAAATTCGCCTCGCGGTAATTCGAAAACGTATTGTCGCCGGGAATTCCCAGCAGCATCGGCGGCACACCGAAGCTCAGCGCAATCTCGCGCGCCGCCGCATCGCGCAGATTGGAGAAATCCATGTCGGCGGGGGTATAGCTCATGGCGCGCCAATCGAGCCCGCCTTCCAGCACCATGGGCCGCCCGGCATTGGAGGCGCCTTGATAAGCGTCTTCCAATTCGCGCTTCAGCCGCTGGAACTGGTCGTCGGTCAGGGAGGGCGCGCCGTCGGGCCCCTTATATATAAGTGCGCCCGAGGGCCGCGCCGCATTGTCGAGCAGCGCCTTAGTCCAGGCCGCGCCCGCATTGTGCACCTCCACCGCGCGGGCGCAGGCCGAAATGGGCGACAGGCCGTATTGATCGTCGAGCGGATGAAAGAGGCGCGTGTGCAGCACCGGCATGAAACCGCTGGCGTCGCGCGCCAGCTTCGCGGTCACCTGATTGATCGTGTAATTATACGCCAAGGGCCAGCCGCGCGGATCGGGCACGATGCTGACGCGGTCGGGACGCAGCACGTAAAGCTCGCGCACCGCGCCCGAGACGCTAACCGCTTCGAGATAAGAATCCCCTGCGCATTGCAGGAAGCCATACCAGCGCTCGAACAGCGCGGTGCCTTCTTCCTCGGGATTGGGTGTGGCCAGCAGCGAAAGCAGCGGATGGGATTCGATCTCTTGCGCACCGTCATAGAGGAGCCAGGGCACCGATGCCGCGCCCTCCGCGATCATCCGCACGCAGCGATAAGCGATGGTGTTGCCCATCACGCCCTCGCGCGCCAGGGTCGCGAAATCGCGCGCGCCCCAACGCGCCGCGCCGATCATCGACAGCGCAATCAGCGGCGGCGCGGATTTTTGTTCCGGCGCACGTTGCTGCGCCCGGGAGAAGAAACGGTTGAGCATGGGGTAACCTTGCAAAATAGGTGTCATGGCCCGCCTGGTGCGGGCCACCCAGTTGGGGACAAAAGCCTTGTGGAAAATCAGGTCAGGTGGCGTCCTGAAAGTTCAGGAAAGCGTCACCTGGGTGGCCCGCAGTCGCGGGCCATGACAAGTTGGGGTGGTGGTTCATCACAGCGAGTGGACTTTCGGATCTTCCTTTGGCGCGCGGGAATAGTTCGGCCAGCGCCCAAACCAGGGCGTCCATGCGGTCGGGGCTTTTGCCTTCGCCGTCATAGGTGCAGAGCTGATCTTCGAGCTCTGGGAATGTTCCCGCGTGACGCACGCGGCGTTGTTCGTAAAGCGCGGCGGCAGGCATGGCGCGGGTGCGCTTGTCGCGCGTGGCGTGGACCAGTTTCACCGCCGCGTTGGGCAAGCGGCTCGAGCAACACCTGGCGCACCATGTCGCCGCCCTGATTGGCTTCTGCCACGATGCTATCGGCCTCGAAGGTTTCATAAGCGTCCGCAACCCGCGCCGCCCAGCCCGCCGGTGTCATGCCCGCGACCGAGCGATCGGCGATGACATAGCCCGCGCCGTCGCTAGCAATTCCCGCCACGACGATGCCGCATTCGTCGCCTGCGATGGAGGCCGGCGGATCAACCGCCACCACGACGCGAATGAGCGGCGGGGCTTTGCGCACCCGCGCGCGCTCGATCCAAATGCGCTGCCACAGCGCGGCATCATTGTCTTCGATGACCTCGCCGTCCAATTCCTGACGGCCAAGCCGCGTACCGGCGAAGCGCAATTCCAATCCGGCAAGAAACGTCGGCGCCAGATTGGCCGCATTGTCGCGCGCGGTGGCGTGCGTCTTGGCGGTGTCGGATGCGGTCATCAAATTCTTGAGCGGTGCGATGTTGCGCGGCGTGGTGGTGACCGCCATGCGCGGGTCCTCGCCCAGCCTCAGCGCCATCAACACCATGTCGAGCGCGGCCTGAGGCTGCGCCCATTTGCAGAACTCATCGGCCCAAACCGCATCGAATTGATGCCCGCGCACGTAATCGGGTTCTTCCGCCGAGATCACGCTCGCCACCGCCCCATTGGGCCACAAGACGCGCCGATTGGAGGGCTCGAACGCCGCGCCGGGCGCCACGCCAAGGAGGCCGGATTCGCCTTCGATCATCACGCTTCTCGCATCGTGAAAAGTTGCGCCGACAAGCCCGATGCGCCGCATCTCGCCATGGCAGACGCCATGGGCGATCCATTCGGCGCCCGCGCGCGTCTTGCCCGCGCCGCGCCCGGCGAGAAACAGCCAGATGCGCCAGTCGCCGAGCGGGGGTTTTTGCGCCGCGCGCGCCCAGAAGGGCCAGGACGCGACGGCGGTTTGGCGTTCTTCTTCATTCAGATTTCTCAGAATTGCCTGGCGCTCGCGCGGCGGCAGCAAGCTGATCGATTCGGCGTTCCAACGCCTCAAGAGCATCGTCATTCTTGGCTGCCACCTTGGTTTCGCGCACCAATGCGCGTTGTTGCTCAAGCCGCGTTAATCGCTCGGCCGCGCGCTCCAAGGAGGCAAGCGTACGCGCGTCGGCCGCGCGCGTGTTTGCATTCTCCGGCTCTTTTTCGCGCTGTTTGACGTCTTCGATGCGGATCAATTGCCGGTTCAATTCGTCGAATAAGCGTTTGACCATGTCATCCATCCATCCTGGCGGAATATCCTCAGCCGTCACGCCCACCCAGTACTTCGGATTGGTGGACGCGTACGGTCCGCCGCCGGTGGGTGGGCAGGTTTTCATTTCGATTGGATTCTCGAGGATATAATGGAAGTGGGTATTCGACCTTGTCGGTTCAAGGGGGGACTGCAAATTTTTTTCGAAAAAAATGAAATTTCGAACTAGCGCTTTGAATTTTCTGAAAAACTTCGCGTCAGCGCGTCAGATTATAGATCAGGCCGAACGGATCTTGGACGTAGCAGCGGGGAAATTGCGGCTCATCCTTGACGACGCGGCAGCCATTAGCGACCAGCCGCGCCTTGGCCTGTTCGACATTTTCCACCCTCACTTCCAGCACCGGCCCGAGCAAGGGGCCGCGCTCGACGAACAGGTTGATGTTCGGGCCATGCAGGCTGACCAGCTCCGCCGTCTCGGCGGTGATCTCGAAACCGAGCTGGCGGACGTAGAACAGCGCGGCGCTCTTGGGGTCCGGCGCCTGAATCAGGATATCCGTGCCAAATCCGTTCGCCATGCCCGTTCACCCCTGCCTCGATCGCCCAGCTTAATTCGGATGGGGAAGAAGGGAAATCCCAGCGGCAACACCACCCTGGACGGAACCGGCTTTGTCTGCCACGACTCGGCAAAGAGCCCGCCCCAAGACGCGAGCAAAGGGAGGATAAGCCATGGGCGTAAGACGCGATCATCCGCTGGCGCGCGATACCATGGCCTATGTTCTGGCGGGGGGACGCGGCGCCAGGCTCAAGGAACTGACCGACAAACGCGCCAAACCCGCCGTGCATTTCGCGGGCAAGGCCCGGATTATCGACTTTGCCTTGTCGAACGCGGTTAATTCGGGTATCCGCCGCATCGCGGTGGCCACCCAGTACAAGGCCCATTCGCTGATCAGCCATTTGCAGCAGGGCTGGAACTTTTTCCGCCCGGAGCGCAACGAAAGCTTCGATATCCTGCCGGCCTCGCAGCGCGTTTCGGAGACCCAGTGGTATGCGGGCACCGCCGACGCGGTCTATCAGAACATCGAAATCATCGAGAGCTACCGGCCGGAATACATTGTGATTTTGGCGGGCGACCACGTCTACAAAATGGATTACGAGCTGCTCTTGCGTCAGCATGTCGATTCCGGCGCGGATGTCACCGTGGGCTGTCTGGAAGTGCCGCGCGCCGAAGGCAGCGCCTTCGGCATCATGGCGGTCGACGAGAAAAACAGGATCACGGCATTTCACGAAAAGCCCGCCAATCCGCCATGCATTCCCGGGCGGCCCGATGTCGCGCTCGCCTCGATGGGGATTTACGTTTTCCGCACCACGCGGCTCTTGGAAGAACTGCGCCGCGACGCGGCAACGCATGACTCGGCGCGCGATTTCGGCAAGGATCTCATCCCTTATATGGTGAAGAACGCCAAGGCCGTGGCGCATCGCTTTTCGGATTCCTGCGTGCGCTCCGAAGGCGAAAAGGATGCCTATTGGCGCGATGTGGGAACCATCGACGCCTATTGGGAAGCCAATATCGATCTGACCGATTTGTTGCCCAAGCTCGATCTCTACGATCAAAGCTGGCCGCTGTGGACTTATGCGGAAATCACCCCGCCCGCGAAATTCGTGCACGACACCGATGGGCGGCGCGGCAGCGCGGTCTCTTCGCTGGTGTCGGGCGATTGCATCATTTCGGGTTCCAGCCTTAACCGCTGCCTCTTGTTCACCGGCGTGCGGGCGAACAGTTTTTCCACGCTCGAAGAGGCCGTCATCATGCCGCGCTGCAAGATCGGGCGCGGCGCCAGGCTGAAAAAAGTGGTGCTGGACCGCGGCGTCGTCATTCCCGAAGGCTTGATCGTCGGCGAAAATCCCGAGATCGACGCCCAGCGCTTCCGGCGCACCGAAAAAGGCGTCTGCCTTATCACCCAGCCGATGATCGACCGCTTGGTGCTATGACGCTGAAGGTTCTTTCGGTTGCCTCGGAAGCTTTTCCGCTGATCAAGACGGGCGGACTGGCGGATGTGGTGGGCGCGCTGCCCGCAGCCTTGGCGCCGCATGACGTTCAGCTGACCACGCTGATCCCCGGCTATCCCGCCGTGATGAAAGCGCTTCAAACCGGCGAGATTTTACACAGCTACACCGATTTACTCGGCGCCCCTGCGCGGCTTGTGGGCGGTGTCGCCGGCGGCTTGGATGTGATCGTGCTCGATGCGCCGAGCCTTTTCGCGCGCGGCGGCGGGCTTTATGCCGATGAAGACGGCAAAGCGTGGACAGACAATTGGCAGCGTTTCGCGGCGCTGGGACGCGCCGGCGCCGATATTGCGCGCGGGGAGGCCACGGAGCTTCGCCCCGATCTCGTTCATGCCCATGACTGGCAAGCCGCGATGGCGGCGGCCTATCTGCGTTATGACGGCGGCGCGGTGCCCAGCATCGTCACCATCCACAATATGGCGTTTCAAGGTTGGTTTCCCGCCGAAATATTTGCCGATTTGGGCTTGCCGCCGGAGGCTTATGGAATTCACGGCGTGGAATATTTCGGCGGCGTGGGATTTCTCAAGGCGGGGCTGCAAGCGGCAGGCGCCATCACCACCGTCAGCCCGACTTATGCCGAGCAAATCCGCGCGCCGGAATTCGCCGCCGGGCTCGAAGGGCTCATTGCCGCGCGGCGAGGGCGGGTTTTCGGCATTGTCAACGGCATCGACACGGACGTGTGGAATCCGGGCAACGACCCAGACCTCGCCGCGCCATACGATGGCGAGGCGCTGCAAAAGCGAATCCATAACCGGCGCGCCGTGCAGCAAAAATTCGGTCTCATCCCCGGCAACGGACCTTTGTTTTGCGTGGTGAGCCGCCTCACCGTGCAAAAGGGCATGGACGTCTTGGCCGAATGCGCCGACGCGCTGGTCCAGATGGGTGCACGCCTTGCCGTGCTGGGCAGCGGCGAACCCGTATTGGAAGCCACCTTCGCCGCCGCCGCCGCGCGCCACCCCGGACGCATCGCCGTGCGCATCGGTTATGACGAGGCGTTGTCGCATCTTTTGCAAGGCGGCGCGGACGCCATTCTCATCCCCTCGCGCTTCGAGCCTTGCGGGCTGACCCAGCTTTACGCCATGCGATACGGCTCGGTGCCCATCGCGGCGCGCACCGGCGGGCTTGCCGACACGATTGTGGATGCAACCGAAGAAACCATGGCGGACGGCAGCGCGACGGGCTTTTTGTTCGACGAGGTCACGCCCGAGGGACTAGCAGAAGTTCTGGCACGCGCGAGCCGCGTCTTCGCCCGGCGCGCGGCATGGCAGGGCTTGCAGCGTCGCGGGATGACGAGCGATGTCTCTTGGGCGAGCAGCGGCGCGCGGTATGCGGAACTTTACAAGCGCTTGGCGGGCGGCGCGGCCTGAGCCGGCGGGCAAGCAAACCGCGCCTTTCCGAAGGTTAACCCGCCCCGTCTTGAATCCGCCCAAAATATCAGTCACCTAGCGCCCGGCATGGGCGAGTTTTGGCAGGAATTCCTGGAAATTCTGGCGCGCGGGGCGGATAGCCTGGTCGCGTGGGTATCCCTGCATCGCCGCGGGTTGTCGCGCGCCGCGATGTGGATTGGCGGCGTCATTGCCGCGCCCATCCTGCTGTTGTACTTGCTGCCTTATCTCTTGAGCCCGTTTGCGCCGGCGCTGGATTTCAAGCAGGACCTTTACGCCGTCAACCGGCCCGTGGCCTTCACCTTTCTGGATGCCAATGACGAGACGGCAGGTCATCGCGGCGCCATCGTCGGCAAGCGGCTGTCGCTGAGCCAGATGCCGCCTTACCTGCCCGCCGCCTTCATCGCGATGGAAGACCGGCGCTTTTATTGGCATCACGGCATCGATCCGCGCGGGCTGATACGCGCGCTGTGGGAGGATATGTGGGCGCGGCACTTCGTGGCCGGCGGTTCCACCATCACTCAGCAGACCGCCAAGATCGTCTTCACCAATTCGCAGCGCAATGTCTCGCGCAAGCTGACCGACATCATGGATGCGATCGCGCTGGAGAATTCGCTCAGCAAACAGCAAATCCTCGAACTCTATCTCAACCGGCTTTATCTCGGCTCCGGCGCTTACGGCGTGGACGGCGCGGCGCATGTCTATTTCGGCAAATCGGCCAGCGAGTTGACGCTTGCCGAGGCCGCGATGCTGGCGACGTTGACCCGCGCGCCCTCGGTGTTCTCGCCCAGGCGCGATCTCGAAGCCGCCCAAGCGCGCGCCGATGTCGTGCTGCGCGCCATGGTGGACACCGGCGCGATCACGCAGGCCGAGGCCGACGACGCCAGCGCCCATCCCGCCATCATCATCGACCGCGCCACAGTGGATGCGCGCAATTTCTTTCTCGACACCGCCGCTGACGATGCGCTGGCGCTGATCGCTTCGCACGGCGATGCGGCGTCGGGCGATCTGACGGTTCACACCACGCTGGAGCCGCGCATTCAGGAAGCCGCGCGCAGGGCGGCGGTCAAGGTCATCACCGGCAAGCAAGGCGTTCACGCGCGCGCCCATGAAGCGGCCATCGTGACGATGAAGCTCGATGGCGCAGTCTCGGCCATGATCGGCGGCGTCGATTACGACGAGAGCACCTTCAACCGCGCCACCCAAGCGCATCGCCAGCCCGGCTCCGCCTTTAAGCCGTTCGTCTATCTCGCGGCTTTGGAATCGGGACTGACGCCCTGGGATACGCGCAGCGACGAGCCGGTGGACATCAACGGCTGGACGCCGACCAATTTCGGCGGGCGCTCTTACGGCACGCTGATGCTGGCCGACGCATTGGCCCATTCGGTCAACACCATCACGGCCAACCTGGCGCAGGAAGTGGGCCTCGACGCGGTGGTGGAAGCGGCCAAGCGCTGCGGCATCACATCGCCGCTCGAAGCCAATGCATCGCTGGCGCTGGGCACCAGCGAAGTCACGCCGCTGGAACTCACTAGCGCCTATGCCACCTTTGCTTCGGGCGGCCTGAAGGTGACGCCCTATCTGGTGACCGAGGTCGATGGCCCGAGCGGCGCGGTGCTCTACAAGCGCGAGGCGCCCGCCGAGAACCGCGTCATCGCCAGCCATGTCGACCGCGATCTTCTGGCCATGATGTATGACGTGATGACCGAAGGCACCGGGCGCGGCGCCGCGCTATGGGGCCGCGAAGCCGCCGGCAAGACGGGCACGACGCAGGATTATCACGACGCCTGGTTCGTCGGCTTCACCACCGATTACGTAACCGGCGTTTGGGTGGGCAATGATAACGCCGCCCCGATGCGCGGTGTAACAGGGGGAAGTCTTCCCGCCGCGATCTGGCGCGATGTGATGACCGCCGCCGAAAAAGGCTTGCCGGTAAAGCCGCTCGACCGCTCGCCGCCGGGCGTTCCGGTGGACGAGACTTTGGTGGATACGGGCCTGCCGTCGATCGACTCGGACGACGAAGCGCAGAGCGCGCCGGGAAAGCCGGGCGAGGTTCAGCAATCGCAGCCCGACCAGCCCGACGGCTTCTTTCATTGGCTGTTCGGTTCGGATCACGCCAAGAAGCAGGCGCCTGCTTCCAACCAGCCCTCCGGCGATCAAAACAAAGACGGCGATTCGAACTAAGCCGCCGAAAAGATTTGCTTACATAAATTTAATTGAAATGCTTTCGCCGACGAAGACGCCGTAAAGTAGCGCGGTTGTTTGTTGAGGCGCGGATGCGAAATGCTTGGCTCCGTCTGACACTTGCCGGCATTCTCGTCGGTGCCGCCGCCGCATGTGCGCCGACGCCCCGTCCCGCCGCGCATTATGTCCCCGCCCCAGAAGCCGCCACGCCGCTGGATACCAAGCCGGGCGATATCGCGGTGCTCAATCGCGTCAGCTGGGGCGCCGACACCGCAAGCGCCCAGATGTTGGCGGGTGAAGGACTGGACAAATATTTGCAGAGCGAACTTCATCCGTCCGCCGATGACGGTCTGCCGCAAGAGGCACAAATCGAAATTGCGGCGATGGATATCACGCGCCAGTCCCTTTCGCAGATCAACGACGAAATCCGCGCGCTGCGCGAGACCGCGAAAAAACTTAAAGGCACACCGGATTATCCCGCCGCGCAGAAAGCCTATCAGCAAAGGCTGAACGATTATGGGCGCGAGGCGGCGACGCGCTCGCTGCTGCGCGACCTCTATTCGAAAAATCAACTCAAGGAGCAACTCACCTGGTTCTGGATGAATCATTTTAACGTCCATCAGAACAAGGGGGAGATCAGGGCGTTTGTCGGCGACTACGAAGAAAACGCCATCCGTCCGCATGTCTTGGGAAAATTCCGCGATCTGCTCGAAGCGACTTTGTTCCACCCCGCGATGCTGCAATATCTCGACAATGCCCAGAACGCCGCCGGACACATCAACGAAAATTACGCCCGCGAGATCATGGAGCTGCACACCCTTGGCGTCGGCACCGGCTATACGCAGAAGGATGTCCAGGAGCTGGCGCGCATTTTGACCGGCGTCGGCCTCAACCTTTCCGGCAAGCCCGCGCATGTCAGGCCCGCGCTGCGCGCGCAATATCGCGCGGGCAATCTCTTCGAGTTCAATCCCAACCGGCACGATTACGGCGACAAGGTCTTTCTCGGCGTCGCGATCAAAGGCGAAGGCCTCAAGGAAGTCGCCGAGGCGATTGCGATCCTGGCCGCCGAACCCGCGACCGCGCATCACATCAGCAGCGAACTCGCAGAATATTTCTGTTGCGACGCGCCGCCGCCGGCGTTGGTCGATGCCATGGCGGCGACGTTCCGCGACAGCGATGGCGACATCGCCGCCGTGCTGCAGACCATGTTCGCATCGCACGAGTTCGCGGCGTCTCTGGGCGCCAAGTTCAAGGACCCGATCCATTATGCGGTCTCGGCGCTGCGCGCGACTTACGGCGACACGGTTATCCTCAATGCACAACCGATGCTGAACTGGCTGAACCGAATGAGCGAGCCGCTTTACGGCCACGAAACGCCGGACGGCTACGCGCTGACGGAGGCGGCATGGTCCGGGCCCGGCGAAATGGAAACGCGATTTGAAATCGCGCGGCTTGTCGGGCTTGGTCATTCCGGCCTGTTCAAATTGCCGGACGACGCGGCGAAGGAACCGGCACCGACGCCCAATATTCGCCAAACCCGCTATTATCAGGCGATCGCGCCGTCGCTTGGCGCGGCGACAGCGGGCGCCTTGGCCCAGGCCAAATCACCGGCGGAGTGGAATATGCTGTTCCTGTCCTCGCCGGAATTCATGCACCGTTAGGAGTTCCGCATGAAGCGTCGCGAATTTCTCAAAGCCGCCGCCGCCGCTTTGCCGCTGACATGTGTGGCGGGGCGGCTCTATGCGATGCCTGCGGGAAGTGCGCCACGGCTTTTGGTGGTGTTTCTGCGCGGGGCTTATGATGCGGCGAATATCGTGATCCCCTCCTCGAGCGATTTTTATTATGCATCGCGCCCGACGCTCGCGATTGCCAAAGCCGGCGCACTGCCGCTCGATGCCGATTGGGCGCTGCATCCGGCGCTGAAGGATTCGATTTACCCGCTTTGGCAGAAAAAGCAGATCGCCTTCGTGCCGTTTGCCGGCACCGACGATACCAGCCGCAGTCACTTCGAAACGCAGGACACCATCGAGCTCGGTCAGCCGACCGCCGGTTCGCGCGATTACCGCTCCGGCTTTATGAGCCGCCTCGCCCAAACGCTTTCGGGGGATCGTCCGATCTCCTTTACCAGCCAGCTTCCGCTGACGTTTCGCGGCGGAGCGCCGATCCCCAATATTTCGCTGAACCAGACCGGCAAGCCCGGCGTCGCGGGCCGCAACGCGGAGCTGATTCAATCCATGTATCAGGGCCAAGACCTCGCGCCCGCGGTCAGCGAAGGCTTCAAGGTGCGCGACGAGGTCTACCAAGCGATCTCCGCCGAGATGCAGGCCGCCAATCGCAATGCCGTGAGCCCGAAAGGGTTCGAGCTTTCCGCCCAGCGCATCGGCATCTTGATGCGCGACAAATTCAATCTGGGCTTCGTCGATGTCGGCGGCTGGGACACCCATGTCAATGAAGGCGGCGCCGAGGGCTATCTGGCAAACCGCATCGGCGAGCTTGGCCGGGGCCTCGCGACACTAGCGGGCGAACTTGGTCCTCAGTGGAACAGCACGGTTGTGATCGTCGTCAGCGAATTCGGCCGCACCTTTCGCGAGAATGGCGACCGCGGCACCGATCACGGTCACGGCAGCGTCTATTGGGTGCTTGGCGGGGGCGTCAATGGCGGGCGCATCGCGGGGCGCCAGATTGCGGTGACTGAGGCCAATCTGTTTCAGGATCGCGACTATCAGGTGTTGAACGACTATCGCTCGCTGATCGGCGGCGTGTTGCGCAAGGGTTATGGGCTGGGCGCCAGTCAGCTTTCGCAAGTCTTTCCGGGCGCCGCGCCGCAGGACCTGTCGCTGATCTAGCCCCTTCGCGGGTGTTTTGCCGGCGTCGCCAAATATGTAAAGTCGGGCCCGGCAAACCAGGGGCGCAGCATGAAACGGATTTTGTTTTCGATCGCGCTGGCGATCTGCGCGGCCATGCCGGCCCAAGCCACGCCGCTGACCCGCATCACCTTCGTCACCGATTGGAAGGCGCAGGCCGAGCATGGCGGCTTCTATGAGGCGGTGGCGCTGGGCTATTACAAACAGCGCGGGCTCGACGTGCATATCCGCGAAGGCGGCCCGAGCGTCAATGTGCCTTTGCTGCTGGCAGGCGGCGCGGCGGATTTCGCCATCGGCTCCAACAATTTCATTCCCCTCAACATGGTGCAGCAAGGCGTGCCGGTGAAGGCGATTATGGCGGTGTTCCAGAAGGACCCCGCGATTCTGATGAGCCATCCGCGCCCCGATGTGAAGGCGCTGGCCGATCTCAAGGGCAAGCCGATCATGATCGGCGATGCCGCCTCGACCACGGTGTGGCTGTGGTTAAAAGCGAAATACGGCTTCTCCGACTCGCAGATTCGCAAATACACCTTCGATCTGGCGCCGTTTCTGATCGACAAGAACGCGATCCAGGAAGGTTATCTCACCAGCGAACCTTATACGGTGGAGCAGACCGCGCATTTCAAGCCGCAAGTGTTCCTGCTCGCCGACAATGGCTATTCGGGCTATGCCAATCTGGTGCTGGTGCCGCAGCGCTGGATCGATACCAAGCATGCGGCGGTGCAGGCGTTCTATGACGCGACGCGCGACGGCTGGAAATCCTATCTCTATGGCGACCCGCGCCCCGCCAATGCACTGATCAAGCGCGACAATCCCGACATGACCGACGCCATCATCGCCCAATCCATCGCCAAGATGAAATCCTATGGCTTGGTGGAATCGGGCGATGCCAAAGCCTTCGGCATTGGCGCGATGACCACGCCGCGCTGGAAGAATTTCTTCGCGACGATGAGCGCCGAGGGTGTTTATCCAAAGACGCTGGATTATCGCAAAGCCTATGACCTCGATTTCATGCGCGGCGCGCCGCAATATTTCGGCACCGACGACGCGCCGGCAAAGCAGTAGCTTTATGGCTTGGGCAACGCTGTTATCGCTTCGCGACGTGTCCAAATCCTTCGCCTCGGGGACGAAGGCGCTGGCGGGGCTCGATCTCGACGTCGCCGATGGCGAGTTTCTTTCGCTGGTCGGACCGTCGGGCTGCGGAAAATCGACCGCGCTGCGCCTGATCGCGGGATTGATCGCGCCGACAAGCGGCACGGTGCAGTTCGCGCCGGCGCGGCCCGAGACGGCTTTCGTCTTTCAGGAACCGACGCTGATGCCTTGGGCGAACGCGCACGCCAACGCGCGCCTGGCGCTGGATTTGGAAGGCGTGGCGCGCAGCGAGGCCGATGACCGTGCGGGTGTTGCGCTTTCGCGTGTCGGCCTGAAGGGTTTCGAACAAGCTTATCCGCGCGAGCTTTCCGGCGGGATGAAGATGCGCGTTTCCATTGCGCGGGCGATTGCCGCCAAGCCCAAGCTGCTGTTGATGGACGAACCCTTCGCGGCGCTGGACGAACCGGCGCGCCAATCGCTCAACGATGATCTGCTGACCTTGTGGCGCGAGGACGCCATGACCATCGTCTTCGTGACGCATTCGGTTTACGAGAGCGCTTATCTTTCCAGCCGCGTCGCGGTGATGGGCGCGCGGCCCGGCCGCGTCACCAGCGAGATTTCCTTGAACCCGCCCGCCAAGCGCGATGAAGCCTATCGCCTGACGCCGGAATTCTCCGAGGCCGCGCGAAAGATTTCGGCCGCGCTGAAGGAGACGGCCTCGTGAGCGTTTCTTACATTTTCAACCCTCCCCTTGAGGGAGGGTGGAGAATTTGGATATGACGTCGCTATTCAAATATCTTCTCCCCGCTCTTGTCGGCATCGCAGTGCTGGCCGCGTGGCAAATCGCGGTGCGCGCGATGGCAGTGCCGGTTTATCTTTTGCCCGCGCCGAGCGACATTGCGGCGGCCTTCGCGGACAACTTCGCCAGCTTGATGGGCGCGCTATGGGCGACCTTGTCGGTGACGCTGGAAGCCTTCACCCTCGCAGTGATCGGCGGCGTCGCCTGGGCGGTTTTGTTCAGCCAGAGCAAATGGATCGAGAACGCGCTTTACCCCTATGCGGTGGTGATGCAGGTAACGCCCGTTGTCGCCATCGCGCCGCTGATCCTGATCTGGGTCGGTTATGACCGCGTGGAATTGGCGCTGGTGATTATCGCATTTCTGGTGGCGTTCTTTCCCATACTGTCGAACACCACGCTGGGGCTGAAATCGGCCAATCACGATCTGATCGATTTGTTCCGCCTCTACGGCGCGAGCCGCTGGCAGATTTTGTGGCGGCTGCAATTGCCCGGCGCGCTGCCGTACCTTTTGGGCGCCATGAAGATCGCGGGCGGGCTGGCGCTGATCGGCGCGGTGGTGGCGGAGTTCGTCGCCGGATCCGGCTCGGCGACGGGACTCGCCTGGCGCATCATCGAAGCGGGCAACCGTCTGCAAACCGCCAAGCTGTTCGCGTGCCTTGGACTACTCGCCGCGCTCGGCATCGCGATCTTCGCCGCGCTGTCGGCGCTGGAATATGCGCTGCTGCATCGCTGGCATGAGAGCGCGCTCAAGAAGCAGGCTTGATCTTTCGCGGTGCGGATTCCGGCAGGAAGAACATGACGATAACGCCAATCGTCATCGCCACCACCCAGTAATAGGCCGGCGCCATCGGATTGCCGCTGGCGCCGATCAGCCAGGTGATGACGAACTGGGTCGAGCCGCCGAAGATCGAAATCGCGAAGGCATAGACCGTCGCCACCGCGCCCGAGCGGATTTTCTGCGGCAGAGATTCCGTCAGCGAAATGATGATCGGCGGCGCCATCAGCGAGAAACACACCGCCAGCGTCCCCATCACCAAATAAAGCGTCAGCACGGAGGGATAGCGTGTGATGATCCAAAAGCCGGGCAGGATCAAGAGCACCATGGCGATGGCGGGCAGCAGCATCACGGGTTTCCTCCCAAAGCGGTCGGAGAGCAGCCCGCTGATCGGATCGGTCATCAGCATCATGATGGAGGTCACCACGGTGACACCGAAGGAAATATGGGCGGGCAGATGCAGCGTGACCAGCGAATAGGTCGCCATATAGTCCAGCACATAATTGCCGATGGTGGTGCTGGCGAGCAGCAAGAGCCCGCAGATCAAAACTTTCAGATAGGGGCGGATGCGCGCATGCAACGCGAGATCGCCGGAGGTGGCATCGGGCGCCAGCGCCGCATCGTCCGCCGCGTGCAGCGTTTCGGGCAGGCCCTTGCGGATGAGAATGCCGAACGGAACGATGACAACGCCCGCCAGAAAGGCGATGCGCCAGCCCCAGCTTTCCAAATCGGCCAGCGGCAGCGAAAAGGACAAGGCGACGCCGACCAGCGAGGCGATCAACACCGCCGCATCCTGGCTGGCATATTGCATCGCGCCGTAAAAACCACGGCGCTCCGGCGGCGCGGCCTCGATCAGATACGCGGTGGTCGGCCCGACTTCGCCGCCTAGCGCAAAGCCTTGGATCAAACGAAACAGCAGCACCAGAATGGGCGCCGCGAGGCCGATGGCAGCATAAGACGGCGTCAGCGCCACACCCAACATGCCCGCGCCCATCAGCGCGAAAGAAATCAGCATGGCGGGCTTGCGCCCGATACGGTCGCCCAGCCCGCCCAGAATGATGCCGCCGATGGGGCGCGTGACAAAGCCGATGCCGAAGGTCGCCAGCGACAGCAACAAAGAGATGGCGGGATCGTGGGCGGGAAAAAACGTCTTGCCGATGTAGACGGCGAAAATCGCGTAACAAAGAAAGTCGTAGAATTCGAGCCCATTGCCCAGCACCACGGCCAGAACGTGATGAGCGGGAATGCGCGGCTTTGCGCTTGCGCCGTCGGGCGTGGTCATGATGGCACTCCCGCGCGTTGTGCCTTGCGGCGGGTTCCGAGCCAAAAAAGAAGAAGTCCGACGCCAAGCATCACCGCCGTCGAAATCACGATTTTCAGGAACGTCGCGAGCGGCTGCGTATCGCTGTTGCTGGGAACCAGCGTGCAGGCGATGGCGATCAGCGTGGCCGCCATCCCGACAAATCCCAAGACAAGGCTGCTGCGCGCACCGCCCGGCGGGCGCCACGCACCCGGAAGCTGCGGCCGGCGCTTATGCGACAGGTACGCCGCGAAAACATAGACATAGGGAATCGTCGCCGTCAGCACGCTCATGGAGACGAGAAAGTCATAGGCCGCCGCCGCGCCCTCGCCTGCCTGGCCAAGCACCACCATCACCACGGTGAGGCCGCCTTGCAGCAGAATGGCGGCGACCGGCGCGCCGGTCTTGGCATGACGCTCGGCAAATACCGGCGGCAGAAAGCTGTCGATCCCCGCCTCCATCGGCAGGCGCGCGCCGATGCCGAACCAGGCCGACAATCCGCCGAATTGCGACACCGCCAGACAACCGATGGCAAGGATCGCCAGCGCGGAAAAGCCGACATGGGAAAACGCCGCGTGCAGCGCGTCGGGCAGACCGGAGAGGCGCGTAAGATCCGCCTTCGGCAAGATGACCAGCATCGCCGCCGTCCCCAACATGTAGATCACCACCATGGTCGCGCCGAGCACGGTCAGCACTTTGCGGATCGTGCGCATGCCGCCATGGATGTCGTCGCGCAGGAACGCCACCGTCTCCGAGCCGCCGAGCGCGAACACCATCGTGCCCCACAAGATCGCGGTGTCGAAATTGAAGCGCGGCAGATAGGATGCGCTCGCGAAATCGGTGGCGCCGGCGCCGCGCCACACGAGCACGCCAGCCGCGAAGACGAGAAGAAAGAAAATCAGCCAGCTTCCGCTCGCCCCGATGTTGGGAAGCCATTTGGCGAAGCGCAGGCCAAGAAGCTGAAGTGCGGTCGCGGCGCAGGCAAGACCGACAGAGATCGCCAGATAGAGCGTGGTGTCGTGCGTGTCGGCGCCGGCGGCGGACAGGATGAGACCGCTCATGAAATAGATGATGCCCGCGAAATAGGGCAGCAGGCTGACCCAATAGAACCAGCCGCAGATAAATCCTGAGAGCGGCCCGAAGGCGCCGCGCGCCCAGCCATAAAGGCTTGCGCTCCCGGCAAACCGCGCTGTGAGTTCCACCGTCGCGACGGACAGCGGAACATAGAATGTGAATAGGGCGAGCAGCCAAAGCGGCAACGAGGCCGGCCCCATGGCCGCGGCAACCGGAAGCCAGCGGATGCCGATGGTGGCGACGATGGCGTAGAAGGTGACATCGAGGAATTTGAGCTTGGGCGGCACATGCGGCAGGACGGCGGTGATGTTCTTATCCAAGCTGCTTTGTCCATTTTGAAAGTTCCGCTCTGTCGGCGGCCGAAAGATCGAGCTTGGCGGCGCGCGCGAATTGTTTTGCGGCGGCGGGTTTGTCGCCGGACCAAAGAAGCGCCTCGCCCCATTTGAGATGCAGGCGGCCCCAGCTCGGGGCGTATTTGTCGGCTTCGGCGAATTTGGCGAGCGCGAGGTCGGAGCGGTTCTTGACGATCAACGCCTCGCCCCACGCCTCCAGCGGATCGGCGAAGTGCGGGCCTTTGTCATGCGCTGCCGCGAATTTCGCGATGGCGCCGCCCGGATC
This sequence comes from uncultured Alphaproteobacteria bacterium, assembly GCA_963849895.1. Lineage (GTDB taxonomy): Bacteria > Pseudomonadota > Alphaproteobacteria > Micropepsales > Micropepsaceae > Rhizomicrobium. Next base: position 16,993 of record CAWKIU010000004.1, read on the forward strand.
GCCCTTCGCCGCCAACATTTTACCCCAGTCATAATAGCCCAGCGGAATTGACGGCGCCTGATGGACGGCATTGGCGAACCAGTAGACCGCCCCGCCCCAGTTCTTTTGCGCCGCGTCGATGTCGCCGCGCGTGCGCACGCAAACGAAGCAATCCGTCGGCGTCTTGTCGATCAGCGCGTGCGCGCCCTTGAAGTCGCCGAGCCTCGCCATGGCATAAGCGGCGTAGGGCCATGTCAGCCGTTCGCGAAGAATCTCAAAGGAAAAGCCAAGCGTTGCCGGATCCTGTGCGACGGCGATGAAGGATTTCTCGACATCGGCTTGCTGCGCCACAACCGCTGCCCAGTCGCCCTGCCAATAGGTCGTGGCGAATTTGGTCAACAATCGGCCGCTCTGTGTCACCTTATCCGAAGAGGGCGGTAAATCCCGCCAAGCCTTCTGTGCCGCCGCGCCGTCGTGCAGCAAGGCTTGAATGACGACAATGTTTTCGCGTGCGCCTTCGACCCCACCCGCATAATCGGGAAGCAGGGCAGCCGCTTGGCTGTAATGAAGCGATGTGGCGAAATCGTTCACGTAATAAGCGAGATTCGCGAGTTCCTCTTGGAGCAGAATCGTCCGCGCACGATTTGTCATGTCGATATCGCGATCGCCTTGCAGGAGGCGCAAGGTGCCTTGCCCGGTCGCCAGTGCGGCCTCGTCATGGCCAAGCGTGGCGTAATCGTTTTCGAGGTTGACATGCGCAAGCGCGAAATCAGGAACCAATGCGATCGCCGCACGCTCGTCGTCCGCGTCGCCATACCAATCGCCGTCAAGCCGCTTGAGCACGCCGGCGCCGAGATACGCCCAGGCGCGATCGCGCGCGCTTCCACCCTCGACGGTGAGATGCTGCAGGATCGCGCTCGCTTCCGCGATTTTGCCGTGCGATTCGACATAGATCGCATAGCGGTAAGGCTGGGTGCGCTTGTAAATCGCCTCGGCGGTCTGCTCCAGAAGTTTGTCGAGGTCTGCGTCCTTGCCCGTGACCATCGCGCCGCCGTCGCCGCCGCCGCGCGCGGCGATGGCAAGACCGCTGGCGGTGCGGAACACTTCGCCGGTGATGTGCGTCTCGCGCCCCAGCCAAGTGACGAGCAGCCCGTAGAACTGACCGATGGAGACGCCGGTTTCCGGAATCTGGACCTTGATGTCGTCGCCCCAATTGTTGGTGTAGGAACCCGCCGGGCGCGCGGAGTCGGTGGCGTCCTGCAGCGCCGCGAGTTTGTCGAGCAGCTGGGCGGCGACGGCTTGTCCCGTCAGCCCGCGCTCAGCCATATCGGGCGGCACGGAGAAGGGCTCGATCACCAAGCCGTTGTCATGGGCCGCGAACCAGATGGCGGCACCAATGGCGATGGCGATGGCCAGACCGACGCCCGCCGTCATCGCCTTCAGGATGATCGACATCCGTTCGTCGAGAATGCTGAGCCTCAGACGCCGGACTTGTTCGCCGAGATGATGGCGCTGATCGGCGATCAGCGCGCGCTGCTCTGCCAGGAAGGCGGTGATCGGTCCGGTGAGCTGCGGGTTGTCCTTGGCGCCGTCGAGCGCGATGGCGACGGCGGCGGCGCTGGCCTCAACCTGTTCTTCGGACTCGTCGGCATCGCCGCCGAGAATTGACATTTCCGCCATGACGCCGCCCAACCCCGCCAAATTCCAAGCGATCTTCACTGATTAATTCTAATCTGCAAAGAGATAGAAGGCGGTGGCGTATTATACGTGCGGTGAAGTGTGTAATTCTGTAAATAACATAATATGTATGTGAAGCATTGATTTTCCGGCTCGGAAGTGTGAGGTATCGCCCATGGCCGCGCCCACGCTTCAAATGCTGACCGCCAACCGCCTGACCAGCGGCGACGTCGTCTATTGGCATGCGGGCGGCTGGGTCGAAGCGTTCATCGACGGCGATGTCTTTGCCGAAAAGGAAAAGGCTGAGCGCGCGCTGGACGCGGCGGGCGGTTTCGTCGCCAAGAATTTGGTGGTCAGCCCTTATCTCTTCGAGGTGCGCGATGATGGCGGCAAGATCTGGCCGGTGAAGGAGCGCGAAGTGATCCGCGCTGCGGGGCCGACGGTGCGCAAAGATCTGGGCAAACAAGCCGTGGGCGTTGCACCTGCCGCGCCCGTGCATCCCGCCGATCTGGCGCTCGCCGCCAAAGTGCGAAAGGCCGACGATGTATCGATATGACGAATTCGATGCGGCGTTCGTGCGCGAGCGCACCGAACAATTCCGCGCCCAGGTGGCGCGCCGTCTGACCGGCGAACTGAGCGAAGACCAGTTCAAGCCGCTGCGGTTGATGAACGGGCTCTATCTGCAACTGCACGCCTATATGCTGCGCATTGCGGTGCCGTACGGCACGCTGTCCGCGGTGCAGCTTCGCATGCTGGCCCATATCGCGCGCAAATACGACAAAGGCTATGGCCATTTCACCACGCGGCAGAACATCCAGTTCAATTGGCCCAAGCTGAAGGATGTGCCCGACATCTTGGGCGATCTCGCGACGGTGGAGATGCACGCCATCCAGACCAGCGGCAATTGCATCCGCAATGTCACGGCCGATCATTTCGCGGGCGCCGCCGCCGATCAGATCGAAGACCCGCGCCCCATCGCCGAGATCATCCGGCAATGGTCGAGCCTGCATCCCGAATTCACCTTTCTGCCGAGGAAATTCAAGATCGCGGTCTCAGGCAGCGCCCATGACCGCGCGGCGCTGAAGTTTCACGACATGGCGGTAGAGATCGTGAAGAGCGATGCTGGCGAGACCGGCTATCGCGTCTTGGTGGGCGGCGGCATGGGGCGCACGCCCTATATCGGTTATGTCGTCGGCGACTTTATCGCCAAGCCCGATCTGCTGGCGTTCCTTGAAGCGGTGCTGCGCGTCTATAACGAGCAAGGCCGCCGCGACAATATCTATAAGGCGCGCATCAAGATTTTGGCCGCCGCACTGGGGCCGGACGAAATGCGCAAACGCGTCGAGCGCGAATTCGCCGAGATCAAACAGGGCGGAACGCTGGACGTGCCTGAGGCGGAATTGGCGCGCATTGCGGCTTATTTTGCCCCACCAGTGTTCCAGCAGCTTGACGACGACATGCCCAAGGGCCCGCGCGATTTCGAGAATTGGGCCGCCACGAATGTCCACGCCCATCGCGCGCCCGGCTATGCCATCGCGACGATTTCGCTCAAACCCATCGGCGGCGTGCCCGGCGATTGCAGCCACCAACAGCTCGACGCGCTGGCCGATCTGATGGACGAATTCGGGCAAGCCGAAATCCGCGTCAGCCATGAACAAAATTTGGTGCTGCCGCATGTGAAGAAGAAAGACCTGCCCGCGATCTTCGCGCGGCTTCACGCGCTGGGGCTGGCAACACCCAATGCCGGCCTTGTCACCGATATCATCGCTTGTCCGGGGCTGGACTATTGCGACCTGGCGAACGCGCGCTCCATTCCCATTGCGCAGAAAATCTCCGAGCGCTTCGCGGATCTGGACCGCCAGCACGACATCGGCGAACTCAAGATCAAGATCTCGGGCTGCATCAATGCCTGCGGCCATCATCACGCGGGCCATATCGGCATTCTGGGCGTCGACAAGAAAGGCGTGGAATTCTACCAGCTTCAGCTTGGCGGATCGGGCGCGGAAGATGCCAGTATCGGCGACATCATGGGGCCGGGCTTCGGCGAGCATGAGATTGTCGATGCCTTGGAGCGGGTGATCGGCGCGTATCTCGGACTGCGCCAAAACGGCGAACGCTTTCTCGACACCTATCGCCGCGTCGGGATGGAGCCGTTCAAGAACGTCGCCTATCTGGAGCAGCTTCATGCCGCTCATTAAGAACGGCGCTTATGCCGAGGACAGCTTCGCGCCGGTTGCCGACGATGCGCCGCTGCCCGACGGCCCCGCCATCGTCTCGCTGGCGCGTTTCACCAAGGAGCGCGAGACGTTGCTCGCGCGCAACGCGCCGCTCGGCGTGCGGCTGAAATCCGAAGAGTCGCCCGAAATTCTCGGCGATGACGTGCAGCGCCTGTCGCTGATCGTGTTGGAGTTTCCCAAATTTCGCGACGGGCGCGCGTTCTCCTGGGCGCGGCTGCTGAGGACGCGACTGCGCTTCAGCGGGGAAATCCGCGCCGTCGGCGATTTTCTTTACGATCAGCTTGCGTTCATGCACCGCGTCGGCATCGATGCGTTCGAGGTTTCCGGCAAGATCACGCCGGAACTATTCGCCCGCGCGCTCGGCGAAATGAGCAATGTCTATCAGCCGAGCGCCGATGGGCGGCGCACCATCGAAAAGCTGCGGTTAGAGCCGTAGAACAATCTCCGCCTGGAATGTTGCAACACCTTTCACCCTCCCCTTGAGGGAGGGTCGAAAAACGCGAGCAGCGCGAAGTGTTTTTCGGGGAGGGGTTGTCGCCCCGACACGGACCCCTCCCCGAACGATTTCGCTGCGCTCAATCGTTCGACCCTCCCTCAAGGGGAGGGTTGAAATCATTTCTTGCCGAAATGACACGTTAAAGCCGCTCCGGCGCGGCAATCTCGACAAATCGTGACAATTATGGACCCCTATTGAGAAAGCCTTGCGACAGAGCGGGGCTAGGATCGCGTTGTCATCAACGACAACGAGGTCTCCCATGACGTCCAGGATTATCGTTCCCTTTATCGCGTCGCTGGCGCTGTGCGCCACGGCCGCTCTGGCGCAGACGCCGCCGCCCGATGCGCAAGCACAAGGCGGCCCGATGGCAGGGCATTGGAACAAAGAAGACATGGAGAAGCATCACGCGCAGATGTGCACCGACCGCTATGCCAAGGCCGTCGGCGCGCTCGCCTATCTGCAAACCAAGCTGGCGCTGAGCGATGTGCAAAAGCCGCTGTTCGAGCATTGGAAATCGATCAAGCTGGGCAGCGTCAAGGCGCGCACCGCCGAGTGCGGCAGCATGAAAATGCCGCATATGGACGGCGACGTCATGGGCGCCGTAAAGCTCGAAGAGAAAATGCTGAAGACGCGTCTTGCCGATCTGCAGGCCGAAATGCCCGCGCTCGAAGCGATGACCGCCAGCTTCAGCAAGGAGCAGAACGAGACCCTCGAACGCGCCGGAATGAAGCTCATGCATGATCGTATGGAACATATGGAAGGCATGATGGATCATGGCCACATGGACCATGATGGTCCCGATCACGACGGTATGAGCCCGCCGCCGCCGCCACCCGCGCAGTAGCAGCCCCCCGCTCATTGCGCGTGGATAGACTCCACCTTCCCCGCCCAGGGGAAGGTGGAGTTCCCGCTTGACCCCGCCGCCCCCTTGCCCCAAGAAGCGCGCGACGTGTTGGGGTTTGGCCCATGAATGCTCCCGCGCATATCGAAATTTCGCGTTTTCCCACCATCGAGAAAGCCATCAGCGCGCTGAGGCCGACCGAGCCGCTTTATTGCCTGTTTCCCCAGAATTTCCAGATCGCCGCCAAGCGCTTCCTCGACGGATTTCCGGGCGATGCGATGTATGCGGTGAAAGCCAATCCGCATCCGCTGGTGCTCGACCTCGTCTACGCCGCGGGCATCCGCCATTTCGACACCGCCTCGCTCGGCGAAGTCGAACTGGTGAAGGGCCGCTTTCCCGATGCGGTCTGCCATTTCATGGCGCCGGTGCGCTTGCCCGGTCATGCCAAAGCGGCGTTCGAAAAATACGGCGTCACCGATTATGTGATCGATTGCGATTTCGAGTTGGACAAGCTGATCGCCGAGACCGGCCATCCCGAAAAGCTGCGCGTCTTCGTGCGGCTGGTGACGCAATTGGGCGGCGCACTGCTCGAACTCTCCAGCAAATTCGGCACCGATCCCGACGAGACCGCGCGGCTTCTGAAGCGCATCGCGTCGCTGGGCGCGGCGCCCTGCATCACTTTTCATGTCGGCTCGCAATGCCTGTCGTCGTTCTCCTACGGCCAGGCGATCGAGATTGCGCGGCGCGCCATCGACAAATCGGGCCTGAAGATCGCCGCGCTCGATATCGGCGGCGGCTTTCCCGCCCAGTACAACAACAACGATGTGCCGCCCTATCATTGGTATTTCGACACCATCCGCGAAGCCTTGGCGACGCTGGAGCGCCCGGACCTGCCGATCTATTGCGAGCCGGGCCGCGCGCTGTGCGCCGAGGGCATGTCGCTGGTCACCCAAGTGGTGCTGCGCAAGGGCGATAGGCTGTTCATCAATGACGGCACCTATGGCAGCTTCGACGAGCTGACCCTGCCCGGCTGGAACGCGGAATATCCCAACCGCGTCTTCACGCTCGATTCCAAGAACCGCGCCTTGCCGCTGCCCGGCACTTCGCGGCCGTTCCGCGTTTATGGGCCGACTTGCGATACGCTCGACGTCTTGCCGCGCCCGCAAATGCTGCCGGACACCATCGCGGCGGGCGATTACATCGTGTTCGACACCATCGGGGCCTATTCGGTGGCGGTGCGCACCACGTTCAATGGGTTTTATCCCGATCATTGGGTGCAAATCGGCAACTGAAGGCCGGTTTCGCGATTTTTTCCATCAAGGCCAATAAATCGTTAACGGCCCGCGCGTAGCGTTGTCGCATAAGGAGCGACGATGCCGACGGCCAAGGAACGATTGAGCCATTTGCTGGTGCTGGCAAGCGAAGGCCCGGCGCAGCGCGCGCCGCTGGCGGGCGAGCTGGCCGACCTGTTGCTCGACTGGCCAACCGATTGCCCACCCTCGATGCGCACGCCGCTGGTGGCGCTGTTCTCCATGACGGTGCGCGAGGCGGATGCGCAAACCCGCGCCAAACTGGCCGCGCGGCTGGGCGGGCATGGCGAATTGCCGCTCGATCTGGTCAACGAATTCTATCTCTATGCGCCGCCCCCGGTGCGCCGCGAAATTCTCACCCGCAACGAATTGGCCGGCGATGCGGACGAAGATATCGCCGCGCCCGATGCAGCCACGCTGCTCAGCGCCGCGCGAAACACCATGAACGGCGCATTCGCCGAGCGCTTCGGCGCGTCGCTTGGCATCGCGCCGCAAACGGCGCAGGCCATTCTCGCCGATACGAGTGCCGAAGCGCTGGCGGTGCTGTGCAAAGGCGCGCACCTCGACCGCGCGATGTTCTCGGCCCTGACGATTTTGAAAGGGTGCAGCGGGGCGCAGCTTTCGGTTTACGACAGCGTGCCGCAACACGCCGCCGAAAGGCTGACGCGCTTCTGGCAGACCCACAGCGCCCCCACCCGATTGATCCGCGCGGCGGAGTAGGAAGGCGGCGCAACGCGTCAACAACGCTGGTCTGTGCTGACCGTCCCCGTTTGATTCAGGGACTCACCCAGGCGTGATCCGATCATGGTGCAGGGTTCAGAACACATCCAAGTCGGTATGAATAATTCACGTCCATCGACCAGTTGAACTGTTATTCCGCGCTTGGTGTACCACCCCGTCGCCCTTTGAGTTGTACCTCTCACATCAGAACAACGAAAAGACTTGCGCCACGCAGGCCACCAGTACGGGTTAATATAGGTAACTCCCCCGGCTGATGTCCAAATCGCCATGCCTGAAAGAAAGAACAACTGGCGCAACGTAATAAGTTGTTGAGCCGCCACAACAGCAAATGCAGTCAGACAAATTACGACCAACGTGTAGCCAAACATGTGTTTGGAATTCGCGTATTCCTGCAGCGTTACGCCGTTGGGGTGTTGGAGAACGCCCATACTACCAAGAAGGGCTACCACCAGGACCGCAGTTGTGTATCCAAGAGTTCTACCCACTGCCAACTTTGCAATGACCATGTTTTTGTCTCGATAGGGTGGCGTGCATTCTGAGCTCAGAGACTACCGTGGTTTTCCTCGCTCGGGAATGACAAATTGATTTGATTTACTTCTCGCCGCTTTGCACATCGGAACGCTCGCGGGTTTTGGCGAATTTCACTTTGGGGAATTTGTCGAGGACATAGCCCAGTTCCCAGGCGCTCTTGGAGAGGAACACCGGCGCGCCGTCGCGGTCGGTGGCCATGCCGCCGCGATTGGATTCGGCAAACTTCTCCAGATCGGTGGGCGCGGCGGAAAGCCAGCGCGCCACATCATAAGGCGAGGCTTCCAAATCGGCATCGATGCCGTATTCGGAATTGAGCCGCGATTTCAGCACATCAAGCTGTAGCGGCCCCACCACGCCGACAATCCATTGCGCGCCGATGGCGGGCTTGAAGACTTGCGTCACGCCTTCTTCGGCAAGGCTGGCCAGCGCGCGCGCCAGATGTTTCTGCTTCATCGGATCGCCAAGGCGCACGCGGCGCAAAATCTCCGGCGCAAAATTGGGAATGCCGGTGAAGACGATGCCGCCCAATTCCGACAGCGTGTCGCCGACCCGCAAAGTGCCGTGATTGGGAATGCCGATGATGTCGCCCGGCCAGGCTTCGTCCACCGTCTCGCGCTCTTGTGCGAAGAACAGGATCGGATTGTGCACGCCGATCACTTTGCCGGTGCCCGATTGCGTCAGCTTCATGCCGCGGTGGAACCGCCCCGAGCAGAGCCTGAGGAACGCCACGCGGTCGCGATGATTGGGGTCCATGTTGGCTTGGACCTTGAAGACGAAGCCGGTGACTTCCTCGCTCGCCGGATAGATCTCGCCGCCCTTGGCCGCTTGGGCGCGCGGCGGCGGCGCATGTTCGGCGAGCGCGGCGAGGAGTTCGCGCACGCCGAAATTCTTCAGCGCCGAGCCGAAGAATACCGGCGACAAATGGCCCTCGCGATAAGCCGCGGCATCGAAACGCGAGAGGCCCGCGCCGACCAGTTCCACATCGTCGTCGAGCTTTTCCTGAATGTCGGCGGGCAGTACGCCGCCGCCATCGCCGAAGGGAATGAATTTGTCGGCATAAAGATCGAAGACGCCCTTGAAGTTCAGGCCCTGCCCCGCCGGCCACATCATCGGCGCCACGGAGAGCTGCAACTGGTCGGAGATTTCGTCGAGCAGTTCGAGCGGGTCGCGCGCCTCGCGGTCCATCTTGTTGATGAAGGTCATGATCGGAATGTCGCGCAACCGGCATACCTCGAACAGCTTGCGCGTCTGGCTTTCGATGCCCTTGGCGGCGTCGATCACCATGACCGCGCTGTCGGCGGCGGTCAGCGTGCGATAGGTGTCTTCGGAAAAATCCTCATGGCCCGGCGTGTCGAGCAGGTTGAAAATCGCGTGCTCGAATTCGAAGGTCATCACCGCGGAGGTGACCGAGATGCCGCGCTCCTGTTCGATCTTCATCCAGTCCGATTTTGCGCGCCGCGCCTCGCCGCGCGCCTTGACGCGCCCGGCCTGATGGATCGCCCCGCCGAGCAAGAGCAGATGCTCGGTCAGCGTGGTCTTACCCGCGTCGGGATGCGAAATGATCGCGAAGGTCCTGCGGCGAGCGGCTTCTGTGGCGGGCGTGGACATGGCGGCGGGGAGTACACGAGTTACTTCAAATTGTCATCCCCTACTCTCGCGCGCGCCTGGGATGACAGATTGGTTCTACATCCAGGTAAACGGCTTGAAGCGCGGGGCGATGGCGTAGATCAGTTGCACCGTTACGATGAACCCAATGCTCCACCAGGTCGAGAACACGCACAACGCCGCGCCGAAGGCATAAAGCGCCTGGGCGATCACCACGCGGCGCACCACCGCCACATAATAATCGGGCGGCAAATCTTCCTTGAGCAGGCCGAAATGGCGTGCGCGAAAGAGCAGCCCGCCGATCAGCACGCCCAGCACCAGAAGATTCGCCCAATAGATCAGCAGCGCGATGCGGTATTCGATAAACTCGGCGAGCAAGGCGGTGGAGAACGGAACCAGCGACACCATCATCAGGAACACAATGTTGATCCAGGCGTAAGAGCGGTCGCTTCGCGCCAGATGATCGTGCTGGGTCTGCTGGCCGATCCAGAAAATGCCCAATGTCATAAAGCTCATCAGATAAGTCAGCAGCCGTGGCGACAGCACCAGGAGCGCATGCCAAAGATCGCGCTCGCTGTGGATCGCGGCGGCCACCGGCGTGTGCAGATCGAGTACCAGCAAAGTCATCGCCACCGCGAAAACGCCGTCGCTGAGGGCTTCGATGCGGTGCAGACTTTGTCCGGCGATGCGATTGTAGAAGATGGGCATGGTCTAACGGCGCAAAAGGATTCGCGAACGACTTTACCCTCCCCTTGAGGGAGGGTCGATCCGCCATAGCGCACAGCGCGTAGGCGGATCGGGGAGGGGTCGATCTCGCGGCATGACCCCTCCCCGAATGATTTCGCTGCGCTCAATCATTCGACCCTCCCTCAAGGGGAGGGTAGGTCAGACGATTTTTTCGTCCACGAAAGTGCGCCCTTCGCGGTCTTCGATTTCCACGATCCACAGATCGGGATCGTATTTGATTTGACGCTCGAAATAAGCCGAGGCGCGCGCCTCCTCGCAGCTTTCGCCGAGCGGGCGCGCCCAAACCCGTTCGCCTTCGCCCGCCAGCGCCTGATTGAGCACGGTGCAATGTCCGTCGAGGCGGGAGATTTTCAGGAACACAGCGCCCGCCTCTTCCGCGCCCTTCCGCACTACATAAGCCTGGGCGCCCGCGACTTCGGCGCGGCGGATCAGGGCGCGAACAAAAATTCCGGCTTTCAAGCGGGGGGTCATATGCCGAAGCAATACCCCTCCCCGAATTGCTTCGCAATTCGACCCTCCCTCAAGGGGAGGGTAAATTCTTGGTGTTACGCCGCCGCGCCGCGGAAGGGGAGGATTCTCGCTTCTTCGGGTTCCAGGCGCGCACCCTTGTCGTCGACCGCGGCGAAGGGCAGGCGCACGCGCACCACGGTGCCTTCGCCGAGCGCGGATTGCAGCACCGCCTCGCCGCCATGCATCGCGGTCAGCGCCTTGACCAGCGAGAGGCCGAGCCCGGTGCCCTCTTTGGAGCGCACATGCTCGCCCTCGACCTGTTCGAAGGGCTGGCCCAGCCGTTCGAGGTCTTTCTTGGAAATGCCCATGCCGGTATCGCTGACCGCGATCTCGATGCCGAGTGCATCGAGATTGGCGCGGATGCGCACCTCGCCACCGCTGGGCGTGAACTTCACGCCGTTGGAAAGCAGGTTGACCAGGATCTGCTTGATGGCGCGTTTGTCGGCGAAGATAGTGCGCGCGTCCGGCGCAATCGCGATCTGCAGCGCGACGCCGCAGCGCTCCGCCGGCAATTTGACAAAGCGCACCGCCGCCTCGGCGACTTCGGCGAGATCGAACACTTCCTGCGACAGCTCGAATTTACCCGCTTCGATCTTCGACATATCCAAAATGCCGTTGATCAGTTCGAGCAGATGGTTGCCCGATTCATGGACCAGGCGCGAATATTCCAGATAGCGCGGCCCCCCCAGCGGCCCGAACATCTCATGCGTCATCACTTCGGAAAAACCGATGATGGCGTTGAGCGGCGTGCGCAACTCGTGACTCATATTGGCGAGGAAGCGCGATTTTGAGCGGCTGGCCTGTTCGGAAAGATCGCGCGCCTCGATCAATTGGCGCTCATAAGCCTTACGCTCGGTGATGTCGCGCGTCACCGCGACGATGTCGGAAGCCTCGCCATTCGCCTTGGGCACCGGGCGGCAGCGAATCTCCGCCCAGACATAACTTCCGTCGACGCGCCTCAGGCGCAATTCGGCGGTGGCGGGGCGCGCGAAATAGCTCGCCTCCATGAACGCCGCTTGGATGGCTTTCAAATCCTCGGGATGCACCAGCGCGGAGGGCGCCAGTCCCAAGAGATCGTCCGGCGCCTGACCCAGCAGCGTGCGTGCCGCCGGGCTGGCAAAGCGGATGCGCCCGTCGGCGCTGTGGCGCGTGATCAAATCCATCGCGTGATCGGCGAGGAAGCGGTACATCGCCGAGCCCTCGGCGGCGGCCTTGTCGGCGGCGCGCTGGCGATCCTGGGCGGCGGCGGCGACAAGCGCGGCTTGCACCACGGCGGCGAAAATTGACAGCGCATAAATTTCCCACAGCGGCACCGGCAGACGCGAAGCGGGCAGCGCGCCCGCCGCTTCGATACCCGCCACCGCGAACAGCGCCACGCAGGCGGCGATGGCCGCGCGCAGCACGGCGGGACGCCCGCCCGATAGCGCCGCTTCCGCGGGTATCAGCGCGAACCACACCACAAGCGGGGAGACGACGCCGCCGGTCAGCGCGGCGAGATAACCGATCAACGCGGCGAAAATCGCCAGTGCCGTGGTTTCCAGAAACGCCAGCGAGATCGGCGTGAAGGCAGCAAGCGCCAGCAGCGCGGGGGCGACAAGGCCCGCAATGGCAATGGCCTCCGCCGCGTCGGGCCGGCCGACAAAAACCACAAACGCAAACGATAAAACCGCGCCGACGGCAGCCTTGCAGGCTTGCACCGCCATGAACAAATGGCGCTGCGCCCTGTGTTTGGGCTGGGCAGGCGCTGCCGTTTGTTGGTGAATTCCCATTAACCGCCGAAGCCGCAAAGTTCCCGCACGCAGGCCAATCGTGGCCCCTGACCCTTAACGAACTTTGAATACGCCGCGGATTTGTTTGTTAATCCACAACCTTTAAGGCAGCGGCGATTCACACTTTGGTAAGGATCGTGGCGCGATTCGGGCAAGCGGCCTAACCATTCCGCAATTGATATGCGTCAATGTTGCGACATCGGTCGGATTAGGGGCTTTGGCTTGCAAGTCGCACAGCGGCAAACGCAGGAATGCGGAACTTTGGACGAAGCGGCCATGCCGTGCGTCCTGGAGGCGCTGCATTGCCTGCGAATCGCCATCACCGTCTTTGATTGCGATGAGCGGCTGGTTTTCGCCAACGAGCATTTCAACTATCTGTTCCGCTCGCTGCCGCCGCGCGCCGAGCTGATCGGCCTGCAATACGCCGATCTGATTCGCCTGGAAATCTCGGGCGGAGAGATCGGCGATGCCGCCGCCCTGGCGGATGTGGAAGATTTCGTCCTGCGCCGGCGCACCCAATTCCTCGACGGCGAATATCACCCGCGCGACCTTCTGCTCGCCGACGGACGCATCATCGAGATCAAGGCGCGCCGCACCCAAGCCGGCGGCTGGATCGCGCTGTGGAGCGACGCCACCGCGGCGCGTCATGCGATGGGCCGCTTGCACAACGCCATTACGCTGTCGGCGGATGCCTTCGCCTTCTTCGACCGCGATGACAAGCTTGTTCTGTGCAACGAAGATTTTGCCGCGCTGCATGGCGAGAAGGCGCCCGAAGCGCTGATCGGGCGGAAGTTTTGCGATCTGGTGAAGACGCAAGCCGAACGCGGCTTGGTCAAGGCCGAGGACGCCGAGGCCTGGATGCGGCGCAATCTGACGATCCATGGCGAGACGGCGGGCGCGATGACGGTGGAGACGTCTTCGGGCGCGGCTTATCTGATGCGCGACCGCGCCACCGACGATCGCGGGCGCGCCGTGGTGCTGACCGACGTCACCGATCATCATCGCACCGGAAAGGCGCTGGCCGAACAGACACTGACGCTGGGCAAGACCCGCCGCGCGCTGGCGAAATCCAAGGCGGTCTCCAGCCGCCAAGCGAATTATCTCGCCGATCTGTCGCTCAAGCTGGACCAGGCGGCGGTATCGGTCGATTCAACCAAGACGACGCTGCTGCGCACCATGAGCCATGAGCTCAAGACGCCGCTCAACGCCATCATCGGATTTTCCGATCTGATCGTTTCGATGGCGGGGCGCCTCAGCCCCGAACAGGTGACGGAATATGCCGGGCTGATCCTTCAAGGGGGGAAAAACCTCCTGCGCCTGATCAATCAGATTCTCGACCTCAGCAAGATTTCCGCGGGGCGCTATGAACTGCGCCGCGTCAGCGTGGATGCGGGCGCGGTTCTGTGGCTCGCCAAGGACGCTTTCGAGGCGCGCGCCAGCGCCAAGCAAATCTCCATCAATGCGGACGACTGCCCGGTGGGGCTGATGGTCGATGCCGACGAAAATGCCTTCACCGCCATGACGCATCATCTGATCGAGAACGCGGTCAGCTTCACCCAAGAGGGCGGCGCGGTGCGCCTTGCCGTCAGCAAGGTGGACGGCAAGATCAAAGTCGCGGTGCGCGACAATGGGCCGGGCGTGGCGGCGGACGATCTGGAACGCATCCTGCGGCCCTTCGAGCAAGGCGGGCGCACCACCACCGATCACGCCGCGGGCGCGGGCCTGGGATTGACGCTGGTGAAAGCGTTCAGCGAACTGCATGGCGGCGCGCTGATCGTGGAAAGCACCCAAGGCGAAGGCTTCACCGCCATTATTGAACTGCCCGCCGCGTAGCGGCGCCGCGAACCCGTCATCTTTTCGCTTTTTTGTCGAACTTGTCTCTCGCCGTATGGATCTCTTTGACATGGCCCCGGGCCCACAACCCGAGCGGTTCGACGGCAGCCCATAGCGAGCGCCCGAGACCGGTCAATTCGTAATCGACGCGCGGCGGGATCGTGGGGTAAATCGTTCGCGTCACCAGTCCATCGCGCTCCAACCCCCTGAGTGTGAGCGTGAGCATGCGCTGCGAGATGCCGCCGACCATCCGCTTGATCTCGTTGAAGCGCTTTGTCCCGCCGCCCAGCAACACGATGATGAGCACGCTCCATTTATCTCCCACGCGCGCCAGGACCGCACTGACGGCGCGGCAATCCTCCGAAGCGTGATCCACGGCCCGACCGGTCACTTTGCTGTGCTCCAGTATCAATCTTGTGCCTTCTTGCGCAGGTTAGCAGCAGTATACCATATAGTCTAGGTAACAATTTTATACCAAGGACGGACGCCATGCATCTGCTGCACATCGACGCCAGCATTCTCGGAGCCAATTCCGCCAGCCGCCAGCTTTCCCGCGCCGTGGTGGAGCGTTTGCGCACCCCCGGCCTCGATATGGTCTATCGCGATCTCGCAGCGGAGCCGCTGTCGCATTTGTCGGCCGAGCATCTTGCCGCGGCCCAGGGCGCGGCACCGGAATCGCCCGCTGTGCAAAAGGACGTTGCGATCAGCCAAGCCGTGCTGAACGAATTCTTGGGCGCCGACATCGTCGTCATCGGCGCGCCGATGTACAACTTTACGATCCCCAGCCAGCTCAAGGCCTGGATCGACCGGATTCTCGTGGCCGGGAAGACCTTTCGCTATGGCGCGGCCGGGCCCGAGGGTCTGGCGGGCAACAAGCGCGTGATCATCGCAATTTCGCGCGGCGGATTTTATGGACCGGGCACGCCGACCGCCGCGTTTGAACATGTCGAAACCTATCTTCGCGCGGTGTTCGGCTTCATCGGCGTCACCGACCTCAAGATCATTGTTGCGGAGGGCCTTCTTATCGGGCCCGAGCAGCGCCAAAAATCGATAGAGGAGGCTTTGCAGGCCGTGAGCGAACTGCGCGCGGCTTGAAGCGATCGTCCAGCGAACGCGCTACGCGGTCTTTTTTGGCGCTCCGCCGCCGAGCTATGGGCACATGTCTCAAATTTGAATTAATCGCGTCTCAACAACGTGGAAAATTTTCCGATTTCTTGAATCGAGACAGAGCGATTTTTCAAACCGCCCATTTTGGTTGATATTCACAAAGCCCCGAATTAACCGGATCGTTTCGAACTTTAACGGATCGTTTCAGCAGCTGGAAAAGCGTGGCGCCTAGATTGCTCGCGTGCAATCGAGGAACGCTTCCCATGATCTTCCGCGCCGCATTCTGGATCGCCGTCGTTGCGGTGTTCATGCCGCACGAACCCGATCTGGGTTACGGCAGACCCGGTTTGACCGGCTTGGCGCCTCCAAAGCCGGCCGACTGGGCTTCCGTGAAACTTCCGGCGAAGCTTTGCGCAGACAACCCCCAAGTCTGCGCGGGCGCCATGACCGTGGGCTTCGATCTCAAGGGCACAATTCTCAACAATATCGATAGGGTGAAAGGTGAGCTCAAAGCACGCGAGCAGGCGAGGTCCGAAGACGGGAGAAATACGAAAGACGACCTCGCCGCTCTCATTTCCAGCCACTAGAACGCCCAACGTAAGATCTCTCCCTTTTATCCCGTCTCATCCTTGGCCGCCCAGGCTCTGATGCGCCGCCTGGGTTCGGCATGGCTCATGCCGTAATGGGCGGCGAGGCGGTCGAGCGCGATGGCAAGCACCACCTTTGCCGAAGCCCTGGGCCAGCCCCGCGCGCGTTCGCTGTGCTCCAGCCCGTTCAAATGACAGCACACATCGAACAGGATGTCGCAGAGGCCCGGCCCCGCCGCGCTCATCGCCTTGGCGAAGCGCTGCTTGGCGGCGATCACCGTTTCGGTCAGCGCGAAGCCGGGCTTGGCGGCGCGGCGCCCGTACACCACGGGCGCACTGAAATCGACGCCGAGGCGCGGGCTTAATTGCGCCAGCGTGTAGTCGCGCCGCAGCCGCTCCCCTGCCGCGCATTGCACGTCGCCGACAATGCCGCGCTGATGCATCCACACCAGCGGAGATTCCGCCGCATTGAACGTGACCGTCCGCTCGCGACCATCGGGGTCGGTGATGGTTTTGGCGCGGCGCAGTTGATGCTGGGCGGCGAATTTGTCGGCCCCCTCGCGCGCCACAAATCCTTCGCCGGCATCCGAAAGCCTGAGGCGCTGGTCGCTTTCGCCCGTCAGCCAGCCGCGCGCGCGCATCGCTGAAACGAACGGACCGCTGAGTTTGCCCGCGCGCCCCGCGCCGCCCGCAATCGCATAATCGCCGTTTGCGCCGCGTTCGAGATGGGCCCCGCCTGCGAGCCTCTTCAGCACGCGGCGCGCCATTTTTTCCAATTCGCTATCGTTGCTCATGACAGCCTCGCGGCGCGCGGCAGCATGGCTTCGAGCCAGGTCAGCATGCGATCGATCTCGGGATCGTCGCGCAATTCCTCGATGCGCCGGAAAGCGTGCGCCACGGTGGAAGGATCGCGCCCGAAGGTCCTGGCCACATCGCTGAGACTCATCGCGAACACGACATGACACAGATACATCGCAATCTGGCGTGCGAAGGCCGCCTTGGGCCGCTTGCGCGTGCTGGCGCACAAATCCTTGAACGCGACACCGGTCACATGAGCGACCGTCGCCTGCACCAGCCACGCCCGCTCGCGCATCATCGATGCGGGCGGCGCGGCCTCCCCTGGCGGCATGATCTCGATCGCGGCTGATTTCAACATAGGCCCCTCCCCTTAATAGGCGGGCGAAAAGAGCTCTCCCGCTATAAGGAGTATTATCCTATATCTTTTGCCACTTTGGATAAGAAACAACCTTGAATGGTGTATTGGCGCGAAATGTCCTGGCCGTACTTGGCGTTAGCACATGGTAAATTGGCCGCTTAAGCCTTGGATAAGGCAAAGCGTGGTTTTTCGGCTATGTGCCGTTTGCGCGTACAGATTGTGGGATTTTAGTCGTTAATTCGGCAAATCAACCGGCGCCGGCTCGCCCTGGGCAAGCAGCGCGGCCGTCTCGCCGGCCGACACTTTCATCTTCTTCGCCATACGCCTGCGGCGGTCCTCGCCGCCATAAGGCGCGCGCGCGCCGCCGCGCCGGTCGGGGCCGAAAAACTCGCCCGCCATGATGAAGGGCCTTGGTGTCAGAACCGCGACGCGCAGCTTGCGGATGACGGTTGCCGCGCTGATCGGACGGGCAAGCACATCGGTGACGCCGTCATTGCGCGCGCCTTCGACCTGATGGCGCAGCGGCGAGGCGCAGACCAGATAAATCGGAAGCATCGGATTGATGACGCCGCGCGCGCGGCGCGCCGCCAAGGGAAAGGCCAGGTGACCGACCTTGTCCGCCTCGTCATCGGCGAACACCGCGTCGAATTCCTCATGGCGCAGCAGTTCGATGGCGCGCGCGGAATCGGCTGTGTAGCAAACTTGGGTGATGCCGATGATGCCGAACACCGTGCGCAGCGTCGCGATCGCGTGCGGTTTCCCGCCCACGATCAAAAGCCGCAGCTTCTTCAATCCCGCCCGATCCATGCCGACACCATTTCCCGGCTGCAGCATGGCCTGCCCGCCGTTAAGACGGGGTAAAAGCCGGTGCTTGGCGCCCGATTGGCGCGGGCGCGGCGCGGTGATAGTTTGGCGCCATGAGAAAATCTTATCGTCTGGCCGTCGCCGGTTTCGCCATGCTGTCGCTTGCGGGCTGCGGCATCTTTTTTCCCTCCGCCAAGGATCGCGCCGCCAAGCAGACGCCGGGATTCCAGAACGGCTATAGTGACGGCTGTGCGTCCGCCTCGGCGCAAGGCACCAATTATCGCGGCGACCAAGTGCGCGACGACGCGGCGTACCAATCCGACAAGCATTATCGCGCCGGCTGGGCCAGCGGCTTCGCCAATTGCCGCACGCCGAGCCAGACCAATCCCGCCCGGCCGGACGCCGGCCCCATCCCCGACAACAATCCGGGCAGCCATCCTTATTAAACGCGCGCCGACGCGCGAGCGATGTCACGGCGCTGTCGCAAATCCTTAAGAAGCTATTAACCAATCCGGCACATCCTCCGTGGGCGGATTGTCGCAGGCCGGCATCCGTGGTATGGTCCGTACACGTTGTTCCTGAGGCACGATTGCGATGCTGGGACTTTTGGTGAGCAGCCGTTATGGCGTAATGGGCAACGGGCCAACCCGTACTGCCGCGGCGCCCGGCTGGCTGCGCCGGTTGTTGAACGCCCTGTTCCACCGGCACTAGCGCTTTATTCAAGCACGAGCATGTGGATGTCGCGCGCGGGCGCGAAGTTTTCGCGCACCGTCTCGAACGTCGTCGGCCCGGTCTTTTTCAGCTCCCCGTCCCAGCACAGCGACAGCGCGTTGCTCGGCTTCAGCTTGTCGAGCGTCAGGTGGAAGCGCCCGATCGGCCCGTTCCAATTGTTGGCCGTCTTCAGGATGTAATCGGTGGTGTAGGCGTTGAGATAGGCGCCGTTGTCCGCCTTGGCCTGGAGCCGGGCGTCCGCCATGGCGGCGAGCCTCGCCTTGGTGGGCGCATCGAAGCAGTAATCCTGGTCCTTGGTCAGGGTCTTGTCCGCGACCGCGCTCTTGTCGAAGAAGAATTGTCCCGTCACCGGCTGATAGGAATGCTCGATGACAACGCTTTTGTGTGCGGGGAAGTGCTGCGGCCAGTAGAATTTCGTGCGCAGCAGCCAATGGGGATGCAGCCCATCGCCGCTCTCGTCGTCCACCAGATCCGCCGCCAGCAATGCCTTGCGCTTGGCACCGGCGATGGCATCGAGCGCCTTGGTTTCGGTGAGCGCGTTGAGCGGCGCGCCGGCGGCATTTAGAACCGCCGTTACATCCTTGCCCTTATAGAAAGCGCGCCGTTCGACGGCGAAGGGCACCGGTTTGCCGTCCACCGCCGCTTTGAAGCCGACGAAGTTCACCGCGTCTTGCGTGATGGTGCCCAGAGGCGATTCGGAAAACTCGTTCTCGTCGATATCGGGCAGCGGGAAGGCGACAATGGTGTCGATATCCTTGGCGGTATCGTTGGCGAAGACGAAGCGGATGCGCACCGCTTTGGGGCTGACATAGAGGTCTTCTGCCGCCATCCGCACTGCCGTGCCGTGGGTGAAGACGATCCCGCCCATGGCAAGCGCCGCCGAACTGTCGTCGGCGCGCGCGATAGCGCCAAGCGCCGCGCAAACCAATAAGCAACACAATGCCCGCATGACAGCATCCCCCGCAATGATGCGGGCGATGCTATCACACGGACAGGCTTGGCGCGCGGCTTAGGCCGCGGCGAAAGCGTGGATCGGCTGCGGCGTGCGCGTGTTGCGCTCGCTGTGTTTATCCAGCCTGGCCTCGACCTCGGCGATGCCGCGCCGGATCTCGTCGATCGCCGCGTCGATATCGACCTTCTGGCGCTCGAGGATCGCGATGCGTTCCTCGAACTTGGCCTTGACGTGCGTCAACTGCTTCACGGAGCCGTTGTGATCGTAGAGGCTGAGATATTCGCGGATCTCGGCGAGCGAGAATCCGACGCGCCGCCCGCGCAGGATCAAGATGATCCGGGCGCGGTCGCGCTGGGCATAGATGCGGGTTTGGCCGCGCCGTTCGGGGGCGATCAGTCCCTCATCCTCGTAAAAGCGCAATGTGCGCGCGGTGACGGAGAATTCCTTGGTAAGCTGACGAATGGTGTATGTGCGATTCATGGCTGCCTGCGTTCCCTTGCGCGGGCCTCGGTTTTTGACCGTTTAAGCCGGTTCTTGAACCTTGCGGCCCTATCCTGACAAATTATCAGTAGGTAATAGTACTTACACCCTTACGTTTACGTCAAGGGGTCTCCGAGAGATTTGGTGCGGATTGGTTAGTGCTTGATGGGAGCGTTACCAAGCCAATTCCTTGCTGGACGTTTTAGTAAAGCGGCCTGGGCGTGGCGTGCGTTTGCGCCGGCGCGGCGCATTTCTATGATGGGCAAAATAGCCAAGGGGAAACGCGCATGCTGGGGCTGATGCAGGACTGGCCGCTCTTGGTCCACAAAATCATCGATCACGCCGCGCTCTATCACGCCGAGCGCGAAGTGGTGTCGCGCAGCGTGGAAGGCCCCATCGAACGCACCAATTATCGCGCCATCGCAAAGCGCTCGCGCAAACTGGCCTGCGCGCTCGACGCGCATGGCATCAAGCTCGGCGACCGCGTCGCCACGCTGGCCTGGAACACCGCGCGCCATATGGAGACGTGGTACGGCATCGCGGGCATCGGCGCGATTTATCACACGCTGAACCCGCGCCTCTTTCCCGATCAGCTCGCCTGGATCGTGGAACATGCCGGCGACCGCGTGCTGATGTTCGACATTACCTTCACCGAGCTTGTCGCCAAGCTGGCGCCGCAGATGAAATCGGTGGAGCTTTATATCGCGCTGACCGACCGCGAACATTTGCCCAAGGCGGACATTGCGAACCTCGTCGCGTATGAGGATTTCATCGCGGACGCCGACGGCGATTTCGCCTGGAAGGAATTCGAAGAATCCACTGCCTGCGGGCTTTGCTACACCTCCGGCACCACGGGAAATCCCAAGGGCGTGCTTTACAGCCACCGCTCCAACACCTTGCACGCCATGATGGCCTGCAACACCGACACGTTGGGCCTGTCGAACCGCGACACCATCCTGCCCGTGGTGCCGATGTTTCACGCCAATGCCTGGGGCATCACCTTCGCCGCCCCAATGGTCGGCGCCAAGCTGGTGATGCCCGGGCCCCGGCTCGACGGACCCTCGCTCTGCGCCTTGTTCACCGAAGAAGCAGTGACCATGACCGCGGCGGTGCCGACCGCCTGGCTCGGCCTGCTGCGCACCTTGGAAGAAACCAACCAGACGCTGCCGCACCTGAGGCGCGTGCTGATCGGCGGCGCGGCCTGCCCGCGCGCCATGATCGAGACCTTCGAGCGCAAATACGGCATCGACGTCGTCCATTCCTGGGGCATGACCGAGATGAGCCCGCTGGGCACGCTGGGCACACTGAAGGTCAAGCAGGCGGGGCTGCCGCTGGAACAGAGGCTCGACTACAAAGCGCGTCAGGGCTGCCCGCCCTTCGGCGTCGAAATGAAAATCGTCGGCGACGACGATGTCGAATTACCGCGCGACGGCAAGACGTTTGGGCGGCTGAAGGTGCGCGGGCCCGCGGTTTCCAAGGCCTATTTCAAGGGCGACGGCGCCTCTGCCTATGACGCCGAGGGCTGGTTCGACACCGGCGACGTGGCGACGCTGGACGAGGACGGCTACATGACCATCACCGACCGCGCCAAGGACGTCATCAAATCCGGCGGGGAATGGATTTCTTCCATCGAAATCGAAAATCTGGCCATGGGCCATCCGGCGGTCGCCGAAGCCGCGGTGATCGGGGTGCGACATCCCAAATGGGACGAACGACCGCTGCTTATTGTTGTGCTCAAGCCCGGCCAGTACGTGACAAAGCCCGACATGCTGGCGTATCTCTCCGGCAAGATCGCCAAATGGTGGATGCCCGACGACGTGGTGTTCGCGGAGTCCATTCCGCACAGCGCGACGGGAAAGATTCAGAAGATTGCCTTGCGCGCGCGCTATGCGGATCACCGCCTGCCAAGCTGACGCAATTGATGGGGTGTCATGCGTTACCAGAAGCTGCTTGCGAGCCTATCCCTTGGCGGCTTTATGCTGGGGCTGGCGATTGCGCTGACCGGCGCCTTCGGCACGCGGTTTGGCTTTTGGAATTATGCGCTGGGCGTGAAAATTCTGCAGCCCGGCGTCGGCGTCGGCGCGCTCGGTTTGATTGCGGGCGCCACCTGGATCGCCCGGGCGCTGTGGCACAACGAAAGCGACGGCTGGCGGCTGGGCATGGCGGGGCTGGTCGGCTCGGCGCTGCTGGTGGGACTGCCGGCGGATTATCTGTGGCTGTCTTATTCGCTGCCGCGAATTCACGACATTTCCACCGACATCGGCGATGCGCCGAAATTCGACACCCTGCTCACCTGGCGCAAGGGTGCGCCCAATCCTGCCAGTTATGACGGGCCGGTTGTCGTGACTTATGAAGGCGCGCGCGTCACGACCTCGGTGGCGCAGAAATACGCCTATATGGATATCAAGACGCAGCCCTTTATGACCCGCTCACTGCCGCAGAAGACGTATCTCCACAAACTCTTCTGGCGCTCGCTCAACGCGGTGAATGCGCTGGACTGGCAAGTGGCGTCGTTCGATCTGAAGAGCGGACGCATCGAGGCGACCGACACCAGCTTCTGGTTCGGCATCGTCTCGGACATCGTGATCCGCGTGCGCCCCGCCGGCGCCTTTGGCGTGTTGATCGACGTGCGCGCCAAAAGCCGCGTCGGCACCGCCGACATGGGCCGCAACGCCGAACTAGTGCGCGATCTGTTAGCAAAGGTGAAAGGGGCGTAGCGCGATGGAATTCACCTCCCGCCGAAATATTCTCAAAGCCGCGCTGATCGGTGCGGGGTCGACGCAAATTCCCACCATCGCTGCCGAGGCAAAACCCAAACCGCATCATGCCAAGCCGTCGCCCGGCATCGAAGGTCAGCGCAAAGCCGATCTTGGCAACGGCACGTTTCTCAATCCGATTGTTCCGGGCGACCATCCCGATCCCACCGTGCTGAAAGACGGCGACGACTATTACATGACGTTTTCGTCTTTCATCTCTTATCCCGGCGTCGTCATCTGGCATTCGCGCGATCTGGTGAACTGGACGCCGATCGGTCCCGCGCTGCCCAAGCCCATCGGCTCGGTCTGGGCGATGGATTTGGTCAAACACAATGGGCGATATTTTATCTACATCCCGGCGACGCCCGGCGGCCAACAGGGCATCTTCGTCATCCATGCCGACGATATTCGCGGGCCGTGGAGCGACCCCATCGATCTGAAAATTCCGAACTGCATCGATCCCGGCCATGCCGTCGGCGAGGACGGCAAGCGCTATCTGTTTGTCGGCGGCATCAGCCGCATCGGCTTGACCGACGACGGCTTGGCGACGGTCGGCGCCTTGGAGCATGTCTATAGCCCTTGGCACTACCCCGCCGACTGGGTCGTCGAAATGTATGCGCCCGAGGGCCCCAAAATCGTCCGGCGCGGCGATTGGTTTTATCTCATTTCCGCCGTCGGCGGCACCGCGGGCCCACCGACAAGCCATATGGTCGTTGCCGCACGGTCGCATTCGATCAACGGGCCTTGGGAAACCTGCCCTCACAATCCGATCGTCCACACCAAGAGCAAAGACGAGCCCTGGTGGTCGCGCGGCCATGCCTCGCTGGTCGAAGGGCCGGGCGGCGATTGGTGGATGATCTATCACGGCTACGAAAACGGCTTTCGCACGCTGGGACGCCAGACGCTGCTGGAACCAATGGCGTGGACGGCCGACGGCTGGTTCCGCGCCACCGGCGGCACGCTCTCAACAGCGATGCCCAAACCGAAGAACGGGCGGGCGGGGCCGTCCGGTCATGCGCTGTCCGACGATTTCTCGACCAACAAATTCGGCGTGCAATGGAGCTTCTTCAATCCCCAAGAGGACGAGATGAAGCGCGCCCGCTACGGCGATCATGCGCTGTTCCTCGCCGCGAAGGGCGACGCGCTCGCCGATTGCTCGCCGCTGAGCTTCATCGTCGGCGACAGAAGCTACGAAGTGGAAGTAACGCTGGTCATCCCTGCGGGCGTGCAGGCCGGGCTCAGCCTGTTCTACAGCGACAAGATGTTCTGCGGCGTCGGTTTCAGCAGTGATGAAATGTTCACCTACAATTGCGGCGGCGAACAGAGCTGGATGCGCCAGAAGATGTCGGTTGGAAGAGTGCGGCTGAAGATCAGAAACGAAGAAAATGTCATAACATATTACTATTCGACGGACGGCAATTCCTGGATCCAGCATCCCTGGCAGATGGAAGTGTCGGGATTTCATCACAACGTCTTCGGCGGCTTTCTCAGCTTGAAACCGGCGATATTCTGTCTCGGCACCGGCGAGGTCGAGCTTCATGACTTCGTCTATAGAGGACTGTAACAGTCACCCTCGCCCGCGCTTCGCACGCGTCCTTCGCGTTCGAGCTTGATGAGATGGGCCAGCACGGTGCGGGCGGCGGCGGGGTGGAGGCGTTTGTCGATCCCGGCGTAGAGCTGCGCCACGATTTGCGCAATCGCCCCGATGCCACCCTGGATGCAGCCAAGAATTTCCGCCTCGCGCGCCAGGCGATGGTCGCGGCAGAATTCGAGATAGGGCCCCGGCTGCGTCACCGGCCCGCCATGGGTGGGATAAAGCACGGCGTCGCGGCGCCGGGTCAGCATGTCGAGGCTCGCCATGTAATCGGCCATGTCGCCGCCGGGCGGCGAGATCACGGTGGACGACCAGCCCATCACATGATCGCCGCTGAACAGCGCGGATTCCGCGCGCAGCGCGTAGCACATGTGGTTGGAAATATGCCCCGGCGTGTGCAGGCAATCGATCGTTAGCCCGCCGATCGACAGAACATCGCCATGCCCCACGCGGACATCGGGAACGAAATCGCCGTCGCCGCCCTCTTCGACCCGCGCGCCGCCCTCATCGCCCACAGGATGCGGGCCGAAGCCGTAAGTTTGCGCCCCGCTCCATGCCTTGAGCGCCGCCGCCGCCGGCGAATGATCGGCATGGGTATGGGTAATGAGGATGTGCGTCACGGCGCAGCCCGCCAGCGCGCGCTTCAAGGCGTCGATGTGCGCCCCGAGCAAGGGCCCCGGATCGATCACCGCCACCTCGCGCGTGCCGACGATATAAGTGCCGGTGCCCTTGAAGGTGAAGGGGCTGGGATTGTTCGCCAGCACGCGGCGAACCAGCGGGCTGAGCTGCTGCGCCTCGCCATAAGGCGCGTCGAAATCGAGGGTATAGCCGGGCGCCATCAGCCATCCTTTTTGGGATAGCGCCGGGCATGGCGCAGCAACGAAAGCGGATGGGTGCGCCGGATCATCACCTTCACGATGCGCGGGGCGCGGTGCACGAAGCGGTCGAGCCAGCGCGAGACGTATCCGAAGCGAAGGCGCAGGCGCTGAAACGCTCTGCGGAACCATTTGGAGTGGGTGGAGAGGATGGCGCAGCCGATCAGGAGCGGCAGCACCCCGATCAGGGGGATCGGCACCGGGGCGGGCGTCAGCACAATGCCCACGATCACCAGGATCCAGCCGATGGTCATCCAAAAGATCTTGCGCATCCAGCGGTCCCTTGGGGCCCCTTTTACTACCATGTGTAGAGGCGGCATTGCGAACTACAACATATCAAGGGGGCGCGTCGATCCGTCCGCCCGCAGCGTTAATCATGGCTTAAGCATTTTCGCACAACGGCGCTCGGATATGCCTAAAATACCGCCATGGGGGAACAACATCCACGCGATCATCTGATGGCGCTCACGCTTTGGGGCGTCTGCGTCGTGCTTTTGCTCGGCCCCTCGGCGCTGGTGTGGCTGGTGCGAACCATCGCCTTTGCCGGACAATGCGCCCCGGGCCCGGATGCCTGCCACGGCATGACGCTGGGCGGCGGGCTGCATGATGCGCTGGTGCTGGCCTGGGGCGTGGCCACCAACACATTATTCCTGATTACGGTCGCCGTCGTCGGCACGCTGGCCGCCTTCTTCGCGCGCCGTCCGCTGATGGGCACGCTCAGCCTCTTGCTGCTGCCGATCTTGGCGCTGGTGCTGCCGACGCTCGCCGTGTTCACCACCAAATATGACGGCTGCCCGATCTCGAGCGACGGCATCGGCAACTGCACGCTGTGGGGCGCGCAAATGGGCATGAGCCTGCACACCGCCGCCAATGTGCCCGACGTGATCTTCGCGGTCACGCCATATTCCTTCGCGCTGACCGCCGTTCTGGGCGTGCTGGGCTTTTTCTTCGCGCGTCCGCGCGCGCCGCGCCAAACCGCGCATGCCGCGCAGCAAATGCGCCAGTTCGAAGAACGCTGAGCCGTTTCAGGTGTACGCCTTGTCGTCCAGCGCGCGGATCAATCCTTTGATCGTGCGGTAGAGGAACCAGACCACCAAAAACGCCAGCACGACGAAGCCGACGCCGACAAAGCACAGCGGGATCGCGACGGCGCTTACCAGCAGCGAAATCCAGAAAGTATGGATGATGTTGGTGTAGTGCAATTCCCAGATCGTCCCGTAAAACTCGCCGCGCTGTATATAAGCCAGGATGACGGCTGCGATGGTCGCCAGATGCAGCGTCGGCCAGCCGGCCAGAAACAGCCCGTAACCCACAATCGCCATCAGGCGCTTGGAATCGCCGCTCGGCGCGGCGCGCGGCGGCACATTAACGTCAACCATGCTTGGTCTCCCCAAAATCGGCTAACCAAGAGGTGGGAACGGCCAGGCCCGTTGTCAACATTGCAGCGCGGTAAAGTTTTGCGCCGCCCGCGCGCCCGGCGCTAAGCCACGCCGAATGTTCCCAAATTTGTCATTCGACTTTCACGCGCCCATGGCACAGATTTCCAGGAGCCGGGGGCATGGAGAGACGACATGCCAAGCTACGACATCCGCTACCTCAATGACGACGGAACGCTGGCCGCCAAGGTGGCCGCCGACTGCGCCGACGACACCAAGGCCAAAGTGCTGGCCCATGCCATGAAGGGCAAAGGCGTCGTGCGCATGGAAGTGTGGGACGGCGATAGCTTGGTCTATCAGCGCCCGCAGCCCTTCAACTGAAACGCGGCCCGGCCGGATGACGGCCGGACCGCGCGAAGGTCAGTGGCCCATGCTGCCGGAGGTGTTGTGCATGGCACCGCCAGAGCTGGCGCCCATGGAAGTGCCCATGGACGAGCCCTGCATCGCGGCGTGTTTCTTCTTGGGCTTCTTCTTGTCCTTGCTCATGGCATTGGTGGACATCGCGCCCCCCGACATCGCGCCGCCCGACATGGCCGAACCCGACATCGCCGAAGTGGTCGCCGGATGCGTCATACTTGTGGTCTCGGCATTGGCCGCGCCGAGGAACAAGACCGCCGCGAACGCCGCGCCTGCTTGAAAAATCTTCATGGATGTCTCCGTGGTGTAAGTTGGTTGCACAGAGCTAGTTCGGGCCGGCGCGGTTTCGGTTACACTCAGCGCGCCTGTAACGATGCGGGGCTTTGGTGCGAACTAAGCCAAGGGAGCAAAGGTGAGCGACGCCGAAACGCGGCTGAAGGCGATGATGCTGGCGGCGCTTGCGGGCGACGGCGCGGCTTATCGCGCGCTTCTGGCCGCGCTGTCCCCACATCTGCGGGCTTATTATGCGCGACGGGCGGTGGCGGACGCGGAGGATCTGGTGCAAGAGACGCTGATTGCCATTCACACCCGCCGCGCCAGCTATGACGCCGCCCAGCCCTTCACCGCCTGGCTGCATGCCATCGCGCGCTACAAGCTGATCGATCATTACCGCCGCGCCAAGCTGCGCCGCACCTTACCGCTGGAAGAGGCGGACGCGGTTTGGGCGCATGAAGATCACGAGGACGCCTTGGCCAGCCGCGACGTCGAACGCTTGCTGGCGAAATTGCCCGAGGCCAAAAGCCGCCTCGTCCGCGCCGTAAAGCTCGAAGGCCTATCGACGGCGGAAGCGGCGGCGCGCACCGGCCTGTCGGAATCGGCGGTAAAGGTGGGCGTGCATCGCGCGCTGAAAACCCTCTCCGCCATGATCGGCAAGGAGCGCGAACCATGAAGACCGACGCGCTGATCGAACGGCTGAGCGAAAATCTCGCGGTAGTTCCACGTTTTGCGGCGCTGCGCATTCTGGCGCTGGGGCTGGGCGCGGGCGCGCTGGTTTCTTTCGTGCTGATGGTGCTGTGGCTCGGCATTCGCCCCGATCTGATGGCGGCGATGACGACCGGGGCTTATTGGATGAAGTTCTTCTACACGCTGGCCGCCGCGCTGACCGCGCTATGGACGCTGGAGCGCTTGGCGCGGCCCGGCGCGCGCGCCCTTGTGCAAGGCGCGCTGGAAATTCTGCCGCTTGCTGTCATTGCCCTTCTCGCCATCGCGCAATGGACAAGCGCGCCCGCTTCCTTGCACACACATCTCTTGATGGGTGCGTCGCACACCGTGTGTCCCTGGCGGATCGTGGCGCTGGCGTTGCCGATTTTTGTCGGCGTGATGTGGAGCATGAAGCGTCTGGCGCCGACGCGTCCCGCGCTTTCCGGCGCCGTGGCAGGCCTTCTGGCAGGTGCGGCGGGGGCCTGGATTTACGCCTTTCATTGCGACGAGAGCGCTGCGGTGTTCGTGGCGGTGTGGTACACATTCGGCATCGCGCTGGTCGGCCTTCTGGGAGCGATGGTGGGGCGTTGGCTGCTGCGCTGGTAAAACAGGAGACGACCCGATGAAACCTCGCCTTCTTTTCACGCTTGCCGCCATGACGCTGTTGCCAAGCGCGGCGCTTGCCGATGGCCATTCCGAAATCGTGCTGGCCGCGACCCATGCCGGGCTGGCGGCGCAAAGCGGCGACGTCGCTTTGGTGCACACCCATCTGCATCACACGCTCAATTGCCTGGTGGGTCCGGGCGGCCCCGGCTTCGACGCCAAGGAAATGAACCCCTGCGCCAATGCCGGGCACGGCGCCATTCCCGATGGCGGCGTCGCGATGAAAATGAAGCTGGAAGCGGCGGCCGCGCAGGCGCGCACCGGCATCGCCGAGCCCGATCTTGCCAAAGCGCAAGCCGACGCGGCCAAGACCGCGGATATGCTGAAGGCCGACTAGGCTAACGCGTCACGCCGATGCTCTAATGCGCGTGCGCCGTCATGGCGGCGAGCTTGGCGCCGACCGTGCCGTTGAGCGCTTTGAAACAGGCGCGCGGATCGACGGCGAAGAGATCGATCTCGCGAAAGGCGCGCTTGGTGGTTTGCAGCGACATGATGCAGGCGCGCCCCGGCCGTCCGCTGGCATGATCGATGAAGTTGACCCAGCCATTGAAGACGATGGCCTTGATCGCGTCGGCGCTGTCGGTGGCGAAGGCCACATGCAACACCGCCAGACAGGTTTGATAAAGCGCTTCGGCATAAAGCGCTTCGCGTTCGCCCGGCGAAAGCGCCACGGTCTCGAACACGTCGCGCGCGGGCGCATATTTCATCGCCTTGACGCTGGGCATGCGGTCCAGCGACGGCAATTCGTAATCGATGGTGGCGACGCCGGTTTTGCCGTCGAGCGCGGTCCACCAATAAGCCGGAAATCCTTCGGGGCGGCCCACCGCGAGCAGCGCCAGATCGCTGCAAGCGGCGACGGCATCGGGCTTCTTCTTGTCATAGTCGCGGCGCAGCGCATCGAGATTGGCGTTGGTCTTGGTCTGCGCGGAATAGAAGGCCAGCTGGCGCGCTTCCCAATCCGCCGTCGCGGCGCGAAATTTTTTGGTCGCCGCATCGTGCGCTTTGATTTGCCAGCGCGTCATGCTGTCCCATTCGTCATGCGCGCTGCGGAACGCGGCCTCGCCTGCCGCCACATCGTCGCGGCGCTCGGCGCGCATGCGTTCGATCAGATTGCGCGTGGGCGGCGGCAGGAAATTTTCCCGTTGCGGTTCCTGCGCCAGAGCCAACGGCGCGGGCGCGCTTGGCGGCGATTCCAGAAATTCCGCGCGGTCGTAAAGCTGTGTCCAATCGACGGAGGGCTGCGAGCGCAGCACGTCGAGCAGGATCGATCCGTAAGCGAGAATTTCGTGACTAGATTGTTCGCTCTGTTCGTCGGCTTGGATTTTTTTGTAGGCCTGTACCAAGGCCCCGTTCGACTCCAGAACGAATTTGCGCTCCAGCGCCTGACGCCGCCGCCATTGCTTTTCCCACAGAAGAAGCTGCGCGCCGGCCTTTGGTTCGCCGCCCGTCATGCGCCGGAACTTTCCCAGACAGTCATGCTTCACATCGAGGATGTTCATGGCACGCCCCACTCGCAAACTTCTCATGCAAGAAGATCATATTTCACAGCACCGCACAATTTCGGATCGTGCTTGTTATTTGTGCAACCGAACGAGAAGTGCGGCGGCGCGATCACACTTTGTCCAAATATTTCTAATGATCCCGGCGCGACGGGACGCTTCGATCATCAAGACATCACAAGCTGCGAAGGATGCAGCACAGCTATATCTCCACCACCGCCCGCAGCATCTTGCGCACGGCTGCGCGGTCGCGCGGCGACAGTTTGCCGATTTTTCGCGCTACCAATCTGTTGTCCAGCGTGAAAAGTTTAAGCCGCACCAGCGATGCGTCATTGAGACCTGCCGCTTCCGCATTCACGAGCGGCACGTCGGTCGGCCAATGGCTTTTGGCCGCTGTCGTGATCATGGCGAAGATCGTGTTGCCGGATTCGCTGTTTGATTTTTGCGTCGACAGCACCAATGCGGGGCGTGGTTTGGCAACCGCCATATCCGTAAACGGAAACGGCACGATGGCGACGTCGCCTGCTTCGCAGATCATCATTGCCGGTTACAGCTTGTCATACGCAGCGGCATCTTCGGCGCTCGCCCATTCCGAGAGGGTCGATTCCACCGCCTGGAGATAGGCGCGGTCCATCGGTTCGGCACGCGCCAGCGTCACCCTTCCCTTGGCGATACGATAAACCAGCATGTCGCCGGGTTTCACGCCCAGCGCCTCGCGCACTTCCTTGGGCAAGGTGGTCTGCGCCTTGGAGGTAATTTTGCCGAACACCGCGTTCATGAAAGGTCTCCTTACCTCCTTACAATAAGGAAAAATGGTCCGACGTGCAAGGACGGCCTCAGGCGCCCCGCCCGCGCTCTTTTTCCTGCATCTCCTTCTGCCATTGCACCTTCAGCCGCGCGCGCTGGGTTGGGTAGCGTGCTTCGAGGAAATCGGCGAGCACCACGCGGTCGGTGCGGAAATGGCGAAAGCCGACGCGCAGTTCGCACCACGCCACGATCACGCGCACCGCGTCGAAGTAAGCCACCGCAATCGGCCAGATGACGCGCTCGGTCTCCGTCCCCGTCTCGTCGCGATAGAGAAGCTGCACCTTGCCTTGCGCGCGGATGGCGGTGCGCAACCGCGCCATGTCGATGGTATCCGGCGATGCCGCCCAGCGCGGCGGCGCGCTCAGCGCCGGCTCCATCATCAGCGGGCGCAGATGTTCGGGGATCACCTGGCCGATCTTGGCAATGAGATCGCCGGCGGCGCGCTTCAGCGCGGGATCGGCGCGGTTCATCACCCAGCTGGCGCCCAGCATCGCCGCTTCCACTTCGTCGGGCGTCAACATCAAGGGCGGCATGTCGAAACCGCCTTCCAGCACATAGCCGACACCCGCCTCGCCGCGGATCGGCACGCGCTCGGTCATCAATTGCGCGATGTCGCGATAGATGGTGCGCACCGAGGTTTCCAATTCCTCGGCGATCTCCTCGGCGGTGATCGGCCGCTTCTTGCGCCGCAAGATCTGGATAATGCGGAACAGCCTGTCTGCGCGTCTCATGAAAAGCTTCTAGCCCAACACTGCTGACAGCATGTTGTCAGTAGGATGGCAGTATGACCTCTCCACCAAAAGGAGACAAACGATGATCGCACTTTACGGAATTTTCCCGGCCTTCGGGCTTCCCGCCGCCAGCCCCTTTGCCATCAAGACCGATATGCAGCTGAAAATGTCCCGCCTGCCCTATGCTTATGGCGAGGGCGGCATTCCGCAGAACGGCCCCAAGGGGAAAATCCCCTGGATCGAGGATGGCGGCGAGCGGATCGGCGATTCCACCTTCATCCGCGATTATCTGGAGAAGACATACGCCATCGATTTCGACCTTGGCTTGACGGTGGAGCAGCGCGCCCGGGCCTGGGCGGTGGAGCGCATGCTGGAGGATCATCTTTATTGGGCCATGGTTCAGGAACGCTGGATGGACGATGCCAATTTCGTCAAAGGCCCCGCGACGTTCTTCGACAAGATGCCCGAAGGCATGCGCGATCACGCGCGCCGCGATACCCGCGAGCGGGTGAAAGGGGCGCTTTATGCGCAAGGCCTTGGCCACCACACGACGGCGGAGATCGCCGATCTGGGCAGCCGCTCGCTCGGCGCGCTCTCGGCGATTATCGGCGATAAGCCTTATTTGATGGGGCCGGAACCTTGCGGCGCGGACGCCACGGCGTTCGCCTTCGCGGCGAGTGTGCTGACGCCCTATTTCGCCGGACCGCTGCGCGATGCGGCGTGCCTTTATCCCAATCTGCTGTCTTATACCGGAAGGTTGATGGCGCAATATTATCCGCAAGCCGCGGCGCGGGCGGCGTAACACCCATCAACGGAGAACAGCATGGCGGCTTATTTCGTTTATATCTGCCAGGAAGTCATCGACCGAAAGCAGCTCGAACTCTATTGGTTGAAGATCGGCCCGACGATCGAAGGCTTCGGCGCCCGCAACATCGCCGCCTACACGCCGTTCCTTCAATTGGAGGGCGACAAGGTCGAAGGCGTGGCGGTGGTCGAGTTCCCCTCGATGGAGATCGCCAAAGCCTGGTATGACAGCCCGGCCTATCAGGCCGTCCGGCAACACCGTCTGAACGGCGCGCGGTATATCGGATTGCTGGTGGAAGGCGGCTCGCTGCCTGCGGCGGAACGCATGCTGAATGCCGGGCGCTGAGCCATGGAACTTGCTCTTTTCGCGCGCTTCCATGCCCGTGACGGCATGCAGGCGCAGGTCGACCATCCCTTCGATGCCACGCGGACGGCGAAGATCGAATAGATGAAAAGCGGCGCGCCAGCGCCTATATTGGACGTTATGGCGCACAACAACGGCATGGTTCCACGCGGCTCCGCCGCTTCGTCCCCCAAGGGCGGCGGGTTCGCGGAAAGCCCCACAGGCTTCGGCGCGATGACGGGCGCGGAGATTGCGGGCTTTGTGCCCCATCGCCCCACCCGGCCCGAGAAATCCGAAGGCGGCAAGCGCTTTCGGCTGGTCAGCGAGTACGAGCCGGCGGGCGATCAGCCCACCGCCATCGCCGAGCTCGTCACCGCCGTCAACGCCAATGAGCGCGATCAGGTTCTGCTGGGTGTCACGGGCTCGGGCAAAACCTTCACCATGGCGAAGGTGATCGACATTGTGCAGCGGCCCGCGCTGATCCTGGCGCCGAACAAAACCTTGGCGGCGCAGCTTTACGCCGAGATGAAGAATTTCTTCCCCGACAATGCGGTGGAGTATTTCGTCTCTTACTACGACTACTACCAGCCCGAAGCCTATATCCCGCGCACCGACACCTATATCGAAAAGGATTCCTCGGTGAACGAGGAGATCGACCGCATGCGCCATTCGGCGACGCGGGCGATTTTGGAGCGGGACGACGTTATCATCGTGGCATCGGTGTCGTGCATATACGGCATCGGGGCGGTCGAGACTTATTCGGGCACTGCCGTCACGGTGAAGAAAGGCGCCAAGCTCGACCGCATGGAATTGATGCGCGAGCTCAGCGCCCTGCAATATAGGCGCAACGACAACAATTTCGTGCGCGGCGCGTTTCGCGTGCGCGGCGATACCATCGACATTTTCCCGGCGCATTACGAAGACCGCGCCTGGCGCATCGAGCTGTTCGGCGAGGATGTGGACAGCATCACCGAATTCGACCCGCTGACCGGCCGTTCGGCGGGGGCGCTGGACGCGATCAAGGTCTATGCCAATTCGCATTATGTGACGCCGCGCCCGACGCTGGCCCAGGCGATCAAGGGCATCAAGGAGGAGCTGCGCCTGCGGCTCGACCAGTTCCGCGCCGAGGGAAAGCTGCTCGAAGCCCAGCGCCTGGAACAGCGCACCCAATT
The DNA here is from genome assembly GCA_963849895.1 of uncultured Alphaproteobacteria bacterium. Taxonomy (GTDB): domain Bacteria; phylum Pseudomonadota; class Alphaproteobacteria; order Micropepsales; family Micropepsaceae; genus Rhizomicrobium. The sequence continues at coordinate 51,105 of CAWKIU010000004.1, forward strand.
CGACATGGAGATGATCGAGGCGACGGGCTCTTGCGCCGGCATCGAAAATTATTCGCGCTGGCTGACCGGGCGCAAACCGGGCGAGCCGCCGCCGACGCTGTTCGAATATCTACCCGACGAGGCGCTGGTGTTCTGCGACGAAAGCCATGTCAGCGTGCCGCAGATCGGCGCGATGTACAAAGGCGATTACCGGCGCAAATTCACCCTGGCGGAATACGGCTTCCGCCTGCCCTCCTGCATCGACAACCGCCCGCTGAAATTCGAGGAATGGGACGCGATGCGCCCGCAATCGGTTTATGTCAGCGCGACGCCCGGCAAATGGGAGATGGAGCGCACCGGCGGCATCTTCACCGAGCAAGTCATTCGCCCCACGGGCCTCATCGATCCGCCGGTGGAGATCCGCCCGGTGGAAAGCCAGGTGGACGATCTGATCGCCGAATGCCGCACCGTGGCGAAGAAGGGCTATCGCGCCCTTGTCACCACGCTGACCAAGAAGATGGCGGAAGACCTCACCGAATATATGCACGAGCAGGGCATTCGCGTGCGCTATATGCACAGCGATGTCGAAACGCTGGAGCGCATCGAGATCATCCGCGATCTGCGGCTGGGCGCCTTCGACGTGCTGATCGGCATCAACCTTTTGCGCGAGGGGCTCGACATTCCCGAATGCGCGCTGGTGGCGATCCTCGACGCCGACAAGGAAGGCTTTCTGCGCAGCGAGACCAGCCTGATCCAAACCATCGGGCGCGCCGCGCGCAATGTGGACAGCAATGTCATTCTCTATGCCGACCGCATCACCGGCTCGATGGAGCGCGCCATGGCGGAGACCACGCGCCGCCGCGAGAAGCAGCGCGCCTATAACGCCGCGCACGGCATCACGCCCGCCTCGATCAAAAAGCAGATCGGCGACATCATGGGCAGCATGTATGAGCGCGACCATGTGACGGTGGGCGCGGGCGAGTTCGGCGAGGCCGACACTGCCTTCATCGGCCACAACATCAAGGCGCATCTGGCGGACCTTGAAAAGCAGATGCGCAAAGCGGCGGGCGACCTCGAATTCGAAACCGCCGCGCGGCTGCGCGACGAGATCAAACGGCTGACCGCCGTGGAACTCGCCGTCGCCGACGACCCGTTCGCGCGGCAAAGCGAAGTGGAACGCGCGGTGGACGACGCGTTCCTAAACGCGGTGCGCGATGGCGGCGAGACCGACGACGGCGGCAAAGCCTCACGCGGCAAAGGCGGCAGATCGCGGATGAAACGGGCGGGACGGCCGAATGTGCCCAAGACGTTTGGGAGTCGGTCGAAATAGGCGGACAGGCATTACCTGAAGCCTTGCGCGCGGAGGAGTTGAATTTCCACACCGGTCATTCGCAGCCGCCATTCGCAGAGCGTTTCGCTTACGCCATAGATAGCGGCAATTTCCGAGATCGTATGCCGGCGTGCGCGATGGTGAGCGAGTGCGTCCCTGGGCAGGAGAAGGGCAGCGCCATACCAATCGGCTTCTGATTCGTGCTCGTCGGAATAGTCGCTGAGCAACAGCATTCCGGTATTCTTTGATACCTCGATCCGACTTGGAATGTGCTTTAGTTCAAAATGAGCAATTTCGTGCATGAGACTACTGCGCTGCCTTGCGGCGCTATGGCTTGGATTGACAAGGATTGCGGTTGTTTCGCCCTCTTTGAGGGTCATTGCGGACCAGCTTTCCTTGTCGGCGAAAGTCAGTTGGTGTGTGGTCGCCTTCGATAAGCCAAGCGCTCCGAAGTCGAGGATCATCAATCCGAGATGCTTAGCATACGCCCAAGGATCAAGGGCGGAGAGAGAGCCAATCCGCAGTGCGGTTCGCGCCGCCGCTGCCGCCCTCTCAGCTTGTGCCTTTAACCCTCTCCTCATTACTACTCGCCGATCAAATCATCTCTGGCCTGAACGGCGCGCTGCGCTGCAAGAATCAGTTCGCCCAGCGCTGTGGCTGTTTCAAGGTTGACTGTCTTCTTCTTCCTGAAGTGAACGACTGCCTTTTGCGCCGGAGCGGGCGCATCGGTGACTTCGATCCCGAGAAACTCCCTCGGATCGCGATCCAACCATTTACAGATTTTGGCGAAAGTCGCGAGGTCGGGCATATGCCCATTCTCTACTCTTGAAAGAGTCGCTTGGCTTATCCCGACATCCGCGGCGGCGGCGCGAATACCGCGAGAGCCCCGTTTAGCGGTAATCAGTCGGCCTAATTCAGCGATCGGAAGCGCCATTTGTTCTCCATTTTGGGTTGCCTAGGACGAAGCGCTTGACCTTGCGCCTTGCAAGGTCTATTTCAATGCCTTATGTATGAGGCAGATAGCCTCAATGATGAAATGCTTCGTTCGTAAGGCACCGAATCATGGCGGGAGCATCTCGTCAAGATGGAAATCGAAAGGAAATTCGTAATGGCCGATGTTCAAGTCACCTGCATCAATAAGCAGCCGCGCAACGACACCCACGAAGGCATCACGCACCTAGGCGGCGCCACATGGAAGTGGACCCGCCAGGAGGTTATCGACTCCATCAAAGCGAAGACCAATACGTTCTATACCATGGTCGGAAACAGGCGGGCCGATGTCGGCATCGTCAATGGTACATACGGGGAATACGTCCGCACGTATGCGGACGGCGTGTGGAATGACAATCTCCTCGCGCTGGACGAATGCGCGTAATTTCCGAAGTCAACAACCTAATCATCTTAGCCGAGAGATAAGCTATGAACAGAAAACATACCGTGTCGTTCAAGGCGTCGAAGAAGGTATCGGTGCCGGTCAAGGTCGGGTTTGAAACCAAATCCGGCGACGAGGTCTCTTTTTCCGCTCACAAGACTGTGAAGAAGAAGGTGCCGGTGAGGTTCCAGGCGAAAAGCAAGTAGCGGATACGAGGTCAGAGTATATTTATCCCGCGCCGCCGCCGCGCTTGGCAAAGAGCTGTCGTCGCGGTGAAATAATCAGCGCGAGGCCTTGAACACAGACGTTCGCGCTCTACATCAAATGGAGGTGTATCCGGCTGTTTGACATGGTGGATCGCGGCGCAATCGCGAATGGCGGCTTATGTGCCGCCGATGCGGCCTCAGTGCAGGTTCGCGCGGCCAAGTCGCAAGCCGATTTTGTTGGGCCGCCAACCGCTTAGCGGAAAAATCCGCGAATTGAATTCACGTTTTTCTCTTCAGGCCCCCCGGTTCGTTTGCCTTGTAATTCTTGTCCGCCGTGGCGGCGCGACGATCACGCTTTCGTTCAAGGACGCGGTTTGGCTTATCCAAATCGCGCGCACCGAAGCGCTCCGCCGGATCAAGGCGTTAGCGCGAACATTACAACTTATCCCGCCTCGCCCGACCGCGCGTAGAATATGCGGTTCGGTGCGTGGCGCGCCCCCTTCGGCTCGCTGCGCTCGCCACTTCCCCCGCTGTCGCGGGGGCAGAAAAGGGAGACGCGTGCGATGAGCGATGAAAAAACGATTGCGGCGCTGGAGGATGATGCGCCGGTGGCGCGCTGGGAGAAGCCCAGGCGCGGGCTCTATCGCGCGCCAGTGGACGAAGCGGAATTGTGGAATCTGCAAGCGCGGCCAAAGCCGGTGCGGCGCGATCCCGAGCTACCGACCAAGCCGGGCCAAGTTCCGCCGCTGCCGACATGATGCGCGCGCCGCCGAAATGTCGAACGAAGTTTTGGATAAAGCCGGGGGTTGGGGGGCTATCCCATCGGTTCAATTGGGCAGAGCGCCCCACCACTCACCCCGCTTCAGCTATGCGGCAGTTTGGTTTTGTCGTAGCCGACGCCGTAATCGAGGATGAACAGCGGGCCCAGATCGATCACCTGTGCGGCGGTGGCAAGTTGGAGCTGCACGCCCACCTCGTCTTTCTTGTAGTCTTTGTCCGCCGTGGCGACGACAAAATACATCTTCCATTGCGGCCCGATGTGCAGATACCCCGAGCCCAGGGACTCGTAGGGCGCGGAATTGTTTTGGATGTTGGTGGTCGCGTCGATCGCCGTGCTGCCGGGCGGCGGGGTTTCCGCCTTGGCCCAGAACGCCAGCAGCAGCACGTCGCCCTGCTTGAGCGGCTTGGTGATGATGATTTGCGCGCCCCAATCCCACGCATTGGTGCTCTTGCCGCTGCTGGTCATGCGTTCGGCCGTGCCGCCGGTGACCGTGGGATCCTTGAACAACTCGACCTTGGCGCCGCTGCCATTGGCAGCCCAGCCGACGCTCGGATCGTTGACAGCCTTCGACATGATGTCGTCTTCGCCCAGCGCCGGCAGCGCCATCGCGGCGCACAGCAGAAGAGCCGCCAATTTGGATTGCGCGTTGTGAAACATGGTTCCCCCGTATTTTTTTATCGGCAACCGCCAATTGTCGGACCACGCCCTCGGGCGGTCAATCAACCTCTAGGCGTAGGGGCTCGTTGCGTGGGTTCAATGGGGCAGCGCCGCGATCTTGTCCGCCGCCAGGCGCGCCAGTTCGGCGTCTTCTTCGCCGGTAAGTCCGCTGACCGCGACGGCGCCGACCACCTCGCCGCCAATCACCACCGGGATGCCGCCGTCCCATCCCACATAACGCGGGTCGCCGAGATAGGCGATGTCCCAGCCGTCGGCGCGGCTGGAACGGCCCAGATCGCCGCTCGGCTTTTTCTCGCGCGCGGCGGTGAAGGCTTTGTTGGTCGCGATGGCGATGCAGGAGAACGGCGCGCCGTCGCAGCGCAGCAGCGCGATCAGTTCGCCATGGCTGTCGGCGACCGCGATCACCGCCGCCTTGCCGCGGCGCTTGAGTTCGCCCGCGATCAGATCGACGGCCATGCTGGCTTCCGCCGCGCCGATTTCCCGTTTGCTCTGCATCGCGTGTCCCCGCTTGGTGTGAACGCGCGCGAGCTTAGGAGGGCGCGCGCGCCAGCCGCAAGGGCGCGGCGCTCTCTAATCCTTATGGCAGGGCCACAGCGCGTTGACGGCATCCCACTGCGCATCCTCCGCGCTGGCGTTCGCCTTGTCGGGCTTTTCATTGGCCTTGCGCAGCCAGCTCAGCATGTCGCCGATCGCCGCATCATGCGAGACATCCTTGGGCAAGCAGATGAAGTTGTTTTGCGAGGCGCTGGCGATGTAATCGCCGACGCTGAGCTGGCAGGTTTGGGCATTGCTGCTGCACTTGTCCATAAATTCCGACAGAGTCTGCGGCGCGGCGGTTGCCGATCCGGCTGCAACAAGCGCGGCCAGAGCGGCAAAGACCGAAAGGGAATTTCTCATCGTGTCCTCCTTGTTTATTCCGAGAGGAAAGGAGGGGCGGCGCACAGGCTCGCCCGCGCCGGGCAATTTACACCGCCATCCCGGCGGCGCATTACGAAGTCGCATGGATGCGCGCAAATGTCCCGGCTCTGGGTAGAAGCCGCAGCGTCAACCTCGTGGAATCGCTGGCATTTTGTCATCAGATTGTAATTTGGACAAAAAAAGCCTATATCTCCGCCACGTGGTTCTTACGTCCCGTCAGACGAAGCGCTCCTGTTGATACGACCCGCTTTGAAGCGCGCCGACGAGACGGACCCTTCCTCAATCTGATGTTATCGTTTTCCACGTCCACCCGCGTATGTCGCGCGAGTGGAACCCGATGTCTGAAGGAAAACATATGACCATCGGAACCGTGAAGTTCTTCAATACCGCAAAAGGTTTCGGCTTTATCTCGCCGGAAGGCGGCGGCAAGGACGTGTTTGTCCATGCTTCTGCCGTTGAAGCAGCGGGCCTGCGTAGCCTCAGCGAAGGGCAGAAGGTGTCGTTCGACATCCAGCCCGACGCGCGTGGCTCAAAGGCGGCCAATCTTAAGGCCGTCTAAGCATAGACGCTCGAATACGGGCGGCGGTTTCAGTACCGCCGCCCGGTTTGCCTGCCGCGCCCGTTCGCGGCCCCGCCGCCGCCTCTTGCGGCCGCCCGCCGCCCTGCGGCCCCGACAGCCCGCCGCGCCACGCGGCCCAGAATGGCCGCCGCGCTCGCGGCCCAGAATGCCCCGCCGCGATAGCGGCCTAGAATGAAAGGAACTCGATGTCCGACCAGTTCTTCCAGCGTCCCGGCATAAGCCCGCCCCCCCGCGACCGCGACGGCGCCCGCCGCCGCGCCCTCAACCATTTCGCCGCCGCCGAACAGCGCGACACGCTGGTGCGTCAGGAAATCACCCGCGAACGCGCCGCCAACGACGCCAAGACCGCCAAGCTGCGCGCGCTGCGCATGGAGAAGGAAGAAGAAGAGCGCATTGCGGCCGAAAATGCGCCGCCGGCGCCCGTCAAGGCGCGCGCCAAGAAGATCCGCACGATCAACGCCACCTGAGCGTCATTTCCGCGCGAAGTGTTTTTGTTCACAAGTTTTACGCGAATTGCCCAAGCGGCGCGCCGCGGCGCGTGGCTAAACTGAAGCCCATTGCACCGGGGGGCTTCGATGAACAATTTCGCACGCGCTATTGCCGTTTCCGTTCTGCTTGCGGCCGGATTTGCCGCTTCCGCCCAGGGCGCCCAGAAGGCGCAGGCCGTCGCCAAGCTGATCGGCCTCGACGGCAAGGAAATCGGCAAGGCGAATTTCCAGGCAACGTCTCATGGCGTGCTGATCGAGATTGCGCTGCATGGGCTCACGCCCGGCGGACACGCCATCATGATTCACACCACTGCCTCCTGCGATCCCAAGACCAAGTTCACCTCGGCCGGACCAGACCTCTCCTTCGAACCGACCAAGCTGCATGGTTTCCTCGCCAAGGGCGGGCCGCGCCCCGGCGATCTGCCCAGCCAATTCGCTGGCGCGGACGGCGAGTTGCATGCCACATTGATCACCAATGCCGTCTCGCTGGGCAACGGCAAGAAATCGCTCTTCGACCGCGACGGCGCCTCGATCATCGTCAATGCCAAGGCCGACGATTACATCAGCCAGCCCGACGGCAATGGGGGACCGCGTATCGCCTGCGGCACCATCATCCGTACGATCGGGCCGGGCACGCGCAAGGCAGGGTCGCGCCGCACGCATAGATGAATCAGCGATAGTTGCCGCGAATATTGGCGGGGGCGGCGCGTGACAATTCTTCATCAGATGCATATGTCGGGAAATTGCTACAAGGTGCGCCTTGCCGCGCATCAGCTTTCCGTTCCTATCACGCTGAAGGATTACGGCCTTCATGACGGCTCGACGCGCACGCCGGAATTTCTCAAATTGAATCCGAACGGGCGCGTGCCGCTTCTGGAGTTCGACGACGGGCGCATGCTGCCCGAATCCGGCGCCATTCTGTATCATCTGAGCGACGGCTCGCCGCTACAGCCGGGCAACGCCTGGGACCGCGCGCAAATGCTGCAATGGATGTTCTTCGAGCAGTACAGCCACGAACCCTATATCGCGGTGGCGCGCTTCTGGCTCGCCTTTGCCAAGCCTGAGGCGTTGGAAGCAAAGCGTCATCTCGTGCCGGAATGGCACGCCAAGGGCAATGCGGCGCTCGGCGTGATGGAGAACCATTTGAAAACGCATGATTGGTTCGCAGGGAAAACCTATTCGATCGCGGACATCGCGCTGTACGGATATACCCATGTCGCGAGCGATGGGGGCTTCGATCTTTCTGCCTATCGCGCGGTGTCCGACTGGCTCGCGCGCGTGGCCGCAGAGCCAAAACATATTGTGATTTCAGCGCGCTGATGGGGGTTCTTGCCAAGGCGCGGTCTTGCGCCTATAGGAGCGAAAGTTGAGGCCGCGCAAGCCACAGTGACAAGTTTCAAGCGCGCCCAAGCGACGCTCTCCCACGGGGAGTGACTGGCCTGGAGTGACGACGACGACGCTTTTCCTGAAACATCGGTGCGACTTCGACAAACGCTGCGAACATGGTGTTCGCGGCGGACTTTAATGCTTTCAGGAGCAAGCCGTTATGACGATCGGTCAAGTTAAGTTCTTCAATACCACAAAGGGTTTCGGATTCATCGCGCCCGAAGACGGCGGCAAGGACGTGTTCGTCCATATGACGGCCGTTCAGGCCGCGGGACTTCGCGGCCTCAATGAAGGCCAGCGCGTCAGCTTCGAAGTCGAAGCCGACAAGCGCGGCCCCAAGGCGGTCGATCTGAAGCTCGTCTGAGCCAAGGATATGCATAAGCGAACGGCGCGGAAGCAATTCCGCGCCGTTTGTTTTTGGGCTTTGTGCACAAGCGTTATTCGTGCCGCAGCGCTTCGATTGGATCGAGCCGCGCCGCGCGCCGCGCCGGGAAGAAGCCGAACGCGACACCCACGCCGGCGGAGAACAACACCGCGATCACCACAATTCCCGGCATGAATATAAAGGGCAGTTTGAGGAGCTTGGCGACACCAGCCGCGCCGCCCAATCCGATGATAATTCCGATAACGCCGCCGAGCAGGCTGATCACCGCCGCTTCGATCAAGAATTGCAGCAGTACATCGCGGGCACGCGCGCCGATCGCCAGACGGATGCCGATTTCGCGGGTGCGCTCGGTCACCGACACCAGCATGATGTTCATGATGCCGATGCCGCCGACCAAAAGACTGACCGCGGCGACAGCCGATAGAAAGGCGGTCAAGGTTCCGGTGGTGGTCGCCACCATATTGCTGATCTGCTTGAGATCGGTGATCTGAAAATCCTCCGGCTCGAGCGGCCCCAGGTGCCGCCTCTCGCGCATCAAATGGGTGATGTCTTTTATTACCTGCGGCGTCACCGAGGCGTTTTGCGTCGCCACCAGGATCAATGTGATGTCACTGTTGCCCGTCATGCGCCGCTGCACCGCGCGGATCGGCATGACGATGAGGTCGTCTTGATCGCCCATCAGCGCCGAAGACTGCCCCTTGGACTCTAGAAGGCCGATCACCTCGCAAGTGATCGTTCCAAGCCTTATGCGCTGACCGACGGGGTCCTGCGTGCCGAACAACTCGCGGTGTATGGTCTCGCCGATCACGCAAACGGATTTTCCGTTGAATTCTTCCGACAGATTGAACTGCCGCCCGGAAATAATGTTCCACTCGCGTGCCGCGAAATAATCGTCGGTCGTGCCGTTAATCTGGGTCGAATGGTTGCGGTTGCCGAGAATCGCGGAGGCGAAGGTATGCAGCTCCGGCGCCACCCGCGACAATCCGTTGACGTCGCGCCGCATGGCATCGGCGTCTGGTATCTGAAAATTGGCCACCGCCCGCATCGAGCGTTGCCCAGGCATGACGACCAGAAGGTTGCGGCCAAGCGAGGCGAAAGACGAGGTGACGGTCTGGGTGACGCCATTGCCGAGCGTCACCATCATGATCACCGCGCCGACGCCGATGATGATGCCGAGCGTCGTCAGCATGGAGCGCAGCAAATTGTTGCGGATCTCGCGCAGCGCCAACAGGAATGCGTTACTGATCATGACGTGGCCCCGCTGTCCGAAACGATGCGACCGTCGCGAAACCGCACTTGGCGCTTGGCATAGCTCGCAACTTCTTCTTCATGCGTCACCAGCACGATGGTGATGCCGCGCTGGCGGTTCAGCAATCGCAGCAGCTCCATGATTTCGCGGCTCATGCTGGAATCGAGGTTGCCGGTGGGCTCGTCGGCGAACACCACCGAAGGCTCGCTGACCAGCGCGCGCGCAATCGCCACGCGCTGCTGCTGGCCGCCGGAGAGCTGCGCCGCGGTGTGTTTTGCGCGTGTGCCGAGCCCCACTTGTTCCAGCGCCGCCATGGCGCGCTTTCGCCGCTCCGACCGGCGCATGCCGCGATAGATCAGCGGCAATTCGAGATTGGCCATCGCCGTGGTGCGCCTAAGCAGATTATAGCCTTGGAAGACGAAGCCGATGTAATAGCGCCGCAGCAGGGCGCGCTGGTCCCGCGACAGGCTTCCGACATCGACGCCGCGGAAGAAATACTGACCATGGGTCGGCGTATCCAGACAGCCCAGAATGTTCATCGCGGTCGATTTGCCGGACCCCGAAGGGCCCATCACCGCGACGAATTCGTGTTCGTGGATCGTCAGATCGACGCCGTCCAGCGCGGCAACCAATGCCTCGCCTTCGCCGTAGAGCTTTTGGACGCCGCGCAGTTCGATCAGCGGAACTGCCATGGGGCGCTACTGCCCGACCGGTTTGCTGTCGGTCACCAGCTTGTCGCCGGGCTTGATGTCGCCCGACAGCACGACCGTATAAAGCCCGTTCGTGCTACCGAGTTTGAGATCATGCGGCTTCAGCATTCCGCGTCCCGCCTCGCTCCACACCCGTCCAAGGCCGGTGCCGGCCTTGGCGGGCGGCGCCGCCTTGATGATGTAATCGGCCGGAATGAAGCGCAGCGCCGGATTGGGCACCAGCAAGGCGTTGTTGACCTTTCCGGTTTCGATTTCGGCCGTCGCGGTCATTCCCGGCTTGAGCAGAAGCTCGGGATTATAGACCAGCAACACACCCTGATAGGTCACGACGTTTTGCACAGTCTGTGATGCGTTGTGGACGGAGATCAGCTTGGCCTTGAAATTTTTGTTCGGATAAGCGTCGACGGTGAACGTCGCTTCCTGTCCTTCGCGCACCGTGCCGACATCGGCTTCGTCGATGTTGACGTCCAGTTCCATTTGCCTGAGATCGCTGGCCAAGATGAAAAGCTCCGGCGTGTTGAACGCCGACACCACGGTCTGGCCCACCGAGACCTTGCGGTCGAGCACCACGCCGTCGATCGGCGCATAGATGGTCGCCTTGGTCAGTTGCGTTTCGTAAGATTGCACTTGCGCGGCGGCCAGCGCCACGCCCGCCTTGGCCCGCCCATAGTCGCCGCGGGCGTTTTCGTAAATCTGTTGCGACAAGGCCTTGCTCTTGAGCAGTTCCGTATCGCTTTTGAAAATGGCCTCGCTCTGGATCAGCGTCGCCTGCGATTGCGCCAGCGTCGCGCGCGCTTGACTAAGCAGCGCCTCCGTCGCCTCCGTATTGATCTGGGCGATCTTCTGGCCTTGCTTCACATGATCGTTGAAATCGACATAAAGCGCATCGATTTTTCCCGAGACCTCGGCGCCCACCGTGACCTTGACGCGCGGGGCAAGCGTGCCGGTGGCGTTCACCGTAATGGTCAAGGACGCCTTGGTGACGGGCTGCGTGACATAGCTGAGTTTGGGATGACCGCCGGACAACATCCAGACGATGGCAATGAGTACGAGGGAGCCGCCGCCGATCCAATACCATTTGCGAAAGCGTCGCGCTTTGCGCGGCTTGGCCGCAACTAGACCGATCCGTTCTTCCATCTGCGGATCGTCGGCCGCATTGCGGCTTCCACCAAAAAGTCTCACGTTGGCGCCCCTCCAACCGTCGCTGCGATGCTTATCGCACAATTGCGGCGAGAATTTGCGTTCGCCACAGAGCCTACATGGTGATCGCGATGCCGCACGACAAGAGGCATTCTCTAAGAGGCTGACTGAAAAATAGGCTGGGTGATTTCAATCGATTGTGATTCCGTTGGGTTGCGAAGCTCAATGGAGGTCACGATGGCTTGGACTGAAACCACCCGCCGACACTATCGGCGCGATGCCTTGCGGTACGCAAGCGATCTTACCGATGCGGAATGGACGATGATCGCGCCTTTTCTGCCGACGGCCTCGAAGCTGGGGCGGCCGAGAAAGACGAACCTGCGATCAGTGGTCGAGGCGATTCTGTATATGGCCTCGACCGGCTGTCAATGGCGCGCGATCCCCAAGGACTTTCCGCCTTACTCGACAGTGCAAGGCTATTTCTACGCTTGGTCGCACAGGGGTTTGCTGGCGCACATCAACCACATGCTGGTCATGGCCCTGCGCGAGCGGGTCGGGCGAGAGGCCAGTCCCTCGGCGGGCGTCATCGACAGCCAATCGGTGAAGACCACCGAGGGCGGCGGCCCCAGAGGCTTCGACGCGGGCAAGAAGATCAAAGGCCGCAAGCGCCATATCGTCACCGACACCGAGGGCCACTTGGTCGGGGTGCAAGTTCACGCCGCCGATATCCAAGATCGCGATGGCGCACCAGATCTGCTGGCGTCGATCCGGTCGCTCTATCCGTGGCTGCGTCACATCTTCGCCGACGGCGGCTATGCTGGCGGTAAACTGCGCGACGCTATGGCCGCGCTCGGCCAATGGACCATTGAAATCATCAAACGCTCCGACATCGCCAAGGGCTTCGAACTGCTGCCGCGTCGATGGGTTGTCGAACGTACATTCGCTTGGCTGGGTCGCTGCCGCAGGCTCACAAAGGACTTCGAAGCCAGCATCGAGAGCGCCGTGGCATGGATACTGATCGCCCACATCCGACGACTCACAAGAAGGCTCGCAAGAACGTGAAATCCTGCCGACCTTTATGAGTCAGACTCTAAGGCTGACGCTTTTGGCGGAAATCTCGGTAAATAAGCCTGCGTAATCGCCGCGCGCGGCGCGAATTTCACCCGCGGGAAATCTACAGTACATTCGAGTCCCTCGCTTGCTTTCTGGGGTCTGGGTCATGACAAGCGCCGGCATCGATACGTTGGAAGCGGCTGCGGCTAGCGGCGATGCGGCCGCCAAGCGGCAATTGGGTAAGCTGGCCTTGATCGGACAGGGCGGAGCGCGCTCCTCGCGCGATGGCGCCCTGCTTTTGGTCGCCGCCGCGGAAGCAGGCGACGCCGAAGCCGATGCCGTGATTTCGGTATTGATCGGCGCCGACGCCAAGGAACAAACCGATTGGGACTTGGCGCTCGATTATCTGGGGCGCGCGGCGCGGCGCGGCTGGGAGCCGGCGTGCCGGCAGCTTGCGCTGCTGTGCGCCGACCGCGATCTGGTCAAGCGAAGCGAATCCGAACCCTTCTCCACCGAGATCTGGCGCGCCATACGCGACCATGTCGATATCGCGGCGCTGATCAAGCCCGCGCCGCCGCGCATCATGTTCGAGACGCCCGACATTCGCATCATCGAGCGCTTTGCCTCGCCCGCGGAATGCGCTTGGATGATCGCGCGCGCGCGGCCGCGCATCGCGCGCGCGGTGGTGTTCGATCAGCAATCTGGCGGCAAGAAGATCGAGGACACGCGCACCAACAGCATGGCGATGTTCAACATTCTGGATGCCGATTTCGTTCTGGTGATGCTGCATGCGCGCATCGCGGCGGCGGCCGCGGTCACCGCGCGGCATCTCGAAGAAACCAATGTGCTGCACTATGCGACAGGACAGGAGTTCAGCCGGCATTTCGATTTCTTCAATCCCGAGCGTCCCGCCCTGCAGCGCGAGATCGAAGAGAAAGGCCAGCGCGCCGCGACGTTCCTGATCTATCTGAACGAGGATTTCGAAGGCGGCGAAACGGAGTTCGCGAAACTGGAGTGGCGCTACAAGGGCGCGCCGGGCGATGCGCTGTTGTTCCGCAATGTCGATCCCACCGGCGCACCGGATTTGCAGACGCTTCACGCCGGCCTGGCGCCGACGCGCGGCGAAAAATGGCTATTGTCGCAATGGATTCGCTCGCGCACGCCGCGCCGTCCCGATGAAAAACAAACAACCGCGCCATGACCGACAGCGAATTCGTTTTTCTCTATTCCACCTTTCCCGATGAGGCTTCGGCAAGGCGCGTTGCCGAGGCACTGGTTGGCGCCAAGCTTGCCGCCTGCGTGAATATTCACGGCCCTATGACCAGTCTCTATGAATGGCAGGGCAAGCTCGAGACCACCGCCGAGTATGCCGCCCTGATCAAGACCCGCCGCACCTTGGCGGACGCAGCCATCGCGGCGGCCCGTCCGCTGCATCCTTACAGCGTGCCGTGTTTCCTGGTTTTGCCTATCGAAAGCGGCAATGCGGAGTATCTCGATTGGGCGCGGGCGCAGACAAAACCCTGACGGCGCCCCTGTTCAAATTAACCAAAATCCGTAACATCCCCCGACTTTAAGGCGCATTCGCCTTTTCTACGGGGGAAACAAACATGGACATCTCGAAAAAACTTGCGGCCGAATTCATCGGCACATTCTGGCTTGTGCTGGGCGGCTGCGGCGCCGCCGTGCTCGCGGCGGGCGTGCCCGCTGTCGGCATCGGCTATGCCGGCGTGGCGCTGGCCTTCGGTCTGACGGTCGTCACCGGCGCCTATGCCTTCGGTCATATCTCGGGCGCGCATTTCAATCCGGCAATCACCATCGGGGTGTGGGCCGCCGGACGCTTTCCGGGCAAAGACGTCCTTCCCTATGTGATCGTGCAAGTCGTCGGCGGGATCGTCGCCGGAGCCGTTTTGTACGTCATCGCTAGCGGCCATGCGGGCTTCGATGCCAGTGCGGGCTTTGCGTCCAACGGCTATGGCGCGCACTCCCCGCAGGGCTATTCGCTCGAGGCGGCGGCGGTCTGCGAGGTCGTGATGACCTTCATGTTCCTGATCGTGGTCTTGGGCTCCACCTCCCAGAAAGCCCCGCCGGGATTTGCGCCGCTCGCTATCGGACTGACCCTGACCCTCATTCACCTGATCTCGATCCCGGTCACCAACACTGCCGTGAATCCTGCCCGGTCGACGGCTGTGGCGCTATTCCAAGGCACTTGGGCCATTCAGCAATTGTGGCTCTTCTGGCTGGCCCCGATCGTCGGCGGCACGCTGGCGGGCCTCGCACAGCGCTGGATTGCGCCGAAATAGGCGATTTGTCGCCCAAGGCCCGCTTGCGTTTGGGCGCCGCGCGTTCTTCCATGCGCGCGGACGCCCGACGCGAGCCTTAAGTGGACCATCACGTGCCCAAAAATCTGGAGCTTCTCGACGGCGACGCGCTCGGCCGCGAATTGACCGCGCTCGCCAAGCGCGCCGGCGATCAAGCCACGCTGCGCAAGGAAGGGCTCACCCTCATCAAGGACGCCTTCCTGAATGCGCGCGGACGCGTCAAACAGAAGGTCGAGGACGAGAATCTTTCGGGCCTTGCCGCGGCGCGCGCCCTTTCCGCCATTCAGGACACGGTGATCCGCGTCATTCACGACTTCGCCGTCCACCATATCTATCCGCTGAAGAAGAAGCAGGTAGGCGAACAAATCACCATCGTTGCGACCGGCGGCTATGGGCGCGGCGAACTGGCGCCGGGCTCCGATATCGATCTGCTCTTCCTGCGCGCCGCCAAGCAGACGCCATGGGGCGAGAGCGTCATCGAATTCGTTCTCTACATGCTGTGGGATTTGGGTCTGAAGGTCGGCCATGCCACGCGCTCGCTGGCCGAATGCGTCCGGCTTGCCAAGCAGGACATCACGATCCGCACCGCTCTGCTCGAAGCGCGCTATCTGTGGGGCAATGAAGCGCTTTACGAAGACCTGCGCAAAAAATTCTGGAACGAGATCGCAGACGGTTCGGGGGCGCAATTCGTCGAGGCCAAACTGGCCGAACGCGACGAGCGCCACCATCACCAAGGCGAAAGCCGCTATCTTGTCGAGCCCAATATCAAGGAAGGCAAGGGCGGGCTGCGCGATTTGCAGACGCTCTATTGGATTGGGAAATATCTCTATCGCGTGACCGACACGGCCGATCTGATCCAGCACAATGTCTTCACCCGCGACGAATACAGGACCTTCCAGAAGGCGGAAGCCTTTCTGTGGGACGTTCGCGTTCGGCTGCATTACCTGACCGGACGTGCCGAAGAGCGGCTGTCCTTCGACACGCAGCCAGACATGGCCGCGGCACTCGGCTTTCGGGACGACACGCCGCGCCATGCGGTCGAGAAATTCATGCGCGCCTATTTTCTGGTCGCCAAGGATGTCGGCGATCTGACCCGCATTTTCTGCGCCGCGCTGGAAGTGCAGAACAAAAAGCGCCGCCCCTCGCTCTCGAGCATCCTGCCGGGCTTTCTCAAGCCGCGCGGCAAGAACGACGATTTCTTTGCCGATAACGGGCGGCTGAACGCGCGGCCGGGAATCTTCAAGCGCGATCCGGTGAATTTCATCCGCATTTTCCATGTCGCCGATCTCAAGAAGATCGACGTGCATCCCGATGCGCTGCGCACCATCACCCGCTCGCTGGATTTAATCGACGACGATTTGCGCAGCAACCCCGTCGCCAACAAGCTGTTTCTCGAAATTCTCTCTTCGCGGCACAATCCCGAACGCGCCCTCAGACTGATGAACGAAGCGGGCGTCTTCGGAAAGTTCGTGCCCGAATTCGGGCGCGTCGTCGCCCTGATGCAATTCAACATGTACCACCACTATACGGTGGACGAGCATTTGATCCGCGCCGTCGGCAATGTGGCGGCGATCGAGCGCGGCGAGCTGGAAGAAGAACACCCCCTCGCTAGTGAGCTCATCAAGCGGGTCAAGACGCGCACGGTGCTCTATTGCGCCATGCTGATGCACGACATCGCCAAGGGCCTGCCGGGCGATCATTCCGATGTCGGTGCGGCCATTGCGAACAGCCTCTGTCCGCGCTTCGGGCTCTCCCCCGAAGATACCGCGTCCGTCGCCTGGCTGGTGGAGAACCATCTCATCATGAGCGACGTAGCGCAGCGGCGCGACATCTCCGATCCCAAGACGGTGCATGACTTCGTGGCCGTGGTGCAATCGCCGGAGATGCTGCGCCTGTTGCTGCTGTTGACGGTCGCCGATATCCGCGCCGTCGGGCCCGGCGTGTGGAACGGCTGGAAAGGCCAGTTGCTGCGCGAACTCTATTTCGAGGCCGAAACCGTGATGTCGGGCGGCGACACCCTGCGCGCCCATGGCGCGCGCGTCGCCGAAGCAAAGGAAACGCTCGCCAAACGCATCACCGATCTTCCCGCTGCGGAACGCGAACGCGCGCTGACGCGCCATTACGATTCCTATTGGCTGACCTTGGATGCCGACACCCATGAGCGCCACGCAAGGCTGATCGCCGCCGCCGACGCCAAGGAGCAGCTTCTGGCGCTCGATGCCCTGTCGAACGATTTTCGCGCGGTCAGCGAAATCACGGTCTATTCCCCCGACCATCCGGGCCTGTTCGCCCAGATCGCCGGCGCCATCGCGGTGTCGGGCGGCTCGATCGTCGATGCCAAGGCTTTCACCACCTCGGACGGTTTCGCGCTCGATGTCTTCTCGGTGCAGGATGCCGAAGGCGGACCGTTCGGCGACAAGGAGCGCGTCGAGCGGCTGCGCCAGACGATCCTCAAAACGCTGCGGGGCGAAATCGCACCGCGCGCCTTGATCGCCAAACGCGCCGCGAAGAACAAGGCCAGCGCCTTCAAGGTGCGCTCGCGGGTGAATTTCGACAACGAGGCCTCGACTTCGGCGACCGTGGTGGAGGTGCGCGGCCTCGACCGGCTCGGCTTCCTGCACGACGTCGCCACGGCGCTGTTCGAATCCGGATTGTCGATTTCCTCGGCGATGATCGCCACCTATGGCGAGCGCGTGGTCGACGTCTTTTATGTGCGCGACGGCTATGGCCATAAGATCGACCATCCCGACCGGCTCAAAGCCATCGAAGAGCGCGTGCTGAAGGCGGTTGAGGGTGAAAGCGCAGAGGCCGAAGCGGCGAATGCCTGAGCCGCCTTGCGGGAACAGGCGGTTCGCGTCATAAACCGGCCCCTTATCTTGGGCTTTCCGCCATGACCGACGCGCCGACGCACAAGCAACTCGTTCTCTCCGGTATGCAGCCGACCAATACGCTGCATCTGGGCAATTATCTGGGCGCGCTCAAGAACTGGGTGCGCATGCAGAACGAGATGCCCTGCCTGTTCTGCGTGGTGGATATGCACGCCATCACCCAGGATGTCGGTTATGGCCATCCCGCCGAAATGACGCAGGCAACCCGCGAAGTTGCGGCGGCCTATATCGCGGCGGGCGTCGACCAGAAGCGCACGCCGATTTTCAATCAAAGCCGCGTGCCCGCCCATGCCGAACTAGCCTGGATCTTCAATTGCGTGGCGCGGCTCGGCTGGCTCGACCGCATGACGCAGTTCAAGGAGAAATCCGGCAAGCATAAGGAGCGCGCTTCGGTCGGGCTTTACACCTATCCGGTGCTGATGGCGGCCGACATCCTGGTCTACAAGGCAACACATGTGCCGGTCGGCGAGGACCAGAAGCAACATCTGGAACTGACGCGCGACGTGGCGCAGAAATTCAACAATGATTTCGGCGTGCCCGATTTCTTTCCGCTGCCCGAGCCGGTGATCGTGGGGCCCGGCACACGGGTGATGAGCTTGCGCGACGGCGCCAAGAAAATGTCGAAGTCCGAGGAGAGCGATTATTCGCGCATCAATCTGACCGACGATGCCGATGCCATCGCGCAGAAATTCAAGAAGGCGAAAACCGACCCGCTGCCGCTGCCCGATTCCGAAAAAGGACTTGAGGGCCGGCTCGAGGCGGAGAATCTGTTCAACATCTATGCGGCGCTGGCGGATGAGCCACGCGCCGAGATCATTACGCGCTATGCGGGCCAGCAATTCTCCGGCTTTAAGAATGCGCTGGCGGATTTGGCTGTCGCCAAGCTGACGCCGATCGCCGCCGAGATGCGCCGCCTGCTCGCCGATCCCGGCGAGATCGACCGCGTGCTGGCGGACGGCGCGGAACGCGCGGGCGCCATCGCCGAGCCGATCCTCAAAGAAGTCAAGCGGCTAGTGGGATTTCTTTGACAGCCGCGGAGCGGTTTGTTCGATGAACCAGAACACAGACCGCGCCATTCGATTCACCCGGGCCAAGCTGCTTCGTTGGATCGCTTCGGCCAAAATTTTGCTGCTGAAGCCGGCGACGACCGTCAATCACGCGGAGGTCCTGGCGCATCTGGCGGAAGAAGGCGGATTGACCGTCCGCTACGGCGTCTTGACCGCCTTGTCCTGCGCCATTGCCATCCTGGGCCTGTTGCTGTCGTCGCCAGCCGTGATCATCGGCGCGATGCTGATCTCGCCGCTGATGAGCCCGATCATCTTGTTCGGCTTTTCGCTGGCGACGCTGAACCTGCACCTGGTGCGGCGAAGCCTGACCGCGATAGCGGTGGGAACGCTTCTGGCCGTCGGACAATCGGCGATCATCGTCTGGCTGTCGCCGCTTCAGGCGATTACGCCGGAAATCCTGGCACGGACCCAGCCTAATCTCTTCGATCTGCTGGTGGCGATTTTCTCGGCCATCGCGGGCGCCTATGCGGTTTCGCAGCGGGTGGGCGAAACCATTGTCGGGGTGGCCATCGCCACCGCCTTGATGCCGCCGCTTGCCGTGATCGGATACGGCATCGCAACCCACAATTGGGCGATCTTCAGCGGCTCCGGCGGCCTCTTCATGACAAACCTCTTGGCCATCGGATTGACCGTCAGTCTGGTCGCCAAGTTTTTTGGCTTCGGCGCGCGCAATGCATCCCATGTCACCTTGTGGCATACGCTCAGCATCGTCGCGGTGTTTGCAGTGCTGTCTGTTCCGCTCGGACTATCGCTCAAGCAGATCGCGGGCGACGCGGTGCAAACCTCCAAGGTCCGCTCCACGCTGCAGAATTATTTCGCGCCGCTATCGGGCCATATCTATGGCGTGAAGGTTTTGTTTCCCGAGGGTCGGCCGGTCGAAGTCGAAGCCTTGGTGCTGGTGAAAAAGCCGCGCCCCGCCGCCGAAGCCGAATTGCAAAAGCGCCTGAAAAAGAGTCTGGGAACCGATGTCGCGCTGTCCTTGTCGCAAGTTCCCGTTCAGGCGCATCTGTCGCTCGACAAACAGGCCATCGAGGAATTGGTGCGCAATTCCAATCAGCAACTTTCCAACGACTTCGCCTCCCGCATGGCGCCGGATATGGCCGCGATTGCCGCCGCGCAAGCCGGCGTGGCGCTTGCCAATGTGTCGAAGGACCCGGCAGCGAAGCGCGTCATCCTGCGCGCCGATGAGCACGAGCCCGCAGGCCTCGCTGCCTTGCGCGCGGCGGACGAGATCCTTCGCCGGCGCTATCCCGGCTGGACGTTCGAATTCCTGCCGCAGCCCGCCGCCTTTCCAAGTGTGATGTTCGCGGAAGGCAAGATGGGCCTCGACCCCGAGGACCAAAAGCTGCTCGGCGATATCGTGTGGGCGCTAGGGGCGTCCGGCACGAGCTCTGTGCGCGTGATGGGCTATGCAAATATCGCGGGCACGCGGTCGGTAAACCGCCGTATCGCGCAAAGGCGCGCCCGCGCCGTCGCAGCCGTATTGCAGGCGGACGGCATCGCGGCCGAAACCGCGGACGGTTTTCCCGTTCCCGGCCAGGCGCGCCTGGAACGCCAACAGGGACAAGCCAAATTCCGCCGGGTGGACATCATTCCACTGGACGGGAAATAGCCTTTGCGCCGGTGATTGCGCTAGACTTCGCCCATGAGCGATCAGCCCAAGACCGTCCTTGTTACCGGCGCCGCCAAGCGGCTGGGGCGCGCCATCGCGCTCGATCTGGCGCGCCATGGCTGGTCGATCGCGCTGCATTACAATTCCTCCGAAAAAGAAGCGCGCGCCACGGCGGCGGATGCCGAGACCAACGGCGTCAAGGTGGCGCTTCTCAAAGCCGATCTCGCGCGCGAAGCCGAAACCGCGACGCTGGTCGAGCGCGCGGTCGCCGAGCTTGGCCCGCTGAGCGCGCTGGTCAACAGCGCCTCGCTGTTCGAGAACGACGACTGGTACAGCGTCAGCCGCGAAAGCTGGGACAAGCATATGGAGACGAACCTGCGCGCGCCCTTTGTGCTGGCGCAGGCCTTCGCGCGCCAAGTGGACCGCGCCCATCACGGCGCCATCGTCAATCTGATCGACCAGCGCGTCCTCAAGCCGACGCCGCAATTTCTTTCTTACAGCCTGTCCAAGGCGGGGCTTTATTGGCTGACCACCACGCTGGCCCAGGCGCTGGCGCCGCGCATTCGGGTCAATGCGGTGGGACCCGGCCCGACCATCATCAATCCGCGGCAAAGCGCCGGTGATTTCGCCCGCCAGCGCGAAGCAACCGTTTTGGGGCGCGGCGCAGAGCCTCAGGACGTATGCGACGCGGTGCGCTATCTTCTGGAAGCGTCATCGGTCACCGGCCAGATGATCGCGGTCGATGGCGGCCAGCACCTGATTTGGCAGACGCCCGATGTCGGCGTGAGGGAATAAGATGGGTTCGAGCTCCAATGTCTATCCCTTGAAGATCGCCGATGCCGCGACGGCGATCCGCCATGTCTTCATCCGCAATCTGGAACTGCTGGCGCAGATCGGCATTCACGGCCATGAGAAGGGCACGCTCCAGCCGATCCGCATCAATGTCGATCTGGCAGTGGAGGATAACATCCTGCTCGAAGACCGCCTGGATCAGGTGGTCGATTACGGCGCGATCACCAGAAAGATTCGCGGCTTGGTGGGCAAGGGCCACGTCAACCTCGCCGAGACGCTGGCCGAGCGCATCGCCGCGCTATGCCTGGAAGATACCCGCGTGAAGACCGCACGCGTGCGAGTGGAAAAACTCCATGCCTTACCCGGCGCGGAAGCCGCGGGTGTCGAGATCGAACGGACGCAAAAATAGGGTCCATCTGGATCCCCTTCCCTCGCATCCGCACCGTTGGTGCGAATGCTCGCCGGGGATGACAATTGATATTATATCTCGCCTCATGACCGATGACATTGCTCCCCTCACCGGAATTGCGCGCATTCAGGCGTATCTGAAAACGCTGCCCGATGCGCCGGGCGTCTATCGCATGATGGATGCCAAGGGCCAGGTGCTCTATGTCGGCAAGGCCAAGAGCCTGAAAAAGCGCGTCGCGTCTTATGCCAAATCGGGCGGCCACACCGAACGCATCGCGCGGATGATTCACGAGACCGCCGAAATGCTGTTCGTCAAGACGGCATCCGAAACCGAAGCGCTGCTTCTGGAATCCAATCTCATCAAGCGGCTGAAGCCGCGCTACAATGTGTCGTTCCGCGACGACAAATCCTTTCCCAATATCCTGCTCCGCCAGGATCACCCTTTCGCGCAGCTTTTGAAACATCGCGGCGCCAAGACCGCGAAGGGCATCTATTTCGGACCCTTCGCCAATGCCGGCGCGGTCAACCGCACGCTCAACACGCTGCAGCGCGCGTTTCTGCTGCGCTCCTGTTCGGATTCGGTGTTCGAGGCGCGCACCCGTCCTTGCCTGTTGTTCCAAATCAAGCGCTGCTCGGCGCCTTGTGTCGGGCGGATAGACGAAGCGGCTTATGGCGCGCTGGTTCACGAAGCCGAACTCTTTCTCGCCGGCAAAAGCCGCGCGGTGCAGGAAGACCTCGTCAAGGATATGGAAGCGGCCGCCGAGGCCCTCGACTTCGAGCAGGCGGCGCGGCTGCGCGACCGGGTGCGCGCCATGCATCAGGTGCAATCGACCCAAGGCATCAATCCCAGCGGCTTCGCCGAAGCCGATCTTTTCGCCGCCTACACCCAAGGCGGGGAGACCTGTGTGCAGGTGTTCTTTTTCCGCGCTGGACAGAACTGGGGCAACCGGCCCTATTTCCCGCGCCATGCGGGCGAGCTTTCGCCCGGCGAAATTCTGGAAGCCTTTATCGGTCAGTTCTATGACGAGCGCATTGCGCCATCGTTGATCCTCCTCTCGGAAGATATTCCGAACCGCGCGCTACTGAGCGAGGCACTGTCGCTGCGCGCCGAACACAAGGTGCAGGTCGCGGTTCCCGAGCGCGGCGAAAAGCGCGATCTGGTGGAAATGGCCCTAACCAATGCGCGCGAGCAGCTTGCCCGGCGCACGGCGGAGAATGCCGCCCAGCGCGAATTGCTCGACGGCGTGGCGGAGGTCTTCGGGCTCGACACGCCGCCCCGGCGCATCGAGGTCTATGACAATTCGCATGTCCAAGGCGCCCATGCGGTCGGCGCGATGATCGTGGCGGGGCCGGACGGCTTCGAAAAAGGCGAGTACCGCAAATTCAACATCAAGACGACCGAGCTTGGCCACGGCGACGATTACGCCATGATGCGCGAAGTTCTGACGCGCCGCTTCTCGCGGCTGATGAAAGAGGACGAAGATGCCAAGGCCAAGCGGCCCGACCTGGTGCTGATCGACGGCGGACCGGGACAGCTTGCCATCGCCTGCCAGGTCTTTGCTGACCTTGGGGTCGAGGACACCGCGCTGGCTGCGATCTCCAAAGGGGCGGAGCGCGACGCGGGCTATGAGCATTTCCACCAGCCGGGCAAGGCGCCCTTCCGGCTCGATCAAAAAAGCCCGGTCCTCTACTACCTGCAAAGGCTGCGTGACGAATCGCATCGATTCGCCATCGGCAGCCACCGAAAGAAGCGCTCCAAGGCCATCGGCGCCAATCCGCTGGACGAGATCGCGGGCGTCGGCGCGGCGCGCAAGCGTGCGCTGTTGCAGCATTTCGGCTCGGCCAAGGCGATTGCCGGGGCCGGGGTGGCCGATATCCAAAGCGTCGGCGGCGTTTCGGGCACTTTGGCGAAGAAAATCTATGACTTCTTTCATCCCACCGGCTGAGTGGTGCTAGAGTGACGCCATGCTCTCGATCCCCAACCTGATCACCCTGTCGCGCATCCTTTTGGTGCCGGTTTTCGTCATCGCGTTCGCCCTTCCAGGCGACTGGTCGCGCCTGACTGCGTTCGTCATATTTTGCATCGCGGGGGCGAGCGACGCGCTGGACGGGCTGGCGGCGCGCCGGCTCAATGCGGGCTCGGCCTTCGGACGCATGCTCGATCCCATCGCCGACAAGATTCTGGTCGCGGTGGCGCTGATGATGCTGGTGGCCGAAGGCTCGATCCATCAATTCGTGCTGACGCCGGGCCTGCGCAGCGTGCTCAAGCTGGTGCCCGCGCTGATCATCTTGACGCGCGAGATTCTGGTTTCGGGCCTGCGCGAATTTCTGGCGGGCGCGGCGATGAGCGTGCCCGTAACGCGCATCGCCAAATTGAAGACCGCGATCCAGATGGTCGCCATCGGCGGCATGATCCTGGAGCCGCTGGGCGACAAGCATCTGCCGTTCGCTTATGGCGTCACCTTTAGCGCGGCGGCTTATAGCGCGCTGTGGGTCGCGGCCGTGCTGACGGTCTATACCGGCTACATCTATTTCCGCGGCGGACTTAAATTCCTGCATTCCTCCAAGGCGGGCAGTGCCGGAGAGAGCGTGTGAAGCTGCTCTATTTCGCCTGGGTGCGCCAGAAAATCGGCAAGAACGAAGAGACGCTCGCGCTTCCGCCAACCGTCGCAACCATCGCCGATCTCGCGGTCCATTTGCGCGGCCAAGGGCCCGGCTATGCGGACGCTTTCGCCGATCCGTCGCTGCTGCGCGCGGCGCGCAATCAGGAGCATGTCCGCTTCGATGCGCTCATCGGCCCCGATGACGAGATTGCTTTCTTTCCGCCGGTGACGGGCGGATGAGCGCGATGCGAACAATCATCCGCATCCAAGCCGAGCCTTTCGATGTCGCGGCGGAATTGGACGCACTGTCGCGCGGCGGCGTTGGCGCCATCGCCAGCTTCACCGGATATGTGCGCCATGAAGACGAACTCATTGCGCTGCTTCTGGAACATTATCCCGGCATGACCGAGCGCGAGATCGCCCGCCATGCGGATGAGGCGCGAACGCGCTGGGCGCTGCTCGGCGTTACTATCATTCATCGTGTGGGCGAACTGAAGCCCGGCGATCCCATCGTGCTGGTGGCGGCGGCCAGCGCCCATCGCGCCGATGCGTTTCGCGCCTGCGAATTCTTGATGGATCACCTCAAGCACAGTGCGACATTCTGGAAGCGCGAGCGGCGCGGCAGTGAGACGCGCTGGATTGAGGCCAAGCCGTCGGACGATGCGGCGGCGAAGCGCTGGACCTGAGCATGGTTCCTTCCTGGCTTTGGGTCGTCTTTACGCTGGCCGGATCGGCAGGCCAGACGGCGCGCAACGCGATGCAGCGCGAATTGACCGCCGGGCTTGGCGCGGTCGGCGCGACCCATGTGCGTTTCCTGTTCGGCTTTCCCTTCGCGTTGTTGTTTCTTCTTGCGGTCGCCGTCGCCACGGGCGAGAGCCTGCCACGCCCCGATGGCGCGTTCTGGGCCTGGCTCGCGCTCGGCGCTGCGACGCAAATTCTCGGCACGGCGTTGATGCTGCTCGCCATGACGGAGCGCTCCTTCGTCGTCACCGTGGCTTATTTGAAGACCGAGCCGGTGCAGGTGGCATTTTTCGGCCTGGTATTCCTGGGCGATGCGCTCGGTGCCATGACCATTGTGGCCATCGCCTTGGCGACCGCGGGTGTGTTCCTGATCTCCTATGCGCCGCGCGCCGAAGGCGGATCGCTGCGCCCCGTCTTGCGCGGGCTTGGCGCGGCGACGGGATTTGCTTTCTCGGCCATCGGCTATCGCGGCGCGATCCTGGCGTTGCACGGCACGCCTTTCATCATGGCGGCGAGCTTTTCGCTGGCAGTCGGCATCAGCGCCCAGGCACTGGTCTTGAGCGCCTGGCTTGCCTGGCGCGAGCGCAACGTGCTCGTCGCCATACTGCGCCTGTGGCGGCCATCACTGTTCGCGGGTTTCATGGGCGCGCTGTCGTCCGAGTTCTGGTTTCTTGCCCTCGCGCTCGCCACCGCCGCCAGCGTGCGCACCCTGGCGCTGGTGGAAGTGCTGTTCGCTCAAGCCGTGTCGCATTACCTCTTCAAGCAGAAGACGACGCTCCGCGAGGCCGCCGGCATCGTGTTGGTAGTGACGGGCTGCGCGCTGCTGGTGTGGGCCGAAACCTAGCCCGCCTTTTTCAGCGTCACCTGGCTGTCGGGGCGGCGCACTTCTTCGTTGTAGTCGTGCATCAGCGTTTCGCTGATTTCGCCGGGCTTGAAGCGATAAGGACCGATTTCAGAGACCGGCGTCACCTCGGCGGCGGAACCGGTCAGGAAACATTCCGAAAAGCTTTCAAGTTCCGAAGGCTCGATATGCCGTTCGCTCACCGGAATCTGGCGCTTCTTCGCCAGCTCGATCACCGTTTGGCGCGTGATCCCATTGAGGAAGCAATCGGCAATCGGGGTGTGCAGCTTGCCGTCCTTGACGAAGAAGACATTGGCGCCCGTCGCCTCCGCGACATAGCCGCGATAATCGTACATCAGCGCGTCGGCATAGCCCTTGGATTCGGCCTCGTGCTTGGAGAGCGTGCAGATCATGTAAAGGCCCGCGGCCTTGGCATTGGTCGGCGCCATGTCGGGACCGGGCCGATGCCACTTCGAAATGTCGAGGCGGATGCCTTTCAGCTTGGTAGCCGGATCGAAATAAGACGCCCAGCGCCAGGCCGCGATGGCAACGTGAATCTTGGTGTTCTGCGCCGACACCGCCATCATTTCGCTGCCGCGATAGACCACCGGGCGGACATAACCGTCGACGATGTCCTGCACCTTGCCGGCTTCCATGCAGGCGGCGCTGATCTCGTCTTCCGTGTACGGAATTTTCATCCCGAGGATGCGCGCGCTTTCGAACAGCCGCGCGGTGTGTTCGGCGAGCTTGTAGATGCGCCCGTTATAGAACCGCTCGCCTTCGAAAACGCAGGAGCCGTAATGCAGGCCATGGGTCAGCACATGCGTCTTGGCGTCTTTCCAAGGCACCAGCTTGCCGTCAAACCACAGCGAGCCGTCACGCATATCGAAGGGGATCACATCGGCCATTGCATCGTTCTCCAACCACTTGCCTTGCCCGGACCGGCGGCCTATTTATGTCAGCATGTCTGACGTAAAATTCGGCGGGGCGCCGCCCGATACCAAAACATTATACCTCAGCGACGAGGCGCTAAAGCAAGCAATGGATTTGCTCTTCCTGGCCGCTCGCGACGTTTCCGCGCAAAGCGCGCGCACCGTGAGCGGCGCAGGATTGGGTCGCGCCCACGCCCGCGCCTTGCACTTCATTGCGCGCAATCCGGGGCTTTCGGTCGCAGAATTGCTGAGCCTGCTCAAAGTGACCAAACAGAGCCTGAACCGCGTGCTCAACGATCTGCTCGGCGG
The DNA here is from genome assembly GCA_963849895.1 of uncultured Alphaproteobacteria bacterium. Taxonomy (GTDB): domain Bacteria; phylum Pseudomonadota; class Alphaproteobacteria; order Micropepsales; family Micropepsaceae; genus Rhizomicrobium. The sequence continues at coordinate 77,871 of CAWKIU010000004.1, forward strand.
CGGCTTCGTCGAACGCAAGACAGGGTTGCAGGATCGTCGCACCCGCCGTTTGCAGCTGACGGCGCGGGGCTCAGCGCTCACCGATGCCATGTGGCAGGCGCAGCGTCCGCTGCTCGCCGGGGCGTTTCGCGCGGCGGGCCAAGACGCGGTCAACGGCTTTCGCAAAGTTCTTCTTGGCGTCATCGGCGAAGACAGCCGGGGAGCAACGCCATGAGCATGCCCCAGACCGTACAAGACCCTCATCTGCTGGTGGTCGACGACGACGAGCGGCTGCGCGCGTTGCTGCAACGCTATCTCTCCTCCAACGGCTTTCGCGTCAGCGCTGCGGCCAACGCAGCCGACGCGCGCACGCTGATGAAAAGCATGGCGTTCGATCTGCTCATTCTCGACGTGATGATGCCCGGCGAATCCGGTTTCGAGTTGACGGCGTCGGTGCGCGCCACCTCCTCTGTGCCGATCTTGATGCTGACGGCCAAGGGCGATGCTGCCGACCGCATCGAGGGACTGGAGCGCGGCGCCGACGATTATTTGCCCAAACCCTTCGAGCCGCGCGAATTGGTGCTGAGGGTCAGCGCCCTCTTGCGCCGCGCCGCGCCGCCAGCGCGCACCGCGCATAGCGTCATCAATATGGGCGAATGTGCCTACGACCCCGAACGCGGCCAGCTTCGCCGTAAGGGAAAGCCCGTGCGGCTGACCAGTTCGGAGAACGCCCTGCTGCAGCTTTTTGCCTCCAATGCCGGGCGCTCCTTTTCGCGCACCGATCTTTGCGTGCGGCTTGGCGTGGCGCTGGAGCGCTCCATCGATGTGCAAGTGACGCGGCTGCGGCGCAAGATCGAGGAAGATCCCAAGCTGCCGCTTTACCTTCAGACGGTGCGCGGCGTGGGATATGTTCTTGTTCCCGACCGCGACAGCTAAGGAAATTGCAAACATGGTGCCGCGCCCGCGCCCTGGACGTTTTATCAAGCGCTTTCTACCGCGCGGGCTGTTCGGCCGTTCGCTGATCATCATCATCGCGCCGATGTTGCTGCTCAACGCGATCGTGACTTATGTCTTTTTCGAGCGCGACCTCGATACCACGACACGGCGCATGGCGCGCGATGTCGCCGCCGATACGGCGTTCCTCGTCGCGCTCGAAGACACCTACTCGAACGGCGAACGCGCCCAGATGAGGCAGCTGGCCGCGCGCCAGTTGCGCTACGATCTTTCGTTCATTCCCGGCGCCAAGATCGCGCCGCCCAAGCATCGCTATCGCCGCAGCACCATCGACGAGGCACTTGACGAGGTCATCGTTCAGCAGATCGGCGAAGCGCGCCATTTCAAGGTTCACAGCGAGGCGCAGAGTTTCGACATCGCCGTCGAGGTGCATGACGGCGTCTTGCGCATGATCGTGCCGCGCGACCGCGTCACCGTGTCCAGCCCGGACTTGTTCATCGCTTGGATGGTGGGCTCCGCGCTTATTCTTCTGGCAGTGGCGATTTTGTTCCTGCGAAATCAGGTCAAACCCATCGAGCGGCTGGCGCGCGCCGCCGACGCCTTCGGCAAGGGCCGCGCCGTGCCGGACTTCAAGCCTTATGGCGCAACCGAGGTGCGCCGCGCCGCCCAAGCCTTCATCACCATGCGCGAACGCATCGAGCGCCATGTGCAGCAGCGCACCGAAATGCTGGCAGGCGTCAGCCACGACCTTCGAACACCGCTGACGCGAATCCGCTTGCAGCTTGCCATGATGAAGCAAGGCCCCGAGATCGACGCCTTGCGCGACGACATCGCCGAGATGCAGCGCATGCTCGACGAATATCTCGATTTTGCGCGCGGCGAGGAGGGCGAGAAATCGCAACTCGCCGATCTCGGCGATCTGGTGCGCGACGCGGCCGAGGCGGCGGCGCGCGCCCGCACCGGCGGCGAGAGCCGCCTTGCCCTCGACGTGCCGAGCGGAACCCTGCTTGCGGTCAAGGCCAATGCGCTGCGGCGCTGCGTCACCAATCTGATCGACAACGCCTTGAAGCATGGAAGGCAAGTGCACGTTTCGCTGACGCGCACCACGCGCTTTGCCGAGGTTCATGTGGACGATGACGGCCCCGGCATCGCGCCGGAACAGCGCGAAGAAGCGTTTCGTCCGTTCCATCGCCTCGACGAGGGACGCAATTTGCAAAGCGGCGGCGTCGGGCTGGGACTTGCCATTGCGCGCGATATCGCCAGGGCCCATGGCGGGGAATTGTTGCTCGCCGACAGTCCGATCGGCGGGCTGCGGGCCGTCATCCGCCTGCCGGTCTAGCTGAGTTCTTCGGCGCGCTTTTTGGCGGCGGCGACGGCGCGCTTCATCAGCGCGGACAAGCCGTCCTGCGCCAGCAAAATCTTGAGCGCGGCCTCGGTCGTGCCGCCGGGACTTGTCACGTCGCGGCGCAATTGCGCAGGCGGGCGCTTGTCGGCGTCCAGCAAAGCGCCCGCGCCACTGATCGTGGCGCGCGCAAGCTGTGCGGCCACGGCGCGCGGAAGACCGGCGGCCTCGCCCGCCGCGGCGAGCGCTTCGGTCAGTGCGAAGACATAAGCGGGGCCGGAGCCCGACACCGCCGTCGCCGCGTCGATCAAGGTTTCGCTTTTCACCCAGACAATTTCGCCGAGCGCGGCGAGCAGCGACCCCGCCAGCGCCTTGTCCTTTGGCGCTGCGTTGCGCGCGGCATAAAGCGCGGTGATGCCGCGCCCGATGGCGCCCGGTGTGTTCGGCATGGCGCGGATGATGCGCGCCTTCTTTCCCCAGTGCTTGGTGAGAAAGCCGATGCTGGTGCCCGCGGCGATGGAGATCATCGGCGTGCCGGCCATCGCGACGGCTTTAAGACGATGCGCTTCGGTGCGAAGAATTTGCGGCTTCAGCGCCACGACACAGGCGCGCCAGGGTTTCGCCGGCAAATCTTCGATGGTGGAAACGAAGCTGACGCCTTTGAGCTTGCGCAATGTTGCGGAGGGATGCGGTTCCACCGCCACGATCGGACCTAGATCGCCCTTAAGCCAACCTCTCATGAGCGCAGAGCCCATGCGACCTGCGCCGATGAGGAGAATGGAAGAATTATTTTTTGAGCGGGCCATGCCCCCTTCGCCTCGCTGTGCTCGGCACTTCCCCCACTTCGTGGGGGCAGAAAAATTCTAGCGCCGCCTCTTGGGGCAATTCACGCTTGTCCCGCGCACTCCAGAATCGCGGCGGCGACCGCTTCTTCCGCGGTTTTATTACCCCAAAGCACGAATTGGAATGCCGGGTAGTAATGTTCGCAAGCTTCCAGCGCCAGATTGAGCAGCGCTTCGCATTGCGCCGCGCTGGCATGCGCGTCGGGGAAAATCATCGCGTGGCGAAAGACGATGGTGCCGTCCTCCGGCCACAAATCGAAATGGCCGATCCACAGCCGCGAATTGACATACATCAGCAGCGCCGCCACATCGGCGCGCCGCGTATCGCCCTTCACCCGCATGTCGAAGGCGCTGGAAAGGTGCAGCGACTGCAGATCGTCGCGCCAGGTGAAGCTGAAATGGTGGTCCGCCCAGCGCCCGGCGACCGATAGGTTAAGCTCGTCCTGCCCCGAGCGTTCGAACGCCCAGCCATTGTCCTCCACCGTGCGCTCCAGCATATCGAGCGGGTGGGGGCGGCTGACTTGTTCGTCCTGATGGATAACGGTCATCCCACACTCCTGGAACCGGCGCGACGCAAAACGAAGCAGTTGAGAGTCAAACTGACACAAGATTTTGTGGAGTGACAAGAGTCTCGTCCCCTTGCCCTTGGGACACAAAAAGCAACCCACAGATTTCAGCCTGTGCGCTTTTCGGGCGGCAGGGCCGGGATTTGCCCCTCAAGCGCCGCAATGCGTGCTTCGAGGCGCTCATTCTCGCTGCGCGCCTTCGCTGCCATCGCCTTGACCGCCTCGAATTCCTCGCGGGGCACGAAGTCCATGTCCGCGACCAGCTTCTCCAAGCGCTGCTTCACGAAAGTGTCGACTTCGGCGCGCAGGCTCTGCGCGGCGCCGGCTGCGTCGGTGAAGACCTTGGCCAGCCCATCCAGAAACGGATTCTCGGTCTGCATGGTTTTGCTCCCTTTCGACTCCTATATGGCCGCTGAGCGGGCGAGGGGCAAGCAAGCCCCTGTTGGTAAGCTTGACAGAGAAGCGCGAAGCAGCGTGTCTTAAGCCTAATGGTCGAAGCAATCCTGCCTTTTCCCAACATCGATCCGGTGCTGATTCACCTCGGGCCGCTGGCGCTGCGCTGGTATGCGCTGTCTTATATCGCGGGGCTTCTGCTCGGCTGGTGGCTGATCGTCAAGACGCTGCGCCACGGGAGCCTGTGGAAGAACGCGCCGTTCAAGGGCAAGGTGCCGGCAACACCCGACGATATCGGCGATCTGTTCGTCTGGGTGGCGCTTGGCGTCATTATCGGCGGCAGGCTCGGCTATGATCTGTTCTACGGCACATTTTTCTGCGGCATCTGGTCGGGGCGCGACTGCGGCGATCTGCCGATGGGTTATCTTACCAATCCGCTGCGCCTTTTGGCCGAATGGCACGGCTTCGTGCCCGAACTACGCGGCATGTCGTTCCATGGCGGCTTGATCGGCGTCGCGGTGGCATTGGTGCTGTTCTGCCGCAGCCGCAAGCTCAACACATTCCACGTTGGTGATCTGATCGCGACGGTTGCGCCCATCGGGTTGTTCTTTGCCCGCATCGCCAACTTCATCAATGCCGAATTGTGGGGCAAGGCGAGCGACGCACCTTGGGCGATGGTGTTCTGCACTGAGAATGTCATTAAGACCTATGGCGGATGCCCGGCGGGACTTGTGCCGCGCCACCCGAGCCAGCTTTACGAAGCGGCACTGGAAGGCTTGGTGCTGTTTGTCATCATGCAAGTTTGTCTTCGCGTCTTTCGCTTGCACGAGCGGCCTGGGCTTTTGATCGCGATCTTCCTCACCGGCTATGGCGCGGCGCGCTTCTTCGTCGAGTTTTTCCGCGATTCCGAATCGATGATCTATGGCTGGTTCTCGATGGGCATGGCGCTCAGCCTGCCGATGTGGGCGGCGGCCGCATTTTTCTTCTGGTATGCGCTGCGCAAACCGGCGACGGCATGAACGCGCTTGGCGAACGTATCGCGCAACTGATCGCGGCAGACGGCCCGCTTTCCATCGCACAATATATGACGCTGGTGCTGCACGATCCGGGCGGCGGCGCTTATGCCTCGCGCGATCCGATCGGGCGCAACTTCATCACCGCGCCGGAGATCAGCCAGATCTTCGGCGAGCTTTGCGGGCTATGGACGGTTCAAGCTTGGCACGATCAGGGACGCAGCGACCGCCCGCGCCTGGTCGAGCTTGGTCCGGGACGCGGCACGCTGATGGCCGATGCGTTGCGCGCGATTTCCGCCGCCGCGCCGGAATTCCTGGACGACGCGGAAATCGTGATGGTGGAAGCCAGTCCCGTGCTGCAAGCGTTGCAGCAAGAAAGGCTCAAGACATCCGGCGCGGATATCTCCTGGTCGGCGCGCTTCGACGCCGCGCCGGATGACCGTCCGCTGTTTCTCATCGCCAATGAGTTCTTCGATTGTTTGCCGCTGCGCCAATATGTGAAGACCGAACGCGGCTGGTGCGAGCGGATGGTGACAGTGACGGATGGCGCGCTGGCCTTCGCGTTAGCGCCGATGCCCGCGGACGGCGCGATGATTCCGCCGAGCCGGGCCACCGCGCCCGAGGGCGGCGTCTATGAAATCGCGCCCGCCGGTCTGGCGCTCGCCGAGGAAATTGCCGCAATCATCGCCGCCAAAGGCGGCGCGGCGCTGATCGTCGATTACGGTTATGACGCGCCCGGCTTCGGCGAAACGCTGCAAGCCCTGTCCGGCCACAAATTTGCGGAGGTGCTGGCCAGCCCCGGTGACAGCGATCTGTCGGCCCATGTGGATTTCCTGGCGCTCGGCGGCGCGGCGCGGGCGGGCGGCGCGGCGGTCTATGGCCCGGCCGGCCAGGGGGCGTTCCTTACCGATCTCGGACTTGGGCCGCGCGCCGAGCGGCTAGTCCTCGCCAATCCGGGGCAAGCCGGCGAAATCACAGCGGCGGTCGAACGCCTGATAAACCCGGCACAGATGGGAACGCTGTTCAAGGCGCTGGGGATCGCGCCAAAGAACGCTCCGATGCCGCCGGGATTCGCTTAACCTCACCGGCGAGGCATAATGTGCTAACGCTGCTTCATGCTCATTCTTAGCGCCAAAAATCTTGCAGCGCCGCGCATCGCGCACGGCTTCTTCGGCCGCCAAGGCGGCGTGTCGGAGGGGATATTCGCCTCGCTCAATTGCGGGCCGGGTTCGGGCGACGACCGCGCCAAGGTGATGGAGAATCGCCGCCGCGCCATGCTGCCGCTCGGCGAGGCGCTTTTGGTGACACTTTATCAGATTCACAGTCCCAAAGCGGTCATCGTGACCCAGCCCTGGGCCGTGGGCGAAAGCCCGCAGGCGGACGCGATGGCGACCAATTTGCCGGGTCTGGCGCTGGGGATTCTCACCGCCGATTGCGCGCCCGTGTTGTTCGCGGACGCCGAGGCCGGCGTGATCGGCGCGGCCCATGCCGGATGGAAAGGCGCGCTCGGTGGTGTCGTCGAAAGCACGGTGGCGGCGATGGAGAGTCTGGGTGCCTCGCGCGCGCGGATCGCGGCGGCGGTCGGGCCTTGCATCTCGCAGCCCAGCTATGAAGTGGATGCCAAATTCCGCGATGGCTTCATCGCGGGCGATGCGACCAACGCGCGCCACTTCGTAACCGGCGCGCGGACGGGACATTTCCACTTCGATCTCGAAGCTTATGTCGCGGTGCGGCTCCAAGAAGCGGGCATTGCAACGATTGAGACACTGTCGGCCTGCACCTATGCGCGCTCCAGCGATTTCTTCAGCTATCGCCGCGCGACGCATATGGGCGAAAAAGACTATGGCCGCGAGATTTCGGCCATCGCGCTGCTGCCATAGGCCGTTTATCCGCAAGGCTTTGCGGGCTGCGCCGATAAAGCGGTTTACCCACCCCCGTCCCCTTGCTAAAAGCCGGTCACCAATTCGTCACAAAAACGGGGTGCGCGCGGCCATGGGCGAGACGAAAGCGACCAGGGGCATGAAGTTGCTCGCCGGCAATTCCAACCACGATTTGGCTGCCGCCATCGCGCAATACGTCAAGATTCCGATGACCAAGGCCGTGGTGCGGCGCTTCGCGGATTTGGAAATTTTCGTCGAGATTCAGGAAAACGTCCGCGGCGAGGACATGTTCGTCATTCAATCGACCAGCTTTCCCGCCAACGACAATCTGATGGAGCTGCTCATCATCACCGATGCGCTGCGGCGCGCCAGCGCGCGGCGCATCACGGCGGTGATCCCCTATTTCGGTTACGCGCGGCAGGATCGCAAAGTCGGCCCGCGCACGCCGATCTCGGCCAAGCTGGTGGCCAATCTCATCACCCAGGCGGGCGCCAATCGCGTGCTGACCGTCGATCTGCATGCCGGCCAGATTCAGGGCTTCTTCGACATCCCCACCGACAATCTCTACGCCATGCCGGCGATCGCAAAAGACATCAAGGATTACCTCGGCGCGGGCGATCATTTGATGGTGGTATCGCCCGATGTCGGCGGCGTGGTGCGCGCCCGCGCGCTCGCCAAGCGGCTGGGCACGGGGCTTGCCATCGTCGACAAGCGCCGCGAACGCGCCGGCGAATCCGAAGTGATGAACATCATCGGCGATGTGGAGGGACGCTCCTGCATCCTGGTCGACGACATCGTCGATTCCGGCGGCACGATCTGCAACGCCGCCGAAGCGCTGATCAAGGCCGGCGCCAAGGATGTCTGCGCCTATGCCAGCCATGGCGTCTTGTCGGGCGGCGCGGTGGCGCGCATTCAATCCTCGGTGCTGAAATCGATGGTGGTCACCGATTCCATCGCCGCGACCAGCGAGGTGCAGAAATGCGCCAATATCAGGCGCATCTCCATCGCACCGCTGATCGGCGAGGCCATCAAGCGCATCAACAACGAAGAGAGCGTGTCGAGCCTGTTCGATTGAGATCTGCGCCCGTATCCAATTCCAGATATCTGTCATCCCCGGTCGGGCAGCGCGCGCGCCAAAAAGCGTGTATCCTCGCGCTAGATTCGCGAGCAGCTTGATGGCCAACCCGGAAAACAACGAGACCCAGCATAGGTGGAGCCACCCGCCGCCGTCGGCGGAGTCCGTCTATGTGCGCCGTTTGCTGATTGCGGCTTTGGTTATCGTGTTGCTGCTGGCGCTGTGGCGCGTGTCGCTGGTCCTGGTGCTGATTTTCGGCGGTATCATGGTGGCCGTCGCCTTGCGCAATATTTCCGCCCCGCTGGGGCGCTATCTGCATCTGTCAAACCGGCTATCGCTGATTATCACCACGCTGGGTCTGGGCATTATCGTCATCGGATTCTTCGACCTGTTCGGCACGCTGGCGGGCCAGCAATTCTCCGCCCTGTTCGACCAGATACCGGGCGCGGTGGAATCGGCGCGGACTTGGCTCGGCGCAACCCTGTTCGGGCGTCAAGCACTCGGTGCGCTTGAGAACTCCTCCGACGCGGCCGTGCGCGTGCTGGGCGCTCTGCCGCTGGCGGGCGGCATCCTGGGCGCGCTCGGCGAAGCGGTGCTGGTCATTGCCGTGGGGATCTACTTTGCCGCCGATCCGCAGACCTATGTGGCCGGCATGTTGAGGCTGGTGCCGCCGCTTCGGCGGCCCCGCGCCCGCGAGATTCTGGATGCCATGGGCGTGGCGCTGCACAAATGGCTGGTGGGTATGACGCTCGACATGCTGCTCTTGGGCGTGATGACGGGCATCGGGATGTGGCTGATCGGCGTGCCGCTGCCCTTCGCCTTGGCGGTCCTGTCGGGCGTGGCTGTCTTCGTGCCCTATATCGGTCCCTTGGTCGCGACCATACCGGGCTTACTGCTGGCCCTCAGCGTCAGCCCCAGGCTCGCCTTCTATGCGGGCCTGGTTTACCTCGTCGTGCTGACGATCGAGGGCAATATCAGCCAGCCGCTGCTGCAGCGCTGGACGGTTTCTCTGCCGCCCGTCGCCAATCTGCTGGCGATCCTGGTGTTCGCTCCGCTGTTCGGGCTTTGGGGCGCGGTCCTGGCGACCCCGCTCGCCGTGGCGCTGTGGGTGCTGGTGCGCATGGTCTATATCGAGGACGTGCTGGAAGACAGCACGCCTGCCTGATACGGGCGCGGTTGCGCCAAGCGCGCCCATCCGCTACAAGCCTGCGCTTTCCGGCCTCTTCAGGGGCCCGCCAGTCCGCAAAATCGGACGGAAAATCAAGGACTTACAATTATGCGTCAGATCCAGGAACTCAGCGTCGAGCAGCGCAGCGGCACGGGCAAGGGCCCGGCCTATCGTGCGCGTCAAAAGGGCTTCATCCCGGCCATCGTTTATGGCGGCGACGCGGCACCCGAATCCGTCTCGGTGGATGCCCAGGTTCTGGGACGCCATGTGGATGGCGGCTCGTTCCTGACCACGCTGTTCCTGCTTGATATGGGCGGCAAGAAAACCCGCGCCATTCCGCGCGCCGTGCAGCTCGATCCGGTCACCGACCGTCCGCTGCATGTCGATTTCATGCGGCTGGCCGAAGGCGCCACGCTGCGCATTGCCATTCCCGTGCGCTTCAAGGGCCAAGAAAACTCGCCGGGCATCAAGCGCGGCGGCGTGCTCAACGTCGTGCGCCACGATGTCGAGATGATCTGCCCCGCCGACAACATTCCCGATTACATCGAGGGCGATCTCGCCGGCATGGACGTGCATGATTCGCTGCACATCTCGGCCTTCAAACTGCCCGAAGGCGTGGTGCCGGTCATTCGCGACCGCGACTTTACCGTCGCCTCGATCGTGGCGCCGACCCATGTCATCGAAGAGCAGAAAGCCGCTGCTGCCGCCGCCGTCGCCGCCGCATCCGCGCCGGTTGTCGAGGAAGGCGCCGCACCCGCCGAAGGCGCTGCCGCGCCTGGAGCACCTGGTGCCGCGCCTGCCGCTGGCGCCACACCCGCCGCCGGCGCCAAGGCGCCGGACAAGAAAGCGCCCGAGAAGAAGTAATTCTTCAAGGCCCCAAGGAGTTCGTCCTCAGGCCGGATTTCGGCCGGACCGGGGCGCCGCGCCGATGACGAAGATGTATAATTCCGTCATGCTGAACAGCGCGCGCCCCCGGGCAGGACGGCCATGATCGATTCCCCCCTTCTCATCGCGGGCTTGGGCAATCCCGGCGCGCAATATGCGCGCAACCGGCACAATGCCGGTTTCATGGCGGTCGACACGATCCACGAAAGCTATGCGTTCGGACCATGGCGCGCGAAATTCCAAGGGCAAATCTGCGAAGGCAAACTGGCGCGGCGCAAAACCTTTCTGCTCAAGCCGATGACCTTCATGAACGAGAGCGGGTTGTCGGTGGGTCCCGCCGTGCGGTTCCTCAAACTGCGCCCATCGGCGGTCGTCGTGTTTCACGACGAGATCGATCTGGCCGCGGGCAAGCTGAAAGCCAAGACCGGCGGCGGCGACGCGGGCCATAACGGACTGCGCTCGATCACCGCGGCGCTCGGCCCCGATTATCACCGCGTGCGCATCGGCGTCGGTCATCCCGGCGGCAGCGAGCGCGTCCATGGCCATGTGCTGGCGAATTTTTCCAAGGCCGATGAGGATTGGCTGATCCCGCTGTTGTCGGCGCTCGCGGAAGCCGCGCCCTTGCTGGCCGAGCACGATCTGATCGGATTCATGAGCAAGGTGGCGCTGTTGCTCCATCCGCCGGTGAAAACAGCAAAACCACCAGATAAGAAGGTTGCGGACTGATGGGTTTCAAATGCGGCATTGTCGGTCTGCCCAATGTCGGCAAGTCGACGCTCTTCAACGCGCTGACGCAGACCGCCGCGGCGCAGGCGGCCAATTATCCCTTCTGCACCATCGAGCCCAATGTCGGCGACGTGGCGGTGCCGGATGCACGTCTCGACACGCTGGCCGCCATCGCCAAATCCGCCGAGATCATTCCCACCCGCATCACCTTTGTCGACATCGCAGGGTTGGTGCGCGGCGCTTCCAAAGGCGAAGGGCTGGGCAATCAGTTCCTCGCCAATATCCGCGAGGTCGATGCCATCGTTCATGTGCTGCGCTGTTTCGAGGACGGCGATGTCACCCATGTCGAAGGGCGCATCGATCCGGTGTCCGATGCCGATACGGTGGAAACCGAATTGATGCTGGCCGATCTCGACAGTCTGGAAAAGCGCGTCAAGCCGATCGAGAAGAAGGCCCATTCCGGCGAAAAGGAAGCCAAGGAACAATTCGCCCTGATGATGAAGGCGCTGGTTCTGCTGCGCGACGGCAAGCCCGCGCGGCTGGCGGAGCTTTCGCACGAAGAGAGCGAGCCCTTTCGCCAGCTTGGCCTGCTCACACAGAAACCCGTGCTTTATGTCTGCAATGTGGACGAAGGCTCCGCCGCGAGCGGCAACAATTTCTCGCAAGCGGCCCAAGCGATGGCCAAGCGCCAAGGCGCGGGCGCCGTTGTCATTTCCGCGCGCATCGAAGAGGAAGTCGCTCAGCTTGCACCGGCGGAGCGCGCCGAATTCCTGGCGAGCTTGGAACTGGAAGAGCCAGGGCTGAACCGGCTGATCCGCGCGGGCTATGACCTCCTCGGCCTCATTACTTTTTTCACAGCGGGCCCCAAGGAAACGCGCGCCTGGACGGTGACCAAGGGGTCGCGCGCGCCGCAAGCCGCCGGTGTCATCCACACCGATTTCGAACATGGATTCATCCGGGCCGAAACCTTCGCCTATGACGATTACGTGGCGGGCAATGGCGAAGCGGGGGCGCGCGACGCGGGCAAGTTCCGCCTGGAAGGCAAAGAGTATGTCGTGCAGGACGGCGATGTGATGCACTTCCGGTTCAACACCTAACGGAGCCGCGCCATGAGCCAAGGCAAAATGATCCAGATGACCATGGCGGATGGCGCGACGATCAGCGTCTATCAGGTGCTGCCTATGGGCGCGCGGCGCGGTGGCTTGGTGCTGATCGAGGAAATCTTCGGCATCAGCGATCACATCAAAGCGTGCTGCGATGGTTTCGCGGCGGATGGTTACGAGGTGCTGGCGCCTTCGCTGTTCGACCGGCAGGCGCCGGGGGTTGTTAGCGGATACACGCCGGAGGAAATGCAAAAGGGTGCGGCGCTGGCTTATGGCGCGCCGCTGGAACAGCGCGTCGCAGATGCGCAAATCTGCATTGATGCGCTGAAGGCGAAGGGCGCGGTGTTCATCACCGGCTATTGCTATGGCGGGTCGGTGGTGTGGGCGGCGGGGTGCCGCTGCGAGGGCTTGGCCGCGGCGTCCAGCTATTACGGAAAGCTGGTGCCGGAACTGTCGGACGAGACGCCGAAATGCCCGACCATCTGCCATTTCGGAAAGACCGATGCGAGCATTCCGCTGGACGCCGTGGAAAAAGTGCGCGCCAAACATCCCGAGGTGACGATCTATCTTTACGACGCGGGCCACGGTTTCAACTCCGACCGCCCGACGCATCACAACGAAGCCGCCGCCAAGCTGGCGCGCGAGCGGACGGTGGAATTGTTTCGCAAAAACGGCGGATAGCCCCATAAACGAATGGCGGATACCGCATCGGCGCGTGAGTTGTTTTGCGCCGGGCGGACCCGCCTTCAAGAGCTACGGCCGGCAAGTGGTCCCCGTTTTTCAGGCGGAATCCCCAAGCACCTTTGCTCGATCCTCGGGTGTCGCGCCGCGCGCACAGAGCGACCGGCCGCCCTGGGGCGGCGCATACGCAAGCGAGCGGCGCTGGGGTGCGCGCGAGTTCGCACCCAAGCCCTGTATGGCCTCACGTTGGACGATAGGCGACAAGCGTCGCGCGAAGGCAGTTCCCTCATAAACTCATATGGACAAATAGGGAACGATTGCGGTGTTTCAAGAGGCGGAACAAGGATTTAATGATTCGGAAAGATTCGCGGGCAGTGGGGTGGTCACGACAACAAGGATGCCCGCTCCCGGCCTCAAACTCCCCGTTCGGAATAGGCCCGAAAAGCGCCACAAGTGGACGTCGTGACTGATCATCCGTGCGAGTGTAAGTTAGCGATTGTTTGTGGAGTCTGTTTTGTTTTTCATCGAAATTTCTGGCATCGCCTCGATCACGTTTCCACTGTGCGAAGAAATGAAGTCCAAGGGATTTTTTTCGGCAGAAGAGTATTATGAAACACGGGCGGGCGGAGAATTGCGAATTATGTACCGCAGCGATTATCGGCGCGCGCAGGCTTTGGAGTGGATTAAGGAAAAGGGGCTAGAGGGCGGCTTTTTGGTGACTGAAACATACACCGAGAAACCCCTCAGTGATTTCATCGAAGATGCCTAGTAGTGCCGAAGCAGCTTCCCGGGAGACCGCTCTCATGAGGATAGTGAAGCTTAGCGACAACGAGTTCGCATCGGGCGAAGACGTCAAGAAGTATTTTGAGGAAGAGCTTAGATCGCGACATCCACCTGGAAAATTCTTAGTTACCAAGGGCAGAATTGCTCGCAACACACTTGACCCCGGTGAACGACTAATCTTTACGTATCGCGGGCACGTGATCTACACGGCAATAGCCAAGACGGGTCGCGAAGATAACAGCGACGACCGCGCCAAAACTCATCCGTACTACATTGTTGTTGATCTCAGCACGCTTCAAGCTGCCGACGCGACGTACACAGCCCTCAGGCAGAAGTACAACGTTCTAAGCAATGCTGAAATTGCGGGTCGTGGTTGGAATATCCTGCCGGCCACTCAACATTCGGCCGCGCTGTGGAAGTGGTTACGCAATTAGCTGAAGCATAACGCGTTGGGGGTGGAAAATGCGCTTGTCAACTATCGCCGGTTTGACGCTACTGCTATGTCCACCGCCCGGTTTCGCCGCAAGCGAGTGTCCTGCTGACGGCACGAAAATCCAACTGACTTCATTTACACATGCATTTGATGTTTTGAAGAAGGTTCCTGCGCGAAAGGGCGAATTTGAGACAACCGATGCGTTTCACGCGCGTGTCGCGTTGTTCACAAAGTCAATTCCCCCTCTACTTTATTTACGCATAAGCGGACAATCGAGGTCGCCTCAAAGCGTCTGGACGGTTCAAAATGGGCCAATAGCTGACTATGACGCTGACGCGCAACAATTGAAAATTACCGTTCGCACCGATGAGCCAGCGGTGGATTGGCCCCGCGTCTTTGGATACGACAGTGAAAAGCGTCCTGCCCTGGTTCAATACAATCAGGGGGGGTACCTCAGTCGCTTTAGCGGTCAAAACAATATTGCACTCTCTATTTCGGATGACGAGGCCGAAAAGGGCGGATATCTCGCCACAAACGGGTTTGGCGCAACAACAAGGGTTCGCATCGTGGTTCGGACCACGAACGGAGTGTTCGAGCGAAAAGCAGAAAAGGGAGAAGGCCTGTTTTCGGACAACGACAGCTCATTAGAAAACGGGAACGGGACAAGTCCTGCCGTATTCAGTCTGCCAGTAGCCCCAGCGCGCGCGAAAGAGTTGATTAAATCGCTACAAGGGTTTGTGTTGGTTCAACCTATGCCACCATATTGGGCAACTGGCGAGGGCGGGGAAGACGCGACGTTCAACTTGCCGCGTGAAGTCCGACAAACGATTAACATCATGATCGCAGATATGAAGTGCGTTGGAGTTGTCGATGGGCACGGCACGGTGCTGGGCTCACTTGCGACCCGCTAAGTGTCGTTTCTTCTAACGACACTTCAGACGCCGTGTCTCAAGATCGTGCTTCGCGAAATCCTTTGGCCGCGGGAATCGGACGCGCTAGCTCACCTGCATCTCGGCAATTGATGCCCGCGACCGACACGCCGACACCGACCCACAGCCGGCAAGCACCGCGAGGGCAATACAGAACTAGTTGAGTCGCATCATGTTTGCTCCCTTCCCGCCCGGCGCCGGACACTTCCCGCGCTTCCGCCTTTGCCGCCGAATAATCCCAGCACCTGGGCCCCCTTCCCTCGCGCGCGTCACCCTGAGGTGCGCGGCCGTGGTTCGAGGCTTCGCTTCGCGAAGCACCTCACCATGACGGCCGCGCCTCGAAGGGCGCGACACTCGCCGGGGATGACAAGTGAGATTAGGCGGGAAACAGCCCCCGCAACCCCGCTTCGCTCGCCTCGCACACGCCGCGTTCGGTGATGAGGCCGGTGACGAGGCGGGCGGGCGTGACATCGAAGCCGGGATTGGCGGCGGGCGAGCCGGGGGCTGCGATTTCCACCGTGGCGACTTCGCCCGACGGTAAGCGGCCCGTCATCTTCAACACTTCGTCCTGCGAGCGCTCTTCGATGGGAATCTCCGCGCCCGATGCCGCCGTCCAATCGATGGTGGAGGACGGCAGCCCGACATAGAACGGCAAAGCGTTGTCGCGCGCCGCCAGCGCCTTCAAATAAGTGCCGATCTTGTTGGCGACGTCGCCGTTCTTCGTCACCCTATCGGTGCCGACGATGCAAAGATCGACGCGCCCGGCCTGCATGTAATGCCCGCCCGCATTGTCGGTGATGATGGTGTGGGGCACGCCATGGCTGCCAAGTTCATAGGCGGTGAGCGAGGCGCCCTGGCCGCGCGGGCGCGTTTCGTCCACCCAGACATGCACTTTAATGCCCGCGTCATGCGCCATATAGATCGGCGCGAGCGCGGTGCCCCAATCGACGCAAGCCAGCCAGCCCGCATTGCAATGGGTGAGAATGTTGAGGGACGCCGTGCCCTTTTTGGCCGCCGCCGCGCGCAGAATTTCCAGCCCATGCACGCCGATCATGCGGCAGGTTTCCACGTCTTCGTCGCAGATCGCGGCGGCTTCCTTCCAGGCGAGGGCAAAGCGATCATTGTGGCGCGGCGCGCTCAGCACATCGCTCATGCGCCCCAGCGCCCAGCGCAGATTGACCGCGGTCGGGCGCGTCGCCAGCAGCATGTCATGCGCCGCGACCAGCGATTTGGCGGAGGGATCGGCGCGCATCGCCAGCGCCATGCCGTAAGCGGCGGTCGCCCCGATCAGCGGCGCGCCGCGCACCACCATGGTCTTGATCGCTTCGGCGCAATCCTCCGCCGTGCGTAGAACGCGCGTGGAGAATTCGTGCGGCAGGCGCGTCTGGTCGATCACCTCCACCGTTTCGTCGGCGCGCGGCCAAATTGTGCGCCAGGATTTGCCCGCGATCTTCATGGCTTTGCCGCTCCGGCGTTCAGTTGCCGGATCACGGTGTCGATTTCCTCATCCGTCAAGCCGTCAATTTGCATGGCGTGGCCGCTAATCGGGCCGGTGATGACTGGAGCAAAAACGAGTTCACCATTCACAACAACACCTATCCGCTCACCGATATGTGTCTTGGCGGCGACTGCCAGACGCGCGGCTGCCGCATCGTCGAAACGAAGGGCAAGGCTTTTGGAACATTTTGCCGTTTCAACTTTTTCTGTCGGGCATGCCGCGATAATCGCATCGAATGCGTGTTCGTGGCTGTCGTGAGGCCATGGTCCCTTCAAGGTCCATCCGGCGCTGACGATATTTGATGCGTCCATGATCAAATTGGGAGAAAGGCACAACGATTCCTTGCCGTCGCGAAGCGGCAAGGGCTTGTCCGCGGCCCCGCAAGGAACGACAAGACGGACTTCGAAATTCGGCTTGTCCGCCGCTTGGGCGCACGCCAACATCATGCCCGCACACAATAGCATCGTCGCAAAGCGCGTTGGGCTCCGTTTCACTTCAAATTCTCCGGCCAGGTTGCGACCATCGAAGGATATTTGGAGAATTTCTCATACCACGCGGTGAGGCTCGGCCGCGCCTCGCGCCAGCCGGGCATCACGTCGCGAAAATCCAGATAACCGATGGCGCAGGCCACGGCGATTTCGCCGATGGTGGGATCTTTGGCGAATTGCGCACGCTCCAGCACATCGAGCGCGGTGGTGATCGCCTTGGTATAGCGCGCGATGGTGTCGGCGCTCTGCTGTTCTTGCGGGCGGCGGGTTTCATAGACGCGCGCCACCGCCGCATCGGCCATGCCGTCGCCGATCGCTTGCAGGGTCAGCGCCTTCCAGCGCCCGCTCACCGAACGCCAAATGCTCATGCCGGGAAAAAATTTGCCGCCGCCCACGCTGTTGAGATATTCGCAGATCACCGGGGAATCGATCAGCACGGAACCGTCATCCAAAATCAGCGCCGGAATTTTTCCCAGCGGATTGACCCGGCGCAGCTCCTCGCTGGTCGCAGGATTGGTGGGAATCTCCTGCACCATTTTGCCGAGCTGCAATTCATGGACAATGACGCGCGCCTTACGCGCGAAAGGAGAGGCGGGAGACATAAAGAGCTTCATGGGATGCCTAATGCCCCCCGAACGACACCAGCGTGGTGACTTCCTTGCCCAGCGCGCGGATTTTGTCGGCGCCGCCCAGTTCCGGCAGATCGATCACAAAGCAGCAGCCGATCACCTTGGCGCCCGCGCGCTCCAGCAGCTTGATCGCCGCAAAGGCGGTGCCGCCCGTGGCGATGAGATCGTCCACCACCACAACATATTCACCCGGCTTCACCGCATCGGTGTGAATTTCCACGCGGTCCTTGCCGTATTCGAGGTCGTATTCTTCACCGATCACGCTAAAGGGCAGCTTGCCTTTCTTGCGGATGGGCACGAAGCCGGTGGAGAGCTGATGCGCCACCGCGCCGCCGAGGATAAAGCCGCGCGCCTCGATCCCCGCGACCTTCTGGATCGGCACCCCGGCATAAGGCTGCACCAATTCATCGACCGCCGAGCGAAAGGCGCGCGGATTGCCGAACAAGGTGGTGACATCGCGGAACATGATCCCTTTCTTGGGATAGTCCGGGATGGTGCGGATGGTGGATGCGTAGTCCATATCGTTCAGCTTCCTTTCAAGACTCGCCCTGCGACGGCATCGAGTTTGGCCATCAGTGCCGCGTCGCGCTTTGCGGGCGCGGTCATCAGCGCGGTGTCGAGCACGGTTTCGATCCGCGGCGCGGGTTGATGCACCGGGCCTATTTTTTTGGCCGCCGCGGCGACCAGCTTGCGGGCATGTTCGGCATTCTCCGTCAGAACCTTGATGACGGCATCCACCGTGACGTGATCATGGTCGGGATGCCAGCAATCATAATCGGTGACCATGGCGACCAGGGCGTAAGGCAGTTCCGCCTCGCGGGCCAATTTGGCCTCGGGCATCGCCGTCATGCCGACCACCGAACAGCCCCAGGAGCGGTAGAGATTGCTCTCGGCCAGGGTCGAGAATTGCGGGCCTTCCATGCAGACATAGGTGCCGCCTTTGACGTGGCGGATGCCTTCCTCCGCCGCCGCCTCGGCAAGCTGGCTCGACAGCCGCGAACACACCGGATGAGCCATCGAGACATGCGCCACCATGCCGGGGCCGAAGAAGCTTTTCTCGCGCGCGAAGGTGCGGTCGATGAACTGGTCGACGATCACAAACGTGCCGGGCGGCAATTCTTCCTTCAGCGAGCCGACCGCCGAGACCGAGATGAGATCGGTGACGCCGGCGCGCTTCATGGCATCGATATTGGCGCGGTAGTTGATCGAGCTTGGCGTCTGGATATGGCCCCGGCCATGGCGCGGCAAAAAGACCATGTCGACGCCCGCATAGCGGCCGAACAACAGCGCGTCGGAGGGCTCGCCCCAAGGCCCGCTTACCCGCTCCCAGACCGGATTTTCCAGCTCGGCGATGTCGTAGACGCCGCTGCCGCCGATGATGCCCAGAACCGTTTTGCTCATGACCCGCCCTTAAGGAAACAACGGGTTTTAGCATGGGAGCGGGTAGGGGCAAGGCTCGCCGTATTGCCGCGCGCGCCCTATCATGGCGGCGGCGCGCCCAGGAGGGACCATGACCAAATTCGCCCTTGTTCTATCCCTTGTGCTCGCGGCGGCTGCCGCTGAGGCACAAACGCTCGCGCCGACGCCGCCGATGGGCTGGAACAGTTGGGACGCTTTCGGGCTCACCATCGACGAAGCCGATTTCAAGGCCAATACGACCTTGTTGGCCGGTTTGAAGCCTTATGGCTGGACCTATGCCGTGATCGACGAAGGCTGGTACATGGCAAACCCTCTCGGCGACAAACTGGAAACACGCAAATATCTTTTAGACGGCAATGGAATGCTTTTGCCGGTCGAGAACCGCTTTCCCTCCGCGGCCAATGGCGCCGGGTTCAAGCCTTTGGCCGATTGGGTCCATGCGCAGGGGCTGAAATTCGGCATCCATATTATACGCGGCATTCCCAAACAGGCGGTGCGCGACAACCTTCCCATCGCCGGTTCGAGCTTCCACGCGGCGGATGCGGCGGACACCGCTGACACCTGCCCCTGGGACGACGGCAATTTCGGCATCAGCGACACGCCGGCAGGGCAAGCCTATTACGATTCCGAGATGACGTATTTCGCCGACTGGGGCGTCGATTTCATCAAGGTCGATTGCATCGCCGACCATCCCTACAAAGGCAGCGAGATTCGCCAGATCGCACAAGCGATCAAGAAGACCGGCAGGCCGATGGTGCTGAGCCTTTCTCCCGGCCCAACACAATTGAGCCATGCCACGGAAGTCGGCCAGTATTCGCAGATGTGGCGCATCGCCGACGATGTTTGGGATGGCTGGGACTTCAAGCCCGCGCCATGGCCGAACGGCGTGGTGACGGCGTTCGACAATCTGGCCAAATGGAATCCATACGCCAAGCCGGGCAATTGGCCGGACGCGGACATGCTGCCGTTCGGTTCCCTCACGCCGCATCCCGGCTGGGGCGAGCCGCGCGGGTCGCGTTTGACCCCGGACGAGGAACGTACGCAGTTCACACTATGGGCGATTGCGCGTTCGCCGCTGATCCTGGGCGGCAATCTCACCAAGCTCGATGACTTCACCAAATCGCTGATCACCAACAAGGACGTGATCGCGGTCAATCAAACGTCGTGGGACAGCCATCCGGCCCAGAATTTGCCGGCTGGCTTCGAGCAGGCGCGGGTGTGGGTTGCATCGGCGGGACCGCGCAATAAGCCGTCGCGGTTCGTCGCGTTCTTCAATCTCGACGACAAACCGGTGGTGCTGCATGCCACATGGCAACAGCTTGGCCTGAAGCGCGGCAAATATTTTGCGCGCGATCTATGGAGCGGCAAGGTCACGCCAGCGGCCAAGCAGATCAATGTCGCGCTACCGGCGCATGGCAGCGCCATCTATAGCGTGCGGTAAGGCGGGCGCCTTAGTGCTTGTCCTTCCAAATCTTGCGATAGGCGAGGAATAGCAGCCCCGACAGCAGCAGAAGGAACGCGATCACCTCGAAGCCCATGCGGTGACGCGCTTCCAGATTGGGCTCCGAGGCCCAGGCGAGGAATGTCACGACCGAAGCCGCTTCGTTGGCCACCGTGGAAGGCGTGCCGTCCGCGAAGCTGACCGCGCCGTCCGCCAAAGGCGGCGGCATGGAGATGTTCCGCCCGGCAAAATAGGGGTTGTAGTATTTGCCGTCTTGAACCTTGAAACCCTTGGGCGGCTTATGACCGAAGCCGGTCAGAATTGAATAGACGTAATCCGGCCCGCCTTCGCGCGCTTTGATGATCACCGACAAATCCGGCGGCAAGGCCCCGCCAAAACCGGCGCGTGCGGCTTCTTCATTGGGGAAGGGCGCCGGGAAATGATCGGCCAGGATGCCCGCGCGGGTCAGCCGGTTGCCGTTGGCGTCGAGGGTTTCGCCCTTGTCATTGGGCTCGGCGGGGATTTTGTAGCCTGCCGCAATGGCCTTGGCCTCAGCCATCGTAAAGCCCGGACCGCCGGGCGCGGCCAGCGCGTGGAACGCCACCAGATTCATACTGTGGCAAGCCGAGCAGACTTCCTTGTAGACCTGAAAGCCGCGCTGCAGCGCGCCGCGATCATAGATGCCCAGCGGCCCTTGGAACGACCAGCTCATCACTTTGGGGGGCACAGGCGCGGCGGTTTGGGCGAAAGCTGTGCCGCCAAGCGACAGAGCGAGAGCGAAACCGATTAGCGGCAGAGCGATCTTCATGTCCGTTCTCCCTTGGCGCCGAGAACGGCTTGGGCAATGCTTTGCGGCAGGGTTTTGGGTTTTTCGATCCAACCGATCACCGGCATGATCACCCAGAAGAAACCGTAGTAATAGAGCGTTCCCAGACGCGCCAGCCACACCAGCGGCATCGAGAAGCCGCCGAGCGTGAGGGCCGCGTCCGCGCCCTGCGAGCCGATATAACCCAGGACCACGCAGTCGACGGCGAAGATCCAGAAGAATTGCTTCATCAGCGGGCGAAAGCGGCAGGAGCGCACCTTGGAGGTGTCGAGCCAGGGAATGAAGACGAGGCTGACGAGCGCGCCCACCAGCACCAAGACGCCGATCAGCTTTTGCGGCACCGAACGCAACATCGCGTAGAACGGCAAGAGATACCATTCGGGCACGATGTCGGGCGGCGTCACCAGCGGATTGGCGGGAATGTAATTGTCGGGATTGCCCACGAAGTTGGGCGCGTAGAACACCAGCACCGCAAACAGGATGACGAACAGCGACAGATAGAACGCGTCTTTCACCGTGTAATAGGGATGGAAAGGCACGGTGTCTTGCGGGCCCTTCACATCGATGCCGAGCGGATTGTTGTTGCCCGGCACATGCAGCGCCCAGATATGCAGCCCGACCACGCCCGCGATCACGAAGGGCAGAAGGTAATGCAGCGAGAAGAAGCGGTTCAGCGTGGCGTCGCCGACCGCGAAATCGCCCCATAGCCAAGTAGTGATGGCGCTGCCCAGATGCGGGATGACCTGATCGAGCGCGCTGAACAGCGAGGTGATGACGGTGGCGCCCCAGAACGACATCTGTCCCCAGGGGAGCACATAACCAAAGAAGGCCGTCGCCGTCATGAGCAGATAGATCAGCACGCCGAGAATCCAGATGACCTCGCGCGGTGCCTTATAAGAGCCATAATAGAGCCCGCGGAACATATGCAGATAGACGGCGAGAAAGAACATCGAGGCGCCGTTGGAATGCACATAGCGGATCAGCCAGCCGTAATTCACGTCGCGCATGATGCCTTCGACGGAATTGAAGGCGAGGTTCGCGTTCGGCACGTAATGCATCGCCAGCACGATGCCGGTGACGATCTGCACGCCGAGGCAGAAGGTGAGGATACCGCCGAAGGTGTACCAGACGTTCAAATTCCGCGGCGTCGGAAAGGTGGTCATGGTGTCGTGCGCCAGCCGCAAGATCGGCAGACGCTGGTCGAGCCAGCGTTCGATGCCCGAGCCGGGAACGTAGGTGGATTGGCCTGCCATCTTTGCGCTCCTCAGCCCACTTTGATCTTGGTGTCGGAAAGAAAGGAATAGGGCGGAACCGCAAGGTTCTGCGGCGCGGGTCCTTTGCGGACGCGTCCGGCGGTGTCGTATTGCGAACCGTGGCAGTGGCACAGCCAGCCGCCGTAATCGCCTTGCGGAACCTGCGGCGTCGAGACGGTTGGCGTGCAGCCCAGATGGGTGCAGACGCCGATCAGCACCAGCCATTCGGGTTTGAATTCGCGATTGGCGTCGGTGGCCGGGGCGTTGTCGGGCAGGTTGGCGTTGCGCGCCACCGGATCGATCAGCTCGGAGACGGGAACGGCGCGCGCCTCGGCAATTTCTTTTGGGGTGCGCCGGCGCACGAAGAGCGGGTGGCCGCGCCATTTGAACACGACCTGCTGGCCGACGGCGATGGCGGAGATGTCGGCCTCGATGGAGGCCATGGCCAAAACGGCGCTGGTGGGGTTCATCTGGTCGATGAAGGGCCAGGCTGCAAACCCCGCCCCGACGGCACCCACGGCCCCCGTCGCGATGTAGAGAAAGTCGCGTCGCGTCGGTTCCGGCTTTGTCGCACTCGCCACGGTGGTCACCTTCTGGCTGGCGGGCAATGGACAACAGGACCCTGGGCGCGCTGCCCCCGCGATAAAACAGCGCGCTTGATACTCATGTGCTAAAATAGAGCGTCAGGTAGTGGGGGTCTTGCGGCACGATGCCGCAGAAAATGCCAAATCCTGTGCGCGGTTGAAAGGATAATCGGCAATTTTCTTACCCGAGCTGCCAGATCAACATTCCATGGCACCAGGTCGGTCGTTCGTGGCATAGGCTCCCAAGGGCCGCCCCCTAGGGAACTTAAGAGCAAAATGATGCGCCTTGCCCTCTACCAGCCCGATATTCCCCAAAATTGCGGCACCCTGATAAGGCTGGGCGCTTGCCTGGGCGCCGGGGTGGACATCATCGAGCCCTGCGGTTTCCTGTTCGACGACAAGAAGCTGCGCCGGGCCGGGATGGACTACATCGAGATCGCCGAGGTCGTGCGCCATGCTTCCTGGCAGGCTTTCCTGGAAGCGCGGGCCGGGTCACGGCTTGTTCTTCTCACCACCAAAGCTAAGGAGGCCTATCTGGATTTTGCCTTTCGCGCAGACGATGTTCTTCTCCTGGGCAGGGAGAGCGAGGGCGTGCCACATCAAGTTCATGAGCGCGCGGATGCGCGGCTGCGCATTCCGCTGAAAGCGCGTTCGCTCAATGTGGCGCAAGCGGGCGCGATGGTGCTTGCCGAAGCGCTGCGCCAGACACAGGGATTTCCGCGATGAGCGAAACCGGCGATGCGCGCAAAGCCCGCGCCAAGGCCTGGTTCGAGACCCTGCGCGACCGGATTTGCGCCACCTTCGAAGCCATCGAGGATGAAGGCGCTTTGGAAGCAATGCCCCCAGGGCGCTTCGAACCCAAAGCCTGGTCCAGGCCGCCCGAGGGGGGAGCCGAAACCGGCGGCGGGGTGATGAGCGTGATGCGGGGGCGGGTCTTCGAGAAAGTGGGCGTGAACGTCTCCACCGTGTACGGAACTTTTGCCCCCGAATTCGCCAAGACCATTCCCGGCGCCGACGCCGACCCGCGCTTTTGGGCCAGCGGCATTTCGCTGGTCGCCCACATGCAAAGCCCCCATGTGCCTGCGGTGCATATGAACACGCGGCACATCGTGACCGCCAAGGGCTGGTTCGGCGGCGGGGCGGATTTGACGCCGATGACGCCAAACGCCGAGGACACCGCCGATTTTCATGCCGCGCTGAAGCGCACCTGCGACGCCCATGACGCCGGCTACTACCCCCGTTTCAAGCAATGGTGCGACGAATACTTCTTTCTGCCGCACCGGGGTGAAGCGCGCGGCGTGGGCGGCATCTTCTACGATTGGCTGGATACGGGCGATTGGGAGGCCGATTTTGCCTTCACCCAGGCCGTGGGACTGGCATTTCTGGACATCTATCCCCACATCATAAGACGGCGCATGGCACAAAGCTGGACGGATGCCGACAGGGTCCACCAGCTGGCGCGTCGCGGCCGCTATGTCGAGTTTAACCTGCTCTACGACCGCGGCACCCAGTTCGGCCTGAAAACCGGCGGGAACGCCGAAGCCATTCTAATGTCCCTGCCGCCGCAAGCGCGCTGGCCCTGACAAGGCGCGCACAGACGAGGAACCGCGTTGTTCGATATTTTCAGCCATGGCGGATTCTTCGCGCTCATCCAGGTCATTCTGATCGACCTGGTGCTGGCGGGCGATAACGCTGTCGTCATCGGCATGTCGGCGGCGCAGGTGCCCAAGGTGGATCGCCGCAAGGTGATTTTCCTGGGGCTGCTGGCCGCCGTCGTCCTGCGCGTGATCCTGGCGCTGTTTGCCGTATCGCTGCTCGAATACATCCCGCTGATGATCGCGGGCGGCATCCTGCTCCTCTGGGTGTGCTGGCGGCTTTGGCGCGAGGTGCGTCAGGCGCACAATGAGCAGAAGGACGCCAAGCGGCTGCGGGAATGCGGCTTGCCACCGAAAGAGATCGCGCCCTGCCCCCACGCGCAATCCGTGCGGCGCGCCATCATCCACATTGCCGCCGCCGATATCTCCATGTCGCTGGACAATGTGCTCGCCGTCGCCGGCGCGGCCATGCATCACGTCGCGGTGCTGGTGATCGGCTTGATGCTGTCGGTCGCTCTGATGGGGCTGGCGGCAAGTTTCGTGGCCAAGCTGCTATGCCGTTATCCCTGGATCAGCTATGCGGGCATCTTCATCGTGCTGTTCGTCGCGGTGCGGATGATCGTGAACGGCTCCATGCTGATGCTGCAAGCGCTTTAGACCACGCGCAACAACACCGCCGTTGCATCATCGCTCTTCTTAAGGCGCGGATATTTGCGCCCGTCTTGATCGCCCGCTTCGATAGCACGCAGTTCTTCGCCCAGCGCTCGCAGGCCGCGCGTTGCCGCCGCCGCGACAAGGCCCTGCGCATCGGTAAAACCGTAATCGCTGGCCAGCGCCAGAAAACCATCGCTGCACAATAGAACGAGCGTTCCCTCAGGTGCCAAAACGCGAAGCTGCGAAACATGCTCGGCCGCATGTACGTTGGGCGAGAACAGCCAGCCGCCCGCTTTGCTGTTCATTTTGTTACGCGAGGCGCGCAGGTAGGGCAGCATCGCAGCGAGGCCCGCGGTCGGCGCAACGCCCTTGGCTTCGGTCAGCATTTTGACGCGGTACGATTCGGCTGTGCGTTTGTCAAAGGCTTCGCCGACAATTTGCAGCGCTTCGCCCGGGCGCGCGACCAGTCCGGCGCAATCGCCGAACCACAGCGCCTCGAACGCGCCATCTCCGGCCACCACCGCCATCATCGAGGCGCAGGGATTTTCATAGGTTTCCTTGGGCGGGCGACGGCGCAAGCCCGCGAAGGATTTTTCGGCATCGCCGAGCGCATGACGCAGCGCCTCTTTGGGCGCCTCGCCGTCCCGCAAATGCGCCATCAGACGGCGCGCCCCGAACTGCGCAATCCACGCGGCGTCGGACGGACCGGGCAGCAGCGTCTCGCTGACCATGGTGGCGCCGTCGAACACAACGGCGGCATTTTCCTCCGCCGCAAACGCATCCTCATTGGCCTTGGCGGGATCGGCGGGAAGCGAAAGGGAGTCGAGAAGCTCAAAGCGCATCAGCGACCGACCGCCTGGGCAACCGCTTTCAGCCGCTCCGCCAGCGAGAATTCATCGTCGGTGAAATCGCTGTCGATCCACCAATCTTCCACTTCGCTGAGAACCTGCCCGACAAGCGGGCCTTGCGGAACACCCGCCGCCATCACATCGCGCCCGCTGAGCGCAAAGCGCGGCCGCACATAGCTTTCCCCAACCTCAAGCAGAGCGCGCCATCCCACGCCGTTCGATTGTTTGGTGTCCTCGGCCCATTTCAGCAAGACGCGATCCTTGAAGGCGCGCACGCCAAGCCGGTAGAGCAATTTGCGCACTTCGCGGATGGAGAGATAGGAAACGATCTTCTCACTGGCGCCGGCGATATCGTCCAAACGCGCACGCATCTCGTTCGAGAGCTTCCAGCGATCGGCGATTTGGTTCGCGACCGCCTTGTCATGCGGCAACAGCGCCGCCAGACGCAGCACGGCATCGGGGGTGAAGAAATTCGCGGCATCGATCTTCGCCAGCGCATCCAGCCGCGCGATATTAGCTTCGCACGGCAGCACCTCGGCCAAAATCCCGGATGCCGCCATGGCGCGCAGCACCGGCGCGGAATTTTCCGCTTCCAGAAGCCGCAGCATCTCCTTGGCGATACGCTCGCCGGAAAGTTTGGCGATGCCGGATTTTTCTTGGGCAGCGGCGCGCAAACCCGCCGCGTCGATCTCGCCCTTGCCGTACCAGGCATGAAAACGAAATAGCCGCAGGATGCGCAGATAATCCTCGCGGATGCGCGCGGTAGCATCGCCCACAAAGCGTACGCGGCCTTCTTTCAGGTCCGCGGCGCCGCCCATGTAATCGAACACCTCGCCGCCCGGCGTGGCGTAGAGCGCGTTCATGGTGAAGTCGCGCCGCTTGGCGTCTTCTTCCCAGCTTTCGCTGAAGCTGACGACGGCGTGCCGCCCATCGGTTTCGACGTCGCGGCGCAGTGTGGTGATCTCAAACGGCTTGCCATCGACAATCGCGGTGACGGTTCCATGCGCAATACCGGTGGGCACCGAAGCGATCTTCGCGGCGGAAAGGCGCGCCTGCACCTTGTCCGGCGTCAGGGGCGTGGCGATATCGACATCACCCACCGGCTGGCCCAGAAGCGCGTTGCGCACGGCGCCGCCGACAAAACGCGCCTCACCCCCCAGCGCCGCCATCAGCTTCGCCGTCTGGGGCGCGGTCATCCAAGGTTGAGTCTTTGGGTCGAGGCGGATCATGCAGCTGAAAGCCTTTGCGCGAAATCGACCAGTATCGACGCGGTCGCGCCCCAAATATAATGCGTTTCGTACTGGAAGGCATAGAAACGCCGCGCGCGGCCCTGCCATTCGCCGGTCATTTCCTTGGCATTGGCCAAATCGAGCAAAAACACCAGCGGCACTTCGAACACATGATCGACTTCGCGGGCGTCGGGATTCAGCGAAAAGCCTTCGCTGACGAGGCCCACGACGGGCAGAATCGCGTAGCCCGTGCCCGTTTCGTAGACATCCA
This sequence comes from uncultured Alphaproteobacteria bacterium, assembly GCA_963849895.1. Classification (GTDB taxonomy): domain Bacteria; phylum Pseudomonadota; class Alphaproteobacteria; order Micropepsales; family Micropepsaceae; genus Rhizomicrobium. The sequence goes on from CAWKIU010000004.1 coordinate 105,358, forward strand.
GATACCCCTCGACGCTGACGAAGGCGGCAGCGATGCCGGTTTCCTCTTCCATCTCGCGCAGCGCGGTTTGGACAAGCGAAGTGATCATCACCATGCGCCCGCCCGCCGGGAAAACTCACCTGACCGGCATGGCGCGGCAGATGGGCGCTGCGTTGTGTAAAAAGGATTGTTGGCTCTTCGTGCGCGACAATGGGAATTAGAACGGCCGCCGGTTCGAGAGCGCGCGCGCCGGGCGGACGCGCGTCAGGATCAAAATCGTAATCGCTGCGCGCGGGCACCAGCGGCAGCGGCGGTGGCGTTGAAAGAAGGCGGGAACGCAGGCGTTCCGCCAACACTATGAATGGTGCCTTCATTCCGGCGCTCCAAGCGGAAAGAACACCCCATCGCTCCACACCCCAAGCTGGCCGCGATGTTCGCCCGCGCCCAGTGTGGCGAGATCTGCCAGTTGATAGAACACCGCGCGCGAAATTCTGGCCATCAGCCCGCGGCGCACATGCAGGCTGGGCGAAGGTTCCTGGGTCTGCGGATTGCTGACGACGCGGATGGGATTATCGCTTCCCGCGACAATTTCGTCGCCGACATTGGTGGTGAAGACGAGCCGCCCGGTCTGGCCAGCGCCCTCAGCCGTCAAAAGCACGGCGACGAACGGAGCGTCATCGACCGCGATGCGCAGCTTCTCGGCGGGCGTGACGAGATAGTAACCGTCCGGGTCCTTGCGCAGGATGGTGGAGAACAGCCGCACCAATTCCTTGCGGGCAATGGGGCTGCCTAGATGCAGCCAGGTTCCGTCACGCGCGATGCGTATATCGATCTCGCCGCACAGCGTGGGGTTCCAGCTTTCCACCGGCGGCAGGGCGTGCGCCCGCGCCGCCTCGCGCTGCAGGCTTGCTAAGCCAAAGGGAATTTCGCCCGTCATCGCCTAAACGAGCGCAAAGGCTCGCTTTTCCTTGTTGCGCCGCCCCTGCCGGGGTACATAACCGGCTGCGGCACGGCGCGATTTCGGCGCAAAGATAGGCGGGGCTACACTCTGCCCGCAACCTGGATGCAAAACGTTCATGAACGATGCCATCGGCGAAGAATTAAAAGGGCAAGCGGTCGCGCAGGCTGAGGCGGCGGCCAGGACCATCGCCCAGGCGCGTAGCGGAATCGCCCAGGTGATCTTCGGCCAGGAAAACGTGATCGACGAGACGCTCATCACGCTCTTGGCCGGTGGCCACGGGCTCTTGATCGGCGTGCCGGGCCTGGCCAAGACCAAACTGGTCGAAGCCATCGGCACGGTCTTTGGACTCGATTGGAAGCGCGTGCAGTTCACGCCCGATCTGATGCCCGCCGACATTATCGGCTCGGAAGTTCTGGAGGAAAGCGATGACCGTCATCGCAGCTTCCGTTTTCTCCAAGGCCCGGTCTTCACTCAGCTTCTGATGGCGGATGAAATCAACCGCGCCAGCCCGCGCACCCAGTCCGCGCTGCTGCAAGCCATGCAGGAACGCCAAGTGACGGTGGCGGGCGCGCGCTACGATCTGCCCGCGCCTTTCCATGTGCTGGCGACGCAAAATCCGCTGGAGCAGGAAGGCACCTATCCGCTGCCCGAAGCCCAGCTCGACCGCTTCCTGCTGCAGATCGATGTCGGCTATCCCGACAAAGAATCCGAAAAGCGCATGCTGCTCGCCACCACCTTTGGCGAAGAAGAATTGCCGCAGCGCGTCTGCGGCCCCGAGGCGCTGATGGCGGCGCAGGCCTTGGTGCGCCATTTGCCGATCGGCGAGAAAGTCGTCGAATCCATTCTGAAGCTCGTGCGCGCAGCGCGTCCCGACACCGACGGCGCGGCGGATTTGCGCGGCGTCATCGCCTGGGGTCCGGGACCGCGCGCCAGCCAAGCCTTCATGCTGGCGGCGCGCGCCCGCGCCTTGATCCAAGGCAGGCTTGCGCCATCCACCGATGACGTGGTGGCGCTGGCGGGACCGGTGCTGCGTCACCGCATGGCGCTGAACTTCGCCGCACGCGCCGAAGGTTTGACAGTGATGGCGGTCATCGAACGGCTGTGCCGGACGCTTCTTTGATGGACCCCACGAACATCGGCGTTTCCCAACCGTCTCTTTCCGACGCCGCCGAAAGTTTGGCCGCGGGACTTCCGCCGCTGATGGTGCGCGCCGAGCGTTTGGCTTCGGCCGTGAGCCTTGGCATGCACGGACGGCGCAAAGCCGGGATGGGACAGAGCTTTTGGCAGTTCCACCATTACCGCTCGGGCGATGCGGCCAATGCGATCGACTGGCGCCAATCAGCGAAATCCGAACATCTTTATGTGCGCGAGCGCGAATCCGAGGGCGCGCAATCGGTCTATCTGTGGCGCGACGGCTCGCCTTCGATGCGTTTTTCGTCGGGCGGCGACAGCAAGATCGAGCGCGCCAATCTTCTGGCGCTGGCGCTGGGCGTGCTTTTGGTGCGCGGCGGAGAGCGCATCGCGCTATTCGGCGAGCGCGAGGCGCCGGCCAATTCGCGCGCGGCCTATCGGCGGATCGGCTATGTGTTGGGCGAACGCCCGCCCGCCGACGACGCCGTGCCGCCGGACGCGAGCTTGCCGCGCAATGCGCAGTTCGTCTGGTTCGGCGATTTCCTTGCGCCCATCGAAGAAGTCGAATTCGCCATCCGCAAGCTGACGCGCGTCAATGCGGGCGGGCGCTTGGTGCATATCGTCGATCCGGCGGAAGAGGATTTTCCCTATACGGGGCGCACGCGCTTCGAGGCGGTGAAGGGCGAGCAAAGCCGCATCCTTGGCCGCGCCGAAAGTGTGGCAAGCGAATATCGCGCGCGGTTCAAGGCCCACAGCGAGGCGGTGTCGCTGTTGGCGCGGAGGCTCGGCTGGAATTATCTGGTGCACCGCACGGATCGGCCGCCGCAGACCGCGCTGGTGGCGCTCTATGCCGATCTTGGCGGCGGACACAAGGCGCGCTTCTAGCGGAACCGGCGGATGGATTGGCTGGCAAATATCACCTTCGGCGCACCATGGATTCTCGTGGCGCTCGCGGTGTTGCCGGCGATCTGGTTTTTGCTGCGCGTCACCCCGCCGCTGCCCAAGCGCATCGTATTTCCGCCGCTGCGCCTGCTGCTCGGCTTGCGCGACGAGGAACAGACCCCGGCGGGCACACCCTGGTGGCTGATGGCGCTGCGAATGTTTGCCGCCATCGCGCTGATCTTGGCGCTGGCCGAACCGGAGATCGGTCGGGCGCTTGAGGTTGCGGGCAAAGGCCCCATTGTCATCCTGATCGACAATGGCTGGACGGCGGCGCATCGCTGGGAGGCGCGCCGCGACTTGGTGGACGAAGCTGTGCGGCTGGCCGCGCGCCAGCGTCGCGCCATCGCCATTGTGACGACCGCAGACCTGCCCAATATAGGCTTGATGGATGCGGGCAGCGCCGCGCGGGCCGCGCGCGCGCTTGGGCCGCGACCCTGGCTTGCCGATCGCAGCAAAGCGCTGGCGGCGCTGGCCAAAGCGAAATTCGCCGAGCGCCCGCAAATCCTCTGGCTGTCCGATGGGATCGAGGATGGCCACGCCCATGCGGCTGCAAAGCTTTTGTCGCGGCTGGGCAGCGTGCGCATCTTCACAGACGAGCCAGGCTCGGGTCCGTTGGCGCTGACTGGCGTCGCCAACACGGCGGACGGATTGGAAGCGCAAATTCTGCGCCCCGGCGCCAGCGGCACGCGCAGCGGCGCGGTCATCGCTTATGGCGAGCAGGATCAAACGCTGGGCACGGCCGGGTTTAATTTCGATGCCGGCAAGAACAAGGCGGTCGCGCGCATCGCCATGCCGCTGGAAATGCGCAACGAGACGACGCGTCTTGCGATTGCGGGCGAGAACAGCGCCGGTGCGGTCAGGCTGTTGGATCGCGGCGCGCCAAGGCGAGCTATCGGGCTTGTCTCGGGCAGCAATACGGGCAGCAATACGGGCAGCGAAGAGCCGCTGCTCTCAGACCTTTATTATGTCGAGCGTGCGCTGTCGCCTTATGCCGACCTCAGCAAAGGAACGATTGCCGACGTTCTATCGCGCCACGTGTCGGTTCTGATTCTGGCCGATATCGGCAAGATCGCGGGCGCCGATCACGACCGCGTCGCCAAATTCGTCGATGGCGGCGGCCTCTTGATCCGCTTCGCGGGTGAGCGCATGGCGGCGGGCAGCGACGATCTGGTTCCGGTGGCGCTGCGCAGTGGCGGTCGTTACCTCGGCGGCGCGCTGGGCTGGGCGACGCCCCAGCATCTGGCGCCCTTTCCCGATGCCAGTCCGTTCGGCGGCCTCACCATTCCGAGCGATGTTTCGGTCTCGCGGCAAATATTGGCCGAACCGTCCGTCGAACTTTCGTCCCACACCTGGGCACGGCTGGCCGACGGCACGCCGATGGTCACGGCGGCGCGTCATGGCAAAGGCTGGATCGTGCTCTTTCACGTGACGGCGGGACCTGGCTGGTCGTCGCTGCCGATGTCGGGGCTTTATGTTGATATGCTGAGGCGGTTGTTGTCGCTATCGGCGGGAACTAGCCCTGGCGAGATGACCGCAAATGCAAACCTTCCCGCCGTCATGACGCTGGACGGTTTGGGCAGGCTTGCGCCCGCCGGCGCGGAGGCCCAGCCCATTCGCGCCGCCTTGATCGGCACGGCCGAGCCTTCGCGCCTTAATCCGCCGGGCCTTTACGGCACGCCGGGGGCCGAGCGCGCGCTCAACGCCGCCCATGACGACACGGTACTCTTGCCGATCGGCGCCCTTCGCATTCCAAGCGCGTATTACAGCGCGCGCGGCGCGTTGGCGCTGCAACCCTTGCTGTTGCTGCTGGCGATGGGGCTGTTGCTGATCGATTTTGTGGTGTCGCTGGTGCTGCGCGGTTATGCGCCGCGCGTGAAGATCTTTGCCCGCGGTGCCTCGGCATTGCTGGCGGTGTTTGTCTTGTTTCACTTGGGCGCGGCGCGCGCCGATGAGGCCTTTGATCTCAAGGCCGCGCTCGACACGCGCCTGGCCTATGTTGTCACCGGCGTCAGCGATGTCGATGCGATGAGCAAGGCGGGGCTCGTAGGGCTCGGCCAAGCGCTCGCGGCGCGCACCTCCTACTCTCCGCTCGAACCCATGGGCGTCAATCTGGAAACGGACGACCTCAGCTTCTTTCCGCTGATCTATTGGCCGATGGACCCGCGCGAAAAAGATTTGTCGCCCGCAGCGCTGTCGCGCCTCGCCGATTATATGCGCAGCGGCGGAACGCTGTTGATCGACACGCGCGATTTCACCTTGGGCACGACGCATGGGCCGAATTCGCCGGGCCAGCAAACCTTGCGCCGCCTGCTCGGCAAGCTCGATCTGCCGCCGCTCGCGCCAGTGCCGCCCGATCACGTTCTGACCAAGGCGTTCTATTTGATTTCGGATTTTCCCGGCCGCTGGGACGGCGGCCAAGTCTGGGCGCAAAGCTTGCCGCCAGGCAATGGCGATGAAGGCCCCGCACGCGGCGGCGACGGCGTGTCGCCGGTCATCATCGGCTCCAATGACTGGGCAGCGGCTTGGGCCGTCGATGGCCAAGGCCGCCCGCTGGTCGACGTGTCGCCGGGCGGCGCGCACCAGCGCGAAATGGCGATCCGCTTCGGCATCAATGTCGTGATGTATGCGCTGACCGGCAATTACAAAACCGACCAAGTGCATGTGCGCGCCATTCTTCAGCGGCTGGGGAAATAGGCGATGTCGATCGTTTTCGCGCCGCATATTCCGCTCGCCGCACTTTGGGGATTGATCGCGGTTTGCGTTTTGCTGACGGGCTACGCTTTTGCCATGCGCGCGCGCGCCAGCTGGGCCCGCGCATTGGCGATGGCGGTGTTGATCCTCGCCATCGCCAATCCCTTGATCGTTCGCCAAAGCCGCGAGCCGTTATCCGACATCGCCGTCATCGTGCTCGACCGTTCGCAAAGCATGCAGATCGGCACGCGCCAAGCCGATGCCGACAAGGCCGTCGCCGAATTGAAGAAGAAACTCGCCGGCCAGAAGGACCTTGAGGTCCGCGTCACGACCGTCGCCACCAAATCGACCGGCGAGGACAACGGTACCCAAGCCTTTGCCGCGCTCGGCGCCGCGCTCGCCGACATCGCGCCCTCGCGCGTGGCGGGCGCAATCCTCGTCACCGACGGCGAAGTGCATGACACACCCCAGACGCTTCGCACCGGCGCGCCGCTGCATGCGCTGATCGTCGGCAAACATGACGAGCGCGACCGCAAGCTCACCGTGGAAGACGCGGCGCGCTACGCCATCGTCGGACAAAGCGTTCCCATCGTGGTGCGGGTCGACGATCTGGGCGGCGGGCAGCGCGGGACGGCCGGCGTCAGTCTGCGCATCGACGGCAAGGACGCCGTGACCAGCGCCGTACCGCTCGGCCGCAACACGACCATCCAGGTGCCCATCACCCATGAAGGCGAAAGCGTCATCGAAATCGAAGCCTCGGCGGGGCCCTCCGAACTCACGCTTCAAAACAACCGCGCGGTGGTGACCGTCAATGGCGTGCGCGATCGCTTGCGCGTTCTGTTGATTTCGGGCGAGCCCCATGCCGGCGAGCGGGTATGGCGCAATCTCTTGAAAGGCGATCCTTCCGTCGATCTGGTGCATTTCACCATTCTGCGTCCGCCGTCGAAGCAGGACGACACGCCGCTGAAGGAATTGTCGCTGATCATCTTTCCGACCCAGGAATTGTTTTCGGAAAAACTCGACGGCTTTGATCTCGTCATCTTCGACCGCTACAGCGAACAGGGCATTCTTCCCCTCGCCTATTTCGAGAACATCGCGGGCTATGTCTACAATGGCGGCGCGCTCTTGGTATCGTCCGGCCCCGAATTCACCGGGCCGCTGGGCATTTATCACACCCCGCTTGCTTCGGTTCTGCCCGCTCAGCCGACCGGCGACATTATCGCGCGCGGCTTCAAGCCGATGGTGACGCAGGAAGGCTTTTCCCATCCGGTGACGCGCGATCTGCCCGGCGCCAACACACAAAGCGCACCGCCGAGCTGGGGCCGTTGGTTCCGCTTGATCGGCGCGCAAAGAATCACCGGCCAGACCGTGATGAGCGGACCCGGCGACAGGCCCTTGCTGGTGCTCGACCGCATCGGCAAAGGCCGGGTGGCGGAGCTTTTGTCCGATCAAGGCTGGCTGTGGGCGCGCGGCTTTGAAGGCGGCGGACCGGAAGCCGAGCTTCTGCGCCGGCTGGCGCATTGGCTGATGAAAGAGCCTGAACTTGAAGAGGAAAGACTGACCGCGACCATCACGGGCGATGATATCGCGGTGGAGCGGCGCACCATGGCGCCAACCCCGCCCGCCGTGACGCTCACCGATCCATCCGGCAAGCAGAGCACCGTGAGCCTTAGCAAAATCGAACCGGGCATCTGGCGCGGAACCGCCAAGGCCGACGCGCTGGGACTTTATCGCGTCACCGACGGTACGCTCTCCGCCGTCGCGGCCGCGGGGCCGCTCAATCCCAAGGAAGTCGCCGATATGCGCGCGACGGGAACCATCTTGGCGCCGCTCGCCGAGCGCAGCGGCGGCTCGGTGCATTGGCTGACCGACGGCATGCCCGACATTCGCCGCGTTTCGCGCGGCCATTCGATGGCAGGTGAAAACTGGATCGGGCTCGCCGCCAATCACACATCGCGCGTCACAAGCGTCGAGCAATCGCCGCTGCTGCCCGCCTGGGCGCTGCTGCTGCTTCTGCTGGGAACGCTGATGCTCGCTTGGCGCTTAGAAGGGCGCTAGCGCCGCCCCATCGGCGCAGACCGGATGGTCGATATGGGAGCGGCGCACCTCGCCCGCGAGCGTCAACAGCACATTGGGCTTCAGCGATTGGCCGAGGACCCGCAAGGGATCGACCGGCCCGGGAAAACGAATGCGCCCCGGCGGCAGGGCCGCAAAGCCGACGCGCACATAATAGGGCTCGTCGCCCACCAGGATAATGCTGGCATGGCCTTGGGCGCGCGCCGCCTCGATGCCGTGTTTCATCAGGGCGATGCCGATGCCCCGGCCGCGCTGGTCGGATTGGACGGCCAAGGGTCCCAAGAGCAGAGATTTCTCCATGCCGATGGCGACGGGCCAAAAGCGGATGGAACCGCGCAACGCTTCGCCCTCCATCGCCACGAAGCTGAGCCCGGCGACGGGGGAAACGCCTTCACGCAAGCGATAGGCGGATTTGGCGTAGCGGCCGGGACCGAAGCTGGCTTCGTTCAACGCCTCGATCAGCGGCGCGTCTTGTTCGCTCTCCGCTCTGATCTGCCAGGCGGTCTGCCCTTTTGCCGTCATGGCGCCCTCGCTACTGGCACTAGAGGGCAAAAGCAAGACGTCGGGTGCAACCAAGCCCCGGACAAAGGATTTTGCAAATCGTCACCAATGATTCCCCTTGGGGATCGTGCCCGTCAGTTCCGCCAATCGGCGCCGCGCGCCGCGTGTCACGCCGTTGGGCAGCGCCGCGAGATCCGTCAGCATGATTTGGGATATTTCGAAATTGGGTTTGAAATCGAAGACGGCGCCCGGCACGCGGTAGAGCGCAATGACATTCGTCGCCAGCCACACCCGGCGCGTATAGAGGCCGATAAGTTCGGGCGGGCTGGACTGGGTAAGACCGATTTCTTCGCGCAGTTCGCGCAGCACCGCCTCACCCGGCGGCTCACCGCGTTTCACGCCACCACCCGGCAAATGCCACCCAGTTGCATAAGTCTGGCGCACCAGGACGATTTTTCCATCCTGCTCGACGACGGCGAGCACCCCAAAGGCCACCGGCGACAATATGGCCCGCAGCATGGTGAAGAGCGAAAAAAGCATTCTTCCCAAAAGGGTTGCCATGATGCCTCCAAAAACCTTCCGTAGGGTCATCCTTGAAAGATTTCACTAACCATCTTTACGTAACCTGCGGTAGCAACGCAGTCTTGCGTCGGGGTGCCGAGCGGGCAGGACTGCTTATTCAAGCAGGCGCTGCATGGCACCGGCCGCAAGGCATGGCAAGCATGCCGAGGCCGGATGCTGGGATCCGGCGGCGAAAGGTTTGGGCTTGGGGCGATGTCGGGGGCGACGTTCGGTTACCTGAAAGCACTTGTCGTCGAGGACAATGTGCATATGCGCGCCTTGTTGCGCTCGCTGTTGACGGCGCTTGGGATGAAGCATGTCTACGAGGCCGCCAACGGAACCGACGCCTTGGAGCTGCTGCGCGAGAAGCGGCCGGATCTGGTGCTCAGCGATTTGACGATGAAGCCGATGGACGGCATCGCGTTTACGCGCGAGGTGCGACTGTCGGAGAACAGCCCAAATCCTTATGTGCCGATCATCATGATCACCGGACACACCGAACGCCACAAGGTTGAGGCGGCGCGCGACGCCGGTGTCACCGAGTTTCTCGCCAAGCCGATCACGGCGCAGAACCTGTTCCTCAGAATTGCCGAAGTCGTGGAGCGGCCACGTCCCTATGTGCGATGTGCGGAATATTTCGGCCCCGACCGGCGGCGGCGCAGCGAAGAGGATTATGGCGGCCCGAGGCGGCGGCATGACGATTTCGGCTACGATAGGACGACGAAATGACGGGCCGCAAAGGCGCCAAGCCGACGCCGCGCCGGCGAGGCAACGCCGTCGAAATTCCGCCGGGCGCTTATCCCGTGTTCGGTGCCGCGGACGCCGCCCTGTTGATCTCGGCCTTACGCAATCCCACAATCGCCGCCAATGCGGCGCGCGTCATCGAAAGCAAAGCGGAGGACATGCGCGCCGCCGCGCTTGCCCATATTGACCGCTTGCACGCGGCGGCGGAGCTGGCCGACTTCGGCGCCATCTTCGAGCAAGCCCATGAAATTCGCGGACTTGCCGGAAACGCCGGCCTTGCCGCCACCGGGCGCATCGCCAACGGGCTCTGCCGCTATCTCGATGCCGTGGGGCGCGCCAACCTCGATGCCGAACGATCGCTGGTAACGCTGCATCTGGAAGCCATTGCACGCGCCGCGCATGCCGAAGACGAGGCGACCAGGCTCGGCGATACGGTTGCCAACGAATTGGCCAATCTGGTCGAAAAAAAGCTGGCGGAAATTAACCTTTCGGCAAGACGATAGACGCAGCGCTCCGCCTTGACGCCCCTGGCAGGGCGCAAAATTTGCCGGCAAAACCGCCGCGCGGTTTATCGCTCCTTAAACCCTTTCCTTAATACTCGCCTTTCGTTCTCGGGCGGGATTTCATGCTTCAAATCGGCGGCCTAGTCGTCCTCTTCGCTTGCGTGTTCGGCGGATTCATTATGTCGGGCGGCTCGCTCGGCGTGGTGTTCGAAGCCCTGCCGCACGAATTGTTGACCATCCTGGGAGCCGCAATTGCCGCGTTGCTCATCGCAGGCTCGATGTATTCGCTCAAGAAAATCGGCGGCGACGTGGCCAAGATCATCTCCGGCCCGAAGTGGAAGGGCGGCGATTTCCGCGACCTACTCTGCCTGCTGTTCCTGCTCACCAAGACGATGAAAACCAAAGGCCTGATCGCGCTGGAAGCGCATATCGAACGGCCCGACGAATCCTCGATCTTCAAGCGCTATCCCCGGATCGGAAAGGACCATTTCGCACTCTCCTTCATCTGCGACACGCTTCGCATGATGACCATGAGCCTGGAAGATCCCCATCAGGTCGAAGCGGCGATGGAAAAGCAGCTTGAGAAACATCACCACGAAGCGCTGCTCACCGCGGGCGCGCTGCAGACCATGGCCGATGGCCTTCCGGCGCTGGGTATCGTGGCGGCGGTGCTCGGCGTCATCAAGACCATGGGCGCAATCTCCGAGCCGCCCGAAGTGCTGGGCCGCATGATCGGTTCGGCGCTGGTCGGCACGTTCATGGGCGTGTTCCTCGCCTACGGCATTGTGGGGCCGATGGGGATGCGACTAAAGGCGATCATCGACGAGGAAGCGCTGTTCTATCACGTGATCCGCGATATTCTGGTGGCGCATCTGCACGGCAATGCGGCGCAAATTTCCGTCGAAATCGGACGCGGCAGCGTACCCAGCGAGGTCCAGCCAAGTTTTCAGGAATTGGAACAGGCGCTGGATTCCATTCCGCCCGATCACGGCTAGGGCTGCGGCCCGCCCTGTCTAGTCGCGAATTTTTGCCGTTTGGCGATTGTCCGCAATCGCCATGAAGAACGTCGCCAGCGCGCCCGCAAAAATACCCAGCGGCACGGCGTAAAGCACATCCGTGTCCGTTCCAAAGACGACGATCGTCGTGACGATCAGGCCCGTCAGATGCGCCACTTTCGGCATGCCTCGAAGCTCCCCTATTGTGGGGCAAGCCTAGAGCGAGACGGCCCGGCGATGAAGAAAATGCTTAAGGGGAGGTTAATGCGCCCGAGCGAAAGCCAATCCGCGCATGGCTGCCGTCGCAAAATGGCTTGGTGCCCGAGGCGCCGCAGCGGCACAGCCGCGCCTGGGCGACGCGCGCCACCACGCGGCCCGTGCCGCTGGTGATTTCCAGATTGCCGCGCACTTGCAAAGGCCCGTCGGTCTGCGGATCGATGGCGAGCACTCCGTCGCGAACGGCAAGCATGTCCGTCTTGCCGCTCGGCGGCTCGCCGGTGGCGGCGAAATTCACCTCATGGTGCGAGCCGTCGCAATAGGGCTTGTTCTTCGAGGCGCCGCAGCGGCACAGCGTGGCGCGGTATATTCCCTCTTTGCCGTCAAGCCGCATCTGGGCGCGCACGGCATACGGCCCCGCTTCGCGGATCGCGATGAGGTTGACCGGCGGCGGCGTCTCGTCGTGCTTGCCGTCCTTGCGCCGGTAGCGGATGGCGCCGGACGGGCAGACATGCGCAATCTCGACCAGAGCATCGACTTCCACAGCATCGGGATGAATCCACGGACCCACGACATTGGCGAGAAACACGCCGGGGGCGCCCGTCACGCAATGGCGCGAATGGATGCACTTCTTGCCGTCATAGATCAGGGTCAGATCTTTGCCTTCGATTTCGTCCACGCCATCGATGGTTTTGGGAATTGGCGGCGCGTCCGGCTCTGGCTTTGCCACTGCTGGCGCTGGCGCAACAGGCGCATCCGTGATGTTTTCGAATTCGCGTTTGCCGCGCGCCGCAAGTTCCACCAGCAATCGCGCCGCCAACGCCGAACGAGGGTCTGTGCGATCAAGCGCTGCCGTTCCCGCCGCCAGCTCCCCCAGCCGTTCGACGAAATATCGCCTGGCGCCCGCGCCGCGCGGAAACGGCGCCGCATCGCGCAAAGCCGTGAACGACAGGCCCGCATTGCAACCCGGATTGGAGGGGCCTGCTGGCAAGCGCGCCGCGCGTTCGGCGAGCGGCGTCATCGCGGCCATCAAGCCGATGCCCAAATCGACGGCCAACGCCTTCTCGCGCAATGGCGTAGGCACCCCATAGGAATAAGCGATCAAACGCAACATCAAGGCATAAGCGCTGTTGGCAAGATCGACGCTGTGCGCGGCTTCTTCGTTCTCGATCCAAACCTTGCCCTTGGGGCTCGGCGGCTGACGCAAAACCGGATTGACGGCGGCTGGAAAGGCGGGCGCGAATTCCTTGTTCGCCGCCTTCAGTGCGATCAGCTCGGCGCGGATGTCGCTGAATTTGTTGTAGTGCGAGCCGACCGAATCCGACTGTGCGCCTTCGCCCTGCCGGACAATGGCGGTGAAGGCGGCCAGCGCCGTCTTGGAGCAGATGACGGGCTTCACGCCATTGAGGTCGATCTCGGCCGGAGAAAGTTGCAAGGCGGGGTCGCCGCAAAACGCCGCGCTTTCGCCGACGCGCGCCACGAAATTTTCAAGGCCTGTTCCCAGCGCGGCGTAGAACGCGCCCACCGTGTCGTAATCCATCGCCATCGGCGTGATGCGCGGCTTGGGTGCGCCGCGCCCATAGTGGAATTCCGGTGCAAAGCTATCGCCGTCCGGCTCGCTTGAGCCTTCGGGGCGTTCCAGGTGAATGAAATGCTGCAGCACCGCTTCGCCGAAAGGCGCCAACTTCACCACCACGCCAGCGGGAAGATAGCCCGGATCGAGCGGAAAATTTCCCCGTCCGAAACGCGGTGTACCGCCCAGCGCCGCGGTGATGTTCCACACCGCCGCCAGATGACCCATCTCCTCGATCGCGACATCGATAATGGTTCGGCGCCAGCGCGCGGTCGCGGCGGCTTCATCTTTGCTCAAGCCCTCCTCTTCGCCGCTCTTCAGACTGAAGGCGGCGTAGAGATAGGTGCACATCAGATTGTGTTCGAGCTCGGCGGCTTCGTAGAGCGAATGGATCAGTTGCTCGCGGCTGGCAGTCGTGAGGGCGTTCGTCATCGTTTAGATTGCCGGGTCCTCGCCCTCATGCGCATGGCCGATGGCTTGGCGCAGCTTGAGTTCGAGCTTGGCGCAATCGAGCACGACCTTCTCGTCCTCGACCTCTTTCACGGCGGAGAGCGGAATGACGAAATCCCCCGCACCCTCGACATAGACGACGAGTTCCTGCGCGAAGACCTTGCGCACAGCGCCAAAGGCCTTGTCGCCGTCATGCACGAAAACGTCGAAACCTTCCTGGATCGGTTCTGTCGTCATGATCGGCTCCAACCTTGTTCACGCCCACGATAGGGCGATCATGCGCGGCATTTCTACCGCGCAGCAAGTAGGGATTTGGGCGGCCGGTCTAGTCCGCTTCGAATTCGATGCCTTGAGCCAGCGGCAAGGCATCGGAATAATTGATGGTTGCGGTCTGGCGGCGCATATAGGCCTTCCAGGCGTCCGAGCCGGATTCGCGCCCGCCGCCGGTTTGCTTTTCGCCGCCGAAAGCGCCGCCGATTTCCGCCCCCGAAGGCCCGATATTCACATTGGCGATGCCGCAATCGGAGCCTGTGGCGGCGAGGAATTTCTCGGCCTCCTGCATATCCTGGGTGAAGATGCAGGAGGAAAGCCCCTGCGGCACGGCATTGTGCAGCGCCATTGCCTGATCGAAATAGCGATAGCGCAGAACGTATAAGATCGGCGCGAAGGTTTCTTGCATCACAATGGGGCATTGCGCTTCCATCTCCACGATGGCGGGACGCACATAAGAGGCATTGGGGTATTGGTCTTTCAGCATGCGCTCGCCGCCGGTGATGTTACCGCCTTCGCGCTTTGCTTGGTGGAGCGCATGCTGCATGGCGTCATAAGCATCCTTGTCGATTAGCGGTCCAACCAGCGTTCCCTTGGCCAGCGGATCGCCGACGGGAAGCTTTGCGACATGGGCTTTCAGCGTGTCGACCAGTTTGCCCGCGATGCTGTCATGCACGATGAGGCGGCGCAGCGAGGTGCAGCGCTGCCCCGCCGTGCCGACGGCGGCGAACAGGATCGCGCGCTCGGCAAGTTCGAGCTTGGCCGAGGGACAGACGATCATCGCGTTGTTGCCGCCAAGCTCCAAAATGGATTTGCCGAAGCGCGCGGCAACGACGGGCGCAAGGGCTGAGCCCATGCGGGTGGAGCCGGTGGCGCTGACGACGGGAATGCGCGCGTCTTTGGCCAAAGCCTCGCCCGCCTCGCGCGCGCCAAGAACAATCTGCGACAAGGCGGCCGGCGCCTCGCCGAATTTCTTCAGGGCGCGGGCAAACAGCGCCTGCACGGCCAATGCGGTCAGCGGCGTCTTCTCGCTCGGCTTCCAGATCACGCTGTCGCCGCAGACAAAGGCCAGCGCCGCATTCCACGCCCACACCGCGACGGGAAAATTAAAGGCGGAAATTACCGCGACCGGCCCCGCCGGATGCCAGGTTTCCATCATGCGGTGTCCGGGGCGCTCGCTGGCGATGGTCAGCCCATAAAGCTGGCGCGAGAGGCCGACCGCAAAGTCGCAAATGTCGATCATCTCCTGCACTTCGCCCAAACCTTCTTGCAGGATTTTGCCGCATTCGAGGGTGACGAGACGGCCGAGCGCATCCTTGTTGGCGCGCAGCTCCTCGCCGAACAGGCGCACCAACTCGCCGCGGCGCGGGGCCGGGACCGCGCGCCAGGCCTGGAAGGCCTCCGCGCTGGCCGCGATCTTGGCTTCGATCATTGCCGCGTCGTCATAGGCGACGCGACCGATTTCGGCGCCGTCGATGGGTGAACGAACCGCATGATCGCCGCTCGGCGTAATGGCGAATTCGGCGAGAAGATGGGTATGCATGATGCCCTCCGCAAACTAGGCGTAATACTTCCCGAAGCGGTTGGCGAGGAAATCCGCCAGCGCGATTTCTTCTTGCCGCACGAAACCCTTTTGCGGCAGCTTGCCTTCCATCAAGAGATCGCAGGTGGCGCAAATGCCCGCCGCCGTGGTGATCTGGATGGCGCTCATCAGCCGCCCGGCGATGGTCTGGGCATAGATTTTCTTCGCCGTGCTTTCCTGGGTGAGGAGCCCGTTCTGCCAGCCGGAAACCGTGACGAACACCAGCACCACATCCTGATAGGTGATGGGGATCGCGGTTTCGAGAACATCCTTCAGGATGTCGCGGCGCACGCCCAATTGCAGATCGCGCACCAGCATCTTGATGATGTCGCGATGGCCGGTATAGCGCACCGTTTTGTAGTTGAGATTCTCGACCTTGCCTTCCAGCGTGTCGCACAGCGTGCCCAGGCCGCCCGAGGTGTTGAACGCTTCGTATTCGGTGCCGTCGAGCGAGAAGAGTTCGGTCTCCTCCAGCGAGGGCACTTCGCTGCGCACGCCGTCACGGATGGATTCGCACGGATTACAGTATTCGTTGATCAGCCCGTCGGTCGACCAGGTGAGATTGTATTTCAGCGCATTGGTGGGAAACACCGGCAGCGCGCCGACGCGCATCTGCACATCGCGCAGCTTGTCGAATTTCTTGGCAAGGTCGTAAGCGGCAATCGAAATAAAGCCCGGCGCCAGACCGCATTGCGGAATGAAGGCAGTGGAGGCGCCCTGCGCCAGCTGCTTGATGGCGCGGGTGGATTCGACGTCTTCGGTGAGGTCGAGGTAATGGGCGCCGGCGCGCTTGGCGGCCTCCGCGATGGTCGCCGTCAGATGATAAGGCGTCGCCGAAAGCACGACGTCGTGGCCCTTGATCTCCTCGGCTAAGGTGCGCGGATTGTCGATCACGACCTTGCGCCGCTCGACATTGCCCGTTGGCATGCGCGCCAGACTCTGCGCATCGCGATCGACCACGGTGACCCGATAATCGCCGGTTCCCGACAGGAACCCCGCGATGGCGACGCCGATTTTGCCGCCGCCGACCAGCATCACGTTCTTCATGGGGCACACTCCTGTTGCAATTGGCTCCCATTATCGGCTTTGCGCAGGCCCGGCGGCAGGCGGCAAAGCGCCGGAACTGGACCTATGACCCGGCGAATTGCTAGGATTCCCGGCGATTCGACGGTTCAGGAAAAATGCGGCCTTCCGATGCAAAACTGATCGCCCTGCTGCGCGCCAATGCGCGCGAGCCCACCGCCTCGCTGGCGCGCAAGCTGGGCCTGGCGCGCTCGACGGTGCAGGAGCGCATCGCGCGTCTGGAGCGCGAAGGCACGATCAAGGGCTATACGGTGAAGCTGTCGGAGGAACGCACCAGTCTCAAAGCGCTAGTGATGATTTCCACCGACCCCAAACAGGCCGACCGTGTCGCCGCCGAACTCAAGAAGATGACCGAGGTGCGTTCGCTGTCGGCTGTGTCAGGCGCTTCGGACCTTATCGCGCATGTGGAGGCCGAGAGCCCGGCGCGGCTCGACGCGGCGCTTGATCGCATCGGCAAAGCGCATGGCGTGGCGCGCACCATTTCCTCGATCATCTTGTCGGAGAAGTTTTCGCGGTAGCGCTATTTCGCCTTGAGCTTGAAGCCCGCGTCGTTGAGCGCTTGGCGGATGTCGCGCGCGTGTTCGGCGTCGCGCGCCTCGATGGTCATGCCGAGGTCGGCGAGCTTGGCGGACGTGTCGGTGGCCATGCGGTTGTGGAAGACCTCCAGGATGTTGCCGCCTGCCTCGCCCACCAAGGTGGAGACCCGCGCCAAGAGGCCGGGGCGGTCTTCGATCTCCACCACGATGGAAAGAATGCGCCCCTCGCGAGACAATTCGCGCAGGATGACATTGGAGAGCAGGCGCATGTCAATATTGCCGCCCGACAGGATCAGCCCGATCTTGCGCCCTTCGAACAGTGCGCGATTGGCGGTGACCGCGGCGAAAGCGCAGGCCGCCGCGCCCTCCACCACCGTCTTTTCGATTTCCAGAAGCGCGGCGATGGCATGTTCGATGTCGGCCTCGCCGACCAGAAGAATATCCTTCACCAGCGCGCGCACGATGGGCGTGGTCAGCGCGCCGGGCTCTTTGACTGCGATGCCTTCGGCCATGGTCTGCCCGCTGCACGGCAGAGCCTCGCCCTTGGTAGCGTTGTACATCGAGGGATAGACGCGGGTCTGCACGCCGTAAATCTCGATGTCCGGCGACAATGCCTTGGCCGCGATGGCGACGCCCGAGATCAGCCCGCCGCCGCCGATCGGCACGACAAGCGCGTCGAGCTTGGGCGCGTCGGCAAGCATCTCCAGCGCCACCGTGCCTTGGCCGGCAATCACCTTGGGATCGTCATAAGGATGCAGGAAGACGAGTTTTTCTTCCGCCGCGATGGCGCGGGCCCGAGCCGTGGATTCCGTCAGCGTCGCGCCGTCCAGCACGACGCGCGCACCGAAACCGGCCGTGTGTTTGACCTTGTTGAAGGGCGTTCCCAGCGGCATCACGATGGTCGCGGGAATGCCGAGCCGTCCGGCGTGATAGGCGACGCCTTGCGCATGATTGCCCGCCGACATGGCGACGACGCCGCGCGCCCGCTCCTCGGGCGTCAGCGACAACAGCTTGTTCAGCGCGCCGCGATCCTTGAAGGAGGCCGTGAACTGCAGATTTTCGAATTTCAACCAGATCTCGCAGCCGGCGATCTCCGACAGCGTGCGCGAATGGCGGGTGGGCGTGCGCTCGACCGCGCCGGCAATGGCGGCGGCCGCGGCACGGATATCGTCGATGGTGATGGCGGTCGCGTTCAAGCGGGCTCCTTCGCGGGCGCTGGTAGCAGCGGAGGGATTTGAACCCCCGACCAAGGGATTATGATTCCCCTGCTCTACCACTGAGCTACGCTGCCTCGCACCGGCGGGGGATGTAGGAGTGCAGGGCTTGCCCTGTCAAGAAGCCCAGAACGCAGCGGGGGTATTATTCCGCCGCCGCAGCCACGATTTCGTCTTGCGCGATCCAGCCGCCGCCCAAAACGCGCGACCCCTTGTAGAAAACGCAGGCCTGGCCGGGCGCAATCGCCTCCTCGGCCGCGGCAAGTTCGACCCGCGCCGTACCGCCCTCGCCGGCGATGACGCGCGCAGGGACAGGCGCGCGCATGGAGCGCACCTTGACCGTGCACGCGGCGGCCTCAGCGGGATCGGCCAGCCAGTTGACCTTGCGCAAGGATATATTCCGTGTACAGAGCGACGAGCGCGGCCCAACGACCACGCGCGCCTTGGCCGCGTCGATCCTTGTAACGAACATCGGCTCGCCGCTGCCCGAAAGGCCGAGCCCCCTGCGCTGGCCGACGGTGAAATGAATGACGCCATCATGCCGGCCGAGCACCTGCCCTGCTTCGTCCACGATCTCGCCAGCGCGCACCGCTTCGGGTTTCAGTTTTTCCACGATGGAGGCATAGCGCCCATCGGCCACGAAGCAGATATCCTGGCTGTCGGGCTTGTCGGCGTTGAGAAGGCCGAGCTCGGCGGCAATGGCGCGCGTCTGCGATTTCTCCATGCCGCCGAGCGGAAAGCGCAGATAGGAAAGCTGCTCCTTCGTCGTGGCGAAGAGAAAATAGCTCTGGTCTTTGCTGTCGTCGGCGGCGCAATGCAGTTCGGGGCCGCCCGCGCCCTCGATGCGTCGGACATAATGTCCGGTCGCCAGGGCCTCGGCGCCGAGATCGCGCGCGCTTTGCATCAAATCGGCAAACTTCACCCGCTCGTTGCAGCGCACGCAGGGGATCGGCGTCTCGCCCTTGGCATAGGTTTGTGCAAAATCCTCGATCACACGCTCGCGAAAGCGCTGTTCGTAATCGAGCACATAATGGGCAATGCCGAGCTTCTCGGCGACGCGCTTGGCGTCATAAATGTCCTGGCCGGCGCAGCAGGCGCCTTTTTTCTTAGCCGCCGCGCCCGCATCGTAAAGCTGCAGCGTCACGCCGATCACATCGAAGCCCTGGCGCTGCAGCAAGGCCGCGGCCACCGAGGAATCGACGCCGCCGGACATGGCCGCGACTATGCGAGGTGCGCTCATCAGGCGGTCTTATCCGCTCATCCGCGGCCCCGCAAGCGCGATCAGCCGGTGGTGGTGGGCAGATAATTAAGCAGCGAAAGCTGTCCAAGCTTGGCGGTCACCTCAAGCGCCGCCTGCAACGCCGTCTGCTGCTGATTGAGGTTGGTTACCGCCGTGCTCATGTCCACGTCCTGGATATCGGAGACGAAGCCCTTATAGAGGGTGGAGAGCGAGGTTTGACTGGTGATGGCGTCCTGGAGGTTGTTGTAGACATCGCCATTGGCCGCCGTCGCGGTGTTGAGCGCAGAATAAGCCGCTGTCGCCTCCGGTTGGACGCTGCCGGTCAGATCGCTGACCTGCGTGTCGGTCAGGGTGCCGTCCAGGCTGCTCGATTGGTTTTCCTGCGCCAGACTTTGCAGCGCTGTCATCAACTGTGTCCCGACATCGGAAGCCAAGACGCCGATCTGCACACTCTGCCCGTCGCCCACCAGAACCGATTTCTTCTGCGTGCCGTTCTGGAAGAAACTCGACACGCTGGTGCCGATCAGATCGGACATCGATGTCGCGGTGAATGGCTTCTGGTCGGAAACCTGACCGCCATAGATGTAATTGCCATTGGCGTCTGTCGAATTGAGGATCTGCGAGGCTTGATCGAAAATTCCCTGCGCCGTGGTCATCAGGGCCGACCCGTCGGCATTGCCGGCCGCCGTGGTGATCGCTTGCTGCAGCTGTTGCGCGAGGCTGGAGAGCTGGGTCAGCTGGGTATCCTGCAGATCGGTCTGGGTCAGCGCGAGCTGGGTGTTGGTGGCATAGCCGTCGGACCGCGCGGCGGCCGCGCGCGCGCTTTCCAGCGCGGATGTCTTGTTTCCGATGCCTGCGTAAGTGGTCGAAACCATACCGCTGGAAACCTGGGCCTGCGCGGTGTTGAGCGCGTTCTCTGCGGTCATCACCTGCGAGAGCAGATATTGAGCCTGGGAATTGGTGGCGACGCGATCAACACTCATGGCACGGTCCTTACTGGATATTGAGCAGCGTCGAATAGAGCTGATCCACCACGCTCAGCATGCGTGCGCCCGCCGAATAGGCTTGCTGATAGATCATCATGTTCGACAATTCCTCGTCGAGGCTGACGCCGGAGGTCGCGGCTTGGCGCGATTGCGCCTCGGTGAGACGGTCGTCCTGGGCCGTCTTGTTCGAGGTGGCGCTTGCCGAACGCGTCGAGACGTCCTGATAGAACGCCGCGGCGTAGTCGCCGAGCGCCGTCTTCTGGCTGCCCAGGCTACCCGCGCTCGCGAAGCTCTGCTTTGCGGTAATCAGATTCTGCAGCGCCTGCAAGCCGGTCGAATCGCCGCTGCCCACGACCTGACTGGACGTCACATCCGGCTCGGCAAAGGCCAGTCGCGAAGAGTCGTTCGCGATGGCGGGGGTCAGTGAAAAGCTCGCCGCTTGGTTCGCCAGCGCATTGGAGCCAATGCCGAACATCTCGGTGAAACTCATGCCCGTCGTGCCGCGCTGGGTCGTGTCGTCGGCCACTTGAAGCTGATAGCCCGAATAGCCTGCGGCGTTTGACGTGGAGATCGAGCCGTCGCTATTGAGCGTGAACGTCGTCGTTCCGCCCATCGACGCATTGAGCGCATTTACGACATCGCCGATCGTCATGCCGGCGGTCATCGTCACGCTCGCGGTCTTTGCGACGTCGCCGCCCGGGCTTTTCAGTGTCAAATTGATTTGACTGCCGGCGCTGAGCCCGCTTGCGTCGCTTGCCGAAAGACCGGTCGCCAGAAGCGACGGCACCGACGACTGGAAGATATCGTTCAGCCCGAAAAACTGCGAAAACCCCGCGCCGCCGCGCGTCGCGGGCGTCGTCGCATCGTCCTGAACCACGACGCCATTGCTGCCGGTTGCGGAAATCGAAAGTTGGCCGTCTGTGAAACTTGCGGTTCCATTCGAGCCCAGCGCGCTATTGAGTGCGCTGGTAAACCCGCCAACCGTTTGGGTAAAGCTTGTCGCCGTCCCGCCATCGACACTGAGCGTCCCGGCGTCGAAGTCTACGGCGATGCTGTGCTGCAGGACACCGCTGGAATCCGTGATCGCGATCGTCGTGTCGCCAGTGAAGCCGAGCGAATCCGTCGACAGCAAGCCGGTGTTGCGTCCGTCGAGCGATGTCGGCGGCGGATAGGCGCTGTTCGAATTGCTTTGCGCGTTGAAAGCCACTGCCACGCCCTGTGCAAACGAGCCCAGCTCGTTCTGCAGATCGGTGAGCGCGCCGTCGCGCATATCGATGAGGCCCTTGATCGAACCGCCCGTCAGATGGGAATCGAGCGACTGAGACTGTCCGATCGGCTGGCCGGTGGACGGATTGATGTTTTGAAGCGTGATGGGCTGATAGGAACCGCTTGTCCCGCTCGGCGAATAGGATAGCTGCGCATAAGTATCCCCCACCAGGCTGACGCCGTCTTGGGTCATGACCGTGGTACGACCATCCGGCTGCGTCGTGGTGCGCACGTCGATCAACTGCGACAAATTCTGCAGCGCCAGATCGCGCTGGTCGAGCAGCGCAGACGAGGTGTCGCCCGCCGCAGTCGCCGTCTTGATTTGGCTGTTGAGCGAGTAAATCTGGCTCAGCAGGTCGTTGACCGAGCCGATCGAGCTGGAGATCTGGCTGTCGGTCTGGCTCTGCAGGTTCGACACGGACGACGACAAGGATGAAATCGACCCCGCGAGACCCTGCAAGGCGTTGAGCACGCCGATCTGACTCGCGCTGGAGGTCGGCGATAGCTGCGCCTGGCCGAGCGCGGTCTGCACATCGGTCAATTGCGAGGTCAGCGCGGTGCCGTCGCCCGGCGACCCCAAAAGCGCGTTCAATTGATCATAGACGCTGCTTTGGGTGTCGTAGAGCGCCGACGACGAGGTGGCCGACAGCGTCTCCTGGTTCAGATACTGGTCGACGACACGTGTAATGCTCGAGATATCAACACCGGCGAGCTGGCCGCCGGCAGACAAGGTGGCCATATTGACGACGCGGCGCGCATAGCCCGTTGTGTTGACGTTCGACACGTTGTCCGAGACAACGCGCAACGCCGCCGTATTGGTCTGCAGCGCCGACAAGGCGCTCGACATGATTCCGTTCAGGCCCAAGGCGTATGTCCTAAAAAATGCTTTGTCGCCACAAGGCGGGTCGCAAAGCTCATGCCATTCAAAACCGCCGTCTGGGGCGGAAAAAGGCCCGGCGTGACGCGGTCCAATGCGGCAGAGTTTGCCGCTTGCGGCAGATCATGCCCTAGCAAAGCGCGTCTTGGCTGCGCGCTTATCCCTGAGAGGCGCGCTGTGAAGCGCCGGAAATCGCGCGCTTTGCTGTGGTCCGGGCCTTGCTTCTGCGATTGCTGGAAGTTTTGCGGATCGGCATGTGGCGGACATCGCGGTGATCAGTTCGGCAACAAAGACGGCAGCGGTGCACACCAGCACCGACGCGGCGGCAGACCCGCAAGCGGGCGGCGGTGTCGATGCCGGTTTCGCCGTCATGCTGCAACAAATGGTGCAGGCCGCCGCCACGCCGCAAGCCGCGCCAGCCAATGACGATGGCACGGCAATATCCGCGAACGACAACAGCGGGGCAACCGCTGAGACGCAAGCAAAATCATCCGCTCAGCCTGCCGCCGCGACCAGATCGTTGTCGCGGGCCTCGGATTTGCTGGCTGTGATGATGGGAAATGCTTCGTCCAATTCGGCGCCGCAACAAAGCGCCCCCATGCCGCAGACGCAAGTTCAAGACACGGCGACGCAAGATAGCGCCCAGGCAAGCGACGAGACATCGGCGACGGACACGGGCGACGCCGCTTCGTCCGAGCCGGAGCAATCCGCCGATACCACACAGCAAACGGCGTCGCGCGATCGCCTCGCCAGCGCAAAGGACGACAAGCCGGCAGAGACCAGCGACGCCAAAACAAAGAGTGATGCGAAGCCCGCTATTCAAACGGATGCGAGTGCAGTGCCGACGCAGATGCCGGTCGTTGCCGTCGCGCCGCCGCCCGCAACAAGCGATACGGCGCCCGCGACCGCACGTTCCGACAAGCGCGGCGTGGCGACAAAGGATGCGACGTCGGCCCCAAGCTCCAGCGATCGCGCGGATGCGGGCAAGGCCCTGAGCGATGCCAAGCAAACGGCGGCCACGAGCGCGCCGCAAACCGATACAAGCGCGAATTCGAGCGCGAGCGCCCAGGCGAACACGACGCAGCACGATACCGCGCCCGCTTCCGCCTCCGCGCAAATGGCCGGCACGATTGCGCCCCATGACACGGTGCAGACAGCACCCGCGCTCGCCGTCAATCTCCAGGTCACCTCCGGCCACCCGGGCAGCGATGCGCCGTCCAGTCTGGATAACCTCGGCATCACGATCACCGCGAAATCGCAGGACGGCATCAAGCATTTCGATATCAGCATGACGCCGCCCGAACTCGGCCGCGTGGAAGTACGCCTGTCGATGGGCGATGACGGCAAGACGCAGGCTTCGCTTGTGGTCGACAAGCCGCAAACCCTCGCCCTGCTTCAGCAAGACGCGCCAAATCTGAGCCGCGCGCTGAACGATGCCGGATTAAGCATGTCCAACAATGGCCTCAATTTCTCGCTAAGAAGTGGCCAGGAGCGGCAGAATGACAGCGGCCAGGCGCCTCGCGGGCGTGGCCGCGCTTTGAGCATCAATGCCGTTGCCGCCACAGCACCAGTTTCGAATTCCATCGCCAACCTCGCGCCGGACGGCGTGCGGCTCGACATTCGCGTCTAGAGGAAGAACGACATGACCACCGTAGCGCCCGTTACGACGACCTCCGCCAGCTCGACGTCCAGCGCCCAGCAGGAACTTTCCGGCAATTTCGACACATTCCTGAAGTTGCTGACGACGCAACTGCAGAACCAGGACCCGATGTCGCCGATGGATTCCAACCAATTCACCCAGCAATTGGTGGAATTCAGCCAGGTCGAGCAGCAGATCGGCACCAACACCAATCTGCAATCGCTGATTACGCTCAATCAGGCGCAGGCCAATACCAGCGCGATGAATTATCTGGGCAAGAGCGTCGTGCTCACCAATGGCGAGCAGGCGCTGTCGAGCGGCACGGCGGATTGGACCTATGGGCTCAATAACGCCGCCACGTCGACGACCCTCACCGTGACCAATTCGAGCGGCAAGGTGGTCTACACCGGCACCGGCGAAACCGCCGTGGGAACGCACGACTTCACCTGGAACGGCCAGGACAACAACGGCAACCAGCTTGCCGACGGCACCTACACGCTCGCTGTCACCTCCGCCGCCAGCGACGGATCTGCGGTTACGACCTCGGTCGCGAGCAAGGGCGTCGTCAGCGGAATCGACACGTCGGGTACGAGCCCGCAACTCGTCATCGGCACGATGGAAGTGCCACTTACGGATGCGACGCTCATCGCGGCGAACTGACAACCACCTGCGGCCGAGAATCGGCTGCTCCTTGGAAAATCGGCAAATGGGCGAAGCCCGGAAGGCCGAAAGGGATAAAAGCAAATGAGTCTCTACGGCGCCATGATGATCGGCGTTGCCGGCTTGGACGCGAACAGCCAGGCCCTTAGCGTCGCCTCATCGAACATCGCGAACGTCAACACGGTGGGTTACAAGACCGCCACCAGCAATTTTGCAACCCTGCTCGCGAGCGCGGCAGGGACCGGCGATCCTTCGTCGGCGGGTGTTGTCGCCACCGCGGGGCAAAACGTCACTCAGCAAGGTCTTTTGACCTCGACGTCTTCGTCGACCGATCTGGCGATCTCCGGCAACGGCTTTTTTGTCGTCAGTCCGAGCGCCACCGGTACGGGCGCCGTCGAATATACCCGCGCCGGCAGCTTCTCCTCCGATGCGACCGGCAATCTCAAGAACGCCAATGGTCTTTATCTGATGGGCTGGCCGCTCGATTCCTCGGGCAATGTTCCCACCAACCCCGCCAACATGACGACCATCAACGTCAACGGATTGGCGGGCAAGGCCGTTGCCTCCACCAGCATCACCATCCAGGCCAATCTGCAGGCCAGCGCCACGGCGGATACAAGCTACACCGCCGGCGACATGACATCGGGTGCCGTGACGCCGGAGTTCCAGCGCACGATCAACGTCTATGACAGCCAGGGCGGCACACAGCCCTTGCAGTTTTCCTTTGTGAAGACCGGCTCGAACACCTGGGCCTACGAAGCGTCCTATGAAGGCGACAGCAGCAACATCACCGGCAGCAATCCGATCGCCACCGGCACGATGAGCTTCAACTCCGATGGCTCGCTTGCCACAGCCGACACTTCGTCCGCCACGCCGACGGGAACCATCTCGATCTCGATCCCGTGGTCGTCGACGTCGGGCCTTTCGGCGCAAACTTTGTCCGTCGATATGGGCACAGTGGGCGCCAGCACGGGCATCAGCCAGTTCGACACCGCTTCGACCCTGACCAGCGCCACCGTGGACGGCGCGGTGTTTGGCAGCGTCACCGGCCTGTCGATCGCCGACGACGGCACCGTATCGGCCAATTTCTCCAACGGATTGACCCAGGCGGTCTTCAAGATTCCGTTGGCAACCTTCGCCAACCCTGACGGTTTGGCCGGCGTTTCGGGCAATGCCTACACCACGACACCCGATTCCGGCACGGCCGTCGTCAATGCGGCCACCACAGGCGGCGCCGGCTCTATCGCATCTTCGGAGCTGGAAGGTTCGACCGTCGATCTGGCAACGGAGTTTACCAATCTGATCACGACCCAGCGTGCCTATTCGGCATCGGCGCGCATCGTGACCACAGTGGATCAAATGCTGCAGCAGCTCGATCAAATCCCGGCCACGTAAGGCGAACGCGCCGCCGGCCAAGGCGGCGGCGCGGTTCAATCCAATGTTTGATCGGACACTGCAGTTGACGAGTTAAGATAGGTTTCCCGCTTCTTTACTTAATGAAGACACGGGAGATCCAAGAATAGGCGCAAATCTACGGGTAGTTTTACGATGTTGTTTACCGTGTCTGTTGGCCATTTTCTTAAGGCGTCGCGCGTAGTTTGTCCGCAGTTCGTGGAGTCAGGAGTACCATGAAGATGGGCGAAGACCGTAGAGGCCGTGTGAGCTACGTGATCGGGCCGGATGGAAGCCCGCTGACGATGGCCGACTTGCCGCCACCCAACACCAAGCGTTGGGTGATACGCCGCAAGGCCGAAGTCGTCGCGGCGGTGCGCGGCGGATTGCTTAGTCTGGATGAAGCATGCCGGCGTTACACGCTGACGGTGGAGGAGTTCCTCGCCTGGCAGCGCGTAATCGACCGCTTCGGAATGCCCGGGCTGCGCGCCACGCGCGTGCAACAATACCGCAACTAAATCGAACGGCGAGATTCGGTAAGATTTCGTTTACTTCCGTTTTGCATGTGTGAAATTGGAAATCCTCGCGCGTTAAGCGCGCCTTTACCTAACAAGCGGCAATGTTTGCCTAGCAAGGCGAATTGCCGGGACGGATAGATCGCCGCTCCCCCATTCGCCGGTTCGCGAGGGGAGCAGGCATTGCCGGACTTCATCAAAGCCATCGGTGCGGCGCGGTTTGGCGTTATGGCGGGCGTTGCCGCCGTGTTGACCGCGTTTTTCCTTTATATCGCGGGCGTCATTGGCGAGCCCGCCAAGAGCATCCTGTTTTCCGGGCTGGAGCCGCGCGATGCCTCCGCCGTGACCGCCAAACTCGACGCCATGAATGTGCCCTATGAAGCCAAGGGCGACGGCAACACCATCCTGGTGCCCGCCGATCAGGTGACCAAGCTGCGCATGGCCTTAGCGCAGGACAATTTGCCCGCCGCCGGCGTCGGCTACGAGATCTTCGACAAATCGGACACCTTCGGCACCACCGCCTTCGTGCAGAACATCAACCGGCTGCGCGCCCTGGAGGGCGAGCTGGCGCGCTCGATCCAGACGATCGACGGCATCGAGAGCGCGCGCGTGCACATGGTCGTGCCCGAACGGCAAATCTTCTCGCGCGACGCCCAGTCGCCCAGCGCATCCGTCGTCGTCAAGACGCGCGGCGTATTGGGTCACGGGCAAGTCGTCGCCATCCAGCATTTGGTGGCCGCCGCCGTCGCCTCGCTCTCGCCCGAACGCGTCGCCATCGTCGACGACAAGGGCAATCTGCTCGCCGGCGGCCAGGAGAAGACCGGCGACGACGCCACCGCCGACGCCCAAGAACAAGATACCACCGACTTCGAGGATCGTTTGCGGCGGCGCGTGGAATCCATGGTGGAAAGCGTCGTCGGCCAAGGCCATGCGCGCGTGCAGGTCACCGCCAATATGGACTTCGACCACTCCAGCGAGACCAGCGAGACCTACGATCCCGACAGCAAGGTCGTGCGCTCGACCCAAACCGTCGAGCAAAACGCCACCGACACCAATGGCGGCGGCGCCGCAGTGTCAGTCGCCAGCGCGCTGCCGGGTCAGCAAAGCTCCAGCGGCACCGATGTCAAATCGAATTCGGGACGCACCGAAGAAACCACCAATTACGAAATCTCCAAGACCGTGAAAACCAGCACAGTCGCGGGCGGCACGGTCAAGAAGCTCTCCGTTGCCGTGGTGGTTGACGGAACAGAAGGCGACAATGGCAGCTACAAGCCGCGCAGCGCCCAAGACATGAAACAGATCGATACGCTGGTGAAATCGGCTATCGGCTACGACGCCAGCCGCGGCGATCAGGTGCAAGTCGTCAACATGCCGTTTGCGCGGGTCGACACGGGGGGCGGCACGCCGGCGCCCGCCCCGCTGCTCGGCCTTGACGGTCCCGATTGGTTCAAGATCATCGAAGCGGCCATTCTGTCGATCACCGCCTTGCTCATCGGGTTGTTCGTCATGCGCCCCTTGATTGCGCGCATGTTCGCTCCGGTTTCCTATGGCGGCGCCCCGGCGCAGCTGATGTCCGGCTCGCCCGTTGCCGGCCAATTGCCGGCGCCTTCGTCCCAGAATTTCGATGCCGCGTCCCAAGCGGGTCAAGCGCCGGCGCAGATAGCGCCGCCGCGCGAGAGCATGATCGATATCAGCCGCATCGAAGGTCAGGTGCGCGAATTCCTCCGTCAAGAAAGTCGGCGAAGTCGTCCAGGCGCATCCCGAAGAAGCGCTGGCGATCCTTCGCACTTGGCTCCACGAACCGGTGTAGATGATGGCCCGCGCTGTAAAATCAGGTGTCAAAGAAGACATTCGCGCCATTAGCGGCGCGGAGCGCACTGCGATTCTCATGCTCTCACTGGGCGAAGATCATTCGGCCAAGCTCTGGACGATGCTCGACGAAGACGAGGTCAAGGAAATTTCGCAGATCATGTCCAATCTCGGCACGGTCAGCTCGGCCTTGGTGGAGAAGCTGCTCGTCGAATTTGTCTCGCAAATGTCCGGCACCGGCTCGTTGATGGGCTCTTATGAATCCACCGAGCGGCTGATCTCGCGCATCATGCCGCAGGAAAAAGTTTCCCAGATCATGGAGGAAATCCGCGGACCCGCCGGCCGCACCATGTGGGACAAGCTCGCCAATGTGAACGAGACCGTGCTGGCGAATTATCTGAAGAACGAATATCCCCAGACCGTTTCGGTCGTGCTCTCCAAGATCAAGCCCGAACATGCCGCGCGCGTGCTCGGCGCTCTGCCCGAAGAATTCGCGCTGGAGGTCGTCCAACGCATGCTGCGCATGGAAAGCGTGCAGAAGGACATCCTCGACAAGGTCGAGCGCACCTTGCGCGTCGAGTTCATGTCGAACCTGGCGCGCACCGCCAAGCGCGACGCCCATGAACACATGGCGGAAATCTTCAACAACTTCGACCGCCAGACCGAAAGCCGCTTCGTGACGGCCCTCGAAGAGCGAAGCCGCGACAGCGCCGAGCGTATCAAGGCCTTGATGTTCACCTTTGAGGATTTGGGCAAGCTCGACCCCGGTTCCATCCAGACGCTGCTGCGTCATGTCGAGAAAGACAAGCTGGCGCTGGCGCTCAAGGGCGCCACCGATTCCCTGCGTGACGTCTTCTTCTCCAACATGAGCGAGCGCGCCGGAAAGATTCTGCGCGAAGACATGGAAGCCATGGGCCCGGTGCGGCTGAAAGACGTCGACGAGGCGCAAATGCGCATGGTCAATGTCGCCAAGGACCTCGCCAACAAGGGCGAGATCATGATCGCTAACAAGCAGGGCGAAGACGAGTTGGTGTATTGATGAGCCCCAAACCGCAGCCCGCGAGCAAATTCACCTTCGACGTCGAGTTTCGCCCGGAGGGCGATCTCGTCTCCAACGCGGCGCGCGCGCGCCAGCGCAAGGTCTATGCCCAGGACGAAATCGATCATATGTGCACCAAGGCGCGCGGCGAAGGCGTCAAGGCGGGGCAAGTGCGCGCCGCCGAGGCTGTTGCGGCCGCCATCGATGCGCTTGAAGGCACATTACGCGCTGCACTGACGCAAACCCGCGGCGAATTCGAAACATTGCGCGAGGAAGCCGCCCATTTGGCATTCGCTGCCGCGAGAAAGCTGGCGCCCATCGCCATCGCATCCTTTCCGGCGGGCGATGTGGAAGAGGCAATGCGCGAAGCGATGCATCAAGCCATCGGCGAGCCGCGCATCGTGCTGCGCGCCGCGCAGAATGTGATCGACGCGCTTGGCGACAAGCTTGCCGCCGTCGCCCATGAAGAAGGTTATGAGGGGCGCATCGTCGCCACGGCCGATCCGACCATTGCCGGTGCCGATTGCCGTATCGAATGGCGCGGCGGCGGCGCGGAACGCACGCTTGCATCCTTAGAGACCGCCGTCGGCGATTTGATCGCGCGGCGTTTCTCGCAATCTTTTCATTCTGCGATCACGAAAGGCTAGACCATGGCGGGCAATGACGAAGTCGATCTGCCGGATCTCTCGCACGAGGAGCCGATCCGCGATCCAGCAGCGCTGCTGAACGGCGATAACGCGAGCGACAACGAAGTCAGGCGTTCCGCCCAGGACCTCGAAGCCGTGTTCGACGTACCGGTCACGGTGTCCGCCGTGCTGGGCAAATCCTCCATGGAAGTGAGCCAGCTCCTCAAGCTTGGCAAAGGCACCATCGTGGAGCTCGACCGCAAAGTGGGCGAAGCCATCGACATTTACGTCAACGACCGTTTGGTGGCGCGCGGCGAAGTCGTGCTGGTGGAAGACCGGCTCGGCGTCACCATGACCGAAATCATCAAGGCCGGCCAAAGCTGACTTTTTAGACAGGGAATAAGACCATGCGGTTACTCATCGTCGGCGGATTGCAAGGCCAGATCGGAGCGGCGACCAAGATCGCGATGGATCGCGGCGCCAAGGTCACCCATGCCAGCGACATCGAGCAGGGGCTCGCCAGTCTTCGCGGCGGCAACGGCGCGGATTTGGTATTGTGCGATGTCGGGCTCGATATCGGCGCCTTGGTGCGCGGCCTTGCCACCGAACGCATCTGCACGCCAGTCGTCGCCTGCGGTGTCGGCACGGACGCGCGGCGCGCCGTCGACGCCATTCGCGCCGGCGCCAAGGAATATCTGCCGCTGCCGCCCGATCCCGAATTGATCGCCGCGGTGCTGGCCGCCGTCGCCGACGAATCCCATCAGATGGTTTACGAAGACGAAGCGATGGCCGCCGTCATCGCGCTCGCCGATCAAGTGGCGCCCAGCGATGCCTCCATCTTGCTGACCGGCGAAAGCGGCTCGGGCAAGGAAGTGCTGGCGCGTTATGTCCACAGGAAATCCTCGCGCGCCGACAAGGCGTTCATCTCGGTCAATTGCGCGGCGATCCCCGAAAACCTTTTGGAATCCGAACTGTTCGGCCATGAGAAAGGCGCCTTCACCGGCGCCATCGCACGGCGCATCGGCAAATTCGAAGAGGCCAATGGCGGCACGCTGCTGCTCGACGAAATCAGCGAGATGGATTCGCGCCTGCAGGCCAAGCTCTTGCGCGCCGTTCAGGAACGCGAGATCGACCGCGTCGGCGGCATGAAACCGGTCAAGGTCGATATCCGCATCATCGCCACCTCGAACCGCGATCTTGCCGAAGCGGTCAAGCGTGGCACCTTCCGCGAAGACCTACTCTATCGTCTCAATGTCGTGAATTTGCGCCTGCCCGCCTTGCGCGAGCGGCCCAAGGACATTCAGGCCCTGGCGCGTCATTTCGCGCGCAAATATGCCGAAGCCAATGGCGTGCCCTATCGCGCCATCGCGCCCGCGACGGAGCGGCTGCTGTCCTCCCATCCCTGGCGCGGCAACGTCCGCGAGTTGGAAAACACCATCCACCGCGCGGTGTTGCTCGCCACCGGCTCGGAAATCGGTCCCGAAGCAATCCGTCTGCCCGACGGCACCCAAGTCGGCGCCTCGCTGCTGGGCGCGGGCGTTGCCGATCTTTCGGGACCGGTTCGCGCCGCCGTGGAATCAGCGGCGGCCGTCACGCGCGGTCTGGTCGGACGCACCGTGTCCGATGTCGAGCGCGATCTCATCCTCGATACGCTCGATCATTGTCTGGGCAACCGCACACACGCGGCGAACATTCTGGGAATTTCGATCCGTACCTTGCGCAACAAGCTGCGCGAATACACCCAGGCCGGCCTTGCCGTCGCTCAGCCGGGCGAACAACGGATGGCGGGATAATCCTCTAAATGGCTGACGTCACCACCGCATCACCTGCCGCGCCCGGCGTGTTTAGTTTATCGCCGGCGTCGATTGCCGATTTCGTCAAGCGCAGCGATTTGGCGCTTGCCATCGGCATCATGGCCATCCTGGTGGTCTTGATCCTGCCTTTGCCGACTTGGCTGCTGGATATCGCGCTTGCCTTTTCGCTGTCCTTCTCGATCCTGATCCTGATGACGGCGGTGTTTATCCGCAAGCCGCTGGAGTTCAGCTCCTTCCCTGCGATCTTGCTCATCACCACCATGATGCGCCTGTCGCTCAACCTTGCTTCCACGCGGCTGATCCTCAGCCATGGCAATGAAGGCACCGCCGCGTCGGGCTATGTCATTCAGGCCTTCGGCAAGTTGATCATGGGCGGCAATTTCGTGATCGGCCTGATTGTGTTCTCGATCCTGGTGGTGGTCAATTTCGTGGTCATCACCAAGGGTTCGGGGCGCATCGCCGAAGTCGCCGCGCGCTTCACCTTGGACGCCATGCCCGGCAAGCAGATGGCGATCGACGCCGATCTCTCGGCTGGCCTGGTCGATGAAAAGGAAGCGCGCAGACGGCGCAAGGAACTGGAATCGGAATCCAATTTCTTCGGCGCCATGGACGGCGCCTCCAAATTCGTGCGCGGCGATGCCATTGCCGGTCTTCTGATCGTCGCGATCAACGTGATCGGCGGCATCATCATCGGTGTGGTGCAGCACGGCATGAGCTTTGCCGACGCCACCAGCAGTTTCACGCTGCTCTCCGTCGGCGACGGCCTGGTCAGCCAGATGCCGGCGCTGATTGTCTCCACTGCGGCGGGCCTGATGGTGTCGAAGGCGGGCGTCGAAGGCTCTACCGACCGCGCGCTGATGCGCCAATTGTCGTTCTATCCGCAAGCGCTGGGCATGGCGTCGGCGGTGATGGGCATCGTCGCCGTTTTGCCGGGCATGCCGACTTTTGCCTTTGCCGGATTGTCCGCCGGCGTCGGCGCGCTGGCCTGGGGCGCCTATAAGAAGAAGGCTGCCGAGGCGACTTTGGTGCGCGTCGAGGAAGAGAAAGCCAAGACCGACGAAAGCGCCAAGGACGAACCGATTTCCACCGCGCTGGCGCTCGATCTACTGCGCGTGGAGTTGGGCTATGGCCTTTTGGCGCTGATCAACGACGTCAAGGGCCGGCGCATCACCGATCAGATCAAAGCGCTGCGCCGTCAGCTTGCGCAAGAGATGGGTTTCGTGATGCCAGCGGTGCGCATCACCGACAATATGCAGCTGACCGCCAACGAATATCGCATCTGCGTCAAGGAAGTGGATTCCGGCAAGGGCGAACTCTTCCCGGGCAATTTGCTGGTGATGGATCCCAAGGGCCTGCCGGTCGATCTTCCCGGCACGCATACGACCGAGCCCGCTTTCGGGCTGCCTGCCACCTGGATCGCAGAACCGCTGCGCGAGGAAGCCAGTTTCCGTGGCTATACGGTGGTCGATCCCGGCACGGTGCTGACCACCCATCTGACCGAAGTCTTGAAGACTCATATGGCCGAGCTGCTCTCCTATACGGAGACCAAGAAATTGCTCGACGATTTGCCGCCGGAAAACAAGAAGCTGGTGGAAGAGCTCATCCCCTCGCAGATCTCGGTCACCGGCACGCAGCGCGTGTTGCAGACCTTGCTCGGCGAGCGCGTGTCGATCCGCGATTTGTCTTCCATCCTGGAAGGCATCGCCGAGGCGGTCGGCCACACCAAGAACGCACTTTATATAACGGAGCATGTGCGCGCGCGCCTGGCGCGTCAGCTTTGCCACGCCAATATCTCGCCCGGCGGCTATCTGCCGATCCTGGCGCTTTCTCCGGCCTGGGAGCAGGCCTTTGCCGAATCCATCATCGGCCAGGGCGAGGATCGCCAGCTCGCCATGGCGCCGAGCCAATTGCAGCAATTCATTCAAAGCGTGCGCGACCGCTTCGAAGAGGCGACGCAGAAGAACGAAGTACCGGTGCTGCTGACCAGCCCGCAAATCCGCCCCTTCGTGCGCTCGATCATCGAGCGCTTCCGCAACCAGACTGTCGTCATGTCGCAGAACGAAATCCACGCCTCAATCCGGCTAAGAACACTGGGGCAAGTATGACGAGCGCAATGCAGAAGATGGGTGACCGGGTCGCGCTTCGCTGCGCTCCGCTGCCCGGCCATGACAAGGTTTAACGGAATGCAGCTTCGCACCTTCCTTGCCAAGGATATGAAGGCGGCGCTCGCCAGCGTGCGCGCCGAAATGGGACCCGAGGCCGTCATCGTCGCCAGCGAGCGCGCCAAGAATGGCGTCATGGTGCGCGCGGCGCTCGACCAGATCCCGACGCCGCAGCCGGAACAGGTCGATGACGAAGCACAAGGCGATGTCGATGCCAATTACCGCAATGCCCTGATCCGGCGCATCCGCCAATCGCCGAGCGAGACCCCGGGCCGCAAGCGCTTCGATCGCGGCGAGCTTTTGAGGTGTTTCGCGCGCCATCGCCTGCCCGACGGTTTGGCCCATGTGCTGGCGGATGAAAGCGCCAAGACCGGACTGGGCGACATGACGCTTGCCTTGGCCTCGGCCATCGGCGCGCGAATGAAATCTTCGCCAATCGATTTTCGCACCGCCAAGGCTTTCCTGCTCGCCGGTCCAAACGGCGTTGGCAAGACCGCGATTGCAGCAAAACTCGCCGCGCTCGCCAAACTTTCCGGGCGCACGCCGTGCTTGATCGCCGCCGATACGACAGGCGCGGGCGCCGTCGCGCGGCTCAGCGCCTTCGCCGAACATCTGGGGGCCGAGATCGAAACTGCGCAATCCGCTTTCGTGCTCGCCGACATGACGCGCGAAGCCATCGCAAAAGGTTCGCTCGCCATCATCGACACCGCCGGTTTCGATCCGCGCAATCCCAAGGCCGCCAATGCGTTTCGCGCCATGGCAAAGATCGATGCGGTGGAATGTCTGGGCGTGGTGTCCGCGCTGACCGATGCCGAGGAGATCGCCGAAATCGCCGGCGCTCTGGGGCGGCTCGGCGCCAGGCGCCTGATCGTCACCGCCGCCGATCTGGCGCGGCGCGCGGGCGCGCTGGCTGCTGCCGCGACAACGCCGGGCATCGCGCTCGGCCAAGTCACGCGTTCGCCCTTTGTGGCGGGCGGTCTTGAAACGCTCACGCCGCTTTCGCTGGCGCGTCTTCTGGTCGAAGGCGAAAGAGAAGGCTCGCAATGACGCTGAAATCCCTAGGCCCAAGACTAACCGCCATCGGTTCAGGAAAAGGGGGAACGGGCAAGACGTTCGTCGCGCTCGCTCTGGCGCAAGCCTTTGCCGATTTGGGCGAACGCGTTTTGGTTTGCGACGCCGATCTTGGTCTTTCCAACACATCGGTGCAGCTGGGTGTTGCCAATGGCGGCGACCTGCCGGGTCTCTTGGCGGGAAAGATTGCTTTGAGCGAAGCCGTCGCGCGCATTGAATCGCCGCCCCATGCCGCCTTCGACCTTTTGGCGGCGCCCCCGGGCACGGGCGTGCTCGCCGACGCCGAAGCGCAGACCGCCGAGCGCCTTGCCATGTTGCTCAAGCGCGCATTGGGTTATGACCGCGTGCTGATCGATCTGGGCGCAGGCGTCAGTCCCGCCGTGATGACGCTCGCCGCGCATGCCGACGACGCGCTGGTGCTGGTGACGCCCGATCCCGCGTCTTTGACCGATGCTTACGCTTTTACCAAATTGATGATGCGCCGCACCGGCGGGCGCCTGCCCTCCCTCGTCGTGAACAGAGCGAGTGGTGCGAGCGAAGCCAAACGCACCGCCGAGGCGCTGATCCAATCGGCGCGCACCTTCCTCAAATCGGCGCCGAACTATTTGGGCTTCGTGCCCGAGGACCAGCGCGTCTTGGAAGCGGGCCGCCGCCAGATGGCGCTTGGCGCGCTCTATCCCCAAAGCCCCGCGCTTGGCGCCATCGCCGCGCTGGCCGGTTTGCTTGGCGGACAATTAGGCAGTTCGCCGCGCGCCCATTCTCTGCGTTAACTATAAAATCTTAGACAGCCGCTGCGCTAGATCTACCTCGTCGCAGCCCTGAATTAATGTATGATGCGTAAATAGGCATCGTCGTGCCGCCACGTTTTTGGGCGGACGAGAAGAGCGTTGCTTCGGGAAGAGACAAGGGTTCAAGGGGGTAAAATGTCTGCAATTATGGAAATCTGGCACACCATTCAAAGCATCGTGACATCGGCCGACTGGATCACGCTGGCGATCGCCGCCGTCGTCATCATCGGCGCAGCATTCGCCGTTGAGGGACTGGACGCCCTTTTGGGCGCCACGGTGCTGTCTCTCATCGCCTTCGGATTGCTCGGCTATGTGCGCGCCATCACGCTCGGCCATCAGGACGCATCGGCCTATGCGACCGCCGATTGGCACAGCTTCCTCGGCCTTCCGATGCTGACGCTGCTGGCCTACGCCATCATTTTCGCCGTGTTGATTGCGCTCGTAAACCGCATTCGCGCCGCCATAAACTAACGCGCCAGTCGCGCGCATTGCCCTGACCCGGCGGACGTCGAAGTGTCCGCCGGCGGGCTTGCGTCATTTCTTTTTCTTCTTGCCGTCCATGCGATTGTCGAGCGCGAGCGGCCCCGGCCCCATGCCGACCAGCAGCAAAAAACCACCTGCTATGGCGATGTCGCGCGCAAAGAGTTCGAAATCGGCCAGACGTGTTGCCGCATTGTTGTCGATCTTCCAGAAATCGTTCATCAGCAAGGTGGACAGAATGGTCGCGCCGAACAGCATCATCGCGCCATGGCGGGTGTGAAAGCCGAAGATGAGCGACAAGCTCCCCAGGATGAGCACGGTCAGCGCCAGGATGAGCACCAAAGGCGCCATCGGAATGCCTTGAAACGTCATCAACGTGATCGTCCCGTCCCAGTCGCCGCCGTAATGGACCACTTGGGCAAGCAGAAACCAGGCAAGCAGCCAGCGGCCAAGCAGCGGCGAGAGATATTCGGAAACGGACATGGCGAGCTCCCTTGCGACGTGGTGCGCGAAGGATGGGAGTCTATGCCTTTTTCAGCGGGTGGAGAAATGGGCATCGTGAACGCAAAGCCTTGCCGTTCACGACGCCGCAATCGCTCTTATGCGCCGCGCAGCGCATGTTTGCGCAGATGGCGCACCAGAGCCATTTCGTCGAGCCGCGATTGCGCGCGCCGCGCCTCGATCTCGGCCAGACGCTTTTCCTGCTGCTCGCTGGCGAATTCCAAACTCTTGAGTTCCTGATACGCGGCGGCCAGATCGTTCTGGCAAGCCACGCGTTCGCGCTCGATTTCCTTTAGCGTGGCGCGCAGATTCTCGCGCCGCTCTTCGATGGAGCGCAAAAAGGAAGGGAATGCGAGCCGTCCGATGTCGGTGTCGCCCGCCCGCTGACGCTCGCGCGTCACGCTTTCTTCCAGATCCGCGAGTTTCTTTTCGGCGTCGGCTTTCATGCCGTCGAGCGTCGCCATCCGCCGCTTAAATTCGTCGACGCGAAATTTGCGCAGACGAATTAATGTGTCCTGCCGTTTCATGCCGCCCTACCCTTCCCCAATACCCCACCCGTTATTTTGTCCAACGCGTCATACGCTTCCGTTAACGTGGCGCTTTCGTCTTTCTTTTGAGTCAGAAAATCTTCGAATTGCGGATGCAATTTAACCGCGGCGTCGACCTCGGCATGGGTGCCCGCCTTATAGGCGCCAAGCCGCACGAGTTCGGCCATATCGTCATAAACCGCGATCGAGGCGCGCGCCCGCGCGACGATATCCTGCTGTTCGGGCGTGTTGCATCCCGGCATGGCACGGCTGACGGACTTCAAGATGTTAATGGCGGGGAAGCGGCCGCGTTCCGCAATGGCACGGTCGAGCACGATATGGCCGTCGAGAATCCCGCGAACGGCATCGGCAATCGGCTCATTGTGATCGTCGCCCTCGACCAAAACGGTAAAGAGGCCGGTGATCGATCCCTTCGATCCCATAGGTGCGGGACCGGCGCGTTCCAGCAATCGCGGCAATTCCGCGAACACGGTGGGTGTGTAGCCCTTCGCGGCCGGCGGCTCTCCTGCGGAGAGCCCGACTTCGCGCTGTGCCATTGCGAAACGGGTGACGCTGTCCATCAACAGCAGCACATGCAAGCCTTGGTCCCGCAATTGTTCGGCGATGGTCATCGCCACATAAGCGGCTTGACGGCGCACCAGCGGCGGCTCGTCGGACGTCGCCGCCACCACCACGGAACGCTTCAGACCTTCTTCGCCCAGATCATCTTCGACGAATTCCTTCACTTCGCGACCGCGCTCGCCGACCAGACCGATCACGATGGCGTCCGCGTCGGTGTTGCGCGCCAGCATGGCGAGCAAAGTCGATTTGCCCACGCCTGAGCCCGAAAAGATGCCCATACGCTGGCCCTTGCAGCAGGTGGTGAAGGCATTAAGTGCGCGCACGCCCAAATTAAGTTTATCGCCGACACGCTGACGCGCTTGCGCCTTGGGCGGGGCGGCCTTGACCGGATAAGGAATTGCCCCTTGCGGGAGCGGCCCCTTGCCGTCGCTCGGCCGGCCGAAGGCGTCGAGCACGCGCCCGAGCCAAGCCTGGCAGGGAAAGATGGACGCCGCCCTTCCTTCGAAATCGGCGCGGGCGCCGAGCGTCATGCCGTCGAGCGTTCCCAGCGGCATGGCGAGGGCGCGCCCTTCGCGAAAGCCGACGACTTCACAGGGAATTTGTTTGCCGGAATGGGGGGTTAGGCGTACTTGTCCGCCGAGGCTAATGGCCCCGGCAGCGCCCGTGACCTCAACCAGAAGACCTTCGATTCGCGCCACCCGGCCAAACCGGCGCAGGCTCGGAATCGCTTCAATCTCCTTGTGCAGAGCGCGCATTGGACCCTTTCCGCACGGGCCGAAGAGCGCCCGTAAAAAGACATCTTGCAGGAAAGGATTTAAGTGGCGGTAAACTTAACAAATCGAATCAAGGGGATGTTGGCGGCCCCGGGCCCTTTGGAGGGCGTTAAGGCGTGTTCCCATCCTGTGTCACTTTCGGACTTTCGGAAAGTTAATATTAACGATTTGCGCCTACCGTCTTTCAGTCGGTTAACCAAGTCCGGTAAATTATCCAGCCGGCCTTTATGACCAAAAGGGGTCTGATATGCGCGTGCTCTTGATCGAAGACGATAGCGCAATGGCGCGAAGCATCGAGCTGATGCTGCGTTCGGAGGGCTTTAACGTCTACACAACGGATCTGGGCGAGGAAGGGATCGACCTCGGCAAGCTCTACGACTACGACATTATTGTCCTCGACCTGCAGCTCCCCGATATGAGCGGCTTCGATGTACTCAAGCATTTGCGCGTCGCCAAAGTGCAGACGCCGGTCTTGATCCTGTCGGGCAACGCCATCGTCGAGGCCAAGGTCAAGGCGCTGGGTTTCGGTGCCGACGACTACATGACCAAGCCGTTCCACAAGGACGAACTGGTCGCGCGTATTCAAGCAGTCGTGCGCCGCTCCAAGGGTCATTCCCAGTCCGTCATCACCACGGGCAAGCTGATCGTCAACCTCGACGCCAAGACGGTCGAAGTGGACGGCAGCCGCGTGCATCTGACCGGCAAGGAATATCAAATGCTGGAGCTGCTTTCGCTGCGCAAGGGCACCACGCTGACCAAGGAAATGTTCCTCAACCATCTGTATGGCGGAATGGACGAGCCCGAACTGAAGATCATCGACGTCTTCATCTGCAAGCTGCGCAAGAAGCTCGCGACCGCCACCAATGGCGACAACTATATCGAAACGGTTTGGGGACGCGGCTATGTGCTGCGCGACCCGGCGGAAGAGATCGCCGCTTAGATATTACCCCGGGGGCAGTGAACAAGGGCGCCGGCAACGGCGCCCTTTTCGTTTATGGCAGCTTACAATCCAGAATCTTGTTGTCGAAGGGCGAGCCGATCAACAGATGTCCGTCCGCCACGGCCCCGACGCTCGATGCGCCGATCTGGGAGCCCTTGTCCGCGTAAACAAGCTTTGCGCTATCGGGAATGCCGTCCTTCAGCAAAACATGGAATATTTCGGAAGGCGCGGGCTTTGACGGATCGCTTCGGTATTTCGCCATGGCGAAGGCATCGGGATGGCTTCCCAGCCAGATGCTGCCGTCCGGTGCGAGGCGCGCATTGTCGAGATTGGACGGGATGGAAAGCGAGGCGACCTGTTGCAGCTGGCCCGATATCGGCTGGCGTTCAAAAGTGACAAGCGTGCGCGGATAGGACTGCGAGACATAGAGAAAATGTTTGTCGGGCGACAAAACCGCGCCGCTGGGAAAATTCAGCCCCTTTGCGACGACCCGAAATTTCACGCCGTCGAAATACAGAACATTGGCGCGCGGCAGAACCAGATTGTCGTCCAGCCAGCGGCCGAGCGCGGTTTTGCTGGTGTGATCGTTGACGACGTAGAAGCGGTCTTCGTCGATGGCTGCCAGCGCGTTGGGGCTGACCAGAACGCCGCCGCCGATGCTGCCGACTTCGCTGAGGCGCGCCGCACCGTTCGCTACGTCCACCGTGAAGATGTCAATTGTGTTGGCGCCATCCAAGCGATGGTTGATCGCCATAAGCGTCAGCCCGCCCTCGGGCGAGCGATAAAGGCTGATGCCGTGGGGATGAAAATCGCCCGGTGTTCCAGCAAGCTTGATAAGAGCCGCGCCCGGCGCGCCATAGGCATAAGTATAAAGCCCGTCCGCCGGCGAGGGACTGCCTTTGCTGCGTGCGGGCCGATCGGTCGCCGAGATGAAGGCGAGTTTGTCCTTGGCGTCGATGGCGATGTCTTCGGGGCCCGTGGGGCTGGCTATTCCGCGGCAAAGGCCGGCGAATCCCGGCTTCACCGTGACGAAGGCGCCATGGGATTGCAGCATGCGCACCGCGCCCGTCAGCAAGCCAACCAAAACAACCGCGCTCGCCGTCGCAACGATGCGATGCCAGGGTTTGACTTTCACGGCGTCCTCCTACCCCGCGAGCGCCATGGTGCCGGAAAACTGCAGGCTCGCCAATTTCGCATAGAGACCTCCGCGCGCCACCAGCTCGGCGTGACTG
This sequence comes from uncultured Alphaproteobacteria bacterium, assembly GCA_963849895.1. Taxonomy (GTDB): domain Bacteria; phylum Pseudomonadota; class Alphaproteobacteria; order Micropepsales; family Micropepsaceae; genus Rhizomicrobium. The sequence goes on from CAWKIU010000004.1 coordinate 146,285, forward strand.
CCCTCGCCCACGACGCGGCCTTGATCCATGACCACGATGCGATTCAGCCGTTGTATTGTGGCAAGTCTATGCGCAATGACAATCGTCGTGCGACCCGCCATGAGATTGGCGAGACCTTGCTGCACAAGCCTCTCATTCTCTGCGTCGAGCGCGCTGGTTGCTTCGTCCAGCAAGAGCAAAGGCGCATCGCGCAGCATGGCGCGCGCAATTGCGATGCGCTGGCGCTGTCCGCCGGACAGGGTCACGCCACGTTCGCCGACGCGTGTCATAAGGCCCTGCGGCAATGCCGCAATGAACTCGCTCGCGGCGGCGCCGTCGGCGGCGCGTCTAATATCGTCGTCGCTCGCATCGGGCCGGCCATAACGGATATTGTCCGCCAGCGTGCCCGAAAAAATCACCGGGTCCTGGGCCACGATGGAGATGTGCCGACGCAGTTCGGTGGGGTCGACATCGGCAATATCGACGCCGTCGAATGTTACCGTGCCGCCTTGAATCGGATAAAAGCGCAGCAAGATTTGGAACACGCTGGATTTGCCCGCCCCGGACGGCCCCACCAGCGCCACTGCTTCGCCCGGATTGACGTCGAGCGACAAGCCGTCGAGCGCGGCATAATCGGGACGCGAGGGATAGCGCAGCATCACATCGCGCAGCGACACTGCGCCGCGCGTCGGCGCCTTCAAGGTCTTGGGGTGTGCCGGCAAGGCGATATCGGGTTTGGCGTGCAGCAATTCCATCAAGCGTTCGGACGCCCCGGCGGCGCGCTGAATGTCGCCCCAGGTTTCGCTGAGCGCGCCGACACCGCCGCCGACCAAAATGGCGTAGATGATAAACTGCACCAGCATTCCGCCCGTCGTGCGATGGGTGATCATGTCATGGGCGCCGACCCAGCCGACGCAGACGATCGCCGCAAAGACCGCGAAGATCACCACGCCGGTCATCACGGCGCGCGCGCGGGTGCGCAGAATGGCCATGGTGACGGAATCTTCAATCGCGTCGCCGAACGCCTTGCGCTCATAGCCCTCATGCGTGAAGGCCTGCACGGTCTGCACCGCATTGATGGTTTCACTGGCATGGGCGCTGGTATCGGCGATTTTGTCTTGGCTCTTGCGCGACAGCGTGCGCACCCAGCGCCCGAATAGGATCAGCGGCACCATCACGAGCAGCACGGCGCCCAGAACAAGCGCGGACAATTTGAAACTGGTGACGAACATCATCACCAGCCCGCCGGTAAGCGTCAGGACATTTCGCGCCGCGACTGAGGCGGACGATCCGATCACGGTCTGGATCAGTGTGGTGTCGGCGGTCAGCCGCGACAGCACTTCGCCGGTGCGGGTCTTTTCAAAGAAGGTCGGCGACAGCGAGATGACATTGTCGAACACCGCCTTTCGCAGATCGGCGATGACGCGCTCGCCCGTCCAGGTGACAAAATAATAGCGGGTCGCCGAGGACACGCCCATGACGGCCGCGACCGCCAGGAACGCCAGAAAATATTGCGAAATGCGCGCGGCATCCGCCGCATCGAAGCCGTGGTCGATCAGGCCCTGACCGGCCAGCGGCAGGACGAGGGTCGCCGTCGCCGCCACCAGCATAGCCACTGCGGCCGCCACGACGGTCCAGCGATAGGGCCGAAGGAAGGGCAGTAAGCCGCGCAAGGGCGCCAGCGAGCGCGATTTGGCCCGGCCTGCCGCGACATATTCGAGCTGTTCGGCGTATTCCGCGCCAGATTGCGCCATATCGGGGCCTGCCTATGTGGGAACGACCACCCCTATATAGGGGCCGGGGTGGCGGCGCGCAGCGGAAAATTGCCTGCGCCGGCCTGGTACGGGCGTTCTTGCACGCCGTGGTCCGATCCCCTATAAGCCGCCCCTTGCTGAAAAAAGGCTGGCCGCGATGAAAAAGGGCATCCACCCCAACTACCACTTTGTGAATGTTCAGTTGAACGACGGATCGACCTATCGCACGCGCACCACCTGGGGCGAGCCCGATCAGAAGCTGACGCTCGATATCGATCCCAGCACCCATCCGGCCTGGACCGGCGGACAGCAGCAATTGCTCGACCGCGGCGGCCGTCTGACGCGCTTCAACAAGAAGTTCAAAGACTTCGTGAAATAGGGAACGCTAGGGCGCGTTACTCCCCGAAGGCTTGCTCCAGGCGCGCCATCTGCCCGCGCGCGCCCGCCGCAGCGGCGGCGCCGCCGAATAGAACATCATCGAGCCGCGCGATCCGGTGATAGAGATTTTCGCTACGCGACAGCAAACGCTGCAAAGTCGCGGGCAATCCTTCAATACCCTCCGCGCCGGAGCCGGTGCAGATTTCCTTCGAACCCAGCCGATAGCGTTCACTGAACGCGTCCTGCACGTTCATATCGCCCTCATGCACGGCGCGCTGAACCAGCAGCCAGCTCGCCGCCTGCATCAGGCGCGTCGTCACCCGCATGCTTTCGCCGGCATAGAGCATCGCGGTCTTGCGCGGCAGATTGCGCTGATCCTCGCGCCCCTGGCCGTCGAGATAGCGCGCGGTTTCCTCCACCAGCGACATGCCTTCATCGAAGGTGCGTTCGAACAGCGCCGAACCGGTGAAGGTTTGCAGCGTGAGTTCGTGCGGATCTTCGCCGCTACTTTCCAAGAACATGATCGGTTCCCCCGCACATTGGCGCTGAAGCTAACAACTCCGCGCGCCGACGCAAGCGACAACAAGCGCACGCCGACAATAAATCAAAGCAATGGTTCAGCGAAGGCAAAGTTTTCGTTGTGCATATTAATCATTGACGCACGCGTTAACGATCAACGCGCCTTGCTGCATCTGCGAAATTCACCGTTTGAAAAATGTGTCGGCGGCGGATTTGGTCGCTTGGCGAACGGCAATGGCTTCGCGGCAACGCGCGATTTCCGCCTCCAGCGCCATGATGCGCGCCGAGAGTTCGAATTCCGACAGCGTGGAGATATCCTCGCCAAGCGTGACGGCCGGCGCTTTTTTACGCGGCAGAAGCTCTTCGGGATCAATGGCCATTGTTTCCCTCCCAGAGGCGCGCTGTTAATCTTGCCCGCCAGTCGCGCAAGGACAAGCATGATTACCATGAAGGCCGTCGAGGTTGAAAATCCCGGGCCCGGCTATCGGCTGACGCTCCAGGAAATCGAAAAGCCGCGACCGGGCGCGGGCGAAGTCCTGATCAAGGTAAGCGCTGCGGGGCTAAACCGCGCCGATCTCTTGCAAGCGATGGGGATGTATCCGCCCCCGCCGGGCGCGCCGCAAACACTGGGCATGGAAGTATCCGGCGAGATCGTCGAAGCCGGCGCGGGCGTGGCGAACCTTAAAGCGGGCGATAACGTCTGCGCCCTGATCCCCGGCGGCGGTTATGCTGAATTTGCCCTCGCCAGCGAAACCTGTGTACTGCCCGTACCCAAAGGCGTGAGCCTCGCCGAGGCCGCCGCCTTGCCGGAAGTGTTCTTCACCGTCTGGACCAATCTGATCGACACGGCGCGGATGAAGCTAGGTGAGAGCGTTCTCATTCACGGCGGCTCCAGCGGCATCGGAACGGCGGCAATTCAATTATGCGCGGCGCGCGGCCAAACAGTGTTCACCACAGCGGGCAGTGTTGAAAAATGCCAAGCTTGCGAAGCGCTCGGCGCCACGCGCGCGATCAATTATCGCAGCGAGGATTTCGTGGCCGTGGTGATGGACGCAACGAAGGGGCGCGGCGTCGATGTCATCCTGGACATGGTCGGGGGCGATTACATCGAGCGAAACTTTCGCGCCGCCGCCTTGTGGGGCCGCATCGTCAACATCGCCTTCCAAGCGGGCAGCACAGCCAGCGTGAACTTTGCGCCGATGCTGGCCAAGCGGCTGACCATGGCGGCGACAACCTTGCGGGCGCGCACCAACCCGCAGAAAGGCGCGATCCGCGACGCGCTTCTCTCGCAAGTCTGGCCGCTGATCGAGGCGGGAAAGATCAAACCCATCGTCGACCGCACCTATCCCCTCGCCGAGGCCCAGGCGGCGCATGCGCGAACGAAGGAAAGCCAGCATATCGGCAAGATTTTGCTGACAATCTGAGCAAAACCCTTCCCTTTCGCACCCTTCCTCGCTAAAACCCCTGCATTCCTCGAAAGGACAAGCCTTGCGAGGTCGGGTGGAGCGGTGAACGCTCCCCCGGCATGGGAGAAAATCTATCATGGTCGTCGAAAACAAGCCGCTGATGCCCAAGGCCACCGCCGTCTGGCTGGTGGACAATTCCTCGCTCACCTTTGAGCAGATCGCCGATTTCTGCGGCCTGCATCCGCTCGAAGTGAAGGGCATCGCCGACGAGGACGTCGCCAAAGGCATCAAGGGCCAGGACCCGGTGACTAGCGGCCAACTCACCCGCGAGCAGATCGAGGACGCCGAGAAAAATCCCAAGCTGCGCCTTAAGATGGCGCCGCCCAAGCACAAGATGCCGGCGGTCAAGCAGAAGAAGGCGCCGCGCTACACCCCCGTCTCCAAGCGCCAGGACAAGCCCGACGCGGTCTATTGGATCTTGCGCAATCATCCCGAGATGACCGACGCCGATATCATCAAGCTGGTTGGCACGACGAAGGCCACCATCCAGAAAATCCGCGAGCGCTCGCATTGGAACGCCACCAACATCAAGGCGGTCGATCCGGTGACGCTGGGGCTTTGCTCGCAGCTCGAACTGGATCTGGCGGTCACCCGCGCAGAGGTTAAGCGCGAACGCGCACTCAAGCGCGCGGCAAAGACCGGCGCAACCCTCGCCCCGGTGAAGGATTCGCCAGTGCCAACCCAAGAAGCGGAACCGGAAGCCGAGCCGGAAATCCCGGCCGAAGCGCCGCCCGCGGTGATCACCGAAGATTCTTCCGACGAAACCAGCGAACCTTAAGCGGCTTTTTCCGCCTCTTCGGGGCCGCGCGGATCGAGTTCCAGCGCGCTGGGGGATGCCTGATGCGGCAAGGGTTCGTATTTCTCGCGATGCTCGCCGCCGGGGGCTTCCTTTTGGCGTAGGCGCACCACGGTAAAGATCGTCATCGTCAGATGAATTGCCGCGGTGAATAGAAAAAGCGTCTGCACGCCGAAGCCGTCCATCACGGCGGCCGCGATGGTCGGCCCCAAAACCGAGGCCAGCGCATTCATCAAAAGCATGGTCGCGGAGGATTCGACGAATGCCTCGCGCGGGATGCGGTCATTGGCATGCGCCACCGACAGCCCATAAAGCGGCAGAACAAAAATGCCGAATGCCACGATCGACCACATCATGATGCTTTGGCTGCGCCCGCCGAATAAGGCGATGGCCACGCCTGCCGCCGCCGAGAGGGCGCAGACCGCGGCGATGATATAGCGCCGGTCCATGCGGTCGGAGAGGCGGCCGAGCGGCAGCTGCACCAGCGTGCCGCCGATGGTGAAGGCGCACATGAAGAGCGCGATCATGCCGTTCGACAAGCCGCGGCTCTGCGCATAAACCGGCGCCAGCGTCCAGATCGCGCTGTTGGCAAGTCCCACCGCGATGCAGCCCGCCACGCCCACCGGCGAAATGCGGAACAGGCGCAGCGGGCGGAGAACCGGCACCGGCGCGGGCGCGGGCTGCGGCAGCGCCGTCAGTCCGACCGGAATGAGACACAGCGCGTAGAAGATGGTGGCCATACTGAACAGCGCGAAGCTTTCAGGCCGCGCGGTGGCGAATAGCAATTGGCCGATCAGCAAGCCGCCGAAATTGACGCTCATATAGGAGGCGAAAATCCGTCCGCGCGTCTCATTACGCGAGCGATCGTTGAGCCAGCTTTCCAGCGCCATATACATATTGGCTGCCGCAAAACCGAACAGAGCGCGCATCAAGACCCAGACCAACACACCGACCAACATCGATTGGGCCAGTGTCGCCGCCGCCGCGATGCCCGCGCAAACCGCGAAGGTGCGGATATGGCCGACGCGCGCCAACCATCTGGGACCGGTGAAGCATCCCACAACGAAACCCGCGAAATAGGCCGAGCCGATGATGCCGATGGCGAGGGTGGAAAATCCTTCCAGATGCGCACGCACCGGAATGAGCGTGTTGAGCAGCCCGTTGCCGACCAGAAAGATCAGCGTCGAGGACAAGATCGCGGCGATCGAGGAAAGTTGCGGAATCATGGGTGCCGCCCGCTCGCTGCGCTCATCCGCGCGAGCCTATTTGAGAACATAATGCAGCAGCACGAAGCCCAGCACCACGAGCACCAAAAAGCCGATCAGCGCCGCTTCGAGATATTTCTCCAGGATGATGCGCGCCTGCGCGCCGAAGAAGTGGACCAGCAAGCCCTCCAGCACGATAAAGCGCAGCGAGCGGGTGATCGCCGAATAGACCATGAAGGACGCGAAGGGCACGCCCGCCAGGCCCGAGGCGATGGTCACCAGCTTGTAGGGGATGGGCGTCATGCCCTGCACCACAATCAGATAGGCATGCTGGGAATATTTCAGCCGCAGCGCGTCCACTTCCGACAGAGGCACATGCAGCAGATGGATCAGCCACAGCCCGGCGGTGTCCCAGAACAGCGCCCCGATGGCATAGCCCAGCATGCCCCCGATCACCGACCAAAAGGCGCACCAGGCGGCCAGCGCGAAGGCGCGTCGGCGATCGGCCAGCATCATCGGCAGAAGCATGACGTCGGGAGGGATGGGGAAAAACGACGCTTCGGCAAAGGCAAAGGCGGCCAGCGCCGCCCAGGCGTGCCTGCCCGTGGCGTTTTTCATCATCCAGGCATAGAGCGCGCGAAGCGGGCCGCCCCGCACCACCGTATTTTCTTGCGTCATTGACCCGACCTCTTGGCGCGCTTTCCTAGCAACGTGCCGCAGGCGCGTCCATGTGCCTTGCCGTGACACGGCGCCATCATTAGGTTTCCCGCCCAAATCGAGTCCGCGGGAACAAGGCCCATGGCAACGCGTAAGGGAAAACCCTCCCGCAAAAGGCAGCGCGCTCAGAAGCCTGCCGCAAGGGGGGGAAAGAGCAAGAAACGGACGCCGAAAAAGACGGTGTCCAAGAAGACCGCCGCGAAGATTGTCTCGCGCCAGCGCCGGCGCCGCCCCTTGCTGCGCAGAAATGCGCCGGGTGCCTTGCGCGCCGCGCCGCATTTGACGCCAAAAGCGCTTGGCCACCCCTTTGAAGCCGGGCTCGACAAAAACCCGGCCAATTATCAGCCGCTAACCCCGCTGACCTTCCTTGAGCGCGCCGCGCGCGCCTTCCCCGATCACATCGCGATCATTCACGGCCAGGCGCGCACCAGCTATGCGCAGTTCTATGAGCGCGCCCGACGGCTGGCTTCGGCGCTCAGCCGGGCCGGCATCCGCAAAGGCGAAACCGTCGCCGCAATGCTGGCGAACACGCCTGCCATGCTGGAAGCCCATTACGGCGTGCCGATGGCCGGCGCGGTTCTCAATGCCCTCAACACCCGGCTGGATGCGGCGGCCATCGCCTTCATGCTGGACCATGGCGAAGCCAAGGCGCTGATCACCGATGGCGAATTCGCCGCCACGATCAAGGAGGCGCTGAAGCTTGCCAAGTGCAAGCCTTTGGTCATCGATTACGACGACCGCGAATTTCCCCAAACCGGCGAAAAACTCGGCAGCATCGATTATGAGGCGTTCCTTGCCTCCGGCGATCCCGATTTCGTTTGGACGCCACCCGCCGATGAGTGGGAGGCGATTTCGCTGAATTACACCTCGGGCACGACGGGCAATCCCAAAGGTGTGGTCTATCACCATCGCGGCGCGGCGCTGATGTGTTACGCCAACACGCTGGCCGCCAATATGAGCCGTCATCCCGTGTTTCTGTGGACGCTGCCGATGTTCCACTGCAACGGCTGGTGCTTTCCCTGGTCGCTGTCTGCCGTTGCCGGAACGCATGTGTGCCTCAGGTGGGTGCGCGCCAAGGCGATGTACGACGCCATCGCCGATCACAAGGTCACCCATCTTGCCGGCGCCCCCATCGTGATGTCGGCGCTGATCAATGCGGCGCCGCAGGAGCGGCGCGAATTTTCGCACAAGGTGGACTTTGTCCACGCCGCCGCCCCGCCGCCCGAAGCCACCATCGCGGGCATGCGCGAAGCAGGCTTCGACGTCACTCATGTCTATGGCCTTACCGAGACCTATGGCCCCGCGACGGTCAACGAATGGAAGCCCGAATGGGACACGCTGGACAAGGCGGCGCGCGGCGCCAAGCGGGTGCGCCAGGGCGTGCGCTATCACGCGCTGGAAGGACTGGCGGTGATGGATCCGCTGACCATGGAGCATGTCCCAGCCGATGGCGAAACGCTCGGCGAAGTGATGTTCCGCGGCAATATCGTGATGAAGGGCTATCTCAAGAATCCCAAAGCGACCGAGGCCGCCTTCGCGGGGGGCTGGTTTCACTCCGGCGATTTGGGCGTGATGCACCAGGACGGCTATATCCAGCTGAAAGACCGCTCCAAAGACATCATCATCTCCGGCGGCGAGAATATTTCCTCCATCGAGGTCGAGGATGCGCTGATGAAGCATCCCGCCGTGATGTTCGCCGCCGTCGTCGCCAGGCCCGACGCCAAATGGGGCGAAAGCCCCTGCGCCTTTGTCGAGCTGCGGCCCGGTCAGGGCCATGTCACCTCTGCCGTGTTGATTGCGCATTGCCGCACGGCGCTCGCCCATTACAAATGTCCCAGCCATATCGTCTTCGTCGATTTGCCCAAGACGTCGACCGGCAAAATCCAAAAATTCAAATTGCGCGCGATGGCCAAAGACGTCGGTTAACGACCGGTTAAAGCGCGCCTATGTCGCATCGGGCCATTTCCATCCCTTTAACCTCGGGTTGACGGCGGGTTGATACGATTGCCCAATGAATGTGCAGTCAAAAAACCGCAGACCCGTGATTGCGTCCGCCGACGATTTGAACGCGGCGGCGAGGCGTTATCGCTGGCCGATGCTCTGCGACCCCAGCTGCCGCTTCAGCTATTCCAAGCACGATGACCTTCTCGCGCTATGGCGCGGGCTGGCGAGCAGCGGCTCCATACCCTATCGCCGCGACATGACGGCCAGGCTCTTGCGGCCCTACCTCAATTCGGTCGCGATATACGAGCGCGCCGAAGGCCCCGGCGGCGAAGTGCGCTATCGCGTGCGCCTGATGGGCAGCAAAATCGTGCAAGTCTTCGGCGAGTTGACGGGCAAATTTCTCGACGAAGCCGTTCCCGAAGATTATGTGGCGCGCTGGCATGCCTTGCCGGACGTCACGCTGGGGACGGGCGGACCGGTGCGTCTTCTGATCCGCAGCGACACCTTCAACAAAGCCCATATGGTCGCCGAATATTTGTGCCTGCCGCTGCGCGCCGACGATGGCGCGGCAAAGCTCGTGCTCTATGCCGGACATTACGAGGGCCTGCGCAAGTGGACCGAGGTGGAGGCCGAGGAGCGCGAACGCTTGGGCCTCGAGCCGCTCGGCATCCTCTAGCGCGCAACTTCCAATTGGGTAGCCGGCGACACGCCGCCCGGCGTTCGATGACGCGCCCTTTGCACATGACATCAATGTGATTTTCGATTTGTTGCCGCTGCGGGACCGAATCGGCAATAAGTATGATTTATTAACCGGCGCTGGGACGCCGCGATGGGAAAGAGCTGCGATGCTGGCATGCGCGTCCGAGTATAACGATGCGGCCACGACGAACGGCTGGCCCGCGCTATGCGATGCATCGGCCAAATTCGTCCATCCCGATCTCTGCCGGCTTCTGGGCCTATGGCGCAGGCAAGCCAAGGCGCATGGCATTCCCCTTCACGCCGATATGACGCCGCGCCTGCTGAAATCGTTTCTGGGTGATATCGCGCTCTATGAGCGCATCGCGTTGCCGGGCGCACAGCGGCGCTGGCGCGTGCGGCTGATGGGGGCGTCCTTCGGGCAAATCATGGGCGAGCTGTCGGGAAAATTCCTCGACGAAACCGTGCCGACGGAGATGCTGCCGCGCTGGGACGGTGCGCTCGACATCACGCTGGCGCACCGGGTGCCCCTGCGGTTCTTGGGCCGCGCCGACACCGGTGCCAAGCAATTTCTGACCGGCGAATTCTTCTCCGCCCCGCTCCTCGGCGCCGACGGGTCACCAAGCATGGTGCTGGGGGCCGGGCGCTTCAGCGGCGGGCGCGCTTGGTGCGATGTCGAGGCCGAAGCGCGCCTCGCGCTGACGTCGGTCTAACAAGAAAATTTTCCAAGACGGGGCGCCCTCACAGCCATTAATGTCGCGCGGGGACCTCGGAACACACGCATGGACCGGCAACACGTCAGCAAATACGCGCTTGTCTTTATTTTCATAACCATCCTCATCGACATTACCGGACTTGGCATCATCATTCCCGTGGCGCCCAAGCTGATCGCGCAATTGGCCCATGTCGATCTGAGCCATGCGGCGCGCTATGGCGGCTGGCTGTTTTTCGTTTATGCCGGCATGCAGTTTCTGTTCGCCCCGGTCATCGGCAATCTCAGCGACCGCTTCGGCCGGCGTCCGGTTCTGATTTACGCGCTTGTCTCCATCGGCATCGATTACGCCATCACCGGCATGGCGCCGACCATCGGCTGGCTGTTTCTCGGCCGGATTCTGTCGGGCATGGCCGGGGCAAGCTACACCACCGCCAGCGCCTATATCGCGGATGTGACGCCGCCCGAAAAGCGCGCCGCCAATTTCGGTCTGGTCGGCGCGGCCTTCGGGCTCGGCTTCATCATCGGGCCGGGGATCGGCGGATTTCTCGGCGAGTATGGCGTGCGCCTGTTCGGCGAATTCGGCGTGCGCCTGCCCTTCTTCGTTTCCGCCGGGCTCGCCTTCCTCAATGCGCTGTTCGGATTCTTCGTGCTGGCAGAATCTCTGCCCAAGGAAAATCGCCGCAAATTCGAGCTGTGGCGCGCCAATCCAATGGGTTCGCTGATGGCGCTGCGCCGCTTTCCCTATGTGCTGGGGCTGTGCGTGGTGATCGTCTTCCTGCGCTTTGCCCACGACGCCAGCCCGGCGACATGGACCTATTACACGATGCTCAAATTTCATTGGTCGATGTGGCAGGTGAGCGAATCCCTGATGGCGGTGGGCGCGATTACCGCCATCGTCTATGGCGGACTGACGCGGATCGTCGTGCCGTGGATCGGCGAAGTGCGCGCGGTCTATGTCGGCTTCGCGGCGGGCGTCATTGCCTGCATGGGCTATGCCTTCGCGACGCAAGGCTGGATGCTTTATGCCTGGATGCTGCTGGGATCGCTGATGGGTCTGGCGATGCCCGCCTTGAACGCGATCATGTCCAAAGGCGTCGCGCCCAGCGAGCAGGGCGAACTCCAGGGCGCAATCGCCAGCATCGGCAGCTTCACATCGATCATCGCGCCGTTGGCGATGTCTTATCTGTTCGCTTATTTCACCAGCGGCAAGGCGCCGGTCTATTTTCCGGGCGCGTCGTTTTTCGCCGCGAGCTTATGCATCGCTCTAGCGGCGGGCGCCTTTGCGCTCGTCAAACCACACGCGATCAATCATCCCGCGCCGGACACGATCGAATAGCGTTGGATCGGGCCCGGCGGGCGCGCCTGAGCTGTCAGTGAACGCTGCTTCGCAGCCGTTCCAGTTCGTCCTTTATGCGCAATTTCTGTTTTTTGAGGGCGGCTACCCGGCTTTCGTTCCAATCGGGATGCGCCATTTCGTGTTCGATGAGATCTTCCAGTTTCTTATGCTTTTCGGAAAGCTCCTGGATATGCCCTTGCAGTGCCATGCATGCACCTCTTTGTTTTAGGCAGGGGAATTAAAGCACCAAGTCATCGTTCTGTCACGGCCCTCTTCCTTGCATGGCTTACAGCTTGTAAAGGACTGGGCCATGACAAAGAGTCCATCCAAACCACGCAGCCGCGATCGGGTGATCGTAGGAATTTCAGGCGCTTCGGGGGTGGTTTACGGCATCCGCCTGCTGGAGGCCCTGGCCGAGCTGGGCGCGGAATCCCACCTGGTGGTCAGCCAGGCCGGCCAGATGACCATCGCGGTTGAGACTATTTATCGCCCCAAACAGGTGGCGGAGAAGGCGGACCATGCCTATGCCGCGGGCGACATCGCCGCCCCCATCGCCTCGGGCTCGTTCAAGACCTTGGGCATGATCGTGGCGCCCTGCTCGATCCGCACCATGAGCGAGATTGCCACCGGCGTGACTAGTTCGCTCCTTACCCGCGCCGCCGACGTGGTGCTGAAGGAACGGCGCACCCTGGTGCTGATGGTGCGCGAGACCCCGCTGCATCTTGGCCATTTGCGCACCATGACGGCGCTGGCCGAAATGGGCGCCGTCATCCTGCCCCCGGTTCCCGCGTTCTATGCCACCCCGAAGAATCTGGAAGACTTGGTCGATCACGCGGTCGCGCGCGCGCTGGATTGCTTGGGCTTTGATTGGCCGCGCGCCAAACGCTGGGGCGGAGCCCCGCTCAAACGCACGAAGAAGAGCTGAGATGGCCGGCGAAGTCACCGCCCCGGACGAAGTCGCGCTGCGCGCCAAACTGGCGGAGCTGACGCAGGAGCATTTCGATCTCGACACCGCGATCCGCGCCCTGACGGGCTCGCACGATATGCTGCAACTGAACCGGCTGAAGAAGCGCAAGCTTCAGCTCAAGGATCAGATCGCCAAGATCAACAACCAGCTCTTGCCGGATATCATTGCTTAAAAGCGCTCAGCGCCCGTTGCGCTTATGGGCGTACATCGCCTCATCCGCGCGCGCGATCGCGACATCCGGCGTATCGCCGGGTTTGAGCTCGAACGCGCCATAAGAGAAGCTGGTCGGGATCGACTGGCCGCCCCACAAAGTCGGCGAGACGCGCAAATATTCGGCAAGCTGATCGGCCTTCTTCAGACCCTGTTCCTGATTGGCATGGGAGAGCAGGACGCCGAACTCGTCGCCGCCGAGCCGTCCCACCACATCGCTGTCGCGCACATGGATCAGCAGCGTCTCGGCAAAATGGCTGAGCACCGCATCGCCGGCGGCATGGCCATGGGTGTCGTTGACCGACTTGAAGCCGTTGAGATCGAAATAAAGCAAGGTCGCGGGCGTGCCGTAGCGCCCGGTGAAGGCGATGTAGCGCATCAGCTCGCGCACAAAGGCGCGCCGGTTGAGCAGCGGCAAGAGCTGATCCTGGTCGGCGGATTTTTCGACTTCCTCCAGCCGCACACGCGTCTGCTGCAATTCGCGGCGCAGCGAATCGACCTCGCCCATCAGTGTCATAACGGCGTCGCGCACCCGGGGGGTGAATTCGGCTTCGGGGATGCCCAGAACGCTGGCGGTCGCACCGACCGGCGCGGCTGCTTCGGCGGCGGCCACCGCATCGACCTGCTTGGCATAAGCCGTCGCGCCCACCGCCCGCGCCCCGCGCACAGAGCTCGTCTTGTCGACTTTCATGCCCACAGTCCCTCGGCCATCCTGGCCATTCATAATACCTAACGAGCTGTCGTTAATAACTCGTTTATGAAGACGACCAAAGTGTTAACGGCCAAAATGCCGGAAAAAGGGGCGAAACCCGCTGACCGGATGCGCCGGTATCTCAAGACGGAATTGAAGCGGGCGGACGTGGCTTATGAGGGGTCAGCCGAACGGCTGGCAAAGCATGGCCTCAAAGGCGAGACAACGGCTTCCATCAAGAACAAGCTCATGTGGGGCACGTTCGCCGCGACGTTTCTTCTGGCGACATTGGCAGCGCTGGAACTGGAAGGGGTGAAGTTGGAGGATATTTAGTCCTGGCCCGCTGCCATCTGCATCTTCTTGTACGATAAGTAGGCTTGGCTCCGAAATTGAAGCTTATAACCCGCCTGCTCGTAAAGGCGCGTTAGGTCTCCAATCAATTCAGGCGAAAGTTCATTTTCGTTATAGATAATGGCCACACCAGAGAATATTGCGTCAGACGATGATTTAATTCGTGTGCTTCCTGTGGGTTTCCCCTCCATCTTGATCTCAGATGAAAGTTTGAGAACGTCGGGGATATTGGCGAGGATAGCTTCACAGGCGCCCGCAGTGTCGGAGTAGAAGGGTACATATATTGCAACAAATTTGTTCGCTGTAGGGAGGTCGATAATTGCACATATCCATACAAGGGCGATTTGCCCAGTCGCGTGGTTAGTCAATGTACTTCTGTTACAGATTCGCTGAGTGCCTTTGAAATCGGTATGAAAAAGATCTCGCAGTGTCAGTCTGGCGCGATCATATTTTAGACGATAAGCCGCTATCGCTCCCTCATAATTTGAACCCAGCTTGGATTCATCTGGCGGCGGCGGAATGCTGGACGGTTCGTTGGCTTGTGAAAGTAGGTGTTCCTGTTGTGAGATTGCAGGCTGCAAGGGGGATATCTTCCAACTAAAACCATATGCAATGATCTGCCAGACTGCTCCGACGACAAGTCCCGCGATGCAAACGAGCATTAATGTAATTGCTGGCGTCATGTTGAATCTCCGTTTCAAAAACGGCTCAAAAATTAATGCCACTCCTATAATGGCAGCAGCCGACCAAACCCACGCAAGGTTGGCAATCACGGCAACCACCGCCAGCAGGAGCGTGACGCCGATATTGATGCGATCCGACGGACGGAAGAACTCTGCCATATCCGATTCCTCCCACGAGTCCCTGCCCACGCCAAGGCGGCGCGACATGAGACTGACTCGCGAGAGAATTTGGGGCCTTGCGCCCCTGCCTGAGCGCCGCGCATCTGATATTACCTAATCAGCGCGGGCGCTTGGGCCGGTGGCGTTTGCGCCATAATGGCCAAAATGCCCGCTTTCCTTGGGTGGTTTCGCCCCTATAATGCGGCGCTTCCTCGCCCGCCGATTCCAGGGCCTCAAAGAGTGCAAGCATGACCGCCCCCCTTATCGGCCTTATCATGGGAAGCCAGTCTGACTGGCCGTGCCTGCGCGCGGCGGCCGCCATGCTGGACGAACTCAAAATCCCTTATGAGAGCAAGATCGTCTCAGCCCATCGTACACCCGACCGTATGGCCAGCTATGCCAAGGGCGCGGCGGGGCGCGGGATCAAGGTCATCATCGCGGCGGCGGGCGGGGCGGCGCATTTGCCTGGCATGACGGCCTCGATGACGACGCTGCCGGTCTTGGGCGTTCCCATCGAATCCAAGGCGCTAAAGGGCATGGATAGCCTCCTCTCCATCGTTCAGATGCCGGGCGGCGTGCCGGTGGCGACCTTTGCCATCGGGGAAGCCGGGGCCAAGAACGCGGCGCTGCATGCCGCCGCCATCTTGGCGCTGTCGGACGATGCGCTGGCAAAAAGGCTCGCCGCCTGGCGCCAAGCGCAGACCGATGCGGTCGCGGAAAATCCCGCCAACACATGAGCGAAGCAAAACGATTAAGCGCTCCGGTCGCGCCCGGAGGAACCATCGGTATTCTGGGCGGCGGCCAATTGGGCCGCATGCTGGCGCTGGCCGCGGCACGCCTTGGCCTCAAGACCCACATCTATAGCGACGAAGCGGAGGCGCCCGCCTTCGACGTCGCCTTTGCCCATACCTTGGCGCCGTATGACGACAAGACGGCGCTCGCCGCGTTCGCGCGTGGCTGCGATGCGGCGACTTTCGAATTCGAAAACGTGCCGGCGGAAACCGCTCAGTTCGTCGCCGAACGGGTGGCGCTCAATCCGGGTGTGCGGGCGCTGGCGTTGTTGCAGGACAGGCTGGTCGAAAAAAACTTCATCGCCTCGCTGGGTTTGCAGACGCCGAAATTCTTCGACGTCTCCTCGCCCGAGACGGCGCGCGCCGCCTTTGCCGAAATCGGCGGCGCATCCGTCTTGAAGACCCGCCGCTTCGGCTATGACGGCAAGGGCCAAGCCAAAGCGAACAGCGGCATTGAGGCGGCGCGCGCTTTTGCCGAATTCCAAGGCGCGCCCGCGATCCTCGAAGCCTTCGTGGATTTTACCTGCGAAGTCTCCATCATCGCCGGGCGCAGCCAGGACGGCGATTTCGTGGCTTATGACTCTCCCGAAAACGTGCACGAAAATCATATCCTGCGCCGTTCCACCGTGCCCTCGCGGCTGGACGGCGACCAGCAGAACGCGGCCAAATCCATCGCGCGCAAGATTGCCGAAGGGCTTGGCTATATCGGCGTGCTCGCCGTCGAATTGTTCGTCGCCAAGGATGGCTCGCTGCTGGTCAACGAAGTCGCGCCCCGGGTGCACAATTCCGGCCATTGGACGCTTGAGGCGTGCCTGGTCAGCCAATTCGAGCAGCATATCCGCGCGGTGTGCGGCTGGCCGCTGGGCGAGACCGAACGCCATGCCGACGCGGTGATGGAAAACATCATCGGCGAGGAAGCGGCCAATTGGCAGAGATTGTCGGAGAGCTGCGGCGCACTGCACCTGTACGGAAAAAAAGCGATCCGCCCCGGCCGCAAGATGGGCCATGTCACAAGGCTGGGGCCTAAGACTTCCGCGCGCTGAGGCCGGACAGTATGTCGGTAAGCGACGGCAGCTTCGCGGTTTGAGCCTTGACCTTGGCCTTCAATTTCTCGAACTGCATGACGTTTTCGATGCGGGCCGCGAGAAATTCGTCGGTAGGGCTTTCCTCTGGCGTGTCGTCGGTGAACCAGCGCATCACCGTCGCGGTGTAGACGCCAGCCAGAATCGCCCGCTTGGAATAGAAATTGAAATCGGTGGAGACATCGCCCGCCGCGCGCCACATCGCGTCCACGCTGCGATAGACGAGCTGCATGCCCAGCGGAACATTTTGCGGCAGGCTGAGATGCGCGACGGCGCGGCGCGCCGCTTCCTTATGCGGTTTGAGGATAGCCAGGCGCGTCTTGACCGCCAGCGCAATGCGCGCGCGCACCGGCATGGCGGCGATCTTCGTTTTCGCTAAGCGCTTTTCCATCTCGGCATCGACGCTGTCGGAATAGGCCTCAAGCAGCGACAGCGCGCCGCTGGGAAAGAGCTGCGCCAACTCGTTTGCATCCGCGCCTGCGTCCTTGCCCGCGCGCTTCATCAGCGCATCGCTGAAGCCGTCGAAGGCGATATGCTCCAGCGCGGCGTCGATCACCGCCTGTTTCAGCGCCTGCGGATTTGGTTTCTTGCGCGCTCCGGTCATTGGCCGGCCTTCAGCCAATGGCCCGCTTCGCTCTCGAAGATCAGCTTTTTCAGATCGCCCATGCGCTGGGGATAAAGAATGCCCTCCAAGTGATCGCATTCATGCTGCACGACGCGGGCGTGAAAGCACTTGGCGACGCGCTCGATGATGTGCCCCTCGTGATCGACGCCGCGATAGCGGATATGGGACGGGCGCTCGACAAAACCGCGCATCTCCGGCACCGACAGGCAGCCTTCCCAGCCGCCTTCCTTATCGGGGCCGATAATCTCGATCTCGGGATTGATGAGTACGGTCAAGGGCGCGGTGTGATCGAAGCGCTCGACATCGCTGAGCCCGTCCTGGGCGCGTTCGCCCGGCGCCTGGAACACAACCACGCGCAGCGGAACATGGACCTGGGGCGCGGCCAGCCCCGCCCCGCCCGCATCGATCATGGTCTCCAGCATGTCGGCGACCAGACGGTGAATTTCCGGCGTGGTGGGATCGGCGACCGGGGCGGCGCGCCGCGCCAGCACCGGATGACCCATTCGGGCGATTTTCAAGATCGACATGGCCCGACTATGGAATCTCCTGATGGGAGCGGTCAACGCCGGCAGGACCGGCGGGCTCTGTGTTTGTCTGTCGTTTCAACGCGATAGGTGCCTTGTGCCGGGCTCTTTTTCGGGCGCCGCGAAGTGCGGCGGATAGTCTGCGGGCGAGGCTGGGGGTGCGGTGGACATACCCACCCCCTTCTGTTATCTAGCCGCCCCTTACGAAACCGCAGAAAACGGCCCGGGAGCTAGGCTTTGCAGATCATCGTTCGCGACAACAATATCGACCAGGCGCTGAAGGCGCTGAAAAAGAAGATGCAGCGTGAAGGCATCTTCCGCGAGATGAAGCTGCGGGGCCATTACGAGAAGCCAAGCGAAAAGCGCGCGCGCGAGCGTGCCGAAGCTATTCGCCGCTATCGTAAACTCCAGAGAAAACGCATGCAGCGCGAGGGGTTGCTGCCGAAATAGGCGTGCCCCGTTTTAGGCGGATATTCGAAGGCCGTCCCAAATTGGGGGCGGCCTTTTTGTTTGTCAGGCGCGATGGCGCCTGCCGCCCAAAAGCTGTTTGACGAGCGCGCCAAAGGCCGGCGGGCGCTCGGTGGTCAGCACATGATTGGCGAAGACCCGCCCCATGCGGTGGATCAAAAAGGCTGTCGTCAAGACGACCAGCACCGCCGTCAACCACAGCTCGATGACGGGCGGATGAAACGGCAGGCGCACCAGCATGAAGAACGGCGTGTAAATCGGGATCCAGGACATCACCGTGGCGAACATGCCGTTGGGATCGCGGATCAGAACGCCCATCAGGGAAATCGGCAGAACGATGATCAGGGTGACAGGGGTCATCAGCGCTTGGGCATCGGGGAGCGAACTGGTCATCGCACCGATCCCCAGGAAGATCGCGCTATAGATCAAAAGGCCGCAGAAGAAATAAAGCAGCACCAGGGGCAAAAGTTTCAAGCCGATGACCGCGGCGAGGCCCGCTTTCACCACCGCGACCGTGTCATGCGAAAAGAACGAGGCGACGGCGAAGAGCCCCACGCCCCATAAAACAAGGGTCAAAAGCGCCACCGCGATCACGCCAAGAAGTTTGCCTGTCATGATCTCCTGCGGCGAGGCGCAGCACAGCAAGACCTCGATCATGCGGGTGGATTTCTCTTCGATGACGCTTTGCAGCAGCAAGGCCGCGTTGGAGAAGGCGAGAATGAACAGCATGAAGGCCAGCGCCATGGGCACCAGCGGCGCCAAACGATCCGCAAGCCCGACCGGAGGTCCCGCCGCTTTTGTCGGGTCGAAGGTCTGGATATTGGCGTCGACATCGAGGTTAACCTGCGACCGGCGCGATGGCTCCACAAGCTGCTGCATGGCGCGCACGCGAAACGCATCCGTCAGCGTCCAATGAACGAAATTGAGCGTTTCCGTATTCGTCGTATCCGTCGTCCAATACTGCGCGGCCCCGGCCGCATCCGGCGCAAAATCTTTCGGGATCACGACGATTGCGGCAAGCTTGGCCGGCTGGTCCGCGACGAGAACTTTGCGCTCTCCCGCGAGATAGGCGCGCGCCAGGTCTCTGAGTTTGCCCTCCTTCGCGGCGGCGAGATCATGCGGTGTCGGCGCCAGCGCAAAATGCGCGCGAGGCGGGATGAAGGCGGGTGCGTCTTTGCGCAAGAGAGGGGAGAGCACGGCCAAGGCCCCATGCCATCCGCCGCGCACCTGAAACGCCTTGATCTCGGCCACGCGATCGGGCGCCATCAACATAGCCTCAAGCGCCGGATCGGTATGGACCAGACGCGCCATATCGGCGTATTTGCCGGCGTAATCGGAAAGTTCGGCGAGCGCCGATTGCGCATCGTTGCGCGCCACTGCGGCTGCAATCGCCTCCCTGTAGCCGCCCGCATGGTCGATGACGGCGATCACCCGCGTCTCGGTATGCGACATGACAAGTGTGGGGACGAGCGCGGCAAACGCGATGAATAACGGGACCATCAAAACACTGATGACGAAACCGCGCCGCGTGACGTATTTCAGAAATTCCTGGCGTGCGATGAGAGCGATACGGCGGATCATGACGCATTCGCCTTTTCGACCAGAGCCACGAAAACGTCATGCAGGCTGGGCGGCGCGAGGTCGAAATGAAACGGCGCAACGCCGCGCGCGAAGCAGGCCGCGAGCAATTCGCGCCCATCAGCCCCCTGTTTTAGGTCGACTTCCCAATATTCTCGCCCCTCGCCGGGCGCGGTGACACCTACCACGCCGTCCACCTGGGACAGGAAATTCAAATCGCCGTCCGCGCCGATACGGGCGCGGCGCGGCAATTGCCCTTGCGCTTCGCCAAGCGTGCCGTCGAAACGCTTGCGCCCCTTCACCATGATGATGAGGCGCGCGCAGAGGCGCTCGGCATGTTCCATCGTATGGGTGGAGAACAGAATCGTCTTGCCGTCATGCGCCAGGGCGCGGATGAAATTCTCGAGTTCACCTTGGTTGACGGGATCCAGGCCCGCGAAAGGTTCGTCGAGGATGACAAGGTCCGGGTTGTGGGCGACGGCCGCCAGAAGCTGCACCTTCTGCGCCATGCCCTTGGACAGCCCTTCGATGCGCACCCGCGCAAAGGCGCCCAGACCGAATTGGTCCAAGAGTTCGCGCGCGCGGCGCAGCGCATCGCGCCGGTTCATCCCTTTGAGCGTCGCGATATAAGCAATGGCCTCGTCGGCGCGGGTGCGTTTGTACAGCCCGCGCTCTTCGGGCAGATAGCCGATGCGCGAACGCACGTCGCCGACCCGGCGCCCAAGCACACGAACCTCACCGGCGTCCGGCGCATAGAGCCCCAGCAGAATGCGAAGAGAGGTGGTCTTGCCCGCGCCATTGGGGCCCAGAAAGCCCACGATCCCGCCGCGCGGCAGCACAAGATCGAGGTTGTCCACGGCGGTCAGATCGCCGAAGCGCTTGGTAACGCCCTTGAGCTCGACGACCGGCTCGGCCATGCCCTCACCCCCGAACAATTCCCGGTAGAACAGTCGAGCGGCTGGCGTTCGTCAAGCCGCTATTGCGGGCTCTGCGCACAATCGGCGCAGAGCGATACTTCCACCGTAATATGGCTGAGGCCCGGATAGCGCTCGCACAGCATGCGTTTAATCCGCTCATTGTCCGGCACGCCGCCGCCGATCAGCGAGACGATAAGCCCGCGATGACCCGGGCCCAGCCGCCAAAGATGCAAGTCGGACACCTGTGCGCGCGCCTCGCGTTCCACCAGCGCCTTGATATCGCGCGCCAGTTCGGGATCGTCTTCGGCGTCCAGCAGCACCAGCGCGCTGTCGCGCACCAGCCCGTAAGCCCAGGAGGCGATCACCAGCGCGCCGATGATACCCACCAGCGGATCGGCCCAGACAAAGTGAAAGAAGAGGCCCAAAGCAAGGGCTGCAATCGCCAGAACACTTGTCGCGGCGTCTGCCAAAACATGCACGTAAGCGGCGCGCAGATTGTGGTCGTGGTGATGGGTGTGATCGTCATGGCTGTGCGGCTCGTGCAGCAGATAGGCGCTTGCCAGGTTCACGCCGAGGCCGACGGCCGCGATGATCAAGGCATCGGCGTAATGCACCGCGACGGGTTCGACAAAACGGCGCGCGGATTCCACCGCAACGCCGAGCGAAAGCAGGCCCAGCACAATGGCGCTGGCAAAGGCGGCGAGATCGCCGAACTTGCCCGAACCGAAGGAAAACCGCGTGTCGCCGGCATGGCGGCGCGCCAGCCAATAAGCCGCTGCTGCAAGTCCCAAAGCGCCGACATGGGTCGCCATATGCACGCCGTCGGCGAGCAGCGCCATGGAGCCGAACACAAGGCCCGCGGCGATTTCGACCACCATGAAGGCGGCGGTCAGTGCCGTGACCAGCTTGGCGCGCTTTTCCGCATGCGCATGACCCTCGCCTAAAAAGACGTGGCCATGTGTCCAATCTGTGTGGTCGTGCGCCGGGTTCATTGAGCGTTCATAGCACGCTCAAAAAGAAATGGGCCGCGGATCTGGGAATCGCGCGGCCCTCTCAGCCGTTAACGTGATGGGGAGTTCAACGGCTCAGAATGAGAGTCCGTCCGTCGGCAAAACGCTTGCCGGCATAGGTGTCGCCTTTGACGTAAAGGATACCAACGGTTTCGCCCGATGCGGTGCGAAGCTCGAGTTTGTCGGCCGCTGCGCGCCAATGCGCCACGCCGTCGCCTTGTGCGCAATCGGCGGTGTAAGCGGCCGAGCCGTCTGCCGACAGCGTCAGCGTGCACACTGTGTTTGCACCAATCGCGAGTTTCCAATTGCCGGAGAGGTCCGGGGCAGGCTGTGCCTGTGCGGCCGCAACGGATGCTGCAACTGCGAATGATGTGAAGAGAAGTGTGCGGACTGTTTTCATCTGAATAATCCCTTCAAGATTCATTGTTCAGAACCTTACGCATCTGGAATGAAGTTGAAAAGAGGACATTTTGGCGCCGGATGGAGCCTTTCGTGGAATTCTTCAAAAGTGGCTTTTGTGAGAAAGGCTTACCGCAGTTCAGCATCATTCTCATGGCAGCCATGCAAGAAGTGCGGAACAGGCCTTGGCAACATTACAGGCACGCCTCAATCGCGCGCAGCCCCAGTCGCGGAGGCTTGTTTACGCCTCGTCAGTCCCGCCTCGTACCAGCCGCGGCTGGCATTCACGATCTTCACCACCGAGAGCATGACGGGAACTTCGATCAGAACGCCGACGACGGTCGCCAATGCCGCGCCGGAGTTAAATCCGAACAAGGAGATTGCCGCGGCAACGGCCAGCTCGAAAAAATTACTGGCGCCGATCAGCGCCGATGGTCCGGCGACGCTATGGGTCTCGCCGGCGGCGCGGTTGAGCAGATAGCCCAGCGCGGCATTGAAATAGACCTGAATCAAAATCGGCACCGCCAGCATGGCGATGATCAGCGGCTGGGCCAGAATCTGTTCGCCTTGAAAGCCGAACAGCAGCACCAGCGTCGCGAGCAAGGCGACGAGCGATAGTGGATGCAGCGCCGTCAACAACCGCGCCAGCGCGTCCGCGCCGCCGCGTGCCACCACGGCGCGCCGGATGACCTGCGCCAGCGCCACCGGCACAACGATGTAGAGCAAGACCGACAGCAGAAGTGTCTGCCATGGCACCGTAATCGCCGATAGGCCAAGCAGCAAACCCACGATGGGCGCGAAAGCGAACACCATGATGACGTCGTTGAGCGCGACCTGGCTCAAAGTGAAATGCGGCTCGCCGCGGCAAAGATTGCTCCACACGAACACCATCGCGGTGCAGGGCGCGGCGGCCAGAAGAATGAGCCCGGCGATATAGCTGTCGATCTGACCGGCCGGCAGATAGGGCCTGAACAGCCAGCCGATGAAAAGCCAGCCTAGAAACGCCATCGAGAACGGCTTGATCGCCCAGTTGATGAACAGCGTGACCGCGATGCCGCGCCAATGCTCGGTGACGCGCGCCAGCGCCGCGAAATCGATGCGCACCAGCATGGGAATGATCATCAGCCAAATCAGCGCCGCCACCGGCAGATTGACCTTGGCGATTTCGGCCGAGCCAATGAGATGGAACACCGGCGCGAAGAAATGGCCCAGCGCAATGCCCGCCACGATGCACAGCGCGACCCAAAGCGTGAGATAGCGTTCGAAGAATGACATCAGCTATGGCCGATATTGTCGAGATGGGCCTTCAGCTTCAGCCGGTCGAGCTTGTCGAAGGGAATCTGGGCGAAAACGCCGATGCGGTTCGACAACATCCGAAGCGCCTCGCGAAAGGCCTGCATTTTCTCAGCGTCGCTGCCCTCGGCGGCGGCGGGATCTGGCATGCCCCAATGCGCCGTCACGGGCTGGCCCGGCCATACCGGACAGACCTCGCCCGCCGCCTGGTCGCAGACCGTGAAGACGAAATCCATCTTGGGCGCACCCGGCGCAGCGAATTCGTCCCAGCTTTTCGAACGCAACCCATCCGTCGGTAGGCCGATCTGTTCCAGCAGCGCCAGCGCGAAGGGATTGACCGCGCCTTTGGGAAAGCTGCCCGCCGAATAAGCGTGAAAGCGTCCCTTGCCGTCGGCATTCAGCACCGCTTCGGCCAGGACCGAGCGCGCCGAATTGCCGGTGCACAGAAACAGCACATTGTAACTTCGCGCCTCAACCATCGCAGCAGGCCTCCAGGGTGATATCGCAGGCTTGCGGATTTCCCCCGCAGCAATCGTTCATCAGAAAGCCGAGCAGCACGCGCATCTGTTCGAGGCGCACGGCATAAATCAGATGGCGGCTTTCGCGGCGCTGGCTGAGCAATCCGGCGCGCTCCAATTCCTTCAAATGAAACGACAGGGTCGGCGCGGGGATCGCCAGTGCATCGCCGATCGCGCCGGCGGCCTCTCCCGAAGGACCCGCGCGCACCAAGCGGCGGAAAATGGCGAGGCGCGTATCTTGGGCCAGCGCCGACAAAGCCGCTAAGGCATCATTCTGTTCCATATTTCCAAATTAATGGAATTATCAGAAGAGTCAAGCAGGCTTTGGGGTTCTATGACGCAGTTGCGTGGAATCTCGGCCGCTTATCCCGGCGGCGGACCGTGCAGATAGCTTTCCACCAGCGAGCCGGAAATCAGCCGCCAGCCGTCCACCAGCACGAAGAAGATCAGCTTGAAGGGCAGCGAGATGATGACCGGCGGCAGCATCATCATGCCCATGCTCATCAAGATAGACGCCACCGCCATGTCGATGATGAGGAACGGCACGAAAATCAGAAAACCGATTTCGAAGGCGCGCTTGAGTTCGGACAGCATGAAGGCGGGCGCGATGGTGGTGAGCGGAACGGCGTCGGGCGTCGGCGGCGCCTTGTTGCCGGACATGTCCATGAACAGTTTCAAATCGGATTCGCGCACATGGCCGAGCATGAATTTCTTCATCGGCACCGCGGCCCGATCGAAGGCCTGCATGGTGGTGATCTGATTGTTCATCAAAGGCTCGACGCCCTGGGCGTAAGCATCCTTCAATGTCGGCGTCATCACGAAGAGCGTGAGGAACATCGCAAGGCTCACGATCACGCTGTTGGGCGGGCTCTGCTGCAGGCCAAGCGCGGTGCGCAAGAGCGACAGCACCACCACAATGCGCACGAAGCTCGTCATCATGATGAGAATGGACGGCGCCACGCTCAAAACGGTGATGAGCGCGATGATCTGCATCATGCGGTCGGTGAATAGTCCGCCGCCGGAAAAATCGATCGACAACCCGCCGCTTGCGGCGGCTGCGGCCGCGGGCGTTGCGGCATGAGCCGCGCCGGCAGATGCGATGAGCAGCGCGAGCGCCACGAATACGCCGAAACGCTTTGTCATGGAGCTTGCTCGGTTTGAAGGGCCGCGATGTTCTGCTCGATCAGCGAAGCGCCGTCGGGGCCGATTACCACAAGATGTTCGACGCCGTCGCGGCTGATCAGCAAGAGGCGCTGGCGCGGCGTGATCATCAGACTCTCGACGATCTTGAGCCGGCGCGTCTTCATGGGCTTCGTTAAACTGGGAAGCCCAAAGCGGCGCGCGGCAAGTCCCGCGGCGCCAACCAGCCCCAGCACCAGAATGAGTGCGCCCAGATATCGTCCGATGTCGATCAGGTCCATGACGCGCATCAAATGCCGTTAGGCTTAACCGCGAGTTAAATCCGAGAAGAATTTGCCCGGCAGGTTTTTCCACTTTCGTTAAGCGCGGCTTAATCGTTCCCGCGCAGCATGGTGTGCGTTAGGGCTAACAAATCCTTTACGGAGTGAGACGTGGACCTTCCCAGCATTCCATTGTTGTCGATGCTGAAGGATCGCATGTCCTGGCTCAGTCAGCGCCAGAACGTGCTTTCGCAGAACGTCGCCAACGTCGACACGCCCGGTTATGCCGCGCGCGATCTGAAACCCATCGACTTTTCCCAGGCGCTGAAGAACGTCGTATCCGCCAACAATTTCTCCGGCGCGCTGATGACGACCAATCCGCGCCACATCGCAATCACGCAGCAAAATGGCGGCTTCGACGACATGAACACGCCCGATATCGAATCCAGTCCTTCGGGAAATTCCGTGTCGCTCGAACAGGAGATGATCAAGGTGTCCGACACCCAGGCGCAATTCCAAGCGGCCACCAATCTCTATGCCAAGGCGATGAGCATGATGAAGACCGCCATCGGCAGAACGGGTTAGGAGAAGCGAAAATGGATTTCAACGCATCGATGGCGGTGGCCGCATCTGGACTACGCGCGCAATCCGATCGCATGAAGATCATCGCCGAGAACATCGCCAACGCGAACTCGACGTCCCCCACCGCGAATGGCGATCCCTACCGGCGCCAGGTCGCAACCCAGAAAAGCGAATTCGACCGCACGCTGAACGCCACCGTCGTGGAATTGGGAAAGCCCGTAGAGGACATGAGCGATTTTCGCATGCAATACGATCCGGGCAATCCGACCGCCGACGCCAAGGGCTATGTGAAACTGCCCAACGTCAACAGCCTGGTCGAAATCATGGACATGCGCGAGGCGCAGCGTTCCTACGAGGCCGACCTTACCGTGATGGACGCATCCAAGACGATGCTGTCGCGCACGGTGGATCTGCTCAACAAATGACGCGAAGCGTCATCCCCGCGAAGGCGGGGATCCATTAAGAGGAATATACTATGGCCGTACTGCCAGCCGCCGCCGCCGCCGCGTATCAGTCGATCGCCCAGATGGGCTCGGGCGCCGCTGCGACGCCAGGGATCGTTCCCGCCGATGTGTCGGGCGCGGGAAGCTTCTCCAGCTTTCTCACCGACGCCGTCAAGGACAGCGTCGGCACCATTAAGCAGGGCGAGAAGATGGCGGCCAAACAAGTCGCGGGCCAAGCCGACATCGTCGACGTGGTCAACGCGGTCAATTCCGCCGAGCTCACCCTCGATACCGTGGTCGCGGTGCGCGACAAGGTTGTCGCCGCTTATCAGTCCATCATGAACATGCCGATTTGAGGTCGCCCTATGTCTCCCGCCGATGCCATCGATTTCGCTCGCACCTCGATTTATGTGCTCCTGGAAATCATCACGCCCGCAATGCTCGCGGCGCTGGTGGTGGGATTGGCCATCGGCTTGCTGCAGGCTCTGACGCAAATCCAGGAGATGACGCTGGTCTTTGTGCCGAAGATCATCGCGATCTTCATCGTGCTGCTGATTTCCTTGCCGTTCGCGGGCCAGGCGATAGGCGGGCTGATGACCGACATCGCCCAGCGCATCGCGGCCTATTAGCCCTGCGATGACGATCACCCTTCCCGGCCTGTCTGGGACGATCCTTGTCTATCTGCTCGTCTTCGCGCGCACCGGCGCGATGGTGATGCTGCTGCCGGGCATTGGCGATACCTCCGTGCCCGCGCGCGTACGCCTTATTCTGGCGCTGGCGATTTCGCTCGCTCTGGCGCCGACGGTTACCGCCTCCTATCCCCAGCAAGCGCCCGCGACCGCGCTGGCGCTGAGCCTGTTGATCGCCCAGGAAGTCACCGCGGGCGTGCTGATCGGCACCATGGCGCGCATCATCATGAGCGCGCTGACCGTGGCGGGGTCTCTGATCGCGGTGCAGACAGGGCTTTCGATGGCCGAGACCCTCGATCCGACGAGCAAAGGCGAACAAGGCGCGGTGGTGGGAAATTTCCTGTCGCTGCTCGGCGTGGTGCTGATCTTCGCCACCAACATGCATCATCTGGCGATCGGCGCGATCGCGGGCAGCTATCACCTCATTCCGCCGGGCACCAGCCTTCCCACCGGCGACATGGCGGAACTCACAATCCGGCTGGTCAGCGGCGCCTTCGCGCTGGGGTTTCAGCTCGCCGCGCCGTTTCTGGTGTTCGGCTTCGCGGTAAACGCCTCCTTCGGCGTGCTTTCGCGCATGATGCCCCAGCTGCAAGTCTTTTTCGTCGCCATGCCGGTCAATATTCTGGTCGGCTTTGTGCTGATGGCCTTGCTGCTCGGCTCGATGATGACGCTCTTTCTCAATTTCTATTCGGACCAGATGGGGGCATTTCTGTAGCCCATGGCCGACGATCGCGACCAATCCCAACAAACCGAAGAACCGACACAAAAGCGGCTCGACGAAGCCCATGACCATGGCGACGTCATCAAAAGTACCGAGCTGCAAACGCTCATTCTCTTGTTCGGCGGCACGCTTTCCATCGCCATGTTCGGCAAGAGCGCAGCAACCGGTCTGATGAATCTGTTCCATATGTTCCTGGCCGAGCCCGATCAAATCGGCGTTGGGCCGGGCGAATTGATGGGAATGATGCGCGCGATTCTGGAACGGCTGGCGCTGGTTCTGGGCCCGGCCTTCGTCTTGATGATGGCGGCGGCGCTGGGCGGCAATCTTATTCAGCACCGCCCGGTCTTCACCTTCGATCGCATCAAGCCCGATTTTTCCAAATTGTCGCCGATCAGCGGCTTCAAGCGGATGTTCGGGGTGGACGGGCTCTCCACCATGCTCAAGGGCCTGCTCAAGATCGCCATTGTCGGCGCGGCGGTGTGGACCCAAATCTGGCCCGAGCGCGTCGGTCTGGAATCGATCCTCAGCCAATCGCCGGCGGGCATCGCCGGCGACATGACGCATTTGATGTTCAAGGTGCTGATCGCGGCCTTGGCGGCGCTCGCGGTCATCGCGGGCGCGGATTATCTCTTGCAGCGCCACCAGTTCCTCAAGCGCAACCGCATGTCCAAGCAGGAAATCAAAGAGGAATTCCGCCAGTCCGAGGGCGACCCCGCCATCAAGGCCAAAGTCCGCCAAATCCGGATCGAACGGGCGCGGCGCCGCATGATGGCGCAAGTGCCGCAGGCGACTGTCGTGATCATGAACCCGACTCACTTCGCGGTCGCGCTAAAGTACGAATCAGGCAAGATGGCCGCTCCCGTATGCGTGGCCAAGGGCGTGGACGCCTTGGCCTTGCGTATTCGCGAGGTGGCCGAAGAGCATGGCGTTCCCATCGTCGAAAATCCGCCTTTGGCAAGGGCGCTGCACGCCGCCGTCGAGGTCGACGAAGCGATCCCCGCCGAGCACTACAAGGCGGTGGCCCAGGTCATCGGCTACGTCCTGCGACTGGCGGGCAAACTCAGAGCGAATTAACCCGCGCGCGCGGTGCGTGCTTTGGGCTAAACTCGCGCAATGATGGCAACGCGCAGCATCATCGGGGGCAATCTTGGCGTGCCGGCCGGCGGCTGGCGCTGGGCAGCGCTGTTCTTCGTTCTTCTGGCGGTTGGCGCGGGCGGCCTTGCCATCGCCACACCCCAAGCCGCCCAATGGGCTGGCGTGGCGCTGCTGGCCGGCATTGCGGCGGTGGGAAGCCTGTTTCTCTATGCGGTGTGGCCGCGCGAATCGATCAGCGGGGCCGATGCGCGCCGCGTCGCCGAAGCCGCCGCTCGCGCCAATGTCGCCTGGGCGATCACCGGCAGCGACGGCGCCGTGCTTGACTGCAACGACGTCTATCGCCGCATGGCGGGGGCGCAAGACGGCGAATCGGCCGCCCCGCCCGAACTGGCGCTGGCGGGGGAACCTTCCGCGTCCGTGCTCTACCGGCTGACGCGCGGCGCCGCCGAAGGGGTGGCGCGCGAGGAATCCTTCACCGTCGCGCCCGGCCTTGAAATCGTCACCGCAGTGCGCCCGATGGCGGGCGGACAAACCTGCTGGTGGTTCACCCCGCGCCTTTCACCGGGCGCGCGCACGCCTGTTAAACCGGCGCAAGCCACCGCGCTTAATCTCGGCGTCGGTGATGTCTTTCGCGACGCGCCGATGGGTGTCGCCTTCACCGAGGCTGACGGCACCTTGGTCGACGCCAATGCCGCCTTCAAAACTTTTTTTGGTTCGTCCGGCGCGCTGGCCGGGCGTCCAATCGCTGATTTTGTCGAACCGACCGATCAGCCGCGCGTCAACGCCTTGATCAGCGCGGCGGCGCAAAGCCAGGCCGATGTCGGCTCGGTGGAATTGCGCGCTGCAGGCCAAGGCGACCGCATGGCCGAATTGTTCGCCCGCCCGATGAGCGAAGGCGGACGGGTGATCCTCTATTTGCTCGACGTCTCCGAGCAGAAGGCGCTGGAAATCAAATTCGCCCAGTCGCAGAAGATGCAGGCCGTCGGGCAACTCGCGGGCGGCGTGGCGCATGACTTCAACAATCTCCTCACCGTCATTATCGGCAATTCGGAATTCCTTTTGATGCGCCATCAGGCCGCCGATCCCTCGTTCAAGGAAATCAATGAAATTCACCAGAACGCGCTGCGTGCCGCGACCTTGGTGGGGCAGCTTCTCGCCTTCTCGCGCAAGCAGACGCTGCAGCCGCGCGTGCTGGCGGTGCGCGATGTGGTGGGCGAGTTGGCGCTGATGCTGCGCCGTCTATTGCGCGAAGGCGTCGATCTGAAATTGGAACACGGCGCCGATGTCTGGCCGGTTCATGCCGACGAGGCGCAGCTTTCCAATGCGCTGATCAATCTCGTCGTCAACGCGCGCGATGCGATGCCCAATGGCGGCACGGTTACGATCCGCACCGCCAACGAGACCGCGACGACGCCCGTCGCCATCAACACCGCCATCATGCCGGCGGGCGATTATGTGCGCATCGAAGTCGCCGACACCGGCACGGGCATTCCCAAGGAACATCTGGGCAAGATTTTCGATCCCTTCTACACCACCAAGCCGGTCGGCCAGGGAACGGGGCTGGGGCTCGCCACCGTTTACGGGATCGTCAAGCAGACCGGCGGTTTCATCACGGTGGATTCCGAAATCGGCAAGGGCGCTGTGTTTCGCATCTTCTTGCCGCGCTTCCGCGCCGACGAAAACGCCCCCGCCATGGCCGAACCCGAACGCGCTTCGCCGCGCGACGTCACCGGCCAAGATACGATCCTCTTGGTCGAAGACGAGGAAGCGGTGCGCAGCTTTGCGGCGCGCGCGCTGCGCATGCGGGGCTACAATGTGCTGGAAGCCTCGGGCGGCGAGGAAGCGCTCGAAATGGTGCGCAATGCCTCGGCGCCCATCCATCTTCTCATTACCGATGTCGTGATGCCCAATATGGATGGGCCGACCTTGGTGCGAAACGTGAAGCGCATCCGCCCCGAAATGGCGGTGATCTTCATGTCCGGCTATGCCGAAGAAGCCTTCCGCCGCAATGACGAGAAAGCCGAAGACCTGCACTTCCTGCCCAAACCTTTTGGCCTCAAGCAGTTGGCCTCGAAGGTCAAGGAAGTCCTCTCCGGCGCACCACCCGCCAAACGGGCGGGTTAGAAGACCAGCCCTGGCGCGACACTATATGGGGCAAGCGGACCGGACGATTCGCCTGTTTTGGGCCGAAATCGGCGCTGTTTTCCCTCTTGAACGCCAAAGGCCTTTGTCTGAGCGCCTTCAGCGCTTATGAAGGGGGCGCAAACCCGGAGCGCCCCCGATGCCCAAATTCCCCAGTATGTCCGCCGCCTCGGTTGCGAAGCGCAAAGCTCTCAGCAAGGCGCAGAAATTGGAGCGGGCGAAAGAGCCGGCGCCGGTTCCCGTCGTCAAAATCCGCATGGCGAAACCGCGGTAGATCGTTCGGATTTTCCTGGCCGAGATGAGCTACGGCGGAGCATTTCCGCGGCGCGTGAACACCGCATTTCCTGCCATATCGATTCGTTTTCTGGTGCCGGCAGAATCGGCTTTTGTCGGCCTTCACGGCTCCGAGCGCCAAGATGCTGGCCCGGCGCGGTCTGACTCTCCGCGACATAGGATTTTACTTATAAGTGTTTGGAACTCTCCCGGAACAAACATGCACAAAACATATTCATAACAGTACGTTACATACCGTCTTGCAAACAAGAACAAACCATGTACTAACTTCCGAACCCTGCGGCGCTGAATTCATTGGGAATGCGGCGCGCGCCATGGAATAAGGGAGGCCAGCGGTCATGAAAGAGGCGGTTTTGCGCGTCGTGGGCAAGGAAGACGGAAGCGACAAGAAACGCGCGCTGGAAGCCGCGCTTTCCCAGATCGATCGCGCCTTCGGCAAAGGCAGCGTGATGAAACTCGGCCAGCGCGAGCCGGTGACGGAGGCCGACACGGTTTCCACCGGATCGCTCGGGCTCGACATTGCGCTCGGTATCGGCGGGCTGCCACGTGGCCGCGTCATCGAGATTTACGGCCCCGAATCCTCCGGCAAGACGACTCTTGCGCTGCATGTCGTCGCCGAAGCCCAGAAGAAGGGCGGCACGGCGGCTTATGTGGACGCCGAACATGCGCTCGATCCGGGCTATGCCAAGAAGCTGGGCGTCGACATCGACGAGCTTTTGATCTCCCAGCCCGACACGGGCGAGCAAGCGCTGGAGATCACCGACACGCTGGTGCGCTCGGGCAGCGTGGACATTGTGGTGATCGATTCGGTTGCGGCGCTGACCCCCAAGGCCGAACTTGAAGGCGAGATGGGCGATCAACTGCCCGGCCTGCAAGCGCGGCTGATGAGCCAGGCGCTGAGAAAGCTCACCGGCTCGATCTCCAAATCCAACACCATCGTCATCTTCATCAACCAGATCCGCATGAAGATCGGCGTGATGTTCGGCAATCCCGAAACCACAACGGGCGGCAATGCGCTGAAATTCTATTCCTCGGTGCGCCTGGATATCCGCCGCATCGGCGCGATCAAGGACCGCGACGAAGTGGTGGGCAATCAGACCCGCGTGAAGGTGGTCAAGAACAAGGTTGCACCGCCCTTCAAGCAGGTCGAATTCGACATCATGTACGGCCAGGGCATTTCCAAGGTCGGCGAATTGCTCGATCTGGGCGTCAAGGGCGGAATCGTGGACAAATCGGGCTCCTGGTTTTCCTATGACGGCACGCGCATCGGTCAAGGGCGCGAGCAGGCCAAAGCCTATTTCGATGCCAACAAGGACGTCGCGGCCAAGATCGAGGCCGCGATTCGCGCCAATGCCGGCCTGATCGGCCAAACCCTCGCACTCGGCAGCGAGGATACGGCGGAGGCGGCGGAGGGCTGAAGTTTGAGCGCGGTCGCCGGAAAATCGCGCGGCTGGATACCCTGTCTGTTCCCTTATTGGCATGAGGGAGCGACTCCTGAAGGGGCGCGCCGGGCAACCGGAGCGCCCCTTCGTTTATGGCGTCCTTCCCTGCGGCCAGTTTCCCGATGCCCGCCTCGCGGGATGACAAGGTTTTGGGCGGCGGTTACAAAGTCCATATGAAGAGTCTCTCCGACATCCGCGCCGGCTATCTCGAATTCTTCCGCGAGGCCGGCCATACCATCGTGCCCTCCTCGCCCCTGGTGCCGCGCAACGATCCCACCTTGCTGTTCACCAATGCGGGCATGGTGCAGTTCAAGAACGTCTTCACCGGCGCCGAGAAGCGGCCCTATAGCCGCGCCACCTCCGTGCAGAAATGCGTGCGCGCCGGGGGCAAGCACAACGACCTCGACAATGTCGGCTATACCGCGCGCCACCACACCTTTTTCGAGATGCTGGGGAATTTCTCCTTCGGCGATTACTTCAAAGAACAAGCGATCGCTTACGCCTGGGACTTCGTCACCAAATCGGCCGCACTGACCATCGATAAGCTTGTCGTCACCATCTATCCCTCCGACGATCAAGCGCGCGCGCTGTGGAAGAAAATCGCGGGGCTCCCCGATGAGCGCATCATCGGCCACAAGGATAATCTTTGGGCGATGGGCCCGGTCGGCCCTTGCGGCTATTGCTCGGAAATCTTTTTCGACCAGGGCCCAACCGTTGGGGGCGGCCCGCCCGGCTCGCCCGACGAAGACGGCGACCGCTTTCTGGAGTTCTGGAATCTCGTCTTCATGCAGTTCGAGCAGATCGACGAGAAAACGCGCGTCGAACTGCCCAAACCTTCCATCGACACCGGGCTAGGCCTCGAGCGGCTGGCCGCCATCAAGCAGGGCGTGCACAACAATTACGAGATTGACCTGTTCCGCCACATCATCGAGACATCGGTGGAAATGTCGGGCGCGAAGGCTGTGGGCGAAGCGCTTTCCAGCCACCGCGTCATCGCCGACCATCTGCGCTCCACCTCGTTTCTGATTGCCGATGGCGTCTTACCGTCGAACGAAGGGCGCGGCTATGTGCTGCGCCGGATCATGCGCCGCGCCATGCGCCACGCTCAGCTCATCGGCTCAAAGGATCCGCTGATGTACCGGCTGGTCCCCACGCTGGTGGCCGAGATGGGCACCGCCTATCCCGAACTCAAGCGCGCCGAAGCGCTGATTGCCGAAACTTTGAAACTGGAAGAGACCCGCTTCCGCGAAACCCTGGTGCGCGGGCTGAAACTGCTGGACGAAGCCTCCGCCGCGCTGAAATCCGGCGATCAATTGGCCGGCGATGTCGCCTTCAAGCTCTATGACACCTACGGCTTTCCGCTCGACCTTACGCAAGACGCGCTGAAAGCGAAGGGCATTGCGGTGGAGACCGCGGGCTTCGATGCCGCCATGGCCAAACAGCGCGCCGACGCGCGCAAAGCCTGGGCGGGCTCGGGGGAAGCGGCGACCGACGGACTGTGGTTCGCGATCCTCGACGATGTCGGCAAGACAGAGTTTCTCGGCTACGACACTGAGGAAGCCGAAGGCACCATCGTCGCGCTGGTGAAAGACGGCGCACGCGTCACATCCGCCAAGGCCGGCGAGACCGTTCTCGTATTGACCAATCAGACGCCCTTCTATGGCGAATCCGGCGGACAGGTGGGCGATGCCGGCACGCTGAAATCGGCGCGGGCCGAAGGACGTGTGATCGATACCGAGAAGAAGCTGGGCGCGTTGCACGTTCATGTGGTGGAACTTACCAAAGGCGAGATCATGGCCGGCGAGGCGGTCGATTTGACCGTCGATGGCGAGCGGCGCCGCGCCACCCGCGCCAATCATTCGGCGACGCACTTGCTGCACGCCGCGCTCAAGCGCGTGCTCGGCACACATGTGGCGCAAAAGGGCTCGCTCGTATCGCCCGACCGGCTCCGCTTCGATTTCAGCCATCAAAAGCCGATGACGGCGGACGAGCTGGAACGCGTCGAGGCGTTGGTCAATGACGTGATCCGCCAGAACTCCGACGTCGCCACTCGCCTGATGCCGACCGACAAGGCGATCGAGGCCGGCGCGGAAGCCTTGTTCGGAGAGAAATACGGCGAGGAAGTGCGCGTGCTCACCATGGGCGAAGAGGGCGACAAGCCCTATTCGGTGGAGTTGTGCGGCGGCACCCATGTGCGCCGCTTGGGCGATATCGGGCTTTTCACGATCTTGTCGGAGAGCGCCGTCGCTTCGGGTGTGCGGCGCATCGAGGCGCTGACCAGCGAAGGGGCGCGGCGCTATCTCACCCATCAAGGCGATCTGGCGCGCGAAGCCGCGGCCGCGCTGAAGATCAATCCGGCGGAGCTTCCCGCGCGCGTCGCGCAACTGTCCGACGATCGCCGCCGGTTGGAGCGCGAGCTTGGGGACGCCAAAAAGGCGTTGGCGCTTGCCGGTCCCGCCGACAGTTCGGGCGGAAGCGAAGCCAAGACGATTGGCGGCGTCGCCGCCGTGCTGCGCGTGGTTGAAGGCGTCGGCGCGAAAGACTTGAAGAGTCTCGCCGACGACGCCAAGGCCAAGCTTGGCTCGGGCGTCGTGGCGTTCGTTGCCGTCGCCGACGGCAAGGCCTCGCTGGTGGTAGGCGTCACCGACGATCTGAAGGCGCGCATCAGCGCGGTCGATTTGGTGCGGCTCGGCGCCGAGGCGCTTGGCGGCAAGGGCGGCGGAGGGCGGCCTGACATGGCGCAGGCGGGCGGGCCGGACGGTGCGCGCGCGCCCGATGCCCTGGCGGCGATCGAGCGCGGTCTTGCCGCGCTCGGCAAAGCGTGACGCGAGGGCGATGAAACCTGGACAATCCGAAACACTTCGCCGCCGCGTCTATCTCGTGCTGGAGGGCGGGCGCGCCGGCGGCGTGGTTGGGGGAATTGTCGAAGTCTTTCTGATCGTCCTCATTCTGCTCAACGTCATCGCCTTTTCGCTGCAAAGTCTGCCGCAGGTCGAACACCTCTATTGGTTCGATCTGGGAACCTTCGAGATCGTGTCGGTCGCGATCTTCAGCGTAGAATATGGCCTTCGTTTGTGGGTGTCGGTGGAGGATCCGCTGATTGGCGAGCGCGGGCCATGGCGTGGTCGGCTTGCGGCTGCGATGTCCCCGCTATTGCTGATCGATTTTTTGGCCGTGGCGCCGGTCTATTTCACCTTCTTCTTTCCCTTTCTCGATCTACGCTTTTTGCGGCTGGTGCGGCTGCTGCGCCTTCTCAAGATCGCACGCTATTCGCCCGCGCTCTCGACCTTGGCGCAAGTTCTGGTCAATGAGCGGCGCGCGCTGTTCGGCACCCTGCTCTTGATGCTATGCGCTTGCGTCTTCGCCGGCGCGGGCATGCATGCGGTGGAAGGTGCGGTACAGCCCGATGCCTTCGGCACCATCCCCGATTCCATGTGGTGGGCCATCACCACGCTGACGACCGTGGGCTATGGCGATGTGGTGCCGGTGACGGCGCTGGGGCGCATGGTGGCCGGCCTCACCATGGTGGCGGGGCTTGGTCTTCTGGCCCTGCCCGTGGGCGTGATCGCTACCGGCTTCATCGACACCATCCATCGGCGCGATTTCGTTATCACCTTCGGCATGCTGGCGCGGGTGCCGCTTTTTAAACAATTCGACGCGCGGGTCCTCAGCGAAATTCTGAACCTTCTGCGCTCCCAATCGGTGGCGCGCGGCGGCATCATCGCGGTCAAGGGCGCCCCCGCGCGCGCGATGTATTTCATCGTCTCGGGCGAAGTGGAGGCCGAAATCCCCCATGGCAAAGTGCAATTCGGACCGGGCGATTTCTTCGGCGAATTGGCGCTGCTGCACGAGACGCATCGGCGCGCCACCATCGTGGCACTGACGCATTGCCGCCTCCTCGCCTTGTCGGCGGAGGATTTCGCCATGCTGATCCGAAAACACCCCGTGCTCAAAAAGCGCATCGAAGAGGCCGCGAGCGAACATCTCAAGAGCTTCGACGAAGGCGATCTGTCCGCCTCGGAGATGGCTTCCGCCGGCAATTTCGAATTTCGCGAAGACGACTAGAGTATGATCTGATTACGTTGAATCGGATCATGCTCTAGTTCCTTTGATTGCCGCGCAATTTTCGGCTGACGCTAAGTGCGCTTCAGCCGATTGCGCTCTAAGCGGCGCTAGGAATTGAAATAGACGCAGAGCTTGTTGCCCGCGGGATCGCGCATATAGGCGCCGTAAAAGCCGCTCGTTGCATCCGCTGGGCGAAAGCCGGGCGCGCCTTCGTCGCTGCCGCCATTGGCGAGCGCCGCCGCGTAGGCCGCTTTCACCGCGTCCGTTGACGCCGCCTTGTAGGCCAGCATCGAGCCGTTGCCGCCCGTGGCGGGCTTCTTGTCGAAAGGCGAGCACAGGCCAACCATGCCCTCGCCGCCTATGGGTCCGTAGAAGAGCCAGCCCCCTTCGGAGGATTTGCGCTCCGAACCGATGGCGGCGAACACCGCGTCATAGAATTTGCCTGACGCTTCGATGTCATTGGCGCCGATGGTGACGTAACCGAGCATGAAACCCCTCCCGAATTTGGTCCGGCACCATAGCAGACATCTGGAACATATCAAGAACAACATACAATAAATCTGCCCGCTTGATATCATTTCGATAATTCGCTATTTATCTAACTATGAACCTGGTCTTCAAAGCCCTATCCGATCCGACCCGCCGCCGCATCCTGCAATTGCTACGGGAGCGGCCCATGACGGCCGGTGAAATCGCCGAGCATTTCCCGCTCGCCAAGCCGACGCTTTCGGCCCATTTCGCCATCTTGCGCGAAGCCGACCTGATCGAGCCCGAGAAGCACGGCAAGAACATCACCTACCGGCTGAAGCTTTCCGTGCTTGAGGATGCGCTGCTGTCTTTCGCGCAGACCTTCGGCATCGACCTCGCCGCCGCACCGTTGCCTTCCGGAGAAATCCCATGATCGACAAAAAATATTCGCGCATCGTCCTTGCGCTCACCCTCGTCATGCTGACCGCATCGGTTGCGACGCTGGTGTGGGGACCCGTGCATGGCCTGGTGGCCCAACTCAGAACTTTGACGACCGCGATGAGCGCGCTCCTCAGCTGGGCTTTCATCTGGCTTTGGATCAGGCTTTGCGTCGGCAAGCCGGAGAAATTGCAAGACTCGATGCGCCGGTTAGTCGGCCGCGTTCTCGTTGCCGTCACCATCCTGGTATTTGCCGGCAATATCTTTTGGCTCACCACAATGTGGAAGGGCGCACCGCCATTTTCGATAATTGCCTATGTTCGATTGGTGTTCGTTTCGTCCGGGCTCATCTTTATTTTTTTCGGCAACGTCGTGCCGAAGCTTTCTTACCAACAGATGAGGCAATGGATTGAGGTCGGTCCGGCGCGCCACCATCGCCTCAATCGGATCGGCGGCTGGTTGATGGTCATTGCCGGCATTACCACGGTCGTCGCGGCATTGGCGCTGCCGGCGGACCCGAAATTGCTCGTGCGGGTGTACTTCGCCATCGCGGCTGCCATGCTGGTGCCGTGGTTGGCACTCGCGGCGATCTATGTGCGGGCCTACAGACACGAACTTCAGGCTGAGCACAGCGCCTAGAGCAGGCAATGACGAAAATCTTTTTGATATCTTGTGGTTCGCACTTGGGCTCGCCTTGGCGCTTCCGCTGGGGCTCCTCACAATGCGCCATCTGCGGCGCTCCAAACGTGGAGGCGCAGTGGCGTTCGCATCGGCGTTGATGTTTTCGTTCGCCTACATCAATCCTAGAAATCAAGAACAGATCCAGGAAGCGACCGACGAGACAAAGCACAAGAAGGATTCGCAGTCAGGCGATCCCCCTGACCCCGGCGAAGAGACGGCGCCCTAAGCCATCGCCTTCTTCAAATTCTCGTCCACTTTGTCGAGGAAGCCTTCGGTGGTCAGCCAATGCTGGTCGGGGCCGATCAGAAGCGCCAAGTCTTTCGTCATGAAGCCGGATTCCACCGTGTCGACGCAGACCTTCTCCAGCGTGTCGGCGAACTTCGCCAGCCTCTCATTGTTGTCGAGCTTGGCGCGGTGCGCCAGGCCGCGCGTCCAAGCGAAGATCGAGGCGATGGAATTGGTCGAGGTCGCCTTGCCCTTCTGATGCTCGCGGTAATGGCGCGTCACCGTGCCATGCGCGGCTTCGGCTTCCACCGTCTTGCCGTCCGGCGTCATCAAGACCGATGTCATCAGCCCCAGCGAGCCGAAGCCTTGCGCCACCGTGTCGGACTGCACATCGCCGTCGTAATTCTTGCAAGCCCAGACATAGCCGCCCGCCCATTTCATCGCGCTGGCCACCATGTCGTCGATCAGCCGGTGTTCATAGGTGATGCCCGCCGCCTTGAACTTGGCGGCGAATTCGGCGTCGAAAACCTCCTGGAACAGATCCTTGAAGCGCCCGTCATAGGCCTTGAGAATCGTGTTCTTGGTCGAGAGGTACAGCGGATAGCCGCGCCCCAGCGCGTAATTCATCGAGGCGCGCGCGAAATCGCGGATGGAATCGTCGAGATTGTACATCGCCATGGCGACGCCAGAACCGGGCGCCTTGAACACTTCGTGCTCGATCACCTTGCCGTCGTCGCCGACGAATTTGATGGTCAGCGTACCGGCCGAGGGATAGCGAAAATCGGTGGCGCGATACTGATCGCCATAAGCATGGCGGCCGATGACGATGGGCAAAGTCCAGCCCGGCACCAGACGCGGCACATTCTTGCAGATGATCGGCTCGCGGAAGATGACGCCGCCCAGAATATTGCGGATGGTGCCGTTGGGCGACTTCCACATTTTCTTGAGCTTGAATTCTTCGACGCGCGCTTCGTCGGGCGTGATGGTGGCGCATTTGACGCCGACGCCGTGCTTCTTGATCGCCTCGGCGGCGTCAATCGTCACCTGATCGCCCGTCGCGTCGCGATGCTCGACGCTGAGGTCGTAATAGTCGAGCTTGATGTCCAGATAGGGCAAGATCAGCTTTTGTTTGATGAGATCCCAGATGATGCGGGTCATCTCGTCGCCGTCGAGTTCGACGACCGGATTTGCTACTTTGATCTTGTCCATGGGACTCCTCGAAATTCGCGTTTCGCGGGGTATAGCGGGGGGCGGATGCAGCGTCAAAGCCTTTAGAACCATGGCAAAATTGCCCGCCCTGGTATAGAATTTCGCCAATGACCGCAAAGCAATGGATCCTTCGATTTGGGTTGGCGCTGGGCCTCATCGTGCTGGCCGTCGCGGCGCTCATCGCACTGATGGCGGTATCGCAGTGGTTCGCGCCCATCCTCTTTCGCTGGTCGGGAATGTCGCCGGGGATATTCTTCGGCGTTGCCGGCGCAATGGTGGCCTTGACCAATACCGTCGTGTGGTGGCGCGTCTATCGGCGCAAGAAGCAGGCAAAGGCGTGACGCTTGACTTTCCGGCATGGGCGCACGCCCATGCGGTCGATGATCCTACCCGCCATAATCCTCTCCGCGCCGCAACTCGGCGAAAATATCGGCGCCGCCGCCCGCGCCATGAAGAATTTCGGGCTGTCGGATTTGCGCCTGGTGTCCCCGCGCGACGGCTGGCCGAACGAGCGGGCGGACGCCATGGCGGCGGGCGCGGTGGACCTCGTCAAAAGCGCAAGGCTGTTCGAGGATACCAGGACGGCGCTTGGCGATCTGAACCTTGTCTACGCCACCACGGCGCGCGAGCGCGGCATCACCAAGGAGGTGCTGACACCCGCCGAAGCGGTCAAGCGGCTGCACGCGGCGGCGGCACGGGGCGAGAAGACCGGCATTCTGTTCGGCAATGAGCGCGCGGGCCTCGACAATGACGACATTTCCCTCGCCGATGCGGTCATCACCGTGCCGACGGCCGAATTCGCCTCCCTTAATCTGGGACAAGCGGTGCTGCTGCTGGGCTATGAATGGTTTCGCCAATCCGACGCCACACCGCCCGCGCGCATCGAACATGGCCCGCTACAGCGAAAGCCCTCCCGCACAGAAATGTTTCAGCTTTTCGAGCATCTCGAGCGCGAACTGACCGCCAGCGGCTTTCTCTATCCGCCCGACAAACATCCCCCGATGATCCGCGCCATCCGCGCCATGTTGCATCGCGCCCGTCTGACCTATGCGGAGGTGCAGACTTTGCGCGGCATGATCGTGGCGCTTGGCAGGGGCAAGCACCGCGTGAAAAAGGACGAGAAAATCTAGCCCGGAATGCGCCCTTGCCAGACCGGCCAGCAGGCGGCGTGGCCCGCGGCTTTTGCGGCGCTATAGAGTCTCATCTGAGCGTCTTCAGCGGATGAGCCGATCTGCACGGCGGTATAGTCTGGGGTGCGCGCGCACCACACATAGAATTGATGTTTGCCCGGTGCGAAGAAATCGGTCTGCTTGCTCGAGCCGAAGCCATCGGCGACCGCCAGGCCGCCCGCCGCGACCAAAAGAGCACCCATCGCCGCGCCGAGAACTCTCATCTTCGCCATATCCCGCCCCCCGGAAGGTTCCGCTACGCCCGGCCCAAAGGGCGACGCCCAATGGCAAACAACGCAACGCCCGTCCCGTTCGTTTGGCTTCCCAACCCGTCGGAGGCCATACATCGCGGCCGCCGGTTATGATTTCAACGATACACGCCTTAGCAAATCTTTCCATTAATATCGCAATTGCGACAAACTCTTAACGTGATCATGGTGAACGGCGCGAAGGCTCTGCGCCTGAATTTCTGACGATGTCTTCGATCCCCTGCGCCACTTTTTCCACCCCCTCGGCATCGCGCCCGCGCGCCACAAGCTGCACGCCGAAACCGTCCGGGCGATAAAACGGATAGCTGCCGATGGCGACGCTGGGATGTTCTTTTTGCAGCGCGCCCAACGCCGCGGCGATGGTGCCTTCGGCGATCCGCGCCGAGATCGTCACGACATGGACGATGCGTCCGCGCGCCAGCTTGGGCGAAAGATCCTCCAGCATCGCTTGCATGATCGCCGGCACGCCCGCCATCACGAAGACGTTTTCGATTTGGAACCCCGGCGCGGCGGAGACGGCGTTCTTGATCAGGCTGGCGCCGGCGGGAATGCGCGCCATGCGTTTTCGCATGACGTTCATATCCTCGGGTTTAATACGGGTCAGCAGCATTGCCAGCGCTTCGGGGTTAACATCGATGGCGACGCCGAAGGCTTTGGCCACCGCATCGGCGGTGATGTCGTCATGAGTCGGCCCGATGCCGCCGGTCGTGAAGACATAGTCATAGCGGGCGCGCAGGGCGTTGAGGGCGGCGACGATTTCGGCCTCGATATCGCCGACGGTGCGGATTTCCTCCAGATCGATGCCAAGGGCGCCCAGGAACCGCGCGATGGTGCCCGAATTGGTGTCCTGGGTCCGTCCCGACAGGATTTCGTCGCCGATCACCAGGACGGCGGCGGAAAATTCTGCGGTCTGGTCGCCGGTCTGGCCCATCACGGCCCTTTTGTGTAAGAGATCATAGAGAAAGACGGGCTAGAAAACCCGGCAGGCAAGCCTACATCAAGACGATGACGAGCGAACAGATCATGTCCTCCTTTATGCCAGAAACCGAGATATTCGAAGCCGCGCGGCGCGCCCATTTCTCGGTCGCCCTGCATACGGCCAAGGATTTCGAGGGCATGCGCCGGGCCGGACGGCTGGCGGCGGAGGTACTCGACCTTCTGGTGCCCGAGGTGAAACCCGGCGTTACCACCGCTTATCTCGACAAGCTGGCTTATGACTACACCGTGAGCCATGGCGCGGTCCCGGCATGCCTGGGCTATCGCGGCTATCGCCACACCCTTTGCACCTCGATCAACCATGTCGTTTGCCATGGCATCCCCGCGGACAAGCCCTTGCGCGATGGCGACATCGTCAACATCGACGTCACCGTGATCCTGGATGGCTGGCATGGCGATACCTCGCGCATGTATCTGGTGGGCGAGGTCAAGCGCAAAGCCGAGCGGCTGGTCGAAGTCACCTATGAATCCATGCTGCGCGGCATCGCGGCGGTAAAGCCGCGCGCCACCACCGGGGATATCGGCCACGCCATACAATCCTATGCCGAAGGCGAGGAGCGCTGCGCCGTGGTGCGCGATTTCTGTGGGCATGGGCTCGGCAAGGTCTTTCATGCCCTGCCCAACATCGTGCATTACGGCAAGCCCGGCCACGGCATTGCCCTGAAGCCGGGCATGTTCTTCACCGTCGAGCCGATGATCAATCTGGGCGGCTATGGCGTGAAGGTGCTGGCCGACGGCTGGACGGCGGTCACGCGCGACCGTTCGCTTTCCGCGCAATTCGAACATTCCGTGGGTGTCACCGAGGATGGCGTCGAAATCTTCACCCGCTCGCCCAAAGGCTGGGACAAGCCGCCCTATCTCTGAGGGCGTCAGCGATGCGGCCCGGCCTTTCGAGGACGCGCCCCATTATCTTGGCCATCGCGAGCGGCTGCGCGAGCGTTTCCGCACGGGCGGCGCGGAGGCGATGCCCGATTACGAACTTCTGGAACTTGCTCTGTTCGCCGCCATTCCCCGGCGCGACATCAAACCTCTCGCCAAGGCGCTGATCGCGCGCTTCGGCGGTTTCGCCGAGGCCATCGCGGCACCGCGCGAGCGGTTGCTGGAAGTCGAGGGTATGAGCGAGGGCGGCGCCACCCAGCTCAAGATCGTCGAGGCGGCGGCGCTAAGACTTTCCAAAACCCGCGTCCTGGGGCGCCCGGCGTTGAGTTCGTGGACGGCGCTGATCGATTACTGCGCAGCGGCCATGGCCCGTTCGATGAAGGAGGAATTTCGTATCCTCTTCCTCGACCGCAAGAATGTTCTGATTGCCGACGAAGTTCA
Source organism: uncultured Alphaproteobacteria bacterium (assembly GCA_963849895.1). GTDB lineage: Bacteria > Pseudomonadota > Alphaproteobacteria > Micropepsales > Micropepsaceae > Rhizomicrobium. The sequence goes on from CAWKIU010000004.1 coordinate 189,704, forward strand.
GTCCACCGGCACCATCGATCACACGCCCGTCTATCCGCGCGAGATCGTCAAGCGGGCGCTGGAGCTTGGCGCCTCGGCCGTGATCCTGGTTCACAACCATCCCAGCGGCGATCCGACGCCCAGCCGCGCCGATATCGAAATGACGCGCGAAGTGGTGGATGCCGCGCGCGCGCTGCGCCTTGTCGTGCATGACCATGTGATTGTCGGGCGCAGCGGTCACGCCAGCTTCAAAGCGTTGGGGTTATTGTGAAATCCGCCGCCGCGATCTTGCCCCTTGGGGGCGCGCGTCTGATAGTATCGCTCCCGCAAGGGTGGGGAAGTGGGCAGGATGCTGAATTTTGGGGCGCGACAGACGGGGCGCTGCGTGCTTGGGCTTTTTGGGGCCTTGGTGCTTGCGGCGGCGATCTCGGCGCTGGCCGAGCCGCATAGCCATAGCCTGGCGCAATTTCTTCTCGCTGCAGCCAAGAGATTTCTCGCCTTCCTGTCGCTCGACGCCGGGCGCAGCGCCATCAGCGGCGGCTCGGCGCTGGCCGAGCTGAGCCTGAGGCTGCCCGCAACGCTTGCGCTGGTCGCGGCGGGCGCCGGCGTCGCGCTCGCCGTGGGCGCGCCGCTGGGATTGCTGCTGGGCGCGGGGCCCCTGCGGCGCGCGGCAGCGCCTTTGATTCAGATCGTTGCAGCGGCGCCGGTGTTCTGCGCCGGGCTGGCGCTGGCTTATGGCGCAGCGCATATTCTGCATTGGCCGGTCAGCGTGAACATGCCCGCCGCGGACGCCGCGCCAATCTTCACTACCGATCTTCAGTCTTGGCGGCTGACGGCCTTGCCTGTCTTGACCGTTGGCCTGGCAGGCGCCGCCGCCGTTCAATTGGCCTTGCGCCGGGCCGCCGCCCAAAGCGCGGGCGATGCCTATCATGCCGGGCTCAGGCGCATGGGACTTTCGGCGCTGGAGATCGAACGGGTCTATGGCGCACCTCAGGTACTCGCGGGCCTCTTGGCGAGCGCGGGCGAGGTCATGCTCGCGCTCTTGTCGGCCGCGGTGGTGGCCGAATGGGTGTTCCACCGGCCCGGCGCGGCCGATCTGTTCGTCAAGGCCATCGCATTGCATGATTGGAACATGGCGGCGCTGATCCTGTTCTGCTTTGCGGCGCTGAGCTTTGTGAGCGATCTTGGCGGCCGTTTGGGCGCTCATGCCCTTGCCAATGAGGAGGGGCCGTGAGCAGCAGCGAGACGACATCCTCCGCCGCTCCTGTGCTGCGCGCCGTTTTGCGCGTCATCGGCTGGTGCGGGCTCGGCATGGTGGCGGTTGCCGTCGCGCTCAGCGATTTTCTGGCGCATGCGCCGGCCGGTGCCGGCGCAGCCGGACCGATGCTTGCCGCGCCCGCGCCCGAGCATCCGTTCGGAACCGATCTTCTCGGCCGCGATCTCTTCAGTGAAACCTTGCACGGTCTTGGCGTGACCGTCGAGCAAGCGCTGATCGCGGCGCTGATTGCGATAGCCTTGGGCGGATTGGCGGGCGCCGTCGCGGCGCGTCTGCCGCGCGCGCTCGGACTTGTGCTGCGCGAAGCCTTTGGCGTCTTCGCGGCGATCCCGGCGCTTCTTCTGGCCATCCTGGTGATCGGGCTCAGCGCGCGCGAATACGCGCCCCTGGCGGCGGGGCTTGCCGCAGCGCCCCTTGCCTTTGTGCGTGCCTTCGACCGCGTCGACATCAAATCCACCCATGCGGAATATGCGCGCGCCACGGGCATATCCTGGTCGACGCTGCTGCGGCGCGATCTGACCTATGAATTTCGCGACACGCTGATGTCGGTGACCGCCCGCGCGCTGGCGGCCGTGACGATCATCCTGTCCACAGTGAGTTTCCTCGGCTTTGGCGCCACGCCGCCGGCGCGCGATCTGGGCCTGATGATCGCCGCCGCCAAGTCGAGTTATCTCGACGCTTGGTGGACGGCGGCGTTTCCCGCGCTCGCCCTGCTGCTTTTTATCCTGTGTGCGCGGCTCGCGGCGGGCCTGGACGAAAGCGAGCGGGCATGAGCGAGGCGCGCACCATTCTGCAGATTTCCGAGCTCAGCGTGGCGGCGCCAAATGCTCCCGTGCCGGAGCTCGATCGTTTCTCCTTGACCCTCGAGGCCGGGCAAAGCGGGGTTTTGCTCGGTCAAACCGGTTCGGGCAAGGAAGCGCTGATCCGCGTCTTGGGCGGATTTGCGCAAAAGTCGGATGTGATTTCCGGCACGCTGCGCTTTGGCGACGGCGAGGCGCAGCCGGCGGCGCGCCGCGCGCGCGCGCCCATCCGCATCGCCTATTTGCCGAGCCCCATGACGCGTCCCTTCGCGCCGCATGCCAATGTGCTGCCTCAGCTCAGCCGCATCCTGGCGCGCAAACAAAACGCGCCGATCGCCAGCGCGCGCGAGGAGCTGCGCCTGGCGCTTGGGCGCCTTGAAGGCGCGCCGGAGCTTTCCGAACTGGATCGCAAGCCCGGCGCCATCGATCCCATCACCCTTGGCGTTGGGCTGCTCGCCGCCGTCAGCGCGCAAACCCCGGACCTGGTGCTGGCCGACCATCCGCTCGCCGATCTCGGACCGAGCGCCGTGCGCATGTTGCTGGAATTGCTCGCAGCGGAACAAAAACGTCTGGGCTTCGCCCTCCTCTACGCCACCGGGGGATTGCAGCCTGCCATCAGACTGGGCGGACGTGTGGTTGTGATCCGCGAAGGGCGCGTCGTGGAAGAAGGCGATGCGGCACGCCTGATGAGCGGCCACGCGCACAGCTATACGCGCACGCTGTTCAAGGCATTGCCGCGGCTCGATACCGATCGGGCGCCTCTGGGCCGCACGGCGCGCGGCCAGCCCTTGCTTCAGGTTCACGGGCTGGATTTTCATCCGCCGACGGCGGGTCCGTCGCGCGAAGGTCTAACCTTCGAGCTGCGCTGGGGCGCGTCGCTTGCGCTGATCGGCGAAGAAGGCTCGGGCCGCCGCGCCCTGGCGCGCGCCGTCTTGGGATTGCAGCGCGCGCCGCGCGGCCGGGTGGTGTTCGATGCCGTCGATCTCAATATCCTGTCGCAGACCATGAGTGCGCGGCTGAGGCGCCGCGTTGCCTTCATCACCGGCGCCGACGACGCGCTCGACCCGCGCATGACGATATGGGACACGGTCGACGAGCCGCTGCGCGCCCATTTGAACCTTTCGCACGATCTGGTGGCGGGGCACCGCGATGCCGCCTTGACCCGCGTGGGCCTTGCCTCCCATGACGGCAAACGCGCCGTTTCGACGCTCAGCGCCTTCGATAAGCGCCGCTTGCAAGTGGCCCGCGCCATCGTCGGCGCGCCGCTGCTGGTGGTGGCGGACGAGCCGCTGCGCGGGCTAGATGCCTTTGCCCAGACCATCATGCGCGAGGTCTTGACCGATTTTCGCGCCCATCAAGGCCCTGCGTTCCTGGTGATCACTTCCGATTTCACGGTGGCCCAGGCGCTGGCCGACGACGCCTTTGTCTTTCGCGGCGGCAAAGTCGTGGAGCGCGGCCCGATTGTGGACATATTGCGCGCGCCCAAGGACAGCGCAACGCGCGCGCTGATTGAAGCCGTGACCTTGCCAAGCCTTTCGCCGGGACCAGCTTCGGTCTAGAAAAGCGCCATGATTCCACGCTATGCACGCCCCGAAATGACGGCCATCTGGTCGGCCGAAACGCGCTTTCGCATCTGGTTCGAGGTGGAAGCGCACGCCGCCGACGCCCAGGCCGAACTTGGCGTCATCCCCAAAGCTGCCGCGGCCAAGATTTGGGAAAAAGGCCGCACCGCCGTCTTCGACATCGCGCGGATCGACGAGATCGAGCGCGAGGTCAAACACGACGTCATCGCCTTTCTCACCCATCTGTCGGAAATCGTGGGGCCCGAGGCGCGCTTCGTGCACCAGGGCATGACGTCTTCGGATGTGCTGGACACCTGCCTCGCCGTGCAGCTGCGCCGCGCCACCGACATTCTGATCGGCGATGTGGACACGCTTCTGGCCGCGCTGAAGCGCCGTGCCATCGAACACAAATACACCCCCACCATCGGACGCAGCCACGGCATCCATGCCGAGCCGACCACCTTCGGGCTGAAGCTTCTTGGCTTCTACGCGGAATTTGCCCGGGCGCGCACGCGCCTTGTGGCAGCGCGCGAGGAGATTTCCACCTGCAAAATTTCCGGTTCGGTCGGCAGCTTCGCCAATGTCGATCCCTTTGTCGAAGCTCATGTCGCGGCCAAGCTGGGATTGAAGCCGGAACCGGTATCGACCCAAATCATTCCGCGCGACAGGCACGCGGCCTATTTCGCGGCGCTGGGCGTGGTGGCGTCCTCGCTGGAGCGCCTGGCGATCGAAATTCGCCATTTGCAGCGCACCGAGGTTCTGGAAGCGGAAGAGTATTTTTCCGCCGGCCAGAAGGGCTCCTCCTCGATGCCCCATAAGCGCAACCCGATCTTGAGCGAAAATATCGTCGGGCTGGCGCGCATGGTGCGCGCTTATGTCGGGCCCGCGCTGGAAGACGTGGCGCTGTGGCACGAGCGCGACATCTCGCACTCCTCGGTCGAACGCTTTATCGGCCCCGATGCGACGGTGACGCTGGACTTCGCCTTGGCACGCGCTGCGGGTGTGATTGAAAAGCTGATCGTTTATCCGGTGCGCATGCAGGAGAATCTCGACAAGACGCGAGGGCTGGTGCACAGCCAGCGCGTGCTTCTGGCCTTGACCCAAAAGGGAATGGGCCGCGAGGAATCCTATGCGCTGGTGCAGAAAAACGCGATGGCCGCGTGGAACGGCGAAGACACGCTCTTAGCCCTGCTCAAGGCCGACAATAGCGTCGCCAAGGTGCTGTCCACCTCAGAGCTCGAAAGCCTGTTCGACATCGACTACCACTTCAAGCAGGTCGACGCGATTTTCGAGCGTGTCTTCGCAGCCGATTCCTAATTCGCCGCGGTCAGCTTGCAGGCCACGCCGCGTTTGCTGGCGCCTTTGCAATCGAGCGTTTCGAACTTCGCGCTGCTGCCCGCCGTGGGAATGAACGCAACCAGCCCCTTGGGGTGCTGCGTACACTGGAATTCCACGACATAGCGTTTCTGGGCGCCAGTCTCCTGACCGATGACGCGAATCTTGTCGTTGCTGGCATCGCAGGCGACGTTGTTTTGCGCCAAGGCAGTCTTGAAGGTCTCGACCGTCACGATGTCGCCATTGCTCGACAATTTGCACGGCAAGCCCTGCATGGCGGCGGTGTGGCAGGGGATCACGCCCACCGGCGCGGTCGAGCCGGGCGTCGCGGTCGTCAGGATGAAGCCATTGGCGTCGCTGCAGGCTACTTCGTTGAACTCGGTGTGGGCGGCGGCGTTGACGCCGATCCAGCGGTAATTGTTCGCCGTGCAAGCGGTTCCGGCACGCGTCATGACGGCGCTCGCCATCGCCTTCAGATCGGCGTTGTCCTTGAGCTTGCAGATCGCGTCGTTGGCCTTGCCTTGGGCGGCATCGGCGTCATGCGTCGTCTGTGCCGCGAAACAGGAAAATCCCGACGGCTTTTCGGGCGCCTGCGAAATCAGGTAATAGCCCATGCCGTTGGAGCAGGCGACTTCGAACGTCTTGGTGTCGATCGATTTGCCGTTCACCGTTTCGGGACCTTCGGCGGCGAGAATCGCGTCGGTCACGTTGCAGGACAGCGGCATCGATTGCGCCAGTGCCGTCGCGTCGATCTTGTCCTGCTTGAGCAAGTCGGCCACCGTCATGCCCTTGGCTTTTTGGTCTTTGGTCAGCCGCTTTGCCGTATCGGCATAGTCGCTGAGCTGGTTGAACTGGTCCTGGGTCATGTTGTTTGCGCCCATGTGGTTTCCCACGGGCTGGGTGGCCTGCTGCGCCGCGCTAGCCCCGGGACCGCCCTGCGCAAAGGCCGGAGCGCCGAATGTGGCAAGGCAAAGCGCCGCAGCGCCCAGAATAACAAACCGACTCATTTCGATCTCCCTTTGGTACGCCCCTAACGCTCCCGGCGGGGACGATACTGTCTTGCGCTGTCAGCGCCAAGCAAAGGATATGCGGTTCGCAGGCGTAGCAAGTCTGCCTTTTTGGGATCGCGGCGGCGTGCCGCATGCCCCGGCTAGGTTCTCGCTTCGCCTGTCATCTGATCGGCCGCCAAGGCCCGCAATTCCTCGAATTTGCGCATAATGAGGTGGTCGGAATGTGCCAGCTGGGCGGCGTCGAAATCGGCGCGAATCTTGGCGAAGGCATCGCTGCCGCGGGCAGCCTTCAAATCGGCGGCAACCACGGATTTGGCGTATTCCTCGGCGTCCGCGCCCAAGAGGCCCAACTCCCCCGCCGCCCAGGCCCCCAAAAGCCTGTGGGCCCGCGCCGCGATCTTGAAGCGCAGGGCCTCGTCATGGGCCCATTTTTCTTCGAATTTCTTTTTGCGGTCTTCGAATGCGTCGTTCATCGCCAACCCCTTGAACAAATGAGCTTAACCATGCCAACGGCCAAGTTTTCCACCACATAATCCTGCGCCGGGAGCGGCCAGGCAACCAGACGCGGCGATTGCGCCCTGCGCGCACGTTGCCGTAGGGCCGCGCGCTGGCTATTTTGCCGCTTCGACGGGGACTCACAAGGTCGAGGCCCCGTTTCGCGTTTTAGGCGGAGAAAAAACATGAAGCGCCGGCGCATGATCTACGAGGGCAAGGCCAAGATCCTCTATGAGGGGCCAGAGCCCGGCATGGTCATCCAGTATTTCAAGGACGACACCACGGCCTTCGACGCCCAGAAAAAGGCGGTGATCGAAGGCAAGGGCGTGCTCAACAATCGCATCAGCGAATATCTGATGACGCAGCTCAACGCGATCGGCGTGCCGACCCATTTCGTGCGCCGCCTCAATATGCGCGAGCAGCTCATCAAGGAGGTGGAAATAGTCCCCCTCGAGGTCGTGGTGCGCAATGTGGCGGCGGGCTCGCTGTCCAAGCGCCTGGGCATCGAGGAAGGAACCGCGCTGCCGCGCTCCATCATCGAATATTATTACAAGAACGACGCGCTGCACGATCCCTGGGTGAGCGAGGAGCACATCACCGCTTTCGGTTGGGCGAGCCCCCAGGATCTCGACGACATGGTGAACCTCACCATCCGCATCAACGATTTTCTCTCCGGCCTGTTCTTGGGCGTCGGCATCAAGCTGGTCGATTTCAAGGTCGAGTTCGGCCGGCTTTGGGAAAACGATTATATGCGTATCGTGCTGGCCGACGAGATCAGCCCGGATTCCTGCCGGCTGTGGGACGTCACCACCAATGAGAAGATGGACAAGGACCGTTTCCGCCGCGACATGGGCGGATTGATGGAGGCTTATTCCGAAGTCGCGCGGCGGCTTGGCATCATGCCCGAATCGGGTCAAGGAGAACCGAAAGGACCAATGCTCGTAAAATGAAAGCGCGCGTCTTTATTACGTTGAAGAACGGGGTCCTCGACCCGCAGGGAAAAGCAATTGGCCACGCGCTTAGCGGGCTCGGTTTCGAAGGGGTTGGCGAAGTCCGCCAGGGCAAGCTCATCGACATCGAACTTTCGGAGCCCGACGCGGCCAAGGCCCGCGCCGGTCTGACCGAAATGTGCGAAAAGCTGCTGGCCAATACCATCATCGAGAAATACGAGATCGAAATAGTCTGAAGGAGGACGACATGCTGCGTTCCTTGTGGGTGGGATTTGCGGCCACCCTTATGCTTTGGGGCGCGGCCGTCGCCGCCGACGCGCCTGTCACCGATCAGCCATCCGACGCCCAGATTGCCGCCGCCCTCGATCTCGAGACGGCAATGAATGCCAAGGCGACGGCGGAGCATATGATCCAGTTGATGGTGCCGCTCATCATCACCCAGGAACGCAAAAGCCATCCCACGATGTCGGACGATACGGCAAATACCTTCGAGACTGCGATCACGGACGAGATGGTGGAAAACATCGACTCGCTCCTAAAACAGGAGGCGTCGCTCTATGCCAAACACTTCACGATCGATGAACTGCATCGATTGGCGGCGTTCTTCCGTTCGGATTTGGGAGCGAGGTACAATTCCGAGATGCCATCACTCATGAACGAGTCGGCGCTGGTGGGCAGGCAATGGGCAATAGATATACTTCCCAGGGTTATTGAACGCGCGCGCAAAAAAATGGCCGAGAAGGGCGTAAAAACTTGAAATCCGCCGTCATTGTTTTTCCCGCTTCCAATTGCGACCGCGATGCGGCGGTGGCGCTCGAGCAGATAACCGGCAAGAAGCCTCACATGATCTGGCACGCCGACAGCGAAGTGCCCGGCGATGTCGATCTCATCGTGCTGCCCGGCGGCTTCTCCTATGGCGATTATCTGCGCTGCGGGGCGATGGCAGGCCTCTCGCGGGTGATGCGCGACGTGATCGCCAAGGCCCAGGAGGGCCGGTTAATCCTGGGCATCTGCAACGGCTTTCAGGTGTTGACCGAAGCGGGGCTGCTGCCCGGCGTCTTGATGCGCAATGCGGGTCTCAAATTTGTCTGCCGCCCGGTGGCGCTGGAAGTCACCGAGACCCAATCCTCCTTCACCCGCAACTATTCGCACGGCCAGCGCGTGGTCTTTCCCGTGGCCCATGGCGAAGGCAATTATTTCGCCGACAAGGAAACGCTCGACCGCCTGGAAGGCGAAAACCGCGTGGCGTTTCGCTATGCGAAGGACGACAACCCCAATGGCTCGGCGCGGGGCATCGCGGGCATCCTCAGCGAGAAGCGCAACGTCTTGGGCCTGATGCCCCATCCTGAACGCGTCTGCGATCCGCTTCTGGGCGGCACCGACGGGCGGGCTATGTTCGAAAGCTTGATCGAAGCGCTCGGGTGAACTTGAAAATTGGTGCCGGCCGCTTATGTATTTGTTCCTAATTTGGTGGATTTTGGCGAATGAATCGAGTGACGTCTAAAAGCAGGAAAATGCATCTCGCCACGCAAGGCGTTTTTTCTTTTGGATCAGTGTCTTATTATGAAAATAACCGAATTGAATTCGACTTTTCTTCTTGGGGGGGGCGGAGATGACAATGACCGCCATCACGCCCCAAATCGTCCGCGAACACGGCCTCAATCCTGAGGAATACGCCCGCATTCAAAGCCTGCTCGGGCGCGACCCCAACCTCGTCGAGCTTGGCGTCTTCTCGGTGATGTGGAGCGAGCACTGTTCTTATAAATCCACCCGCGCCCATTTGAAGAAACTGCCGACCAAGGGCCCGCGCGTCATCCAAGGCCCCGGCGAGAATGCCGGCGTGGTGGATATCGGCGACGGCGACGTCGTGGTCTTCAAAATGGAAAGCCACAATCATCCCAGCTTCATCGAGCCTTATCAGGGCGCCGCGACCGGCGTCGGCGGCATCATGCGCGATGTCTTCACCATGGGCGCGCGGCCGGTGGCGATGATGAATTCGCTGCGCTTCGGCGAGCCCTCCCATCCCAAGACGCGCCATCTGGTGGCGGGTGTGGTGTCGGGCATCGGCGGCTATGGCAATTGCATGGGCGTGCCGACCGTCGGCGGCGAAGTCAATTTCCACAGCTCGTATAACGGCAATATCCTGGTCAATGCGATGTGCGTCGGGCTGGCGCGTGCCGACAAAATTTTCCTCTCCGCCGCCAAGGGCGCGGGCAATCCCGTCGTCTATGTCGGCTCCAAGACTGGGCGCGACGGCATCCACGGCGCCACCATGGCCTCGGCCGAATTCAACGCGGATTCCGAAGAGAAGCGCCCCACTGTGCAAGTCGGCGATCCCTTTACCGAGAAACTCCTCCTCGAAGCCTGCCTGGAACTGATGGCGACCGACGCGATCATCGCCATTCAGGATATGGGGGCTGCGGGGCTGACCTCCTCATCCTCCGAAATGGCGGACAAGGGCGGTGCGGGCATCGTCATCGACCTGGACAAGGTGCCCCAGCGCGAAACCAACATGACCGCTTACGATATGATGCTGTCGGAGAGTCAGGAACGCATGCTGGCGGTTCTGAAGCCCGGCCGCGAGGCGGAAGCCGAACGCATCTTCAAAAAATGGGAACTCGATTTCGCGGTGATCGGCGTCACCACCGATACGCATCGGCTGATCGTCAAGCACAAGGGCGCGGTCGTCGCCGACATGCCGGTCGGTTCGCTGTCGGACGCGGCGCCGATCTATGAACGCCCCTTCGAAAAGCGCGCGCCTGCAACAGGTACACCGTCCTTCGATGCGTCGAAACCTGTGATGGAATCGCTGCAGAAGATTCTTGGCGCGCCGGACATGTGCTCCAAGCGCTGGGTGTGGGAGCAGTACGACAATTCGGTCATGGCCGACACGGTGCAGCGCCCGGGCGGCGACGCCGCCGTGGTGCGCGTGCACAACAGCAAAAAGGGCCTGGCAATCACCACGGACGTGACGCCGCGTTATTGTCAGGCCGACCCTTATGAAGGCGCCAAGCAATCCGTCGCCGAAGCCTGGCGCAATCTGACCGCCGTCGGCGCCTTGCCTTTGGCGGTCACCGACAATCTCAATTACGGCAATCCCGAAAAGCCGTACATCATGGGACAGATCGTGGCGGGCATCGACGGCATCGGCGAGGCCTGCCGCGCGCTCGACTTCCCCATCGTCTCGGGCAATTGCTCGCTTTACAACGAAACCCAGGGCGAAGGCATCTTGCCCACGCCCACCATCGGCGCGGTGGGATTGCTGGCAGATGTGAACCGCATGGCCACCATCGCCTTCAAGCGCGAAGGCGATGCGATCATCCTGATCGGCGAGACCAAAGGACATCTGGGCCAATCGGTTTATCTGCGCGAAGTGGAAGGCAAGGAAGAAGGCGCCGCGCCGCCGGTCGATCTCGCTGCCGAAAAGAAGAATGGCGATTTCGTGCGCGCCTTGATCGAAAAAAGGCGCGCGGACACGGTGCATGATGTTTCCGATGGCGGACTTCTGGTCGCGCTCGCCGAGATGGCGCTCGCGGCGGATATCGGGATTGAGATCGATGTGCCTGCAAAGCAGCGCATCGCCTCGTTTTTCTTCGGCGAAGATCAGGCGCGCTACTTGCTGTCCGCCACCCCCGAGGAGGCTGATCGGATTGCTTCGGAGGCAAAGAGCGCCAGCGTTGCCGCCCTTATTCTTGGCCGCACGATTGCCAGTAAGGTACTGCGGATCGCAGGCGAAGGCGAAATCGAATTGTCCAAGCTTCGCAAGGCGCACGAAGCCTGGTTTCCCGGCTTTATGAGCGGTGAACTTTAATGGCGATGACCGCCAGCGAAATCGAGGCAATGATCAAAGCCGCCTTCCCGGACGCGGATGTCACCATCACAGCCTTGGCCGACGACAATGACCATTATGCGGCCATGGTTACCTCCTCGGCGTTCAAGGCAAAGACCCGCGTGCAGCAGCATCAGATGGTCTATGACGCCTTGGGCGGCCGCATGGGCGGCGTGCTGCATGCGCTATCGCTGCAAACCACGGTAAAGGACTGAGACGCGCTTGACGCTCTGGGTCATCGCCCCTATTTCAGAAACGCAGTCCCATCGAGGCCGTTCATGTCCGCCATCACCGACCGTATCGCCGAAGACGTCGCCTCCAGCGATGTCGTCCTGTTCATGAAAGGCACGCCGGTCTTTCCGCAATGCGGATTTTCCGCCGCCGTGGTGCAGATCCTTTCCGATCTCGGCGTGAAGTTCAAAGCCGTCGATGTGCTGAAGGACCCGGACATCCGCCAAGGCATCAAGGATTATTCCAACTGGCCGACCATCCCCCAACTTTATGTGAAGGGCGAATTCGTCGGCGGCTGCGACATCATCCGCGAGATGTATGAGACCGAAGAGCTCAAGGCCTATTTCGCCGAAAAAGGCATCGCACTGGCAAGCGCCTAAGCAAATCCGTTTTCGCGGATCACCTCTCTCAGCGGCCGGCGTGCGGAAGGCAATGCCTCATGTTCGCCGTAACCCAGCCGGAACACGAAAGTCACCTCCGCATCCGCCATGCGCGCCAATCTTGCGAGTGAGCGCTTAAACGCATCGCCACGGCCAAGCATGAGATCGCGGTCCGCCATTTCGACGGGTTGATTCATCGGCTGGGCCGCGATGCCTCGCAGCGTCGCCGCCAAATGCATTTGCTGCCAAGCCTGTCCCGCCGCAATCGCCTGCGCCATGTCGAACCGGTCGCGCACCAGGATCAGGCCGAAAACCGCAGCCGTGGGCACTTGGCTGTCGCGGGTCGAAGCGAGCCAATAGCGATTGGCCGAGTCCGCATCCAGGTCTGGCAGCATTTCCGCCGCTGCCGTGACCAGCGGCGTGAGGCCTGCCGTATCGACGCTTATGCCGTCGCGATGCGCCTCGATTTCGCGCCGCCCGGTACGCAGCCAGCGCGCACCGTCCATTGCCATCTGTCTGTCGGAGATGATGCGCTGCGTCGCGTCCACGATGATATCGCTAAGCTCCCGGCGGGCGGCGGGTTCTGTGACAAATTTCACGCGCACGTCGCGATTATCCACCATATCGGATAACGCACTCAGCACGCTCGACGGGATTTCCCGGTCCGCGCGATATCGCCCGCGATTGGTATGACGGTTTGGAATAGCGTCTGCGAGGCGCCCAAACGCATCCATTGCCAAATCGCCATTTCGGCGCAGAGACACCCGCGCCGCCTCAAACGGATCGTTCGAGGGCGTAAGTTCCAGCTGCCCGTCGATAGGGCGGATATCGGCGACGAAGCCCCGCCGCATGGCGGCAAGTTGCAGATTGGTCAGCGCGCAGCCAAGACTAAGATGCATCTCGCGGCGGAACGGATCGGTGCTGCCAAGGTTGCGCGAACGATCCGCAAAAACCGTGATGGAATCCTCCGACGGCGCGAACAGCCAAGGCTGGCTGTCATGCGCGTTGGCCGCAAGAATGGCTGCATGCAGCGGGCGGCGCACGCCCTCCCCCGCGTGTCCCTGCCATTCCAGCCAGGGCGCGTAAGCAGGGCCCTGCCCGCTCGAAAACACGCCGCGATCCCAGGCGCGATAGCCCAGAGCCGCCAATAAAACCGCCCCAGCCCCGCCAGCGATCAATGCCCGTCGTGATGTCATCAGCCTCTCCGCCGGGAAGTATAGCGCAACATTGCCTCAGCCGCCGAAATGTCTTGCCCAGACCGGCGCGATGGCGGGGCGCCGCGAAAGCGCGTTGGCCATCGCCCCGATCTTCGGCAAATGGTCGTCGCGCCAGCCGCGGCATTCCGACCAGCGGCTGAACATCGCCGCATAGATATCGGCTGCCGAAAATCCGCTTTCCAGCAGCCAGGGACCGGCCATCGCTTGCTCGACCAACAGAATGCGCTCGCGCACGCGGTCGCGCGCCTTGATTTTCAGCGCCTCGGCCGCTTTGCCCTCAGGCACAAAGCGCTGCGGATAGTCAACGATCTCGACCATGGGATAAATCTCCGACGCCATGAAGGCGATCCAGCGCATCGCTTGGGCCCGCTCATCGCTCGCCAAAGCCGGCAAGAGACCCGCGCCGGGATGGCGTTCGGCAAGGATCGTCAGCAAGGCCGCTGTTTCCGTGACGATTTCACCCGATGGCACTTTCAGCGCCGGCATCTTGCCGCTGGGATTGAGCGCCAAGAACGCTGGCGCTTTCTGCTCGTTCCTTTCCAATGACACCGTGTGGAATTCATAGGGCGCGCCCGCTTCGCAAAGCGCCGCCTCCACACAGAACGCGCCCGATCCCAGATCGCCATAAAGCACATAGGTCATGGCCGTGCCTCACAATGCAAAAAGCCCCGCGAGTTTCGCGGGGCTTTCGCAAAAGCGCAAATCGTCGGCGCGCTTAGCGCGAATAGAATTCGACGATCAGATGCGGCTGCATCTGCACGGCATAGGGCACATCGGAAAGTTTCGGCGTGCGCAGGAATTTCGCCGTCATCTTGGCATGATCGACATCGAAATAATCGGGCGTGTCGCGTTCCGGGCTCTTGGACGCTTCGAGCACCAATCCCATATCGCGCGCCTTGGCGGTGAGCGCGACTTCGTCGCCTTCCTTCACTTCATAGGAGGCGATGGTGACGCGCTTGCCGTTGACCTTCACATGGCCGTGAGAGACGAGCTGACGCGCGGCGAACGGGGTGGGCGCGAATTTGGCGCGATAAATCATCGCGTCGAGGCGGCGCTCCAGCAGACCGATCATATTCTCGCCCGTGTCGCCGGGGCGGCGCGAGGCTTCGTGATAATATTTGCGGAATTGCCGCTCGGTGATGTTGCCGTAATGGCCTTTCAGCTTCTGCTTGGCCTGCAGCTGAGTGCCGTAGTCCGACAGCTTCTTGGCGCGGCGCTGGCCATGCTGGCCGGGGCCGTAGGACCGCTTGTTCACCGGGCTTTTGCCGCGGCCCCAGATGTTTTGGCCCATCCGGCGGTCGATCTTGAACTTTGCGGTCGCGCGTTTGCTCATTACTGTGTCCAGATTTCGCGGAATTCCGCGGGTTTTGGGGCCGGTTTGAGGCCGATGCCCCCAAGAAAGGCGGGCAATATAGCCATGGACCTTGGGCTGTCAAACGGGGTGTCCGAGCGCCCCCGTCGCGGGGTCCGCAGCGGCAAAAATGTCACTGCGACGCAACCCCATATTAACGGCGCCCACGATAGCCTGCTTCACGGCGAAAATCGTAAACGCAACACGAATGGTGGTCAGGAATCGCGCCATGCAAGCATCGCAATCCAGATGGACGCCCGGCGCCGGCTGGAACAGCTTGGCCGGCGGGATCGATGAGACGGCACAACTCGTCCTGGCATTCGGTTCGCCCAATGCCATCACCGATGCCGTGTTGTGGCGTGATCTGAAATCGCGCCACCCGAGCGCCATCGTCATCGGCTGCAGCACAGGCGGCGAAATCTTTGGCTGCGAGGTAACCGATGATGGGCTGTCGGCGACGGCGGTCAGCTTCGAGGGCACCACCATAGCCGCCGCCGAGTCGAGGCTGGAAGACGCGGGAAGCTCCTTTGCCGCTGGACGGGCGGTCGGCACAATGCTGGCGCGCCCGGGCCTCAGGGCGCTCTTCGTGCTCAGTGACGGAACCAAGATCAATGGCAGCGAACTGGTTCGCGGCCTGCGCGATGGCGTTGGTGCCGACGTGGTGCTGACCGGCGGGCTGGCCGGCGACGGCGCGAATTTCGGCACCACCTATGTCGGCCTCGACACTCCGCCCGAGCCGGGCAAAGTGGCGGCGATCGGCTTTTATGGAGACGGACTTGTTGTCGGTCACGGCAGCTGCGGCGGATGGGACGTGTTCGGGCCCGAGCGTCGCATCACCAAGGCCAGCGCCAATGTTCTCTACGAACTCGACGGACAACCAGCGCTCGACCTTTACAAGCGCTATCTCGGCGAGGAGGCCGCGGGACTTCCCGGCAGTGCGCTGCTTTTCCCCTTGCGCGTCTATCCCCCCGATAAGCCCGAACAGGCCGTGGTGCGCACCATCGTGGGCATCGACGAAAGCGCGCGCAGTATGATCTTCGCCGGCGACGTTCCCGAAGGATATTCGGCGCAGCTGATGCGCGGCAATTTCGATCGGTTGATACAGGGCGCGGCAAATGCGGCCGAGCAGGCGCAAACAACCAGGGCTGGGCAAAGCGTTGCGATCCTGGTCAGCTGCATCGGACGAAAGCTGCTTCTGGGACAGCGTATCTGCGAGGAAGTCGAAGCGGTCAACGATGTGCTGGGCCCGCATGCGCTGATGACCGGGTTCTATTCTTATGGCGAAGTAAGCCCGCACGAAGTCACCCATTGCGCGGAGCTTCACAACCAGACCATGACGATCACGACGCTGAGTGAAGAAAGCCGTGCATAAGCTTCTATCCCGTCAGTTGCGAAGCGCGCGGCGCGCCGACGGCAGCCTCGACGCGGACGCCCTGATCGCGGCGGTCGAGCGAAGCTATGACGAATTCGACCGCGAAAGACGGCTGAACGACCGCCTCGTAAAACTCATGGAAGAGGACCTCGACGCGGCCAACCAAAAGGTCAAGCGGCTCGGCGAGCTCAGGCTTAGCGAAACGCTCGAATCCACGCCCAACGCGGTGTTGCTCATCAGCGCAAAAAGGGTGCTGCAGAACATCAATCCCGCGATGCTTGCGATTTGCGCCCCGTTTGGACTTTCGCCGCGGCGCGGCGACCGTTTCAGCGATATTCTCGGCCAAATCGCGCCCGGCAACGATGCGGACGCGATGATCGAGCGGCTTTTGGGCGGCGAGGATATAGAGCTTCGCATAAACTATGGCTGGTATCTTTCGCGCTCCCGCGCCATGACCGACGGCAGCTATGCGATAAGTTTTGCGGACATCACCGCCCTCAAGGATCGCGAGACTGCGCTGGCGACGGCGCGGGATGCGGCGGAGTCGGCCAACAGACTGAAATCCAAATTTCTCGCCACCATGAGCCACGAATTGCGCACGCCGCTGAACGCGATTCTCGGCTTTTCGGAGGTGATCCACGCCCGCGGACTCGGCGACGGCAAAGAGGCCTGGGCGCGTTATGGCGAATATGCCGAAGCGATCAATTCGAGCGGCCAGCATCTTCTGTCGCTGATCTGCGAAGTGCTGGATCTGTCCAAGATCGAGTCCGGTTCCTATCGGCTGCGGGTTGAGCCACTCGACTTGTCGCACATCATTCGCAAATCCCTATCGTTGGTGCGCCTTCAGGCCGACCGCGCCCAGGTGCGCATCCTGCCGGTCAAGACGAGCGGTGATCTTAGCCTCGAGGCCGACCATCGCGCCGTCAAACAGATCTTGGTGAACCTTTTGTCCAACGCGGTAAAATTTACGCCCGAGCATGGCGAAGTCGAAGTCGCGGCAGCCGAAGAAGGCGGCAACATCGCCTTCAGCGTGCGCGATACGGGAATAGGAATTCCCCCAGAGCAGCTGCAGAACGTGTTCGAACCCTTCCACCAGGGCGACGCACAGATCGCCAGACGCTTCGAAGGAACCGGGCTTGGCTTATCGATCACGCTTGGCTTGGTGCGGATGCATGGCGGCGAGCTGGCCGTGGAGAGCGAGCCGAATGTCGGCACTACGGTCAATGTCAGCCTGCCCCGGCGCGCCGCGCAAAGCCCCGCCGAATGCGTTGCCTGAGTTGCGCCTTGACGCCCGAGCCATCCCCGCCGCAGGTTTGCGCGCGGGCCCCGTGGCGGAACTGGTAGACGCACCGGACTTAAAATCCATATTCTCAACATATATTATTGTAAATACAGTGTCTTAGTGCTATACATGCTTAGCGCATCGCTAGCACAAAGAGCACATTCCGATGGAAGCCGCCCGCCATTCGCTCATGGACAACCGCATTCAGCTTTATATGCGGACCAACAGTCCGCATTGGCAGTGCGCCTGTTCCGTTGCCGGCAAGCAGCGCCGCACCACGACCAAAGAGGAAAGCCTGTCCCGCGCCAAGGACGTTGCTCGCGACTGGTATCTTGGCCTCCTTGGCAAGTACCGCGCCGGCGAGCTTAAGGAGGGTAAGACCTTCCGCGAAGCCGCTGACCGATTCATGGATGAATTTGAAACCATCACCGAGGGGCAGCGAAGTCCCGTTTATGTCGATGCCCATAAGTTCAGAATCAAAAACCACCTGACCCCCTTTTTCGGCAACATGGTCCTAAGCGAGATTAGCGCTGGTAAAATACAGGACTTCCGGATTCATCGGATGAAAACCGGAATGTCCAGAGTCGACCAGTTGATGAAGGCCAAGGCACTCCGGCAGAAGGACGGCCCGCAGAAGTTTGAACGGCAAAAGCCCCCGGCCCGTAGCACCTTGCACCAAGAAATTGTCTGCCTCCGGCAGATTCTTAAAACGGCCAATCGGCATGGCTGGTTGGAACATCTGCCTAACCTCTCCGCCCCGTTCCAATCCTCCGGCAAGGTGACGCATCGCGCCTGGTTTTCGCCGGACGAATACAAGACCCTCTATACCGCCACCCGCGCGCGCGCGGCCAACCCGCACAAGGAGCGTTGGCGCTGGGCATCGGAGCAGTTGCATGACTTTGTGATCTTCATGGCCAATACCGGGCTGCGCCCCGACGAAGCGCTAAGGGTCGAATTCCGGGATGTGGAAGTTGAAGATGACGATGCCACTGGCAAAACCATTTTGGTTATCAGCGTGCGCGGCAAGCGCGGCGTCGGCTACTGCAAAAGCATGCCTGGCGCAGTAGAGCCATTCCGGCGCTTGCAGAAGCGCCCGCGTCCGGCAACCGTTGTGGAGGAAGCGAAGGCGGACGACACCAAGCGTAGCGGAGCAAAGGCGAAGCAGAAGATTCCGCTGGCGCCGCCAAGGCAGACCGATTTGATCTTTCCCAAGACTCACCGCGATCTGTTCAAGGAAATCCTAGGTGAGCTAAATCTGAGAACCGACCGGGAAGGCAACGAGCGCACGACCTACTCACTGCGCCATACTTATATCAGCATGCGCCTCATCGAGGGCGCGGACATTTATCAGATCGCCAAGAACTGCCGCACCAGCGTGGAGATGATCGAAAAATACTATGCCTCGCACATCAAGGACCGGCTGGACGCCAGTGCCATTAACGTCCGCAAACCCCGGAAGCGGGCGAAGAAGGCCAAATAAGTTGGCGCGGCCGTGCTGCCCGGCTATAGAGTGGGGCCGTGCGGGCGTGGCGGAATGGTAGACGCACCGGACTTAAGCAATTGAGTGCCCGGCAAGAAATTGCCGGCGTAGAACTGCCCAAAGTCGGGGAAACCTTCACTGGCAATCCCGAGCCAAGCCCCGAACGGGGAAGGTGTAGAGACTAGACGGGCAGCACCTAAACCTTGGGCAACCAAGGCAGGGTGAAGGGATAGTCCAGACCACGAACGCCTATCGGCGGCGGCGAAAGCCGAAGTGGTACGAAAATCCGTAGGGCCGAAAGGCCTGTGCCGGTTCAAGTCCGGCCGCCCGCACCATTATTCAAGGCGCCGAACGGCGCCGCACGTTTTGCGCCGAACGGCGCACCTTCCTAACCCGAAGGGACGAGCCGCACGGCGAGGACCGTTGGCCGTCCAGCACCCGAACGGGCGCGGCCATCGGATCGAACATTGCGGACGCGAAACTTTCCGCGAAGCGAGGGGGTATCTAGCTCCACGCAGTTTGAAATGAATACCGGATTAGCTCGACTGTATGTCAACTGAACCGGGTCCAGCCCAGAACGCTGACAATTTGTCGGAATTCTTTGAGTTTAGACCAAACCCCCATGCCATCGCGCCAGTAGAATTCCACTCACTGATTCCGGATGCAGGACCGAGATTGGACAAGTCTCAAATTGATCTGATTTCGGAGGAACCAATGGCGTGTAGTTTTTCCAAGATCAGTGCACAAGAGTTGTTTGCCTTGATGAGAGCGGACGCTCGGCGATCTCGCTGTTTGTTCTCGGATTGCACGCTTTGCGTAAAATCTTCGCGGTAGGGATGCTCTTTTCTGGTGTGCCGGACCACGGCGGCGATGTTCAAAGGTTATGGCGCGATCACTGCCTGATCAGGTGTTGAGCTGGTACGAGAATCCAGCAATTTCTGCTTTAGGTATCGGCGGAGCGATGGGGTATTTCGCTCGAACGCCCAATAAAACAACCCAACGGCCACAGAGCATATAGCAAGCCGCAGAGCAAAGAACTCCTGCGCCTGCAAATTGAAAGCGGCGGCTTTCGGAAAGACGGCATCCAAACAGGCGTTGATAGGGTAGTGAAACAGATAAAGACTGAACGAGACACCACTTAGTAGCTGTGCCGGCCCTTGCAGTGTCTTAAGGCTGGCGTTGACCCTCTGATCGCTAAGGTACGGGATGACCATCACGATGCCTAGGCAAACCAAAAACTCAGACGCTCCGCGTGGCATCGATGCCAATGCTTCAAACGACCTACTTTCAGTGCCAAGCTCCACGAGCAAGACGCCGCTCACCGCGAGCACTGCACCGATGATCGCCATCGACCGCTGGTATCTCGATGCGATGATATAGACGGTGAGCCCACCCATCATCCAAAAGGCGAGGTATTGTGCGGCGAGAATTGAAAATATTCCGATACCGCAAGCCAAAACGATAAAAGTCAAAACTATCTTGTCTCTGCGAGCGCAGATCAATAACCGATTGCCCCTGCGACTACGTAAAACCAAATTTCATAGGAAAGGGTCCAAAGTGGGGCGTTCATGTGCAGTGTATCGGCCAGGACGCCATTGAGCCCAACGACATTGAACAGAAGTTGCGCAGAATCTACGGGCGTGTGGAAAACCAGCCATCCCAACAGCACACTTATTATGCACGCGGGCACGAGTGGCAGGAAGATACGTGTTGTGCGGTCGATGCAATAAGTTCCGAGATCAAAGCGTCCTTCTCGTAACCTCCTGATCACCTGGCCAAAAACCAGAAACCCACTTAAGGCGAAGAAGACTAAAACGGCCTCCCGCCCCATCCTGGTTAGGGCAAAAAATGCCGCCATAAACGGAGAGTGCTGATCGGCCGGAAGCGCGGCATAGGCCACAAAGGAGTGGTCGCGGACATGGCCAACAAATACTTCAATGGCAGCCAAACCTCGCAGAAGGTCAAGTCCAATTACCGATCGATGGTCCTCAGGCATTTTCAAGTCCCTACCGAAGGAAGAGGCACTATACATCGATTGGTGGCGCAAAAAACCAGTATCAGAAAGGCACTGATGGTCCTGACAGTGAGAGCCGCGTCTGCTCCGGTGCATCGAGCAGCGCGCAAATCAACTTGCGAACAATCGTTCAGACGGTCTTGCGCGCTCTCTTCGTCCGGGACCACAGGACACCCAAGTATATCATCGCTGGATATTGCAACAACATATCGACACTAAACACAGCAGCTTGATTCTCAGGGTAACTTCTCAGTGTCGAAAATACGAGGATGGCGCCGGTAATTTGCAACATTATTCGTTCCTGGCTAGGCAACTGGCGGATTTTTGGAATCAATGCGAGAAGCGCCCACCACGACGAAGCAAACGCGATCACAAAGAACACGGCACCAATCAGCCCCGAGCACAGCAACGCATAAATAACCGCACTCTGCGCGTTGAAGAAAAAGAGCCGATCGGCTTGAGGGCCATAGCCGATTAATGGCGAGTGCGACCACTGCTCCATCGCCTCTTGCCAGATGTAGTCGCGGCCGCTCATGCTTGAAAATGCTTCGGAACCTTCGTTTCGAGTCACATGAAGCCATAAATCGTGTAGCCCTCCTTGCAGACCCTCGTGCGAGGAGGAGGCGATAAGAGCGACAATGACTAACAGAGCAAAGAGAGAGACAACGATTTTTTGATTTCTTTTGTCGGCAAACCAGAGAACAAACAGAAACGCTCCCGCGAAGGCGAAAAACGCGCCGCGAGATTGCATAACCCAGATGACATAGATTGAGCCGATAAAGACAGCGAGGCTAAGGACGCGTTGCCAAGCCTGCCCGGAAAACAAAAAAACCAGAGAGATGATCGCGGGAACGGCGGCCATGCGCGAAAGGCCTGTTTCACGTGCGATGCCGTAGCCGTATGCCTCTTGAAAGCGGTTGACGAGTCCGTAGCCCGAGCCGGTATCCGGGTCATAGAGAACACTGCGCGCCAGAAACAACATCGTGACAAGAGCGACGCCGGTAACAAGCCAGGAAAGCCAATTGAGCCTTGTCGCGAACTCGAGTGGATCCTTAGACCGCAGGCCTTCCTCGACGACCGCCAAGGTGGCGAGAAATGCAAAGCCCCAATAGGCATAATCAAACCAGTCGTCTGCGCCCGTGCAAGCGAGGAGCATGACAAAGCCATAGATCCAGAAGCCCATTTCGACCCATGTACGTGGGCGTGAGCGACCTCGGGAAATTAGGGAGACAAAAGCGACGATGAAGACAATGAGGGGAAAGCTCGCGCGCGCGGCGGTGATGCCGCCGCTCAATCCGGAGCCGAAATCCAATAGGTTCCAGGGTCCGGTATTGATCGAAAGCCAAAGCAGCAACCACAGGATAATAGGAAACGTGAACCATGCCGTAATATCGATCTTACGTCTCGCTTGCCGGCTTTGGCTTCGGCGAAAAGGAACCAAGCGTGCCAGATAGGGAACTTCGGTGCTCATTCAGCCACCGCGCCGTCCATTTGCGACTTTGACAAGACACGGCGATACACGTCCTCCAGCTTCTCGCACAAGGCATCGCGACTATAAGCTCGGGCGCGCTCTAAAGCCGAGACTGCCATTCCATACCTTGCCTGTTCATCGCCCGCCAAGCGCAAGATGCCCGCATAAAAACCCGCGATCACCGATTGGACAGAGCTGGGGTCGACCTTGATACCACAGGCCGCCGTCACGACATTCGAGAAGCCGCAATGGTCTGGGCAGATAACGGGCAAGCCTAGGGCAAGTCCTTCGAGTAAAACGGTCGAAGTAAGGTCCTTCAAGCTCGTGATGGCGAGTACATGGGCCTGGCTCATAATCGAGAGCGCTTCATGGCGGGACACCATGCCATGCCAAATACAGCGGTCGCCGACCCCGAGTCGTTGCACAAGCGAAGTCCACTGCTTGCGCAGCGGTCCATCGCCCAGAATGTTTAGCTCGATTGGTACGTTCGGCTCGATCCGCGCCAACGCCTCGATCAACAAATTCAAAGCCTTGCCCGGCAGGTGAAGGCCGCTCCAGACAACTTTCAGCGGTTCTTTGCGCGCCCTCGCACGGGGCACTGCCGGGCTGAGTTCCAGCGGCGCGACCACTTCACTGATGACGGTGCTATCGGCGCCATAGACCCGCTTCAGCTCATGGGCGATTCCCTGCGTTGCCGCGATCAGACCGGGACCCGCGGCGGCAATCGCCCGGCGTGGTGTACGCAGCCATTGGCGTTGGGCGGAATTGATGAGATTGCGGCCGGCATAATAAACTGCGCCCTTCAGTCCCATGGCCGGCAAGAGTTTCCAAGGCGTGTTTTCAAGCCCGCCAATCGGACCCCAAACGAAGGGCAGGCCGAGCCGCCACAAATGCCCAGGAAAGCGAAACCCGACATAGGTCAACTGGTGAGCGAGGCCGAAAGACTGCACCTTCAGCAGATCCAACGCCACGCGATAGGCGTCGCGCTGCCATCGGGCATAGGCGAAATTCATGATGGGTTTGGCTATCGATCCCTCAATGGCATGCCAGAGGGGCGTAGGATGGTAATGTCCAAGCCGGTGTGGCACGAATACGAAACGTGGATTGGCGTTCGGATCGCAAGTCAACGCAATATCGGCTTCATGAAAAGCGGCAGTAATGACTGTAACCCTATGGGTTAGCGCGATGGCCTGAACCCAATTCCATCCAACCGCTTCTTCAGAGCCACGCTTGGGATTGCAGGCGTAGGCGGAAATGAGAATATGAAGGCGCTCAACAAAATTGCCATTCTTAGGTTCTTTGCGGCCAACATAAACCTTCAAAGCTGGTTCCATTATTTCTATGCTAACATAAATCTAATAACAATCCGAATATGCCTCGCAACCGCGCAAATTCAGATGTTAAACACGTTACCATCTTTATAGAATATCGTGGTCTCGGCAAAGACTATCTCTGACGGCTTGGGGCCGCGGAACCGCAACGATCTAAATCCCGAACTGTCTAGAAAATTCTTGCCGTCAGAGAATTCCATTCTCTCGCTGTCATCGAAGACAATTACACCACGAGATGTCAGAGATTTTACCGCCTCTCGCGCGCATTCGTTCCGAAATAATCCATCAATGACAATGATATCGTAACTTCTCTCATCTTCGTCAATAGCTTTGACATAACTCTCTTGAGTCGCGTCGCGCAGTCTCACTTCAACGTTAGTTCCAAAGTTTATGCGCTCACACCAACTCCGATCATGTTCGACTGCAATCACATTACGTGCTCTTCCAGAATACCATTTCGTTGAGTTTCCACATCCGTATTCAAACACATCCATATCTCTTCTCACTCTTTCTTCCAGAAAGCCGATCATGGCGTAATTGTGCCAAGGAACCGGAGCGCCTGTCGCGTCAATTGATCGACCTTTGTTAAAGGACTCGAACCAACCTGCCGTTCTTAAGTATGATTTCGGATGCAGAATGATCAGCAATCCGCCCAAATGCATTGGGCGTATTGAACGACGATATGCGGCCGTTATGACCTCAATAGTTCGATTGAGCATTGCCCCCCCACGGAAATCAATCACTTTCGCTAAGTAACAATAAACCGATAGGGTAACATACGCCACTATATAAAATGGTCGGCGCATCGCACTCGAAAAGTTGAGAGCGCACTGTATGTCCGTCCCATTGCACCCATAATTTCCAAACCTAATTTGACTAAGGCGGTTTTTTAATATCAAAAATGTGCACTTGTCTTGAGCGCGCCTCGTATCGGTAGGGATGTACTTGAGCATGTGATAAACATTTTTGATCGCAGTTTGACGATCCTTCGCATAAGAGATACCTCCTGACTTAATGAGCTGTTCCTCTCCATGCACGCGATACTCCGTCAAAAAAGCGTTGTTAAAAACTCCCCTGCCCCCAAACGCTTTCACGCGGCATGCAAATTCCCAATCCTCGCTTCGACGAAGTGTTTCGTCAAAGGTGCCCACTTTCGCGACAACATCGCGGCGCACCACGAGAGATGAGATGTGCCAATTGTGGTCTGGAATACTATCGACAGGATCGCTGATCGCTCTACCTATGATCGCGTACTCGGCACCAGTGGAGGAATTGACCTGTCTAGTTTTTCCAAAGGCGTAATCAGCGTGCGTCTCTTCCATCAGTGCGATCTGATCCCGAACCATGTTCGGATACAGCAAATCGTCACTATCCAGGAACATAATGAACTGACCGTCTGCCTCGACCATGCCGAAGTTTCGGGCGGATGATACTCCACCGTTGCTTTTCGATATCAATTTTACTCGAAAATCTAACGAACGCTTCGGCTTCGACCACTCTGAAACGTTTTGTACAGTAGCATCCGTAGAGCCGTCATCTGCAACGACGACTTCAATAGGTCGGTACGTGCTTGCGTAAATCGAATTCAAAGTCTCCAATACAAGATTTTCACGGTTGTACACAGGTACAACTATAGTTATCAATTCTGACATGAGATCAATTTGATGCTAAAGGTTTGTATGATACACAGCCAACTAAACCCACTTACAACTTTCACCATCGAATTCGCACACCACTGTCGTGCTTTGGCCGGATCAGCCAGGACACCGTTTAGCAAATCGACGAATGCGTGAGCCGTCTCGGCCAGAAGAATGTCCACGCCAGGCTCCAGCGGCAGGCCTTCCATTCCCTTGGCAGTGGAGATAGCCGGAGTACCCGCTGCAAGCAATTCGAGGATCTTTAGCCGTGTTCCCGAGCCCGAGAAGATCGGCGCAACGGAGACTGCGGCAGCATGTATGAAGGAGGGAAGCTCCTCTGACGGTACGAGGCCTGGAGCGATGAGCCAGGGCCGCTCATAAGGAACCTCGCCGCCGAGAATGAGCAGCCGCGCTTCCGGCCGGAGGCTCATCAGGGCCGGAAACACTTCCTTTACAAGAAAATCGATTGCCTCCCCGTTCGGCTTGTAAGCGTAAGCTCCCATGAAGAGAACGGTCTCTGCCGTGAGCTGATACCGAGCGCGCAATGCCTCAATCGATGCGGGAGTGGCGCTTTGAAGCCACGCGACATCGACGCCGTTGGGCAGTAGCACTGTCTCGCGCCCATAAAGTACTTGAAAGCGAGATGCATCGACTGGCGAAACCGAGGTGGCGATGTCAACGCCGGCCAATACTCGCCCCTCAAACCAGCGTGTGAGTTCGGCGACGAGCCTGTTGTGCTTCTGCCGGCGAAGGTCGTATTCGACGTTGTGTGCGTGGTAGATCAGCTTAACGCTCGGGAGGCGTCGACGCAGCGCGGACATCAATAGCCAATGATACGCGCACCAGGACGCACCTTCGAGGATGATCGTGTCGGGCCGATAGTCCGCGGCGATCGATGTCATCTCATGGATCCAGCGCGGCACCTCGATCAGCTTTTGCCAACGCTCGCCACGCCCACGATACGCCAGCGTAACGACTTGCAAGCCCGATGTGGCTTCACGCATACCGGGATCGTCTCCGATCTGCACCAGCTTGCGCTCACCCGGCCAATGACACGCGAGTTGATAAGTGACAGCCGATGCGCCGCCGGTGGGCGGGTGCGCAGTATAAAACGCAAAAAGAAGTGTACGGCCAAATGCGGTAGCGGTCATCAAAATGTTCCCTTAGGGGTTATCTCGGTCGGTTGAAAAAAGTAGTTGACCGCCACTTCACCTTTTTCACGAACACTGAGGTGGTCGTTTCGCCTCACATAACAAGAATAGCCGAGATCACTCAGGAGCTGGATCAATCGCCCTCCCTCTGATTCCACGTCATCTGGATCGGTTGATATTTCGACGCATAGAACCGGCTGATGGGTTCGCAACGTCTCCACCCCCCCCATTAATACCGAGAGTTCGTGTCCCTCTGTGTCGATCTTAATGAATTGAATACGTTCGCGGATGGACGCGCAAATATCATCGAGTTTTCTTACGTCGACTGTAATTTGCCCCACCCCTGAGACAACCTTAGCAAGATAGTGATTGCGAATACCCCGTCCATCGACGGGGACTTCCATCCCGATCTGCCCACGGTCATTTGAGAGGGCGCAATTGTGTAACAATATCGTAGCGCCGGAGTTGACAACTTTATTAACGACCCTTTCCAAAATGGCAAACGTTGTAGGCACCGGTTCGACAGCAATGGTTCGCCCATTTCGTCCAACGCGTTTTGCGAGGTTGATTGTCCACAGTCCGATGTTCGCGCCGACGTCGATTACAGTATGTCCTGGTTCAATAAACTCCAGAGCGAGGGATAGATCTGGCTCCTTATTCAAATTGAACTTGGACAACAGGTTTTCGTAGTATCTAGCTTCGAGCGCCAAGCGAATTCGCCTTGGCAGGACAGATAACAACTGCACGCAGGTATTTCTGATCAAGTTAGGCATCCGTCCACGCCCTCTCCTATTGATGTGCGTTTTGGCAAGTTACCCAGCGTACTATCGACAAGCTTGCGTGCCTCCATAACGAATTTTTCTGTCGAGAAGAGCTTGGCGCGCTCGGCCTGCCGCTCCTTGATGCTGGCGAGTTGCGGCTGATTTCGCAGCACGCGATCGATAACCTCCACGGCGTGATCTTGATTCTGGAAGACTAGGCGTTCGTCCGCGACGATTTCAGCCGGCGCGCCCCCCGCCGGCACGAAAGGAACGAGACCCATCTTGATCATTTCGGCGACGGCGATCCCGAACGCCTCCCGTTGACGCAGATGAAGACCGAATGCGTGGTGTCCGAGTTCGACGAATTTCTCGTCCCCATAGAGCCCGCCGTGCAGGCGTACCCAATCGCCTTGCCTTTGCGCACGGCTGCGAACCTGATCGCTATAAGCGGACTCATCAAGTGGGCCGATAATGTGCAGCCCGACCTGATGACCGCGTTCCCTTACACGGCTCAAGACGTCAATAGCTTCGATCACCCGCTTCTCGGGACTAATGCGGCCGAGCATAACAAAGTCGTTCGAGCGCGCGGCATCTGCGTCATAGACCGGCGCGTAGACCGGGGGATAAATCACTTGGGACCGAAGACCATGCCGCTGCGCCAAGAGGTTGGCGGTCCACAGCGAATTGGCAACGATGACATCATCCGCATGCGCATGTATGTTGTGACGTCCGCCGCGGATCAAATTCGCTGCGGCAAGATAGGCCCACCGCACGGGGTTGGGCCGCTGTACAAACCCGCGCAGGCCCGGTGAAACGGGATCGTACGCGCGCCGGATTTTATCGTCCCAGGAGAAGTCGGCGACAAACTGGATTGCCGGCCGGTCGAACTCGGCGAAGTTATAGCTGCTGATACAGATGTCGAAGTCTTTACTGACGTCCTTGAGGAATCTGGCGAAGAACGCGCCGCGCATAGCGTCGCCCGCACTTGCATCGCGCACAACCTCGGGCGTCGGCGCGATCATGACGTTTATTCGGCTTTCATCGACATGGCCGTGATAGGCCCGGTTCAACCGCGCACAGTCGAACGGCGCACCAGTAATGAGCGTGGTCTCATGCTCGTGTTGAAACGCCTCCAACAGAGCCATTGCACACGCTTCAGAGCCGCCCGATCCCAGGCCGGGATGCGCGATACACACACGCCGAATGTTAGTCGACATCACCTGAGGAATTCGGTTGGTCCGCGCGCGCGACCGCTGTCGCAAGCGAAGGTCCACGCCCTCTCCTATTGATGTGCGTTTTGGCAAGTTACCCAGCGTACTATCGACAAGCTTGCGTGCCTCCATAACGAATTTTTCTGTCGAGAAGAGCTTGGCGCGCTCGGCCTGCCGCTCCTTGATGCTGGCGAGTTGCGGCTGATTTCGCAGCACGCGATCGATAACCTCCACGGCGTGATCTTGATTCTGGAAGACTAGGCGTTCGTCCGCGACGATTTCAGCCGGCGCGCCCCCCGCCGGCACGAAAGGAACGAGACCCATCTTGATCATTTCGGCGACGGCGATCCCGAACGCCTCCCGTTGACGCAGATGAAGACCGAATGCGTGGTGTCCGAGTTCGACGAATTTCTCGTCCCCATAGAGCCCGCCGTGCAGGCGTACCCAATCGCCTTGCCTTTGCGCACGGCTGCGAACCTGATCGCTATAAGCGGACTCATCAAGTGGGCCGATAATGTGCAGCCCGACCTGATGACCGCGTTCCCTTACACGGCTCAAGACGTCAATAGCTTCGATCACCCGCTTCTCGGGACTAATGCGGCCGAGCATAACAAAGTCGTTCGAGCGCGCGGCATCTGCGTCATAGACCGGCGCGTAGACCGGGGGATAAATCACTTGGGACCGAAGACCATGCCGCTGCGCCAAGAGGTTGGCGGTCCACAGCGAATTGGCAACGATGACATCATCCGCATGCGCAGGTATGTCGTGATGTCCGCCGCTGATCAGGTCCGCTACGGCAAGATAGGCCCACCTCACGGGGTTGGGCCGCTGTACAAACCCGCGCAGGCCCGGTGAAACGGGATCGTATGCGCGCCGGATATTATCGTCCAGGAGAAGTCGGCGACAAACTGGATTGCCGGCTGGTCGAACTCCGCGAAGTTATAGCTGCTGATACAGATGTCGAAGTCTTTACTGACGTCCTTGAGGAATTCGGCGAAGAATGCGCCGCGCATAGCGTCGCCCGCACTTGCATCGCGCACAACCTCGGGCGTCGGCGCGATCATGACGTTTATTCGGCTTTCATCGACATGGCCGTGATAGGCCCGGTTCAACCGCGCACAGTCGAACGGCGCACCAGTAATGAGCGTGGTCTCATGCTCGTGTTGAAACGCCTCCAACAGAGCCATTGCGCGCGTTTCGATAGTCTCCCTACCGCAGGCCGGGATGCGCGATACACACACGCCGAAT